>CBDCCU010000008.1:0-60911 GCA_965214955.1 Aliikangiella sp. | reverse complement strand
GCCCCATTCTTTTTCCGGGAGGAGCTGTTACACCAGCGATGTAAGAGACAACAGGCTTAGTCACATTTTCTTTAATGTAAGCAGCCGCTTCTTCTTCTGCTGTGCCACCAATTTCACCAATCATAACAATGGCTTCGGTTGCAGGATCTTTTTCAAACATTTCTAAAACGTCGATAAAGTTAGTGCCAGGAATTGGATCGCCACCAATACCCACACAAGTTGATTGACCAAAACCCGTATCGGTTGTTTGTTTTACTGCTTCGTAAGTTAAAGTGCCTGAGCGTGAAACAATCCCTACTTTACCAGGCTTATGGATGTGACCTGGCATAATACCAATTTTACATTCACCCGGTGTAATAACACCTGGGCAGTTTGGTCCAATTAAACGCACGCCTAACTCGTCACACTTAACTTTGGCATCTAACATATCAAGGGTTGGAATGCCTTCGGTAATACAAACAATAAGCTTAATACCTGCATTAGCCGCTTCTAAAATTGAGTCTTTACAGAAAGCCGCAGGAACATAAATAACAGAAGCATCTGCACCAGTTGATTCAACCGCTTCGGCAACGGTGTTAAACACAGGCAATCCAAGGTGAGTTTGACCACCTTTTCCTGGGGTTACACCACCCACCATGTTAGTGCCATATTCAATGGCTTGTTCTGAGTGGAAAGTTCCTTGAGAACCAGTAAAACCTTGGCAAATTACTTTAGTGTCTTTATTAATTAAAATGCTCATTTATTTGCCCTCCGCTGCAGCAACAACTTTTACGGCAGCATCTTTAAGACTAGTTGCGGCAATAATATTTAAACCGCTATCTGCTAATACTTTTCTACCTAACTCAGCATTGTTACCTTCAAGTCTTACAACAACAGGCACTTCAACACCAACTTCTTCAACTGCACCAATAATACCTTCGGCAATTAAGTCACAACGAACAATACCGCCAAAAATATTCACTAAAACCGCTTTTACATTATCGTCAGTTAAAATAATTTTAAATGCCTCAACCACACGCTCTTTAGTTGCACCACCACCAACATCCAAGAAGTTAGCTGGTGAGCCGCCATGTAGGTTTACAATATCCATTGTGCCCATTGCTAAGCCAGCACCATTAACCATACAGCCAATGTTGCCATCTAGCGCTACATAGTTTAAGTCGAATGAGGCGGCGTGTGCTTCACGTTCGTCTTCTTGTGAAGGATCGTGCATATCACGCAATTGAGGATGACGATAAATAGCATTACCATCAATATTAATTTTTGCATCTAAACAGTGTAGATCACCATCTTCTTTGATCACTAAAGGGTTAATTTCAAGCAGGGCTAAATCTAAGTCGTGGAATAATTTAGAAAGTTGCATAAAAATATGCGTAAATTGCTTAACATTTTTACCTTCTAAACCCATTTTAAAGGCTAATTCACGACCTTGATAAGATTGAGCGCCAACTAGTGGATCAATAATGGCTTTATGAATTTTTTCTGGTGTTTCTTCGGCAACTTTTTCAATTTCTACACCACCTTCGGTTGATGCCATAAACACAACACGACGTGTAGAGCGGTCAACCACAGCGCCTAAGTAGAGCTCTTGAGCAATATCGGTGCAGTCTTCAACTAAAATTTTAGTTACTGGCTGACCATTTTCGTCAGTTTGATAAGTAACTAAGTTTTTGCCTAACCAAGTTTTTGCAAACTCTTTAACATCTTCCTTGTTATCAACAAGCTTTACACCGCCTGCCTTGCCACGTCCACCTGCGTGAACCTGTGCTTTTACTACCCATTTATCACCGCCAATTTGTCCAGCCGCTTCAAAAGCCGCTTTAGGAGAATCAACAGCAATACCATTTGAAACTGGGAGGCCATATTGTTTAAACAACAGCTTACCCTGATACTCGTGTAAGTTCATGATTTACTTTCCACTTTTGGTTTGAATTAAAGAGTCAATTTAAAATGCCTTTAAGGCACTTTAAAAAATTGCGCGTATTATAGTGACTTCAAAACTAAAAGACTAGATCGCGGATCAATGTTTGTGTCTTTAGATAACTAGTTTTTAATCGCATAACTAAAAACAGCCTTTAACATGAGTTTTTAAACCATAGTTAAAAGCTGTTTTCTGGTTAAATTTATACTAAAAAGTGTAGTTTAACTTTGACAAGATTTCTTAAACTTTTCTGTTTTAGCCCAATTAGGTGCCTTTTTCGAGCAACATTGAACGAATATGTCCAATCGCTTGAGTTGGGTTTAGGCCTTTAGGACAAACATCAACACAGTTCATAATTCCGCGACAACGGAACACGCTATAGGCATCGTCTAAATCAGCTAAGCGCGAAGCAGTTTCAGAATCACGGCTATCAATCAAGAAACGATAAGCTTGTAATAGCCCCGATGGACCAATAAACTTTTCTGGGTTCCACCAGAACGATGGACAAGATGTTGTACAACAAGCACAAAGAATACATTCATATAAGCCATCTAACTTAGCGCGATCTTCGGGTGATTGTAGACGTTCACGCGCCGGTGGCTCGTCTTTGTTAATTAGATAAGGGCGAACTTTTTCATACTGACGATAAAATTGCGCCATATCGACCACAAGGTCACGAATAACAGGTAGGCCAGGCAAAGGACGAATAACAATTTTTTTACCTTTTAAATCGCTCAGCGGTGTAATACACGCTAAGCCATTTTTACCATTCATATTTAAACCATCTGATCCGCAAACCCCTTCGCGGCAGCTACGTCTGAATGATAAAGTGGGATCTTGCTCTTTTAATTCGAGCAAAGCATCCAAAACCATCATGTCAGAGCCCTCTTCCACCTCAAGATCGTATTCTTGCATACGAGGCTTTTTATCGAGATCTGGGTTGTAACGATAAATTGAAAATTTCAGTTTCATCTTAAAAATTTCCCCTAGTATGTTCTTGCTTTTGGTGGGAATGCATCTACATTTACTGGACTCATATTAACAGGACGTTTGTCCATCTCATGAGTTTCAGGGTAGTAAATAGTATGGGTTAGCCAGTTTTCATCATCACGTTCAGTGAAATCTTCACGGCTATGTGCGCCACGACTTTCCTCGCGGAAATTAGCGGCCTTAGCGGTTGCTTTTGCGGTTGCCATTAAGTTATCTAACTCTAAACACTCTACGCGTAAAGTATTAAAGGCTTTTGAGCGGTCGAGTAAAGCCGCTGACTTTAAGCGCTCAGCCACTTTTTCAAGTTCAACCATACCTTTTTCCATTAATTCACCCGTTCTAAACACGCCAAAGTGATTTTGCATAATTTGCTGCATATCTTTACGAATTGCGACAGGATCTTCGCCATTTTCGGCATTTTCCCAGCGATTATAGCGAGCTGTAGTGGCATCAATGTTTTCTTGAGTGAAATCACTTTGCGGCATGCCATCTGCTAAGGCTTTTTCTAAATACATACCAGCTGCACGGCCAAAAACCACTAAATCAAGTAATGAGTTACCACCTAAGCGGTTTGCACCATGCACAGATACACAAGCAATTTCGCCAACGGCATATAAACCATCAACAATATATTCTTCCTGACCTGGTTTTTTACCTACAACTTGTCCATATTTATTGGTTGGAATACCGCCCATCATGTAGTGACAAGTTGGTACAACAGGAATAGGTACTTCAACGGGATCGGCATGAGCAAAGGTTCGAGAAAGCTCACAAATACCTGGCAGTTTTGTTTCTAAAGTTTCTTCGCCTAAATGATCGAGCTTAAGCATTACATGGTCACCATTTGGACCACAGCCGCGCCCTTCTAATATTTCTTTTGTCATTGAACGAGCCACAACATCTCGGCTTGCTAAATCTTTAGCATTTGGCGCATACCGCTCCATAAAGCGCTCGCCATCTTTATTAATTAAATAACCACCTTCACCGCGACAACCTTCGGTTACCAGAACACCTGCACCGGCAATTCCGGTTGGATGGAATTGCCACATTTCGATATCTTGTACTGGAATACCCGCTCTAAGCGCCATACCAACACCATCACCAGTGTTAATCAATGCGTTAGTTGTTGATTGGAATATTCTGCCAGCGCCACCCGTTGCAAAAACAGTCGCACGCGATTTAAATAAGGCGGTTTCGCCACTTTCAATCGACATCGCAAAAACACCACAACACTGACCATCGTCATTCATTAATAAGTCAATCGCATACCATTCATTAAAGAACTGAGTATGTGCGGCTAAATTTTGCTGGTAAAGCGTATGCAATAGCGCATGTCCTGTTCTATCGGCAGCGGCTGCGGTACGTGCCGCTTGCTCACCACCAAACTCTTTTGATTGACCGCCAAAAGGACGCTGATAAATTTTGCCATTGTCTAAACGCGAAAAAGGTAACCCCATGTGATCGAGTTCTAAAATTGCATCAGGACCATTTTCACACATATATTCAATCGCATCTTGATCGCCTATATAGTCAGAACCTTTTACGGTATCAAACATATGCCAGCGCCAGTCATCTTCGTGAGAATTACCTAAAGCAACGGTAATACCACCTTGGGCAGACACAGTATGTGAGCGTGTCGGAAAAACTTTTGAAATTAATGCTACTTTTTGACCCGATTTAGCAAGCTGTAATGAGGCGCGCATTCCTGCACCACCACCGCCAACAATTACCGCATCAAACGTGTAAACTGGAACACTCATTTATACACCCCAAAGAATTTGAGCGCCCCAAACTAGGCACGCCAAACAAAAAATTACAATTGATGATTGAAAAACTAGTCGAACACCCATTGGTTTAATATAGTCGGTTGAAATAACCCACATACCAACCCAAGCATGAAAACAAATAGAAGCAACGGCAAACAAAGAGAAAATCTTAAACCAAGTTGTTTCAAATAGACCTTTCCATACTTCATAGGTTAAAAATTCTGCTGATGTTACAAATCCAGTTAAATAAAGAACATAAGCGGTTAGTACAATTGCGGTAATCCGCTGGATGATCCAATCGTGTAATCCACTTCTACCTAAACTTGTTGCTGGGGCTACCATAACCAAACTCCTATTAATGCTGATGCAGTAACACCTAGTATCATAACTGTGTATGCTGTTGCACGACCGGCTTTATGCGACTCGCCTATTCCAGCATCTAAAAACAAATGTCTAATACCAGCAAAAATGTGGTAAGCAAGCATTGTTAAAAATGCCCAAAGTAAGAATTTTGCAATTCCGCTAGATAAAATAGCTTTTACTTCTCCAAAACCACTGGGTGTTAGGCTAAGTTGCAAAATCCACATTAAAAGTGGAATAGATAAGAATAAAAGAACACCTGATATTCGATGGAATATCGATGAAATTGCTGTCACTGGAAACTTAATAGTTGCCAGATTAAGGTTTACGGGTCTTTTCTGTTTCACGATATTTAATCTTCTCGTTTTAGTGAAAAAAATTTAGGTAAGGATCTTTATTATTTTAAGCAGAAATTGCGAGCTCTGCTAAACTTATTTTTGCTTTATGCTCAATTCTGATGGTCGCAAATTATATAAGTCTTGTTATTTGATTACAATTGAAACTCCAATTTAACTGATTTAAGTCAATTTTATTACATCAGATCCGAGTTTAAAATTGACTTAAATTAATTAAGATTGACAAAACTTCAACTCACTATATAGTAGCGCGCTGATATAAACGTTTGAATTTTGCATATAAAGTTACGGTTAATTTTCACTAAATTGCAACAAAATCAAATAAAAGACGTCAGTTTCAAGTAACTTGAATTTAACAGGAGCCAACAATTATGACGGATAAATCCGCCAAACTTACATTACCAACGGGCGAAGAGTTAACATTAAACGTGTATTCACCAAGTGCAGGAAACGATGTTATTGATGTTTCTAGCTTGGTTAAAAGCGGAATGTTCACCTATGATCCAGGCTTTATGTCAACCGCTTCTTGTGAATCAAAAATCACTTACATTGATGGCGGTAAAGGCACGCTACTTTACCGTGGCTACCCTATTGATCAGCTGGCCGAAAAATGTGATTTCATGGAAGTTGCTTACCTATTACTTAATG
The DNA here is from genome assembly GCA_965214955.1 of Aliikangiella sp. Lineage (GTDB taxonomy): Bacteria > Pseudomonadota > Gammaproteobacteria > Enterobacterales > Kangiellaceae > Aliikangiella. Next base: position 54,870 of record CBDCCU010000008.1, on the reverse strand, counting down.
GCGAACTACCCAATAAGGCAGAAAATAAAGCTTTTGTTGATCGAATAAATAACCATACCATGGTGCATGAACAACTAGCCATGTTCTTCCGCGGATTCCGACGCGATGCTCACCCAATGGCAATTATGGTTGGTGTTGTAGGTGCGTTATCGGCTTTTTATCACGACTCTCTTGATATTAACGATCCTGAGCACCGCGAAAAAAGTGCATTTCGATTAATCGCTAAATTACCAACCATAGCAGCAATGTGTTATCGCTATTCAATGGGACATCCTTTTATTTCACCAAGAAATGAAATGACTTATGCCGAAAACTTTTTAAACCAAATGTTCTCAATGCCTTCGCATGACGAAAAGCCTAATCCTATTTTAGTTAAAGCAATGGATAGAATTTTCACGCTGCATGCCGATCATGAGCAAAACTGCTCTACTTCAACGGTAAGACTAGCGGGCTCATCGGGTGCAAATCCATTTGCTTGTATAGCCGCAGGAATTGCCTCACTTTGGGGGCCTGCTCATGGCGGCGCCAATGAAGCCTGTTTAACAATGCTAAACGAAATTGGTGATGTTGAACGCATTCCAGAGTTTATAAAACGAGCAAAAGATAAAAGCGATCCTTTCCGTTTAATGGGTTTTGGTCATCGAGTTTATAAAAACTTTGATCCAAGAGCTAAAGTAATGCGAGAAAGCGCACACGAGGTACTTGCCGCCACGGGTAAAGGTGATGATCCTATACTTAAGGTAGCAATGGAGCTTGAAAAAATAGCGCTTGAAGATCCTTATTTTATTGATAAAAAGCTCTACCCTAACGTTGATTTTTATTCGGGAATTATTTTGCAAGCTATTGGTATTCCTACCAATATGTTTACGGTAATTTTTGCACTAGCAAGAACCGTTGGCTGGATTTCTCAGTGGAATGAAATGATTGCCGATCCCATTCAAAAGATTGGTCGTCCTCGTCAGTTATATACAGGCGAGCCATCAAGAGATGTTAAAGATATGGCGGATAGATAGAGCCTACATAGCTAACAAAAAACCTACTCATTGAGTAGGTTTTTTGGTTTTAGTACCGAACATATTCTCATTATAAATATATACCTAATATAAACATATACCCATCATAGACATATACTCACTATAGACATACACCACTATAGAAATACGATCAGCAGTTTAAGAAATATGATCAGCCAATTCAACTTGAGCTAAAAAACCATCTTCCATTTGATAAGTTTTCTGCATGCTATTAGCTAAACTTAAATCGTGAGAAACAATTAAAAAGCTGGTTTTATCTTTTTCATTAAGTTCAAACATTAAATCATTAATAGACGATGCAGTTTGAGCATCTAAATTGCCCGTTGGCTCATCGGCTAAAATACAAGCTGGCTCACTTACCATTGCTCTAGCAATAGCAATTCTTTGCCTTTCACCACCACTTAATTCTGAAGGTTTATGAGTTAAACGATCTTTAAGACCAACTTTTTCAATCATATTTTCAGCACGCTCATAAGCCAGTTTTTGATTTATGCCACCAATAATTAATGGCATGGCTACATTTTCTTTGGCGTCGAACTCTGCTAATAAATGATGAAACTGATAAACAAAACCCAAGCTTTTATTGCGTAGCTCTCCCTGTTTTGTTGCATTTAATTGGTGAATATCTTTTCCTTCTATAAGCACTTTGCCATTATCGAGCGAATCTAGTCCGCCAAGGATCTGTAATAGCGTGCTTTTACCAGAGCCCGATGCACCAATAATTGCCGCCATTTCTCCTTGCTGAATTTTAAGATCAATCCCTTTTAAAACTTCAACATTCTTTTTTCCGTCGCGGAACGACTTATGGATATTGGTTGCAGATATAACCGCATGATTATTAAGATTATTCATAGCGAAGTGCCTCGGCAGGATTTACTTTTGAAGCCTTCCAAGCAGGATACAAAGTAGCTAATACGGTTAATAATAAGGCAACACTAGCAACAATGGTTACATCTTCCCAGTGAAGTTCTGATGGCAAAAAGCCAATGAAATAAACATCACCAGGTATTACGTTGACATTAAATAATCCTTCAATAAAGCCGACCACATCAGATAAATTAGTGGCTAACAATACTCCTAACACTACCCCCAATATTGTCCCAAACACACCATATAAGCACCCTTGAACAATAAAAATTTTCATAATACTGCTTGGGCTTGCGCCAAGTGTTCTTAAAATAGCAATATCCGATTGTTTGTCATTAACCACCATCACAAGCGTGGAAATGATATTGAACGCGGCAATAAAAATGATAAAAGTAAGCAAAACACCCATCATGGTTTTTTCCATTTTTATCGCTTTAAAAAGCGTTCCGTGCGTGTAGTTCCAGTCACTCACAAAATATTGATCATCGAGCTTACTGCGAAGCTCATAAGCGGTCCATTGTGCATCAAGAACATTATTAGTGGTTACTCTAATGGCAGAGACTTTATCGCCTTTGCGAGTAAACACAGCGGCATCACGCATATGGATCATAGAGATCAAACCATCGGCTTCGGCTTTGGTTTCAAATATACCAACCACGGTAAAGCGTTTTTGCCTTGGAGCAAAACCCGCAGGAGAAACCGTGCCGCCATCAGCAATTAACAAACTGACTTTATCGCCCATACCAACTCCTAATGAGCGCGCCACACCAACCCCTAAAATAATGCCGTATTCTTTTGGTTTTAAATTGTTTAAGTCGCCAGCAATAAAGTAATCATCAATAATCGACACGCTTTTCTCTTTATCGGGCAATACCCCTTGAACCAATCCAAAACGCGTGTTGCCTCTGGCTTTAAACATAGCTTGCACATCAATAAATGGAGCCGTTGCAATCACATCTTTATGTTCAATTATTTGCTTATCGACACTTTGCCAATCGCCTAATCCATCACCACGCTCGCCAACAACCACATGCGGAACCATACCTAAAATACGATCTTGAAGCTCCGACTGAAAACCATTCATTACCGACATTACCGTAATAAGTACAATTGTACCTAAGGCAATACCTATCATGGCAAAAAGCGCAATAATTGAAATAAACAAATTACTCTTTTTGGCTCGGGTGTATCTAAGACCGACCATAAGGCCAATTGATTTTTTCATAAACTTCCAAGTAAGGTCACTGATTTTATTTCATTTAATTAATCAAACTTGAACACAAGTAAAGAAAATTAACCCAGTTCTGCTACTATCAATATACGAACTCTACTTAGACCATGTATATTGAAAGAAAGCGGACATATAAAACAAAATTAGGATATTTTTTATTAGTGGCTGAATTCTACCAACCCAAATCAAAGCCACAAAGTGATTCTTGCAACTATTTGTAAATATTTGACTAATCAGTATGATAAGTGATGATCTGATTAAATTTTTAGGACAATTTGATGACTGCCGAAAGTAATAACAACGAAAGACGCGAATATTTTAGAATTAAAAACTGGCTAATTTTAAATTACGAAGTGATTGATTCTATAGAAAATGCGCCTGAAGTCAGTGATCTAATGCGCGAAGAATCTCCCAGAATCACCCTATTGCAAGAGCTTAGCCGCTTAGAGCAAGAAAACCAAAGTTACTTATCGTCACTTAAAGAAAAGCAAAGCCAGCTTGGCAATTATTTGCTTAACATGAATAAAAAGTTTGAGCTGCTCACTCGGTTTGTTATTCAGTCTCTTAGCGATAACCCACAAGATCTCACTCAAGTAGATCTAAGTGGTGGTGGTATTCGATTTAAAACCCATACCCAGCATAAAATTGACGAAGTTATCAAAATTGAACTGGTTTTAGTGCCAGAATGTGTTGGCATTATCGCTTACGGTAGAGTGGTTGATTGTCATGCTATTGAAAATAGTGACGAACATGAAATGGCATTAGTATTTGTTAAGCTTAGAGAATCTGATCGTGACGCTATTGTTAGGCATGTGTTTAAAATTCAATCTAATCAGCTTAGGCAATCGGCTAAAGAAAGTATTAGTGACAATAATTAAACATTTGACTAAAAAACCAAGAACAAGCACACATAAAATTAGTTAATCACTTTAAATCATAGGGTTACCAGAGTATATTAACGGTAATTCTAAGATGGAGACAATCAATGAACATACAAGCAATCGGTCTGGTAACCCTATTAAGCCTTACTAGCCCTATCGCATTGGCACAAGGGCCAATTAAAATAGGTCAGCAGCAAAAATCACAAGTAAGCAAACCTAAGCATGGACAATCTATGGAGCAAGTTGAGTCGGTTTTTGGTACGCCAGTGCAAAAACATAATGCGGTTGGTGAACCACCGATTACTCGTTGGCAATATGCTGGATTTACGGTTTACTTTGAGCATGACAAAGTTATTCACTCTGTTACCCACAAAAGCTAGAGTTTTGATGCTTAGTCTTAAGATCAGGATCTGTTGAAAGTTCAACAGATCCCAAACATTTAATTTATTCTTTCGGTACTGTTTTCTTTTAGTACCGCTAATTTTTCCAAATCATCAATCTGCAATCTTTGCGTTGGGTAAGCCATTTCTGCGGCTTGCTCTTCGATAATATCGGCAATTTTCAATAGCACATCTTGTTTTATTTCGTGAAAAGCAATCCAGTCGGTTGTTTTGGTAAAGGTATAAATAAAAAAGTCGATGGATGAATTAGAGAAAGTATTAAAGTTAACAATCATGGTTTGATTAGTGTCGATTTCAGGATGAGCAATGAGCATTTGTTTTACTTGCTCAACAATAACTTTCATTTTGCTCATATCATCATAGCGAACACCAATGGTTTCATAAATTCTGCGATTGGTCATTCTTGATGGATTTTCAACCGTAATGCTATTAAACACTTGATTAGGCACATAAAGCGGTCTTTTATCAAAAGTTCTAATACGGGTTTGACGCCAGCCAATATATTCAACGGTACCTTCAATTTCTCTATCAGCTGAACGTATCCAGTCGCCTACCGAAAAAGGTCTATCAAGATAAATAATAAGCCCGCCAAAAAAGTTTGAGAGCAAGTCTTTAGCGGCAAAACCAATCGCTATACCACCTATTCCGCCAAAAGCTAATACGGCGCTAATGCTCACTCCCATAGTTTGTAAAATAACCAAAGAAGTTGTAATGCTTACCGAAACTCTTAATAGTTTACTTATGGCTTCAACGGTTGAAGGATCAATACGTTCTTCGCCTTGCTTGTTTTTGTGGCTAGCAATAATATTTTTTTCTGCCTCACGAATAAATCGAATGGCAAACCAGCTCACTAAAAAAACAATACCTACTTCTTGGAGATTGTTATTAACGTTAAAAACAAATAGTTTTTCAACTAAAACCCAAGCACCAACGCCCCAAATTAAAAGGTTAAGTGGTTTGTTAACTGATACTATTAAAGCATCATCCCAATCATTTTTTGTTTTTTCTAACTGAGAATGAATTTTTCTAAAAAGCCTTCGCCAAATTAAGCTGACTAACAATGTGATAAAAACCACAAAAAACACTTTGATATAAAAAGTTGACTCGCCAAATGTATTAGTTAACCAATTTTCTATGGTTGAAATATCCACGTTTTATTTCCTTTATATAATTTATTGATTAATTTGTTGTTTAAAACTTTCAATTGAGCGTGACAATTGCTGCCACCTATCTGTTTGTTTAAGCGCCAATAAGCCTTGTGGTTTGGTTTCGCTCAGTAGTCGATTTAAACGTTTGTGAGATTCACCCGAAACCCAGTTTTCATTTAGGTTACTTAATACTAAATTCGCTGCGGCTCTATCATTACAAACTAATATCATATCGCAGCCTGCATTTAATGCTTGTTTGGCTCTTTGGGTAAAACTACCTGCCACCTCTGCACCTTTCATTGATAAATCATCAGAAAAAATCACACCATTAAATCCGCAATCTTTTCTTAGTATTTGTTGTAACCAATAAGATGAAAAACCAGCGGGGCTATCATCAACTTTGTTATAAATAACATGCGCAGGCATCATAGCGCCTAAGTCTTTACTTAGTGCTTTAAAAGGCACAATATCGAGTGAATTAATTTTATCAAAACTTCTTTCATCTATGGGAATTTCATGGTGTGAGTCGGCTTCAATTGAGCCGTGTCCTGGGAAATGCTTACCCGTTGCCAACATACCGCCCTTTTTCATGCCTTGAATATAAGCGTTACCAAGGTTAGTTATAACGGCTGCATTTTCTGAAAATGCTCTATCACCAATTACTCTACTCTTTTTAAGACCTAAATCTAATACGGGAGCAAAACTAATATCACAACCAACCGATTGTATTTCTAGTGCCATTAGCTCACCTAAGTTTAAAGCAACTTCAATGGCAGCATTTTGATCAACTTGATAAAGGTTTTCAATTAATCCTAAAGCGGGCAAAAGCGTTAATTCATTTTTAAATCGTTGTACCCTGCCGCCTTCTTGATCCACCGCAATAATAATATTGGGGTTAATCGCTTTTATTGATTGAGTAAGCTCATAAACTTGCTGTGCCGATTTAAAGTTACGCGCAAAAAGTATTAATCCACCAACCAAGGGATTGGATAATAAAGTTTTGTCTTCAACTGATAATTCAGTTGAGTCAATATCTAACATTACAGGGCCAATCGTTCCCATCTAACTTCCCAAATTTAAAGATGTTGGTAAAATTTCAGCTATTCTAACAAGCACAACACTCCTCTTAAACTGAAAATTAAATTAATAGTAGAATTACTTGAAGCCCTTGCTACTCAAGGTTATTCTGCTTGTACAGTATAGATATGAATAAAACAAGGTAAACGAATGATAAAAATAAAGCACTTTCGCAAAACGGCATTAACAATTAGTTTGGCTAGCGTACTATTTGCCTGTCAACAGAATACTAACTCCTCTCAGCCCAATAATTCACCTAGCACACCAACAGAAGCAGAAGCTAAGGCTTTTGTTGCAGAAGCCGAGCAACTTTTAGAAGATAATTATGGCTATTTAGCAAAAACCGCTTGGGTGCAAGCAAACTTTGTTACAAGTGATACTAACGAGCTTGCCGCAATTGCAAATGAACAAGCCACTAAACTTGGGGTTTCATTGGCTAATAAAGCAAAATCGTTTAACCAAACAAAAGTTGACTACGATACTCGTCGCAAACTCGATATATTAAAAAGTCGTTTGGTGATCCCTGCACCTGATAATGGCGAACTTACCAAAGAACTCGCCACAATAAATGCTAATCTTGACGCTACTTATGCAACAGGTTGTAGTGCTAATAAAGAATGTTATAACCTTGGTGAATTAAGCGGTATTCTTGCCGATCCTAATACTAGTGAACAAGACAAGCTTGCTGCATGGCAAAACTGGCGTAAAGTTTCGCCGCAAATGCGCAAAGATTATTCGCGCATGGTTGAAATTGCTAATCAAGGAGCAAGCGAGCTAGGTTATAAAGACACAGGCGCATTATGGCGTTCTAAATACGATATGCCTGCGGATGATTTTGCCAAGGAAATGGATAGGGTTTGGGGACAAGTTAAACCTCTGTACGACTCGCTACAATGCCATGTTAGAGCAAAATTAAATGATAAATATGGCGATGATATTGTTTCGTTACACGAGCCTATTCCAGCGCATTTATTGGGTAATATGTGGGCACAAAGTTGGGGTAATGTTTATGCCGATGTAGCACCCAAAACTGAAGCTAGCTCTACTAATATCGGCAAACGCTTACAGCAAAAGCAATATGATGCAGTAAAAATGACTAAAACTGCTGAAAACTTTTTTAGTAGTTTAGGTTTTAAACCATTGCCAGAAACCTTTTGGACTCGGTCTTTATTTTTAGAACCTCAAGATCGTACGGTTCAATGTCATGCAAGTGCTTGGGATTTTGATAAAGATGACTATCGCATAAAAATGTGTATTAAGGTTAATACCGAAGACTTTATTACCATTCACCACGAACTCGGACACAATTATTATCAAAGAGCCTACAATTTAAAGCAGCCTATGCTTTATAGAGAAAGTGCTAATGATGGTTTTCATGAAGCCATAGGTGATACCGTTGCTCTATCCATTAATGATGCCTATTTAAAAGAAATTGGTTTAATTGACGAAGTTGCAAGTGAGGCTGGTGACTTACCTTTCTTAATGCGTATGGCGTTAGACAAAGTTGCCTTTTTACCTTTTGGATTAACCGTTGATCGCTGGCGCTGGGGAGTCTTTAACGGTGAAATACCCGCAGACAAGTATAATGAAGGCTGGTGGAAATTACGTGAAAAATATCAAGGCGTAAAAGCCCCAGTAGAAAGAACCGAAGCCGACTTTGATCCTGGCGCAAAATATCATGTGCCCGCAAGTGTGCCCTATTCTCGCTATTTCTTAGCCCACATTTTACAGTTTCAGTTTCACCGAGAACTTTGTAAAACCGCAGGGCAAGATGGACCACTTCATCGTTGTTCTATTTATGGCAGCAAAGAAGCTGGCTCTAATATTATAGCAATGTTAGAAATGGGTTCATCAAGACCATGGCAAGAAGCGTTACAAACCTTAACCGGATCGCAACAAATGGATGCATCTGCCATTATTGATTACTTTGCGCCATTAAAAACTTGGTTAGACGAACAAAATAAAGCTCGCCAGTGCGGCTGGTAGTATCAAGTTCTTTATTAAATACCAATAAAAAACGCCTCATTTTGAGGCGTTTTTTAATTTGAATAATATAGTTTAAGAAGCGGTTAACAACATCTAGTAACCATCAGAAAACAGAACCAACTGCACCCCTTGAATAGTCCACTTTGCTCTGCCACCCGTTGGAATAGGCATGGCTTCATATTTTAAACTGCCATCTTCGTTTTTTTCGTTGTTTAAACAATCAACCATCAACTTTACAAACTTTGAAGCTGCCACTTGGCTTTCCCAACGCCTATAACCAGAGGGCCAATCTAATGAGGTTTCACGAGGGCGAGTACCACCAATACAAGGAATGGTTCCTATATGTTTAAATCGGTCGCCTAATTGCTTATAACCGGCTTCAACTAGCAAGAAATCTAAACGAGAAATAATAGAGCTAGAAACTCTACCATTCCAACAAACCATAGGGGTTCTGTCTTCTTTATTATTAAGCCAATGGGTAGCAAATGAAGCTAATAAGGTCCAACCACTGTTCATTTTAGCTTTTGAACTTGAGTCAGCTTTAATTGCAGCGCTCATAACTGCATGAACGGTTTCCCAAGTTACCGATTTTTGCGGAACACCTGCCTGCAAGAATATTTCGTTAGCCGTTTTAACTGCCATATCTTTGTCTGCTTGACTCCACTCTTTTCCATTTTCTATGCCTTTAGCTAATATTTCTGCTCGATACATTAAGGCGTCAGCAGAGTGTGAAACTTGCATTAATGCATTTCGGGGTTTTGGCCAAAAGAAACGCTCTAAACGATTATGCCAACTACTTACCGATTCACCTACAGGTTGACGTTGATACATTGGTGTAAAAGGATCTTCTTCTATCCAAGCAACCAATGCCGATGCAAACGCTTTATCTGAAGCATCTTTACTAGGAACTATAGGCGGATAAATATCTTCACCAATTAACTCTAATCCGTGATCATCAATAACCACGGTTTCAGAGCTTGGCGTTTCTATATCGGCTTGAATTCTTGCTTCTGCATAAGCGGTAAATAGGTCTTGTTCTAAATAAGTTAAGCCATCCCAGTAATCTAGCGCCTGATCGGTTAAACGGGCAATAGCTGGTTCATTTTCTGCGGTTTTCACCAACCGAATAACGTCGGTATTCATTAAAAAGAAAGCCTCTGAAACCTGGCTTATATCACGATAAGACCACGGAACCATTAAACGATTTAGCACTTCTAAGCTAAAACGATTTTGCTGCTCAATTAACTCACATAGCTTATCACTATTGCTAAAAGCAGGCATTTCGCCTCGTCGCCATGATTGGTGATCAGAAAAACGTTTAAACCAAACTTTCCAAGCGCCTATAAATAGCGCCCTTGGAATTTGAAAGTTATCAGCCGTTGGATAAATCGTATTTTTCATTGGTGTTCCCTAATTTTATGGCATTGTTTTTATTTACGCATAGAGCATATTAGTTAAATCATTAAATTTTACAATGCCAATCAATAGTCAATTAAGCTTTTAATGATATTAGTCAAGTTAAGCATAGCAAAATGTTTAACATTTTGTTCATTTCTTATGCAACCTTTATTGCAAATTGTTCATACATCAAAGATGTGCAAAACAAGAGTTTTCAGTTAAAATAACGCCCCTTTATCGGCATTCAATTTCCGCAACAGGAGCCCCCATGGATTTATCTGCTTTAACCGCAATTTCACCTGCTGATGGTCGTTACGGTAGCAAAACTAAAGAATTAAGAGCTATTTTTAGTGAGTTTGGCTTAATTAAGTATCGCGTTATTGTTGAAGTAAGGTGGCTACAAGCCCTTGCTAGTAACGATAAAATTAATGAAGTGCCTGCTTTTTCTGATTCGGCAAACCAACTGCTTAATGATATTGTCGATAATTTCTCTGAGCAAGATGCCGCTAAAGTTAAAGAAATTGAGCGCACCACCAACCACGATGTAAAAGCCGTTGAATACTTTTTAAAAGAAAAAACAGCAACTAACAGTGAAATAAGCGCAGTAAGTGAGTTTATTCATTTTGCCTGTACCTCAGAAGATATTAATAACTTATCTTACGCCCTAATGCTAAGAGATGCTTCGGTTGTAGTTAATGACTATCAAGATCAAGTGGTTAATGCCATTGCTGATTTAGCCCACCAATATGCCGAAGTACCATTAATGTCTCGCACTCATGGTCAGCCTGCCTCACCAACTACCTTAGGTAAAGAAATGGCGAATGTGGTGGCAAGACTACAACGCCAACAAGCACAATTTGGCCGTGTGCAACTAATGGGAAAAATTAATGGTGCGGTGGGTAATTATAATGCGCATATTTCGGCCTACCCCGAAGTTGACTGGTCTGCATTTGCTCAAGCTTTTGTTGAAAGCTTAGAACTCACTTGGAACCCTTACACTACCCAAATTGAACCGCATGATTATGTGGCTGAATACTTTGATGTGATCACTCGCTACAATACCATTTTGCTTGATTTTGATCGTGATATTTGGGGTTATATTGCGCTTGGTCATTTTAAGCAAAAAACCATCGCTGGTGAAATTGGCTCTTCAACCATGCCGCACAAAGTAAATCCGATTGATTTTGAAAACTCAGAAGGTAATCTAGGTATTGCTAATGCGCTATTTACCCATTTAGGTCAAAAACTACCTGTTTCACGCTGGCAACGCGATTTATCAGACTCAACTGCTCTTCGCGCTCTAGGTGTTGGTGTTGCCCACTCACTTATTGCTTATCAAGCAACACTAAAAGGCATTAGTAAACTTGAAGTTAACGAGCAATCTTTAGCAAATGAACTCGATCAAAATTGGGAAGTATTAGCAGAGCCAATTCAAACGGTAATGCGCCGCTACGGTATCGAAAAACCCTACGAGAAACTCAAAGAACTCACACGAGGCAAAAGAGTTGACCAAGCAGGAATGCAAGCTTTTGTTGATGCGTTAGATTTACCGCAAGAAGCAAAAGATTCATTAAAAGCTTTAACCCCTGCTAACTATATCGGTAATGCGATTGCTCAAGCCAAACAAGTTTAGCGCTTCTTTATAGGCTAGCGGTTATTGACTTAACCGCTAGCAAACTTACTTAAAAATCTATGCTTAACGATTTTAATATTGAACATTTTTTGTGCAATTACTGGCAAAAGAAACCGCTTTTTATTAAAAGTGCTTTAAAGGATATACCTAACTTTATTGAGCCAAACGAACTAGCAGGGTTGGCGCTTGAAGATGAAGTTGAATCTCGGGTTATTCAAAACACTAATGAAAATTGGCAGCTCGAACATGGTCCATTTGATGAAGAATACTTTGCTCAATTGCCAGAAAGTCACTGGACATTATTGATCCAAACTCTTGAACACTGGCTTCCCGAGGTAAACCCTTTTTTACAAAACTTTAATTTTATTCCTTCATGGCGCTTTGATGATCTAATGGTGAGTTTTGCTACTGATAAAGGTGGTGTTGGCCCACATTATGATAATTATGATGTTTTTTTGGTGCAATCAAGTGGTAAACGGCATTGGCGTGTTGGTGCAAAAGGCGATACCCAAAATCAAACAACTAAAATTAATGGTTTAAAACATATTGACCATTTTGAGCCGATTATTGACGTTGTTATGGAGCCGGGAGATATTTTATATATTCCCCCCGAAACACCACATTGGGGAGTTTCACTAGGTCATTCAATGGGGTATTCGGTAGGATATCGTAGTCTACAAAACTCTGAGCTGATTGGTTTAATTGCTGATCATTTTGATAGTGAACTAAACACTGAATTTTTTGCCGATCCCTACAGGGCAAAAAGCAATGAGCATAATCAAATTGAACCAGAGTTTATTACTTGGGCGCAACAAAAAATAAAGAATATTGCTAATAATCAAGAGCTTATATCTACTATTTTAAGTAAACACTTAAGTCAGTCTAAATTAGAACTTTCAAATTTTAGTCTTAAGCAGCCGATTGAAAATTTGCACGGCATTAAGACAATACAACTTAAAAATACACAGCTGGCAAATTGGTTTGAGCTTGAAAAAGCACTGGTTTTAAGCATTAATGGCGAAACATATTATTGCTCAAACGCATTAAAACCTTTTATTAAGGAACTCTTAGCAGGAAAAACTATCAATTTAGCAGGATTGCAAAAAGAGATACAAAAATTTGATTTTTACCAAACTTTAACTAATCTAATAAATGAGGGGCTAATTTTGGTTAAAAAGTAGGCGGTTTTTATGGCTAAGCAACAACCAGCAAACATAGAAGCAAAGTTTAATTTTAAAGTTGTTGAGTGGGAAGACGAAAGCGAAGCAATTTTATCTATTAGGCAAATGGTTTTTATTTTAGAGCAACGCTTTGGTAGCAACATGCTAATTGATCATAACGATCCTTTCTGCCACCATTTATTAGTTAAAGATCAAACAGGAGATAGTGTTGCTTGCGGTAGAATTAATCAAAATGGACGCATAGGTCGCATTGCCGTTTTAATCAATTATCGTAACCAAGGCATTGGTACTTATTTACTCTCACAACTCATAAGAATTGGACAAAAAAATCAAGTGGCTAGTTTGTCACTTAATGCCGAAACCAGTTTAAGTCATTTTTACGATCAGCAACAATTTAGCCCTACTGGCCCAGTCTACATGAAACAAGGTATACCTCACCAAAAAATGATAAAGCATTTAAGCTAGTTTCAATAATTTTCTAAGTGGAAGCATTTTTACTAGGTTTAGCCATTACAGCCATAGTTAGTCGTGATGCACAAACCTTTTTGCCTTCTTCATTGCTAATTTGAATATCCCAAACTTGCGTGCTTCTTCCTAAGTGGATGGGTTTGGCAATAGCAAAAACAGTACCTGAGCGAACTGCTCTAAGATGATTGCCATTCACTTCCATGCCCACACAATAATGCCATTCATCACAGGCATAATACCCTGCCATACTGCCTACTGTTTCAGCCAAAGCAATTGAAGCGCCACCATGTAAAATGCCCATTGGCTGATGAGTTCTACTATCAACTGGCATAGACGCTTTTAAATAATCGTCACCTATTTCTTCAATTGTTATTCCTAAGTGCGACACTAAGGTATTTTCACGGCTTTTTTCTAATAATTCTTTACTAATTGGTTTTTGCCAAATACTCAAAACAAGCCCTTATTTTTTTAAATTAATTTTATCAACCCACGCCATCCCTAAAGCAGAGATCACAAAGGTTAAATGAATAATCACATACCACATGAGTTGATTTTCGGTTGGTGGTGCATCACCAGTTATATTCATAAATTTTTGCAGTAAATGAATCGATGATATTGCGACAATAGATGCCGCCACTTTTTGCTTAAGTGAGCCCGAATCGAGCTTACCTAACCAAGAAAGCTTGTCGGCTGAATCATCAATATTCAGTTGTGAAACAAAATTTTCATAACCTGAAAACATCACCATTACAATTAAACCGCCAACTAAAGCCAAATCGACCATAGATAAAATCATAAGTACCAACTCAGATTCTTTTAAACTAAAAATAGCAGGAATGGTATGAATGGCTTCTTGAAAGAATTTTATACCCAACATAAATAACGCCAAACTTAAACCTAAATAAACAGGCGCTAATAGCCATCGGCTGGCGTAAAGTAATTTTTCAAACTTATTTTCTAACATGCTAATCAAAGTGTGTTCTTATTTTGACGATATTATATACTCAAATGATTAAGGCTTTAACCATTAATATGGGAATATTCAGTTATGTCAGATAACCATTCACAAACTGATGAAAACGCGACAAGAATTTTAAAAATAGATAGCTTAAATAACAATAAAAACAAAGCATTAGAGCTTTTTTCTAATGTTGAACGTAAAGTTCAAATTTATAGTAAATACCTTGATCCCAGAATTTTAAATAATCGTGATATTGAATTAAATTTGGCAAAATTTGCGCGCAAAAGCCGTTTTTCTAGAATTGAAATATTAATTCAAGATGAAAAATCTATTGCTAGTATTGATCATCGCTTAATTAATCTAGCGCAAAAGTTTACAAGCGCTGTTGAAATTAAAGTGATTGCCAAAGATTATATTGATAACCCTGTGGCCTTTTACTTAATAGACAATAATAAAATGTTATACCGCAGCAACTTTGAGCGGTTTGAGGCCGAGTACCATCAAAAGCCCACTAATCAGTTAAAACAAATGAGCCGTTATTTTTTAGAGGTATGGGAAAGATCAGATCCTGCCAGTAGCTTACGTGCATTTTATTTATAGCTGTACTTAACAAATTACAGTATATTGCACACCCAAAATAGACAAACCCTGAATTCAACACCAAAGTGCACCATAGAGATTAGAACATAACGACATCAGCTGTTAGTGTTTGGTTTGCAGACTAAACATTAATAGAGAGGTCGTTATGTCCTATAGCCATATTACACAAAGAGAAAGATATGTCATCTTTCATTTATATATTTCAGGTTACAGTTTTCGGGAAATTGGTCGTCGTTTATTGCGTTCACACTCAACCATTTCAAGAGAAATAAAAAGAAACCAGAACAAATTATCAAAATACCATTATAGCTTTTCTCACCGCTATTGCATTGCCCGAAAAAAACTAGCAAGGCACCAAAGGTGCTTGAATAATAAAAAGCTTGTTCGTTATGTTATTGCACGACTCAAGAAAAATTGGTCGCCTCAGCAAATATCAAATCGACTGAAACTCAAGTATGCTGATAATTTAAATATGCGAGTCAGTACTGAAACAATATATCAATGGGTTTATCAACAAAAAATAGCACTTCCCCAGTCATTTCAGTGCTTAAGAGCACAAAGAGCCAAGCGTAAAAAGCGTCGTAAAAGCAAGAATGATTCAGGGGTAATTGCCGCGCGTAAAATGATAAATACTCGCCCTTTGGCTGTTGCTGGTAAGCGACGTTATGGGGATTGGGAGGGCGACACTATCATTGGTCAACAAGGAACAGGGGCTATTGTGACTCATGTGGAAAGGAAAAGCTTATATCTCATTGCAGGCAAGTTACCGAGCAAACATGCCAAGCCATTATCAAAAGTAACCGCTCAGAAGTTTAGGAAAATTCCTAAATATTTAAGAAAAACATTAACGGTTGATAATGGTAGTGAATTTGCTGATTTTAAAACGATTGAGAAAAAGTCAAAGATTGATGTTTATTTTGCAGAGCCTTATTCACCATGGCAAAGAGGGTGTAATGAAAATATCAATGGATTATTAAGGCAATATTTTCCTAAAGGGAGTGATTTTACAAATTATAGTGATAAAGATGTTGAAATTGCGGTAAGAGAAATCAATAATCGACCAAGGAAAACTTTAAACTACCGAACACCTGCTGAAGTGATGCGTGATGTAAGAAAACGGTGCGCTTTGGAGTAGAATTCAGCAACCAGCTAATTTTTAATGCCTTTGTAAGGATTTTATTCGTGTGTTTAAACTAGCCAGTAAAGAATTTAAACAGTTACTACCGCTTGCTATACCCGCAGTGCTTTCTCAACTTGCGCAAATGGCAATGGGTGTTATTGATACCCTAATGGCAGGTCATTACTCTAATGATGCCCTAGCCGCTATTGCGATAGGAACTAGCTTATTACACCCTGTTTTAGTTTTCTTTTTAGGCTTGTTTTTAGCCTTTAACCCAGTGGTTTCTCATTTTAAAGGCGAAGAAAATAATAAACAAATTGGCTCACATTTTAGGCTGAGTATTTTATTAGCCATTATATTTTCACCCATTGCCATTTTGATCTTATTTAATGCCGATATTGTTTTAACCCTGTTAGGTGTCGCACCAGAGATCTCTAAAATTGCCATTGGCTATTTACACGCCACCACATGGGGAATGCCAGGATTATTAATCTTTTTAGCCCTTAGGTTTTGTAACGAAGGCATGTTTTCAATGCGTGCGGTTATGATCTCAACGGTTATTTCTATTCCGTTTAATATCGGTTTAAATTATTGGTTTATGTATGGTGGCACATTTGCTTCTATCACCATTGAAGAACAAGGCGCTGTTGGTGTGGGTTATGCGACAAGCTTAGTTTGGATCTTAATGTGTATAGGGCTATGGACTTATACGGCGTTGGCACCTAAATATAAAGAGTTAAACTTATTTACTAGTATAAAGCTTCCTGATTTTAAGCATATTATTGATGTGCTAAAACTGGGCTTGCCTATGGCAATAACTTTAGGCTTTGAAATCACCATGTTTGCCGCTGTTTCGCTAATGATTGCCCGCTATCCAACAGAAATGATGGGTGCACACCAAATTGCGGTTAATATTGCTTCTATCACTTTTATGCTGCCACTGGGCTTATCACAAGCAATTACCGCAAGAGTGGGCTATTTTTCGGGTAAAAAAGATCCTAAGTCTAAACAAATTGCAGGTTATACTGGTATTGCATTTGCCGCGGCTATTTCGGCATTTTCTTCAACCGTAATGGTTGTTATTCCTTATGCACTCGTTGGTTTATATACCAGTGATACAACGGTGATTGAAATTGCCGTAGGACTATTATTATTTGCTGCGATCTTCCAGTTTTCAGATGCCATACAAGTTGCTTCAGTGGGCGCACTGAGAGGGATGAAAGATACTAAAATCCCAATGATCATTACCGCTATTTCTTATTGGCTAATCGGCTTTCCAATTGGTTATATATTGGCAGAGCATTATCAATATCAAGCTAACGGCTATTGGATTGGACTAATCGCAGGATTATCTGCCGCAGCAATTATGCTATTGCATCGCTGGATTAAACTATCAAAACTTAAAATTTCTCAAGTTCAAATTATTTAGACTTACTTAAAGAAAAAATAAAAAAAGCCAGACTAAGCTGGCTAAAACGGGGATAAGTAAAAGGAATTAATAAGCTCCTTCACTGTAGGTTAGCTCGTAGCTATGACTGTAAATTTCTAAAATATTCCCAAATGGGTCTTCCATGTAAATCATGCGGTAAGGTTTCTCACCAGGATAATAATATCGTGGTTTTTCCATGCGCTTTTTACCACCAGCAGCAACAATTTTTTCTACTAGCTCTTCTAAATTAGGATCTTGAACACTAAAGTGAAAAACACCAGTTTTCCAAAATTCAAAATTGTTTTCTGGATTTTCTTGGTTATCAAATTCAAATAGTTCAACACCAATTTTATCACCCGTTGCCAAATGGGCAATTTTAAACTGTTTCCAGTCTGCACCAAATACATCAGTGCACATTTCACCAATTGGACTATCATCTTCAACTATTAAGGTTGGTTTCATAATTTCATACCAGCCTAATACTTGGGTATAAAATTCAACCGCTTTTTCTAGATCTGGAACAGAAATACCGATATGTGAAAAGGTTCTTGGATAGGCTTTACTCATTGTCTTACTCCTCATTAAGTTGATAGAGCAAAGTATACTTACAGCTTGCCATTATGTTAAATTATCATTTATCATCAATATAATTACATAATGTAATGAGTGAGATCTCTCTTATGATTAACTCAAGTTGGTTAAAAACTTTCTGTACGTTAGTGCAAGTAGGACATTTTACCCACACTGCTGAAAAGTTATATATGACTCAATCTGGTGTAAGCCAGCATATTAAAAAGCTTGAGCAATACTTAAAGGTTGAATTATTAGTTCGTAGTGGAAAAACATTTACCGTAACAGAAGCAGGAAAAAAAACTTTACGAAAAAGGACAAGAACTTATAGATTTCAATATTGCGCTAGAGTCTTCAATTAAACAAGATGATCAATATGTTGGTGTTGTTAAAATAGCCTCTCCTGGTAGCGTTGGCTTAAAGCTCTACCCTTTTCTTTTAGATATTCAGCAAAAACATCCTAATCTTATTATTGACTATCGTTTTGCACCCAATGGTGAAATAGAAAATTTGCTGGCACAAAGAGTGATTGATTTAGGGCTAATATCAGATCGAAGTAAACATAAAGATCTTTCTTGTCAATCACTAGCAAAAGAAGCACTTGTGCTAGTTACACATAGCAGTGTTAATACAATTAATTGGAAAACCTTAAAACAAATTGGCTTTATTAGACACCCAGATTCAGCACATCATGGCAGTTTATTATTAAGCAACAATTTTGCTGAGTTTGATCATATTAGCCAATTTGAGACCAAAGGTTTTTCTAATCAAGTGAGTTTAATTTTAGAGCCTATTAGCCGAGGAATAGGTTTTACCATTTTACCAATTCACGCAGTTAATGCTTTTCATAGACAATCACACATTAAAATTCACCAATTAACTCACCCTGTAAATGAATGTTTATATCTTTGCAAAAATAGGCATATTTATAACACCCAAAGAAGTTTATATATTCAAAATGAAATCAATGAATTCTTAAATAGTTAATTTATTTTTAATGAAATTATACCCGTTCTCCTTCAAGATGCTTGTTTCAGTGTTCAAACCGCTAAATTTAATTGCGATTTTAACCCTTTAGGCACAATGCCATAAGGGTTTCTAAGTTCATTTTTAGAATGATAACCTTTGCGATAAACCTCTAAATCTATGGTGTCTGACACGCCAGAAACGGTTAATAGTGCCTGTAAGTATCGCGATAAATTAGGGTAGTCTCTTATTGCTTTTAAATTACACTTAAACGCGCTGTAATAACCCACATCAAAACGAACTAAGGTGGGTAATAATCGCCAATCGGCTTCGGTTATTGTTTCACCTAAAAGATAGGTAGAATTCTCTAAAATACTCTCTAGTTTATCTAATCCAGCAAACACTTTGGTAACGGCTTCGTTATAAGCTGACTGATCACGTGCAAAACCCGCTTGATAAACACCATTATTTAAATGGGTATAAACAAAATCATTCATTGAGTTAATTTGCTCGGCATAATCATCAATAAAATAAATAGGCTTATCTGAGGTGAAGGCTTCAAACGCTAGATCAAACATGCGAATAATTTCTGATGATTCGGTACTTACAATGGTTTGTTTTTGTTTATCCCATAAAACTGGCACAGTTGCCCTACCCGTATAATTAGGATCGGCTTTGGTATAAAGCGAGTGAATATTTTTTAAACCATATAAAAGATCAGAAAACCTTCCGTTGCTATGGAAAAACCAACCATCATCATTTCTTAATGGGTTGACTAAAGACAATGAAATAATACGGTCTAAACCTTTTATTTTGCGGTAAATTAAAGTTCTATGTGCCCAAGGGCAATTAAGCGCGGCAAATAAATGGTAGCGATCTTTTTCTGCTTTAAAACCTGCTTCACCAGAAGCCCCCGCAGAGCCATCTTTTGTGATCCAACTTCTAAATTGTGCTGTTCCTCTTACAAACTTGCCCTTATTTGTTTTATATTGCTCAGCTTCAAAAGCCTTTAACTTTTCATCGTTTAGCCACTTGCCATTAATTAATTTTCCCACGCAGCCTTCCTCTTTTATTTAAAGCCAAACTCACCGCTAAGCCCAAGCTCATAAAACTAAATTCACACAATGAAAATATCAAAAAACTGTCAAGCAAATATCAAACAACTGTAGTTAATCACTCAATAGAATTAACACCCGCATATTTCACACCCGATAACTCAGCCATATCTTTATGCCATGTTGCTAAGTCATTGGCGTTAAATTGGCTCAACGCATTAATTTTATCTAAGTATAGGAGTAGCTATTGAGTAAAAGTCATTTTATTTAATGTTTGATCTTGCTTTATAAAATGATGATAAAGTGCGGCGGCAATATGACCGGCGATTAATATCCAAGCCACCCAAGCACCTAAAACCTCTTTGTGTATAAAGTCGATAGGCTTTTCAAATGTTTGATAATCGATCCCAAAATTGTTTTCAATCAGTTGGGTAAAAAGCCAAGTATCGGAAAATTTAGGAATTTCAAATAAGAAGAAAAAATCAGTGTTTGCCCCAGTACCTAAATAACCCGTAATTGGCATAACAATTAACACTGCATATAAAGCCAAATGTCCTAGTTTAGCTAACCGATGCTCTAATGCAGTACCAGGCTCAAGTGATGGCTGGGTATTCATCGCTCGCCAAATAACTCTTAACAGCACAAAAACCGCTATTGATACGCCAATTGAAAGGTGTAACTGCAATGCATTCCAGTTTTCAGGTGTTTTTGCCTCGGTAAACCAATGCCGATAATAAACACTGACATAAGATCCTAAAAACAATAATGCCGTGCCCCAATGTAATGTTTTAGCAATAACCCCATAACTTGTTGAATTATTTTTCCAGTTCATCGCAGTTGCTCCGTTGGTTAAATTTGATCGCGATTATGTGACTCATTAAAGTTAACAATTGGCCCCATTGGAATAATTCGAGTTGGGTTTATGGTTTCGTGACTAGCATAGTAATGCGTTTTGGTATAATCAATATCAACGGTTTCGGCAATGCCTTGTTGTTGATATAAATCTTTTAAATAACCCCAAACATTTGGATAATCAACAATGCGCTTTTTATTACATTTAAAGTGACCCACATAAACGGGATCAAATCGTACTAACGTAGTAAATAAGCGCCAGTCGGCTTCTGTGATTGTATTACCTAACAAGTAACGCTTAGTAGAAAGCCTTTCTTCCAACTGATCTAACGCATCAAACACTTCATCAACCGCTTCATCGTAGGCTTCTTGGGTAGTAGCAAAGCCCGCGCGATAAACGCCATTATTAATGGTTGGGTAAATAAATTCATTCATTGCATCAATTTCAGCAAGTAGCTCACTGGGAGCAAAATCAATAGGCTTAGCGCCAATATCATCAAAAGCTGAGTTAAACATGCGAATAATTTCAGATGATTCGTTGCTCACAATCGTTTGAGTTTTTTTATCCCATAAAACAGGAACCGTAACACGGCCAGTGTAATCGCTTTTAGCCGCCGTATAAATTTGGTGCATACGGGTAGCATTATGGATAGGATCGGCAATAACTCCTTCACCTGGCTCAAAAGTCCAGCCTTCATCGCCCATAAACGCATTAACGACCGACATAGAAATCATCGCTTCTAAGCCTTTTAGTTTGCGGTAAATAATCGCTCTATGTGCCCAAGGGCAAGCTAGTGATACATATAAATGGTATCTACCCGCCTCGGCTTTAAAGCCTGCATCACCCGTAGGGCCTGCGCTACCATCTTTAGTGATCCAATTACGAAAACTTGACTCTTTACGCTTAAATTTTCCACCCGTTGATTTAGTGTCATACCAATCGGTGTGCCAAACGCCATCTACTAATAAACCCATTTCAAACTCCTAATTACAAACTTGTTAATTATGATGTTAAGGAGTTTATTAGTATTTGTTTAAATGATAAACAGAAGTAATGAGAAATGATTGTTCCAATTATAAGAACAAATATTTTGATGATTAATTTAGCTAAAATTTAATCATCAAAATTTAAAGAAACCTGCACAACTTTACGCATAAACTCCCTTTCTTTTCTAAATTGCGCTCTTAAATCTTCTATTTCTTTTTCTAAGTGGTGAACTCTAACCTCTAATGCAGAGGCATCAGCAGAAAGCGTGACTTCTTTTGCTAGGGGTACTTTAGCTTTAGAAGCGGCTTCTTTTCCAGCGTCATTTTCTTCGGTGATCTCTGTGGTCACAATTTTAACCACTTCACCATCTATACGGTTTTTCTCTTCTAAAAATCCGTAAAGTAAAAGCCTGTCGCAAGTGGTGTTTATTCTACGAGGAATACCTTCGGTAAACTCATAAATTAATTTAAACGATTCAGCCGTAAAGCTTGGCGAACTGGCCCAGCCAACCTTCATAAGTCTGTGTTCAATATAAGACTGAGTTTCTTCTACGTCTAAATGCGCTAAGTGATACGAGGCTGTCACTCTCTGTCTTACTTGTTCTAGTGAGTGATCACGCAAATGCTCTCTAAATTCTGATTGACCCAATAAAAAGATCTGCAATAGTGTTTGTCCTTCATAGTACAAATTAGACAACATTCTTAGCTCTTCTAGTGACTCAAATGGTAGGTTTTGTGCTTCATCTACTACCAACATACAACGCTTACCTTCTTTACAACGAGCAATAAAGAAGTTTTCTAAATTTTTAAGCAATGAGGTTTTTTCTATATCTTTATGGGCTAAACCAAAGGTCGCAGCAACCATACGCAAAATATCCGTTGCATCTAGCTGTGTATTAATGAGTTCGGCAGCTACGACATCGTCTTTTCCCTCTAATGAGCCAAACAAGGTTCTAACTAAGGTACTTTTACCCGTTCCAACATCACCAGTAACAACAATAAAACCTTCACCTTGTGAAAGCCCATATTTTAAATAAGCCAACGCCCGCTTATGAGTGCTACTTCCAAAGAAAAAGAAAGGATCAGGTGCTAACTGAAACGGCTTTCCTGTGAGCTTGTAATACGATTCGTACATGAATATTCCTTTAACTTTTTACTTTGTTTTGGGCTAGCGAGCACCTTTTTGCCACATTATTACCTGAGCAGTTTGCGCTAAAATAGTAAAATCCAAAAAAACACTATAGTTTTTTATATAGTATAAGTCATATTGGAGTTTTTCTTTAGCATCCTTTTCATCGTCGCCATAAGGGTAGCAAACTTGTGCCCAGCCTGAAATTCCAGGTTTTACTCTGTGTCTCATACGGTAATATGGAATTTTTAAAGCAAGCTTTTCAACAAACTCAGGTCGTTCAGGTCTTGGTCCAACAAAACTCATATCCCCTTTTAATACATTATAAAGCTGTGGCAGCTCATCTAAGCGGGTTTTACGCATTATGGCACCAACTTTAGTTACCCTTGCATCATTTTTTGAGGCAAATTGAGCACCATTTTTTTCTGCATCAACGACCATACTTCTAAACTTATGAATAACAAAGTTTTTCTCATCTTGCCCTACCCTAATTTGGCTATAAAAAACTGGCTCATTCCAACCTGATTCTTTTTTAATTAAAAAGATTAAAATGGGGTAAACAGGCAATGTAATAATTAGCATACTCAAGCTAAGAAATATATCTACTAGCCTTTTCACTAATATACGTGTGTAATCTTGGTTAAAGCCTTCAATAAAAATAAAACGCCTTGGATCGAGTGTATCAATTTGTAATCGACCAGAGCGTCGCTCAAAAAACTCACAAATTTCGGTCACTTGAATACCTTTCATTTTACAATTGATAATTTCATCAACAGGATAATTTTTCTTGTGAGCCCCAACAGCAACAATAATTTCATCAATGCCATAATCATTAATAATTTTGGATAGTGGCTGCTCCGAATAAATAATTTTATCTTCAGATATTAAATCTTTATCACCCTTTAAATGTAAGAACCCAACTAGTGTTAACCCTCTCCAGTCACTATTTCGCTTTAATAAATTTAATTGACTCGCGGTTTTTCCTGTACCTATTACCAAAACTCTCGCAGTCATAATTTTAGTATTAGCAATTGATGCATAAAAATAGCGAATAGCTAACAAAATAAAAAACACAAAAACGATAGAAAGAATAAATACACCGCGACCTACAGTCCATGATGGAACAATATAATAGAGTGTAATTAAGCTAAGAAAGGCAAGTGCCAACCCAATAAGAAGCTTTAAAATAACGTTGCTAAACCCTTCTCGCATACTTCGCGAATAGAGTCCAACAGCTACCATTGACAAGAATACAATTAAACCAAATATGGTAGCTTTTAAGTGTAATAAGTTGAAAGCGTTACTACTAATATCTTCTTGAAAGCGCACACCTACACCTATGTAGAAGGCGCCTATAACAGACAGAAATTCAATAGCAGCTAAAGCAGTTAAGCTTTTAGGAATATAATGACCAAAGATCCGACTCATTTAAAGTTCCTTGTTAAATTTTTTTGTTATCGGTCAGTTATGTAATAGGCACGGGATTATACGTTAATTGATAATGGTTTTCATGTCTATTAGGTTAATTTTAAACAAATTTTAACAATGTAATCTGCTCTCCTTTAAGATGAAGGATTCAGTAATTCTAGATCGTTTTAAAAAAAATTAAATGTTAAACTCAATTTTAACAATTATTTAAAATGCTAACTTTTTCCATAGGTTTTCTTATTATATGTGTGCAATGCAAAAAAATACCGAACCCTGTTACTATGGTGAATACCTAAAATTAGATCAGTTTTTAGACTCACAAACACCAGTAAGCGGTAAATACCAAGAAAATGAAGCTCATGACGAAATGCTATTTATTATTGTGCATCAAGCTTATGAGTTATGGTTTAAACAAATACTACACGAGCTAAGATGGATCCACGGCACCTTTAACCAACCAACACTAAACACTAAACAATATGGCAAAATTGTTCAGCGACTAGATAGAGTGGTTCAAATTCAAAAGTTGCTCAACCAACAAATTAGCATTTTAGAAACCATGACACCGCTCGACTTTTTAGATTTTAGAGATTACCTAGTACCAGCAAGTGGCTTTCAAAGTATTCAATTTAAAGAAATAGAAATTTTGTTAGGTCTTAAAATGAAATATCGAATTAATTTCGATGCTAAGTCATTTTATAATCGCCTTAATGATAGCGATAGAGAGCATTTAATGGTAATGGAAGAAGCGCCAAGCTTGTTTGATCAAGTAGAAAACTGGCTTAGCCGAATGCCATTTTTAGAAAAAGAAAACTTTTGCTTTATATCATCTTATCAAAAAGCGATTGACACTATGCTTAATAGCGACCTAAACATTATTGATAGTGTTGATTACTTATCCGATAAAGATCGCGAATTTCAAAAACAAGATCTCAATAAAACCAGAGCACAATTTGACGCCCTATTTGATCAATCCAAGTTTGCCGCACTGGTTGAAAATGGCGAAGTTAGAATGAACCAAAAAGCCATATTAAGTGCCGTTTTTATTAATTTATACCGTGATGAACCTGCATTTCAGCAACCCTACTTATTACTAGAAAAGTTGGTTGATATTGATGAAGAGTTTACCCAATGGCGTTATAGGCACACCATAATGGTACACAGAATGTTAGGTGCTAAAATTGGTACTGGCGGCAGCTCAGGGCATGATTATTTACGCCAAACCACCCAAAATAATCGTTTTTTTAAGGATTTATTTAATTTATCCACGTTTTTAATCCCCCGCTCATCTTTACCCGAATTACCCGAGCACATCAAACAAGCAATGGGATTAAGAAGCGAATAGTTAAACTCAAGATCTTTTGCGCTTTCGTTAGCCGCCTCGGTTTAAGCTAAAACTTTGTTAATCAAGACATTAAACGAGGGAGATCGCAAAGCGACAAAAGATCAACAGTTCCTACTTGATTAAAGGTTCAGCTGGCCAATCTGTTGACTCAATAAGTACTGTTAACAGTTGTGACAAACCTATCGCATCTTCGTTATCAAACCGGCTTAAGATTGGACTATCAATATCTAAAACACCAATTAATTGATCGTCTTTTAGCATAGGTACAACCACCTCAGAGCGAGACGCAGAATCACAAGCAATATGCCCTTTAAACTGATCCACATCAGCAACAACTATGCTTTCTCTTTTGTCAGCAGCAGTTCCGCACACTCCACACCCTATATCAATATCAGTACAAGCTACTTTACCTTGAAACGGCCCAAGCTTTAATGAACCAGATCCACTATTAAGATAAAAACCAACCCAGTTAATATCATTTAAGCTCATATTTAAGAGTGCAGAAAACTGGCTAAGATTAGTGATCCAATTGGTTTGGTCATCTAACAAAGACTTAAGTTGTAAGTTTAGTGATTGATAAAATTGTGATTTGTTCATAACAGTAAATATAAACTTTAATTTTCGGCAAGGATAATCAATTACTTTTTGAGATGAAAGTAATTTTTAGTCATTATACCCCTATCAGTCATATCCGTTAAAAATTACCCTTAAGTATGGAAGTTTAAAGGATTCAAGGGTAAGATTGCCGACCTAACAAAATCCTTTATAAAAAGCGTTTGGAGTCTATCAATGAGCACACATTGGTCAATATCTGACCTATTGAGCGGAAAAGCTTCCGCAGGAACCAAAGTAACCGTAAAAGGCTGGGTAAGAACTCAAAAAGAGTCTAAGGCGGGTTTTTCGTTTATTAATTTGCACGACGGTTCTTGCTTTAATCCTATCCAAGTTATCGCACCAGCAGAATTAGACAATTACAGTAATGAAGTTACCAAAGCAACAACAGGTGCTTCATTAATTATTGAAGGTGAACTGGTAGAAAGCCAAGGTAAAGGTCAATCATTTGAAATACAGGCAACCACTATTGAAGTTGTAGGATTAGTTGATGATCCTGCCAGCTACCCTATTCAACCAAAACCGCATACCATGGAGTTTTTGCGCACCGTTGCTCACCTAAGACCAAGAACCAACGCCATTGGCGCGGTTACAAGAGTAAGAAACTGCTTAGCTCAAGCCATTCATCGTTTTATGCACGAAAGACAATTTAATTGGATCCACACGCCAATTATCACCGCCAGTGATGCAGAAGGCGCCGGCGAAATGTTTCGTGTAAGTACACTCGACCAAACCAACTTGCCCCTTAACGATAAAGGCGATATTGATTACAGCCAAGACTTTTTTGGCAGAGAATCCTTTTTAACCGTATCAGGTCAACTTAATGTTGAAACTTACTGTAGTGCAATGTCTAAAGTTTATACCTTTGGCCCAACCTTTCGTGCCGAAAACTCTAATACCAGTAGACACTTAGCTGAGTTTTGGATGGTAGAACCCGAAGTAGCATTTGCCGATCTCAACGATAACGCAGACCTAGCCGAAGCAATGCTGCAATACATTTGTAAAGCCGTACTAGACGAACGTGGTGATGATTTAGCCTTTTTTAATCAGCGCATTGATAAAACTGTTATTTCACGCTTAGAAGCTATTGTTAATAATCAATTTGAACGCATGGAATATACCGATGCTATTACTATCCTAAAAAACAGCGGCAAAAAATTTGACTTCCCTGTTGAATGGGGTGTGGATCTACAATCGGAGCATGAGCGTTATTTAGCCGAAGAAAAAGTTGGTCGCCCTGTTGTTTTAATGAACTACCCCAAAGACATTAAAGCATTTTACATGCGCTTAAACGATGATGAAAAAACCGTTGCCGCAATGGATGTTCTAGCACCAGGCATTGGTGAAATGATCGGCGGAAGCCAGCGCGAAGAACGCCTTAATATTCTTGATAGCCGCATTGACGAAATGGGCTTACCCAAAGAACATTACTGGTGGTACAGAGATCTACGCCGTTATGGCACAGTCCCGCACTCAGGGTTTGGCTTAGGGTTTGAAAGAATGGTTGCCTATGCCACAGGCATGCAAAATATTCGTGACGTTATTCCATTTCCTAGAACCCCAGGAAGCGCAGAATTTTAGATTTATAAAACACATCATAGCTGACAACTGTTAGCCAGCAGAAAGCCAGAATGATCATAGCGGTTATTCTGGCTTTTATGTTTATGGAAGGCCAGTATGTCTCAAAGAACTTATCCAGCAACAAGTGGCGTAGATTACGCCATTTTCAAACCTTTTCAACTTCCCAAAATGTCGTAGACACTCCCAGCAGCGTAAACGTCCAGTAAACTACCCCTTCGACTCACTCTGTTGCTTAAAACACCAAGGCATCAAGTATTCAATCTCCTTGGGTTGTTTGGGTAGCTCTGTTAACACAAACCTTAAATAGTCGAAAGGAATAACATCATTGGCTTTGGCAGTCTCAATCATGCTATACAGTGTTGCACTGGCTGTGGCGCCTCTGGCGGTGTTGCTAAACATCCAGTTTTTTCGGCCAATCACAAAGGGTTTTATCGCTCGCTCAGCTCGATTGTTGTCAATGTTGAGCTTAGGCGTTTCTATATACCGAGCCAGCTTTGTCCACTGATTAAGACTGTAACTAATGGCTTTGCCAATGGCGGATTTTGGAGGTACCTGCAAAGCGGATTTATCTAACCAGCCCTTAAACTGGTTAAGCAATGGTAAGGCTTTGTCTTGTCGAATTGCGGCTTTTTTATCGTCAGGTAAATCTTTTATCTGTTGCTCTATCCGATAAAGCTTTTTAATGTGGCTAATAGCCCAGTTGGCTTTGCCAGTTTTAGGTTTGCCTGACTTAAGACGACCTTGGGCTTTTTCAGCATCAATAAACTTGCGTCTGGCATGTGCCCAACATCCCACCAGTTTAGCTTTTGTTTGCTCATAGCCTTTATAACCATCAACTTGCAAATAGCCATTAAAGTCTTGCAAGTAATTAATCGCACATCCTCCGCTGCGACTGGCTTGATAATCAAACAACACAATGTTGGGAATGCCATTCTCTTGAGGCGAGTCAGAGCCTGTGCAATACAGCCACATATAACACTGAGTTTTGTCTTCATTAATGACCTTTACCGTCGTCTCGTCGGCTTGAATGACCGACTGTTGTAAAATTAATTGATGCCAATGCTCAATAATGGGTTTGAATAGCGTACTGGACTTAATCATCCACTCGCTCATGGTTTTACGGTTTAAATCAATCCCATGTTGTTTAAAGAGTTGCTCTTGCCGATAAAGCGGTAGGCCATATTGATATTTACTGGTTATCACCTGACTCAGTAGTGAGGGGGTTGCCATACTCTTAGGAATGGGACTTGCTGGTACTAAAGCTTGTTTGATTTTAACTTGTGTGTGGTTTTTCTCACAAGCTCGGCAGCTATACTTAGGGCGGACATTTTCAATAACTTTGATTTGTGCTGGAATAAACTCAAGTTGCTCACTTTTATCTTCGCCCATTGGATGAAGCTTACCGCCACAGCAGTCACAAACTTTATCGGCCTCATCAATATCATAAACAATCACTTCTCGTGGTAAGTCTTGAGGCAAAGGTTTACGTTTAGGTTTATTGCGAGTGTAGCCAATGCTTTCTTTTTCTGTTTCAACCGGCTCATCAAGCACTTGCTCGGCTTCATTAAACAAATCACCTTGACCAGTATGAGCCTCACTGTTTTGACCAAACTGACGATGACGAGCCAATAAAAACTGCTCTTGAAGATATTGATATTTTGCCTCAAGCGCTTGCCTTTTTTGACGCTCTGAAACCAGCAGTTGTTTCAGCTCATCAATGTCATTGGGTAGGTTATCAGGCTGTGTTTTCATGCCATTAATTCTATCAAATTCAGGCTAGAAAATAGCGTTTAAATCACTGCTTTGCGATCAACGGTAAAATAAAGAGAACTACTGGCTTGTTTGATAAAACAGGGGCTTATGACCTTGCATTTGAGTGATGTCAAAGCCCGATAATAGCCATTCCCATTGCTCATTGGATAAGGTGAAAACCGCTTGAGGATATTTTTTAGGCCACTTGAATTTATCTTTTTCTAATCGTTTATACCAAAGACAAAAGCCCGTGTTATCCCAGTAAAGCACTTTAAGCTTATCGCGAGCTTTATTGCAAAAGACAAACAATGATTGACTAAATAAAAGGCGATAAGTTCATTGATTGCTCAACGATAATCATCAAGCCATTAATCGACTTGCGAAAATCCACAGGTTCACGGTGTAAGTAGATATGGGTAAATGATGAAGCGCTTTTCATGAAAGTGCCTTAAGCAGCTCGGCAAGCCAAGTTGGTGATAGACTGGTGGGTAATTCCATTTTGTTTGAGCCAACATAAAGGCGAATGATGGCATGATTTGATGGGGCTAGCGGTTTAACCACCGCTGGCACAAACGGAGCAGCTTGATTCGTCCAATTTAAATCTTGCTTACGTTTACTGAAATACTTAGGGCAGAGATTATTATCACGGCAAAACTGTGAAGCAGTTAAACCACTGCTGTCATGTTGTTTAAAAAGACTGAGCCATTGCTCGGTACTTCGCTTTGTCATTAAAGTCCTCCAAAAGATTAAAAGAGAACACTTTAACGGTTTGATTGGGGTTTAATAGGTGTGGGTGGCTGGACGTTTACAGTTAAACGATTACCCAATGCATCATAAGTAAAACTCGGGAGTGTTAGAAATTCTGTGTCATTCAACTAAACTCTTAAAAAAAGAGGAATGACATATTATGGATAAATCATTTGATTTAGAAAAAGCATTAAAAGAGTTACAGTCAGGTAAACCAATAACCGGTAAAGGTGGAGTGCTTACTCCATTGATTAAACAGCTGACTGAGGCGGCTCTCAATGCTGAGCTAGTTGCTCATTTAGACGATGATGAGCAGCCGAATCGTAAGAATGGCACGACAGCCAAAACAATTAAGTCTTCTCATGGTAATTTTGAGCTCAATACGCCTCGTGATCGCGCAGGTAATTTTGAGCCGCAAATCATTAAAAAGCATCAAACAACGCTCACTGATGAAATCGAAACGAAAATACTTTCACTTTTTTCTCATGGTATGAGTTACCGAGATATTACACAAAATTTGACCGATTTGTATGGTGTCAACATATCCACTGCAACACTCAGCAATATTACCGATAAGCTTATTCCTGAGCTTAAAAACTGGCAACAACGGCCATTAGAAAGCCACTATCCTTTTGTTTGGCTCGATGCGATTCATTATAAAGTAAAAGACCAAGGACGCTATGTTAGCAAGGCCATCTATACCGTTCTCGGACTAAAACTTGATGGCACAAAAGAGATATTAGGGCTTTACTTATCAGAAAATGAAGGCGCTAATTTCTGGTTATCTGTGCTAACCGACATGAGCCATCGTGGTGTTCAAGACATTCTCATTGCCTGCGTGGATGGTCTAACAGGCTTTCCTGAAGCGATTAATAGTTGCTATCCTAATACCGAAGTACAACTTTGCATTATTCATCAAATTCGCAACTCGATGAAATATGTGGCTTCAAAAAATCAAAAGACTTTTATGGCTGACTTAAAACCGGTTTATCGTGCTGTTTCCAAACAAGCGGCTGAGCAAGCGCTCGATGAGTTAGAAACTAAATGGGGCAAACAATATCCTATTGTGCTCAAATCCTGGCGCAGAAAGTGGGATAACTTGTCGGTTTTCTTTAAATATCCAGAGCCAATACGCAAAGTTATTTACACGACCAATGCAATTGAATCGGTGCACCGCCAGTTTAGAAAGCTCACCAAAACCAAAGGCGCATTTCCTAATGAAAATAGTCTGCTAAAATTACTGTATTCTGGCATTGGTAATATGACGAAGAAATGGACAATGCCAATCCAAAATTGGAATTTGACATTGTCGCAATTGGCTATTTATTTTGAAGGTCGTCTTGATGACGTTTTAGATATTTAGCATTCACTGACACAGAATTCTAAACGGTCTCTAAAACTCTCCACTGAATTATCTTTACTGTAAGTAATCGACGTTACCCGATTATTTACATCATAAACATAAGTTGTCACATCACCATTAAAGTCCGTTTTGGTTAACCTATTACCTACAGCATCATAAGTTGATGACTCAACTTGCCCTAGCGGTAAAGTTCTTGTTAACACTCTACCCAATGAAAGAAATTATTCCCAGTCAATCTCAGTAACAATGGGAAGTTTATCTGTAGGTACATGTAATCTATCATTGGAAATAACATTTACTACAGACGTTAAAAACTTATTTTGTTTCCCTTTTCTGTTCAGCTTTTTTAAGAGAGCTTCTTTTACCACAATACCGGACATAACTAAACTCTTTGGCTTAACTACGCTTACCTGCTTCCCAAAAACATCTTCAAGTGGCAAATATACGTTACCTACTTTTGCGTCCAATAACGCATCGTATGATTTTCGTCCACAAATAGAACATTCAAATGTTGTGCGTAAATCAGTGTTTAAATCATATTCAACGGGCAACTTGTACTTTGAAATAGGCTCATCCAAAATCTCAAAATATCCACATTCGTACCCTTTATGCAATACAGGTTTTACTTCAAATTTCCTTTCAGATAATTCTTGAATTTGTTTCAACAAGCTTTCCGAATAAAAGTGGATGAGCGGTATACAATTCGAAAAATAGCAAGCTCCTTCTTTTGGTTTCGAGGACGAAGAAAGGCATATATCAGTTCTCTTGCCTATCGGGAATTTGCAACCAGAGCAAATTCCACCTTCAAATAACTCCTTAGTATAATTTTCTAGCCAATAATCGTCGCTTGGCTTAATCATACTGAAACTAGCTCCATACTTTCCTTGTGGTAAAAGCTCGATTAGAGCCTCTCCATCGCCATTCCATAAGCAAATTCGAGTTCTCAATTCGTCCTTAGCATACTCCAAGCTATCAGAAGTTATGATAATATCGTCTTTATTTTGCAAAGATAACTGATGAACTCCTTTAACTTCATCATATATCCAATCAACTAGGTAAAACTTACCTTCTCTCATGATAACCTCTAGAAAAATTTCTTTTTATTTTGACGCACAAAATAATCGATACTCTCTGTTCTTTTCTTTAATCCACAGAGATTATCAACAACTTTAGCAGCTAAACGCATTTTCATATATAGCCTTTTACGACCTTTTTTATCCGTGGAGAAGAACTCCTGCCAATCAGAACCACTACTATAATTGTTTAGCCCTCCAAACCCAGAGCTCTCATTCAGCATTACATTAAGCACCCAATGATACATATGATGCGTATCACTCGGTAACCTTAAGAGTTTCTGACGAGGTCTTCTTCCATTAGCTCCTTTTTTAAGGAAGCTCTTGTTTATAGGATGATGCGCTTCAACTCTGAACGAATTCATTTTGGCTATATCTTTCGCTACTGAAGCTTTTATATACGAAGCTCCGATTCTGCAAGACAGATGTTTTACTAATCCCTTTTTTCCTTTTCCAGCGCCATATCTAACTGCAAAAGAACGAACAGTTGACGTGCTCGTCGTAGTTAAAACACCTTGAACATTGACACTTTGCATAAGATTCGAGATTGTAAAGTATCCACTTGGATCTGTACCATTGACACTATCTGAGTTTGCATAGATATAATTATTTAAAGTAATAGGCGTACACATCTTACCTTGCCACTCGTCCATTTGAGTAAATCTGCCAGTTGAGGTATCCATAAAGCGTGCACGAAGGTAATACTGGTCTAATGCGTTATCATACAGTTCTCCTGTATAGCGATAACTATTGTCGGTACTTCCACTAGATGCTAATAGTTCCCCAAACGCATCATAAAAATATTCATCCGAAACACTGCCAGTTGAGTCAGTCAGTGCTCTGGTAGAGCCTAATCCATCATAGTGATAGTTAGATAAAGTGCCAGAACGATTCTGAGCAAGCAGGTCATCACCAAAGATATATTCTACGGCTACGGTGTTTGAAGTATCGGTTTCCGCAATCACTTGCGCATAGTCGCGATTCATATCAACTAAAAAGTTGGTAACAACACCATCATCAACCTTCTGCGTACGAATACCATCAACGTTATAGCGATAGTTTAAGTTTTTCGTTGTACCACTTTCTAAAATACTCGCGGCAATTAACTTCTGCTTAGCATCATAAGTATAGGTAGTAGTAACATCACTATCTATGGTTTTGCTTAACGTGTTGCCGTTATCATCAAAAGTATAAACTTCACCACCTTGTTGAGTTAACCTGTCATTGGCATCATAAGTATAAGCCGTACTCACGCCATTAATGGTTGAGCCAACTCGATTACCGACTTTATCGAAGCTATAACTGGCTGTGTAGTTACCATTAGTTGGGTCGGTAATCACTTCATCGGTTAAACGATAAAGTGAGTCATAGGTATAGTCAGAGACTCTTCCATTAAGCTCTGTAACTTTGGTGCGACGACCAGTTACATGCAGCTCATAATCGAATTGTTGAAAGACCGTTTCATCCGCTCTTTTATCTTGAAGCTGAGTTAAGCGGTTAAGCTCATCATAAACATAGCTGGTAACATTAGCATTACTGTGTGTTACCG
The DNA here is from genome assembly GCA_965214955.1 of Aliikangiella sp. Classification (GTDB taxonomy): domain Bacteria; phylum Pseudomonadota; class Gammaproteobacteria; order Enterobacterales; family Kangiellaceae; genus Aliikangiella. The sequence goes on along the minus strand of CBDCCU010000008.1, from coordinate 20,446 downwards.
AAGTTCGATTACCAACAGCATCATAGCTGTAAGTAGTTTCATTACCATTTGAGTCGGTCACAGAAGCTAGACGGTTTAACGCATCATAAGTCGAAAACTCATTTCGAATATCACCGTTTGCATAAGTAACTTTCAGCTGGGTTTTATTACCATTTGCATCATAGCTGTATTCAAGCACATCCCCATTGGGCTGGGTTTCACTCTCCAAGCGATTCATAACATCATAAGTATAAACCCAAGTTCCCTGCCCATTGGTTGAAGTTAAACGATTACCCAATGCATCATAAGTAAAACTCTCCACTGAATTATCTTTACTGTAAGTAATCGACGTTACCCGATTATTTACATCATAAACATAAGTTGTCACATCACCATTAAAGTCCGTTTTGGTTAACCTATTACCTACAGCATCATAAGTTGATGACTCAACTTGCCCCAGTGGTAAAGTTCGAGACAACACTCTACCCAATGCATCATAAGTCCAACGAGTCGTTCGCCCTTCGGCATCGGTTTGCGCTAACTTATTGCCTGCTTCATCATAAGTAAAACTCGTCACATTACCTTGCACATCCGTTACCGAAGTTAAACGCCCCAGTGCATCATAAGCATAATTGGTTGTAACACCCGCTTGGTCGGTCATTGAGGTTTTTCTGGCTAAGGCATCGTAACCATCAAACATGGTTGAGTTATTTGCAAAAGTGCTTTGCGTTTTTCTGTCTAGCGCATCATAAACATAACGGGTTGTGCGATTAAGTGCATCGGTTTCACTGATTAAATTGCCACTTTTATCATATGCAAAGGCATGGACATTACCGAGCGCATCGGTGGTTTTAGTGCGACGACCATTTAAATCATACTCATGTGTTGTACGATTACCTTTAGCATCAACAGTTGCTATCACTTGACCCACTGCATCATATTCTGTTTGAGTAAAGCTTCCATCAGGCAAGGTTGTTTTAATCAAACGGTTAAGTGCGTCATATTCAAAACTTGTGATTTGATTTAACTGATTAGTTTCAGTTAACACATTGCCTTCTGCATCATAAGTTTTTGTGGTTTTTGTACCATCAGCAAAACGTGTTTCAGTTAAACGACCATAAACATCATAATCCATTTCAATTCGGCGATTAAGCGCATCAACACTGGCAACTTGATTGCCTATTAAATCATACTCATTGGTAAAAGCATTACCCAGTGCATCAATAGTTTTAACCACACGATTTTGTTTATCGTACTCAAAATGTGTCACTTCACTAACAGCAGAGCTATCAGCTAAGGTGCGGCTGCGAGTTTCGGTTAATACATTGGCATTTTCATCATAAGTAAAACTGGTTACTTCACCCAGAGGATTGTTTTCAGTTAACTTATTACCATCAGAATCATAGGTATAGGTGGTTTCATTACCCAGTGCATCGCGCACTAAAGAAGGCAAGCCTTGTTCATTAATATTGTTACCAACAATGTTGCCCTGAGGATCTTTAATACTCAGTAAATTACCAAAACTATCATAAGTATTTTCAAAAACTTCGCCATTTTCATCAGTAATGGTTAGTTCCTGACCTCGGTCATTATAAGTAAATGAAACAGTATTTCCGAGTGCATCGGTTTGAGTTAATTGATCATTACGTTCATTATAGGTGGCAGAAGTTATACGATTAAGTGCATCGGTTTTTGTGAGCTGATTGCCATTAGCATCAAAAGTAAATTTTGTGATATTTCCAAGTGCATCAACCTGACTAGTGACATTACCTTCATTATCATAAAATAGCTGAGTCGTTCGACCCAACCGATCTGTTACTACAGATTGGCGACCAGCCAAATCGTGTTCAAACGAAGTACGATTACCATCATTATCTTCCTGAGCAATTAAACGCCCTTCATCGTTATAAATATTTTTAACGATTGTTCTGCCAAGAGGATCGATTATATCAAGTAAGCCATGATTTTGGTTATAGCTATATTGTGTCTTAGCAGATAAAGGATCAACACTGGCTTGTAAATTATTATTACTATCAAAGTGATAACTAACAATTCGACCATCTGGCGCGGTAACATCAACAATTTTACCTTCACTATCGCGGTTGAATAAAATGCTTTTACCTGCCGAGTGGAAAATACCATCATTGGTATAAGTTAGCGTATGGTTATTAGGATCTTCAACTTTTATGATCCCAAAACTTTGATCAAGGTAATAAATGTAACCAGCTCTTGTCGTTAAAGTGTAGCGGGAAGGGTCAACTGGCGCGCTAAAAAAGCCAGTTTCAACTAAAGTACCTGTACTATCATTTAAACGAGCAGAGCTATCATTAATAGCTTTTAATGTAGAATGAGTATCACCTACTGCGTTATATACGACCTGAACATCTAACAACGGAAAACCAGCATTACAACGAGGGCTTGCCGCTGTTTCAAAGGTTTCAACATCACCATCAGGTAAAGTAACCGTTACGATAGGAGCACCTTGCGGCTCAACACACCAAAGGGGAATTAATCCTAGTGGCCCAGTTGGATACTGATTAAGTGACCAGAACTTACCTTGAGTGCGAGATTCTTCAACTTTGACATCCTGATAACCAATACTCCAACCATAGCCAAAATCAAGTTTTTCAAAACGGCGTCGGCTATCATAAGTTCGAGTAATACGAACAGGAATTCCAGCCATTGGAATATTTAAATCTTCTAGTGTTATTGTAAAATTACCAACTTTTAGATCGCCTTCAACGGTTGCAATAACACTATCTTGCGATATCTGACCACTGGTATCAGTCGCTTCTAAAATAATGGCGTATTGGCCATTAAATAACATGGAGGGGTCAAAAGTAGCCAAAACTTGCTCAGTGACATTAGTCGTACCTTCTGCCATGACTACAAACTCATCTGGAGCAGAGCCACGTTCTTTATAAACGAGTCTCCAACTCGCTAAATTAGCATCACTCACTGAGCCAACAATTTCAGTTAGGGCTGTCACTTTCACGGTAGTGTCTTGGCCTTCCGTAATAGGACTAATGATACTCACCACAGGATCAGTTGTGTCATTTGGATCGCGCACGGAGAAACTGTTAGTTTCAATCACAGTTTCATATTTATCCGTTACAGTCGCTTCCACTGCATGAACGCCAATACCCGTTGCTGCTACTTGAGCTTGATAAGCACTATCTAAATCAACTGGGTTGCCATCGACTGTTACTGTTACCGATAAAGGCGCTATAGCATTAATCGGAGTTATCTGAATAGTAACAACCTCACCGTCATCAATATATTTTGGAGATACAGAAAGTTGCGCTTCTAAAGCCGTATCTGCGGATAAAACTTTCAACGTCCAACCCTGCTCCACATAACCTTTACCATCAGAAACACGAACTGTCACTGGAACTGATTGCTCAACATCGGATATCCAACTAATTAAACCAGACGAAGATATCGTCATTCCTGCTGGCTTTGCTTGTAGTGAGTAAACTAAGGGATCACCATCCGCATCAGTCGCGATGACTTGATACTCATATTCAAACTCTGTTTTAGCGTTAAAATTAGGTTGGCTAGTAATGACTGGCAATTCATTGGATATTGAACCATCAGAAGCAAAGACTACATAAGATTGAGTTGCAAAACCTCCACGACCATCTTCAACACGAATGACAATATCGTGCGAACCAGCCTGAGAAGTCATTGGCGTCCATTGAATTAGTCCCGATGTATTATCAATTGACATGCCATTTGGCGCTGTTACTAACAAATAGACTAACGTATCACCATCACTATCGACAGCATTCACATCGTAGCTATATAAGGCATCAAACATAGCGTTACCTGAAGGAGTGCTTGTAATCGATGGAGGGTTATTAGCACTTATAATATCCGTAACAGTAATGCTAAAGCTTTGCTCTGAATAAGCTCCAAAAATATCAGTAGCTTGAACAGAAACCGCATGCTCTCCTTTATCACCCTCCGAAGTTAGCCATTCTACTAATCCAGTTTTAGAGTTAATCAACATTCCTTCTGGGGCAACACTAAGAGAGTAGCTAATTGCATCGCCATCACTATCAGTAGCGTTAGCATCGTACAAATAGGTACTACCAGCGGTAACACCTTCTATTGGAATAGAACTAATCACGGGAGGCGCATTAGTACGCACATTAATCGTAAAAGCTTGTTCCGCAAAGAGACCAGCTTCATCTGTAACCTTAATAACTACATTAACATTACCTAAGTCAGAATCTACTGGGTTCCAAGTAATCACACCAGTTAAAGCATTAATGCTCATACCTTCTGGCTTAATCATTAGTGTATAAGTTAAATAGTCTCCATCAGGATCATTCGCTTTAACTTCATAAAGATAAGGATAGTTAGCTGATGCTACATTACTGGCCTCAGAAGTGATTATGGGTGCTTGGTTACTGCCAGTCCCTGTAACAGTGATATAGAAACGTTGATAAGCAATTCTACCCGACAAGTCTATCGCTTGAATTTCTGTATAGTGTCGCCCTACTTGTGCTGCTGTAGGAGTCCATATCAATTCACCAGTGACTGAATCTAAAGACATACCAGACTGTGAACGAGTTAAAAAGTAATGCAGTTTATCAGTACTGTTTGGATCTTCCGCTATCACTTGGTATTGATACACGGTTCCGACTTGAGCATTTAATATAGGCGAAGTTACAAAAGTCGCTGCTAAAGCTCTTTCTCTTGCGCCAATACTCCAATATTCAGTATCAGATAAATTATCCGTATCGGTAACAGTGACCTTAATGGTGCTGGCTGAAGCTTGATTGTTTAATAACTCGCACTCTGCTGTTTCCGCGCGAGATTTTATTTTGGCAATGATTTCATCGCCTAAAGATAAGGGGGCGTCTATATTTAAATACTGAGTTGAACTATTACCTTCAATAGGTATAGCAGCTAAAGATACTTCCCCGATTTTGTTAACATCCAAATTAGAGTTATTTCTAAATATTTCAACGACCGTACCAGCCGTAACGGGCAAAGTCCCTCGATTAACTACTCTAAATTCAGCTCTCCAGATATTCCCCGAAGGGTTAACCTCAACATAATCTAAAACCAAATCTGATAAGCGACCTGACTCTTTTTGTGTTTCGGCTACGTTAGATGCTTGGCCAAAATTAAGCTGATTAATATTACTTAGCCGCTGCTTAACATTTACCTCTTCAATACTTTGCTGTAGATAACTGTAATTTTTAGATGCTGGTAACCAACTTTCGTTTTCAAAAACAGTGACTACACCACCACCAACTAATAACTCGCCTTTGTTATCATTATCCAAATCTACAAAAATAGGAGCTCCATGAAGAGTAAAACTTGGGAGGTTAATTTTTATTTTTTTTGAAACATACCCATTACTACCTTGATAGATATAGAGGTATCCATTTTGATGATATTTTATAATGTCTAAATAGCCATCAGCATCAATATCTGCGATTGAAGCACCAAAGTAGTTGCTCGGGGCTCCCAAATACCAAATTTGCTCACCATTTGCATCGTATAGAGCATCGCTACTAGGCAAATAAATTTCTAGCTTACCATCATTATCAAAGTCAGCTAAGCTAACATTACCTATACGATTAACACGCTTTTCCCAGATTTGAGCGCCATCACCATCAATCAATCTTAACCAATAGCCATTATTGCTGTACTCATTTATAACTAACTCAGGTTCTTCGTCTGAATCAAAATTACCGAAAGCCGAATAACTGTAATAAACCGTTCTGCTGAATGAACTAGGTACATTCCATAACAAATTCCCTTGCCAATCACGTACTTCATTATAATAAGTGACTTCTTTAAACCCATCCCTATCTATATCTACGGCAACGGAATTACCTTGAGCTGCTCTGAAATAAGTCTGCGACGGTTGTGAGAAACTCCATAACAGCTTACCTTGAGAATCAAATACTGATGGACCGAATAACAGCTCATAATCACTATCATTATTTAAATCTTACTGGCCTGACACTGTTATATCGATAGTATGAAGGATTCGTGCTATCAGCTATTTTTTCTGTACTTACCCAACGGGTGCTACCATCAGAGTTAAGAGCTATTAATTTGCCTGTGCTATTCTGAACAAAAATAAATTCTGAGTTGGTATCATTATCAAGGTTGATCAGTGAACCAATAATATAAAGGATCTGCTGAAACATCAGTTCTGCGCCAAATTTCCTTGCCATTAATCGCATCTAAAGCAATAACATGACTCTGTGTATTAATCCCGATAACAGCCTTTCGATCATTATCATTTAACAGTCCATCTTGGTTACTATCATACAAAGTACCTACTAATGGTTGATTGATATAACTATTCCAACTCGACCACCTAGTGCTTAACTTTAAATTATTCAACGCTCCATCAGAAGCTATACATGCCGTATTTAAGTTGGTCATTAGCCCTGGGGAAGTAACTGAAGTAGGTGCCCAGGTGAATGTTCCATTACTAGAATTTATACTACTATTTTCAGGGCCGTACTCTAATTCCCAAATCAATGTATCCACAGCATTTTGATCCGAAGCACTTAAATTTCGACTATAGGTACTTCCTTGGGTTGCTACTGAAAGGTTTTGCTGGTCTAATGTAGGCGCTACAGGAGACCTGTCTCCGATCAAGTTATAGGCTTGAATATCATAATTACCCAAATGATCTTCAACTTGTAATATCACTTGGAATTGTTTATTAAAAATATTGGCTGGAACTTGCCATATAACTTGACCCGTGTTGCTATCAATGTTTAGTCCTTCGGGACCGTTAAACAAGCGATAAGACACCGTTGCATTTGTGTCTTTTTGTACTTGGGTTTGGTAGTTATATTGTGTTTCTTGAATGGCTCTAATAATGGGTTCTGAAATAAATTTTGGTGGTACATAGGAGCCATCAACGATTAATTCAAAGGATTGAGTATCAGATAAACCTCCTATATTCCGTTACTTTTACGGTTACAGTGTGCTGACCAGCCTGAGAAGAGTTTGCCCTAAAGTCAATGACTCCACTTAATGAATCAATGATCATTCCTGATGGCGCTTCAATTAATTCGAAGAAATACCCATCTCCAGTATCTGGGTCGGTAGCATCAACGTTATAAGAATAGAAAACATCTACAGACGTACTGGTTTCTGGCGTTGATATTATACTTGGAGCTTGGTTAATATCAGCAACAGTCAAGGCATAAGTTTGTTGAGTCGGTTAATCCTCCTTCATCGGTGACTAAAACATCAAACTTGGTTGCTGTTAACTGGTTATTATCGACACCACATTCTTGTATAGAGGTATCCGTTATCGAGACCTCGGGCTGATAAGCCAGCATCAAGAGGTGATACTAAGTTATAGGTAAATGTTTCAGATTGACCAGCGTTAAGGTTAGCAGCAGTTTATTAGTGTGCGCTCCGTCTGTCCATCTTTAATAGAAATATTTAATGGAGAGCTAACATCAACCAAACCACGATTTTTGACTGTGACAGAAACCTTATCACTGATTAATGATAAATCAGCTATAACTACATCAGCCTGTGGAATTGACTCAAACTGACCTTTGATTTCCCTGTACTTTAATTTCGACAAATGCACTTGAAAAAGATGCCGCATTAACTCCACCAGCACGCAATACATTCAAATCCCAAGCTGCACCACCTAAAGATAAGGCCAAATCAATATATTGGGTTTCTGTGGTTGTACCTGAATCAGAAACTACAGTAACGTTTTCACAAGTCCTAAAACCTCCACTACCATCGGCCACATAAACCAATATTGTTTTGCCCAAAACCCAAAGCCGGAGTACCATCACCACATTTAAATGTCGCATTAACCGCCACATTTAAAATAACATTTTCTGCTTCCAAGTCGGCCTTTATTGTTTCAAAAGTGATGCTATTATCCGTATTGTCTCTATCTTCATCCGTTACAAGAATCATATTACGAGAAGAACCATTTCTCATAGGATATCCCATGGCAAACTTCAAAAGCTCTCCAACCATCTTCGGTGCCACCGACTAGTTTGTAGTTGTTCGCTTGCCACAGTAAACTCTTTTGATGTCCCAAATAGACCAGCACCGACATTCACTTGACGAGGAACAACGTTGCTATTTCCATAGCCTACCAATCCATACCAGTTATAGTCAGTCGCATCATCGCCTATATCATTGGAACGTAAATGCGCATCTAATAGTGGAATCAGTTCCGCAATCCATCCATGTTCTCCGCTCATCGATCCCGACTCATCAATAACAACGGTTACATCTGATTACTGGATTGAAATTAGTATTTAACTCTTTAGAAAGTGGCGCAATAAGGGTTGTCAGTAATATTGTGTCCAGAATGAGTAAAGTCTGGAATCCAATTAATGACTCCAATCTAGGGTCAACATCCGCACCAGCAGGTGACTGAGCTAAACTATAAGTTAAGATATCACCTTCATTTGGATCGCTCACTTCAACATCGTAGCTGTAAGGCTGGCTTTCTATTGCATCAATTACTGGTGTTGACGTGATAAACAGGAGGCTTGTTAATTTCGATAACCGTTATTGAAGCGGTGGCAATATTCCGAGTCAACAGTCCCATCATTAACTTTATAAGTAAAACTATCATTACCAAAATAGCTTGAGTTAGGTGCATATACTAGCTCGCTACCACTACCACTTAAAACACCATTAGTTGGTTGAGACTCTATAATATAAGTTAGGCTATCACCATCAACATCATTACCTATAAGAGAAATGTTAACTGCAATATCCTCGATTGTTTCAACTTGCACAGCTTCAGTTTTTGGCGCGTCATCTAATTGGGCAAAACCTTAATCGAAACTATTGCAGCTTCAGAACTAATAAAACCATCATTAACAACAAATTTAAAAGAATCATCCCCATTGAAGTTTTCATTTGGTAGGAAAACTAAATTTTGCCCTGTACCAGTTAAAGTACCATTTTGGGGTTCCTGGGTTACAGTATATTTAAGCGTATCTTCATCTACATCTGTACCTGATAGAATAATTTCAATTGCTGTATCTTCATTTGTTTGTAAAGCTTGCTCTAAGGCAATAGGCTTATCATTAATAGCTAAAACACTTATGCTGACCGTTGCTGTATTTGAATCCTCCTGCCCATCATTCGCTTTAAAAGTAAAGCTATCTTGTCCAAAATAATTAGCTTGAGGCTGATAGTTATAATCTGAACCGCTTCCTGTTAACACTCCAAACTGAGGTTGAGTTTAAAATGGTGTAATTCAACAAATCACCATCTTCATCATCAGACAATACAGAAAAATCAATCGCAATATCTTCCTGTGTTTGAATATTCGAATCATATACTACAGGAGGCTGGTTATAGCAGTGAGTAAAGCCTTGAAAAAGAAAAGATAAATAGCCCTTAACCGCTAAGGGAATAGTCTTTAATCTGGATTACTCCAAATTGCTTAACTAAGTAATTAAAATTACTACCTTGCTCCTGATTCTGCGACCAAAAAGGTATAATAATATTTTTATCAACTAATGCGTCTAAATTTTGGCGAATAATAGAACTATTATTAACCCCTGGACTACCTTGAACCCAGTCGTTTTCTTCGATTAAATGATCATTAACGTTATATGGATTAATATAATGATTACTATTGCCTGGTATAATTAGGCTCTCAGAAATAGTATTCGCATCGTTACGCCCATCCCAAGTTAGCCAGCTATAACTTCCCTGCCCATTACCTAGAGGGACTTGATTAAAAAAACTACCTTGCTCACTGGATGAAACAAGTGAGTGAGGCAGAGTGATGGGATAGATTTCACAAAAATCTTCGCTATGGCTAGCAAAAACCGATAGTGGGTGAAGCAATAAAACAATATAGATAATACGGAAAAATTTCATCGAATTTCCTTATAATAAAAATACTAAATATTTCAAATGAACATTTAGTATTAATTCCACTGGGTTGGAAAAATAAAGGCGCGATTATACAGATATTGCTTTTATAAGCAATATTTATTGAACAGAAAAAAATAATTATAGATAACGTTAAATTATTGCAATAGAGGAAACTTTATTCAGACAATTTTTCTTTTATGGAGTCATAATATACCCGCTCTCTTTCAAGATGCTTGCCTATTTCTCATTAACTATACTTGCCCGAATAATAGGCTTCCGAAATTGATTCACCTCAGTCACCCCCTTTAAAATATGCTGACAGTGCGTACACTTTCTAAATTTATTTTTTATATCTAATAGAGGCCTACTGGTTTGCTTTGGTAGTCCTTACCATATAAAAACTGGGCTTGTTAAATAACCTAACAAAAACTCACATAATCCCCAACATCAACCTCTTTTAATCTTCTTTTATCCCCCTCTTCCTTACCCAAATAAATAAACCCAATAATTTTTTCATTATCATTCATACCTAAAAGGTTCATTAAGTGCTGATTAAACGCCATTCCACCGGTACGCCACATTGCGCCTATTCCTTGAAAATGCGCTGCCATTAAAATATTTTGCACGCTTGCACCTGCTGATAAATATTGTTCTATATGGGGCACTTTGGGGTGATCTTGTAGTTTTACTGAGGCAATAATGACCATTGGCGCACGTTTGGGTTTATTGCGAATTTTTTCGAGTTTTTCTTCGCTGGTATCTGGGGCTTCTTTTTGGGTTGCTTCGACAAAGTATTCTCCGAGTGTATCTAATGCTTCGCCTTGGTAAACTCTAAACTGCCACGGTTTTAACAGCGCATGATCAGGTGCTCTTAATGCAACTCTAAATAAGTTATTTAACTGTTCTTTTGTTGGTGCTGGTGTAGTCAATTTATTATGTGACTGACGTGAAATTAATAGTTCGAGTGGATTTTTTGGATTCATTAAACGACCTAAAAATAAGAAGGTGGATATAGGCTAAGACTACCAGAGTTTTATCTGGTTTTCAGTTTCTTGTGGGCATAAAAAAACCAGCTTAGTGCTGGTTTTAATATTGGCGTCCCCTAGGGGATTCGAACCCCTGTTACCGCCGTGAAAGGGCGGTGTCCTAGGCCTCTAGACGAAGGGGACGCTAAGAACTTAAAGTTGCTTATTTTGCAACAGCTCCTTTAAGAGCGCGCTATTCTATAGTCGCATTTTGTTGTTGTCAAAGCCTATTTTAGTTTTTTTTAAAATTTTTATCTTTGTGCTTAATTCTTCATCAGTTTAGATGATTTAATACTAAGTTAGCCATCATTTTAATATGTTTATCACTGTCATTAAGTGCTGGTATATACTCAAATGATTGGCCTCCTGCATTTTTAAACTCTTGCTGGTTTTCCATGGCAATTTCTTCCAATGTTTTCTAGGCAATCTGCGGAAAAACCAGGGCACATTACTCGTATTTTTGAGCAACTCTCTTGAGGAAGTTGTTGCATTCTTTCGTCTAAATAAGGGCTTAAGCCATTCTTCTTTGCCTACTCTTGATTGATAAAGCCATTTCCCATTGTGATTGAGTAAGCTCCAATTTTTGTGCAAGCTTTTCTGCCGTTGCTTCGCAATGATCCCGATAGGGATCACCCTTTTGCTCAACATAGCGCTTAGGAATGCCATGAAAAGACATAACAAGTTTTTTCATCTTTGGCTAAAGGCGCACCAACCGATGAAGCTAACGCTTGAATATAATCATCATTAATATGGTAATCATTAATAAACTTAATTTTTGATTGAATAGATTGATCTAGCTGCTCAATTTGGTCAGACACACAAGCAGTTGTAGTGGTTGAATATTGTGGATACAAAGGCAGCACTACAATTTGAGAAGCGTCCTGTGCAGCAAGCTTTTCTAAACTCGACTGAATGGACGGATTTCCATAAGTCATTGCTAGTTCCACTAAATAGTCATTATCTTTATGATTAGCATCAAAATATAATTGCAAATTCTCTTTTTGTTTCAAAGAGATAGCCATTAAAGGTGAACCATTTTCTGTCCAAATTTTTTGGTAGTTTTTAGCCACTTTAGCAGGTCTAAAATTTAAAATAATACCGTATAAAATGGGATACCAAATAATTCGAGGCAAATCGACAACTCTTTTGTCACTTAGAAATGCCTTTAAGAATTCACGCACAGCGGCTTTTGTTGGGTGAGTCGGAGTGCCTAAATTGACTAAAAGCACTCCGATCTTTTGATTAGACATAGTAAATTGAATACCTAAAAAATGTGTCTAAAATTTGATTGGTTTAGTTATTTTAATTTTGCAAAGATAGCGCTTTTAATATCGTCTAAACTACCAATACCTATAACTGTCACATATTGCGGCGCTTTATCACCGCCCTGCTTTGCCCAGTCTGAGTAATAATCGACTAATGGCTTAGTTTGCAAGTGATAAACTGATAAACGATCACGAACGGTATCTTCGCTATCATCAGGGCGCTGAATTAAATCTTCGCCTGTTTCATCGTCTTTACCTTCAACTTTTGGTGGATTAAAAGTCACATGATAAGTACGACCCGAGCCAGGGTGTACTCTTCTACCGCTCATGCGATTAATAATTTCTTGATCGGGCACATCAATTTCAACCACATAATCAACATCAATACCATTATCTTTCATGGCATCGGCTTGAGGAATGGTTCTTGGAAAGCCGTCGAGTAAATAGCCGTTATCACAATCACTTTGCGCTACACGTTCTTTAACTAAACCAATAATAATATCATCAGAAACTAGCTTGCCAGCATCCATTACTTCTTTAGCTTGCAAACCTAGCGGAGTACCTGCTTTAACTGCGGCACGCAACATATCGCCCGTTGAAATTTGCGGAATATTGTATTTTTCAGTAATAAACTGGGCTTGTGTTCCCTTACCTGCACCCGGTGCACCGAGGAGAATGATACGCATATAAATGAGTCTCCAATTAAGTTAACGCGATGTCATAAGTGTGTCATTATAGTTTGCTTGGTTTAACCTGCAAGCTTTCTTTTAATATTAAAGCTGCATTTATTCTTACCCTTGTTATCTCATTTTCAAAGCAGAATGGTCAACTCTGAGATAGTAGAGACTACTTGACTGGTATTACCACCCTAAATTAAACTCAAGATCGCTTTACGTTAACGTAAATGGAAACTATGATATTTTGATGCAACAAGATTCAACGACATATTCAATTAGTGATTTAGCGAAAGAGTTTTCGATAACACCACGCTCTATTAGGCATTATGAAGAATTAAAACTAATTTTTCCTAAACGTGTTGGTTCTCAGAGAATTTATAAAAAAGGCGATAAAACACGACTGCAACTCATTTTGCGCGGTAAACGAATTGGTTTTTCTTTATCTGAAATTAAAGAAATTATCAGTCTTTACGATAAGCCTGGTGATGGCGAAGCCAAACAAACTGCCTTTTTGCTCGAAAAAATTGAACAACGTCGTGAAATACTTATTCAACAAAAAAACGATGTTAATACCATGCTTGAAGAGCTTGCACAGCTTGAAAAGCGATTAGAACAATAGAGGGTTTCCATGTACACAAGCTTAAACTTTAATCTAGGCGAAACAGCCGATATGATCCGTGACTCGGTGCGAGCATTTGCTGAAAAAGAAATTGCCCCCATTGCTGAGCGTGTGGATCAGGATAATGAGTTTCCTAACGAGCTTTGGCCAAAATTTGGTGAAATGGGATTGCTAGGAATGACCGTTGAAGAAGAATATGGCGGCTCTGGCTTAGGTTACTTAGAGCATGTTGTAGCAATGGAAGAAATTAGCCGAGCCTCTGCTAGCATCGGTTTAAGCTATGGTGCCCACTCTAATCTTTGTTTAAATCAGTTACGCAAAAATGGTACTCATGAGCAAAAAACTAAATACTTACCTAAATTATGTTCTGGTGAGCATATTGGCGCACTAGCCATGAGTGAGCCTGGTGCGGGCTCGGATGTTGTGAGTATGCGCTTAAAAGCCGAAGATAAAGGCGATCACTTTGTGTTAAATGGCAATAAAATGTGGATCACTAATGGCCCAGATGCCGATGTGCTTATTGTATATGCCAAAACAGATATGAGTGCAGGCTCTGGTGGTATTACCGCATTTATCATTGAAAAAGGCTTTAAGGGCTTTTCTACCGCACAAAAACTCGACAAATTAGGGATGCGTGGTTCAAACACTTGTGAGCTAGTTTTTGAAGACTGCATTGTTCCAAAAGAGAATATTTTAGGTGAACTTAATGGCGGTGTTGCCGTATTAATGAGCGGGCTCGATTATGAACGTGTCGTGTTATCTGGCGGCCCTACGGGCATAATGCAAGCTTGCATGGATATTGTTGTACCTTATATTCATGAGCGTAAACAGTTTGGAAAAGCCATTGGTGAGTTTCAGTTAATGCAAGGTAAACTTGCCGATATGTATACTACAATGAATGCGTGTAAATCTTATGTTTATAATGTGGCAATGGCTTGTGATCGCGGCGAAACTACGCGTAAAGATGCCGCAGGGGTTATCTTATACTCAGCTGAAAAAGCCACTCAATTAGCACTTGAAGCCATTCAAGCTTTAGGTGGTAACGGGTATATCAATGAGTTTGCTACAGGTCGATTACTCCGCGATGCTAAACTCTATGAAATTGGCGCGGGTACTTCTGAAATTCGCCGTATGCTCATTGGTAGAGAACTATTTAACGAAACCAAATAAGTTAGAAGTAACATTAAGTTAAAAGTCTACCTTATTGTTTTTAATAAAATTTATTTTAAAACGATTTATTATCAATAAGAATTATTTAGCTGGAAAAAATAACCAGTCATTTAAGAGGAAATATTATTATGTCTCAAGATCCAATTGTTATTGTTGGTATGGCGCGCACACCAATGGGTGGCTTTATGGGCGATTTATCAAGCTTACCAACCCCGCAATTAGGGGCAACTGCAATTAAAGCAGCAGTAGAGCGCGCCGGAATTACCGGTGAAGATGTGCAAGAAGTGATTATGGGTTGTGTGTTGCCTGCGGCACTGGGTCAAGCACCCGCTCGTCAAGCGGCACTTGGCGCAGATTTACCACTTTCAACTGGCTGTACAACCATTAATAAAGTGTGCGGCTCAGGCATGAAGTCAGTAATGTTTGCTCACGATTTATTAACCGCAGGCACCAATCAAGTGATGGTTGCTGGCGGCATGGAAAGTATGAGTAATGCACCGCATATGCTACCTAATGCTCGCAATGGCTATCGCTTTGGTCATGTTAAAGCCCTCGATCACATGGCATTTGATGGCTTAGAAGATGCTTATGAAGGCAAAGCCATGGGAATATTTGCCGAAGACTGTGCTGATCGCTATAAGTTTACTCGCGAGCAACAAGATGAATTTGCGATCACCTCGCTATCTCGGGCTAAAAAAGCGGTAGAAGATGGCTCATTTAAAGAAGAAATTGTGCCTGTCACCATTAAAACTCGCAAAGGTGAAGTGGTTGTAGAAAATGATGAGCAACCGTTAAAAGGTCGCCCCGATAAAATTCCTCAGCTTCGCCCTGCTTTCAAAAAAGACGGCACGGTAACAGCCGCAAATGCTAGCTCAATTTCAGACGGTGCCGCAGCAGTTGTGCTAATGAAACAATCAGAAGCTGAAAAGCGTGGTTTGAAGCCGCTAGCAAAAATTATTGGTCATGCTACTCATGCAAGAAAACCTGCGGAATTTACCATTGCACCAGTAACTGCGGTTAAATCATTACTTAGCAATATCAACTGGTCGGTTGATGATGTTGATCTATTTGAAATTAATGAAGCCTTTGCAGTTGTCACTATGGCGGCTATTCATGATTTAAACTTAGACCATGAAAAAGTAAATGTTCATGGCGGCGCTTGTGCTTTAGGTCATCCTATTGGAACCAGTGGCACACGAATTTTAACTACCCTAATTGCTTCACTTAATAAGTATGGCAAATCTAAAGGGGTTGCCTCACTTTGTATTGGTGGTGGCGAAGCAACGGCAATGGCCATTGAATTAGTGTAATTCACCATTTAAACGTTAAAAACTGATAAGAGCATAAATATGTTATTAACCGAAGAACAGTCCATGATTAAAGACGCAGCGCGTCAATATGTTCAAGAAAAAATAGCCCCCTATTCTGCCGAATGGGATCGCAACAAAACCTTTCCTGAAGAAGCCCTAAAAGGATTAGGCGAGCTAGGCTTTTATGGCATGTTAGTGCCCGAAAAATGGCATGGCTGTGAAATTGGTTACTTATCAGCGGCATTAGTGCTCGAAGAAATTGCCGCAGGTGATGCGGCTTGTTCAACGGTTATTAGTGTGACTAATTCGGTTGGTTGTATGCCTATTTTAAACTTTGGTACTGATGAGCAAAAAGAAACTTTCTTAAAACCTTTGGCGGCTGGTGAACAACTGGCGGCATTTTGTTTAACTGAACCTCATGCTGGCTCAGATGCTTCTGACTTACGAACTAAAGCGGTTAAAGTTGATGGCAAATATCGACTCAATGGCGTGAAACAATTTATCACCTCGGGTAAAACTGCCGATATTGCGATTGTTTTTGCGGTAACCGATCCTAGCGCTGGCAAAAAAGGCATTTCGGCTTTTATTGTTCCCACCAACACACCTGGCTATGAAGTTGCCAATATTGAGCATAAAATGGGACAACACGCCTCAGATACTGCGCAAATTATCTTTGAAGACTGTGAGATCCCTGAAGCTAACCTTTTGGGCAAAGAAGGCGAAGGCTACAAAATTGCCCTGTCTGGTCTTGAAGGCGGCAGAATTGGTATTGCCGCACAATGTGTGGGAATTGCAAGAGCCGCATTAGAAGCCGCTAAACAATATGCCGAAGAGCGAACCGCTTTTGGTAAACCCATTCATACTCATCAAGCCATTGGGTTTAAACTTGCTGATATGGCAACGCAATTAGAAGCCGCTCGTTTAATGGTTCATAACGCAGCCAAATTAAAAGATGCCAATATCCCCTGCTTAAAAGAAGCTTCAATGGCAAAACTATTTGCCTCAGAAGCGGCTGAAAAAATTTGCTCTGATGCCATTCAGGTGTTTGGCGGTTATGGTTACTTAAACGATTTTCCCGTTGAGCGTTATTATCGCGATGTCAGAATATGCCAAATTTATGAAGGAACCAGTGAAGTTCAAAAATTGGTGATTAGCCGAGCGGTAATGAACGAATAATTTTACTTTGGTATTAACCATTCAAAGCTGAGCGAATATTGGACAGAAAATGCCTGTAATAAAAACCAAACTAAACTCTCGAAGCCAAGATTTTGTTGCTAACAGTGAACAAATGCAGTCATTGGTTGATGATTTAAAAGCTAAGATGCAACTAATTGCAGAAGGCGGCGGTAAAGAGCGACAAGAAAAACATACTAATCGTGGAAAGCTATTACCTCGCGAAAGAGTAAGGCAACTGCTTGATGTCGGCTCTCCGTTTTTAGAGTTATCGCAATTTGCCGCATATGATATGTATGACAATCAAGTGCCTGCGGCTGGCATGATCACGGGTATTGGCTTAGTCAATGGTCAAGAATGCGTTATTGTTGCCAATGATGCTACGGTTAAAGGCGGCACTTATTTTCCTGAAACCGTAAAGAAACATTTAAGGGCACAAGAAATTGCCGAGCAAAACCACTTGCCTTGTATTTATTTGGTTGATTCTGGTGGTGCTAACCTGCCTCAACAAGATCAAGTTTTCCCTGATAAAGAACACTTTGGTCGCATATTTTTTAATCAAGCTAATCTTTCTTCTAAAGGCATTGCTCAAATTGCGGTAGTAATGGGAAGCTGTACCGCAGGTGGTGCTTATGTGCCAGCTATGGCCGATGAAAGCATTATTGTAAAAGAGCAAGGCACCATCTTTTTAGGCGGCCCGCCACTGGTTAAAGCCGCTACAGGCGAAGAAGTTACCGCAGAAGATTTAGGCGGCGCCGATGTTCATTGCAGAACCTCTGGAGTTACCGATCATTATGCCGTTGATGATAAACACGCCTTATCGTTAGCCAGAAATATTGTTTCTAATTTAAATACCCAAAAGCACTCACCTTGGGTGGTTAAAAAGCCTGTTGAACCACTTTATCCAAAAGAGGATATTTATGGCGTTATTCCAACCGATTCGCGTAAACCTTTTGATATTCGCGAAATAATCGCGCGCGTTGTTGATGGCAGCGAATTTGATGAATTTAAACCGCTTTATGGAAATACCTTGGTTTGCGGTTTTGCGCGAATTTGGGGTTATCCAGTGGGTATTATCGCTAATAACGGTATTTTATTTTCAGAATCGGCTTTAAAAGGCGCCCACTTTATTGAGCTTTGCTGCCAACGCAATATTCCCTTAGTTTTCTTACAAAATATCACTGGTTTTATGGTGGGTAGAAAATACGAAAACTCTGGTATTGCCAAAAATGGCGCCAAAATGGTAACCGCAGTCGCTTGTGCGAAAGTACCTAAATTTACCGTAATTGTTGGCGGTAGTTTTGGGGCAGGAAATTATGGCATGTGTGGTCGCGCTTATAGTCCAAGATTTTTATGTTGATGTGGCCAAATGCGCGAATTTCAGTAATGGGTGGTGAACAAGCGGCAAATGTTTTAGCCCAAGTTAAACGAGATAACTTTGATCGAAAAGGTGTTGAGTGGTCGGCTGACGAAGAAGCTCAATTTAAAGCGCCTATTGAAGATATGTACGAAAAACAAGGTCACCCCTATTATGCTAGTGCAAGGCTATGGGATGATGGCATTATCGATCCAGCCGATACGCGTGAGGTATTAGGGCTAGGGTTATCAGCCACTTTAAATGCGCCAACAGAGAAAACTCAATTTGGCGTATTTAGAATGTAAAAACAGCTTTGTAGATAATCGTTAAAACTAAAGGAACATTTTATGTCTGAATCAGGATTAATTCTTAATATTAGAGATAATGGCATTGCAACTATCGCGCTTAATCGCCCAGAATTACACAACGCGTTTGACGATCATTTAATTACTGAAATTACAGAAACCATACGTAAGCTTGATAACAATAATGATGTTAGGGTAATTGCGTTTGCTGCTAAGGGCAAAAGCTTTTCTGCTGGCGCTGATCTTAACTGGATGAAGAAAATGGCGGGTTACAGTTGGGAGCAAAACTACCAAGACAGCCTACAACTTGCGGGCTTAATGAATGCCCTTTATGAGTCTAAAAAAACCACCGTTGCGTTAGTGCAAGGTGCGGCCTTTGGCGGCGGTGTTGGCTTAGTGGCTTGTTGTGATATTGCCTTGGTGAGCAAAAAAAGCCTTATTTTGTTTGTCCGAAGTAAAGCTTGGTTTAATTCCTGCGGTTATTTCTCCTTATGTAGTAAAAGCCATGGGAGAGCGAAACGCCAAACGCTATTTTGCTACCGCAGAGCGCTTTGATGCAGAAGAAGCAAAGCGTATAAATTTAGCCCATAAAATATTTGAACATGACTCTTTTGCTGATGATTGCGAAGATTTTCTACAAAAACTTATCGCTAATGGCCCTAACGCCGTTTACCAGTCTAAAGCGCTGATTAATTTTGTTGCCAATGAACCAATTTCTGAGGACTTAATTCGCGAAACGGCGCAAAGAATTGCCGACATAAGGGCTTCTAGCGAAGGTAAAGAAGGTGTTGGTGCCTTTTTAGAAAAAAGACCGCCACAATGGTCAAAAATAAAAGACAAATTAGTTTAGAAACAGTCGATCTTAGATTTAAAGCAAACTTACAATTTGGAATAAAGAATGACGCAGATGCGCTTACAAAAACTTTTAATTGCAAATCGCGGCGAAATCGCTTGTCGTATTATCAATACGGCACACAAAATGGGCATTGAGTGTGTCGCAGTTTATTCAGATGCGGATAAAAATGCTCAACACGTTAAACTTGCCGATGAAGCCTTTTATATTGGCGCAGCTCCCGCTAAAGAAAGTTATCTTAAAGCGGATACTATTTTAGAAATCGCTAAAAAATCAGGCGCTAATGCGATACACCCTGGTTATGGCTTTTTGTCTGAAAATGCCAGTTTTGCCCAGCAATGCCAACAAAACAACATTATTTTTGTGGGGCCACCAGTTGGCGCGATTAAAGCTATGGGATCAAAAAGTGACGCTAAATCAATTATGCAAAAAGCCGAAGTTCCACTGGTTAATGGCTACCATGGCGATGATCAATCTATCGAAAAATTGCAAACTGAGGCCGATGCAATTGGCTATCCACTGTTAATAAAAGCAACTGCTGGCGGCGGCGGAAAAGGAATGCGGGTTGTTGAGTCATCAAAAGCCTTTAAAGATTCGCTCGAATCTTGCAAGCGCGAAGCTTTATCATCTTTTGGTGACGATAAAGTTTTGGTCGAAAAATATTTAACCAAACCGCGCCATGTTGAAATTCAAGTATTTGCCGATAATCACGGTAATGCAGTGCATTTATTTGAACGAGATTGCAGTGTACAAAGACGTCATCAAAAAGTAATAGAAGAAGCTCCTGCTCCGGGATTAAGCGAAGAAACGCGCAATCATATGGGGCAAGTTGCGATAAAAGCC
>CBDCCU010000007.1:0-233775 GCA_965214955.1 Aliikangiella sp. | reverse complement strand
ATATGCTTTATCGTCATCCATTCCCAGGACCAGGTTTAGGGGTAAGAGTTTTAGGCGAAGTAAAAAAGAGTTATTGTGACTTATTGCGTAAAGCCGATGCTATTTTTATCGAAGAGCTTCACAAGTCGGGCTATTACCATAAAGTCAGCCAAGCCTTTACTGTATTTTTACCCGTACGCTCGGTTGGTGTCATGGGCGATGGTAGAAAGTACGATTATGTGGTTGCCATAAGAGCGGTAGAAACCATCGACTTTATGACCGCTCATTGGGCACATTTACCCTATGACTTATTAGGCACAGTATCAAACCGAATTATTAACGAAGTAGACGGCATAAGCCGTGTAACTTATGATATTTCGGGTAAACCGCCTGCCACCATTGAATGGGAATAAAACCTTAATTAAATTATCCTATGACTCAACCAGCAAGTTTTAGCCACCAATATTGGATGGAGCAAGCGCTTAAACTTGCTGATCAAGCCGAAAGCCTAGGTGAAGTACCTGTTGGTGCGATTTTAGTTAAAGATAATCAAGTTATCGGACAAGGTTTTAATCAGCCTATCGCCAATCACGATCCCAGCGCTCATGCCGAAATTATTGCCCTAAGACAAGCCGGGCAATCACTGCAAAACTACCGTTTAGTCGATACCACTCTTTATGTCACCCTAGAGCCTTGCGCCATGTGCGCCATGGCAATGGTTCACGCCAGAGTTAAAACCCTTGTATTTGCCGCCTTCGAGCCCAGAACAGGTGCCGCAGGGAGCTTATATCAACTACTGCAACATTCAGGACATAATCACCAAATAGAGATTATTTCAGGGATAATGCAAGAAGAAAGTTCACAGCGGTTAAAGCGATTTTTTAGGTCAAGAAGAGAAAAAAACAAAAAAATAAATTTAAAGTAATTAATGCTAGATAACTGAAAACATTTCGTTTATTATCCCGCGCCTCTCTAATCGATTAAGTTGACCTAATAACTTGAAAAGGTCGCTTTAGAAAAAACTGAACATTTTAATCGGTTGGCCTAAACATCAACAACAATATAAGGAGATATTGACCATGATCAAGCTCATTCTCGCACTTTGTTTTACCATTCTTTCCTATTCAGCTTTTGCACAGCATAACGCTAATATGCGTGGTGTTTTAGAGGGTGTTTATGTCTATACCGATGGAGACTATATTTATTTTAGGCTTAAAAACCAGCCAACATCTCATCCTAGCTGTAATCCGAAGTACTTTGTTATAGATTCTAGTGTTCCACACGAAAGACAGCAAATGTTGCTAACAAGGTTAATGACTGCTTATACCACAAAAGAAAATGTGAATATTGGTTATGATGCTGAAGGTGATTGCGCTCACACTTACATTCGAGTGCATCGAGTAGGATAAATTTTAATCAACTCTAAAAATTGATATAAAAGGATTTACTATGAAAACATTAGTTCAACTTTTTGTTATTTTACTGGCTTTAAGTCTTCCAAACCTTGCAAGCGCAAGTAAGCAAACAGGCAAGGTTAAAAACCTGATTGTTCGAGCAAGTGATGGATTAACCTATCTTTATTTAGATTCTGCAACACCTAGTGATAAACCTGATTGTGCTGCCAATCCCTATTGGATGATTAAAGACGAAAACTCCGAAGTAGGAAAAAAGCAATATTCTATGTTGCTTGCCGCACATGCTGCTGGTAGAAAAATATCAATTACAGGAACAGGTACTTGCACGCGATGGGGTGATGGTGAAGACATTAATGCCATTAATTTGCTGCCTGCTGAAGTGTAGTTAATAGTTTGATTTAAAAAAGTAAAAAGTAAAATTAGTTTTGGGGAATACTATGAGAAGTTTATGGAGTGCACTGTTTTTTATTGGTGCTGTATTTAGTATTAATAACGAAGTTATTGCGGCTACTGCTTTTGTTACGGCAACCACTTGTGAAGTGCCGCAACAGTCTTCTCAAACTACCTGTGATATAACGGTTACATGGCATGGTCATTCTAGTGATGGTGGGCCTGATGTTATTCCTGGTGGCGACTTTGAAGAACGTTCTACTAACACACTCACTTTATCTGGAAGCGTGGAGCCATGTCTTTATAAAAATAATGTGTCTAAAGGATGTGGAGAAAATGGGAGCATAACTTTATCTGTTGAAACAGGTCTTCATTTTTTTGAAGTAAGAACTCCTTTAGGTGAAATGCAAGCGGGTGCTGGTGTTAATATTAGTTATGATGAATATGTCGCGCCTTTTAACTGGACAACTTCAACTCATAAAGAAATAGTTGGTGATTTTGATGGTAATAATTCAAATGATATTTTTGTTCAGCCTATTTTAAAAACGTCTCAGTCTGGTCTTTTTCCGCAACAATTAAACTCTCAATATATTAGTAATTTTCATAGAAACTGGAGTCCAACACACCCTCAGATTCCAGCAATTGAAGATTGGAGTCAAGAAAGCTATGGCGCTTATACGGGGAATTTTAATAGCAACCCAGGTGATGAGCTGTTATTGCTAGGCAATAAAAATATTATTTTACTTCATGGCGATATTATTACGCCTATTGTGACTTTTCCTAAAATAAATAATGCAATAGTGTCTTGGGATTCTTCAAAAAATGCGAGTTACTCTGCTTTTGAGTTTGATGCAAACCCTGCTGATTATGAAGTTATCATTGGAGATTTAACTGGTGATGGTTTTGATGAAATTTTCTTACAAGGTAAAACTAAAGGTTCTACCTCTTATATTTTAAATAGTAGTGGTGGGTTAGTTCAAACGTTAAATAATGGTTATTTAAATATTGATTGGAGTGCTGAAAGTTTTGACTTAGTTATAAGTGGCGGTCAAATAAATCTATATGCTCGTGACTTAGCAAACGATGATAATGTTGCCTATCTTAATGGCGGAGTTGTTACTAGTCTGGAAAATGAGATTGTAGTTATAACAACAGAGCCGCATGTTGAACCATTTCCTACAGAGGATATGTCATCCACAAGTGTAGGCAGTATTAATGGCGAATATAAAACTAATGCAAGTGGTGGAGCTACATATATTATTCCTGTTGAAGTTCCAAGTGGTATAGCAGGATTAACTCCAAATATTTCAGTTGAATATAGCAGTCAAAATAACAATAGTATGTTAGGTGTAGGTTGGAACATTAATGGATTCTCAAGTATTGCTAGATGTCGTAAAACAAGAGCCTTAGATGGATATATCAAAGGGATTCAACTTAATCAAGAAGATGCACTATGCTTAGACGGGCAACGACTAGTTATTACCTCGACAGACAGCAGTTTTTGGGGAAATGGAACAGAGTTTCATACTAAAATCGAATCTAATCAGAAGATTACTTCAATTAGTTCAGGTTATGGTAATTTTTATTTTACCGTACATAAGCCTGATGGGAAAATCTATACCTATGGTAGCGAACCCAATGCAAGCCATAAAATTGGAACTGTTACTTATCGCTGGTTTCTTTCAAAGATTGAAGACAGGTATGGAAATACTATAAACTTTAGTTACGAAGGGGCAAACAATCAAGAAAAGCGAATTAGTAAAGTAGAATATGCCGACTATTCTATTACATTTGTCTATGAATCCAGAAACGATATAAGTCAACGATATTTATTAGGCCAGAGCTTTAGAAACACTCAACGGCTGTCTGATATTAGAGTGCATCACAATGCCGTTGAAATTAACCATTATAATATAAATTATATATACAGTGATTTTTCTAATCGCTCTCTAGTAAACAGTATAGAACGCTGTACATCTGAATCAGGTATTTGCTTGCCTGTAACATCATTTGAATACAGTGAACCAGAGCTAAGCTATCAAGAAACAGTTAATCAGGCTTTAAATCTCGGTGCGAATACAAAGATCTTTTCTGCTTACCCTTTAGACATTGATGGTGATGGTTCATCTGAAATTGCTGTAGCTTATTGTGATACAAGTGACGGGAAGGGATATTTAAAGTTTATAGATTACTCAAATAGCTCTATTAACATTTCCCCAACTTCAATTATTGCAGGAGTCTCTTATGGTTATTCAAATTACACAGGACACTGTCAAGATAGATATCGTATAAATGTCCAGATAGGTGACTTTGATAATAATAGTGTTGATGACATTTTTGCTGGCGGACATATCTATTATTATCAGAAGGATGGAAGCCGAACAGTTAAGCCTCAATCCTTGTCATCTCATTGGGAAAAATTTGTTCAAGATATCGATGGTGATGGTTGGTTAGATCTAATTGAAGATAATGGCTTTAGCTTAAATCAAAGAGACTCTTCAACAAGATTCGCACAGAAATATGAATTATTCCCTAACAGTTATGAAAAAAGAGAGCTTAAGCAAGCGATTGAAGAATATGAAAAACTACCAGATACTAGCAACTATAGATTTTTAAACCATTATGACTTTTATTCATTCTTAGACGCTAAGTCGGGATTTAGAAGACCGATAGATATAAATGGAGATGGGCAGTTAGACTTTGCTAGAACATACTATCATGAGACTTGCTTATTAGATGATCCTCACAATGCTTCCTGTGATGAAGGGTTCACAGGTGTTGGTGTTTTCAAAGGATGGATTGTTGATGGAGTTGATTTTGGTATTGGTTTTGACGGCTCACCTGTGCAGTATCTATCTGAGAGTCACTTCCGCCCTTATCAGCTACAAAGAGAAAAAAATGGAGAATGGGGCTTTTCTGTAACTAACCAAGAAATTGACCCCTCTATTGATTTGCTTTTGTCACAAACAGATGAGCGTCACGAAACACCAAATATATACATGGGAGACTTAAACGGTGATGGTTTGACTGATTTATTTACTGATGGAAGAACTCATGTTTCTACTGGCACACGTTTTATCACTAAAAGCTCTAATGGAATTAGCAACATATTTGAAAAAGAAGCAGTTAGATATTTAGATCTCAATGGTGATGGTAATGCTGATAGAGTCGGTGCATGGTTAAATAATACTAGTGGAAATGCCAAAGGCTTTTATGTTCAGTTAAGTGATGGTGAGCAATTTGGTGATCGAAAATTTCTATTCTCCTCTAGTTGGGATCATATGAGAAAACGCATACCAATTTGGGTTGATCTTGGAGGAAATGGGATTTTAGATTCAGTGCTCATTGATATTGACACTAAAACTATTATTATTCATGAAGATGACAATCCGCAGTATAAGGCTGAGGATCTACTGGTTAGGGTAATCAATGGCGTTAACAACCAAGTAGATATTGAATATAAGCCTTTGACAGACTCAAATGTATATTCACCTCTTGATGGAGTGGATTTAGATTCCGGTGGCATTTATGGTACTGCAATAACAAATATTGTTAGCCCAATTCCAGTTGTTAGTTCAGTTTATAAAGATAGTAGTTTGTCAGTGTATGGGGTTAAAAGTAGACAACATTTTACCTATTCTTATGAAGGACTTAGGCATCAGGCTGGTCGAGGTTCATTGGGCTTCAAGAGAATGAGAGTTAAAGATGAACTAAAAGGCTTTACTACAGAAAGAGAGTATCGGCAAGATTATCCGTTTACGGGAAGGTTGATTAAAGAGGAGCGCAAATATAACGGTGAGCTTGTTTATAGTCGAGAAGTAACAGACTTCACTTACCTATATTTAAATGAAGCTAAAACAGTATTTATAGCCGATAAAACTGTACGCGAAAGTAAATATCAATTTGATGTTTTTCAGGGTAATGTATTACAGCAATCACAAAAGGTTTTTGATATAACTACGACATCAACGTATAAAAGCTTTTCAAATAGTTATGCAAATTTAGCCAAAAAGGTCGTAGTCTCTAGTGATTCAATAAGCCACACTATGCAAACAAGAGAAATTAGCTTTAAATACGATGATGAAGATGTAACTAGTTGGTTGATTGGCAAAGTGACAAATCAGTTACAAAAGTTTAATAGAGAAGAAAACCTATTTTCCCTACCAGAAATTGTGCAAGAAATAGAGTATACCTATGGAGATAATGGCGAAGTTGAGTCTAAAGTTATCGAGCCAAATGGAGATCAAAGTAGTTATTTGAAACAACATTATAGTTATGATGCCTACGGAGCTAATACCCAAAAAACTGACTGTAGCTTGCACTTTAAAGATCTATGTAGCGCTATTAATATTCCAGATACAAACGATGATAACACCAAAATTTTTAGGCGAATTCGTTTTACTCCTAATGATAGCCGTACTGTTATTGTTAAAGTTGAAAACTTGATGTTTACAGAATTTGAGATGACTTCATACGACAGTTGGGGCAGGCCATTGTCTAGAAAAGATGAAAATGGTGTCGTACACGAATACCGCTACGATGGCTTTGGGCAGGAGTATTTTAGCAGAACATCAACAGGTAGCTTCATTAAAAGTACGAAACAACTTTGTTCATCTATCGCTGATTGTCCTCAAAATGCCTATATGCGCTTAGTAACTGAAACTAATGATAATAGTATTTCATATAAGTATTTTGATCACATTGGTCAAGAGGTTAGAGAGTCTGTCAAATTACTAACTGGCAAACTATCGCATACTGACACTGTTTATGATGTTTTTGGTCGAGTTCTCACCGTATCTGAACCTTATATTAAAAATAATGATGTTAAGGAAACTTCATATACTTATGATGACTTTGATAGACCTATCAATATTGTGATGCCTGATGGATTGATAACCGTGTTAGAAGTTGATTTTGGAGAATATGCTAAAACAGTTTCTGGCTCTTTCTCTGGTTCTATCGGTTCTTGGTCAACGTACATTAATCAGGTAGTAGTGGAAAAGAAAAATGCAAGTGGTGAGCTGATAAGTATTACTGATAACAATAGTAATAAAGTGTCTTATAGTTACGACGCTATAGGAAACCCCTTAACTTTAAAAGGTGTAGACTCACACTTAATAGTGAATACCTATGATAACCTAGGAAGAAGATTATCCATTAACGACCCAGATAAAGGATTGTGGCAAACCCAATACAATGCCTTAGGTGAAACTATTCAGATAACGGCACCAGGAAGCATCATTACTACTAATCATTACGATAATGTTGGTAGAAATATTAAACGTAATATCAGTAATCAAGGAAATGATGAAGTTTCACATTTCAGTTTCTCTGGAGTTCATCTAGATGCCGAATGGGTTGTTGGTGGACCAAGATACGATTATACCTATGATGATTTTGGGCGTGTTTCGTCTTCTAAGCTTAACATAGATAATTATATTTTTTCTTCTGAGAATCTGTATGACAGCTATGGAAGATTGTTTAAAGCTTTCGATGCTAGTGGCAATAATAGGGGGCTTCGATATCAATATAAGAATGGATATTTATACAAAACATTTGAAGCAAAAAATGGAAGTTTGTATTTCCGTGCAGATGATATGGATGCTCGTGGAAATGTTGTCGAGTTTATTCAAGGTAATGGAATTAAAACGATAAAAAAATATAATAATACTAATGGTGCATTATCGAGAATTTTAACTGGAAGTTCTGGTATGGTTCAAAATTTATACTACGAATTTGATGGTTTAGGGAATTTACGTGCTCGCCAAGATAGCAATCAGGTCTCTCCTTACAATGACTCGATACCTATGTATGAAGTATTTTCTTATGATGAACTTAACAGGCTTGAGACAAGCTCCATTAGTGGAACGCAATTACTAAGTGTTACTTACTCTGGCAATGGAAATATTGCAACCAAGACGGGCATGGCAGGCTCTTATGCTTATGGAAATAATCAAGCAGTTTGTAACTCTAGTATTGTACCTGGCCCTCATGCTGTCACGTCTATCGGTAGTAACTATTACTGTTATGATGAGAGAGGTAATCAGTTATCTAGCTATAATGATTCTACATTACAAAGAAGTGTTACTTATTCCGCATTTGATAAGCCAACGTATATTCAATCACCTAAAGGAACTACTAGTTTCTTATACGATAATAATCACCATCGAGTTAAGCGTACTGATGTGAAGGATGGAGAAACTGTTGTCACCTATTATGTTGGTTCCGTTGAAGTAGAAAGCAAGTCAGCGGGAGGATTTGGTTATAAGAGGTTTATTGATGATGTTGCCATCCAGACAATTCAGTCAAATGGCTCCTCAGAATTAGTATATGTTCATCAAGATCACTTGGGATCGGCAGATGTCATTACTTATTCCAATGGAACAGTAAAGCAGAGACTAAGCTTTAGCGCTTTTGGGGAGCGACGAAACCCAGAAGTTTGGAGTGATGTTATTCTCGAGTCAGAGTTACTTAATATTCTTGATATAACTAAGAAAGGGTTTACGGGACATGAGCAAGTTGATCATGCTGGTATTATTCATATGAATGGACGAATTTACGATCCTGTGAGTGGCCGGTTCATGCAGGCGGATCCCATTATTCAAGAAGTGAAAAATAGTCAAAACCTTAATCGTTATAGCTATGTGCTGAATAACCCTTTAAGTTATACTGATCCAACAGGATATATGTATAACGGCCACATTGACATTGTCGAAAAATTGTCGAAAGATAACCAAATTGATATACTGAAGAACGAAATAGATGAGGTACAGAATTTAGGTGAACAGTCTCAACAGGTCGGCTCCCTAAACAGAAAAGCTCTTGAAGGAAAGCAGCATAGCACCAGTCAGGTAAACTCAGTAATAACAGCAGATGCTCCAGCAGCCTCTTCAACACCTTCAATTAGTGTTGGGAATTTTGTTAAAGCTGTTTCAAGATCTCTTCTTAAAGGTGGTCCAATAGCATCTGCAATAATAGGCGCGCTAACACCGTCAAAAGTTGCTGATGCGACAATAACTGATGCTGAACGTGAAGCGGCGATTACTAACTATATTGTTCAAAATACTTCTGAGAAAGAGTTATCCGCAAAGTTAACAGAAGCACGAGTTGCTTCTAAGTCTAATGAAAAAAACTTTTATTCTGTTTACCACAGAAGAGAATCTCCAACTCAAACAGTAGCGGACTCAATTTTACAAACAGTTTCTCAATCTATATGGGGAAGTTCTGGGAGGATGAATTTTGAGCCTGTGGTAAGGGCATTTGTCGGTCCATTGCCCGCTGGAGTTCCTGGAGTTGAATTTGTAACTAAAGTTACACCTACCAGTGTTAGTCCTGCCCCTGGAGGGCAATGGGCACTGTGGTATCAAAGTAGTCCAGGTGTGCAGTCTAGAAAAAGCGGAGACTATGCAGCCATTCCTGTTTTCCTATATAAAAATACACAAGTCTTTAGAGAGTAAATATGAGTTCTTTTAAAAATATTGAGCCTAACCTATGGCCAAAAGGAAACTATGATCCCGTAGCACATATTAATTTGGAGTCTGATTATTTTAAAGATAAATTTGGATTTCATTTCTTCATTGATTGTGATGATTTAGGTGAATGTGAAATGTGTTTAATAAACTTAGTAGAAGGTAGCAAAAATTTCTTTTTTTCACTTTTCAAATATTGCGGAGTTGGTGAGGGGCTGGATGTTCTTATGGACAATTCTTTATTATCTGATAGCGAGTCCCTAGAAATAATAGTTCGCTCTTTGGGAGTTGACTCTAAGCTAGTATCATATCCAATCCTATAGAAAATAAGGGGTCGTGTACGTTTTACTATAAATAACAAGAATCAATAGAGGGTCGTAACAGTTGATTTTAATTGTCTTGTTGGTTCTTAAATAGTAGAGAAAAACCCACCCAAAAGCGCTATCAAAACTGACGGAGTTTTTTGTTTTAGCTGCTTATTTTTTTAGTTGCTAAGTAGAGCGAGAAAATAAGGGGTCGTGTACGTTTTACTATAAATAACAAGAATCAATAGAGGATCGTAGCATTTGATTTTAATTATCTTGCTTATTCTTAAATAGTAGAGAAAAGGGTACTCTAAAGCGCTATCAAAACTGACGGAGCTTTTTTTGTTTTTTACCGTTCCTGTGCATCCATACAACCACGGCATTAGTAAATCCTTTTACGTCAGCGGCTTATTTTTTTAGCTGCTAAGCCGCAGAGTTAGACACCAGTTGTTTAAACTGATCTTGTTTAATCGCCATATCTAGGAAGTGACAAACCACTTCTTGATCTTCCGTTTTTAAGTGGTCAATTTTTTTGCATAGCTCTTTGAGCTTACGGTTTTTGATCTCGAATTGGTCGGGTTGCTCAGGATCATTGCCATTGAGGAGTCTGTCAAAACTGACTTCCAATACCTTGGCTAATTTCACAATGTAATCAAAATGAGGTTTAGCGACTCCTTGTTCCCAACGTCCAATCATTCTGGGTTGAACATCTAACAAAGAAGCCAGTTCAATCTGGGTTAAGCCGCGTGTTTTACGAAGCTCAGCAACATTATTGCCGAAATCAATCATCGACCAAAACTCAATTAAAGAATACTTGCTCAACATCTTATCACCGTCTTTTTAGTCCTCACTTGAAATGCATTATAAAGTCCTGTATAAAATAGGTCAAATAAGACCTTGACGCTATTCTACGAAAAGGACAGAAAATGGCCAGAATAAAGCAAGAAATCATCGAAAAACTAAAAAGCGAAGTCTCACTGGTTAGGTTGATGGCCTCCCAGGGCTTTGAGCTTAAAAAGCATGGTAAGGATTATGTGACACGTTGTCCGTTTCATGATGATAAAACGCCCTCTTTAGTGGTGAGTCCTGCAAATAATCTATGGCATTGCTTGGGTGCCTGTGGTGTTGGTGGCTCTGTGATTGACTGGGTGATTAAGCGAGAAGGTGTGTCATTTAGGCGAGCGGTTGAAATCCTGCAACATGACTTAGGATTGATTACTGATAAGCATGAGCCAGTGAAACATGACACAACAAAAGTGATTAGCTCTGGTTTAGTGGCAGAGCGGGACGAGCAACAAGCTTTGCAACAGGTGATTGAGTTTTACCATGAAACCTTAAAGCAATCCCCAGAAGCGCTGGACTATTTGGAAAACCGTGGTCTCAATGAT
The DNA here is from genome assembly GCA_965214955.1 of Aliikangiella sp. Taxonomy (GTDB): domain Bacteria; phylum Pseudomonadota; class Gammaproteobacteria; order Enterobacterales; family Kangiellaceae; genus Aliikangiella. The sequence goes on along the minus strand of CBDCCU010000007.1, from coordinate 222,829 downwards.
GTGGCGCTGATTAATACATTTAAACTCGGTTATGCCAATCGAACCTTGGGATATCGGTTGCCAGAGAAGAATCGTAAAGCGGGGGCTGAAATTAGAGGGCGATTACAAAGTGTTGGTATCCTGCGCAAAACAGGCCATGAGCATTTTAATGGCTCGATAGTGGTGCCAGTATTTAACGAAGATAACCAAATCAAGGAAGTTTATGGTCGTAAGGTTTTAGGTAACAGGCTTCGCAAAGGTACGGCTCAACATCTGTATTTACCAGGAGAGCATCAAGGGATATTTAACTTCTCCTGTTTAGCTGCTAATCAAGAAATCATCATCTGTGAATCCTTGATTGATGCCATGACCTTCTGGGTAAATGGATTTAGAAATGTCACTTCATCTTATGGCACTAATGGATTTACTGAAGAAATATTAAACGCCTTAATTAATAACCAGATTAAGCGAGTGCTGATTGCTTATGACAGGGATGAATCGGGTAATGTTGCGGCTGATAAATTAGCTATCGAGTTAAAGGCTCATTCCATTAGTTGCTATCGAATACTGTTTCCCAAGAATATGGATGCGAATGAATATGCCTTACAAATGACACCAGCTAACAAAGCATTGGGATTAGTGATAAGGAAAGCTGAGCCAATGTTAAAAGCTAAAGCCAGAAAGCTAGTTGAGACAAAATCAAAAGATGTTAATCAGAAGGAAGAGAAAAAGACTTCTTCCTTAGTTGCTGATTTAGCAGAGCCAACAGCCGCCGCAGAGCCAAAAGCATTGAGTGATGTTGACGCAACCATTACCGAGCGTGAAATCAAAATGACCTTTGGTGATAGGCATTATCGGGTAAGAGGGCTCACTAAAAATCAAACCTATGATCAACTGAAAATTAATATTCTGGTATCCAAAGATGAAGCGTTGCATGTGGATACGCTCGAACTTTACAACGCCAAGCAACGCCAGACGTTTATTAAAATTGCCGCCAGTGAGTTAAGTGTTGAAGAGCAAATCATTAAAAAAGACTTAGGCAAAGTGCTATTAAAGCTAGAAGCCCTGCAAGATGAGCAGATTGAAAGTAAGGCTGAGCAATCAGAAAATCTCATTGAGATAAACGAACAAGACAAGGCGGATGCTCTGGAATTACTTAAAGACAAAAACTTAACCGCTCAAATCCTCAATGACTTTACTCAGTGCGGTATTGTTGGTGAGCAAACCAATTTACTTATGGGTTATTTAGCGGCGGTCTCTCGTAAGTTGGATAAACCATTAGCAGTGATAATTCAGTCATCAAGTGCCGCAGGAAAAAGTAGTTTAATGGATGCGGTGCTGGCAATGTTCCCGTTTGAGGAAAGAGTTCAATACTCTGCTATGACAGGACAAAGTCTGTTTTATATGGGCGAGACAAAGCTTAAAAATAAAATCTTGGCTATCTGTGAAGAAGAAGGCGTTGAGCAAGCCAGTTATGCTTTAAAGCTCTTGCAAAGTGACGGTGAAGTGACGATTGCCAGTACAGGAAAAAATGCCACCACTGGCAATCTGGAAACACAAGAATATCATGTAGAAGGACCAGTGATGTTGTTCTTAACAACCACAGCCATTGATATTGATGAGGAATTACTCAACCGCTGTTTGGTATTAACCGTTAATGAATCGGGTGAGCAAACCAAAGCTATCCAACAAAGTCAAAGAGCCAGTCAAACGCTCGATGGATTATTATTGAATGAAAATAAAAAGCACCGTCTACAGGTTCATCAAAATGCACAGCGATTATTAAAGGCGCTAAAAGTGGTCAATCCATTTGCTGAGCAATTAACGTTCAGAAGTGATCAAACTCGAACCAGACGAGATCATATGAAATACCTAACCCTGATCCAATCAATTGCATTTTTGCACCAGTATCAACGAGAAATTAAATCAATCACTCAAAATGGTAAACGGATTGAATATGTTGAAGTGACGATAGACGATATTAAAACCGCTAACCATTTAGCCCATGAAGTCCTTGGGAGAACGCTTGATGAGCTGCCACCGCAAACTCGAAAGCTGCTTAAACTCATTTATCAACTGGTGCAAGATGAATGCAAAGCCCAAGGCATTGAGCAAAGCGATTATCGTTTTAGTCGCAAACAAATTAGAGCGTTTACCGGTTGGGGAAATACTCAATTAAAAGTTCATTGTGGGCGATTAGAAGAAATGGAATACCTCATTGCTCACGGCGGTGGACGAGGCAAAGCCATTGCTTATCAGCTTAATTATCAAGGTGAAGATGAGCAATGCGATCAATTTATGATGGGCTTGATTGACTGTAATAAATTATCGTGTGATGAAAAGAAGTCGGGGCAAAAGGATAAGAAGTCGCCCTCAAGTCGGGGGCAAGTCGGTGAGGTGTCGGTGGTAAGTCAGACTGATAAAAATAACACTAAGTTCAATGGTTATAAGGTTGCTGACGATTTACTTAAAGTCGGTACTCAAAATGCACAACCTGCACTTAAAAATAATGAGCATCATACTCATGCCTAGAAAGGGAACAACCTTACCTAAAAAAACTTATGGAGATTTAAGTGATCCCAATGGTTTAGCGGCTTATCGGATGCGATATTTAGAATGGATGGGGGTGAGAAATTACTCAGCCAAAAGTGCAGAATCGCGAGAGCTTTACATCAATTATTTTATTGCCTGGTGTGAAGAGCGCGGCTTAACTCAGCCTTGCGAAATCACCAAACAAATTGTTGAGCGTTACCAAAGATATTTATATCACTACCGCAAGGAAAACGGTGAGCCATTATCCTTCCAATCACAACATTCCAGACTAGGCGCATTGCGCGCTTTTTTTAAATACTTAAGTAAACAAAACTATACGCTTTACAATCCAGCGGCAGATATAGAGTTACCAAAATTAGAAAAGCGATTACCTAAACACGTATTAACCATCGAGGAAGTCAATACCACCCTCAATATCCCAGACTTAAATACCAGTACAGGAATTAGAGATAGAGCTATCCTGGAAGTGTTTTACTCGACTGGTATCAGACGCTCAGAATTAATTAATCTGCGCCTGTATGACCTCGACAGAGAGCGCGGCACGTTGATGGTCAGATTAGGCAAAGGCAAAAAAGACAGAATGGTGCCCATCGGTCAAAGAGCGATTGACTGGTGTGATAAATACCTCATGGAAGTCAGGCCAGAACTTTACACTGGTGTTGATGAAGAAACCTTATTCCTGACTCATCTAGGCGAGTCATTTACCCCCGCCAGAATGAGCCAGCTGGTGCGTAACCTTATCAACAAAGCCAATGTTGGCAAAACAGGCAGTTGTCACCTGTTCCGCCATACTATGGCCACCGTGATGTTAGAAAATGGCGCGGATATTAGATATATCCAAGAGATGCTAGGCCATGCCAGGGTGGACACCACCCAGATTTATACTCAAGTCTCAATCAGGCGACTGAAAGAAATCCATGATGCGACGCATCCCGCTAAAGCTAATAAGCCAAAGTAGACGAAACTTAAATTCGATAAAAAGTGAAAAATATTTAGATTTAATGTGAACCCTCATTATTTACTCCAGTTAGTTTTTTTAGTTCACACCCATTATAAGGAAAATTTTTAACGAAAATGCCAGTTACAAAAATAAAAATAGCTAACATAAAATATTGTTTGTTGAGCTAGATTATCACCGGCTACCGCCCGTGACTCCCCGCGATTCAAGACCGATAAGCTTTTAGCATCGACTCAAGATAAGCAGCTGCTTCGGCTGACTTCAAGGCTTGTCACCAGTCTTGCAAAAAGCAAGTCCAGCGCCAATCCTTCAAGCCAGCCTCCGTGTATTTATCTCACCCCTATAATCCCCTCAAGGGGATAGCCCCGTATCAAGCCGATGGTTAACATAATGCCCCGTTATGCGCAATGTCACTGAAAAGCGTGCCACTGTCCGCTTCGCCGCATAACAACCCATTATGTTAAATGCGGGGCTAAAAGAAGTAGGGCTTGCGCAAGCGCAGTTTAAAAACAATTTACCCCGCTTACACGCACACACGTTCACTCTAATTGCCACCAACTCCCCCGCCCACCATGCTCCCCTTCGTTATGGGTTGGGTTCCCGTTGTGGCATTGGCTTTTAAGTTAATGCCCGCCATTGATTTTAGCGGCTAAAGGGAGCAAGGCGCTCGGTGTCTTGGGAGAAAAGTTCTGCAAGCAGAATTATGTCAATTTGATTTTAGCTGCTCACTTGCTGACAGAAAGTGTGTTTGCTGAATAAGCCAACACTTTAGCACGGTGCTCGAACAGGCAAGGGTAAACAAGCCGCCATAGCGGCCCTTGCCAATTCTGCGCTCCGTGCTGCCGTTTAAGGCTCATTCATCAATTCCACTAAGGAGCTCAACAATGAGACATCATTTACTAATTAATCGTATCAAAAACCGCAGTGAAAATTATCATCGCTATTTAAGCTCTCCTGAAGCAAAAGTACTATCGTTAACCAATCGTATTAATCAAATTGGTGGCATGGTTGAGTTAGCAGAAAGCTTGCCGCAACCCATACACCAACATCTACTTAAAGCACTAAAAGCACATCTTCAAGCGTTAGCAACCTTACGTTGCCAACTTCAACAACAACACAGCGGTTAGCACCGCTGTTGTTTTATCATAGAGTTTTAATGCTTGATAAGCGGCAAAGGAGTAGCTTCCGCCACTGCTCGCATTGCAGATCTACATCCATGTAAGCAAAAATAAAGCTTTACAAAAAAAGGTGCGTCTGGGAAAATTTTTAGTCATCAGGGGATGCGCCTGAGAATTTGCTCTTTAAGTGGTTGATGGTACTAGGGAAAAATGGGTTGAGGTATGATGTTTGCGTTGGGCTATTCTGATGCACCAGTGGGGGAAGTCCTCCAAAGCAGATGCCAGATTTGTTGCAGTCGTTTGCTGATGGGAAGGTTAAATTTCCTAATGGAATGAACAATGATCAAGCACGCTCAACAATGGATACTATTCAAGAGCAAGCTTCAGAATTTTTTGGAATCGATTCTTCTGAACTAACAATTACCGCCACGGAAGACAGCATTCTGTATATTAGAGGTGCTTCAAGTGTCTTAGTCAAAAACGATGTTTCTGCTAAAGGGATTCCTGTTGTTAGTCTTGAAAGAGTTTTCGATGCTCTCGATGTGAGTAAACAAGTTGGAAAACGAGTGAATGTTATTAGTGGCTACAGAGGCCCAAATTACGATCCAAAAAGTATCAATCATGAAAAATACGACGCAATTGATGTATATATCGATGGGTTTACTAGTACACAGACAGCTAAAGCTTTATATAATTCCGGTCATTTTCATAGAGTAGCAGGTTATCCTAGTAGTAAATTACAGAGTGCTCACGGAGATAACAAGAGAAGTCATGAAGGAGTAAAATATAAAGGCGGCTGTTTTGTTGAGTGGGGAGGAGACTCATGTTAAATAACTTATTAATTACGTTATCAGTAGCATTGTTCTATTGCATAAGTGCAGCAGCAGTGGCATGTAATAAAAAATCAATTCAACAAGAAATTTTAGGAAAAGAACTTTTTTCTCTATACGATGACTTGGCTTTTATATCTATTTTAGATAACAGTGGTGAGTTTGCTGACTTAAATCGAGGAGAAAAATACTGGTTGGCTATTGATTCAAGACACGAAAATCTTACTTTAAGAACCGAAAATGATAAAGTGTTAGAAGTAATTATACGTAATCCAGATTTAGTTACTGAGAAAGGTATCGGTGTTGGTGCAACCTTAGAAAAACTAAGAGAAGCTTATCCTAAAGCGGTGAAGTTAACGCATTACTCGAATGGTGTTAAGCGTCAATGGGATGTTTATTATCTAACTGAAGAAAATATAGAAGTTAACTTTAATTCTAAAGGGATCGTAAAAGATCTTCGTTTGAAGAAGTATCGTATTGCCAAAACACCTAAAGATGAAGCCTTAATTGTGGATGATGATCCTAGCAGTAACGATAATCTACAACGATACAACAATGTTTTATCAACGTATACTGATTGTGAAGGAAAGCCAAACTCTGCTTGGGTTGTCGTTTCCCCAGATTCTTTTCCCAAAAGCCTGAAAGGAATGAGCGCAACATTAAAGTTCCAAGTAGGCGATGACTCGAAACCTTATGCTATAGGGCTTGTGGATGGTTCTTCTGAAATTGCAGAGTGGTCTAAAAAGTCTCTACTCAAGGGGAAGTTCCCGAATAAGCCATCAAGTTGCTGGAAGGTTAAGTACGAGTATATCGACGAAGCTTCTACCGAAAACTAGGCCACCAGAGGCAGAAATTAATCAAAAGGGTCCATGTAATCAAACGGGGTGTGCGGCCGAGCAAGGTCAAAAAAATCAAGAAAAAATAAGGGGTCGTGTACGTTTTACTATAAATAACAAGAATCAATAGAGGGTCGTACCAGTTGATTTTAATTATCTTGTTTATTCTTAAATAGTAGAGAAAAAGCCGCTCTAAAGCGCTATCAAACCTGACGGAGCTTTTTTGTTTTAGCGGCTTGTCTCTTAGTGGGCTGTTTGTTGAATCACTGAAAATCAATGGGGTCGGAGCATTTGATATTGGTTTTGACTCTGATCTCTATGATGTTTTCACTACATCTAACAACCTTTACCATTAATTTAATGGAATAAAACTATTTAAAATAGGAAATAAAAAATGTTAAAAAAATCATTAATCTTAAGTTTATTTTTTATTAGTAATGTATATGCCGCTGACTGGGGTGGCAAGTCAGCCGTTATTGAACAGATGTATATTTATCCTACCAGTGTAGTTATCGTTCAAGGCGATGCTTATGCAGGTAAAGCAGGTTGTAATAACAATAATAAATGGAGTTTTTACTGGTCATCACTCGACCCAAAAGTGGCCGATAGAGTTTATTCTGCATTACTGGCAGCTTATACATCAAAAACACCAATAAAACCAATTTTTCACGATACCGAATGTGGCCCTGAAAACGCTAAAAAGTTTATTGGTAGTATTGTTTTTTAAGGAAAAAAAACAATGAAAAAACTCACTTTTATAATATTAACGGTAATAAGTTTTACTACTTTAGCTAGCCCTAAATGGACGGGCTTTAGAGAAGTTGGATTAATTTATACCTACAATGATCTTGATTCACTTTATGTTTATTTAAAAGGTGAATCTTGTCCGTCTAAAAAAAATTATTTTTCAATAATAGGCACTCAACAAAAAAATGCTAAACAATTAATCTCTATGATCTTAACGGCAAAATCATCAAAGAAAAAAGTAAATATTTATTACGGTGCCAGCGAGAGTGAAGTTCTTTGTTATATTCATGGACTTCAAATAGAAGAGTGATTGATATAAACGCTGTTTCACACTAAATCAAGGAAACCATTAATGAAGCAAATTACCCAGTTATTATTTTTTATTACCATACTTTTTTTTAGTAGTAATGCTTTTGCTACCTACACTTGCACAGGAAAAGTTTCTGGTGTCACAATTAATCCAAGCCAAGGTAGAGTATTGGTTGAATCTGTTGGTGGTTTAGTTTGGGTTGAACTTTGTAGCGTAGAAAAAATATTTAATAATATTAATCCCGAAACCTGTAAGCAAATTTACTCTTTGCTCTTAACGGCTCAAACGGCTAAAAAAGAGGTAATGTTTTGGTTTAATGATGAAAATAGTGGCATGAACTGCTCAAACCATCCAAGCTGGCAGCTTTTAACAGGCTGGTATTTTGGACCTAGATTAATAGACTAATTATTAAACTGAGTGGTTGTGAAAGAAAGAGATATTCTACTGCAACTCAAAACACAAGAACTTGGTAACTAACAATAAAATATTTAAGGTTAATAGAAATGAAAATGATAAATAAAGTTTTGCTTGTTTTAGTTTTGGCTGCTAGTTTTCCATCAACGGTTTTTGCCGCTAAACCAGTATGCTATAGCTCTCATAATGGCTATTGTTCTTATATAGGTAAAGTTAGCAGAATTTACGTTAATGCTTCTAATCAAATTTTAATGTATTTTGATACACCTATGGATGACGGAGCTTGGGAAGTTGCTGGTATTAGCGCAAAACATAAAAGTGCTGCAATTATAGATATTAATAGTAAGCCAGAGTTTGCCAAACTTTTTTATTCAACTGCTTTAGCTGCGCAAGCCAGTAAAAGAAATGTGCAAATTCAAATGAGAACTGTTTTAAATGGTTACTTAGTAATTGATCGAATTTGGTTAAATGAGTAATTTTTTAAAAAAATTACATGCAAAGGAATAACAATAAATGAAAGTAATAGCAGTCTTGGTAATGACTTTTTCAATGAGTATGTCTTGTTATGCGGCGGATTTAGTTTGCAGTGGAAAAGTTGAAGAGCTAAGTTATCACGCCAATAATAAATTTATGCTTAAGTTAAGTAGTATGAATCGTGCTGTATTTTTTTGTAATCCTGATTCAGAATGGAGTGTCTCTGGCGCTAGTTATAAAACAGGTCCTGAAACTTGTAAAATGATGTATTCAACATTTTTAGCCGCTAAAACATCGGGTAAAGAAATTAAAAGTGTATATTTTGATGGTAACGAAAAGCCGAATAGTTGTTCAGAATTTGAGCCTTGGTCAAGCGTTAATATTCGATATTTTAGATTGGATTAAAAGAGAATAAAAAATGCGTAAATTATTTTTACTTTTAATGGCTTCAAGCTTTAGTTTCTCTGTAATTGCACAAGATATTACTTTTAGTGATTTAAAAATAAAATGGATTAGAACCGTTGGTGATTATTCTGTAGGCGATACCGCAGACGGTACAATAGAGCTATGGTTTGATAAAGCTCTAGCTCTTCCTGATAATTTTCCTTGCTCAAATAAAAGTCGTATTTATATTGATGCAAAACATCAACATATTATTAGTGCGGCATACCTTGCTTTTGCCAGTGATTTGAAAGTTAGAATAACAGTAGACTCAAACCTTCCTGTAAGGTTTGACTCCTGCGAAATTTCTCTTTTGGATGTTTTTAAGTGATACGATAGTTAAGTATTAACAGCTTTGTTAAGGAGTATGAAATGAAAATTTTAAATGCTATTTTAATTATTGCGCTTTTGGGATTTGCTACAACACCAGTTTATTCAGAAAGTGGACCTTACACAAAAGTAGAGTACATTTATAGCCGTACAGATACAGCCGCTCCTTTTATTCAATTTTCAACTGGTTCAATGCCTGGGTGTTATGGAAATAAAGGAGGCTATCTAAAAATGTCCGACAAAGAAGGAACTCAAAGAACTTATTCGTTATTACTTACTGCATTAACTTCCAAAAGAGATGTTAAAGTTTATTATGAGTTTCGGGATGTAGCTCCTGATTATAATGGTTGGGGATTATGTCAAATAACAGCGATCAATATTAGGTAAGTATTATGAAAAAAATATTAGTATTATTTCTGCTTTTAACGCCAATAAAACTTTTTGCCGCTAATGCAAGTAGTGGATTTATTGATATATCAGAAACTATGATACAAGTAATCTCTGGCACAAGTCCAAGAGTATATTTGTATGATGTTAATATGAGTGATAGTGAGTGTTCAAAAAAGACAATACCTGTATTGTTAATGGATAGCGATTCTACTGTACTTTACAAAGAAATATACTCAATGATTTTAACAGCTAAATCTACAGGAAAATCCATTAAATTTATTACTAACGGTTGCTGGAATAATGGTGAATATCCCATTATATTTTCTGCTTATTGGCAATAAAAGTTTCAGTTAAAAGCTTAGAGAACTTAAATCACATACCAATAAACCGTAAAAAAGTGACAACTACAACCAGCCACCACAAATAAATGCCAAATAGCATGGGTATATTGTTTCTGCTTAGCTACATAAAACAATACCCCCACGCTAAAAAATAGACCGCCAGCCAGTAAAAACCAAAGGCCATTATGGGGAACGGCTTGTATTAAAGGGTAAATTAAAACTAAGGCAAACCAACCCATTGCAAGATAAGTGACTAGTGCTATTTTAGGGTATTTAGTGCCGGTAAGCAGCTTAAAGCTAACTCCAAATGCCGCCAAAGACCAAATAATAATCATACTTACCCAAGATACCCAACCATCAAGTGACACCATTAAAAGTGGGGTATAAGTACCTGCGATAAGCAAATAAATAGCAGAATGGTCGAGTAGTTTTAGTGCCGACTTTAATCCTTTTTGACTTACCCAGTGATAGAGGGTTGATGCTAAAAACATAACAACTAAAGTACCACCATAAATGCCCACACTGGTGGTTTCAATTACGCTAGATGCTTTAATCAGCATTAAAACCAAACCCACAATCGCAATAATAAGCCCCACAAAATGGCTTAGCACATTCATTTGCTCTTCGCGATTTGAATAGGGTATAGCATGGGGGTTGTTTAACGACATAAAGCACTTCAATAGAAATTTAGACCAAGCTGGTCGTACCAAAGAGTGCTATCATACATTATTCAGCGTACAAGTGTACACTGAAATTATTGCTACTTTTTCCATTTAGAAGGCGAAACCTCTTCAATTTGCTTAAAAACTCGTGATAAATGGGCTTGATCAGAAAAACCACAGTCTATTGCTATATAACCAAAAGTATGCGGAAAATAACAAACAAAATGCGGAAATTGAGAAGCATAGCCCAATAATTTTTTGTAAGGTTAGTAAAGTTAATTAATAGAAATTAACGACTTAAACATAAATAATAAAATGTGGAGGTTGTTTTGCTTAAACAATCTAGCTTTAACCAACTTAAAACGACTGCATCGTCTCAAATTGTGATTGGTGATGTTAACTCTTCGCAAAACTTTACTTATTCTAGCCTTAAAATTAGTCAGTGGGGTGAAGCCCAATTTTTAAAGTCGGAGCAAAAATGGCAAGCGTTGCTTGAAAATAGTGATTGCGACCCGCTGTTTTGTTCACGGCGATATTTGCATTCTTGGTGGAAGCAGAATAAAAAAACTACCGATAAACTGGCTATTTATGTGATTGAAAATTCTAGCTCGGTTGTTGCTATTGCGCCTTTTTATATTTCGCAAGATAAAGATCTGTATGGTTTATATAAGATCACAAGGTTGCAGTTTTTAGGTAAACGGTTTAATCACGATAGAGGGATTAGAAGTGAATATATGGGCATTGTTGTTGATAATTATTGCCCTGTGCCGCTGCTTGAAAAGCTATTTAATCGTATTTTAAATGATGTTCGCTGGTCGGAAATTTGTTTAGCGGATGTGCGAGCTAAAGGTCGAGGAATTAGTGTTTTTAATCAGCTTTTAGCTAAAACCGATATGCACTCTCGTATTGAACAAGAAGATAAAACCTATGTTGTTAATTGCGGTGGTAAGTTTGAGGATTATTTAGCCTCGTTAGGTAAAAATACGCGTTTGCAGCTTTATAATCGCCGAAAAATGCTAGAAACAATGGGGGATTTAAAGGTAGAAATAGAAATGATTACGCCTAAAAATGTAGAAAATTTTTACCAAGCAATTAATCAGTTTTCTATTGCAAGATGGGGTAAAAAAGGCATTGTTGAATATAACAGGGAGCTTTATACCAATGCATTTAAAGCAGGCAGCAGTCAATCACAACTAATTTATTCAAGTATGCTAAAGCTAGGTGGTAAGCCTATTTCAGTAATGATTAATGCTGTTGCCAATAATAAAGTATATAACTTAACTTTAAATTACGAGCAAAACCTTCACCCAAAGCTTGCGGTTGGTATGTTGCATCTTGGTTACACTATAGAAATGTTATTTAAAGATAAAAATATTGTTATGTTTGATCTGTTGGCTGGAATAGGTAAGCGTGTTAATTATAAGGAGCGGATTGGATCTGAATCGGCAGTTTTTGAGTCGCATCGTTGGATTAAACCGTTACCACTGAAAATGATTTATGGTTTTTATGATCGGTTTATTCGGAGTTAGTTTGTGGGGGAGTTTGGTGGGCTCATAGTTCGACGGGCTCACTAGATGGATTTGGTGGGCTCATAGTTCGACAAGCTCACTACGGACGGAATTGGACGAATGATTTGAGACTATTAGAAAGTATTAAAGTGCTTCTTTCGCTAAAAATTTAATTTTTTCTACCATAGATTTTAAACCATTGCCGCGTGTGGGGCTTAGGTGTTTAATTAAGTCTAGTTGGGCAAAGTAGGTTTCAATATCAAATTCAATGATTTGCTTTGCCGTTTTACCGTTGTAGGCGGCCATTACTATGGCTAGTAATCCGCGTACTAAGTGAGCATCGCTATCGACTTCGAAGGTAAAGGTTTGATTTTTAATTGTTGGCTCTATCCACACCTGACTTTGGCAACCAGGCACTAATCGGTCATTGGTTTTTAAACTGTCATTCATTGCCGGAAGTGATTTCCCTAGATCGATCATATACTTGTATCGATCTTCCCAGCTGTCAAAAAAACTTAAGGTATCAATAATTTCTTCTGGTGTAGACATAACTATTTTTTGAGTCAATTTTAATGGGTGAATTCTGCGCGATTAGCCGTTTTAATTCAAGAGAATTTAAAAGCTCTTGAAGGAGAGTGGCTATCTAGAAAAATAGTCCTGTTTCTAGTTTGGCTTCATCGCTCATCATATCGCGTGTCCAAGGTGGATCGAAGACTAGATCAACAATAACATCACTCACATTAGGAACCTTGCCAACACGGTATTTAATATCACTAATTAATACTGGCCCCATGCCGCAACCTGGTGCGGTTAATGTCATGGTAATTTTTATTTGCTTGGTCTCTTGAGCAATATCAACACTATAGATCAATCCTAAATCGACCAAGTTAACCGGAATTTCGGGATCAAATATGCTTTTTAGCGCAGTCCAAACTTGCTCTTCGTTAATACTACCATCGGCGCTGGCTTCAAATGATAGCTCTTCTGATTTTAAACCTAGAGCGGCAGCATCGGTTCCATCAACCCTAAGCATATTACCATTAAGCACAACGGTATAGTTGCCACCTAAGTCTTGGGTAATGGTTACAAAAGAGTCTTTAGGAATAACCACTTTGGTTCCTGCGGGAACAACTCTTGCGGGGCAGTCTTCTAATGCAACAACCATTTTCTTTTGCATTATTGTTGCTCCACAGTAAAGCTTTCGCCGCAGCCACAAGTTGCCGTGGCATTGGGGTTTTTAAAATCTAAACGAGAGTTTAAACCTTCTTGCACATAATCAACTTGCGTGCCTTGAATAAGCGGCACAACTTTAGGGGCAATATAGAGTGAAAGTTTGTCACTAAGAGAAAATTCTAAATCTTGCGGATTAGTGGTTTCGGCAATTTCTAATAAATATTTAAAGCCCGAACAGCCACTTTCTTTAACTTCAAATCGAACACCCGCGGCTTGTTGATTGCTCACCTGTTTTTCTAAATGCTTAATGGCTTTTTCGCTAAAGCTAACAGGGTTTGCTGTTTTTGGATTAAAGGTTGAAACACTCATTGTTGCGGCTCTCTTTGAGTAGTAAAACTACATTAAAAACATTTTGGCTTTTTCAAGACCAATAAATAATTGATCGATTTCTTGCTTGGTATTATAAAAACTTAAAGACGCTCTAATTGTGCCTGTGATACCTAAGGCTTCCATTAATGGCATAGCGCAATGATTACCCGTTCTTACGGCAATACCTTGTTGATCTAATATCATGCCTATATCTTGTGAATGGCAGCCTTCCATAATAAAGCTTAATACGCTGGTTTTTTCGCAGTTGGTTCCAATTATTTTTATTTCAGGAATTTGCGCGGCTTTTTCGGTAGCATAGTCAATTAATTCTTTTTCATAATGGCTTAGTTCTGTGCGATCAAATGATTGCAAATAATCAATGGCAGCACCTAATGCAATTGAGCCTTCAATATTAGGTGTTCCTGCTTCAAATTTATACGGTAGTTGATTAAATGTGGTGCCGTTAAAGCTGACCTTTTCAATCATTTCACCACCACCATGCCAAGGTGGCATGGCTTCGAGCAATTCTTTTTTACCAAATAAAACCCCAATACCTGTTGGTGCAAAGGCTTTATGCCCCGAAAAAGCGTAAAAGTCGCAGTTAAGCTGTTGAACATCAATGGCTAAGTGGGGGGCTGCTTGTGCGCCATCAACTAGCACTTTTGCGTTAACTTTATGGGCTTCAATAATCATTTTTTCAATGGGATTAATCACACCAATCGCATTAGAAATATGACCAATGGCAAGCAGTTTTGTTTTGTTTGATAACAAACTTAAAAAGTGCTCATAGTCGAGCGCGCCATTGGGTTTTATTTTTATGGGTAAAAGCTTGGCATTTTTGCGCTGGCAAAGTAATTGCCAAGGCACAATATTGGAGTGATGTTCAAGGGTTGAAACAATAATTTCATCACCAGCATTAATGTTGGCTTCGCCCCAAGTATTGGCTACTAAATTGATAGATTCGGTGGTGCCGCGTGTCCAAATAATTTCTTCGCGGTGTTTAGCATTAATAAACTGCTGAACTTTAATGCGAGCGTTTTCAAAGTGCTCGGTGGCTTTATCACTTAATGCGTGTGCGCCACGATGAACATTAGAATTAAAATGTTCATAGTAGTTATCAATAGCATCAATAACACTTTGCGGTTTTTGTGATGTGGCACCGTTATCAAAATAAATTAATGGTTTTTGATTGACGGTTTCATTGAGAATAGGAAAGTCTTTTCTCACTTGGTCAACATTAAAACGTCTAGTCATTTTTTATCCAACAAGGATCTTTAATAAATCAACAAAATAAAAATTATTTTTCATTTAAGTGAGACATATAATCGTTGAGTCTCGCTTGAACAAATTGTTTAATTGAATCAATTTTTGCGGTGTCAATAAGCGCTTGTATAAAAGCAATGCTTAGCATTTTTCTTGCTTTTTGTGCGTTAATGCCGCGAGTTTGTAAATAGTAAACAGACTTATCATCAAGCTGCGCAACCGTTGCGCCATGAGCACATTTAACATCATCGGCATAAATTTCTAGCTCGGGCTTTGTATTGACTTCGGCTTGGTTAGTTAACAATAAATTTTTGTTATTTAAAAAAGCATCCGATTTTTGTGCATCTTGAAAAATATGAATTTTACCATTAAAGGTGGCACTGGCTTTATCGGCGATAATGCCTCTAAATACTTCATTACTGGTACAGTGAGCCACTTGATGTTCTATGTTGGTATGGTAATCAATGGCTTGTTCATTGGCGGGTAAATAAATTCCAGTTAATTCACAATGTGCGTTGCTACCTTGGTGCAATATGTCAATATCTGTTCGGTTAAGTTTGCTACCTAAGCCAACAAAAAAGCCATTGAAAACAGAGTCGCGCCCTAAAAAGCTTTTAACTTGCGATGCTTGATAAGCACACTCTTGCTCAAGGTTTAGTCGGTAGTTATTAACCTCACTATTTTCACCTAAAACATAAAAACTTTGTTGCAAGTTAAGATTAATATTACTGGCTTTAGTCGATTCAAACTGCTCAACAATAGTTATCTCGCTTGATTTTTCTAAGTTAACAAATAGCATATTAGCGCCAATGCTATTTGAATTGCTTGGGCTAGAAATGTGCTGTAAATAAATAGGGGTGGTAATGGTTTTATTAGGCTCAACACTAATCATTAAACCATCGTTAATGAGTGCTTGGTTTAAGTTGAGAAATAAATTTTTATTGCTAGTTTCTAAGCGTTCAATAATTTGCTGTTGCTG
Source organism: Aliikangiella sp. (assembly GCA_965214955.1). Taxonomy (GTDB): domain Bacteria; phylum Pseudomonadota; class Gammaproteobacteria; order Enterobacterales; family Kangiellaceae; genus Aliikangiella. The sequence continues at coordinate 207,154 of CBDCCU010000007.1, read as the reverse complement.
GCTTTTATTACACTCAGAAAAATACTGAATTTGTAATCCTTCGATACTTTTTAATGTGTTTAGTGGGGTAATTAATACACCGTTAACAAACCGAAGGGTGATGGCATTTTCTATTGCTATGGCATGAAAATCTTCATCAAATGAACCAGTGTTTTGTTTTTCACTAATTGAAAATAACTGTTCTTTGAAAAAAGTTAAATCATTATACTTAAAATGCTCTGTTTTACGATTAGGTAGCTTGGCATTGCAAAAAGCTTGTAGAGAATCTTTTTGCAAAGTGCTTAACCAGTTTAATGCTGAGCTAGCGGGCAAATCAGTAAGCAACTGAGCGTGCTTTTGCGTATTGAGTTGAAAAGTCATGTTATTTATCCACGCTAAACTTTAAAGCTTGTCTATCCAGCTATAACCTTTGGCTTCAAGTTCATGTGCCAACTCTTTGCCGCCTGATTTAATAATTTTACCGTCAGATAAAACATGAACATAATCGGGCACAATGTAATCCAGTAGTCTTTGATAGTGGGTTACAACAATAAAGGCGCGGTTTTCATCGCGGCAGGCATTAACACCATCGGCAACTACTTGTAGGGCGTCAATATCTAAACCCGAATCGGTTTCATCAAGTATGCAAAGTTTTGGCTCTAGCATCATCATTTGCATAATTTCGTTACGCTTTTTTTCACCGCCAGAAAAGCCTTCGTTAACACCACGTTTTAAAAAGTCTTGGTTAAGATTAACTTGCTCGCATTTTTCGCGCGCTAGCTTCATAAATGAAACCGCATTTAATGGCTCTTTACCTTGGTATTCGCGCGTGGAATCTATGCTGGCTTTTAAAAATTCCATGTTGCTTACCCCTGGAATTTCAACAGGATATTGAAAGGCTAAAAATAAACCAGCTTTAGCACGTTCATCGGCTTCCATTTCTAAAATATCTTTACCATCAAAACTTACATCACCGTCGGTTACCTCGTAGCCTTCGCGACCAGAAAGCACATAACCAAAGGTGCTTTTTCCTGAACCATTTGGCCCCATAATGGCGTGAATTTCACCAGGCTTTACCTCAATGTTTAAGCCTTTTAAGATATTTTTATCTTCTACACTTGCGTGCAAATTATTGATTTTAAGCATTTAACTTCTCGTTAATGATAGTCGATAATTAGAAATGATTAGCCAACCGAGCCTTCTAAGCTGACTTCAAGTAATTTTCCGGCTTCTACGGCAAATTCCATTGGAAGCTCTTTAAAAACCTCTTTACAGAATCCGTTAACAATCATAGAAACTGCTTTTTCGGTGTCTATGCCGCGTTGCTGGCATAAAAATAGTTGATCGTCACTCACTTTTGAGGTGGTGGCTTCGTGCTCGATAATGGCGTTGGGATGTTTGCTTTCGATATAGGGGAATGTGTGTGCACCACAGCGATCACCAATTAATAAAGAGTCGCACTGGGTGTAGTTTCTTGCGCCATCGGCACGCGGGCTCATTCTAACTAAACCGCGATAAGCATTTTGGCTTTTACCCGCTGAAATACCTTTAGAAATAATGGTCGATTTGGTGTTTTTACCCAAGTGGATCATTTTGGTGCCTGTATCGGCTTGTTGGTAATTACGAGTTAGGGCAACCGAATAAAACTCACCAACCGAGTTATCACCGCGCAGCACAACCGATGGGTATTTCCAAGTAATTGCTGAGCCAGTTTCTACTTGAGTCCAAGAAATTTTAGCATTTTTGTGGCAAATGCCGCGCTTTGTTACAAAATTATAAATACCGCCATTGCCATCTTCATCACCTGGATACCAGTTTTGTACGGTTGAATACTTTATTTCTGCATCACCTAATGCCACTAGCTCTACAACCGCGGCGTGCAATTGATTTTCATCTCGCATTGGCGCGGTACAGCCTTCTAAATAGCTTACATGACTGCCTTCATCGGCAATAATTAGGGTGCGTTCAAACTGGCCTGTTTTGGCTTCGTTAATTCTAAAATAGGTAGAAAGCTCCATAGGGCAACGCACGCCTTTAGGAATATAAACAAAAGAGCCGTCACTAAAAACAGCCGAGTTTAACGCCGCAAAATAATTATCTTGCTGGGGAACTACCGAGCCTAAATATTTTTTGATGAGATCGGGGTATTCATGTACCGCTTCAGAAATAGGGCAAAAAATCACACCTGCTTCGGCAAGCTTTTCTTTAAAAGTGGTTGCTACCGAAACCGAGTCAAAAACCACATCGACTGCAACACCAGCTAATACTTCTTGTTCGTGTAGGGGAATACCAAGTTTGTTATAGGTTTCAATAAGCTCAGGATCAACTTCATCTAAGCTTTTAGGGGCATCGTCGATACTTTTTGGGGCTGAATAAAATGAAACTTCATCTAGGTCGATTTTGGCATAGTTAAGATGTGCCCAGTTTGGCTCTTCAACCTGCTGAAATTTTTTAAAGGCTTCTAGTCGCCATTCTAGTAACCAAGAAGGCTCTTTCTTCTTATTAGATATAAAGCGGATAACTTCTTCGTTTAAACCTGGCGGTATGGTTTCTGATTCAATATCAGTAACAAAACCTGCTTCATATTCGGTTTTAACGTATTGATCGATAACTTCAGACATTTAGGTATTTTCTCAATTGACTAACTAATAGTTAATGGTTTGTAGTTCGATATTTTTTTGAGCAAAAGTGTTGCCATTTTTGTGGCATTGCTTCGCCTGCCGCTCGTTTTGACGAATAAGCTCACCAAGGGTTATATCATCTAAAAAAGACTGAATTCTTTCGCTTAAATCAACCCATAAATTATGGGTTAAGCACTGTTTACCATCTAAACAATTAGCCTTGCCTTCACAGCGAGAAACATCAATGGTTTCATTAACTGCGTTGATGATGCTGGCAACACTTATTTCGTCACAGTTGGAATTAAGTTGATAGCCTCCACCAGGACCACGAATGCTTTTAACTAAATTTTCTCGTCGTAACTTGGAAAAAAGTTGTTCTAAATAAGATAAAGAAATGGCTTGGCGCTCAGAAATATCATTGAGATTGACTGGTTTTTCACTGCTATTAATTGCTAAATCTAGCATTGCAGTAACCGCGTATCGTCCTTTGGTTGTCAATCTCATTTTTACCTCACAAAATAAATCAGTTTTCAGCACTATTTACTGAGGGAGGTATTTTCTAATAACCTAGTAAAATGGTCAAGTAATAATTGATTTAATTATTCAATCAATGATTATTTTTGATTAATAACCTGCAAAATTGATTTAAATGACTTTGGACTTGCGGCTAAAAGGGAGTCGCTTTTCTCAAAGTTTGGGTTGCCGTTAAGATCCGACACCATTCCGCCAGCTTCTTGAACGAGTAGTGTGCCAGCCGCAGTATCCCAGTCGTTAAGACCAAATTCCCAAAAGCCGTCATAGCGTCCCGCCGCAACATAAGCTAAATCAAGCGCTGCTGATCCTGCGCGGCGCATATCTGAGCAGTGAGGGAAAATTTTGGCGAAAATCTGCTGGTACTTGTCGAGCATGGTTTTATTTCTGAAAGGAAAACCCGTGCCAATAATATTGTGCTCTAAGCCTTTACTTTGACTGACACGAATTCTTTTTCCGTTAAGCTGCGCGCCTCTGCCACGTACCGCAGTGAATAATTCTTCGCGGATAGGATCATAAACTAAACCAACCTCGGTTCGGTTTTTATAGCGACAAGCAATAGATATGGCCCAGTGGGGAACTTTGCGAATAAAGTTAGTGGTGCCGTCGATAGGATCAATTATCCACTCATAATCGCTTTCGCCTGTTTTACCGGTTTCTTCTCCGATAAAAGCGTGATCATTATACGAATGAGAAATGGTATCAATAATGAGTGACTCGGCCATTTGATCAACATTAGTGACGTAATCACTTTGTGGTTTGCTTTGCACAGATTTAATATGATCTGCTTCTCTAATAATAAAGTCGCCTGCTTTACGCGCTGCGCGCACTGCAATGGTCAGAAATGCCTGCATAATACCGATCCTAAATTGTTTAATAGCGATTTAGCGCTCTTGAGCTTAAGTGTTTTATTATAGAAAATATTCAATAGAAAACATTTAATTTTTTGCCCAAGGGCTAAGCGGCCGCAAGTATACCCAAAAAAAGTAAGTGGTGAAATACCAATAGCTTTATATTTTTAAGCATTTTTTTAAACAGCCGTTTTAGTGTATTCTTGTGCCCAATACCAATGTGATGAAAGAGAAAAATTGTGAGTGAAAAAATACCTTTAAAGATCGCTATTTTAACCGTTTCTGATACTCGTGATGAATCAACCGATAAGTCAGGTGGTTATTTGGCTGAGCAAGTTAAACGCAGTGGGCACTGTTTGGCTGAAAAATCTATTGTTAAAGATGACATTTATCAAATTAGAGCAAAATTATCACAGTGGATTGCCAACAGTGAAGTGAATGCTGTTGTTATTACTGGCGGTACAGGTTTTTATGGTCGTGACTCTACACCAGAGGCGGTTAAACCGCTTTTTGATAAAAATATGGAAGGTTTTGGGGAATTGTTTAGGCAAGTTTCTTATACCGAAATTGGCTCATCAACCATTCAAAGTCGCGCCATTGGCGGTTTTGCCAATAACACGGTGATATTTTGTTTGCCTGGTTCAACAAATGCTTGCAAAACAGGCTGGGAAAATATTATTCAACAGCAGCTTGATAGCACTTTTAGACCGTGTAATTTTGTGAAGCTAATCACCACAGGCATTCATTAAGGAAATAAAAACAATGAGAATAAAGCTCACCCTATGTTTTGTTGGTCTCTTAGTATTAACTGGTAGTGTGAATTTATTGGCTCAAGTGCCAGTAAACAGTAATAAACAATTAGAATTGCTATTTGAACAAGAGTGGCAGTCGCGTATAGACAGTAACCCTATGCTCGCGACTCGATTGGGCGATTATTCGGCAAACCATTTATTGCCAGAAGCTTCTGAGAGTTTTCATTTGCAAAATGCCGCAGTAAAACAGCAGTTTTTAGATAAATTAAAGCAAATAAAGTTTGAGTCACTGAGTGATAGTGATCAGGTTAATTACTTAATATTTAAAGCGCAGCTAGAAAGGGTGATTTCGGAGGTTGAGTTTAAAAGTTATCAGATCCCATTTTTATCTGACTGGGGATTTCACACTGAGTTTAATCGGCTCTATTTAAGTGTACCCTTTAAATCAGTTAAACATTACCAAGACTATATTGCTCGCTTAAAAGCATTGCCTCGTTACTTTGAGCAAAATATTCAGAATATGAATAATGGCATTGAGCGTGGTTTTACAATGCCCAAAGTTGTGCTTAATGGCTTTACCGACATTATAAAGTCGGTTTATGAAATGCCAATAGAAAAAAGTGAGTTTTTTAAACCTTTTGCTCCAGTTAAACTAAAAATGAGCAAGCAAGAAAGCAATGCCTTAACTGCCGAAGCTAAAAAAGTGATTGGTGAAGAGGTGTATCCTGCTTATCAAAAGCTGAAAGATTATTTTGATAAAATTTATATTCCTAAAGCAAGAGAAAGCTTGGGTAGTTATGAGTTACCTAATGGAAAAAACTACTATCACTCACAAATTGGCTTTTACACAACGCTTAATTTAACTGCCGATGAAATTCATCAAATAGGATTAAAAGAAGTTGCTCGTATTCGAGCCGAAATGGAAGAAGTGATAAAAGCGGTAGGCCACAAAGGAAGCTTTAAATCATTTTTAAAGTTTTTGCGAGAATCGCCACAGTTTTATGCAAAAACGCCAGAGGAGCTAATTAAAGAAGCTTCATATATTGCGAAAAAAATGGATGGAAAATTACCTAAGCTTTTTAGTCATTTACCCAGACAGCCATACACGGTTGAGCCAGTTCCGGCAACTATAGCACCTAAATATACCACAGGGCGATATTCTGGAGCGCCGCTTGATAGCGATAGACCGGGTGAATATTGGGTGAATACTTATGCGCTTGATAAAAGACCGCTTTATGTATTAGAAGCGTTAACTTTACATGAGGCTGTTCCTGGACACCATTTGCAAATTGCACTCAGTAAAGAGCTTAAAAACTTGCCTAAATTTAGACAAGGCTCTTATATCTCTGCATTTGGTGAAGGTTGGGGGCTTTATAGCGAACGCTTAGGGCTAGAGGTGGGCTTTTATCAAGATCATTATAGTAATTTTGGTCGCTTGAGTTATGAAATGTGGCGTGCAGCAAGACTAGTGATTGATACGGGCATTCATGCCAAAGGTTGGAGCAGGGCGCAAGCAATAAAGCTGCTTGAAGAAAACTCTGCGCTTTCTAAGCATAATATTCGTACCGAAGTTGATCGTTATATTAGTTGGCCTGGACAAGCATTGGCTTATAAGCTGGGTGAAATTAAAATTTTGGAGCTAAGAGCAAAAGCCGAAAAAGCATTAGGAGCCCGCTTTGATATAAGAAGATTTCATGATGCGATATTAGCTGAAGGCTCAGTACCATTGAATGTTTTAGCGTTACAGGTTGATAAGTTTATCGCGGCAGAGCTAAACTATGATTAGTTGCTAGTTGCTAGTTGCTAGTTGCTAGTTGCTAGTTGCTAGTTGCTAGTTTTATGCTCTTAAAAACGAGAACAAGCCTTTACCACCAAATAGCTGATTGTGTAGCTCGTCGGCATTAATATCAACGCTGGTGCTTTTGAGGCTTTTTTCTATTCTTAAAGGAAGACCAAACTCATCTAATGGGGCTTTTGCTAGGTTTATAACTTTTGATTTTTCTACTTGCTCGTTAGCACTATTTCTTATTAGCGCAACACAAGGTCTTAAGCGTGATTTTTCTGGCTGTTCAACAACAACACCAATACTATTATTTGATAGTTTAACTAAACTTCCCGTTGGGTAAATGCCAACTGCTTGGATAAATTCTTCGACAATCTCAATTTGGAATAAATTTCCTTTTTCTTGATAAAGGTAAGCAATGGCATCAACCGGTGTTTTAGCTTCACCAAAGAAAGGATTAATAAGATTTTCGTAAAAGTCTGCAATACCCGCAATTCGAGCTAAAAAAGGAATTCGATTGCCTACCAGCTTTTTGGGATATCCAGATCCATTGTTTCGCTCGCAATAGGCACTTAATATGTAGTTTACTTGATGGTTTTGAGCAAACATTTTTTGAGTTTCAGCTAAGGTTTTTTCGATATGGCTTTGAAACTCTTCGATTTCTGTTTGGGTTTTTTGTTCCAAAATTAACGATTTTTGAAGTTGGCTTTTACCAATTGGCGCTAACAATAATGCGGTACCTATGTCGTTTAAGTCGCGCCTTGAAAGTCCTAAATGGCGGGCAAAAATAATGCCCCATACTGCGCTTCTAACCGCTTGTTGATGAAGTTCTTGATTGCTGGAGCTAATACGGCATAACCAAGCTAAGGCATTTGGGTTTTTAACAATGCTTTTAACCATTTGGCTTGAGGCCGACTTAAACTCGTTTACATTAACAAAGCCTGTTTGCTCCATGCGGCGGTAAGCAACTGACATTTGAGTGGTTACATGCTCAAACATTCTTGATGCGACTTTTACTTCTGCCTTCATTTTTGTCGAAGAGCTATATTCTTGAACTCTTGGCTTAAAGCGAGCCTTTTCTTTCATTAACCGAGCGGTTTTAGGATCGACAGCTTGTTTTGATTTTAAAGCACGGTTTGTTGTAGAAAGCTTGGCGGTGACATCAACTTTGCTTAAAAAACTGTCGATGTATACTTTGTTGCAATAATGCGCAAGCAAGTCCAGCTCGTCTTGTTTGCTTATATAAAACCCTTGAATAGGAAAAGGTGTTTGAACCCAAGGCACGTCTAGCTTAGAGACATACATTCCTATCTCTAAGTTTTCAACTGGGATTTCTTGTGTCGTTAAATGCATTAACGGGCGCGCCTCTCAAACTTTAAGCTATTCTTCCCGAACAACAATACATTCCGTTTGTTTTACTTTTATTTGAATTAAATGGTTAAAGTTTTATTGTACTTGCAAGTTAAAAATTTTACCTATTTCTATCATAATTAAACGGAATAAAGTCACATATTTATTAGTCAATTAGCTATTATTAATCATCTCATCATAACCAATATAGTTGCTTATTTGCTGACATGAATAAAATATTAACATTAAGTTAACATAATTATTTAGCAAATGGGAATTAATTTTATTTAAAACAATCAATTAGGGTTTGTTGGTCTTTTGTTAATCGTCTCTGCCGAGCTGTATCTTGAAGGCGAGTGGATATTTAGCATTCAGCAATAAATATTGCTCGCTTAGGGGCGGGGTAACCTTCGATAGTTTTGTTGAGATCATTGGGGTTAAGGTAGTTTTCTAAAGAGTGAAAAGTCATCCAGCTCGTTGCTCGTTGTTCTTGTAAGCTGGTTTGGTTAACGCTGATGGTTCTAACATTTTTATAACCACATTTTCTAAGCCACTTTTCTAAGGCTGCAGTGGATGGCAAAAACCAAACATTACGCATTTGAGCATAGCGACCACTAGGCATAAGAACCGTATTTTCATCACCATCAACAACTAGGGTCTCAAGCACTAATTCGCCATTTTTTCCCAGTAGGTTTTTTAGTGCATATAAATGTTCAATTGGCGATTTGCGGTGATATAAAACTCCCATAGAAAATACGGTGTCAAAGCCAGTTTTGTCCATATTGGCAGGCATATCTTCAAACCCTATGGGCAATAGGTGCACAGGTATATCACCAGCATACTTTTTGATGATACTAAACTGAGCTAAAAATTTTTGTGAAGGATCGATGCCTATTACCATTTTAGCGCCTTCACCATGCATACGAAAACAGTGATAACCATTGCCGCAACCAACATCGAGAATTGTGCGATTTTTTAAAGGACTAATGTGAGGGATTAGACGATCCCACTTCCAATCAGAGCGCCATTCAGTATCAATGTGAATACCAAATAAATTAAAAGGCCCTTTTCGCCATGGATGTAGACTTTTTAGTTGTTTAATAAATGACTGAGTTTGGGTGCTGCTTAGTTGTGAGTTTAGCTCTTCGGTAGTGCCTATGGATACTTGTTTTAAAAATTCATAATGGCTAGTTTTTAACTGTGGTAGCTCATTAAGCAATTGTTGCCACTGTGCTAACTCGCCATGGGTATAAGCACTTAAGCGATTATTTACCGCATTTTGAAAGTGGGTGAAGTATTCTGCTAACGGCGTTTCGCTAATGTGTTTTGAAAGCTGATGATAATCGATCATAGAAATAACTAATAAATAAAAATGAATTAAGACTTGATCGCGATAAACGAAGCAAAGTTATATTCTTTAAACCAGCAAGATGCTTGGCTAAAACCCACTTGCCGCATTCTGGCTTTATGAGTTTCAAGGGTTTCTGGGATAAGCACGTTTTCAAGTGCATTGCGCTTTTGGCTAATTTCTAGCTCACTATAACCATTTTCACGTTTAAACTGGTGATGCAAATCTATCATCAATTGGTTGATATTATTGTCTTCATAACGAATCTTTTCGGAAAGAATTAATACGCCATTGGGGTTTAATCCTTGGTATATTTTTTCTAATAATGACTCTCTTTGGGTTTTATCTACAAATTGAAGGGTAAAATTAAGCACTACAAAAGAAGCATTTTTAATTTCAACATCTAAAATATCACTTTCAACTAAGGTAATGGGAGTTTTTTGCTTAAAAGCACGAATGTGCTGGTGGCATCTATTGATCATATCGGATGAATTATCTATACCAAACACTTTGGCATTGGCTTTGTTAGCGCCTTGACTAATGGCTAAAGACACAGCACCAAGTGAGCAACCCAAGTCGTAGCAGTGGCTGTTTTCGGTGACATATCGGTTAGCTAGTTTAGATATGTTATTGAGAATTAATCCATATCCTGGTACTGAGCGCTCTATCATGTCAGGAAAAACTTCCACTACACTTTTATCAAATTTAAAGGGCTGTGGTGTGACAGTTTCGGCAAAAATGTCATCTTTTTGTTGTGGCATAAAACTTATTCTTCCGCTAAAAATTGAGATAAGTTGGTATTATGTGTGATGATTTGCTTGTCTTTTCCGTGGCTGAATAAAAATCCATTTTTGTGCCCAACATAAGTTAACTGAGTGCCGCTAGATTTTAGCGCGGTGCCTTCTGGTATGCCTACTACCGATAAATCTGGATTTTGAACTAAAAACTCATTAATTCTTTGCTCTCTGGTTTCACCTTGATGACCTGGGGGATTGCCATCTAGATAGTGAGGGTTAATTTGACATGAAAGCAGATTTAACGCTTTAAAGCTTGGTGGTTCAACAATGGGCATATCATTGGTTGTGCAAATGCTAGGTGCCGCTATGTTTGAGCCTGCACTCCAACCTATGTATGGCGTGCCTGATTTAACTTTTTGCTGAATTGAGCTTATTAAGTTGTTTTCATACAGTTTATTTAGTAGACAAAATGTATTGCCTCCACCTACTAAAATTGTTTCAGCTGAATTTACCGCGTTGATCGGATCTTTATGTTGATGGATTGATTCAACTTCATAGCCAAAACCATTAAATGCGGTACTTACCATTTGTAAGTATTGATCGTAACTAATGGTTACACCTGCATAAGGGATAAATAGAGCTTTTTTAACTTGATTATTTAAATGGGAATTTATTAAAGACTGAGCATGCTCTAAATAATTTGTTCCAGCTAATTTAGAGCTGCTTAATAGAAGAAGATTCATAGTGAAAAATGTTATCGGATTAAGTTGTTGCTATTTTAACTGTAATCCGATTCATTAATCAAAGTAGTAAGCCTCTTAATGTATTATCAATTGCATTTTCAATGAGTTGATTTTCATTTTGCCAGTCTACGGTTGGTAAATTGTAAAAAGAGCCATAAATACCATACACATTCATTGAAATAATTTGAGATGCCATTAGCATATTGGTAATTCTAAAGTGTTTTTCGTCAATACAGCGTTGAACTTGAGTGTGGAGTAGATCAATATACTTGGCTGTGCCAGAGCTATTATAAAAATCAAAGTTTTCTGATTTGTCTGCTTGAAAGTCTTGGGTGGCAATTCCCAACTGATAGCTCTTTGGGTTTTTAAGCCAGTAATCAATACTTTTGTTCATTAAGAACCGAACGGCTTCAACGGGATTACCGTTTAAGATTTCTTGTGGCATTTGGCAATGGGACCAAAGCTCTTCACCTATATCATCCCAAAAGTGCCTTAATATGGCTTTTTTATTGTCGAAATAGTAGTAAATTTTAGTTGGTGCAAATCCTGCCTTAGCCGCTATTTTACGCATACTTGTACTTTCGTAGCCTTCATTAACAAAAAGATCACGAGCAATAGTGACTATGTTATCTCTAATTTCTTGTTTTTGCTGTGTTGATAACGAAGGGCGACCAGGCTTACGTTTTGAACTAGACATTTGTCTAACCTCTTTATTGTTATTATTGCTTAAAATAATTTATGTTGGAAAAATTTATCTTACGCATTATTTTACTAAAGTTTGAGCTAATTAAAACATCTTTTTGCAAAGAAAAGTTATTTTTAATTCTGTTTAAGCAGAATATTAATAAAGCTAACCTCAAATATTCGCTCTATATTTTATATTGATGTAAAAAAGTAACATAATTAAATAATGTTGCAATATCGAAACGCGTTTTAATATTAGTTGGATAATTATTTGTGTGTTATTAAAATATAATTAGCGGTATTGGTCTATTGATTGAGTGTTTTAGTGAGTTTAATTGTTGTTATTTTGAGATAAAATAACAACTTGGCATGTTTTTTTATCTGCTCTTCTTCAATATATGATTTAGCGAAGTCCGAAAGTAAGCTATTTGCAGAACAATGCAGCCTATTCTTATTTAAACATTGATAAGCAAAAACGGGTTAGTTTAATACTAAAATAAATCTATTGAAGAAGAGCAAGCATGATCTTTGTGGTTAATAAATTAGGATACTTAATGTGAGAAAGGATAGAACTAGTTGGCAACAAGAACAAGCTATTAAGTTACAAGAAAAACAAACACTTGTTACGGTTATTTTATTATTTGGAGGGCTAATGACTTTATTGCTCTTTCAATATTCACCGAATAAGCAAACTCAAGCGCCAAAGCCTGAGATTATTAATTCTCTTTTACCAGACTTTAGTGCGATTAAAAATGTTAATGAAAAAAAGCGAGCATTTTTTAATTTTTTAAAACCAATAGTTAAGCAGCAAAACTTAAAGCTTGAATATTCAAGAGCTTTTATAGGAACAATAGAAAAGTCTTTAAATGATGATCTTGCTCATCAGCAGGCTGTATTAAACAAGTTAAAGAGAATGGCAAAAGCTTATAGAGTTTCGGCTACCGATCCTATTGAAATACTTGCCGAGCTTAAATTAAAAGTTGACGTTATTCCTGAATCTTTGGTTTTGGCACAGGCGGCTATTGAGTCGGCTTGGGGAAGTTCTCGGTTTGCAAAGCAAGCGAATAATTTGTTTGGTCAGTGGTGTTTTAACAAAGGCTGTGGTGTTGTTCCAAACAATCGAGGTGAAGGGAAATTTCATGAAATTAAGCGGTTTAATTCACCCAATGAATCTGTAGCCAGTTACTTTAAAAACCTAAATTCGCATCCAGCGTATCATAAATTAAGGTTACTGCGGGCTCAGCTAAAAGCGTCTAACGGTGTTGTATATGGTAGTGAACTAGCATCAGAGCTAACTTTTTATTCGGAAGAAAGAGATAAATATGTGCAGAATGTGCAGAATTTAATAAGGCAAAATAAACTAGAATAGGTGATTAAATTTATAAATTATTAATGTATATGGTGTTTATTATGTGTAGGCACTCTCGTTATTACTTGATATGATTACTCAAGTAATAACGACTGATCCAGATCATAAGTGATAAAGTAGGCTCTGGTATCTTTGTTGAAGTTAAATTTGTAGTAATGATTTATTAGGAGAGATCAGTTGAAAATTAGTCGATTAGAGTGGGATGAGGCGGTCCTTAAAAAATATAACGTTTCGGGCCCAAGGTATACATCTTATCCTACAGCATTAGAGTTTTCTGACGATTATAAACTTAATGACTATGAAACATGCCTGCAAACGGTTTCGCAAGACAAGTCGCTATCTTTATATATCCATATTCCGTTTTGTCAAAATATTTGTTACTACTGCGCTTGCAATAAAGTTATTACTAAAGATAAATCAAGATCAGAGCGCTATGTTACTAATTTAATTAAAGAAATTAAATTAGTTGGGGAAAAAATTAAAGCAAAAACTTTACGCCAAATTCATTGGGGTGGGGGAACGCCAACATTTTTAACCATGGCTCAAATGACCGCTATTATGACGGCAATTCGTGAAGTATTTGATATTCCTAACGAGCCTTCTACAGAAATTTCTATTGAAGTTGATCCTAGGGCGCTTAATATTGAAGATATAAAAGTATTAGCCGAGCTTGGTTTTAACCGCATGAGCATGGGAGTTCAAGATTTTGATCCTCAAGTTCAAAAATCAGTTAATCGCGTACAATCCTTTGAAATGACCCGAGATATGGTATTTGAAGCCAGAAAATATGGGTTTGAGTCGATTAACCTTGATTTAATCTATGGGTTGCCTTTGCAAACTAAAGAAACTTTCAAGGAAACGCTAAATAAGGTGATTGAAATTTCACCTGATAGAATTTCAGTATTTAACTACGCCCACTTACCTCACCGTTTTAAACCTCAGCGCAAAATTATTGCCGATCAGCTACCTTCACCTACAGTAAAGCTGGCTATTTTTGAGTATATTGTTGAAACCCTGCAAAATGATGGCTATTTATACATTGGTATGGATCACTTTGCTAAACCAAGCGATGAGCTAGCTATTGCTCAACAAAACAACTGCCTACATAGAAACTTTCAGGGTTATACAACGCATGAAGAATACGAGCTAATTGGAGTGGGAGTTTCGTCTATTGGCTCATTAAACGGGCAGTATCATCAAAATGTGAGAGATTTAGATTCCTATTATGAAGCATTAGACAATAATCAACTACCAAGCTGGCGAGGTGTTGGTATGGTGTTTGACGATAATGTGCGTAAAAAAGTGATTTTTGATTTAATTTGTCATTTTGAAACCAATAAGTCAGAAGTAGAAAATGAGTTTAATATTAAATTTGATGATTATTTTGCAAAAGAAATATCACTTTTGAAGGACTTTATAGAAGATGGTTTAGTGATTGAAAATAAAGATAAAATTGAAGTAACTAATCGTGGACGTTTGTTAATTCGCAATATTTGTATGATGTTTGATGCTTATCTAAATGAATTACAGGTGACCACCAGTTATTCTAAGGTTATTTAATTTTGCTGCTTTGGGCACAAGTGCCCAAAGCACTGTTTAATCAGCTTAAATATTGAAATTAATAAAATAATGAATTAATACTCCCGTTTTTTTTAAAATAGGTTATAATCGCGGCTTATTTTATTTCTAGGTTGGTTGATTGAATTTGTCTTCTAGTAGCCCACTACATAGTGAAATTAAGTGCCAAACTTGTAGCATTCGACGTTTATGCTTGCCAGTAATGTTGGTTGATTCTGAAATTGAACATTTAGAGAATATTGTTCAACGCAAAAAAGTTCTTAAAAAGGGCGACTTCCTATTTCATGCGGGTGATGAGTTTAATGCAATTCATGCTATTCGCTCGGGTAGTTTAAAGTCTTATACAATTAGTTCGGATGGTACAGAGCAAATAACGGGTTTTCACTTGCCCGGTGAAATGGTCGGTTTAAATGCCATTAGCAATTCGCATTATCCAAGTTTTGCCAAAGCGCTTGAAACTTCTTTAGTTTGCTCAATTCCTTTTGATAAGCTTGAAGATCTTTCTCGCGATATTCCAGGACTACAAAAGCAAGTGTTTAAAGTGATGAGCGGCGAAATTAGAGACGAGCAAGAGTTAATGATGCTTTTAAGCAAAAAGAACGCAGATGAAAGATTTGCCGCGTTTATCATTAACTTGTCACAGCGATTTAAGCGTCGCGGATTATCTGATAGAGAGTTTCAGTTAACAATGACTAGAGGCGATATTGGAAATTACTTAGGTTTAGCCGTAGAAACAGTTAGCCGATTAGTCACTAGATTACAAAAAAGAGAGTTAATTTCAATTCATGATCGATATATTGAAATTACTGATATTGCTAGTTTAAGTACGTTAGCAGGAACTTCTTGTCATCATTCATTAAGTGCTTAGTGAGCAGAAATAAATTTTAAATAAAAAACGCAGCTTAGGCTGCGTTTTTTATTTAAGATAACTGTTATTAACTCGGTTATGGTTAGAGTTTTTATTATGATTAATTTAACTGATATTACAGGATTATTGTTAGCAGGAGGAAAAGGCTCTCGTTTTAATGGTTGTGATAAAGGTTTAATAGAGTTTAAAAATAAAAAGCTTGCTGAGCATCAAATTGAATGGCTAGTTAAACAACTTAACGCTATTGTAATTTCAGCCAATAGAAACCTAGACTTTTACGAACAATTTAATTACCCCGTTATTGCAGATCATAATACTAATTTTGATGGCCCGTTAACGGGTATACTCAATGCTTTTAAACAGTGTAAAACAGATTGGCTATTTATTTTGCCTGTTGATGTTCCCCAGTTGCCCAGTGATCTTCTTCAAAGAATGCTTGTTTATATTAATGAAAATAAGAATAAGAATAAAAGTGAAAATGCTTATTTTTTGAGCTCAGATCAGCGTAAACATTATTTAATTGCGTTAATGAATAAGCGAGTGCTTCCTGATTTAGACAATTTTTATAATAATAATTTCCGAAGAGTTAGAGATTTTTGGCAATTGATAAATGCTAAAGAATTAAATATTAATATAGAGGAAAAATATTTTTTAAATATTAACTCCTTAAACGACTTACATAATTAATACTTTACTCTTTTGGCTTACTTTTTAAATCGACCTGCAAAAATATATCAGTTGAACCATTAATGGAGTCTATTTTAATTCCTTTTCTTGAAGGTCTTGAAGCGAGCTCTTGTGCTAATTGATTATTTGAAACCTTGATTATTTGAGCGTTATTTTTTGCATCAAATAAATAGCTGTTGGCTTCACCTGTTTGAAGGGTTTGTTTTATAGAATAATTTTCATTGAAGCTAAGGTAGTTTTTTATAATTTTACCAGCTAATAAATTAGAAGCTTCTTGGTGATCTATTTTAAAGTAGATCGCGTTTTCCTGTTGTTTAAAGTGCATATTATTTACTCTAAATTGAGCTTTGTTGGGTAAAACAATATTTTTTCGCCAGCTTTAACCTGAGATTTTTCTTCGCTTAATACAGCCCAGCCATTGGCATTAATTAATGGTTTAATCTTAAATGATTCTTGTCCATCGAGTATTTGAGTTTGTAACTTTGCACTTTTATTAACTTGGCTAATCGCTTTCCAGATTGTTCTAAAGCCGACTTTCTTTTGCATTGTATTTTGGCTAATGCCAGTGATTGGTTGTTCGTTATCTTTGTTATACATCTTACGAATTAAATGTCCTACAAAAAACCTTAAACCAATTGCCGCTGATATGGGATTGCCAGGCAAACCAAAATAAAATGTACCATTAGGAAACTTAGCAAACAGTATTGGCTTTCCTGGTTTTATTTTTGATTTGTGAAATATTATTTCTCCACCAAGCTTTTTGATAGTTGATGGTATAAAGTCAAAATCTCCCATTGATACTGCGCCGCTACTAATAACAATATCAACATTTTTATCGAGTTGGGTTTGTAGATCGGTTGCAAATTTTTCAGGAAGATCAAAATTAGTTCCCAAATCATTAACTTCAACCGGAAGAGCTTTAAGCCATTGTATAATATAAGGTTTATTTGAATTTCTTATTTGGCCTGGTTTTAGTTTTTGAGCAATATCATCAACTAATTCTTTTCCTGTTGAAAAAAGTGAAAATGAAATAGATTGATAGGTTTTTACTTTGGCAACACCTAGTGCGCTTAACGCGGCGATACTGTTAGCGTTTAGTTGATGACCAGAGGAAATTATTTTTTCACCTTTTATAAAATCTTCACCAATTTTTCTTACATGAGCACCAAGTTTTGGCGAGGAAAAGCACTGAACTTTATCATTAATAAGTTGAGTGTTTTCAACAGGAATTATTGCGTCAAATGAGTTAGGTACAGCTGCGCCAGTCATTATTTTTTGAGCACAACCTTTAGTGTTTTTTTGTTCTAAAGGAAAATCGCCTGCGGCAGTTGTTCCAATAACGGTTAATTCTATAGGATTATCCTTAGAAGCATCTTTTAAATCGTTAGAGTTTACGGCGTAGCCATCCATAGCTGAATTATTAAATGAAGGAATTGATTCGGGAGCATAAATATCATCAGCTAAAATTAGTCCAACACTTTCTTCAAGCGTTGTTATTTGTATTTGCTTTAGACGTGAATGCTCTGAAATAAGATCGATGCCTTTTTCAAATTCAACCATGTAATTTAATGTGTATTGAGTTTTATTGTCGTTCATTGCTAACCGCCAACCGAAGCAAGATTAGGTGTAATTCCAGTGTTTCCATCATGTAAGAAGTGAGTTGCTTTTTTATTACTTAATAAACTACAGAGTTCATCTTTAAGTTGATTTTTTTGCTCAGGCTTTTGTAACAAATGTCTTACGCTATATCCTTGGCTACCAAAAAGGCACAAGTGAAATTTACCTGTTGATGAAACTCTAAGGCGATTACAGCTATCACAAAAATCTTTTGAATAGGGCGCAATAATTCCAAAACTGCCCTTATACTCGGGGTGTATAAACTCTACTGCGGGACCTGCGCCTTTTTCTTTTAATTTTTCAGTCCATCCATTGAGCACTAGATAATCTTTTAAAACGCTCGAACTAACATGATATTGGTTAAAATAGTCGTGGTTATCACCTGTTTGCATAAGCTCTATAAAACGCATACTAATATTTTTATGCTTTAGTAAATTAGTGTAGTGTTCAAATTGATGGGCGTTAATATCTTTTAATAAAACGGCATTTAATTTGATTTTGTTTAGCGGCAAGGTTAAAGCGTAATCAATGCCTTCGAGTATTTCTTGAAGCTTATTATGTCCAGTTAAGCTATGAAATAGACGTGGATCTAAACTATCTACGCTAACATTAAGATGAGTTAATCCATTATCTACCCACGACTTTATACGTTGTTTTAGCTTGTAGCCGTTAGTTGTCATTGCAACTTGCTTGATCCCTTGGGTGTTACTAATGCGATTAAGAATGGATAGAAAATCTTTCCTAACGGTTGGTTCACCCCCAGTAATTCTCACTTTCCAAGTACCCAGCTCTGCAAATGCCGTCACTAGGTTATTAATTTCATTTTGAGTTAAAAAAGGCTCAGAAGAAGAGCACTGGTAACCATCGGGCAAACAATACTGACAGGAGAAATTACACACATCTGTGATTGATAGGCGTAAATAAGGGAACTGGCGACCTAATGGGTCGATAAGTTGCTGATTCAATTTATTGCTCCTTTCCAAATACGGGAGGTCAAACAATTTCTTGGTTAACCCTGGCAGCCTTAGCTACGGCAAAGTTAGCGTATCGAATTAATGTACGACTTAGCTTTCAATGCTCGGAGTTTAAGATTATTTATCTTAGATAAATGTTACTAAATTATAGTATATAAATAATTAAATATTAAAAGAATAATATTATCCTAATTATTTAATGCTGTTTATTTTATTTTAAATTGACAATTGTTTGTTGATATGGATCAAGACACTTATCACTCATCAGAGTAGATTACCCCCTGTGCCAATTAGGTACATGCCTAATATTCTAACCACTAATAAATTAGTGAATAAAATCCTGCAAAGGGGATGAGATATGAAAACAAAATTCAGTATTAATTCTGTAGCGGCTGCCGTTTTAGCAGTAACTTCTTTTGGTGCCATGGCTGATCACTCTGAAGATGGTGTTCATAGCACGGTTGATGTGAGTTTTAGATATAGAATTGAAAATGTTGATCAGGAAGGGTTTGATGACACTGCAACAGCATCTACTTTAAGAAGTAGAGCAACAATTAAAACTAAATGGAACAAGAGTGTTTCAACCGTTATTGAGTTTGATGATGTTAGTACTCTAGGTAATACTGACTACAATAGTGGTGGTGGAACTTCACCAGGTCAATCAGGCTTTCCAGTAATTGCTGATCCTGAAGGAACTGAAGTTAATCAAGCCTATTTAAAATATACTGATGGTGATTATAGCTTAGACTTAGGGCGTCAAAGAATTTTAATAGGGAACCAAAGATATGTTGGTGGAGTTGGCTGGCGTCAAAATGAACAAACTTATGATGCAATGACTTTTAAGAATAAATTTGGAAAAGTTGATTTTAACTATTCTTATATTTTTGGTGTTAATAGAATCTTTGGTGAGCAAGTGCCTGCAGGTGATCATGAGCACCGCACTCATTTATTAGGTTTAGATTACAAAACAGGTGCAGGTAAGCTGTCAGGGTATTATTTATCTATAGATAATCAAGATGCTGCTGGACTATCTAATTCTACTCTAGGAATAAAGTTCTCAGGTAAAGCTGGTGCATTTGCATATACTGCTGAAATTGCTTCTCAATCAGATAATGCAAATAATAACAATGATTATGATGCAAACTACTATCTACTAGAAGGTGCATATAAACAAGATAATTACTCATTTGGTGCTGGTCTTGAAGTTTTAGGTGGTGACAGTGAAAATGGACAGGCATTTACTACTTCACTAGCGACTTTACATAAGTTTCAAGGTTGGGCTGATGTGTTTTTGGCCACACCAGGAGTTGGTATTGAAGATACGTATTTAAATGCGACTTTCAAAGCTGGCGGTTTTAACTTTAAAGTTGTTTACCATGACTTTAGCTCAGAAGAACAAAGTACTGATTTTGGTACTGAGTTAGACTTCTCTATTTCTAAAAAATTAAGCACAAACTGGAGCGGCTTACTTAAATATGCTGATTTTGACAGTGATGATGAAGATTTATATACATCTCGCCAAAAAATATGGCTAATGTTTACCTATAAACTTTAATCTTTAGGTATCAAATAAAAAAAAGGGGCTTCAATTGAAGCCCCTTAATTTTATTATTGATATCAAAATTTAACTTACTGCTTTAGCTAAGCTTTCAACAGCATTTTCTTTTACAATTAATCCCATGTTTCCACTATAACCTTGCGGTTTTTCTATCCACACTTGATGTCCTGAACCTGGAGCAACAATCATATCACCACCATATTGATTAGTGATCCAATTTAAGTTTTGTGAAATATCACCATTGGGTGACATATAAATTAACTTATCACCAACTTGAAAGCGATTTTTGACATCTACTAATATACGTTTATCTTCTTCTTGAAGCACTTCACCAACAAAAAGCTGATTATGTCTTTCGGGGCTACCGTTTAAGTAGTTTTGATAGTCATCGTGTACATGACGCCTAAAGAAACCTTCGGTGTAGCCTCGGTTAGCCATGCCTTGTAATGTGTCCATAAGGTTCATATCAAATGGCTTACCTGCAATGGCATCATCAATGGCTTTGCGATAAACCTGAGCGGTTCTAGCAGCATAAAAGTGTGATTTAGTTCGTCCCTCAATTTTTAAGCAGTCCACCCCAATTTCAATGAGCTTTTCAACGTGTTGAATCGCTCTTAAATCTTTTGAATTAAAAATGTAAGTTCCGTGCTCGTCTTCATACATGGGCATATATTCGCCAGGACGCTGATTTTCCTCAAGTAAAACGAGTTTTTCTGATGTTTCTCCAATACCGATTTGTGGGGCAGGTTTTACTTTTTGTATGTCACCAGTTTCCTGCATTTCGGCTTCATGCACTTTATAACCCCAGCGACAAGCATTGGTGCAAGTACCTTGGTTTGGATCGCGGTGATTAAAATAACCCGACAATAAGCACCTGCCAGAATAAGCAATGCACAATGCACCATGAACAAATACTTCAATTTCAATATCGGGGCACTGTTGTTTAATTTCGGCAACTTCATCTAACGAAAGTTCACGCGATAAAATAACCCTTTTTACCCCAAGAGACTGCCAAAATTTAACGGCGGCATAGTTCACCGTATTGGCTTGAACCGACAAATGGATCACAGTATCGGGAAAGTTCTCTCTAACCATCATCATTAAGCCTGGATCTGACATAATTAGTGCATCAGGGTTCATGTTAACTATTGGCTCAATATCTTTAACAAAGGTTTTTACTTTGCTGTTATGGGGAGCAATATTCGCTGCTACAAAAAACTGTTTATTTTGCGCTTGAGCTTCCTTGATCCCAAGCTCAAGATTTTTCATGTTAAAACTATTGTTTCTTACCCGAAGACTATATCGAGGGAGACCTGCATATACTGCATCTGCGCCATAGGCAAAGGCATATCGCATGTGTTTTAAAGAGCCTGCAGGGGCTAGAAGTTCTGGTGTTAGCATACCGATCCGAGTCAACAAACCAAAGGGGCGGCGATTATAGATTAAAAATTGTGCAATGACTAGGGTTGTTGAGTTTAATGATGGTGGTGATGTCCTGAGCCTTCTGCAAAGAAAATGCCCTGCAAAATATAAATGCCAAACCCTATTAATATTAAGCCGCAAACAATTTGAAAAGCTTTGCTGGTGATAAGCTGCTTTAGTTTAAGGCTGGCTAACCCTAGCGATAATGTTGCAGGTAGGGTACCTAAGCCAAAAAACAGCATATACAATGCGCTTTTAATGGGGCTTGCAGTGGCTAAAGCATAACCTAATGCAGAATAAACTAGTCCACAAGGCAACCACCCCCACAACATTCCTAATAAGGTTGCTTTTGGTAGTGAATTAACAGGAAGTAGCCTTTTTGAGAGTGGATTGATTTTTTTCCAAAGTAGTGAACCTGCCTTTTCAAGATAGGTAAGTGCCATCCACCAGCGGGTCATGTAAAAACCCATTAATATCAATAATATTGCTGAAATAATCGGTAATATAGGCTTATCTGAAAGTTGTGAAAGCTCTAGTCCAATTAATCCAGCTAGCAGCCCTATGAGAGTATAGCTGCTAATTCGACCTATTTGATAAGCCAGCGATTTGGATATATTAAGTGATTTAGATATCTTAATCGTCTGCTGATCGGTTGCACTTGATAATGCGGTAATAATTCCGCCGCACATACTAAAACAATGAGCGGAGCCTAGTAACCCCAAAATAAATGCCGAAGCAATTGATAAATCAGTCATTAGATTGGTTAATTTCTTTTAAAAAAGCTTGTTTTTCGGCATTGGAGGCTTGTGACCACCAGTATTTTAACATTTGACTAGCCGTAGACTGTTTTGGTAGCTGCTTTTTTGGCTGAGCATTTTTTTTGGTTTGCGCATTAGCGGAATAAGATAGATCCAATGTTTTGCGCTGCTTAATTTGAGTTTGAGCTAATGCATAAATAAGTTTATCACTGCTTAGCGGTGTTAATGAAAAGTTAATACTCGTGTTTTTAGCATTTTGTAAGATTAATGAAAATGTTGGGTTTTTAATATAACGCTTTGCTGAATCTGCATCACTGGGTCTTGTTATTTGTTGTACAACATTGACCTTATTATCAACATTAAATTGTAATAAAAAATAGCCCGATTTAATCACATCAAAACTATCATCATCTTCACCTTCGTATAGCTCTTCAAACTCTATGACTAATCGGTTGACACCATTTCTTAAATTAACATTAACGGCAGAGTCAAAAAAGCCCGATTCATATTCAGCACCATTAATTGCAATAAGATTAAACTCTTTGGCTAATTTTAGTTTGGGGGCACTTACAGCGAGACTGCTAAATAAGCAAGAAATGAATAAAATTTTAATGATCAGTGTTTTCATTAATGGAATCTTTTGGTTGTTTGTTGGTGCTTTTATTGATTAGTTGGATTGAGTGGGGATCGTCAGGCTCAAATAAAATGTCAACGGCAGGAGAATCTAAATCTTTAAACTGACCATTTTTAACCGCCCAAAAAAGAATAGCAACAGCAATAATCAACACCATAATGGATAAAGGAATTAACCAGTAGATAACGTCCAAAGTAGCCTTCTTAATTTATAACGTTTGGGTCATTTTAATTGGTAAAAACAGGTGAAATTCCTGAGCCCCAGAAAATAATGGTTATTGTTAGCATACCCACCAAACTTACCATACAAACAGTTAAAATTGAGCTAGCAAACAAAAAGCCTTTTTCTTGGTTAATACCCATAACTTCAGGCACGCCACGGTATAATAAATTAACCGACATGGCAATAGCGACCAAACTAAATAACATATCAAGCCATAAAATGGGAAAACTACCCAAAATGCCAACCAAAAAGAGAGGAGTGCAACTATAAGCGGTTAAATTTAAACATTCGGCAAATGTTGGTTTTGCCCCATAGGTTTTAGCCATCCATTGCACAAAGCCAGATAAAACAAAAACAGAAGCTAATATGGCAAAATAGGCAACAACTGATAGGTAAAGAGCACTATCTGTGGTGAGTTTGTAGGTTTCGCCATTGCCAATAGACCAACCAACATAAGTGCTACCGATAAATGCCGAAACTGGAGGAATTGCAGCAAAAAAAACTAAAAATGTTAGATAAATGTGACTAATACTGTGTTTTTGTTGGCTAATTTTTTTCCACTCTTTACTTGGCCCATAAAGTAAAGCAATTGCATTGGTGAATGACATTAAACGCCTCCATTTGTTGTTTTTTGTTGCAAAGCTAATTTACACTATACACATTCAGGCAA
Organism: Aliikangiella sp.; assembly: GCA_965214955.1. GTDB lineage: Bacteria > Pseudomonadota > Gammaproteobacteria > Enterobacterales > Kangiellaceae > Aliikangiella. The sequence goes on along the minus strand of CBDCCU010000007.1, from coordinate 183,418 downwards.
CTTTGGCAATTTAAATAATACTCATAAGTATATGGCTTAAAAAACCAATTAAGGCTCCAAACACACCGCCCCAAATTACTAGCCAGCCTAAATGTTCTTTGATCATTGCTTGCATAATTTGTTTCACTAAGCTTGGAGTCAGTTCAGCTAATCTAGCATCAATAATGCTAGCTATTTTATCACTAATTTTGGATAAGGAGTCTTCCGATTCAATTTGCTCGACAAGCTTTTGTTGAAAGTCTTTTTCAGCAGACATTGCTATTAGTGATGACTGCATGTTTTTAATAAAAGGCTCCTTTAGTGGTGTTAATGCCTCAACTCCACCAAACATATTAAGCATACCGCCAAATGATGAGTTCATTATTACTTCTACCAACTTATCAAATGCGGGTGATATACCCGTTCTCCTTCAAGATGCATGTTGCAGTGTTCAGCCAAAAAGTTTGAACAAGGCGCAGCTTGCAGGAAATGGCAAGCCCTTTTCAAAAGCTGTAATGCAGTGCAAGCTTTTTGGCTGAGCACCCGAAGGGCAAGGCAGTAAGCCAGCCTCTTCTTCGTTATCAATGCTTGAAGTAGAATGACTAATCCTGCGCATTAATGCCTCAAATAGGCTGGCTTACTGACTTGCTGAAACATGCATCTTGAAGAAGAACGGGTATAAATCGGTGCTTTCAATAATTGGTGCAACATCAATAGATAATTGAGTGGTTGATTGATCAGTTAAAAATTTATCAATATTTTGCTTGGTAAAAAATTGCTCCATCATTAACGATTTAATGGCTTTTTTTATCGTTTCAAACTGCAAAGGAATAATACCTGAGCCATATAAGCCTGGCACTTTTTCAAATAACATATGCACAGCAAGCCAGTTGGTGATTGCGCCCGAAAAAGCAAATAACCCCATGGTTAACAAAAGACTGCTTCCAGAGAAAAAACCAACTAAGGTTAAAATTAGTGCTAAAAAGCTGGTGGTTGCGCTTTTATTCATAAAATAGCCCTTAAAATGTTGAATGCTTATTAAATAAGTTAAAATGTTACCAAAATGTATTGTAGTGGGTTAGCTTTAGTATTATAAATTTTTACTAACAATTGGGAGCTGTTTGAAAGATCAACAGTTGCTAGCTTTCATGGGAAAAAGAATATTAAATTACATTCAAAATTGCATATAAAGTTTCATTCTAGCATTGAACAAATACCTTCTAATAAATGGAATGCTTTAAACAAGTACCATAATCCATTTGTAATGCATCAGTATTTAAGCGCGCTTGAATTTGCAAAATGTGCTTGTGAAAAAACAGGTTGGCAACCCTATCATCTATCGGCAACTTATGGTGACGAACTAGTCTGTGTGATGCCGTTATATTTAAAAAACCATAGTTATGGCGAATATGTGTTTGATTTTCAATGGGCCGAGGCTTATCAATATAGCTATGTAAACTATTACCCTAAACTAGTTAATGCCGTTCCATTTACGCCATCTGTAGGGCCAAGAATTTTGCTTAATGAGCAGCTCTTACAAAATCAAAAGCTTAGCAAAGCCTGCTTAAATCAAATAAAAGAAGCGCTAAAAACAGAGTGTGAAAAGCACGACATTAGTAGTGTGCATGTACTTTTTCCTTATGAATCAGAGTTAAGCTTTTTTAAAAATGATTTTTTGTCTCGAATGGGTGTTCAATATTATTGGTTTAATCAAAACTACCAAACATTTAATGATTTTGTGGCAACTTGTCGAAAAAAACAACGTAACAATATCTTACGAGAGCGCAAAAAAGTTATTGAGCAAGGTATTAGCATAAAAATTTACCGAGCTTTTGAAATAACCTCTTCTTTACTAGAGCGCTTTTACCATTGCTATCAACTAACTTACGCAAAAAGAAGTGGGCATGGAGGTTATTTAAATTTAGATTTTTTTAAACGCATTTTTCAACATTTTGCCGACACAAGTTTTTTAATTGTTGCCGAGCAACACAACCAAATAATTGCTGGCGCATTGTTTTTTGAAGATCAAACAACTTTATACGGCAGATATTGGGGGGCGATCAAAGAAATAGACTGTTTGCATTTTGAGCTTTGTTATTATCAGGCAATTGAATACGCAATTAAACATCAATTAAAACGATTTGATGCTGGAGCCCAAGGCGAGCATAAAATCAGCCGTGGATTCAAGCCCGAATATACTTATTCTGCACATTATATAAAGCAGCCAAATTTAAAGTTAGCGATTGAAGATTATCTAAATAGAGAAAAAACTCAAGTTGCCGGAGTGAAAAAACAATTAAAGCTAAAACTTCCTTTTAAACGCAACAGTGAAGATATTTGAAAGATCAACAGATCCCAATTGCACCAAATTGCTATTTTATTTGATTTAATAATAAACGAGCAATTATTAACCCAGCAATTGCCCCTAGCAGATCAGCTGCAATATCCGCGTAACTAAAGCCACGGTTAGGAATATAAGATTGAGCAATTTCGATAAGGATCCCTAGAGCAAATGAGTTGCTAATAATAAAAATAATGCTCGCTTTTTGGTAGGCTACGGCAAAAACAAAGCTAAATCCTGCGAAGGCAATAAAATGATAAAACTTGTCGATATGACTAACATTAACTAGCTTAATGTTTTGTGGGGTAAGAGTTAATGCTAGTAATAGCGTTAAAATTAGCCAAAATAGCAATTTCCAGTAGACAGAGTTATGGCTTAATAGTTTTTTTAAATAAATAGTATTAAGCATTTATTTATGCTCAGCTTATTAAAGGGTTGAGGATTATACAAAACTCTTTACATGGGGTAAAACCAACACATTTTCTTCTGTCTAAAAATGCCAGCTTAAATTATTATCTGCAAGGGAAACGAGTATAAGTTATCTATAACTAAAGGCTTTAAGTTATAACCAAAAAATTAGTCTCTAAATGAGCTTTTCATTAATCCTTTGTGTTAACATCACGTTTCATTTTAATACACCGATTAACGATTAACGATTAAAGGCATGGTTGTGGAATCAAAAAAATATATCGCACATGGCGACGAACTGAAAAATCTCTATGTTTCAGATGAAGAGAGTCAAATCATTAAAGCTGAAGCCAAAGATTTTGCTTCATGGGATTTAACTCACCGTCAAATTTGTGATATTGAGCTGTTATTAAATGGTGGCTTTTCACCACTAGAAGGTTTTCTTACCGAACAAAATTATGATTCGGTTGTTGAATCTATGCGACTAACCGATGGCACACTTTGGCCAATACCAATCACTTTAGATGTGAGCGAAGAGTTTGCTAAGAAAATTTCAATTGGCGAAAAAATAGCACTTAGAGACGAAGAGGGTGTTGTTATTGCCATTTTGGAGGTTTCAGATTGCTGGAAACCAAATAAAGCTTTAGAGGCCGAAAAGGTATTTGGTGCTAATGACCAAGCGCATCCTGCGGTAAGTTACTTGTTTAATCATGCTGGCGATTACTACTTAGGTGGTAAGCTGAAAGGGCTATCTCACCCTAGTCACTATGACTTTAAAGCATTAAGAGACACACCAGCGCAGCTTCAAGACAAATTTGCTCATTGGGGCTGGAAAAAAGTTGTGGCATTTCAAACTCGTAATCCCATGCATCGAGCACATCAAGAGCTTACCTTTAGAGCCGCCAAACAAGAAGAAGCCAACCTTTTAATTCAGCCAGTTGTTGGTATGACTAAGCCTGGTGATATCGATCACTTTAGCCGTGTTCGTTGCTATGAGCATATTGTTAAGCAGTATCCCGATCAAACCACCACATTAAGTTTATTGCCTTTAGCCATGAGAATGGCCGGACCTAGAGAAGCGGTTTGGCACGCGATTATTCGCAAAAACTATGGTTGCACACACTTTATTGTGGGTCGCGACCATGCCGGCCCCGGTAAAAACTCACAAGGCGAAGATTTTTATGGTCCTTATGATGCACAAGCACTCATGAATGAGTTTAAAAATGAGCTAGGTATTAAAATGGTGCCATTTCAAATGATGGTATATGTTGAAGATAAAGCCGAGTATCGCCCAATTGACGATATTAAAGAAGGTGAGAAAACCCTTAATATTTCGGGCACAGAGTTTAGGCGTCGATTATCTGAAGGGTTAGAAATTCCAGAATGGTTTTCCTATCCTCAAGTGGTAGCAGAGTTGCGCAAAAGATATCCAGCCCGTCATAAGCAAGGCTTTACCGTATTTTTTACAGGCTTATCAGGCTCGGGTAAATCAACCATTGCCAATGCATTACTCAATAAATTAATGGAATCTGGAGAGCGCTCAATAACGCTATTAGATGGTGATGTTGTGCGTAAAAACTTGTCGAGTGAACTAGGTTTTTCTAAAGAACATCGTAACCTTAATATTCAAAGAATAGGCTATGTCGCTAGTGAAATCACTAAAAATGGCGGTATTGCCATTTGTGCTCCAATTGCTCCTTATACCGAAACTCGTCGAGAAGTTCGAGAAATGATCGAAGGCCTAGGTGGTTTTGTTGAAGTGCACGTGGCAACTAGCTTAGAAGAGTGTGAAAAACGTGACCGTAAAGGTTTATATGCCATGGCAAGAGAAGGCATTATAAAAGAATTTACGGGTATTAGTGATCCGTATGAAGTGCCAGAAAAACCAGAGCTTGCTATCGACACAGTTGGTATAACACCCGATGAAGCCGCGCAAAGAGTGATCTTAAAGCTTGAGCATTTAGGCTATTTAAAATAGCTCATTTTAGGCAACAATAAAGCTAGGCCAAGAATTTCTTGGCCTAGCTTTACTAACAGCGAGCGCTTAAACCGTGTTCAAATATCAGTTCAGCTTTCAAATATTAGAATTGCCCTAAAATAACAGAGCTGCCTTCAAATACGAAAACTATCTTCAATTATCTAAAAGCGTTTTTAAATACCTAAAGTGTCTTCAAGTATCGAACCATATCTAGCCATTGCTATCATACTCGGTTGTTTTCTATCGTTAGTGATCAGTAAAAAAGAGCCAGAGATTATCTTTGCCGTAGGGCTTTTGCTAATGGTTTTCACTGGAATTATTCCAATAGAAACCGCATTAACAGGGTTTTCATCAAATGGTTTGATCACAGTTGCTTGTTTATTTATCGTCGCAGCAGCAATTAAAGAGGTAGGGCTTATTCAACCCTTAATTGTTAAGTTAATGAAAGCTACGTCTCAACCTATTTTTGTCCTAGCAAAACTTTTATTACCTGTGTCTTTTTTAAGTGCGTTTTTAAATAATACGCCAATTGTTGCCGCTTTAATTCCTGCGGTTAGAAATTGGTGTCGAAACCAGCAAAATAAAACACTATGGAATAAAAAATATTTTCTATTGCCTTTAAGTTATGCAGCAGTTCTTGGAGGAACCTGCACGCTTATTGGTACTAGCACTAACGTATTAATATTTGGCTTTTTAATTAACGATGGTTTTCAAGATCAATTGTCATTTTTTTCTATTGCTATTGTTGGTCTTCCAATAACTTTAGCGGGCTTGGGGTATTTACTCTTATTTTCACGAAAATCAATCCAAGTGCCGTTTAATGCCGATGATCCCATTGCCGACTCTCGTCAATATACGGTTGAAATGTTGGTTGAAAACAATAGCCCAATTTCTGGCTTATCGGTAGAAAAAGCCGGTTTAAGACATTTACAAGGTGTATATTTGGTTGAAATTATTCGCAAGCAAATGATTTTACCCGTTGTAGGCTCAAATGAGTTACTTGAAGCTGGTGATCGATTAATTTTTAGTGGCGAAGTTAATGCTATTTCTGATCTCATAGCAATTAAAGGTTTAGTACCAGCAGAAGATACTGTTTTTAAACTGCACACTAACAACTCTCAAGTTAATTTAGTTGAAGCCATTATTAGCTCGCATCACCCACTAGTAGAGAAGACTATAAAGGATGTTGGTTTTAGGCGACGGTATAAGGCTTCTGTACTCGCTGTTGTTAGAGAAGGTAAACGGGTTAAAGGGAAAGTTGGAGATATTCAACTAAAGCTAGGTGATACTTTGCTGTTATTGGCGAAAAAAAGCTTTATAGAAAAACACCGCTACTCAAAAGTGCTGCTACTGGTTTCAAGGGGGAAAGAGGTAAACGTTGCCGAGCCTACAAAGTTGAAATGGGTATCTTTTATTAGTTTACTGTTTGTTGCCTTGGCGGCATCGGGAGTAATTCAAATAGTGAGTGCCGCTATATTAGCTTCGCTGTTAATGGTTGTTACTCAGAGTTTGTCTTTAGATAAAGCAAAAAAAAGCCTAGATTTACAAGTATTGTTTATTATTGGTGCTGCTTTTGGACTCGGTGCTGGGCTTAATGACTCTGGTGGTGCAGCAATGATTGCCAATAATATCCTTGAGCTAACAGGCGATCATCCGCTAGCATTATTGGTAGCCACTTATTTAATGACTATGATCCTCACCGAATTAATCACTAACAATGCCGCTGCGGTTATTGCTTATTCGCTAGTTTCTGGCATTGTTAGCACGCTAGAATACAATATGCTGCCATTTGCCATCACTATTATGATTGCCGCTAGTGCTAGTTTTATTTCACCATTGGGCTATCAAACAAACTTAATGGTTTTTAGTGCAGGGCGATATCAGTTTAAAGACTACTTTAAACTAGGAGTGCCTTTAAGTTTAATTTCGGCATTGCTTACACTTTTAATTGTACCCAATGTGTGGAGTTTGCAGTAAAAGTTAGAAACAATTGAAAAGAGATCTTAGTTTATCAACAAAGAAACCTGTTGTTTTAATTTGGGTAAGATCTCACTAGCAAACCATGGATTATTTTTAAGCCAACGATTATTACGCGGGCTAGGGTGCGGCATTGGCAGTATTGTAGGCCAAAAGCGGCGCCATTGTTTCACTGTTTCGGTAAGGTTTTTTGCTTGCTGATTGCCAAGGTGATAATCAATGGCGTACTTCCCAATAACCAACGTAAGCTCAATATTGGGCAGACAATTTAATAAAGGCTTTCGCCATTGTGTTGCACATTGAGCTGGTGGCGGTAAATCACCATTTTTACCACTGCCAGGATAGCAAAATGCCATTGGTAAAATAGCAATTTGTTTATCGTTGTAAAATGTAGCTCTATCTATTCCCAGCCAATCTCTTAAACGGTTACCAGAAGGATCATCAAAAGGAACCCCTTTATGGTGAGTTATTTTGCCCGGTGCTTGACCTGCAATTAAAATTTTTGCCTGAGCATCTAGCTGTAAAATAGGTTTTGGTTTTAAAGGCAGGTTTGTGCATAGCTGACAAGCTTTTACTTTATTAATTATTGGTAGATGAATCATATCTAGTCAGTTTAATTGGTTGAAGTAGAGCGGGCATATTTTAAAAGATTTAAGAGAAATAACGATAACCATAATAGCACTAATGAGTAAATAGGTATTTATATCCGTTCTCCTTCAAGATGCATGTTTCAGCAAGTCAGTAAGCTATCCTATTTGAGGCATTAATGCGAAGAACTAGTTATTCTAATTCAAGTATTGATAACGGAGAAGAGGTTGGCTTACTGCCTTGCTCCTCGGGTGCTCAGCAAAAAAACTTGCACTGCGTTACAGCTTTTGAAAAGGGATTACTATTTCCTGCAAGCTGCGACTTGTTCAAGGCTTTTTGGCTGAACACTGAAACAAGATCTTGAAGGAGAGCGGGTATGTAGAGTTTTCTTTGCTTTCAAAGCGCTAATTAGCTATTATCCGCCGCATTGTTTCTAGTGATTATTAACGAGTCAAATAAAAAAGGGTTAAATAAAAAATGCCTATTGTGACGCTACCTGATGGTAGTAAAAGAGAATTTCAGCAAGCAGTTAGCGTATTTGATGTTGCTGCCGATATTGGTCCTGGTTTAGCAAAAGCGGCATTAGCTGGAGAAGTTAATGGAACTGCGGTAGATACGGCCTTTATGATCGAAAATGACGTCAACTTAGCAATTATTACCGAGCGCGATGAAGCTGGATTAGAAGTATTGCGCCATTCTTGTGCTCATCTTTTAGCTCAGGCGGTTAAATCTCTGTTTCCTGACGCTCAGGTTACTATTGGTCCGGTGATTGATCATGGTTTTTATTATGATTTTGCTTACGAGCGTCCTTTTACCCCAGAAGATTTAACCGCTATTGAAAAGAAAATGGCTGAGCTAGCTAAAGCGAACTATACCGTTGAACGCTCTGTGATGTTAAGAGATGAGGCGGTAAACTTTTTTAAGGATATGGGCGAAGCCTATAAAGCCGAAATTATTGCTAGTATTCCAGGTAATGAAGAGATTTCTTTGTATAAACAAGGTGACTTTATTGACTTATGTCGTGGTCCTCATGTGCCAAGCACAGGGCGTTTAAAGGCGTTTAAATTAATGAAAGTGGCTGGTGCTTATTGGCGCGGCGACTCTAATAATGAAATGCTACAACGGGTTTATGGGACTTGCTGGGCAAATAAAAAAGATCTTAAAGCTTATTTAAATCGTTTAGAAGAAGCGGAAAAGCGCGATCACAGAAAGCTTGGTAAACATTTAGAGCTTTTCCACTTTCAAGAAGAGTCACCCGGCATGGTGTTTTGGCATAACAACGGCTGGACTATTTTTAAAGAGCTCGAAGCTTATATCAGACAAGTGCTAAAAGAGCATAACTATCAAGAAGTTAAAGCACCACAAGTGCTTGACCGTACTTTGTGGGAAAAGTCAGGGCATTGGGAAAAATTTAAAGACGATATGTTTACCACTGAGTCCGAAAATCGTACTTATGCAGTAAAGCCTATGAACTGCCCAGGGCATATTTTAATTTATAACCAAGGGTTAAAATCCTATCGCGATTTGCCGCTTAGAATTGCCGAATTTGGCTCTTGTCACCGCAATGAACCATCGGGTGCACTGCACGGTTTAATGCGTGTACGTAGCTTTACTCAAGATGATGCTCATGTGTTTTGTACCGAAGAGCAAATTCAGCAAGAAGTTAGCGTATTAATTGATATGATTTATGCGGTTTATGCAGACTTTGGCTTTAAAAATATCGAAATTAAATTATCTACTCGCCCTGAAAAACGGGTTGGTGATGATGAAATATGGGATCGTAGCGAAAAAGCATTGGCCGATGCCTTAGCATCTAAAAATATTGACTATCAGCTGCAACCTGGCGAAGGGGCGTTTTATGGGCCTAAAATTGAATTTGCCCTAAGAGATTGCCTAGATCGCATATGGCAATGCGGAACCGTTCAACTCGACTTTTCAATGCCGGGTAGATTGGGTGCAGAATATGTTGCCGAAGATGGAAGCAAAAAAGTTCCTGTTATGATCCACCGCGCTGTTTTAGGATCGTTAGAGCGATTTATTGGTATTTTAATCGAAGAATACGCGGGCAAATTTCCGCCTTGGCTTGCACCAACTCAAGCCGTAATTATGAATATTACCGATAAACAGGCCGAATATGTGCAAAAATGTACAAATATTTTGAATTCTCAAGGGTTTAGAGTAAATTCGGACTTGAGAAACGAGAAGATCGGCTTTAAAATTCGCCAACATACATTGCAACGTGTTCCTTATCTTTTAGTTGCGGGTGATAAAGAAGTTGAAAACAACACTTTATCGGTTAGAACTCGATCAGGAAAAGATTTAGGTAGTGTGAGTATTGAAGCTCTTATTGAGCAAATGAATGCTGATATTAAGCTGAAAGCCGATTATCAAGAATAGTATCGGTTAATCAGCTAACAAGTTGTATAGGTAATAATTAATAGAGGAATTTTAACATTAAAAGAGCAAGACCAAAGCCAAGTGCTAAAGAGCAACGTGCAAAAATCAATGACGAAATCACCGCTAGAGAAGTTCGCTTAATAGGAGCCGATGGAGAAGCGGTAGGAGTTGTTCCGATAAACCAAGCCATTAGTGCTGCCGAAGAGCAAAATCTAGACCTTGTTGAGGTATCTCCTGGGGCTGAGCCGCCAGTATGTAAGGTGATGGATTATGGTAAGTATGTTTTTGAGCAAAAGAAAGCCAAAGCGGCTGCTAAAAAGAAACAGACTATTGTTCATGTTAAAGAAATTAAGTTTAGGCCAGGAACAGACATTGGTGATTACAACGTTAAAATAAGAAAACTAAAAGAGTTCTTAGAAGCGGGTGATAAAACCAAAATTACGGTAAGGTTCCGTGGTAGAGAAATGGCTCATAAAGAGCTTGGAATGGAATTAATGGGGCGTGTAGAAAAAGACTTAGCCGAGCTAAGTGACGTTGAAGCACGACCTAAATTAGAAGGTCGCCAAATGATGATGGTTTTGGCGCCTAAAAAGAAAAAGTAACTATTCGTTAAATAACGGGCAGTTAAAAGAATAAACAGCCAGTGATTTAATTATCATTGGCTGTTTTGTCTATGCGAGGTTTTTGGCAACCCCGTATGGGCTGGTTGAGAAGTTAATTTTTTTAAACTTTAGCTTCTTGTAAATAGGCACTGTTAGGTAACTAAACTGTTTTAATTTGATAAATTATTGAATTAAATCGACCTACAGTTGCTAGTCAATAAACTATTGGAGTAAATAACAATGCCAAAGATAAAATCAGATAGTGGAGCAGCTAAGCGCTTCAAGAAAACTGGTAAAGGTGGTTTCAAGCACGCTCAGTCGCATCGTCGCCACATTCTTACTAAAAAGAGCACTAAGCGGAAGCGTCATCTTCGTGGTATGGAGATGGTACATCCGGCAGATGTTGAACAGTTAAATCGTCAACTACCTTACGCGTAAGAATGGGAGAAATAAATAATGCCAAGAGTTAAACGTGGTGTGACCGCCCATAAGCGTCATAAAAAAGTCTTAAAAGCAGCAAAAGGTTATTACGGAGCTCGTAGCCGTGTTTACCGCGTTGCAAAGCAAGCGGTAACCAAAGCAGCTCAATATGCTTACCGTGACCGCAAACAGCGTAAGCGTCAGTTCCGTGCTTTATGGATCCAACGTATTAATGCTGAAGCGCGTGTTAATGGTATGTCTTATAGCCAATTTATCAACGGTTTGAAAAAAGCATCTATTGCTATCGACCGTAAAATTTTGGCTGATATTGCTGTATTCGATAAAGAAGCTTTCGCAACTTTAATCGAAAAAGCAAAAGCTGCTCTAGCTTAGACATCGCTAATTTTAATTTGAGCATTGCTCAAAGCTAAAAATGCGTTATAGAGGGAAGGGCAATTGTCCTTCCCTTTTTTTATTAAAAAGCACTAAATAGAGTTTTAACCAATAGGCTATTGAGTTAATTATAATGCAATAGTCTCGATTGGTTAGTACTTTGAACCCATTTAGTGTTCATAGAAATATTTGATTTAATTAAACGGTAAATTTGAATGTCTACAACAGTTGATGAACTATTACAGCGAGGGCTTGATGCGGCTAATCAAACCTCCAACTTGCAAGCACTTGAACAAGTAAAAGTAGAGTTTTTAGGTAAAAAAGGTGAGCTTACCCTACAACTTAAAAGCTTAGGCAGTTTGCCCGCTGAAGAGCGCCCATTAGTTGGTGCGGCAATTAATAAAGCCAAAAAACAAATTCAAGCAGCACTTGATTCACAAAAAGAGAAGTTCGAGCTTCATGCCATTGAGCAGCAACTAGCCGATGAGTCCATTGATGTAACTCTGGCAGGCAGAAACGCTAATGTTGGCGGGTTACATCCAGTTAATCGCACTTTAGAGCGAATTGTTAACTATTTTTCTCAAGTGGGCTTTTCAGTAGAAGAAGGGCCAGAGGTTGAAGATGATTATCATAACTTTGAAGCCTTAAATATCCCTGGGCATCACCCTGCTAGAGCAATGCACGATACCTTTTACTTTGGTAATGGTGATCTTTTAAGAACCCATACTTCACCAGTGCAAATTCGGACTATGGAAAAGAAAGCACCGCCAGTAAAAATTATTGCGCCAGGGCGAGTTTATCGTTGCGACTCTGATCTAACCCACACCCCAATGTTTCACCAAGTAGAAGGCTTATTGGTTGATAAAAGCACTTCATTTGCTGATCTTAAAGGTGTTTTAGACGAGTTTTTAAAACACTTTTTTGAAAATGATAATTTAGCCGTTCGCTTTAGACCATCGTATTTTCCATTTACAGAGCCTTCGGCTGAGGTGGATATTGAGTGTGTAATGTGTTCGGGTAAAGGTTGCCGAGTATGTAGCCATACTGGTTGGCTTGAAATTTTAGGTGCAGGAATGGTTCATCCTAATGTTCTAAAATCGGTTGGCATTGATAGCGAAGAATATAGCGGCTATGCCTTTGGAATGGGTGTTGAGCGAATGACTATGCTGAGATATGGCGTAAATGATTTAAGGCTGTTCTTTGAAAATGATTTACGTTTTTTAAAGCAGTTTAATTAGGTTAATACCTAACTTCTTTTAAAGGAGAGAAAAAAGAATATCCCCTCTCCCTTAGAGAGAGGGCTGGGGAGAGGGAAGAGGTTTTAAAGTTGGGCTTAAAGAGTAAAAGTTTAGCTTATCTACCTCTCCCTAACCCTCTCTTTCATAGGAGAGGGGACAAAGAATACTCCCTCTCCCTTAGGGAGAGGGCTGGGGAGAGGGAAGAGGTTTTAAAGTTGGGCTTAAGAGTAAAAGTTTAGCTTATCTACCTCTCCCTAACCCTCTCCTTCACAGGAGAGGGGACAAAGAATACCCCCTCTCCCTTAGGGAGAGGGCTGGGGAGAGGGAAGAGGCTTTAAAGTTGGGCTTAAGAGTAAAAGTTTAGCTTATCTACCTCTCCCTAACCCTCTCCTTCACAGGAGAGGGGACAAAGAATACCCCCTCTCCCTTAGGGAGAGGGCGGGGGAGAGGGAAAAGGCTTTAATTTGAGTTTTAAAGGTTAAAGTTCAACATTACTACCTCTCCCTAACCCTCTCCTTTAAAGGAAAGGGGACAAGGAATACTCCTTCACTTTGGAAGAGGGAAGATCCTTTAAGTTAAAACATATTAAAGATTAATCGAATATCAATTCGGAAATACAAAAAATGAAAATTAGTGAAAAGTGGTTAAGAACTTGGGTAAATCCTAGTATTTCTACCGAAGAATTAGTTGCAACGCTTACCATGGCTGGCTTAGAGGTCGATGGTGTTGAAACCATTGGTGCAGAATTAGAAGGTGTTGTGGTAGGTCAAATAGAAAAAGCCGAAAAGCATCCAGAGGCCGATAAGCTTCAAGTTTGCTCGGTTAATGTTGGCACCGATGAAAATCTACAAATTATCTGTGGCGCACCAAATGCAAGAGAAGGCATAAAAGTGGCCGTTGCGACTATTGGATCAAAACTACCCGGTGATTTTAAAATTAAAAAAGCCAAAATGCGTGGCGTACATTCATTTGGAATGCTTTGTTCGGGTAAAGAACTTGAGATGTCTGAAGAATCAGATGGCATTATGGAGCTGGTCGATGATGCTATACTAGGCACTCAGCTTGTTGAGCATTTAGGACTTAAAGATAACGCAATAGACGTTGATTTAACCCCCAACCGTGGCGACTGCTTAGGAATGAAAGGGGTTGCTACCGAAGTTGGTGTATTAACTCAAACGCAGGTTGATTTTATCAACATTAAGCCCGCTAAAGTCACCATTGACGATAAAGTTAAGGTAACCTTATCTGCACCAAAAGCAAACCCAAGGTTTGTTGCAAGAATACTTAAAAATGTAGACATTAATAAACCCACTCCCAGTTGGATGGTTGCCAGACTGGCAGCGTCAGACATTCGCAGTATTGATGCTGTAGTTGATGTAACTAACTATGTAATGCTAGAGCTTGGTCATCCAATGCATGCGTTTGATCTTAACAATGTAGAGGGAAGTATTAATATTCGCCATGCAGTAAAAGGCGAAAAACTGATTTTATTAGACGAAAAAGAAATCGAGTTACAAGAAGATACATTAGTTGTTGCTGATGATAAAAAAGCATTGTCAATGGCTGGAATTATGGGCGGTAAATACTCTGGTATTAACGACAATACCAAAGATCTCTTATTAGAAGTCGCACATTGGGAGCCTGTTGCCATTGCTGGTAAAGCCAGAAGCTACGGCTTACATACCGATGCTTCTCATCGCTTTGAGCGAGGAGTTGATTATAACCTTTGTGCAGATGTTATTGAGCGTGCAACCGAATTATTACAGTCAATAGTTGGCGGCGAAGCAGGTCCTATTGTTGATCAAATAAGTAAAGAGCATTTCCCTCAAGCTAAAAGCGTTAATCTAAGGCGCGAACGTATTAAGCGCTTGTTAGGCATTGAAGTTGCGGACTCTCAAGTAGAAGATATTCTCACTCGCTTAGGTATGAAACTGACATCTAATGATGAAGGCTGGTTAGTGGATATTCCTAGTCAGCGTTTTGATATTTCGATTGAAGCTGATTTAATTGAAGAAATTGTGCGCATATACGGCTATAACAAGGTTCCAAGCCGCAAGCCTGTTGGTGAAATGGCAATGATAAGGCAACCCGAAAAGCAATTGCAAAAGTTTCAATTGGCTAAACTATTTGCTCATCGCGGCTATCAAGAAGCGATAACTTATACCTTCATTGATAAAGAATCCCAGCAACTGATTGATCCAAACATAGAGCCATTAGCATTACTGAATCCTATTTCATCAGAACTAGGGGTAATGCGTACTTCTTTATGGCCAGGGTTATTAAGGGCTGTAGACTATAACCTTAAGCGTCAGCAAGATATGATAAGAATTTTTGAAACAGGACTTAAGTTTGTGCCAAGCGATGAAGGTTTAGTGCAAACTCAAGTTATTTCAGGGGTTATAGCAGGTAGAAGAGAGCAAGAAAACTGGGAAGCTCAAAACAATTTCGTTGATTTTTTTGACTTAAAAGGCGATTTAGAAGCGGTATTTAATTTAGGTCAATCGAAAGATCAGTTTAGTTTTGTTGCGAGTGAACGTAATGGTTTGCACCCTGGACAAACTGCTCAGATCTTAAAAAATGGTAAACCTTGTGGCTATATTGGAAAATTACACCCAAAAACACAAAAAGAATTTGGCTTAGAGCACACAGCCTATGTATTTGAAATTGAGTTAAAACGTGTTTTAGCAAGAAAAATTCCTCAGTTTAACCCTTTGTCAAAATTTCCAACTATTCGTCGAGATTTAGCGATTTTAGTAAAAGAAAGCGTGACTTCTACGCAAATTGTTGATTTAATTGGACAAACGGCAAAACATTGGCTAAATAATATTGTAATATTCGATATTTATCGCGGTAAAGGAATTGAGCCAGGTTATAAAAGTGTTGCAATTGGCTTCACTCTGCAACGGAATGACAGAACATTTAAAGATGCCGAGATAAATAAAACATTAGATCGCATTATCGCAACGTTGCAAGATAAGCTAAGTGCAGTATTGAGAGACTAAGTATGGCATTAACCAAAGCAGATATGGCTGAACGTTTATTTGATGATTTAGGTTTAAACAAACGTGAAGCAAAAGAAATGGTTGAGGGTTTCTACGAAGAGATCCGCAACTCACTAGCTAGTAATAATCAGGTTAAACTTTCGGGTTTTGGAAACTTTGACCTAAGAGACAAAAAACAAAGACCTGGGCGTAACCCAAAAACCGGCGAAGAAATTCCAATTAGCGCTCGTCGGGTGGTAACCTTTAGACCTGGTCAAAAATTAAAAGCCCGAGTAGAGGCCTATGCTGGAAGCAAGTAATAATAACGAACTCTTACCAATTCCTGATAAACGCTACTTCACCATAGGCGAGGTAAGCGAATTATGTTTGGTTAAACCGCATGTTTTAAGGTATTGGGAGCAAGAGTTCCCGCAGCTTAAGCCCGTTAAACGCCGTGGAAATCGACGCTATTATCAACGCGATGATGTTCTTGTTATTCGCGAAATTCGCGAGTTGCTCTACGATCAAGGCTTTACCATTGGTGGAGCAAGACAACAGCTAGAAAGTGAAGAAGAACAAGCTCAGCCAAATCCACAAGCTATTCAAGCAATTATTAGCGAGTTAGAGGGTGTTTTAAAGATTTTAAACCACTAATTTGTTATTCGCATTTAAAAATCTGCAAGTGGTTAAATGATTGCTTGCAAAGTCTAAAAAAAAAGGTAATATTCCCGCCTCGGTAATTAAGTTAAACAACTTTTGTTATCGAAAAATTCACACCAAATCGGAGCGTGGCGCAGCCTGGTAGCGCACTTGCATGGGGTGCAAGTGGTCGGAGGTTCAAATCCTCTCGCTCCGACCAATTCTTGAATTTAAAATAAATCCTTCAAAAAACAAATAATTACTTAGCCGCAAGTTCTTGCAAAAACTTATCAAAACCAATTTCTTTAATTCTAGGTAAAAATTGAGTTTTATAGCTTTTGGTGATGTTTACACCATCTATAAGCATATTAGTAATTAACCAAGAGTCGCTATTGGGGCGAAGGTAGTAGAAGATATTAAGTGGTTTTGAACCTGACTGTTTAAGTTGGCTTTTTACCCTAGCATTGCCTTTTTTACTAATTTCAGCTTTGGCAAACTCAAATTCTTGACCATCATACAAACTTAAACCTTTTGCATACTTGTTAATAACGCTTTTAATATAACGGTCAATAAATTGTGATTTTTGATCGTCAGATAATGTTTTCCAAAGCTTAGAGCCAAGTGTTCTTTTAGCAAAGGCTGTTGTGTCAATTATGGGTAAAAGGTGCTCTCGTACCAGTTTTTCAGCGACTTTAGGATCAACTTTTAACGCTTCTTTGTTGGCTTCAATTTCGCCAACCATGGTTTTGGTCATATCCTGCAAAAAACTTGTTGGATCGGTTTGTGCGAAAGCGGTTGTGCTAAATGTGAATAAAATAATGGCTGCCTGAATTAGCTTTTTCATTATTGGGTTAGCTCCTTAATTTAATGAAGTGCAACGATTTACGATTAGTTTAGTGGTTCTGACTGAATTTTAACTGAATTGTTTCAGCCAATTTATACTTGAGGTGATTTTATCATGACAATCGGTGTAAAAATAACGATTAGTTGAAGTAGAACGGGTATATTTAAGCTTAAGTGCATCTTGCAGGTTTTGGTAAACCTGCAATTTTGGTGGCTTGCTTAGCGGGACCTTCAGGAAATAAAATCTGCAAAAATAAACTGCTGGCTTTTTCTTTGGGCAACACATTAGCTAAATATTTCACTAGGGGTCTAATAGAGGGGCTGGTATTAAACTCTTCATAAAACTGGCGAACATAGCGGATCACTTGCCAATGATCGTCGGTTAATTCAATCCCTTCTTTATCGGCAATTTGCTTGGCTAAATGCTCGCTCCAAAGACTGGCATCTTTTAAGTACCCCTGAGGATCGGTTTCTAACGAATCTAATGAAAGCGATGTATTCATTACCAGCTCACTATTTGTTCGGCTTTATTGCACAAATCTACCATTTCATCATCACTAATTAGCTGAATATAAGAAGGAATATTACTCGTTATGCCTCGGCTGTCACAATCGGGTTTTAGGGCATAAATGATTTTTTTACTTTCTTTAAAAGTATTATTTAAACTGGCAAGTACGCCATCGGCAATTAATAATAACGACTCAGCATCGGAGAAAAGCTCATTATTTAGCTCACTGACCGAATGGTGATTGCTTAAAATGTAAAGCTGGCTCATTAAAAAGTAACCGTATGATTAGATTGTGAAACTAAGTTTGCTATCTCTTTAGTGGAGACAAGCTTAATATTGTTAATTAATTGAGCTTTATCAATTGAATAGTTTGATAATGCAGCTTGGTCGCAATAAATGGTTTCTATTTCATAAAACTCAAGGGCTTTTAGAATTTTATCGTGAAGTTTATCGTTAATTGCTTCGCTACTTTGTTCATTAATTAAATGTAATATACCTGCTTCTGTAAAAATAAGCTGAGTATTTTGCTCAAAAGCCGCGCAAACTAAAGCTAAGTCGATACCTTCTTTACCGCTAATATCACTAAATGGCGGGGTTTTAATGATAATAGTTGTTGTGAGTAATTTAGACTCCATTTTATCACCTACTTAAACTGAATCAGTTTAGTTGAAACATCATTTAAGCGCGAGGCAAGCTGACCAAGCCCAAGTATTTTGAAGTCGGAGTCAATACTAGTTGAATCAATATTATTAATGCTTGCTTCTTCTTCATTGATCACACCACGCCTGTTTGCCGCAGCAACGCAAACCTGTAACTCAATATTATGCTTATTGCTGATAGCCTTCCATTGCGCCATTAGTTGGGCTTCATCTTGTGGTTTTAGTATCATTTTATTAGCAACATGAACCGCATCTTGGTAGAAGAATATTTGACTGATTTTGTTCCCTTTGGCAAGTGCGGCACTAACAAACCGAATTGCAGAAAGGTGGGCTTGTGAATGAGTGGGGGAGCCTGTTACTAAAACAAGAAAATGACGCATTATTGTGTTTTAAAGCTACTATTGAATGAATAAGTTGTTAATTTTCAACTAAGGCTTAATCTAAATCAAGTTTTTAACATTTTTGTCGAAATATCATACTGGTCTAATCTCTTTTGCTAAAAATGAGATAGATAATTCGTGCCAAATAAATTTGAGTCGTTATTTTAGGTATCGGCTAAATATGAAAACCACTATGAGTAAATACTATGGCTAATAAGCAAATCGATCTTGAATCTTTTATGGATAAAATTAAGCGTCGTAATCCAGGTGAAATTGAATTTCATCAGGCTGTACAAGAAGTCGCTGAAGATATTGTTCCATTTATTAATGAAAACCCACGTTACAACCAAGCTGCTATTCTTGAAAGAATGGTAGAGCCTGATCGCATTGTCTCTTTCCGCGTATGCTGGGAAGATGATGACGGGCATATTAGGGTTAACCGTGGTTATCGCGTGCAATATAATAGCGCTATTGGGCCATATAAAGGGGGTTTACGTTTCCACCCTTCGGTTAATCAAAGTATTTTAAAATTTTTAGGCTTTGAGCAAGTTTTTAAAAATAGCTTAACAACCTTGCCAATGGGCGGTGGTAAAGGCGGATCTGACTTTGATCCTAAAGGTCGCTCTGATCGCGAAGTGATGCGTTTTTGTCAAAGCTTTATGACCGAGCTACATAAACACATTGGCCCTAACCGAGACGTTCCTGCTGGTGATATTGGTGTTGGCGCACGTGAAATTGGTTATTTATTTGGTCAATATAAACGCCTTCAAAATGAGTTTACTGGTACTTTAACAGGCAAATCACTTGAATTTGGCGGTAGTTTAATTCGTACCGAAGCAACAGGTTATGGAGCAGTTTACTTTTTAGATCTAATGCTAAAACATTCAGGTGATTCGCTTAAAGGTAAAACAGCAGTTATTTCTGGATCGGGTAATGTTGCTCAATATGCGGCTGAAAAAATTACTCAGCTTGGTGGTAAAGTTGTCACTATGTCTGATTCAGCAGGTTTTATTTATGATCCTGCGGGCATTGATGCAGAAAAATTGGCTTATATTATCGAGCTTAAAACCGTAAAACGTGGACGCATTAAAGAATATGCCGAAAAATATGGTGTTGAGTATTTTGAAGGTCAAAAGCCTTGGGGCATTAAATGTGATGTTGCGCTACCTTGTGCTACTCAAAATGAAATTCAAAAAGAAGATGCAGAAAAATTAGTTGCCAATGGTGTGAAAGCCATTTCAGAAGGTGCAAATATGCCAACTATGATTGATGCTATTCGTGTATTCCATGCAGCTAAAGTGCTTTATGCACCGGGTAAAGCTTCTAATGCTGGCGGTGTTGCTGTATCGGGCTTAGAGATGTCGCAAAATAGCCAGCGTTTATCGTGGACTCGCGAGCAGTTAGATGAAAAGCTTAAAGACATTATGGCGGGTATTCATGGTAAGTGTCTACAATATGGTGATAAAGGCGATTATGTTGATTATGTAAAAGGCGCTAATGTGGCTGGTTTTGTAAAAGTGGCTAATGCCATGCTTGCATACGGTGTTCTTTAGTTAGACCGCCTAAAAGGCATTAATTAAAAGTATTACTTACTTAAAGCCTTAAACGAAAAAACCGATAACAATGTTATCGGTTTTTTTATGCTTACTTAAAAGCTAGAGATTAATAGAATTTATTCTATTAAT
This sequence comes from Aliikangiella sp., assembly GCA_965214955.1. Taxonomy (GTDB): domain Bacteria; phylum Pseudomonadota; class Gammaproteobacteria; order Enterobacterales; family Kangiellaceae; genus Aliikangiella. Next base: position 163,402 of record CBDCCU010000007.1, on the reverse strand, counting down.
CATCGCCAGAGAAAGCAGAAAGCAAGTTAAGCAGGTGCATAAACAATACATAAATGTTCATGTACATACTAACAGTGGCTAAAATGTAGTTAGTTTGCTCACCGCGCATAATAGAGCTGGTGTCATAAAGGATAAAACCTGACATTAATAATACAAATAAAGCTGATAGCGCTACAGAAAGACCAGACACGTACCATCCGAAGAAGTAGCTACCTAAGAAATAACCAATACTGGCAACAAGAGCAACCATTAAGCCTGCGAATAAAAAGCCGCGCATAAAAGAGAAGTCTTTTTTAGTCGTTAGTACATAGCCCGATAAAGCAAAAAAGATTAAGCCAGTGCCCGCGAGTGCTTGGACAACAATTTGCGAACCAAAGGTTGATGCATAAATGCTAACAATAGGGCCTGCGTAAAAGCCTAAAAAGCCTGTGAAAGCAAAAGTAACCACTAAGCCCATTGAGCTATTAGCCGTTTTAGAGAGAACAAAGCTAATACCAAAAATAACCGCTAAGTAGATAAATGGATTAATTGGCGCAACATTCATGGCAATAGCAACACCCGCCATAGCCGCACTAAATAAGAGGGTTGCAGACAGCAGTAAATAGGCATTCTTGAGAACTTTGTTGATTTCTATTGAGCCACCACGAGTTCTTTCGATTACCGGTGATTGAGATTGCATGTAAAACTCCTGTTTAGTAAATAAAACTCAAGTTAAGAGAGTTGGTTATATTATTTGTATATACTACTAATAATAAGGATTAAAATAAAGAAACCAACCCTATTGGTCAAGTATATTCGGTGATTTTACATAATGTTGATTATTCATTAACCAAATTGAAAGAAATAGTAAAAAATTATTAAAAAATCCTTAAATAAACCTTTTACAAATGCTCAGAATCTTGTAATATTCGCGCCTCAACGGAGAGATGGCAGAGCGGTTGAATGCACCGGTCTTGAAAACCGGCATGGGTTAATAGCCCATCTAGGGTTCGAATCCCTATCTCTCCGCCATATTTAAAAAGCCCGCTATTTATAGCGGGCTTTTTTGTTTTCGGGCTCGAACACATATACCTGTAGCTGCTTTTTCACTTACGGAGCTTGGTAGTTTAGTTGCTTGAGATTATTTAAATTAATTGAGCTCGAATTAAGTTTTGTTTTTGTTAGTGTACTATGGACTTCTATTTCAATTAAATACGTTGAGAGTACCTATACTAAATCTATTTCGCTTGTTCAATACTGCTATCTCAATAAACCTTTTAAGCACATTGCAATTTAAAAATGTCAAAGTATTACCATTAAATGTCAGGATTTCAATAATCTATAATCAAAGTATGGTTGTAATGTTGTGTTTCATTTGAACTATTATTGAGGAGATTACAAATGAAACTAATTAAAAACACTTTAATAACTACAGTATTGATTTTGTTTGCAGGGAATGCAGTTGCTGATGGGGATGAACCTGTTAATTGTGAAACTACAAGCGTACAAGTGGCTTTGTACGAGGGGTGGTCATATTGTAGTGTTGAAGTATCAGGAGTTCTTTATCAGCTGAGTGAATATATTCAATTAACGCGTTCATCAAGAGCTTTGCTGAGTGAATATATTAATGGTTCAAGGTATGAGTGTTTTGCAGATGTTCCTTTTTCTCGTTTTGGAACAGAAACAATACAAGTTTGTGAATATACACCAAAGGCTGTAATAAAAGAGCACAATGTTGATGCTGGTGATGGAACATATGAACAAGGTGTAAAAGTAGTAGATTTTGAATCAAGTGACAGAGATGGATATGTAGTATCAGAGGAAGTATTCATTGATGGAGTTAGTGTTCCTAATAGATACCATGAATTAAAGGTGAAATTTGGAGAGTATAGCTCTACTTACAATGTAACTTTCAAAGTTACTGATGATGATGGAAATGTTACTGAAACATCGAAGAATGTTAGTGTAAGTAACCTAGCTATTTGTCAAGGCTTAGGTGGAATTGATGAAGTTTGTGAGTCAGAAAACTAAAATTGTCTTGTAAGTAGCTAAGGAGGGGGGCAATGATTATTGTTTCCCTTCTTTGGAGACCGTTTAGAATTCTGTGTCAGTGAATGCTAAATATCTAAAACGTCGTCAAGACGACCTTCAAAATAAATAGCCAGTTGCGACAATGTCAAATTCCAATTTTGGATTGGCATTGTCCATTTCTTCGTCATATTCCCAATGCCAGAATACAGTAATTTTAGCAGACTATTTTCATTAGGAAATGCGCCTTTGGTTTTGGTGAGCTTTCTAAACTGGCGGTGCACCGATTCAATTGCATTGGTCGTGTAAATAACTTTGCGTATTGGCTCTGGATATTTAAAGAAAACCGACAAGTTATCCCACTTTCTGCGCCAGGATTTGAGCACAATAGGATATTGTTTGCCCCATTTAGTTTCTAACTCATCGAGCGCTTGCTCAGCCGCTTGTTTGGAAACAGCACGATAAACCGGTTTTAAGTCAGCCATAAAAGCCTTTTGATTTTTTGAAGCCACATATTTCATCGAGTTGCGAATTTGATGAATAATGCAAAGTTGTACTTCGGTATTAGGATAGCAACTATTAATCGTTTCAGGAAAGCCTGTTAGACCATCTACGCAGGCAATGAGAATGTCTTGAACGCCACGATGGCTCATGTCGGTTAGCACAGATAACCAGAAATTAGCGCCTTCATTTTCTGATAAGTAAAGCCCTAATATCTCTTTTGTGCCATCAAGTTTTAGTCCGAGAACGGTATAGATGGCCTTGCTAACATAGCGTCCTTGGTCTTTCACTTTATAATGAATGGCATCGAGCCAAACAAAAGGATAGTGGCTTTCTAATGGCCGTTGTTGCCAGTTTTTAAGCTCAGGAATAAGCTTATCGGTAATATTGCTGAGTGTTGCAGTGGATATGTTGACACCATACAAATCGGTCAAATTTTGTGTAATATCTCGGTAACTCATACCATGAGAAAAAAGTGAAAGTATTTTCGTTTCGATTTCATCGGTGAGCGTTGTTTGATGCTTTTTAATGATTTTCGGCTCAAAACTACCTGCGCGATCACGAGGCGTATTGAGCTCAAAATTACCATGAGAAGACTTAATTGTTTTGGCTGTCGTGCCATTCTTACGATTCGGTTGCTCATCATCGTCTAAATGAGCAACTAGCTCAGCATTGAGAGCCGCTTCAGTCAGCTGTTTAATCAATGGAGTAAGCACTCCACCTTTACCGGTTATTGGTTTACCTGACTGTAATTCTTTTAATGCTTTTTCTAAATCAAATGATTTTTCCATAATGTGTCATTCCTCTTTTTTAAGAGTTTAGTTGAATGACACAGAATTTCTAACACTCCCCTTCTTTGGTTTCAATTTTATTGGTAATCACTAGGTGAGTTACCATATTTAGCTTTAAAGCACTTACTAAAATAACTATGGCTAGAAAAACCAACATCAAAAGAAATATTGCCAGCAGGTATTCCTTTTTTAACAAGAATAATTGCTTTTTCTAATCGATAGTTTTTTAAATATTCTGCAGGTGTTTGATTAATTATACCTTTTAATTTTCGGTATAACTGCCTCTCAGTCATAGCCAATGAGCTAGCAATTTGTGCAACTTTTAAATTTGAATTAGCATAACTTTTTTCAAGTTCTTTTATGAATTTTTCAAAAAACTCAGATTGTTGTAATTCCCAATCATTATCAGGATCGTTAGAATCAATTTTATGAATATTAATATCATTTGCTTGAACATTAGATAAAAATCTATCTTTTAATAATGCTCTAATGTCTAAAAGATTTTGAATTCGAATGATTAGTTCTTCGTTATCAAATGGTTTAGTTTGATAGTCATCAGCTTGTTTCTTCCACCCAGTTATTCGGCTTTTACGATCTGCTCTGGCTGTTAATAAGATTAAAGGGATATGGCTTGTAAGTTCATTTGATTTTAATTGCTCACAGAGCTCAAAGCCATCCATTTGGGGCATCATCACATCACTTAATATTAAATCAGGAATCTCTTTTTTAGCATAAGAAAAACCTTCTTCTCCATTTATAGCAGTAATAGTATGATAATTTGAGCTCAACATATTGGAAATATGTTGTCTCATATCTGGGTTATCTTCAACGATAAGTATTGTTGCGGCATCTTGTGGGAGTGTTAAAGTATTATTTCTATTTGAGTTAAATTCTAATGGGCTTGGCTTTTCTATGTTTTCTAACTCAGAATTAATCATTTCTATATTAAGGGCGCTATTTTCTATATTATAAGTTTTACTTGGAATGGCTAGTGGCAGGTTTACTGTAAATTTAGAACCTTTTCCACTAGTACTATCAAGATCAATTGTTCCATTGTGGTATTCAACTAATTCTTTAACTAATGAAAGACCTATTCCTGCTCCTATTATGCTTTCAGAGTTAGGATTTAATACGCGATTAAACCGTTTAAAAATATCTTCTTGTTTATCGTTAGGTATTCCAATACCGCTATCTTCAACTATAATTTTCAATTGAGTTTCATTAACTTTTTCAATAGAAAACTTAATCGTATCGCCTTCGTTAGAATATTTAAGAGCATTTGAAAGTAAGTTTAATAAAATTCTTTCTAGTGAATCAGGAGTAAAATATAGCCAAGCATCATCTATTTTTCCTATTTGCATTTTTAGTCCTTGTTGCTCTGCAAGTACTTTAAATGAGTTCCCAATTTGCTCTGAGATTGGTTTTACCGATATATATGTCGTTTCAGCTACTCTTTGGACTCTAAACTTCTCCAAATGAAGTATCTGGTCAACCATTCTTAACAATCTAGAAGAATTTCTTTTTATCGTTTGAAGGGAGGATTTTTTACTTTCATGTTTTTCTTTTGATATTAGTTGCTGTAAAGAGCCAAGTACAATAGTGAGCGGAGTTCTAAATTCATGTGAAATATTGGCAAATTCTTCATTTTTTTTATTAATAAGTTCATTTAGTTGGCTTGTTCTTGTTTGAACTTGTTTCTCAAGCTTTAATGCTCTTGTTTTTAGTCTCTTAACTCTCAGTAATGAATAAAAATAAATGCTACTTAATAATAGAATTAAATAAATTAATATTGCCCACCAACTTAACCAGAGAGAATTTAGGGATTTTATTCTTATGCTTAGTGATTGGCTCCACTCATAATTGGACAGTCGAGACTGCAGTTCTACATTATAACTTCCTGGTTTTAAGTTAGTAACAATTAAACTTTTTGAATTGTTTTCAAGCTCTTGCCATTTATGGGTTTCATTTAATCTATATCTAAATTGGTTCTCTTGTGGAAAAATTAAGCTTGATGAATAAAAATCTATTTGCATAGGAAAATCTGATGAGCTTAACTCTAGCTCTGAATTAAGGGCTGTATGATTGGTTTTACCCTTTGAGCTATTGATCATTGCTATGTGGGTTTTATTGTTAGCGTCAATGGGCGATATGTATGATTGATTGGTTTCTATTACACCTGAGTGAGTTGAAAATAAGTAAGAATCAAAAAACTTAAGACAGTAATTTCCATTAACTCCTCCCATAGGAATCCCGTCTTTTTGAGAGTAAACTGCTTCATTTTTACTTTCATTATTAAGCTTGACTAGATTTCCATTTTTAAGTGCTAGCCACCAGTTGTTACCCTCTCCAGTAAGCGCACAACTTATATCTTCAGAAATATTACTAAATTGAAAGCTCTGATATTTGAAAGTCTCTAGATCTAGCTTGCTTATTTTATTGTTAGGATGAAGTACCATTAAATGATTATTTTGTTTGTGGCTCTTACTTATTTGATTTTTTAGATTAACGGACTCTATTAACTTAGTCTTTCCAGAGTTTAGTATAGAATAACGATTAATTTGATTTGATGTTAAGACTACGATATCACCATTATTTGTTGTGGTGACATAATTAGCTTGGTTTGCACCTTTTGATTCTATACTACTAGTGTTGATAAACTGTTTGTTTGGTAAAGAATATATAAACAATCCTTTTAGCACATCAATAATCCAAAGTTGATCCATTTTATCAACAGTTAAAGAGCTAATGTTTGCTTTTTCTCCTGGTATTATAATTTCATCAGTTTTTTTTTGATTTTGATAAACCGAAACTAATCCATTTTCACCTACATACATTTTTTCTTTATGAAATGTAACTGAGTTTGCATCAATGGATAAAGTATCATTAGTGTGGCTTTGAAAAAGCTTATTTTCAAAACTATACATTAACTGGTCTTTTTTATTTTTAAATAATAAATTAAGGTTTCTTGCGCCCCTAGTTATGTTTGGTGAATATCTAAATTTGTTAAAATATGGGTTGTGTTGTATAAGCCCGTTGCCTGTTAAAGTAATCCATATATTTTCTTCGAAGTCTTTATATAAGCTCGTAGCTGTATATGATTTTGTTTTAAAAGGTAAAGTATCTTCTGAGATATAAAAAACTTGCTTTAAATTTTTGTTATAAAAATAGACCTTTCCTTCAGAAATAAACCAGTAATCATTTTTTGTAATTACAATATTATCTATATAAGGCAAATTATAATTAGCCGTTAAATTTACAGATTTATTAGTTGATAAGTTAAAGGTTAACAATCCAATAGAGCTACCGATTAGCAAAGTGTTATTATCTAATTGTTTTATATCATGAACAATTTGATTTTTATTCTTTTGTAATGTGTATTTGTCAAACTGATATGTGCTGTCTTTAAATGATACCTTAAACAAAGTTGAGAAATATGAGCCAATCCATAGTGATTTACTTTCATTATTTACAAAAAGCTCCGTTATTAATGGAAATTTAGTACGAGAGTGTTGTAAATGCTTAGGAATAGAGAGCGTACTAAATTTTTTACCAATTTCATCACTAAAATATAATCCTTTGATTGTTGAGTACCAAAGCTTTTCTTGGAAAACCTGTAATCCTGTAATAATTTCATCGTCTTTTGGCTGATAATTCAAAGTTAACCAAGTATTCAGGTCTTGATCAAAGTAAATCATTTGCTTATTAATAGATAAAATTATTTTTCCTTTGAATTCGATAGCTCTGATTAACGGTGAGAGTTCTGGGCTGAAATAATCTGACTTGAGACCAGGGTATTCATAATTAGTGATCCATTCTCCTTGTTTACGAACAATTCCGCGAGATGAAAGCAACCACAAAGAACTATCTGAGGAACGAAACGAGAAATCTGGAGAAGAGTATAAACTGTTGTCGCCAAAACTGACTTGTTTTAAGTTAACGTTAGACTGCTTCAGCAATTGATATGCTGAAGCAGTATTTGAGTGAATTAATATGAGAATGAGTAAAGTTGAGAGTTTACAAATATATTTCAAATTTTATAAGTTTGAGTCTGAATCTGGATCTCTTTCTATTATACAAATATCTGGCTGTAATTGACAAACAGACTTCATAGGAGGTTTCGGTTTAGATTTTTGCTCATAAAAAGCCTTTGTTGGAGTTTCTAATATTAGTTCCAGCAATGTTGGCATAAGTGTTGTTGGGTGGTTAACAACTCTGAGTTTAGGAGCCCAATCATCATCATCAGCTTCTTGTGTTTCAGATGGGGGATCTACTGGGAGCTCATTGCCTTGAGTATTAAATGTAAACAAAAACACAGAAGTGAAAAAAACAATGGTAATAACTCTTAAAAATAAGTTCATAATTTACATTCCCTAAATAGCTTGGTTTCTTTGTATTGGTTAGAGTGTAAAGCAAGAAGTTACTCTTTCTTATTAAAACATTCAATGTAACTGCCTGAATTGTCTGAATATTATTAGATAATGTCAGAAAATTACCAGTCTAGATGAAGTTTGATGAAAAGCTTTGACAGCCAGATAAAAGAAGGGTGATTGCTACTAAGCGAGCCTTTAAGCTAGCAGGTCTAGTTTTCATATTAGTCTCCAGTGTTAATAAGACTAATTTTCATACTAATATTGACATGTAACGTAGAGCAATAAAAATACTGTCTTTATTGCTCTTTATAATATCAAAGTGTTTCTTACAGCCTATTTATTATCATAAATTATCAGAAGCAAAATCCGCCAAACGAGAGCGTTCACCGCGATGCAGTTTGATATGTCCTGCAAAGTCACAATGTTTAAATTTATCCACCACAAAACTAATGCCTGAGCTAGTTTCGGTTAAATAAGGGGTATCAATTTGATGTACATTACCTAAACAAACCACTTTTGTGCCTGGCCCTGAACGGGTAATTAGGGTTTTCATTTGTTTTGGGGTGAGGTTTTGTGCTTCGTCGATGATCACAAACTTTTTAATAAAGGTTCTGCCGCGCATAAAGTTTAATGAGCGAACTTTTAGCCATTTTTGTAGAATATCTTGGGTGGCTTGTTTGCCCCAATCATCGTTCGACTGTGAAGGGGAAAGCACTTCTAAGTTATCGGTAAATGCGCCCATCCACGGGTTCATTTTTTCTTCTTCGGTTCCGGGTAAAAAGCCGATATCTTCACCGACAGGAACCGTAACACGAGTAACAATAATTTCACTATATTGTTTAGTCTCTATGGTTTGCTCAAGTGCGGCGGCTAAAGCGAGTAGCGTTTTACCTGTTCCAGCTGGGCCTTGCAGGGTAACAAAGTCAATTTCAGGATCCATTAATAAATTAAGCGCAAAGCTTTGCTCGATGTTTCTGGCGGTTATTCCCCAAACATCGTTAGCGGGTGATGAGTGATCTTTTGTAAGTTCAATAATTGCCGTGTCGCCTTCTTTTTTGCGAACAATGGCGGCAAAGTTTGAATCATCATTTAAATAGATAAATTGATTGGTTACCCATGAGCTGGTTAATGGACCATTCACTTCATAAAAAGTGCGACCTTCTTCTTGCCAAGACTTCATTGCTTTGTCGTGGGTTTGCCAAAAATCATCGGGCAATAGGCTTTGACCCGTAAATAGGTTTTCTAAATCATCTAAAACTTGATCATTAAAATAATCTTCTGCGTGAACCCCTAAAATTTTAGCTTTAATGCGCAGGTTAATATCTTTAGAAACTAAAGTAACTAGCTTATTTTTATTATCTTGCTGTAAACGGTGAGCAATGCTGACTATGGTGTTATCCACTTTGCTAGAGGCTAAGCCCGATGGAAAATCTTCGGTTTGCATTTCGCTGGTTTGAAAAAACAATAATCCGTTGGTTCTTTCTTCTTTGGGTAAATAGGGTGAATTACCAAGTGGTAAACCTTTACTAATATCATCTTCGTTGGCTTGCTCCATTAACGTGTCGAAATAGCGGCTTACTTGGCGTACGTTTCGCGCTACTTCTGACATTCCTTTTTTACCATTATCAAGCTCTTCTAAAACCACCATAGGAATATAAACATTGTGCTCGGCAAAGCGAAATAGGGCGGTTGGATCGTGCATTAGTACATTGGTGTCTAATACAAAAAGTCGTGAACCTGAAAACTTTAATCTTGGCATACTGATTCCTTTTAGATGAAAAAGTTTATGATCAATTAACTTTAAGCGAGTTCTTTAAGCTTGTTAAATACTTCGTCTACATGGCCTTTTACCCGAACTTTGCGCCACTCAAACACTAATTGACCTGATTGGTTGAATAAAAAGGTGCTTCTTTCTATTCCCATATACTCTTTACCATAGTTTTTCTTGAGTTTTATGACATCAAACTTATTGCAAAGCTTTTCGTCAGGATCAGATAACAGTTCAAAAGGAAATGATTGTTTGGCTTTAAAGTTTTCGTGTTTTTTTATAGAGTCTTTAGAAACACCAAATATTTCACAGTTTAGCGCCTGAAATTCCTGATAAAGATCGCGAAAGTTCTGGCCTTCGGTAGTGCAACCTGGGGTGCTATCTCTTGGATAAAAATAAACCACCACAAATTTGTCTTTAATGTTTGCCAGATTAACAGTTTGCTCTCCAGTTGATTCAATATTAAGGTTTGGAAGCTTTGCACCAAGTTTCATAGGTTTTCCTTTTTTAATGCTTATGCAAGAGGGTTGAGGCTGCCATCAAGGTTGGTTGCAGCACAAAATTGGTTAAATTGGTTACGTAGATCTGATAATGAAATATCTGCCGATAGACTAATGGTTAGTTTTAACGAAATAATTTGCGCGCCTGTTTGCGGTGATGGATAGGTATTACAGCTCATTTCTTGAATGTTAATATTTTTTTTGGCAAAAAATTGCGTTGTTTCTTGAACGATGCCTGGATTATCTAATGCAATAATTTTAATTCGATAAGGGAGCGCTTTTGTGGGGTGTAGTTTTTCGGTGCGCTGCATCATGGTTGTCATACCAAGGCTTGGCGCCTTTTGTGGTAGCAAATGCTCTAGTTTTGCAATAGCATTCCATTCGCCTTCTGCCATTAAAACCAAACTAAAAGTATCGCCCATGGCTTTCATTTTAGTTTCAACAATGTTGCAGCCAGAGTTAGCGATAAGAGCAGTGATTTGGTTGGCAATTCCAGTTTGATTAGGTCCAATCGCAGAAATAACCAATTGATTCGGCATGGCAGATCCTTATTAAGCAAAATGGATAATGAACCCGAGTATAAAAGCTTTATTAAATTTAGGGAATAAAATTTATTCCCTAAATTTATTTGCTTAAGCTAAACTACCGAGCCAATTTTTAGTATTTTAAGGGCATTAGTACCACCTAAAATACCCATGTGATCGCCTTTAGTTAATATGATTAAGTCGCCTTCTTTGGCGGCACCTAGTTTAACTAGTTCTTCACAAGCAAGGCGATTAACATCGTGTCTGGCTAATACGGTTGGATCAAATTGAATGGCTTGCACACCGCGATAAAGTGCCATTTTTCGCTTGGTGGCTTCTAAGCGAGTAAGTGCAAAAATAGGAATGCCACTTCTAATTCGTGACATTAACAGTGGAGTAGAGCCAGATTCGGTTAAACAAACAATGGCTTTAATTTTTGATAAATGATTAGCGGCATACATCGCTGCCATGGCAATGGCTTCGTCGGTATTTTCCCATTGAAGTTCTACTCTATGACCTGACACTTGAGTGGCTTTTTCTTTTTCTGCGCCAATACAAACTCGGCTCATGGCTTCAACGACACGAATAGGATGCTCACCCATAGCGGTTTCGGCAGATAACATAACCGCATCGGTACCATCGAGCACGGCATTGGCAACATCAAATACTTCAGCGCGAGTAGGGATGGCGTTGGTGATCATTGACTCCATCATTTGGGTAGCGGTAATAACGGCTCTATCTAAGCTTCTGGCGCGCTGAATAATTTTCTTTTGTACGCCAATAAGCTCGGCATCACCAATTTCAACCCCCAAATCACCGCGAGCAACCATTACTGCGGCAGAAGCTTTAATAATTTCATCCAGCGTTGTTTTCGAGTTAACCGTTTCGGCGCGTTCAATTTTAGCCACAATGCCTGCATCAGATCCTGCGGCACGAGCGAGCTTTTCGGCAAAGCGAATATCTTCGGCTGTACGCGGGAAAGACACGGCTAAATAATCAACTTCCATTTTAGCGGCAAGCTTAATATCGTCCATATCTTTGTTGGTTAGCGCTGTAGCAGAAAGACCACCACCTTTAAGGTTTATGCCTTTGTTATTAGAAAGTTCATCGCCAATTAACACTTTGGTGATGACCTTGTTTTGCTTAATGTCGGTAATTTCAAGTTCAACTCTGCCATCATCAAGTAGAAGAATATCACCAATATTGCAGTCTTTAGGAAGCTCTTTATAGTCGATACCTACTTGAGTTTCATCGCCTGCATTGGTATCTAAATCGGCATCGAGCACAAATTCTTGCCCAATCTTAATTGCTACTTTACTACTTTTAAAACGAGCAATACGAATTTTAGGACCTTGTAAGTCACCCAATATAGCAATGTTACATCCTAATGAGTCGGCTACCTCGCGTACCATTTTGGTTCGCTTAAGGTGATCTTCGGCTGAGCCATGAGAAAAGTTCATCCTAACAACATTGGCTCCCGCTTTAAATAAGGCGGTTAATGCTTCTTTATTGTCGGTGGCAGGTCCTAAGGTGGTCACTATTTTAGTGCGACGTTTCAAAATTTGACTCCTGAGAAATTTGATTTTGAAGTAGAGCGGGTATAAATATTAATTTTACTGATTTTAGCACTTGAAAAGCCTTTAAGGTAACCCAATAGTTAAGTCCGTAATGTAAATTTAACTTTTTGAAGGAATTAATAATGTCTGAAACTGTGCAAAAAGAAACCCATAGTTTTCAAACCGAAGTAAAACAGCTGCTTCACTTAATGATCCACTCGCTCTACAGCAATAAAGAGATCTTTTTAAGAGAGCTTGTTTCAAATGCTGCCGATGCCGCTGATAAACTTCGCTTTGAAGCGTTATCGAACGATGATTATTTTGAAAATGATAGCGATCTTAAAATTAGGATCACCAGCGATAAAGACGCAGGAACCGTAACCATTAGTGATAATGGTATTGGTATGAACCGTGATGAAGTGATGGCTAATTTAGGGACTATCGCACGTTCTGGTACATCAGAATTTTTAAAGAACTTATCAAAAGAGCAGCAATCAGACAGCAATTTAATCGGTCAATTTGGTGTGGGTTTTTACTCAGCTTTTATTGTTGCCGACAAAGTTGAAGTACAAACCAGACGAGCCGGTGAAACTAGCGAGCAAGGTGTTAGCTGGATTTCAGAAGGCGAAGGTGAGTTTACCCTTGAGTCTATCGACAAAACCAGTCGCGGAACCGACATTATTCTTCACTTAAAAGAGGAAGAAAAAGAATTTTTAGAGCCTTGGCGTTTGCGTTCAATCATTGGCAAATATTCGGATCATATCTCGCTTCCTGTTGAGATGGAAAAAACCGATATGGGCGCTATGGATGAAGATAAAAAAGAAGAAGACGAAGTGGTTGTGCCAGAATATGAAGTGGTTAATAAAGCTACAGCATTGTGGACGCGCGCTAAGTCAGAAGTTAAAGAAGATGAATATCAAGAATTTTACAAGCATATCTCGCACGATTTTAACGAGCCATTAACTTGGTCGCACAACAAAGTAGAAGGTAAGCAAGAGTACACTAGCTTACTTTACCTACCCAAAAAGGCGCCATTTGATCTTTGGAATCGTGAAAAGCCGCGCGGCGTAAAATTGTATGTACAGCGCGTATTTATTATGGACGATGCTGAGCAGTTCTTACCGGTTTATTTGCGTATGGTTCGCGGTGTTCTCGATAGCAACGATTTACCACTGAATGTTTCGCGTGAAATACTGCAAGATAGCAGTGTGACTCAATCATTAAGAAACGCTTGTGTTAAACGTGTTTTAAATATGCTTGAGAAAATGGCTAAGACTAAAAAAGAAGACTATCAAGGCTTTTGGAATGAATTTGGTAGTGTGCTAAAAGAAGGTTTGGCCGAAGATCATGCCAACCGTGAAAGCATTGCTGGTTTAATGCGTTTTGCTTCAACCCATGAAAATACCGATGTGCAAAATGTATCGCTTAAAGACTACATAGAGCGTATGAAACCCGAGCAAGATAAAATTTACTACCTTGTTGCCGATAATTTTGCCACCGCTAAAAATAGCCCGCACTTAGAAATTTATCGTAAAAAAGGCATTGAAGTGCTATTGCTTTCTGATCGTATTGACGAGTGGGCAATGGGCTATTTAACGGAATTTGCCGATAAAAAACTGCAAGCGGTTACTCATGGCGAGTTAGACTTAGGTGCATTAGAAACCGAAGAAGACAAAAAAGCCGCCGAGCAAGCCACCAAAGATAACTCTGACTTAATTGCAAAAATTAAAGGTTACTTAGGTGATAAGGTTGAAGATGTGAAGGTTTCATCACGTTTAGATGAATCACCAGCCTGTGTGGTTGCAGGGCAAGACGGAATGAGCCTACAAATGGCTAAAATGCTAAAAGCCGCAGGACAACCTGCACCAGAAACTAAACCTATTTTTGAGATAAATGTTGACCATCAGTTAGTTAAACAACTGGATACCAATATGGAACAACCCGAGTTTGAAGACTGGGTAGCATTATTATTTGACCAAGCAGTACTTGCAGACAGCGGGCACTTAGATGACCCTGCGGCATTTACCCAACGTTTAAATCGTTTGTTATTAAAGTAGCAATATTGAGTGTTCAAATAGATAACAAAGCCCCACTTAGTGGGGTTTTGTGTTTATGAGAGTTTAAATTCATTAATCATTGTTTCAATTTCAGCTGCTGAGGCTGTTGATTTGGCAATTCTAGTGGTTATTTCTTCTAGGTTATCATTATTTTTTTCAGCAATGTCTTTAAGAGAAGAAAACTCATCTAAAACCGAGTGTACTTCTTGCTCAACTTCTTGAGAATGCTCCGATAAACCAACTATTGCACTTGCTACCGACTGACCTTGCTCAGCAGCTAAAGTGATATTTAAAGAAGCATCTTCTGTTAAATTAACAACTTTTTGCAACGATTCATTTTGCTCGGTCATTTGAGCCGAAGCATCATTACTTGCCTGATTAATATTTTGAATAATAGTATCAATTTGCGCCAAACTTTCTTGGGTTCTTAAAGCTAAAGCTCTAACTTCATCGGCAACAACCGAAAAACCTCTACCTTGCTCACCTGCTCTTGCGGCTTCTATTGCTGCATTTAATGCCAATAGATTAGTTTGTTCAGCTATGCTGGCAACAACACTTAAAACATTTTTTACATTTTTAGCATTATCGTTAAGTGTTGTCAGTTGGTTATCTAATTGTTGGTTGAGTTTGGCGTAGTCATTTATCTGTTTTGACAATTGATTGATATCTGTTTGTGATTGAGTTAGCTGCCCACCAACACTAATGATTTGTTCGTTAGCATTGGCAGAAATATTGGCAACTTGGCTGATATGCTCTGATGAATTCGACAGGCTTTGAGTGCAATTTAGGGTTATTCGGTTTACTTGCTGAACGCTAGACATTATCTGTTGGCAATAGTTATGAATATCATTAGCATAATTACTATTTTCAAGGCCTTGTTGCTGTAATAAAATTAAAGATTGTTGAATAACACTACGAAAATCATCAATAATGGTAACAACATGAGCTATTTCGGAATTAAAAGAAGTATTAACATCACAGGGTTGAGATAGATCTTTTTCAGCAAATTTTTTCATATATTCACTGACCTCCTGAAGAGATTTTACCCCCCAGCGTTTCTCATCAATATCATGTATTAAGACCGCAATAATAAGAATAAATTGAATAATTTGAGATGCGGTTTCTTTAGTGAATACGAGCGCATTGACAAGCAGTATAGCAATTGCAATCCAATGCACTAGTCTCATTCGTAAAAATAAAGAGTTCATTTTTGTCCCTTTGTTAGCGGGGAATTTATGTTTTAAATAAACTCAACTATTTAACGAAACTCAGTTTATCTAAAACATAAAAGATTGGTTTAGTACCAATTACGCTAAAGTAATAAATGATTATGTTTACAAGTATCTACCTAAGATTATTGCAGTTATGGTCACAAAATCAAATGTTTTATTTTTTTCAGCGACGATGCTTTTGTTGTTTAGTGCAATAGAATAAATAAAAAGTGTTAAATCAATAACAGCAACTATTCATTTTGGCTATAATGTTTCAATCAATTGAAACTTGAGGTGCTAATGTATTATTTAATCTATATCAGTTCATCAACAGTCCTAATGAGTAATGATGAACTAGTCAATTTATTAAAAGAGTCGCGTTTAAACAATGAAAAAATTGGTATTACTGGAATGCTTTTATATAAAGATGGCAGTTTTATGCAATATATAGAAGGTGAAAAAGATACGGTAATTAACCTCTATAAAAAAATTGTGAAAGATACTAGGCATACAGACCCAATTAGATTGCTAGAAAATGACATAGAAGAAAGGAATTTTAGTGACTGGTCCATGGGCTTTATGAACATGGATAAAGCAGAAAATTTACCTAAATATAAAGATTATATTGAAGAGAATTTTAACTTAAAGTCATTTTGTGATGATTCTCAAGATGCCTATAGTTTTATTAAAATTTTTAATAATTTGGTTAAGCATTAGTTAAAAATGTTAATGAAAATGGGTTTAAAGTATAAAACTAAAAATTATAAAAGGGAGTTTTCTACGGCACCCAAGCAGACTTTTACTATAGATCGAGTATTTCATTGGCTATCAGCGTTATCTATTATATATTTCTTACTAAGTATGGGGGCGGAGATACATAATGTTGACTATCGAAGTTAGTCACAAGCAAGATGCAATAGAAGTTCATATGGTTATTGCATTTGTTTTATTTCTATCTTTAGTCAGTAGATTGGTCTGGTATAACTTTTTTCTTGCAGATGAATACAAATTAAAATATAAAAGTAAGAAGCATAAATTATTTGTTAGAGCTGTTCATACTTCAATGTATTTAGCCCTGTTTTTTCTTATGTTTTCAGGTTTAATAATGGTAAATAATTATGACCATCCGTTAAACATATTAGGTTTATTAAGTTTATCCGTTAGTGACGTAAATAATTCAGATTTTCTGTCTGCCAATAGCTGGCATTTATAGCTCGAAAGCCTTCTTTATTTACTGATTTTTGTTCATTTTTGTGGCGCAATGTATAATAGAAAATAATGCTACTCCTAATATTAACTAGTCAAAAACTAATGGATTGATTTCATGAAAAGGTTCCAATTAATCATTGCGTTGCTAGTGATAGCAAGCCCCTTCTCTGTAGCGAAAAACGCAACTGAAAGTAATAGTATTCAAGCTAGAATTGAGCGTTTAAATCAGTTGCTAGAAGAACAAAGAATTCTTTATAAAATTCCGGGGCTATCAATTGCAATCGTAAAAGACGGTCAAGTTATTTTAAGCAAAGGATTTGGTTTAAAAAACCTTGCTCAAAACAAACCAGTTACGCCGTCAACAATTTTTCCGATAGGCTCTGTAAGTAAAGCCTTTACTGCAACATTAGCAGGCATTCGAGTTGATGATGGTGTAATTAATTGGGATGATCCCATTACAAAATACTTGCCTGAATATCAATTTTTACAAAACGGTAAGCCTGTGCCTTTAACGCTACATGATGGGCTTTCTCACCGCACTGGTTATAGAGGAAATGAGATACTTTGGAGTAACCCTGATATAAAGTCTTTGGAGGTATTGAAAGCTGCATCTAATGCCACGCCAATAGCTGAGTATCGTTCTGGATTTAATTATAACAATGAGATGTATCTTGCCGTTGGAATGGCAACTGCGCTTGACAAATCGTTTAATTGGCCTGAGTTATTAGAAGCTCGTTTGTTAAAGCCTCTTGGTATGACAAATTCAACTGCTGACTTTGCTAAAGTAAAAAACGACCCTCGACTAGCTATAGGTTACTTCTGGGATGATATTGATGATCGTCATCGTATATTGCAAAAACAAGACTTGGGAAATATAGCATCTGCTGGTGGCATTTATTCTAATTCAGACGATATGGCCAAGTGGCTACAGTTTTTACTGGAAAAAGGTAAAGTAAACGGGAGCCAATTAATTGAAGCAGAGACTCTCGAAAAAACTTTTACTCCAGTTACACAAGTAAGTCCAATATTCAGTTATGGTTTAGGTTGGTTTGTGGGGAGGTACAAAGAGTTTCGACTAATCGAACACGCGGGTAATATCGAAGGAGGTTCGGCGCAAGTTGCTTTGTTGCCTGATTTAAACATTGGTTTTGCAATACTTACCAACGTTTCAATTTCCCCGATGCAAACAGCATATATTAGTCTTGTTTTTGATGCCCTGCTTAATGATCTACCAAAGCTGAAATCTTCTAAGCAGGATTACTCTAAGTACCTTGGTGACTATCTAGCTAATTTTGAACCTCACGACAATGTCAAGTTCACTTTTCAATTGCAAGGAAACAAGCCTGCGCTAAATATCCCAGAGCAAACGCTTTATGTTCTTAAAGATATGGATGAGCAAGGAAAACTATATTTTGAGATTACAGACCAAGTAGCTATTTCATTTCAATCTAATAATGCGGGTCAAGTGATAGGAATGACTTTACATGAACGTGGAGAAACATTTGAGCTGCCTAAACTGGAGGCAAATCCAAATAACACCAAATTAAAACTTAAAGAAAAGTCAGACCGTCAAAAAATAACTAGGTTACTCAATGTAAATGAGCAGAAAAAGGCTTTTGAAGCGCTAGGTATGCTTCGCATTTCAGGACGGTTATCCCAAAAGCAATCGGGAGTTACGGGTGACTTCCATATTAGCACTAATGGATTATTTGATTACGCCATAAAGCAAGATTACGGCAAATATGGACATGTAGAAACTAAGATCTTTGAAACTAACGGTATTAACAAACGGCTTCGTTATAGTAATCAAATAAAAGGAAAGTATTTTGAGCAAGCATTAAGAGAGCACCTTTTGCATTTTTTATACTGGGATAAGATATATGAAAGTATTTCAATTAAGGAAAACTCAAAGCCAGATGAAAAAATAGTAGTTAACCTGAAAGGGCAAGACCTACCAGATGCAAAGGCGATTATAGACCCCTACTTAGCCCAAGTGGATAGTATAAAGTATCTATTTGTTGATCCTGTGTGGGGGCAATATCCTCGTGAAATAACTTACTCTGATTATAGAACAATTGCAGGAGTGAACATCCCCCATAGGATTGAAATAGACGATCATGAGACTGGGGTAACTGTCTTAAATATTGAAACATTAAATTGTAAATTGTGTGCTTCCTATAATAAATCTGAACGGCAGTAATTCATACAAAACAGTCCTAGATTACATGAATAGCCGCATGGACGCGGCTATAGTTCTTTGAGAAAGTTTTTTGTAGTTTTTTGTGGACATCCAAAGTTCTTTGAGGGCACCCAAACAAAAAATTTGACAAAACCTACTCATATAACTAGATTTAAATTAACTCCATCACTGAAAAGGATTTCAAATGACCCGCGCCCGCCAAAGTATTATCGAC
The DNA here is from genome assembly GCA_965214955.1 of Aliikangiella sp. GTDB lineage: Bacteria > Pseudomonadota > Gammaproteobacteria > Enterobacterales > Kangiellaceae > Aliikangiella. Next base: position 144,494 of record CBDCCU010000007.1, on the reverse strand, counting down.
TTAGACTCAACTCCTTATTATCATTGCATATCCCGCTGTGTTCGTCGGGCTTTTCTATGCGGAGAAGATAAACTCTCAGGTAAAAACTTTGAACATAGACGCGATTGGATAATTGAGCGAATTGCTTACCAAGTCAAAGCCTTTGCCATTGAAGTTGCCAGCTATGCCATTATGTCAAACCACTATCATCTGGTGCTTAAGGTTAATAGTCAAAGGACAACCATCAAGAATAAAAAACTGTTGTTGAGATGGATGTTAATTGAGTAGTATTGTTTTTAGTATGGGTGTCCAAATTAGTATTTGGGTGTCCAAATTAGTATTGCAGTATTTTACCCTAATGAACCATTGCCTGAATGCAGGTTTGGATTAATGTATATTGGTTTGTTGAAAGAGCCTAGAAAAGCAATATTATAAATAATAATTTAGAAACTTAGTTAAGGTTGTGACTACTAAGTGTAATTATTTCTACTAAACTAAGTCTTAGAAAATAATAAACAACAACCTATTAGTGGCTAAAAATGCCTAATACATCATTTAAAAAACTCTTACACCAAAATTTACTGGCTTTAATTAGCTTGGCAGTGGCTATTGCGGCTTTATCTTATAACTCGTGGCGTAATGAGGTTTCTGAGGATAATCGTAATCATCGTGAGGCGGGGTTTGAAATTTTGCGTGAATCGGCGCACTTACAATTACTGGTAGATAGAGCAACCTATGGCTCACAAGAGCAAAAGCCTGATCCTATTCAGGGATGGGTGCGGGTGAATTTAATACTGTCTTTTACTCAGCTAAATATGCCTAAGGTTAATGATTCTGCTAAAGATTTGAAGCAAGTATGGCAAGATAATTGGGAACAAGTATTTAGCGACGAGCAAGCTAATAAGGAAATTAGTAACGCAATAGATAGGCTTAATCAGTCGGTTTTAGCTCACTTGGCTTCGTTAAAATAATTAATAAACTTAGAACTTAAGCCCTAATATCTATTTGGCTACCCAGGGTTTCATCGGCACTCACTTGTTGGTTATTTGTTCGTTCTTGGGTTTCTGGGGTTCTTGCTTCCAAGCTTCGAGTATCATTTTCTAACCGAGCATTCTCTTGATTTGAGGCGACACTTTGTGTCGATGCATTAAGGTTTTCGTTAGTCGTTTCGGAAGCATTGGTTTGGTTAGGCTGGATGCTTTGCTCAACTTCTCTGCGCTGTTGATCTTCTTGTATAGGCGTGACATTGGTATTAATGTTTTGAGCGCTAATTGGAGTTAAAGCCATAATATCTTCCTTTCAATTGAGATCTTAGAGCAAGCTCTAAAAATTTATCCTACCCATTCTAGCAGTATAAGGGTTATTTTTAATAATAAATAAGGGGATTTTTAGGGTTTTATTTTTTAAATCAATTTGTTAGTAACCAAAAGCAATAAAAAAGGCTCTAAAAAGAGCCTTGTAGAACCATGTTTTTAAAGATTTACAATCTTAGCAATTAGCACCAATCGGCTAACGGGCTAACATCGGCATCATAATCTACTGAATCAAATTCAAAGCCAAATAACTTTAAAAAGTCTTGATTGTAACCTGCATAGTCACCTAGCTCTGGGAAGTTCTCGGTAGTTACATTTGGCCAAATGGCTTTGATTTTGTCTTGAATTTCATCACGAGTTTCTACCGTGTCCATACGTAGTCGGTTGGCTTCATCAACAGGTGGATTGTCAGTGAGCAATAAGTTGCGGAATAACCCATTAATTTGTTCAATAACCCCTTCATGGCAGTTTTCATCTTTCATTACTTGGTACATTAATGAAATATAAAGCGGCATTACAGGGATTGCCGAGCTTGCTTGGGTGACAACGGCTTTTAATGACGATACGTAAGCTTTTAAATTTAAGTCTTTATAGTCGCTATTTAAGTTGTTTGACGCTCTGTCTAGGTCTTCTTTGGCTTTACCAATAGTTGCCTGACCATAAATTGGCCAAGTAAGCTCTTTGCCAATATAGGTATAGGCCGAGGTTTTAGCGTTTTGTGCTACAACACCAGCTTCGGTTAAAGCTTTAAGCCAAAGCTCCCAGTCTTCGCCGCCCATGACTTTAATGGTGTTATCAATATCATCTTGGTTAGCTGGATCAAGAGTGACTTCATGAACAACTTTTTTGTTGGTATCAAATGTTTTACTTGTGTATTGCTGACCAACAGGCTTTAAGCTTGAAACATAGGCTTCGCCAGTGTCGGGATCGGTTCTACGAGGTGAGGCAAGGCTATAAATAATCAGGTCAACTTGTCCTAGATCTTGCTTAATTATTTCAATGACATCCTTTTTCATTTGGTGGGAAAAAGCATCACCGTTTAATGTTTTACAATACAAATCTGCTGCTTTGGCTTCATTATGAAACGCCGCGGTATTATACCAGCCGGCAGTTCCTGTTTTGCGCTCTGTGGGTTCTTTTTCAAAACAAACACCTAATGTTTTTGCGCCAGCACCAAATGCTGCGGTAATGCGTGAGGCTAGTCCGTAACCTGTAGAGCAACCAATAACCAATACGTTTTTAGGGCCATTGTCTATAGCGCCAAGATTTTGAGTGTAAACAATTTGCTCTTTTACGCTGGCTGCACAACCCGATGGGTGGGCGTTAGTACAGATAAATCCTCTAACTTTAGGTTTGATGATCATGAATAAACCTCTATTAATAATCAATATTAAGCTTTAAAAAAATTAGCGGCATATTACCGATAATTACTTGTTTTGAAAAGCAAATTTAAACAGGTCGGTTTAGTTGTAAGTAGACATAACTATAAAGAATAAAATTAAATGTTAATTTCTTCTTTCTCCCAAGCTTGTGTGCCTCCACACATTGATTGAACATTATTGAAGCCTAAGGATTTTAGTGACTGCGCAGCAAGAGCAGATCGACCACCTGTTTTACAGAATAAGAAAATTTCAGTGTTGGCTATGTCATCAGAATTTAAAAAGGGCTTTACTTGTGGATGGCTAGCAATGGCAAACTCTAACATACCGCGAGGAATATTAATGGCATTTCCAATAGAGCCAGCTTCATATTCTGCTGGTTCTCGAACATCAATGATTAGTTTTTGTGATTTGACTGCCTGTGCTAGTTGTTGGCAGCTACATTCGGTAATTTTGTCTTTGGCTTGTTTTACCAGTTCAATGGGGGAGATCATAAAGAGCCTTCTTAGTTAACAATATTATGAAGGCTATACTACTAAAATTGTATGGTGTTAGTAAGTTAATTGGTTTTAGGTTACCAGCCGAATATGGGCTGAGATTAGGCGGGCATTAAAGCTGGCTCGGCAAAGTTTGGAATATATTTTTGTACACCTGCTGATTGTGATAATACTTCTTGTGCATTATTTACACAACGACCACAACAATCTCCAACACCTAAGTGTTCAGTGATTTGCTTCATGGTGGTTAGACCCGAGGCTTTTGCTTCTAAAATTTGCGTGTCAGTGACTGCGTTGCAAATACAAACGTACATTTAAAACTCCAACTAAATCAGTAAGTTACTATGTATGTCTAATACTGATTTTAGGTTATTACAAGAACAAATAATAAAGAGAAATATTCTTATTTATTCGACTAAATAATTATAGGAATTATTCTCATTTAGATCAATAGCAAAATCGCATAAAAATACTGATTTGGGTCAACATTTGGAATAAAAGTGTCGTATAATTAAATAATTAATTGACATGAGGCTCTGTTATGAAAGGTGATAAAAAGATAAATGCGCACTTAAATGGTGTGTTAAAGCATTTATTAACAGGTATTAATCAATATTTTTTGCACTCTAGAATGTGTGAAAACTGGGGGTTTAATCAGCTTAAAAAGAAAGATTACGATTACTCTATTTATTTAATGAAAGCTTCAGATAAAGTGATTAAGCGAATTTTATTTCTGGAAGGACTGGCCAACTTGCAAGACTTAGGAAAGCTTTATATTGGCGAAGATGTTCCACAAGTGCTTAATGGTAATATGAAGTTTGAGCAAGGCTTAAGAGAGTCTATTGTGGAAGCCATTACTTTGTGTGAAAGTGCAAGCGATTTTATTAGTCGCGAGTTACTAGAGTCGATTTTGCATGAGTGTGAAGAACAAATTGACTGGCTCGAAGCACAAGATTATTTAATTGAACAAAGTGGTTTACCTAACTACTTACAGTCAGCGGTTTAAATTTAATATAGGAACTATCGTTATGAAAGGTAACCCAAAAGTTATAGAAGCGTTACAAATGCTGTTAGAGTCGGAGATGAGTGCCTTTGATCAGTATTTTATTCATGCAAGAATGTATGGAGATTGGGGTTTAAGCAAGCTAGAAGAGCGAATTTCGCATGAGGCCGAAGAAGAAAAAGAACATGCACAATTATTAATTGATCGTATGCTTTTTTTAGAAGCAACACCTAATTTATCTCAGCGTACCCCGTTAAACGTGGGTTCGGATGTTCCTTCTATGCTACAAAATGATTTAGATTATGAATATGAAGTTGCTAACAAACTTAAAGATTCAATCAATATTTGTGAGCAAGAAAAAGACTACCAAACTCGTGAAATATTACTCAAACTGCTTGAAGATACCGAAGAAGATCATATGTATTGGCTAGAGCAGCAAATTCGCTTAATTGATAAAATGGGATTGCAAAACTATATTCAAAATCAGGCATAATTTTTTGATTTAAAGTGTAAGCTCTTGATTGCTAAGTATTAAAGGCCAGTTAAAAACTGGCCTTGTTTATGTCACTTTTGAGCTTTGGCTTCGCGTTTTTTTATGCGCTCTTGCCATGAACTTAAAATATGAAAACGCCAAAATAAACGAATACCAAAGTATCCTAGCGTTGCAGATATAGAAGCACATAGAAAGCAACCCCATAAAAAAGGTGCCCAAAAGTCATTAGTGGTTATCCAAGTCCAGCTTAGTTCAAATTCTGCCCCAGTTGTTTCTTGCCCAAGTGTCCACAAGCCTACAAGATAAGCAAAACCAAAAATAAAGGGAATAGTAACTGGGTTGGTGATCCACACAAGAACGATGGAAATAGCTAAGTTAGCTCTAAAAATAATGGCCGCACCTGCGGCAATAACCATTTGAAAAGGTACAGGAAGAAAGGCGCAAAACAACCCAATTAAGAAAGCACGACTTACCGAATATCGCGTGAGGTGCCACAATTGTGGATCATGAATAACTTTACCAAAAACACTCAAAAAGCGGTTGTCTTTGATTGAATCGGGATCGGGCAAGTAACGTTTTATCAGTTTACGGGGCATAATGAATGTTAAAACACGCTAATTAGTTTGTTTTTGCATAAGTCTTTCAATTAATTAGCCGCCACGATATAGTAAATAAAGTACGATAACAACCAAGGATGGTTTATTAGTTGCTTTTAAAATCACTTCTTTTTACATTTGGCTTATGTAGCCTATATTTTATTCGCTCTGTTCATGAGGCTCCGTGGTGGCTACTAGCTAGCCTGTTTGGGCTATTGATTAGTTTGCGATTGCCCTCCAAATTGATAATCTCAAGCTTTATTAGTACTTTTTTAATGGGGGTTATTTGGGCTAGTTTTAGCGTGGTTATATGGGGAAATACCACAGCAAAACTTATTGAAAAGCCAGTTAAAGTAGAAATAAAGGGGCAGATTTGCAGTATTCCCTCTAAGCAAGCGCATTCTTTAAAGTTTGATTTTTGTTTACAGTCTATTGATCACAAGCCTTTATCGTGGCTTTCAAATAATAAAGTTATCACCAGTGTTGGCAAATATTCTGAGCTAGCAGAGCAAACGTTTGTTGCAGGTCAAGTGTGGCAATTTAGGGTTAAATTATTACCAATACATGCCAAAGCCAATCCTAATGCTTTTGATTTTGAACAATGGATGGTTGCTAATGGCTATGTGGGTAAAGCTTCTGTTAAGTCGGGTGTATTGATTGAAAAGCCATTTTTATTAATTTCATCTCGTTATCACCGATTACGTCAAAAAGCTTATAACGCGCTAATAAATTTATTTGCAGATAAACAGCAATTAGCGGCTGACTCAAGCGCTATTAACCAATTTGGAACGTCAAGTCTTGGTACGGTTTTAGCTATTACATTAGGTGAAAAATCACACCTTAACGATGAGCAATGGCACCTATTTAGAGCCACTGGCACTTCTCATTTATTAGCAATTTCAGGTTTGCATGTTGGTATTGCAGCATTATGGAGCTTTTGGTTGGTTAGTTTTTTATGGCGGCAAAGTGAAAGGTTGTGTTTATGGCTTCCTGCAAATAAAGCAGGACAGATTGCTAGCTTAATTGGCGCATTGGTTTTGTTAGCGATGAGCGGATTTGGTTTACCCGCACAAAGAGCCACATTAATGTTATTTTTATTTGTGTTTTTTCGCTGGCAATTTACAATAATCAATCTTTCGCGTTTGTTAGCCTATTGTTTATTTGCTATTGGCTTTATGAGTCCATTTTCGGTTTTATCAATAAGTTTTTGGTTATCTTTTATTGCCGTTTTTATTATTTGTTGTGTGATCAACCGAGAATATCAACCAGTATCAAAATTTCGCTCGTGGCTATGGGTTAATGGCTATTTATATGTTGCGTTAACACCAATAACATTAATGTTCTTTGGTTTAATTTCATTTAGCGCAATTTTGGCTAATCTTGTGTTAATTCCTTTTGTCAGTTTTGTGTTAACGCCATTAATTTATCTTGCTTCGCTAATTAATATTGCCAGTAAAACAGTGGCTGAGGTATTGGTTCCTGCTATTGATTTTTTAGTTAATTTAATGACTCAGTTTCAATTAATGATGGCTTCAGTTGAATATAGTTTTTGGCAAGTTAGCGTTAATGAAGAAGTTGTCTTTTTAATGGTTTTACTGGTTGCAGTATTATTAATACCAAAGCAGTTAATATCAAAAATGGTTTTGTTGCCCATAGGTTTGCTAATTTTATCGTTATGGTCGAATAAAAGTGATGAAAGCCCTTTAAAAATAGTGGTTTTTGACATTGGGCAAGGCTTAGCGGTTTATGTGCAAACCCTACAAGGCAATTTATTATTTGATACTGGCTGGGGAGATGGATCATTTAATTTAGTGCAAACTGTCATATTGCCTTATTTTCAAGCTAATCAAATAAGTCAGCTTGATAAATTAATTATTAGCCACGGTGATTTAGATCATGCTGGTGGTGTGAAAACATTAATTGAGGCTATGACTATTAAATCGGTAATTGTAGGTGAGCCTTTAAATGATAATTGGGTGAGCCGTCACTTAACTAAAAACTGCCATCAACATAATGCTTGGCAATGGGGTAATGTTAAATTAACCTTTTTGCCTCATATTGGTCATTGGATAAAGCAGGGAAATAATGCCTCTTGTGTATTATCTATTGCTTTAGGAAATAAAAAAATATTGCTAACGGGAGATATAGAAAAAGCAGCTGAGCAGTCTTTGGTGAGTAAAGGCTTAGATGAACATTTTATTGTGGTTGCCCCTCATCATGGTAGTAAAACAAGTTCAACTAAAGCTTTTGTAGAGTCTACCAAGCCAAAGCATGTGATATTTTCTACGGGCTTTGCTAATCAATGGCAGTTTCCCAAAAAAGAAGTGGTGCAAACCTATAAAAAAGTTGGTGCCCATTCTTGGATAACTCATCAGCACGGTGCAATTATTATCAGGTTTAATCATCATTCTGAGATTGAAATTAATGGCTGGAGAAGTTTAGTTTCTCACTTTTGGTCATCAACGCAATAAAATTCATTTCCGCTCGATTTGTGTGAATTGATCAGCATATTTATTGAGTATCATTTTATAAGCTTTGATATAATCAACGCATAAGCATAATAATGATCAGCAATAAAAATTTTAGGAATTAATCGGAATGTTAGAGTTATTTAAAGCAGGTGGTTGGCTAATGCTTCCCATTGTTATTTGTTCACTAGGGGCTATGGTGATCGTTATTGAAAGAGCTTGGAGTTTGCGTCGTAGCAGAATTGCCCCTAAACACCTTGTGGCACAAGTTTGGGCTTGGATAAAAAACAACCAGCTCGATAAAGCTAAACTTAAATCATTAAAACAAAGCTCTCCACTGGGTGAAATTTTGGCTGCGGCATTAATTAACCATGTGCATGGCCGAGAAATAATGAAAGAAAGCATTCAAGAAGCTGGTCGCCATGCAATACTAACATTAGAAAAGTATTTAAATACTTTAGGAACAATTGCACAAATTACACCATTATTAGGTTTACTTGGAACGGTTATTGGAATGATTAGAGTATTTACCGTAATTACCGTTCAAGGTACTGGAGATGCAGGTATTTTATCAGAAGGTATTTCAGAAGCTTTAGTGACAACCGCCGCAGGTTTAACTATTGGTATTCCTGCCCTTATTTTTCACCGATTTTACGAGCGTCGCGTTGAGGAGTTAATTACCGAAATGGAGCAAGAAGCGCTTAAAATTGTTGAGGTACTACACGGTGAACGAGAAACTTTTAAAGGCTAGCTCAGATGATTAAGCGAAATAAAAAGTCTGATGTGGCAATTAATTTAACTCCTTTAATTGATGTTGTGTTTCTATTGCTGATTTTCTTTATGGTTTCAACAACCTTTACCCGTGAAACGCAAATTAAGCTAGAATTACCACAGGCCAATGCTCAGCCTATGGATTCTGAGCCTAAAGTTATTGAGGTGAGCATTGATCAACAAGGAAGAATGTTTGTAAATGGAGAAGGGTTGGTTAATAGTAAAATAGAAACACTGATTAAAGTAATAACGCCAATGATTGAAAAAGATGATCAGCTTCCAGTAATCATTAGTGCCGATAAAAACACGCCTTACCAATCTGTTATTAGCGCTATGGATGCAGCCTCACAACTTGGCATTACAAATATTAAAATGGCAACGCAAAAAGGGGAGTCTGATTGAGCAATCAAACCATCGACTCAAATAAAACTTTAAAGCGTTTATTTGCTTACACTAAACGCTTAAAGCACTTTTTAGTTATTGCTGTATTGGGTAATTTACTCTACGCATTAATGGATGTTGCGCTGGTTTCGTTAACCGAGCCTTTACTCGATGAAGGGCTGTTTAAAAATAACCACGATCTTTTATATACAGCGCCGTTATTTATTGTTGGTATTTTAATTATCCGAGGTATTGCATCGATTATCTCTGTTTATTTTATGGATAATGTTGGCCAAAGTGTCGTTAAAATGCTGAGGACAGAGTTGGCTAATAGCTACATTTATTTACCCAACGCATTTTTTGATAAAACATCCAGTGGCGAGCTGATAGCCAAAGTTACTTACAACACTCAGCAAATTGCCAGCGCTAGTTCTGATGCGATAACCAAGTCCTTTAGAGAAGGGGCAACAATATTTTATGCATTAGGTTATATGTTTTATACCAGCTGGAAGCTCACCTTAGTTTATTTAATTGCAGGACCTGTCATTGCAGTGCTTGTGAGTATTACCAGCAAACGATTTAAAAAAGTCAGTCATAATATTCAAAAGTCGATGGGTGGGATCACCCAAGTTACACAAGAGGTTGTTGAAGGCTATAAAGTGATTAAAACCTTTGGCGGCGAAGAATATGAAAAGAAGCGCTTTGATCAAGTAGCAAAAGATAATAGAAAACAACAATTAAAACTGACTTTAGCTAAAGCCATTAGTACGCCGCTTATTCAATTAATTGCGGGAATTGCATTAGCATTAGTTGTGTTTGTGGCTATTTTTGAAATTCAAAATGGCGCACTTAGCAACGGCGAATTTGTTACCATGATGTTAATGATGATGCTTATTCTAAGGCCGCTAAAAGTGCTAAGCAATATTAATGTGGTTTTACAGCAAGGCATTACAGCGGCGGCGAGCGTTTTTGATATTATTGACCATCCTAAAGAAGACAATAAAGCCACTAATAAATTGACTAAAGCACCCGAAAAAATCAGCTTTAATCGAGTGGATTTTTACTACCCTGAATCAAAAAATAAAATATTAAACCAAATTAATTTTGAAGCGATAAAAGGACAAACAATTGCCATTGTTGGTAAGTCGGGGAGCGGAAAATCAACCTTAACCAGTTTGCTGTTGCGTTTTTATCAAACCAATAGCGGCGATATTTTATTTGATGATAAATCCATTAATGAATTTGAGCTAACATCGCTTAGAAGTAATATTGCTTTTGTTTCACAACAAGTCGTTTTATTTAATGATACTGTAACCGCTAATATAGCCTACGGAGCAAAAAATGTTGATAAAGAGAAATTAAAAGCAGCAGCTGAAAAAGCCCATGCAATTTCGTTTATTGAAAAACTAGATAATGGCTTTGATAGTTTAATTGGTGAAAATGGATCTAAGTTGTCTGGAGGGCAAAGGCAGAGATTAGCGATTGCCCGTGCTATTTATAAAAACTCACCAATTATTATTTTAGATGAAGCAACTTCGGCACTTGATACTCAATCGGAAAGGCATATTCAAGCGGCGTTAGAGGCGCTCACAGAAAATAAAACGACATTTGTTATTGCTCATCGCTTATCTACGATTGAAAATGCCGATAAAATTGTGGTAATGGAAGAGGGCGAAATTGTAGAAATAGGCACCCATACTGAACTATTAAAAGCCGATAGCGTGTATGCACAATTACACGCAATACAGTTTGTTGAGTAACTACTAATGTCTACAGCAAATAAGCTTGAAAGTTTTTGGTATAAAAAATCAACCTTAGCTTTCTTATTGTTGCCATTAAGCTGGTTAATTCAGCTTATTGCGATAACAAAAAAATATTTATATCAAACCAATATTTTATTTTCCGAAAAACTGCCTGTGCCGGTGATTTTAGTTGGCAATATTACGGTAGGAGGAACCGGAAAAACGCCTTTTATTTGTGCGTTAACAAATGAATTAGCTAAAAAAAATATTCAAGTAGGCATTATTAGCCGAGGGTACAAATCATCGGTTGAGAGTGATGTTTATTTAGTAACAGAAAATGATAATGCAACTAAAGTTGGTGATGAAGCTTATTTATTGTATCAACGTTTACAAGTGCCTATTGCTATTGGCGCTAATAGAGTTGAAGCAGCAAAGCTACTGCTTAAAAATAATAATGTTGATGTTATTATCAGTGACGATGGCTTACAGCATTATAAGCTAGCGCGTGACTTTGAATTTTTAATGGTGGATGGTAGCCGATATTTTGGTAATCGGTTAATGCTTCCATTTGGCCCACTACGTGAGCCTGTTTCGAGGTTAAATAGTGTTGATCAAATTATTATTAATTCAAAAAGTATTGAGTTAAATCATAGGACTAACTTGCCGAATGCTATTAATATTTCAGTAAAACCACAGGCACTAATTCATATTGTTTCGGGTGAACAAGTTTCGTTAATTAATTTAACCGAAAGTAAATTTATTGCAGTGGCTGGCATTGGTAATCCACAACGTTTTTTTAATTCTTTAAAAAGCTTAGGTGGAACTTTTGAAAGCAAAGTTTTTGATGATCATTATAATTTTTCGGAGCTAGATTTTGCAGACTTTTCCAGTGAAATGATTGTAATGACCGAAAAAGATGCGACCAAATGTAAAAGCTTTGCGCAGGATAATTGGTATTATTTATTGGTTGATATGGAAATTGGCGAGAATGTTTTAGACAGTATTAATCAAAAGTTAAATTTGTTTTAGGAAATACTTATGGATAAAAATTTATTTGATATTTTAGTTTGCCCGCTATGTAATAGTAAATTAAGTGAATCGAAAGATAAACAACAGTTGATTTGTAAATTTGACAGATTAGCTTTTGAGTTTGATGAAGGTATTCCTGTGTTATTGCCCGAAAGCGGTAAACCATTAACACAAGCTCAATTAGATGAGCTTGTAGTTTAGCGCTGAAAAGTGCACCTTGAAGGAGAGCGGGTGTAAATATAAAATATTTTTAGAACTTAGAACTTAGAACTTAGAACTTAGAACTTAGAACTTAGAACTTAGAACTTAGAACTTAGAACTTATCTGAATTTTCTAATAACCAATTTTCGCAAAGCTCAATATCGGCGGGAACATCAACCTCTGGGTAGTGATGAGTAGTAATGGCGGTCATTATTTTATCACCATTTTCTAAGGCTCTTAATTGCTCTAATTTTTCAATAGATTCTAATCGCCCCATAGGTAATTTTGCAAACCGACTAATGAAACGTTTGGTGTAAGCATAAATACCTAAATGCTTATATAAAGTGTAATTGTCCGAATCACGCCCAAATGGGACTTTTGCACGAGAAAAATAAAGTGCATAGCCATTTTTATCAAATACCATTTTTACTTGGTTAGGATCTTCTCTTGCGATCTGATCTTTAAGTTCAAAACCTAAAGTTGCCATTTCAAAGTCGCGATTATTTTTTTGAAATAATTCAGCGAGTTGTTCGATAACTTCTGGATGAACAAAAGGTTGATCACCTTGAACATTAATTAATAGATCGTCATCATTTAGCGCTAATAAATTAGCTGCTTCTTCTATACGATCAGTTCCTGATTGGGCATTGGGAGAGGTCATTACATATTGTCCGTTAAAGCTTTCTACTTTTGCTTTAATGCGTTCATCGTCGGTAGCAATATAAACCTGATCGACACCTTTGGCTTTGCACGCTTGTTCATACACTCGCTGAATCATTGGCTTGCCGGCAATTAAAGCTAAAGGTTTGCCTTTGAATCTTTGTGAGCCATAGCGGGCTGGAATAATTACAATTGTTTTCATATTAAGATTAATTTTATTTTATTTACATACTATTGTAGCAAACAACCAATTAACAAACTAAGTTTCTGCCATTGCTTTTTGCTTTATATAGTGCTGAATCGGCAGCTAAAAATAATTGATCTAATTGCACAGTAGGGTAGTTAACCACACCAAAACTTGAAGTAATATTAATGTTATTATTTTCATAAAAGGTTGTTGTGTTTTGAATAAGTAATCTAAGTTTGTTGGCAAGATTTTTCATTGCTTCTAAGTTGGTATTAATACTTATTATGATAAATTCTTCTCCGCCCCAACGGAAAAAATAATCAGAATCTCTTAAATTACTGTTAACTATTGTAGAGATATTTTGTAAAACCTGATCACCTGCTTTATGCCCCCATTTATCGTTAACCAATTTAAAGTGGTCGAGATCGAACAGGATCAGCGAAAGAGTTAGGTTGTTTCTGCTTGCTTGTTTGCTTAATTTGTTAAAAATTCGATCACATTCTCTTCTGTTTCTTAAGTTAGTGAGTTCATCATAAGTGGCCAATTTTAAAAGTTTGGCTTCTTGTTCTTTATAATCGGTGATGTCTTTAACCATTCCAGTGACACGAATAGCCTTACCACTTTCGTCTCTTTCAGAAATAATTCCAAGATCATGCGCCCATAAATAATGACCATTTCTATTTTTTAGCCGATAAGTTGCTTCGTATCGACTGCGCTTTCCACTTAAATGACCTTCTAGTGCTTGAAGTACCATGGGAAGATCATCTTTATGCACATTGGATTTCCAAGTGTTTAATACTGGCGGCATTTCATCGGGACCATAACCGAGCATACGCTTAAGTGATGGGCTAAAGTAGACATAGTTGTTGATAGGGTTCCAGTCCCATAGGCCATCGGCACATTCATTTAGGGCAAACCAAATTTGCTGATCTTTACTTTGGTTCTTTGCTTCTCGTGCTATACGAGTGCTAATGTCTCGGGCAACAGAAATAAAATACTCAGTATTTTTGTCGATAAAAACAGTCGTTGATACCTCTACTTGAAATTGGCTTCCATCTTTACGCTGGTGCTCCCCAATAAAAACAAACTCATTTTCACTTTCTCTAATCGCATTGGCAATACTTATCCATTGCTCAACACCAGTGACATTTTTTTGCAGGCTTAATACTGAATGGTTTTAAAACTTCGTGCTTTTCCATATGTAAAGATTGATACCCTGCTTTGTTAACCCAAAGTATGTTTGAGGTTTCAGGATCGATTAGATAAACGGCATCGGAAATATGCTCAAAAAGGTCGCAGATAAATGAGTTAGGCAATGATTTATGACTCAAAGCAATAGTTTCCTTTATAATTTATACTATGCCCGTTCTACTTCAAGATGCTTGTTACAGTGTTCAGCCAAAAAGTTTGAACAAGGCGCAGCTTGCAGGAAATGGCAAGCCCTTTTCAAAAGCTGCAACACAGTGCAAGCTTTTTGGTTAAGCCCCAAGAAGGCAAGATCTGTTGAAGTATAGCGAGTATGTTAACAATAATTTATTTATATTGGTAATTCAAAATTCTTCTTAGGAGTTTGGTTTGTTTAACAAAGATATTTCAGTTTTATTTGTTTGCATGGGCAATATTTGTCGCTCGCCAACCGCAGAAGGTGTATTTAGAGCGATTTACCAAAAATCATATAGCCAGCTCAATATTGTTATTGATTCTGCTGGAACCATTGGCTATCACCAGGGCGAATCGCCTGATCCCCGCTCAGTAAAAGCGGCTAAAAATAGGGGGTATGACTTAACTTCAATTCGCTCTCGCAAAGTCACTCCACAAGACTTTAAACAGTTTGATTATATTTTAGCTATGGACAGTGATAATGTGGCTAACTTAATTAATCAGGCTCAGCAAGAAGGCATGGAAGAGCAGATCAAGAAAATACAGTTATTTTTAGATTTTGCAACGGCATTTAAGCAAACTCAAGTGCCTGATCCTTATTATGGCGGTAATAATGGTTTTGAGCTGGTACTAGATATGATTGAAGATGCGTCTAAAGGGTTTTTAGAAGAACTAAAAACTAAGAACTAAAAATTTTAAGCCCGCTGGTTGCGGGCTTAGTTTTGCTTAACTAACTACCACTTGGTTTTGTCATTGGCGCATAACTTTGATGTTCAAACTTAGTTTCCACATCTGTTGTTACTAGCGCACCAGCTTCAAAGGTAGGATATTCAATAGAAATAGCTATTTTTTCTAACTCATCAGCTACTGCTGGTTTTGTTGCAGGAGCAAAAGATTTACATTCTATTGGCTCTGCTATTATCTTTTTGGGCTCATCCTTTTCATTCGAGACTGCCGCTGTTTCAGTTTGAGTTGTAGCTTGCTTTTGAGACTTAGGCTTAACAGCTTCTTGAGTAGAGCTTGGTGCATTATCAGTAACGCTGGTTTCTGTGGCTAATGTTTCTTTCTCTTTCTTTTGCTCAGAATTATTAGCCTGTGTTGTTTGCTCAGGTTTGTTTTGTGCTTTTGTCTCTGTAGCGGCTGTATTTTCTGTAGAGGTTTTAGATTCTGTAATGATTTTGGTTTCCGCTGCTTTTTTGCTGGTTTCTTGTGCAACATTTTGTACAGTATCATTAACATTATTGTTATCAACAATTTTCTTGTACTGTTTTTGGCTCAATTAGCGCAGTTTGATTTTGTGTAGTTGTTGTATCAGTCTTTTGGCTAATTTCTGAAGCTTGAGGTGATTTAACTTTGTTTGCATCATTTTTTGCTTTTGAAGCTTTAGCTTTACGCTGCTGAAATGACTCTGCACGCTCAGAATTTTTACGCCTTAATTCATCTTGCTTTGACTGGCGATCTTCACGAGATTGACGCTCTGGACGCTCAGCAATTGCTTTACGCTTTTCATCATTGCGTTGATCTTTTTGACGGGTATTTTGCCTATGATCATTTTTGTTGATAGGTTTTTTGCGTCTATCGTCTCGTTGTTTGTTACTAGTTTGTTGATCTTTTTGTTTTTGATCTTTCGGTGAGCGTTTGTCTTTGTTGTAGCGATTATTTTTATTGCGTCTGTTGTTACGTTGACGGCTCTTATCGTATCGATTGTTTCCTTTACGTCCGCGATGATGTTTGTTGTTAGTTTTCTCTTTAGCCTTTTCACCAAACAAAGCTTGCCAAATTCGGCTAAATAGGCCTGGCTTTTTAACTTCTTTTTTTACATGAACTGGTGCGGCTTCTTTGATATAGCTTTCAGCAGACACTGCAGCTTGTTCTATTTTTGCTGTTGCTTGTACTTCGCTCGATTTAACAATTTCTAACTCTGGTTGTACTGGAACATCATAGGTCGCTTTGTCTAATGTTTCATTACCTCGCATTCTAACGATTTCGTAGTTTGGTGTTTCCATGTAAGGATTAGGAATAATGATAATTTGAACATTTTGGCGCTTTTCTATGGCGTGAATAATTTTGCGTTTTTCATTAAGCAAAAATGTAGCTACCTGAACTGGTAGTAATGCTTGTACATTGGTAGTTGAGTCTTTTGTGGCTTCTTCTTCTAATAAGCGTAAAATTGATAGCGCTAAAGATTCTACGCCACGAACAACACCCGTGCCTTTACAACGAGGGCAAACATTATGGGCAGATTCGCCCAATGATGGTTTTAAACGCTGGCGCGACATTTCGAGTAGTCCCAAAATCGTGAAATTTTACCAAACTTGAACTCTTGCTCTATCACGGGTTAGCGCTTCTTTTAGAACAGATTCAACTTCGCGTTGGTTTTTAACTGGAGACATGTCGATAAAGTCGATAACAATTAAACCACCCATATCACGCAGACGTAGTTGGCGAGCTATTTCTTGGGCGGCTTCTTTATTAGTTTGAAGAGCAGTTTCTTCTATGTCAGCCCCTTTGGTTGCTCTGGCCGAGTTAATATCAATAGAAACCAGTGCTTCGGTTGGATCAATAACAATAGAGCCACCAGAAGGAAGTCTTACTTCGCGTTGATAAGCGGTTTCAATTTGCGACTCAATTTGGTAGCGATTAAACAATGGAATTTCACGATCTTCATTGAGTTTAACGCGATTCGAAAAAAGCGGGGCGAATATATTCAATTTGGCGTTTTACTTTGTCAAAAATTTCTTTTTTATCGGTAATAATTTCGCCAATATCTGAGCGAAGGTAGTCGCGTAATGAGCGAATAATAACATCGCTTTCTTGATGAATTAAAAACGGGGCAGGGCGACTATCGGCGGCTTTTTTAATTGCCATCCAAAGATTTTGCAGTACGGTCATATCCCATTCGAGTTCTTCGGCATTTCTGCCCACACCTGCGGTACGAACAATACAACCCATACCTTTGGGGGTTTGAATATTACGCATGGCTTTTCTAAGCTCTTCGCGTTCTTCACCTTCAATTCTACGAGAAATACCACCAGCACGAGGGTTATTGGGCATTAAAACTAAATAGCAACCTGCTAAGCTAATAAAAGTGGTTAAAGCTGCGCCTTGTATTACCGCGTTCTTCTTTGTCAATTTGAACAATAATTTCTTGCCCTTCGGTGATTGCATCTTTGATATTTGGGCGGCCTTTAAAGTTCTTTTCGGCAAAGTATTCTCTGGAAATTTCTTTTAATGGTAGAAAGCCATGTCTTTCTGCGCCATAGTCAACAAAAGCGGCTTCTAGGCTAGGGCTCTACTCGGGTGACTTTACCTTTGTAAATATTGGCTTTTTTTTGCTCTCGGCCAACTAATTCAATATCAAGGTCAAACAATCTTTGACCATCGACCAATTGCAACACGAACTTCTTCTGGTTGAGTTTGCGTTGATTAACATTCGTTTCATTAAATTTTCTCTCTATTTGGTGAGCATAAGAGAGTAAAGGAATGAGAAGATTTTTATTTTAGTATTTAGATAGAAATCACTAACTGAATAATGAAAATAATCATTTATATCAAAAGCTTAGAGTGGGTTTTCGGATGGTTTTTTTAATTAAAAACGCCCGAATCATGCATCGTTGAAGACGAGCCATCTATTTTTTATCTATCGCTACAATATCTGTAGCCCATTGTTTTACTAATTATTAGTGAGTTTTTTTAACTCAAAATCTTAATTCTTTACTCGGCTAATGCCTTATTTTATTTTGCTAGAATGCTAAAGTTTATTGGCAATCTATGCTTGTCTATTGGCTGATTTAGGTAGAACTAACTACTAGATAGAACTAATTAGATTGGCTACCTACTCAGCTTCATTAAATTCTTTACTGCGAAATATTTTTCGCTAACGCTTAATTATAAATCTTAGAATAATTAAGACTTTAATAGTGGCTTGCTAGATTATTGCTAGTTGGTTGTATTAATAAATACCAAATTTCCAAGCCCTTTTGTTCTTGCGGGGTGAACTATAGCAATAAATAGTTATATCATCAATTTTTAGCGTAATTTTGCTTTCATATCATTGAAGTTCATATTCCAAAATTGCGAGAAAATCGTTATTTCCTTATAATTCGCCTCCTAAATTGGGTATCAAACCGATTTTTTAAACATTTTCAAAAAATCATGGAGTTATATTTTGGATTATTCTCAAACCGTTGCTAGTCTTACCCCTGAACTGGTTAAAAAATTAAAACTTGCGATAGAGTTAGGCAAAATGGGAAGACGGCAAAAAGGTTAGCCCTGAGCAACTCGATTCTGCAATGCAAGCAGTTATTCTGTGGGAAGCTAAACAAACTAATAATGAGTCAAACGAGCCTTTTGTTGTTAATAAGGGGCGGGTGAATTATTCACGGGAAAGGGTGAAAGTCATCAAGCCGTTATGCCATCAAAAGTAGATGAAAAGTCAGTTATTGCAAAAAATAAGGTTTAAAGATGTTAAAAACCGTCATTAGAAAAGAGCATAAAAACAATTGGGAAAAAAGAAACCGCACTAATACCTGCTGATACTGAAGCATTAGTTAATCAAGGTTTTCCAATTAGTATTGAGCAAAGTGAAATTAGAGTTTATTCCGACTCTGAATATGCCAATTTAGGTATTTCAACTAATGGTTGTCCTGTAGATGCTGAGTTTGTGGTGGGAATAAAAGAGCCTCCTGTCGATTCAATTCAAGAAAACCAAGTGCATTTGGCTTTTTCTCATACGATTAAAGGTCAAGATTACAATATGGGGCTGCTACAAAAGTTTATTGATAAGAATGCAACGCTCATTGATTATGAGCCAATTGTTGACAAAACAGGCAAAAGAACCATTGCTTTTGGTCGCTTTGCTGGAATTGCTGGCGCAATTGATAGTTTTTTTTATTGCGGGGCAAAAATATATTGCTAGAGGCGAACAAAGCTGTTTAAAGTCAGGTGAAACAAACATGGCAATATGAATGTATAGAGAAAGTTAAATCTCATTTTAGTCGCATTAATATTCATAGTGGTGAGCCTGTTCAGGTTTTAATTGTTGGTACAGGAAATGTAGGCAAAGGTAGTGAAGAGGTCTGTCAATGGTTAGGTTTGCCTAAGGTCGATATTAATGATCTGCTTTCTGATAATGTACCCAATGGAAGTTGGTATGCCGTTGCCAGTAGTCGCCATATTAATCATCGAATTGATGGACAACCTTTTGATATGGACGACTTTGTGACAAATTGGAATAGAAAAATACCGCAGTTCATTTGATCAACTACTGGGTAAATTTAATCTTTTATTACAAACACCTTATTGGACTGAGAAATATCCTAAGCATTTAGATCAAGCAAGAATGAAAAAGTATAAAGATGTTCTACCTTTAGTTGTTGGCGATATTAGTTGTGATATTAATGGCTCATTAGAATGTACAACTAAAGCATCGGATATTGATACTCCTGCGTTTACTTATGACGTAGAAACTCAAGAATCTATTGATGGTATTTTAGCTAATGGGGTTTCTGTTATGTCAAATTGATAACCTGCCTTGTGAGCTATCGCTGGATGCTTCTAAACATTTTTCTGGTGCTTTGAAAAACTATATGCAAAATTTAATGTCGATTGATTTATCTAAAGATTTTTAAGCACTGCGGATTAAATCGTGAATTATCGGATGCGGTAATTGTTTATAACGGACAATTAACACCTAATTATCAATATCTACAGTCTTTTTTAGATGAGTATCATCAAACAAAATAAACGCTTCAATTTGGCCTCAAGTTATTGAGGCCATTATTATACCCGTTCTACTTCAAGATGCTTGTTACAGTGTTCAGCCAGAAAGTTTGAACAAGGCGCAGCTTGCAGGAAATGGCAAGCCCTTTTCAAAAGCTGTAACGTAGTGCAAGCTTTCTGGCTGAGCACCCGAAGGGCAAGCCAGTAAGCCAACCTCTTTTTCGTTATCAATGCTTGAAGTAGAATGACTAATCCTGCGCATTAATGCCTCAAATAGGATGGCTTACTGACTTGCTGAAACATGCATCTTGAAGTAGAGCGGGTATATCTTCTATTTCTCTATTTTCGGTCATTTGAGCGCTTTGATCTACTCTGATTACCTCTTGATGATTGCTGTTTGGCACTAGAGCGACTGCTAGACGATTTAGAACGATAGGTTCTTGTATTTGAACGCTGATTACTAGAGCGCTGAGCAGGTTTTTTACTGTACTGACTTTTTTCTCGGGAGACTTTTTTGTCATTGCTTGAACGCGAGCGAGAAGACTGAGGCTTTTTAGACTGTGTGTTTTTTATTCTTGTGCTTTGCTGCTGTTTATTATGGCTTCTTTTTGCTGAGCTATCTCTTTTTACAGACGTATTTGCTTTTGCCTTATTGGTGCGTTTGGCGCGTTCATTTTTAATGCTCGACTTGCTATTTTTTAACTGCTTATTTAATCGCTGTTGACGAGTTTGGTTATTTTTGACCTTGGTGCGCGTTGTTGCACGAGTGTTGGTTATTTTCTTTTGAGTATTGCTGCGAACTGTTCTCGCTTCTTTTGTGCGAATTGTTTTGGTTTCAACACGGCTAGGGCGGCTGCTTTTGTATTTTACTTTAACCGAATTAGTGCGATAAGCAACGCCTCTTCTATGAACAGGGTTATGTTGCCACCTGCGTGCGCTTGTGTGTCTAATAATGTCTCTTCTGTGATAGTAGCGATGTGAGCGGTGGCTATGTCTGTTCACAAAAATTACATGACGGTTATGCCAATGGAAAGCGCTCCAGTAAAAGTTAACACCAATGCTTACGCGTGGATGCCAATAAAATGGGCGATGATGACTTATACGGTAATGATGGTGATGTCCCCAGTGCCAATCCCAGTAAATTGGTGGATGATGACGCCAATACCAGTTTCCATAAACAATACGAGTGTCATAATAAGGAACATAAACAACTTCTCTTTTAGTGGTTTGAATAATAATTTTGTCGTCTTCACGCTCAACTTCCATGTGATCCATCTTAGCAAGATTACCCGCTTTATCTGCACGCAACCTTAAGGATTGAATGGCATCAAGAACCGAGGCTTCATCTTGTAAAAAAGCATCGCCAAGATTTTGTGTCCAGTCTAAATTATTACTCATTCTCTCTAGTAGCCGAGGAAATGGAACTAATGCTTTAACGCTGGGATCCCAGTCTTTATTTTCAACCAAGTCTAGTGCAGCAGCGGCTTCTTGCTGTGGGTTTGATTTGACCCAACGATCTGCTGCAATGACTTCTAGAGGATAGGTAGAGGCGATTAATACATGAGTGAGTATACTGTCGGGGTATAGTGCTACAGGGGCTAGCATTTGTTCTAGTTCTGCCTGTGTGAGAGGTTTTGGCTCTTCTTCCGCAGAAACATTCATGCTGATAAGTGCCGATGAAAGCACCATGATTAGGCTAAATAATAGTGAGAGTTTGTTTTTCATAGTAAATCCTAGGTTAGTTTAGGAACTTATTGCTTATTTAACGACAATGAAACTGAATATTATCTGAATTTTAAATTTATACCCGTTCTCCTTCAAGATGCATGTTTCAGTGTTCAGCCAAAAAGTTTGAACAAGGCGCAGCTTGCAGGAAATGGCAAGCCCTTTTCAAAAGCTGCAGTGCAGTGCAAGCTTTTTGGCTGAGCACCCGAAGGGCAAGGCAGTAAGCCAACCTCTTCATCGTTATCAATGCTTGAATGAGAGTGACTAATCCTGCGCATTAATGCCTCAAATAGGATGGCTTACTGTCTTGCTGAAACATGCATCTTGAAGGAGAACGGGTATAAAAGTGTATCCTTTTGAAAGTTACTCCACTAAAAGTATATGAAAAGATAAAAATTGGAGCCAAAAATGATATTTAAACAAATTAAACAATTATTAGTTGGTGCAACAGTTATCGCTTTTGCGTCGCTTAGTCTGTCACCAATGTTATCAGCATCTTCAATTGAAAATGCTGATTGGTATCTCAATGTTGATGTTCAGTCGCTTAAAAATAGCCAATTAAAACAAGAGCTTAAAATTGAAACCGATGAAGGTTTGAGCTTTGTTGAAGCCTTGTTTGGTAAAAGCTTTATCGACAGCACTGCATTTATTACTATTTATGGTAGTGTTGAAGATGATGATCAAAAAACAGCCTATATTAATGGTAATTACAAAGCCATTAGAGAAGATCTGATTAAAAAAGTTCAAAATTATGGGCTACAGACAAAATCTGAAGTGAATGGCATTACACTATACTCTGGCTTTCTTAATATCGAAGCAATTAAAGAAGCACTGAATAAGTGGCAGCATTTTAATGAGTCAAATTCAGAACATGAGTTTTCAGCTTCAAAAGATGATGAAATTGAGAATAAAGTTTATGTTGCATTTTTAAACGATAATAATTTACTGATTTCTTTAAATGAAAATGATATTACTTCGGTGGTTAAAAATGATGCATCTTGGGAGCCGCAAAATTTAGAGAATTTGTTTGAGGTTGTTGTTGATATTGAAAAGGCAATGTTTCACGGTGGAGTGAATTTAGAAGAGGCTTCTGAGGTTGTTGAGTTTGAATCAATTTCAGCAAAAAAACTAAAACAGTTTTCAGCTTCATATCAGGAAAACAACGGTATTATAGAGCTACAAGCAGGTTTAAAAGCCGCTGACACTGAAACGGCAACAAAAATTTTAACCGTAGTTCAAGGGCTTATGGCGCTTAAGATATTATCAGAAAACAATCAAGTAGTGATTGATTTATTAAATAGCATTCAAATTGAGCAAAATGGTGAAAACCTTACCTTAACACTTGTTGGTTCGGTTCAGAGTTTTAAGGCTTTAATGGATCATGCCGAGCTATAAATGGCTATGTTGCGCAGTGTTATATGTTGTGAAGTGTTATATGTTGCGAAGTGTTAACTGATGCCTAATAGTTTGAAAGACTACCAAATTATTCAAGCTTGCTTGAAAGGAGAAACCAATCAATTTGACCGATTGGTTTCTCGGTATCAGGGGCAGTTAATGCGCTTTTTAAATGTTCGCTGTGCTAATCATCAAATGGCCGAAGATATTTTTCAAGAAACCTTTATCAATGCTTTAAAATATTTGCACAGTTATAACAGTGAGTATGCTTTTTCAACTTGGTTATTTCGTATAGCAATTAACTTAATTAATGCTGAGTCGGCTAAGCATAAAGATAAGCTCGAACTTGATAAATATGCAAACAACGAGCTTAGTAAAGAGACAACCGATGAGTATTGTTATGATAATAGCAATATTGAGTTAAACAGTATTGAATCAAACAATATTTGGCGCGAAGCTAAGCGTTGTTTAAAGCCTGAACAATTAGAGCTATTATGGTTTACCTATGTTCATGGATTATCAGGCAAACAGGTTGCATTAATATTAGAGCGAAGTTTGCCTTGGGTAAAAATAAACTTGGCTAGAAGTAAAAAACGATTAAAAATGCATTTAACAAATGATGAAACTATTGTTTAGTTAGCATTAAGAAAGATGAAATATAGGAATTTTGTTATGACTTTATATCAAGAAAGTAACAAACAAAAAAGCAGTAGCCTTAAAGACTTAAGAGATGAAAATATTGCTTTTCGCTTAAAGCGAGACGGGCAAAAAATTGATGATCATGTTAGTAATGAGGTGCTGTTGCAACTTGCTGATAAGCTTAATGATACAAAACAGCAATTCAATGATACTCACGATAAATCTAATGCGCAATCAACGACTAAATTAGCAAATGTTCAAACAAATAAGCTCTCGTATTTTCGTGATCATCAATTAGGGAGCGTTGCAGCGATTTTTATTGTTGCCATAGGCGCTTTCAATTTTTACACCGTTAAACAACCCAATATTGATGAAATTGCGCATAACAACGAAGCTATACACAGCAATGTGGATAAAACAGAGGCTAAAATATTGGGAGTGAACAGTGAGAAAAGTAAGGGAAGGCTAAAATCGAAGCAATACGAATTAGAATTTAAAGCAATTCAGTCGGATGTAGAAAAACTGAAACGCCGAATTGCTTCGATATAATGATTAAATGCTTGCTTATTGAACGCTAGTTATTTTGCCCGCAACTTCATAATTATTTGCTGAAAGCTCTTTAACTCGAATAACCTGAAACGTAGCTACTAATGGCGGTAACTTGCTTTGCTCTGATCGTATGTCTAGGTTAAGTGTTTGATTTTCGGTAAATTTATGCGATGTGGTAAACATAACACCGTCACCACTTAAGTTTTTGCTATCACCTTCAAAAGACTGTCCAGACTCGGGATCAGTAATTAAAACTTTAGCATCTACAAACATACGGATAAAATTGCGTTTCTCATCATAATCAATATTCGCCGATGACATTAAGACTCCTCCTGACGGTTTAATACTATCGTTTTTTCGTTGCAAACTAATAGTAGAAAAATAACTTGATTAGGTCAATTAAAAAGAAATAACAAATTTTCTGTAATCAACTAGTATATAACTATTCTCCTTTATAGTGCATGATTAGTGCTCAGTCAGCAAACCTGCATTGTGTTACATATTACTGAGCCATGCTTTTTAATGGGCGAGTAGCTTTTCTAATGGATGAGTAGCTTTAGTGATTAAACAATACGCAACTAAAAGCAGAACAAAATTAGTAAATGAGACTTTATTCATGCTCATTTTTTGTATACTGCCTATAGTGGACTAGATATTGAGCAGGTTATAGATTGAGCAAGTTAAATATCGAGCGAGTTAAATATTGAATAGAAAAAGTAAAGTAAGCTATCAATTAAGGGGTTTTACTAAACAAACTTGGGGTTACCGGAGTAAACGTTGGTTACATTAACATCTTGTAAACAAAAGAAAATACTAATAATTGATGATGAAAGGCTCGTGCGGGAAAGTATGGCCATTTATCTAGAGGATAGTGGTTATTTAGTGCTAGAAGCCGAAGATGGTCAACAAGGACTCGACTATTTTTGTGAAAATGCACCCGATATAGTGCTTTGTGATTTGCGAATGCCCAACTTAGATGGCTTAGAAGTTTTAAAAAAATTACACAAAATCTCTCCTGAAACACCCGTTATTGTTATTTCTGGTGCGGGGCAAATTCATGATGTAGTAGAAGCGCTTAGATTAGGTGCACACGATTATTTGGTTAAACCAATCAGTGATTTAGCCGTATTAGAAAACTCGGTGGCAAATGCTTTATCACATCGTTTGCTTGCAATACAAAACAAAGCATATAAACAAGAATTAGAAACCGCGAATAAGGAACTTGAAAAAAACCTACTATTACTACAAGAAGATCAAGAGGCCGGTAGAAGGGCGCAACTTCAATTATTACCTGAGCCCAAGACAAGTATTCAGGGCTTTAAATTTGAACACGCTATTATTCCATCTTTAAATTTAAGTGGCGATTTTATAGACTATTTTCAAATCTCAGAGCGATTTATTGGATTTTATATTGCCGATGTTTCTGGTCATGGTGCAGCTGCAGCATTTGTTACTATGACGTTAAAGAGTTTAGTTAATCAGCCGCTTAGACGCTTTCGTGCAGGGTTGTCTGATCTAATTATTGATCCCGCTGAGTTTTTGGCTTACCTGAATAATGAGCTAATCAATGCACAAATAAATAAACATATTACTTTATTTTATGGTGTTATTGATTGTCATGAAAATATACTTCATTATTCTGTAGCAGGGCAGTATCCAGCGCCCATTTTAATAAGTAAAAATAATCAAACCTTAATAGATGATAGTGGTTTTCCATTGGGGTTATTTGATTGGGTTAGCTTTGAAAATAAGCAAGCACTAATTGATAAAAAATTTAAGCTGTTAATGGTTTCTGATGGCTGGTTAGAAATTGCATCGAAAACTTCAGAGCCTGCTAGTGAAGAGTTTTTAAGACAATACATACAAGAAAAGCCCGTTGAGCTTGCTAGTATGATGCAACTTGTTAATGATTATAAAAACAAAAATTTACCTGATGACATTACGGTATTTATCGTTGAGAAGGAGTAATAAGTGAAGGGGATGATTTTCTCTATTAGCCAAAAAAACTTTGAGTATTTTCGATTAGAAGGGGTGATTAGATATTCTCATAGTGCAGGGTTTGAAAAATACTTGAGTAATTGTTTTCAAGAGCAATGCCCAAATATAATATGTATTGATCTTTTTGATGCTGAAATTTTAGATAGCACGGCTTTAGGGCTTTTAGCAAAAATTGCTAATGAGATGAAAAAAAATAATTGTGATAAACCATTTATTTTAATTAACAATAGCGAGCTTTATGAAATTTTAAAAAGAGTATGTTTTGATCAGGTGTTTGATATTTTTGAAATAAAATCACGCGAGGCATTATATGATTATAGCAGTAGTAGCGTGTCTCAACCTTCAGATACATCATTACTAGATAATAAATTAAAGCTTGTTGAAGAACTTTTTAAAAAAATTAAAAACAAAACAATAAAACTATCGGCTTTAAAATAATTACCATTTTTTTCTAGGCCCAAAAGGATCCATATCACCTTGGTCGTTTGAGTTTGAAGGCGGTACAACATTTTTTGAAGATTCGGCTTCTAAACTATTGATAAGCATTTCGGGTGAAGTTTTAATAAGCTCGGAAACTTCTTTTTCAAGCGATATTATTCTTTCTGTTTTATTTGATATTTTTGCTAGCATTTGTTGAGCAAAAATAAAATTGCGTTGTGCAGGAACATATTCATGTTTGGTTAACGAGTTTTTTCCTTGAGCAATGTAAGCGCAAATTTTTGACTCAGTAATGAGTGCC
The DNA here is from genome assembly GCA_965214955.1 of Aliikangiella sp. Taxonomy (GTDB): domain Bacteria; phylum Pseudomonadota; class Gammaproteobacteria; order Enterobacterales; family Kangiellaceae; genus Aliikangiella. Next base: position 117,649 of record CBDCCU010000007.1, on the reverse strand, counting down.
ATTATTTTATTAATAGCAACCGAAGCCGTATTGGCTGGAACAATATTAAGTTTGTTAATTTTTAAAATAAATTTAGCCAAAGTTGATAACTGATTAACCTGCTTTGTCAGTAATTTGATATCTTTGGGAATAATTAAGCGCCTTTTATCTGCGGGAGATTTAGGATCCTCTAACTGTTGTTTAATAGCGTTAATACTGTTGCTAATATTTGACTCTGTTGGGCTTAGTTTTTGAATAGCATTTAAGTTGGCCAAACAATATTTTAGCAAAATTATTCTTGCCTCGGGGCCAATTGGCTGCTCGCTAAAATTACCTAAAATATTGGTTGCTTGGTTGGCTCGGTATCTATATTGAGCAATTTTTTGACGAAAAACGGCTTTTTTCTGCTCTCTTTTTTGAATAACAGCAATCAAAAATACACTGAAACCCAGTATGGCTAAAATAACAAAAATAATACTTGCAGAGTCCATAACTCAAAATAAGCTCTTGTTGTTATTGATTAAAAGTGTGTTCATTGTTGTTTCTTAGTTTGTTGTCATTAAATCAATTTAAGGTAATGTAATTTTAAAAACACCACCACCAAGTGGACCACCATTTTCAAGTGATACTTTACCACTAACACTGTTGTGTTTATGTAATTTTGCTACATTTTGGGCAAAAAACAAACCCAGCCCTGTGCTACCTGTAGTTTGATTAATTCCTTGACTATAGTTGCCAGACATCTCAATCATTTGTGCAGGATAACCTGGGCCATCATCACATATAAGTATGCTACTGACAGTACTTTGCTCAAGAGTAATTAATAATTTTGAATGAGCATATCTAATGGCGTTTCCTATTACGTTAGATATGACCATAGCAATTAATGAGTCGTCAAAAAAAAGATCGATATCTTCTTCAATATCAATTTCTACAGAAAATGATTTGGCGTTTAGTAATGGCGCGTGTGTGGAAACTTGCTCTTCAATAAAATCAAATAAGTTGTGATAACTAGGTGTTAATGGCAGTTGATTATTTTCTAGCTTGTAAATTGCTAAAAGCTGCATCATAGCATTATTTACCCTAGAGGATTCATATTGAACAATACTACATTCATTGACATTATTGGTTTTTTGCTCATCAGGAATTTTTTCTAGTAGAGTATTTAATGCGTCTAGCATTAGCCCTAATGAGTTTTTCATATCGTGGACAGTAGAGGCCAATATGGTACTAAACAAGTTGTCTGGAAATGACATTAAAAATTCCTTAGCTAGTGACTTTGAATGATGAGCTGAGTGAGTCGTGATAGCTCTGAATATCTTTCGTATCGTTCATCGTTACTCGATAAGCGGGTAATATTGCCTAACAGTCTTTGCGCTTCGTCTAGTAGCTCTTTATGTTTTTCACCTGATTGATATCTTTTTAAATAAGTTTGTACATTGTTGAGATTTATATTGACATTATTAGGGGCAACTTCTAATGCTTGAGCAAAATAGTCGCAAGCGGTTAAGTAGTCTTGCTGAGAAAAACACTGAATTGCTTTATTATTTAATTGATTTGCTTTTTTACTGTTGTTAATCAGGCTTTGATTATTAGTGATTTTTTCTGCTTTTTTTACAAAGGCTGGATCATCAAAATATTGTTCAAAAGCCTCTTCTAAAATACTTTCAGCTAAATCAGACTGACCTAGCTGTTTAAGGGAGGTACTAATTTCTATACTTTCTTGAGCGCCCAAATGTTCATCTATTTTTTCAAAGTAGCGATTAGCCGAAGATAAATAACGTTCTACTTTGTCTTGATCATTGGTAATTGAACCAAAGTCTGCATGTGCAACAGCACTTCTAAATTGTGTATTGGGTTCGTTTTTAAAACGTCGATCAAGCTTATTGAAAACAGTTTCGGCTTCATCTAAAAGTTTTTGCCGATCAACATCAGAATTACCTTTTAGTTGTTTGCCAATAGATTTGGTGAGTTTAATAAATTCATCGGGAGAAGCAAACGCCGAATTAGTGCCATATTTAACTGCTTGTCGATATGCATTAGACATGGTTTCTACATCATCATTTTCTTCGGCAATACTACCAAGCAGTTTTTGTCTGGCTAAGGCTTTAGGAGATTTTTCAATAGCTTGCTGCAAGGTTTCTTGTGCTTCTATTGGGTGACCTAGCAAATACTGCATTTTGGCTAGCCAATCATAGCCTTCGGTTACCATCGGAAACTCGTTAATCATATCGGTAAAAAGATCGGCTGCACGCTGGTATTCTTTTTTTGCGGCAAATATTTCACCAACACCTAGCATTGCCCAAGGTATTGGTCTTTCATTAACAATTCTTGTGGTAAGGTCAAGCGCTTTATCGTATTCTTTTAAGCCTTTAAGACAATTATATTTTATTCTTAAACAGGCCATTTTATATTTAGGGTGCTCTTCTATCACTTGACTGCATTCTTTGTAGGCAGACTGCCATTTCTTTTCCTTTAGCATTTGCATAATAGGTGAAAGGAGATCTTTTTTTACGATAGACTTATCAAGTCTTGATTTTAAGGTGTGACCATTAAACGGTTTAGTTAAATAGCTATCGGGCTGGTGTTCTATCGCGCCCATAACCATTGAGGTAGTATTTTCTGCAGTAACCATAATAAATACGGTACTCGGTTTTATTAGTTCAAATTCAATGATTTCTTCTAAAACCTGTTGGCCATCTTTTGAGTCGCCCAAATTATAGTCAGAAAGGATAATATCGTATTTTCTTTCACGGCAGGCTTGAATAGCATCTCCACCGTTATAAACGAGATCTATTTTTTTGCAGCCCATGTTTATCATCATGCCTCGTAAAGATCGAGCAAACTCAGTGAAGTCTTCTATGATCAATACTGATTTTTGAGAATACCGTACAAGCGGCTTTTGCATCATTGTTGTTAGATCTTGCAATTTACCCTCGAAAGTACATACTTGTAGTTTGTTAATTGACTTTTATATCAGCACTTAGCTGATATGCCAAATTCCTTGGTAATAGAATTTTTTAATTCTATTACGTAGTATAGATAGGATCTCAAAAAAGTCATTTTTTTTCATTAACTTAAGGTAAAAAATGTCGAGTAAGTTGGGTGATAAGCTAGTTATAGCAATTTCTTCGAGAGCTTTGTTTGATTTAGACGAAAGTCATCAAATTTTTGAAGAGCAAGGAGTAAGGGCATATTCTCAATATCAGATTGAGAACGAAGAGCATATTCTTGAGCCTGGGGCTGCATTTCCTTTGGTTAAAAAGCTTTTAGCGCTTAATAATCATCAGCCAGATAACCCCGCAGTTGAAGTGGTTCTTTTATCCAGAAATAGTGCTGATACTGGTTTAAGAGTATTTAACTCGATTCAACATTATCAATTAGATATATCGAGAGCCGCATTTACTAGTGGCAGAAGCCCTTATTCGTACGTTTCTGCTTTTGCGAGTCATTTATTTTTATCTACTGATCCCAGTGATGTAAAAGCAGCTCTTGAAGATGGTTTTGCCGCAGCAACTATTTTACCCCGAAATAGCTCAAATAGTGATTCAAGTGATGAGCTTAAATTGGCATTTGATGGTGACGCAGTAATTTTTTCTGATGAAGCTGAGAAAGTTTATAAATCTAAAGGGCTTAAAGCCTTTACCGCTAGTGAGACCGCAGCTGCCAATAAACCCTTGGCAGGAGGCCCATTTAAAAGCTTTTTAGCGGCACTACATCGTTTACAAAAAGATTATACTGCCGAAAATTGCCCAATTAGAACCGCATTAGTGACAGCGCGCTCTGCCCCTGCTCACGAAAGAGTGATAAGAACTTTACGAGAATGGGAAATTCGTATTGATGAAGCTTTATTTTTAGGTGGTATGCCTAAAGGTCAATTTTTACGCTCTTTTGGCGCAGATGTTTTCTTTGACGATCAAACTACCCATTGTGATGATGCGGCAGAGCACGTTGCTACAGGGCATGTGCCTCACGGTGTTGCTAATCAATAACAAATTAATCTATTCGTGTTAGTTTTTAGATTGAAATTCTTGTGAATTGAAAATTACCGACTATGCTTAATGAATAAACAACCGCTAAAAACTTTAACAAGTTAAAATTTAAGCTCTGCTTTTTAGCACTAGATAGGGATGTTCATGAAACTCCAACAAATTAAATATATTTTTGAAGTTGCCAGAAACCAATTAAATGTATCTGCTACCGCAGAAAGCTTATTTACTTCTCAGCCAGGCATAAGCAAACAAGTGAGGTTGCTTGAGGATGAGTTGGGAGTAGAAATATTTGTTCGTAGTGGTAAACATTTAACTAATATTACCCCCGCAGGCAGAGAAATATTGCCCGTGGCTGAGCATATTTTAAAGCAAGTTAGAAAAATTCAAGATATAGCAGCTAGTCATGTTAATCATAAAGAAGGGCGTTTAAACCTTTCAACAACTCATACATTTTCTCGTTATTTTTTGCCCGAAGTTGTCGAGAGTTATCGCAAGCAATACGCAAAAGTAGCGATGCATATTTTTCAAAGTTCTGGCGAATTAACCAATGCAGAGCTCGATGAAGGCAAGTTGGATTTTGCTTTGGCTCACGAAAGTGAACAAGGGTTTGTCGATAAAGTTATGCTACCTGCTTTTTATTGGCGGCGCTGTATTGTGGTTCCAAATGGTCATCCTTTAACGCGATTAGAAAAAGTTAATTTTGATATTTTAGCGCAATATCCATTACTAACTCACACAAGCCAGTCAGGCGAGGTTAACCATGTACAACAAAAATTTAAAGAGCATGGGTTTTCACCTGAAATTGTGCTTTCGGCAACCGATTGTGAAGTGATTAAATCTTATGTGCGAATGGGGTTAGGTGTTGGCTTTATAGCTAATATGGCTTATGAACAACACTTAGACTCAGATTTGACTCAAATTGAGATTGATCATTTAATTGCCCCTGCGTTGGTTAATGTGGTGTTTGACAGAAATTTCTATTTTAGAGAATATATCTTTTCGTTTATTGAAGCACTTACTCCGCATTTAACGCGTGATCTTATTTTGCAAGCTCAACAGCTAAAGTCGGCAAATAAAGTTTCTAAATTGGTTGATAAAGAGTCCATACCCTTACTTTAATACTAAAAGTTAACCCTATAGTTTGTTATGATCTGTTGGGTTAATAATATAAAAATATAAAGTCAATGAGTTTAGATTTTCATAAGAGCAAAACTGATCCTAATAAAAAAGAAGAGGGTAATTTAGCAACTAAATTGCTTGCTCGCTCAATCAAACAAAACACTCAACCAATAACGCCACAAAACTCATTTAAAAGACTATTGATATTTCAATTTAAGTTGTTTCTTGATGCATTAAGAGATCTTCTGCTGAGTCCAGTTTCTGTGGTGGCAACGGTTATTGATTTGGTTGAAAAAAATAATGGTAAACAAAGTTATTTTGAAATGCTTTTAAAAATTGGAAGAGAAAGTGATAGACGAATAAACTTATTTGAACAGCATAAAACCATAAAACGAGCTAAAACAGTTGATCAAGTAATGCAGCAGGTAGAAGAAGTTTTGATTAAGGAATACCAAAATGGAGAAATCTCTAATAAGGCAAGAGTTGCCATTGAAAAGTCGTTAAAACTTAAAAAAAGTAAGTCGGTTAACAAAACAGAATAACCAACTTACTTTTGCTGAATGCTATTTACGGTAAGAGCTCAGTCGCATATTTTTTAATGTCCAGCGCGTACCATTTTTCCCACTAGCATTCCATAATCTAGCAAAGAATATTCTTGTGTAGTCTAAGAATAAATAAATCATTGGTAAACAAACTAACGTTGTAATTGTTGAATAAGCCAGTCCACCAATAACCGCTCTTGCCATTGGAAAATAGGGCGGTCCACCGCCACCAAGTTGCGTGTCGCCTAAGCTTAATGGTAGCAAGCCTAAAATAGTGGTGAGTACCGTCATAAGTATAGGGCGAATGCGATCATTGGCAGCATGTAATACGGCTTCTTTTTTAGCCACACCTTGTTTGCGATAATGATTAATTCTGTCAACAAGCACAATTCCATTGTTAACAACCACTCCCATCAGCACTAATATTCCTATAATTGCCATCAATGATAAGGTGGTATTTGTTAGCATAAAATACCAAAATACGCCTGTTATCGCATAAAAAATTGAAGTAATAACGGCAAGCGGTAATATTAATGATTCAAACAATGCTGCCATTACAATAAAAATCATTAATATGGCTAAGGCAATATTGGTTAGCATAATGGTCGCCACTTTTTTCTCGCGATCAGTGCTTCTTCCAAAGCCCCAGCTATAACCTGTGGGCAGAGGAATACTTTTCATCATTTCGTTAGTTGCCTTACGAATATCTTCTGCGGTTGTATCAGAATAATCAATGGTTAATCGAAAAGATGTTCTGCGATCAAAGCGACTAATTTGCGGCAATGATTGTGCAATTTGTAATTGAGCAATAGCGTCTAATCGAACTGTTCGACTACCAGACTCTGATGGATTAGGAATTTCTATTGGTAAAGATTCAAGATCTTGTAATGATGCTCGTTTATTACCAATAAACGAAACAGTAATATCAGTTTCTCCTAGATCAGAGCGAAAAGTTTTTAACTGTTGTTTTCTTAGCGCAATGGATATGGTTGTTGAAACACTTTGCGGGGTTAAACCAAGTTGATTAAGCCTTTGCGGATCAAGCAATATTCTAACTTCTTGGCTACCATTTTGTGAGCTTGGTGTTACCTTGGTTACGCCTTTAATATTGCCTAACAATGGTGAAACTTGTTGTGCTAACTGAATAAGCGTTTCGGTATCTTCACCATTTATTCCTATTGTTAATGCATCTTGTCCCCCTGTTCTTTGACGTTCAAAACCTGGTGAGCCAATGGCAATTTTAGGAATATTTTTTTCAATATATTCTCTAATTTGTTTATTAGTTTTGGTTCTATTTTCATCATCAACCAATAGCAAAGTTGAGCCAGCTGCATTATTAACATAAAAAGAATAAACATTTTGAATGTCTAGCTCTTTTTGATGCTCGTATAAAAAGTCTTCAATATAGCTCACTGCTTGTTCAACTTTTTCAAGCTCGTAAGTTCCGCGAATATTATAATCAATATAAAGTCTGGTGCTTTCTTCATCGGGGAACATATCGGTTTTTACAAATTGCTGTGGTATTACAGCTGAAAACAATAACCCTAAAACAATAAATCCAGACTTAACTGGGCTATTCATCATCCAGTTTAAGAAGCTTGAATATCGTCCATGCTCTTTAATAGTATCGGTGTGACTAATTTCCATGGTTTTAGATTTAAGCTTGCTTAAACATAATGGAATAATAGTGGTTGCAATAAATAATGAAGCGGCTAAAGAAATAACAATAGTGATGGCAACATGGCTTAAGAAAACCGTAATGTCCATTTTTTCACCAATGATATTGGGTAAAAATACAATACCTGTGGTAATGGTTCCTGCAAGCACCGGCAAGCCAACATCTTTTACTCCGCGAAATGTTGCTTCAACAGGTTTATCAGGCATTTGTTGCCTGTAACCAAAAATACTTTCGCTAACAACAACGGCATTATCTACCAGCATTCCTATTGCTAGCATTAACCCCATTAGTGACAATAAATTGATGCTTAAATCTAAGAAAAACATTGCGGCAAAAGTAATTAAAAGTGAAAAAGGAACCGCTAAAGAAACAATTAGCGTTAGCCTTACATCACGTAAAAATACAAATAAAACAATGGAAGAAAGCAAAAATCCAACAAGTCCTGATTGGGCAATATCTTTAAGAGAACTGACGACACCATCGGCTTGGTTTTCCATGACAAATAATTTAATACCATCAAAGTCGGGTAGCTCTTCAATTTTTTTCATTTCTTCAACAATGGCATCGGCGGTTTGTACTAAATTAGCATCGGCCTCGCGAGTAATTTGAATGCCTACAGCATACTTTCTGTCTAAATGTCTGCCGACCTCAATTTCATCTTTAGTGTAAGAGATCTTGGCAACATCTGATAACTTTAAACCTCGACTATCAATAACAAAATTATCAATATCATCTTTGCTTAAAAACTGTTGATTTAAAGTAATGCGAATACTTTGGTTATCATTTTTTACTTCACCAGCCGAAATTAAACTATTAGCATTTTGAAGCTTGGCTAAAAGTTGATTAACTTCAATGTGATAAGCAGCAATGCGCTCAGGAATTAATTCAATTTGAAAAGTTTTTGCCGCTACACCATGAATGTTTACTTGTGAAACTCCCGGAATTCTTTCTAGTCGCTGTTTAAGTTGACGATTTAACACTTGGTAAGCATCGCTTAAGTCGGTTTCGGCAGAAAGCCTTGCTTCTACAATGGGTTGATCGTTGGTACTTCCTGTAAAAATAAAAACGCGCCTTAAATCAGGGGGAAGTTCGGCTTTTATTGCGTCTACTTTTTCCCTAGCTTCAACCCCTTTTAATTTAGCATTAACTCCCCAGTCAAATAACATAAATACCGATGCTTGATTTTGGTTGCTAAATGACTGCATTTGCTCAATAGAGCCAATAGTGGATAAGGACTCTTCAAGTGGACGGGTAATATTTTTTTCAATTTCTTCAGGGGTAGCACCAGGGTAATTGGCTTGTACAAATACACCAGGAAATTGAACCGTTGGAAAAAATTCTAAAGGTAAAATTCTACTAGCGGCAAGCCCCATTACTACAGCACAAATAAATACCATAGAAACGGTAACGGGTCTTTTAAGAGCAATTTGAGTAAACCACATTTTAAGCTCCCTCTATAACACGGTTTTTAACCGCTTCAATTTCTACTTTAGAAGAATAATCTTTTCTATCGAGAATTTGATACATGACTGGAATAACAATTAAAGTAAGAAGCGTAGAAACCAGCAGTCCACCAATTACGGTAATCGCCATTGGTGCTCTAATTTCTGTACCTTCGCCAAGTCCCATTGCCAATGGCAACATGCCTAAAGTGGTGGTCATGGTTGTCATTAAAATAGGGCGTAAACGAGATTCTGCGGCTTCTGTTATTGCCTCTATTTTTTCTTTGCCAGCAGTGCGTAATTGATTAATACGATCAATTAATACAATAGCGTTATTAACGACTATTCCAGCTAGCATTATTAGCCCTAAAAATACCACCACGCTAAGCTCGGTGTTAGTTACAATTAACGCGCCAGCCGCACCAATTACGGCTAAAGGAATACTAAGTAAGATAATAAAAGGGTGGAGTAGTGATTCAAATTGCGAAGCCATAACTAAATAAACCATAAATACGGCTAAGGCCAAAGCCATAGTTAATGAAGTGTAACTACGTTCCATTTCTTCGCCTTGACCACCAAACTGATAGTTAACCCCCAATGGAAGTATAATATTAGCCAATTGATCTTTTGCGTCTTCTACGGCTTCTGCAATCCCGCCAAATAAAATTTGCCCTTCAACTAAAATAACGCGTTGTTGATCAATGCGCATTATTTCGCTTGGACCTTGGGTTTGGATAACTTCGGCAACAGCATGTAATGGAATAGGCTTAGATGACATTGGGTTAATGATTAAATTTTTAACATCTTCAATTTCATCGCGTGAGTTATCGTTGAGCCTAACCAAAACCTCAATTTGTTGTTCACGTAAACGATAGCGAGTGGCTTTATTGCCGCGAATAGAATTAACCACTGCTTGGTTAACTTGATCAATTGATAAGTTAAGTGATGCCATTTTATTTTGGTCAAAAATAACTTGTGCTTCGGGGTAACCACTTTGCATATTGGTGTGTAAATCAACAAAACGGTTAGACTGAGAAAGAGCCGTTTTAATATTTTCTGCCGATGATCTTAGTTGTTCTAAACTAAAGCCAAATACTTCAATGCTAAGCGGAGTAGAAAAGCTAAATAATTGAGGCCTGTCGGCATCTGCTTTAGTGCCTGTGGTATTGTCAGCAAGAATTGTACGAATATTGGCAAGCAATTGATTTTCTTGTTCTCTGCTAATTCCTTTTTTAAGTAACAATGTAAATTCAGCTTGGTTTTCTCCTTCTTGCTCAGGGTTGGCGGTTAGTTTATTACCCACGCCTGCGGTTGCAAAAACCTCTTTTACACCTTGAATTTCAAGTAATGCTTTGGACAGATTTATTACTCGAATATCGGTATTTTCGATAGCTGTTCCTGGCGGAAATTGTACCTTAACTAGAAGTTCTCCTTGAGCCATTTCGGGTAGTACAACTCTGGGGAGTTGATTAGCAGAATAAAGGCTAAAACCTAATACACTAAATGCAATAATTAAGGTAATTGATTTAGCGTTGAGCGCAGCCCCCAGTGCTTTATGATAAAGCTTGGCAACTGCTTGATAAAAAATATCAAATGCGGCTCTTATTGGTCTAAAAATCATTCCAAACACAAAAGCTAAGCCTTGGGTTAATCGCTTTAGTCCAATAAAAACTAAGGTGAAAATAAAAATAATCAATTCAGGAATAAGTAAAAGTAATCTTAACCATAGTTTACGTTCGTTTCTTTCTAAAATAGCAGGTTCATTACCAAGTTTTTTGATCCTTGATGCTGCCATAGTTGGAATTAAGGTTAATGCAACACCAAGCGAAACTATGAGTGAAAAAGTAATGGTTAATGCTTGATCTTTAAATAATTGTCCAGCAATGCCTTCAACAAAAATTAAGGGTAAAAATACTGCAATGGTTGTTAGGGTTGATGCGGTAATTGCGCCAGAAACTTCGGTTGCGCCTTCATAAGCGGCTTGAGCAAATGCAATGCCTTGTTCTTTTTTTCGGGCAATATTTTCAAGCACAACAATGGCATTGTCCACGAGCATACCTACTGCTAATGCAAGACCACCAAGTGACATAATATTCATATCAATTTTAGCGCCAAACATTAAATTAAAAGTAATAATGACCGATAGGGGAATAGTGGCAGAAATTATAAAGGTTGGGCCTACCTCACCTAAAAATAAATAGATAATGATCATGGCTAGTAAGCCGCCTAAAACGGCTGAGGTAATTAACTCAGATATGGCTTGATCAATAAACTTAGATGCATCAGTTAAAATAGTTAATTGCTTGTTATCATTTTTAACATCTTTACGAATTCGTTCTAGTTGTTTGTTAACTGCTTCGGCAACTTTTACCGTATTAGCATCGCCTTCTTTATAAATCGCAATTTCAACCGCTTGTTTTCCGTTATGTCTGATTATTGCGGTAGGATCTTTATGCGTAAAGTTAACATCGGCAATATCTTTTAAACGAACTACTCGCTGATCTTTAGATAAAATTACCGTGTTTTTAAAGTCATCAATTGAGCGGTATTCATTAAACGTTCTTACCAGAAGCTGTTGATGCCCGTTACGAATTTGACCGCCACTCATATTAATGTTTTGCGTGTTTAAACGGTTGGCAATGTCGCTAACGGAAATATTAAGTTGAGCGAGTTGGGTTTGATCGAGCAGTATTTGAATTTCATCTTCTAACCCGCCACTGGCTTTCGATGCAGCTACACCTTCTATGGTTTCTAATCGGCGAGATAATTGTAAATCGGCAAAGCGGCGTAAGCTGGCAAGCTGTGCTTTAGGATCGGCACCTTCAATAGTTTCTTGGCTTAAACTCATGCGCATAATGGGTGCATTATTTGGATTAAATCGCAGTAGGGAAGGAGGGGTTTACTTCAAGTGGAAGTCTTACTTGTTCCATTTTTTCGCGAACATCTAAACTGGCTAAATCAATGTCAGTTCCCCAGTAAAATTCTAAATAAATATCTGAGCGACCCGCTTTTGAAACCGAGCGTAATTGTCTTAAACCTTTTATGGTTCCTAGTAAACCTTCTAGTGGGCGAGATATTAAGTTTTCAACTTCTTCTGGTGCAGCACCTGCAAAGTCGGTTCTAACCGTTAGTGTAGGGTAAGAAAGTTCGGGTAAAAGATTAAAGCCTAGTCGGTTAACTAAAACTAAACCAAAAACTAAAGCAGCAAGAGTAAACATTGCAACAGTAACGGGGCGACGAATAGCAACAGCAATAATGTTCATAATTTTTCCTGTCGAACATGCACCGTCCTCCAGAGGAAAACGGATTGGTTGTTAATAATTAATGGCGAATTTATTTTTATGGATTAACCGCTAATGCCGATTGAGAAGCATTTTTGGTTTTATCTTGTTTTTTTTCTGCAATTTCTAGGTTAACAATTTCTATCTTGGTATCGTGCTTAAGTATTTGCTGACCAGTGCTAATCACTTTATCGTTTTCGGCTAAGCCTTCAATAACTTCCACCACACCATCATGTCTAAAGCCAAGTTTAATTGGTGTTCTAATGGCTTTGTTATCTTTGGCAACAAATACATGAGAGCGATTATCTTGAGTAATAACCGTTTCTTGTGCCAGCAGCAAAGTATTGGTGTGTACATCGAAAACAACTTCTACTTTACCAAACATACCCGAGCGTAATTGTTCTTCTTTATCATTAAGATCAGCAACCACTTTAAAGGTGCCAGTTTGGGTATCAATTGATGGTCTAATTCTTTCGATTTCACCTTGAATAATTTCACTACCTAATGCATCAACATTTAATAACACAGGTTGCTCTTTGCGAACATAGCGTAATTCTTTTTCGGGCAAGTGCAGAATAGCTTTTAATGAGCGGGGATCTACAATTTTAAATAACACTTCATTATCACGAATTAAGTTACCTGTTTTAACCATGCGTTCGGTAATAATGCCATCAATTGGTGCTTTAATACTGGCATATTGCAATCTTAACTTTGATAAATTGAGCTGTGCTTTTTGTGCTTGATATTCAAAGCGTGCTCTATCTAAAGCATCGGAGCTACCTAAACGCTTGTTAAATAAAGTTTGCTGACGATTAAGCTCTTTTAATAGCTTTTTTGATGTGGCTTCTAGCTGGGCAACTTCTAATGAAAGTTGCTCAATATCAAGTTGGGCTAAACGCTGTCCCTTGGTTACCCGCTCACCTTCTTCTACGAAAATATCTTGTAATATGCCAGTTGAGCGGGCTACAACTTGTGCATCTGATTCGGCTTCTAAGGTTGTTATGGTTGGGTATGTTTTTTTAATATCACCGCGAGAAACAGAAACTACTTCTACTGGAATAGGCGGCTTTTCTTTTTTTGCTTTGTCATTTTTTTTATCATTGGTAGCAATTTTTTGATCTTTATTTTTGTCATCCTTTTTGTTTGATTTTTTATCATCTTTTTTCGACTCTTCCGCAGCCGCTTGCTTTTTGTCATCGCTTGATTGATCGGTGCAACCAACATTGAGCATCGAAAAACTTAAAAGTGAAGAAATAACCGCTAATTTAAAAAGTTTTGAGGTGTTTTTTGTAGCTTGTGTTTTCATTACGAACCTTCAAGTAGTTAGTGAATGTATGCGATCTTTTATACCCTGGTAAATCGCTTCATTTTTTATTAGTAATGCTAGTTTAATAAATTTTGTTTCTGCTTAGTGATTGCAGAAACTATGCCAATTACATTTAAAAAGTTCTAAAACATCAGTTGAACTTGGTTAACCCCATAAATGCTTAGGTCTTATGCTGTATTATATGACTATAACACCTTTCAAACTGTGTGCTATTTGTAACAAAAAGTGTGTATCACTGGTGAATTGAGTTAAAAGTTGGACAAATTGACTAAATACCAATGATAAAACGAAAATCATAATAGCTTCACTTGACAAATTATTGTTTAGAACGTATGTTTCAAACAGTTGTTTGAATTTTGTGGGGCTTTTATCTCAATGTCATCAAAGTTAGAAACTAAAACCAAAATACTTGATGTAGCAGAACAATTGTTTGCTTCGCACGGCTTTGCCGAAACAAGTTTGCGCGGTATTACCGCAAAAGCTGAAGTGAATTTGGCATCGGTAAACTATCATTTCGGCTCAAAAAAAATCGCTAATTCAAGCCGTTTTTGACCGTTTTATGGAAAAGTTTACCGAAGAGCTGCTTAAAGAGCTTATTGCATTAGAGCAGGGCAAAAATAAGTTAGATGCTAAAGCCGTTATATCAACCTTAATAAGGCCAATTATCGAAATTGATAAAGTAAGACCTAATGGTGCATCAGTATTTATGAAGCTTTGTGGTCGTGCCTATACCGAAACTCAAGGGCATATTAGACGTTTTGCTATGGAGCGTTATTCGCATGTTTTAGTCAGGTTTACACGTTTATTACATAAAACTAGTCCAAGCTTAAGCGGATCAGATATGTTTTGGCGACTCCATTTTATGCTGGGATCATTTATTTTTACATTAGCAGGGCTAGAAGCTTTGCAAGAGATCTCTGAAAGTGATTTTTCAGAGTCAGTTAGCACAGAAAATATTATTTGATCGATTAATTCCATTTTTGTCGGCAGGGTTTGAAAGCCAGTCTACGCCGATTGATTATTTGTTAGTAGGAGAAAACTCATAATGGTAACTTTAACCCAAATATTAATATTAATCGGGGTTACTTGGGGCGCAGCTTATTTGCGTGCCAGAATGGGCATTGCACTTGCTGTAGCAGGTGTAGCCTTAGCGCTAATGACGATGCATGGAGAGTTTGCAATTATTCCATGGATTTTATTTGGTGCAGTAACACTATTGTTTTTTGCCGATGATTTACGCAAAGACAAAATTACCCGTCCTATTTTTAAAATGTTCAAAAGCGTACTGCCGCCAATGAATCAAACCGAAAAAGACGCGCTAGAGGCGGGTGATGTTTGGTGGGATGGTGAGTTATTTAAAGGCAACCCCAAATGGGATGAAATGTTATCTTTTGCTAAACCTGAGCTTACCCAAGAAGAGCAAGACTTTGTTGATAACCAAGTAGAGCGAGTTTGCGAAATGTGCTCTGACTGGGATATTAACTTTAAAGATAAAGATCTACCGCCAGAAGTTTGGCAATACCTAAAAGATGAAGGTTTCTGGGGATTAATTATTCCTAAAGAATACGGCGGTAAAGGTTTTTCAGCATTAGCGCATTCATCAATTGTGAGTAAACTTTCAACCCGTAGTGGTGTTTTAGGGGTTACCACTATGGTTCCTAATTCATTAGGTCCTGCCGAGTTGTTATTGCACTATGGTACTGATGAGCAAAAAAATCATTACTTACCTCGCTTAGCCAAAGGTTTAGATATTCCTTGTTTTGCATTAACTGGACCAAAGGCAGGCTCTGATGCTGGTGCAATTCCAGATACGGGTATTATTTGTAAAGACATTTTTGAAGGCGAAGAGGTGATTGGTATTCGCCTAAATTGGGATAAGCGCTATATCACCTTAGCACCTATTGCTACTGTGTTAGGTTTAGCTTTTAAAATGTACGATCCTGAAGGCTTAATTGGCGACCAAGAAGATATTGGTATTACCGTTGCCTTAATTCCAACCAGCCATCCTGGTGTTGAAGTGGGTGATCGTCATTACCCAATGGGGCAAGCTTTTATGAATGGGCCAACCCGTGGTAAAGATGTTTTTATTCCACTTGATTGGATTATTGGTGGTAAAGATTATGCGGGTAAAGGCTGGAGAATGTTGGTTGAATGTTTATCAGCAGGGCGCGGTATTTCTTTGCCTTCATCATCAACCGCAACTGGAAAGCTGGCCTATCGTTTAACAGGCGCTTATTCGGTATTAAGAGAGCAATTTAAAACCCAAATTGGTAAGTTTGAAGGGGTTGAAGAATCCTTAGCAAGAATTGCTGGTACTGCATATCAATTAGAAGCAACAAGACTCATGACCGCAGGTGCAGTTGATAGCGGAGTTAAACCTTCGGTAGTAACGGCCATTGCTAAATACCATATGACCGAAGCCGCCAGAGACATTTTAAAAGACTCTATGGATATTCATGGTGGTCGCGGCGTTATTATGGGCGAGCGTAACTATCTATCGAGTGGTTATATGTCTATGCCAATTAGTATTACGGTAGAAGGGGCTAATATTTTAACGCGCAACCTTATGATTTTTGGTCAAGGTGCGGTTCGTTGTCACCCCTTTGTTTTCCGCGAAATGCAAGCGGCTAACAACCCAAATGAGCAAGAAGGAATTGATCAATTTGACTCATTATTCTTTAGGCATATTGGTTACGGACTAAGTAACTTTATTCGTACCTTGTCTTTAGGATTAACCTCTGGACGCATTGTGCCTAAGCCAGTAAATGGCCCAACAGCCCGTTATTATCAGCAGCTTACCAGAATGAGCTCTGCATTAGCCTTAGTGTCTGATGTTTCAATGGCGGTATTAGGCGGTGAGCTTAAACGTAAAGAACGTTTATCGGCACGTTTAGGTGATGTTTTAAGTTACTTATACTTAAGCTCTGCGGTATTAAAGTATTATGAAGATAGCGGCTGTAAAGAGTCTGACTTACCTTATGTTGAGTGGAACTTAACCAATAATCTTTATTATATGCAGCAAGCATTTAATGAGTTTTTTGATAACTTTAAGCCAGTTTGGCTGGGTAAAGTGTTAAAACGTGTGGTTTTCCCATACGGAAGCTGGCATAAACCTGCCAGTGATAAGCTCGACCACAAAGTGGTTAAGCCAATGTTTAATCATAACGAACTGCGCGACCGTTTAACCAAAGGTGTATTTATTGGAAACGAAAATGACCCCGCAGGACGCATTGAAAATGCCTTTGCAAAAGTTTTAGCCACTATGCCAATTGCGGCAAAAATTAAAGCCGCAACTAAAGAAGGAAAACTCAGTGCAGATAGAGACATTGAAGAAACCATTAAAACCGCATTAGCGGCAGGCTTATTAAGTCAACGCGAAGCCAATGAGTATTTAGAATCTGAAAGATTACGCCTAGATGCCATGCAAGTTGATGAATATAGCCGAGCCTATATTGCTGGCGACTTTAGTGAAGAAAAAGTTAATGCAGGTAAAGCGGCTTAATTATTTTTTAGACTAAGGTTTGAGAGAGAAGGTCATCGGTTGATGGCCTTTTTTTGTGAGAGCCTGTTAATCTACGTACTTTTTTTCTGAGTAATATCGAATACTTCCACTCTATTTCGACCTTTTTCTTTGGCGGTATACAAAGCCTTATCGGCTTGATTAATTAAGTTTTCCATATTGTTTTGTTTGTCACAACCAGCGATACCAAAACTAGCAGAAACCGATCCAACAAATTTAAAATCATGCTTATCAAGCAAAGCGCGCAAGTTTTCTGCAACTAATGCGGCTTCTTCCACAGTGGTTTCAGCCAATACGAGCATAAACTCTTCTCCACCCCAGCGCCCTAATATGTCGTTAGCCCTTATATTAGCGCGAATAAGCTCTGAAACCTCTTTTAGAACGGAGTCACCAACATTATGACCATAGTTATCATTAATATTTTTAAACTTATCAATATCTAATATAACTACCGAAAATTGCTTATTTTGCTGTTTATGAGACTCGCTATACTCATCTAATGCTTTGTTTAACCTTCTACGGTTGTATATATTGGTTAATGCATCAACATTAGCCAGCTCAAATAACTGTTTGTTTTGTTTTTGAATAATCACCAATGCTTCTTGGCGAGAATACTCATAAAAATAAACAAACAGAGAGCATAAAATAAAGAATGAAAGAATATTAAATATTGATTGCCAATTAAAAGGCGTTGGTTGCCAATCATTAATATTACTAAGCATAAAAAATGTGATGCATACAAAAACTGCTATTAACGTTATTGCTCCTTTAAATATTCCCAAAAGAAAAAAAGAAATCAATGGGATAATGGACAAGCTAATAAAGGAGTAATTTAGATGCTCAACGCGTAAAAAAAATGCTGCCAAAAAAACTAGGAGTAGCATAACCGTACCAGTGGCAACTTGCTCAAGTTTTCTTTTTCTTCGAAAAGAAAAAAGCAAAGCACATGAAACAACTGCGCATCCCCCCTGAAGTGCCGCAAGTAAAAATAAATCAGCAAAAAACACATTCGTAATAATAAATACACAGCTACTTAGAGGAATAAAAAAAAGTACGATATTGATTAAATATGCTCGACGAAAATCAGGATCTTCCGTTTTGTAATAATGATTACAGCTTACTAAGTTTTTCCATCTAGATTTAAAAGTCATAGTGAGCCCACACAATAAAAAAGTTAAGAATATAAATAAAGTTTAGCTATTTATCTCAACATGAGAGAAAAATTTAGGCAATATCAGCAGTTTTCAAGGAAATTGTTGCCTAAATGATACTAGTACACATGATATGTGAAATTGGTAATGAATTACCTATTTCCCCTTAGGATTCTGGTATTTTAGGAATTAAGTAACGGTGCAGATACGCATTAGCGGCAGGCTTATTAAGTTAACACGAAGCCGATGAGTATTTAGAATCTGAAAGGTTACGCCTAGATGCCATGCAAGTTGATGAATATAAAAAACTAAAAGGACATATATGGTCACTCCCTCTAAATCAATAGTATAGAGTTTTTAATTCTGTTTTTTCGTCAATTCATCATGTTAATTAATTTTAAAACTTCTCGATTTAGCGCTGAAAAAATAACGGTTTTATGACATATATCCGGCGTCTTTGTGGCAGTTTTTTATATTGGTAACTGCCGCGCCTTCTTGAGCTCCAAAAGAAGTCTTATTTGCCTTTGCACCCAAAATGCCTATTATGGCAGCTGTCCTGCTGAGGTTCCAAATAAGACGAGTCGTTTAACTCATCAGTGCTAATGACCGTTTAACTTTTAAATTAATTTCCTTTATGCCGATTAATGGGTTGAATCATTTTTATTACCTTTGCCCTAAGCACACGCAAGCTTTAAATCAAAATTTTGCTTTTTAGCTAACACACCCCAAACTATTCGAGCCAGCTTATTGGCTAGTGCAACCACAACTTTGCAAGCATGCATCCGCTTTTTTAAGGCTTTCAACCAGCGACTTAACCGATCATCTTTTTTACCACACCAATTCAGCACCGTCCTGGCACCGTGAATAAGTAGTAAACGTAACGTTTTGTTGCCTCGCTTAGTGATTTTTCCTAGGCGGCTAGTTTCACCGCTAGCATAGAGTGAAGGTGTTAGACCAATCCATGCCGCAAATTGTCGTCCATTTTTAAAGTTTCTCGGATCAGAAACAGCACCTAATATCGCTGCTGAAATGACTGGGCCAATACCAGGTATGGTGATCAACCTTTGATATTCTTCTTTGCTCTGAACTAATTGATTTAACGCCAAAGCCACTTCTTCTGATTGTTTACTTAAGTCTTTTACATTGTCATACAAACGCTTAATAAAACTTCGGCTAACAGGGGTTAATTCATTGTCTGGATTCTCTAATTCATCTGGAACTGATTGCAGTAATGCTGGAATAGTTTTAGGAAAAACTAAGCCATATTCTGCAAGCAATCCTCTCAGTTGATTAACCATGGCGCGCTTTGATTTGTTAAGCAGCTCTTTAACTTTATGCAACGACTGAATATCTTGTTGCTCTACACTTTTAAGACTAACAAATCTTATTTTGGGTCTAAATGCCGCTTCTCCAATAGCAACTGCGTCGTTATGATCATTCTTATTTCCAATCAAAAAAGGTTTAACAATAAAGGGAGGAATAAGCTCAACTTTATGTCCAAGCTTTTCAATTCTTCTTCCCCATGGATTAGAGCTATAACAGGCTTCCATAACAACCCGAGTAGGCTCAATTTGACTGAGTTGATAAACCAAATTTGAGCGCTTAACTTTTTTATTAAAAATAACATTTCTCTCGCTATTAAAGGCGCAAACCTGAAAAATATTTTTTGCTAAATCGATACTAACTAAGGTACATTTCATTTTGGTCACTCCTGATTATTGAATTTGCTTGATTACTCTTTCAATATTGGCACATTGCGATGCCTATTGGGAGTGACCATCTCAAGCACCCAAACAAAAAACTTGACAAAAGCTACTCATATAACTAGGTTTAAATTAACTCCATCACTGAAAAGGATTTCAAATGACCCGCGCACGCCAAAGTATTATCGACTTAAACTCAACGCCTTATTATCACTGTATATCCCGCTGTGTTCGTCGGGCTTTTCTATGTGGAGAAGACAAGTTCTCTGGTAAAAACTTTGAACATCGACGCGACTGGATAATCGAACGAATTGCCTATCAAGTCAAAGCCTTTGCTATTGAGGTTGCTAGCTATGCCATTATGTCAAACCACTATCATCTAGTGCTTAAAGTTAATACCAAACAAGCAGAGCATTGGACAGAATCTGAGATTATCAACCGCTGGTCAATGCTGTATAAAGTCCCCGAAATTATCAAACAATATCAAAGTAATCCCAATAACCAAGGTATAGCCGAAGTCGCCCAATCACTCATAAGTACCTACCAACAAAGACTCACCGATATTTCCTGGTTTATGCGAGGAATCAACGAGCATTTAGCTCGAAAAGCCAATAGAGAAGATAACTGCAAAGGCCGGTTTTGGGAAGGTCGATTTAAATCACAACCCTTACTTGATGAAAGTGCGGTACTCACCGCCATGAGCTATGTTGACTTAAATCCCATTAGAGCTAAACAAACTAAAACACCAGAAACATCAAACTACACGGCAATACAACAAAGAATAAAACAACACCTTAACCCCAAGCATCAATCACCCATACCGTTAATGCAATTAACAACCAACCAAAAACACAACCCCATTGAATTTAAAGCTAAAGACTATATCGAACTCGTTGATTGGTTAGGTAAAGCCATACTGCCTAATAAGCGAGGTTATATTCCGAATAATATTCCCCCCATACTCAAAAGACTTAATTTAGAACAAAATGAGTTTATTAACTTAATGCAAAAGCAAGATGATTTATCACAACTGACCATTATTGGCTCACCGTCGATGATTACTCATTATCTGAATAAAATAGAGCAGAAATACTGTAAAGGAAAATCCATTGCACAAAGGCTTTATTGTTAGATAGGAAATTCAAAAGAAAGAAAATCAAACCAATCAGCTTGGCTGAGAATAGTTAGTGCGTGGGATTCAAGAATTTAACCTTCAAATACCAATATCACACAACAAATCTTTAAGATTAAAAAATGGTTATTGAGATTAGTGTAAATTGACTGGTTTTGTTCTTTAATATGGCTGTCCCTGCTAAAAAATTTTAATATGGCTGTCCTTGCTAAAAAATAATAGAGCTGAATTAAATAGCAATTGATGTTTTGTGTGATTGTGGGATATCTTGGCGATCATAAAATGATAAAAGAGAGTTCCATTTTTGAGCCATTCATCTGTAAATACCTTAGATATTAAAGAAGCAAGAAAGTTAATTTTATTGAGTCAAGGGTTTAAGATAAATGATAAAAACCTTTCTAGGAAAAATGCAGTAAGCAATATTATTCAACGTTTAAAATATATTCAAATTGACTCAATTGCTGTTGTAGAAAGGGCGCATCATCATAGTCTTTGGAATAGAGTTTCCAATTACCAAAGTTTGTACCTAGATCAATTGTTAGATGATAAACAAGTTTTTGAATATTGGTCTCATGCGGCATCTTATCTGCCAATGACCGACTATAGATACAGCCTGCCGCGTAAAAAGGCTATTTCGTCAGGTCAACAACATTGGTTTAAAAAAGACAAAAAGATAATGAAATATGTGATGGATCGCATTGAAGAAGAAGGGCCTTTACAAGCTTCGGATTTTAAAGATCAAAGAAATACAACGAATGGCTGGTGGGATTGGAAACCTGCAAAAAAAGCATTAGAGCAACTGTTTATGGAAGGTGAATTAATGGTTGTTCGTAGAAACAAGTTTCACAAAGTTTACGACTTAACCGAGAGAGTTGTTCCAAACCATATTGATACCAGCTTACCAACAAGTAAAGAATATTATTATCATTTAATTGTTAGCTATTTATCAGCCAATTCCATTGGCACTGCCGAGCAAATATCCTATCTATTAAAAGGGCTAAAACCTCACATTTTAAAAGTGTGTAATCAAATGCTTGCAGATGGTGAATTGGTGACTATTAAGGTAAAAGATATTACCTATTTTGCATTACCCGAAGTAACGAGCCTTTTAGAAAGTGAGTCCATCAAAAAAGAACTCAAAGTATTATCTCCATTTGATAATTTACTCATACAGCGTAATAGAACTACGGAGCTATTTGATTTTGATTATAAAATTGAATGTTATGTTCCCGAAAAAAAGCGTCAATATGGGTATTTTAGTTTGCCTCTACTTTGGGGAGATGAATTTGTAGGTTGTATGGATGCTAAAATGGATAGAAAAAATAGCCAGCTTCTAATATTGAACTTGCATCTTGAGACAAAGATTACTGATAAACTGACTTTCGATTTAAAAGACATGTTGAGTCAATTTATGCAATTTAATCAAGCCACAAGCCTAAGCGTTAAAAAGATAACTACTTTGCCCAACCTCAATTTTAACAAACAGCTAAATATGACATTGAAAGATTTAACAAAACATTTTAAGCAAGACTACTAAGTAGGCTTTATCATCAATTAAACTTGATGATAATATGACTCTTAGGCTCTGTTCAGCTAAAATTAATCCATCTAGTTAATAATGGTTAAAACTTACTTACAAAAGGTATTGGTAATGTCATTGAAAGCTTCAAAACTCAAATTATTGAGTAAAACTCAAATTACAGCGGGCTTGTGTGCGGCGTCTTTACTATTCGCTACAGGTTGTCAAACCCTTGATCCTTATACGGGTGAGCAAAAAACGCGAAACTCGGTTAAATATGGTGCAATTGCTGCTGCGGTTTGTGGCATTATCGGCGCAAGAGATTCGGGCAAACATGCAAGAAATGCGGCGCTTGGCTGTGGCGTGATTGGCGCTTCTATTGGTCATTATATGGATAACCAAGAAGCTGAGCTTAGACAATCACTGCAAAATACTGGGGTTAGTGTGCAGCGCGAAGGCGATCAAATTCGTTTAATTATGCCGGGTAATATTACTTTTGCGACTAACCGTTCAAATGTTCAGCAAGATTTTATGCCTGTGTTAGATTCTGTGATTGTCGTTTTAAAAGAATACAATAAAACCATTGTTGAAGTTCAAGGCTTTACCGATTCAACAGGCTCTTGGGAGCATAATCTTAAGCTTTCTGAGCAGCGCGCCTCTTCTGTTGCTAATTACTTACAATCTGGCGGAATTATTTCGCAAAGATTAGTGACTACCGGTAAAGGTCCTTCTGATCCAATTGCTTCTAATCAAACCTCACAAGGTAGAGCATTAAATCGCCGAGTTGAAATTAAACTAAGAGCTATAGAAGCTCAAGGTTAAACTGTCCTTCCAAGCAATTATAATAAAACCGTTAATTGGCTTTCCCGTTAGCGGTTTGTTTTTACGCATATTAAACAATCATGGTAAAACGATTAAAAAACTATAGTCAGGGCAAACCATTATCACCATGGCGTGAAAATCTGCATGAAGTTATTTTTGAAGCAGATACTCCTGCGGGTAAAGCTTTTGATGCAGCACTGATTATCGCCATTGTGCTTAGCGTAGTTGCGGTAATGCTCGATAGTATTAAAACCATCAATGCTGAATTTGGCCTAATTTTAAGTTATGTAGAATGGAGCTTTACTATCGTTTTTTTACTGGAGTATATTTTAAGGCTAATTTGCGTTCGCAAACCCTTGCTATATGCCACCAGTTTTCTTGGCATTATCGACTTAATTTCTATACTGCCCAGTTTTATTGGCTTGGTTTATGTCGGTGCAGAAACCTTACTGGTTGTTCGCGTACTTAGAGTGCTTAGGGTGTTTAGAGTATTTAAGCTGGCTGAATATTTAGGTGAAGCCGAATATTTAATGAAAGCGCTAAGAGCAAGCCGCAAAAAAGTATCGGTGTTTTTGTATACGGTATTTATTTTTGTCCTAGTTTTTGGCTCAATAATGTATTTAATTGAAGGTGAACAAAATGGTTTTACCAGTATTCCAAAATCGGTTTACTGGGCAATTGTTACTTTAACAACAGTTGGGTATGGTGATATTGTACCGCAAACCCATTTGGGACAAATGATTGCCTCTGCGGTAATGATTATGGGGTATGCCATTATTGCGGTGCCTACAGGCATTTATTCGAGTGAGTTGATGAAAGTGTATAAAAATGATGTCACTAACAATGCCTGCATTAGCTGCGGCGAAGACGGGCACGACACCGATGCTAAATATTGTAAGTATTGTGGAGAAGCGCTATGAGCCCAGCTTTTGCTCCGCTAAGCAGCAAACAACGTGCAGAATATTTAAAAAGCATGGGCATTACCCAATGGGTGCCAAAACAATCACTTGCTTTAGCTAAAGAGCCTTTTGATGAACAAGTTGATCGGCTTGATCAAGTGCCAGAGAAAACTGAGCATAGTGACAGAGCTATATCCAAAATGGATAAGCAAAAAAACACAGAAATAAAGCAAGATAAGCCACTAATAGAAAACGGCAATACTGACAATGAGCAAATAACTCAAGTACAAACTAACGAGTGGGGTGGGTTTATAAAACAGGTTAAATCCCCTTTAATTTTAGAAAGCAAAAATAAACTGTTGGTTTTGTGTAGGCACCATAAAGATCAGCCTGCTCAATCTTTTGCTAATCCGCATGGCTTAAGCCTATTTATGCAAGACTATATTAAAAGCTTAAGTTATACATTACAAAAACAAGCGATTGAAGCAGAGTTGTCGCTAGGGCACTTAACCGAAGCTGGACTAGGCAGTGAACATATTCCTTTTCGGCAGCATATTGATCAACTTAAACCAAAACTTACCTTAATAATGGGAGAAGAGGCTGTAAAGCAACTAATTGGTACAAATTACAGTGTGGCAACACTTAGAGGAAAAAAGCATCAGATATTAAATGAGCTTGATATTATTGCCACTTATCATCCTTACGAGTTGATCACTCAACCCGCTTTAAAGCGCTTAGCTTTTGAAGATATTCATTTTATTGCGAGTTTTTTAAAGCATAATTTGGCTAGCTAATGATTTGTAGTGTTATTGATTACTCAAAGCTAAAACTTGCACCCGCAAACTTAAATCAACTTTCAGCGCTTTATAACATTGAAAACCAAGCCAAAAACTTTGCTTGGACACAACAAATGCTTAGCTCAAGCATTAACAGTCAGCATATTTTTAGTGTGTTATCTAACGATCAAAAAATCATCGGTTTTTATATACTACTCGATTGTATCGACTGTTTTGAAATTCTTAATATTGTTATTGCGCCAAGCTATCAAAGTAAGGGGTTAGGCTCTTATTTGTTATCTCAATTATTTATCCAAGTAAAATCAGCCAATCAAAATAAAATCTTTCTCGAAGTGCGTGTATCAAATCAATCAGCACTAAACTTTTATTTAAAACATGGGTTTGAAGAAGTTAGTCGAAGAAAAAACTACTATCCTACTCAAAATGGTAAAGAAGACGGCATAATAATGGTTAAAAATTTAGCCTAATTCAAACAACCGTTTGAATTTAATGGTCAGATCAGTTAAATTGAGCTTCTTACTTTTAAAATCAAGGTAGCTTCTATTTATTACCTTGTGCTCTAACACTAACTTTATCAATAAGTTAGTATTAATTAAGCTTATGAGATTGAACTATGACTGAATCTAGCAAAAATGATGCTAAAACAGGTAAAACTGTTGAAAAGGCAACAGAAAAAGCCCCAGCAAAAAAGAAGGCTACGGTAGAAAAGAAATCTTCTGAAAAAAAAGCAACGGTAAAAAAGAAGCCCGCTATGCGTAAAAAATCGACTGTTAGCAAAAAAGATCGCGTTGCCATTGTTGCAGGCTTAAGAACCCCTTTTGCTCGACAACTTACTCATTTTAAAAACACTAATGCCATTGATATGGGCAAAATGGTGGTTTCTGAAATGTTAGAGCGTAGCGAAATTGATGCGAACTTGGTTGAGCAGCTAGTGTTTGGTCAAGTATTAATTCAACCAGAAGCGCCTAATATTGCCCGCGAAATTGTGCTTGGTACTGGCATGAACGTTCATACCGATGCTTATAGTGTTTCACGTGCTTGTGCTACAAGCTTTCAGTCAACGGTGAGTGTTGCTGAGTCAATTATGGCGGGGTCTATTTCTGTTGGAATAGCAGGTGGGGCAGATACATCATCAGTTGTACCAATTGGCGTAAGCAAAAAGCTTGCTTCAATTTTAGTGAGTTTGTCTAAAGCGAAAACCATGGGACAGCGTTTACAGTTATTGTCAAAATTACGCCCCAAAGATTTAGCGCCTGTTCCGCCTTCGGTTAAAGAATACTCTACAGGTTTAACCATGGGACAAAATGCTGAGCAAATGGCACGTGATCACGGAATTTCACGCACAGCTCAAGATGAGTTTGCTCATCGCTCTCATACCTTGGCAGCCAAAGCATGGAATGAAGGCTTATTAGCTGATGAGGTTATGACTGCTTATGTTGATCCTTATAACACGGCGTTATCTCAAGATAATACTGTCCGTTTTGACTCTAAACTAGAATCTTACGCTAAATTAAGACCTGCCTTTGACAGACAACACGGCACGTTAACCGCCGCCAATAGCACAGCATTAACCGATGGTGCAGCGGCAGTAATGTTAATGAGTGAATCGCGCGCAAAAGAGCTAGGTTATGAACCCTTAGGTTTTATCAAAAGCTATGGATTTGCGGCTATAGAAGCAACCAATGACATGCTAATGGGGCCTTCTTATGCCACACCAATTGCACTTGATAGAGCCGGTATGACGTTAGCCGATTTAACGCTAGTTGATATGCACGAAGCATTTGCCGCACAAGCTTTGTGTAATATGAAGGCATTTGGTAGTGAAAAATTTGCCAAAGAAAAACTTAACCGTAGCAAAGCAATTGGCGAGATAAATATGGATAACTTTAATGTGCTGGGCGGCTCTTTAGCCTATGGACATCCGTTTGCCGCAACAGGTGCAAGAATGATCACTCAAGTATTACGCGAACTAAAACGCCGAGGCGGTGGCACTGCACTTACAACTGCTTGTGCGGCGGGTGGCTTGGGCGCAGCGATGATTTTGGAGGTTGAATAATGACTCAAACCAATCAATCAGCTTTTGAGCTAGTAGTTGCCGATAATGGTATTGGCTGGATCACTATGGATGTACCTGGTGAATCACAAAATACTTTAAGAGCCGAGTTTGCCGATCAAATTAATACTTTGCTCGATGATATTGAGCAAAACAACGCGATTAAAGCTTTGGTTTTAATTAGCGGAAAAGAAACTAATTTTGTTGCTGGTGCCGATATTACTGTGCTTGAGTCGATTAACTCAGCCGAAGAAGCTAAAGCTTTGTCGCAACAAGGGCATCAAGTATTTGGGCGTTTAGAAAACCTTAATATGCCAGTGGTTGCCGCAATTAATGGCGCTTGCTTAGGCGGTGGGTTAGAACTGGCACTTGCCTGTAGTCACCGCGTTTGTACCGACGAAAGGATCACTAAACTTGGAGTTCCTGAAGTGCAATTAGGTGTATTGCCTGGCGGCGGTGGTACGCAAAGATTACCTAGGCTACTTGGTATTGCTTCGGCGCTAGATTTAATGCTAACAGGAAAACAATTAATGGCTAAACAAGCAAAGAAAATAGGTTTAGTTGATGAAGTTGTGCCTAAGGCTAATTTGCGATTAGCCGCACAAAAATTGGCATTAAAACTAGTGAACAAACCAAAACGTAAACTGAGTGAATTGTCATTTAAGTTTACTGCTAAATCATTAATGCAAATGCCAGAGCTACAAAAGCTAGCATTAGAAACAACCGAATTTGGGCGTAAAATTATTTTTGATAAAGCTTTGCAAACGGTCAATAAAAAAACCAAAGGCAATTATCCTGCACCTGCAAAAATTATTGATTGCGTTAAAGTAGGAATGGAATCTGGTTTTGAAAAAGGGTTAGAAACTGAAGCCTCACATTTTGGTGATTTAGTGGTTTCAAAAGAGTCGGCTCAGCTAATGAATATTTTCTTTGCTACAACTGAACTTAAAAAAGATCTTGGAGTGGATAATAGTCAAGTTAAAGCAAAAGAAATTAATCGAGTTGGTGTGTTAGGCGGTGGTTTAATGGGGGCAGGCATTGCTTATGTGACCGCCGAAAAGGCATCAAAGCGGGTGCGAATAAAAGATATTAGCGAGCAGGGCATTAATAGCGCTCTTAAATATTGTTGGGAAATTTATCGTAAGCAAATTAAGCGTCGCCGTTTAAGCATTACCGAAGCAAGTAAACGATTTGCGGCAGTGAGCGGAACCACTGATTATAGCGGTTTTAAAAATATCGATTTAGTGATTGAAGCGGTATTTGAAGATTTAGATATTAAACAAAAAGTTTTAGCCGATATTGAAAAAGTCAGTGGTAAAGAGGTTATTTTTGCAACTAATACATCGTCTATTCCCATTGCGGATATTGCGGCAAAAAGTAAGCGTCCTGAAAATGTGATTGGCTTACATTATTTTTCTCCCGTTGAAAAAATGCCGCTGTTAGAAATTATTAAAAGCGATAAAACTTCCAATGAAGTCATTGCAACCAGTGTTGAATTTGGCAAGCAACAAGGTAAAACCGTTATTGTAGTTAAAGATGGCGCAGGTTTTTATGTTAACCGAATATTAGCGCCTTATATGAACGAAGCAGGGCGGTTGGTTGCCGAAGGTGTGGCAATTGAAAGAATTGATAAAGCATTAGTTAATGCAGGGTTTCCTGTTGGACCAATGACATTACTCGATGAAGTTGGTATTGATGTCGCCACAAAAGTTGCGCCAATTTTAGAAAATGCCTTTGGCGAAAGAATGCAACCACCAACAATGTTTTCCAAGTTAAAAGATGACGACAGAAAAGGCAGAAAAAATGGCAAAGGTTTTTATCGTTATGATGTAAAAGGAAAAGGTAAAAAGCCAGTAGATGAAAGTATTTATTCAGTTTTAGGTGTAACCCCAAATAATAATATTAGTGATGAAGAAATTGTAGAGCGCTGTTTATTAATGATGGTTAACGAAGCTGTAATGTGCTTGGATGATGACATTATTCGTAGCCCAAGAGATGGTGATATTGGTGCAATTTTTGGCATTGGGTTCCCACCATTTTTAGGAGGACCTTTCCGCTATGCCGATAGCTATGGTATTGATAAGTTAGTGGCTCAATTAAATAAACTATCTGAGCGATATGGTGAAAGGTTTAAACCCGCTAAATTGCTAGTTGAAAAATCTGAAAGTAACGCAAGTTTTCATCATTAATTTTTCTTTTTATTCCCACGCTTTCGCGTGGGAATATTTATTTTTTTAGTTCAATAAATTTTCAAAATATTATTTTTTCAAAAACTCACCTAACCATTTATTCACTTCGCTATGCCACTGCAAACTATTATGCGGCTTTAAAACCCAGTGATTTTCATCAGGAAAATATAATAATTTACTCTTAATGCCTTTTCTTTGTAGCGCGGTAAAAGTAGCGAGTGATTGAGTAACAGGAATACGATAATCTAACTCGCCTTGGATCACTAACATTGGCGTTTTCCAGTTATTAACAAAATTTACTGGGTTATATTTTTCGTGAATTTCTGGAGTTTTAAAATAAGGTCCAGCATTTTCCCATTCAACAAACCATAACTCTTCTGTGGCGTAGTACATCATTCGGTTGTCAAAAACACCATCGTGATTCACTAAACACTTAAATCTATCAGACCAATTACCCGCGATCCAGTTAATCATATAACCGCCGTAAGATGCACCCAGTGCACAAGCATTCTCACTGTCAATAAACGAGTATTTTTTAGTAACAAAATCCAAACCTTTTTGTAAATCAATTAAAGGTTTGCTACCCCAGTTTTGTGAAATAGAGTCAGTAAACTTTTGTCCGTAACCGGTTGAACCATGAAAGTCGATCATTACTGCAACATAACCTTGACCGGTATAAGTTTGCGGGTTCCAGCGGTAATGAAAATTATCAGCAAAACTGCCTTGCGGACCACCATGAATTAAAAAAGCTAGCGGGTATTTTTTTCCTGATTCAAAATTAGCTGGCTTAACCATGTAACCATAAACTTTTTCATCGTTCCAACCCTTAAAACTAAACTGTTCGTAATCGCCCCAGGCAATTGAATCAATGACTTTTTGGTTGTTAAAAGTAATTTGTTTTTTGTTACTGCCATCTAAGTTAGCACTAAATAATTGTGCAGGGCTTTTTAGCGTGCTTTTAGCATAAATAATTTTATTGCTACCCAATGCAACAGAGTTTGCAGCGCCGTTGCTGTTAAGTAATGTTTTCTTTTTAGAATTTAAATCTAAACGCCAAATGGCTTTTGTTCCTAAGTGATTACCCGTTAAATAAATGGCACTATCGTCTTTAGACCAAGTGATGCTTGAAAATGAGCGATCCCAATCTTGAGTAATATTCTGAGTTTTACCCGTACGAATATTTTTGATCATTAAATCAAATTTATCGGCTTCAAACCCTGGTCGTTTCATTGCTAGGTAAGCCATTTTATCGCCATTATGATTAACCACAGGGTTAGTGTCCCAAGCTTTATTATTTTCGGTTAAATTGATTGGCTTGCTTGGGTTATCAATAGAAACACGATAAAGATCAAAATTGGTTGAAGTTGGCTCTTGGGCGTTTTGTAGCCTAGCTGAAAAATAGACCGCACTACCGTTAGCGGCAAAAGTATATTCTTCGTCACCACCAAAAGGATCGGAAGGAACATTGGCATTAATAGCGCTTGAAATGGCAATGGGTGATTTTGATTGTTGCAAGCCTTTATTGTTAAGCTCGATTAAAAATAGTTGTGATTGTTTTTTATTGATCCAGTGATCCCAATGTCTCACAAACATTTTGTCATACACAACACCTGATGTTTGTTTCTCACTTTCGAGTTTGTCGGTATCAACAGTGCATTGAAAGTTTTTGCAATTTGGGTAAACACTTGCAGAAAAAACAATTTTTTTACCATCACGTGATAACTTAAAACTGGTAACGCTAATTGGAAAGTCGGTAACTTGTTTTAGGCTTTTATTTTTGGGGTTAATACGCCAAATTTGACTTGAACCACTGCGACTAGAAATAAAATAAATATTATTATTATGCCATTTAGGTGAGTGATCCGATGCTTGATGTGTGGTTAACTGCGTATTTTTCCCCGTTGTTAAATCCGCTAGCCAAAGATCGGTTCTGCCCCGGTTGGCCTGAATATCGGTTTTTCTTACTACATAGGTCACCGATTTTTCATTGGGCGAGAGCTGCGGACTAGAAACTCTTTCCATATTAATTAAATGCTCAGCAGTAAATGGCGTCTTTGCGGCATAAGCATAACTACTTAAACTAATAAAACTAAAAAGGGTTAATGCGAAAACTTGTGGTATTGATTTGAATAGGGTTGTTTTTAATCTTGTCATTATTGTTACTCACTTAAAAAATGATGAGCTATTCTCTATTGATGCGCAAAGATATTCAAGTAGTAAGCGCTTTGAATGAAGCTGATTACATTTTGAGCGATGAAAAATAGTTAACACAAAACAGTTGACAGCACCGATATATGTCCTTAGAATGCCGCCAAATTCGGGGCTATAGCTCAGCTGGGAGAGCGCTACACTGGCAGTGTAGAGGTCAGCGGTTCGATCCCGCTTAGCTCCACCAATATTCCTTAAGATTGAGTATTGATAGATTAAAAAGTTCTTAGTCCCCTTCGTCTAGAGGCCTAGGACACCGCCCTTTCACGGCGGTAACAGGGGTTCGAATCCCCTAGGGGACGCCATATTGAAAGCCAGTCTTATGACTGGCTTTTTTATGCCTATCTCTTGCTATTTTTTGGTGTTGTATCTTTGATATACCCGTTCTCCTTCAAGATGCCTGTTTCAGCAAGTCAGTAAGCCATCCTATTTGAGGCATTAATGCGCAGGATTAGTCATTCTCGTTCAAGCATTGATAACGAAGAAGAGGTTGGCTTAATGCCTTGCCCTTCGGGTGCTCAGCCAAAAAGCTTGCACTGTGTTACAGCTTTTGAAAAGGGCTTGCCATTTCCTGCAAGCTGCGCCTTGTTCAAGCTTTTTGGCTGAACACTGAAACATGCATCTTGAAGGAGAACGGGTATATTAACTAAAGCTATAGTAACTATCGTTAATTCTGTGCTGAACAATTATGCCAATTGATCTATAATACGTGCATCAAACAGTTAAGTAACTATGCTTAATTTCAATTGTCTCTTTTGAGGCAACTACAGCTTTCTTCAAAGTCAATTATTCGTGTGATTTGCGATGAGTATAAAAGCTCTTGTTGCACGATTATATTGATAGTTATAAAAGCTTTGAATTTGTTTAGGAGAAAACATGACCTTGATAAAACAGCAAGATTTTATCGATAGCGTTGAAAGCGCTCTGCAATATATTTCATACTACCATCCCAAAGATTTTATCGATTCACTTTATAGCGCCTATCAAAAAGAACAAAACCCAGCCGCTAAAGATGCCATGGCGCAAATGCTAATTAATTCTCGTATGTGCGCTGAAGGTAAACGCCCCAATTTGCCAAGATACGGGCATAGTAACGGCTTTTGTTAAAATTGGCATGCAGGTTCAGTGGGAAAGCGATTTAACTGTGCAAGAGCTGGTTGATGAAGGGGTAAGGCGTGCCTATCAAAATGCTGATAATCCGCTTCGTGCCTCTATTGTTAAAAATCCAATGGGACCTCGCATGAACACTAAAGACAATACACCTGCGGTTGTGCATGTAGAAATGGTCGAAGGTGATAAAGTTGAAGTTTTGGTTGCGGCTAAAGGTGGTGGCTCTGAGAATAAATCTAAGTTTGCTATGTTAAATCCTAATGATTCAATTGTTGATTGGGTGCTAAAAACCGTACCAACCATGGGGGCAGGTTGGTGTCCACCAGGAATGTTAGGACTAGGCATTGGCGGCACAGCCGAAAAAGCCATGGTAATGGCTAAAGAATCACTCATGGATCCCATTGATATGCATGAGCTAAAAGAAAAGGGCGCAGAAACACCGGTTGAAAAACTGCGGGAAACTCTTTTTGATAAAGTTAATGAGTTAGGTATTGGTGCTCAAGGTTTAGGCGGCTTAACCACGGTTTTAGATATTAAAATTAAAGACTGCCCAACTCATGCCGCTTCTTTGCCTGTTGCGATGATCCCTAATTGTGCGGCAACCAGACATGCCCACTTTACCCTTGATGGTTCAGGGCCTAAATTTATTGAAGCCCCAAGCTTAAGTGATTGGCCAGAAATTACTCAAGAAAAAAGCGATAATATTAAGTCGGTTAATCTCAACAATATTACTCAAGCCGATATCGAAACTTGGCAGCCAGGTGATACCTTATTGTTATCAGGCAAAATTTTAACAGGGCGCGATGCCGCTCATAAAAAAATTAGCGATCTTATTACCTCGGGTAAAGGTTTGCCTGATGGTGTTGATTTTGAAAATCGTTTTATTTACTACGTTGGCCCAGTTGATCCGGTTGGTGATGAAGTTGTGGGTCCAGCAGGTCCTACTACCTCCACTCGTATGGATAAATATTCATCAATGATGCTCGATGGTAAAGCCGAAGGTGGTATGGGCTTAATGGGTATGATTGGCAAAGCCGAACGCGGCGAAGTGGCGTTGTCGGCAATTAAAAAGAATAAATCGGTTTACTTAATGGCGGTTGGTGGAGCAGCTTATTTAGTGTCTAAAGCCATTAAAGAGTCGCGCGTTGTGGCCTTTGAAGAACTAGGAATGGAAGCCATTTATGAGTTTGAAGTAAAAGATATGCCAGTAACCGTCGCAGTTGATACCAATGGCGAATCAGTACATAAAACTGGGCCTGCTATTTGGAAAGTAAAAATTCAAGAAAACCAGTAACTATTTGGTCATTAAGCAAGCATAAACTAATAAATTCAAACAAGAGAGCAATTTATGACGTGTAAAACTTCTCCCGGCGCTAAATTAAGACAAGCCGTAGAGCAAAACAAACCACTACAGTTGGTGGGAACAATTAATGCTTTTACTGCCCATATGGCAAAGCAATCGGGTCATCAAGCTATTTATTTATCAGGTGGTGGCGTGGCGGCAAACTCATTAGGTATGCCCGATTTAGGTATTTCAACCATTGATGATGTGCTAACTGATGTAAGACGAATAACCGATGTTTGTGACTTGCCTTTAATGGTTGATGCCGACACAGGTTTTGGCGGCGCATTTAATATTGCAAGAACCATTCGCTCTCTCACTAAATTTGGCGCGGCAGGCTGTCATATTGAAGACCAAGTTGCGGCTAAGCGTTGTGGTCATCGACCGGGTAAAGAAATTGTTACCCAACAAGAAATGGTCGATAGAGTAAAATCGGCGGTTGATGCAAGAACCGATGAATCGTTTGTTATTATGGCAAGAACCGATGCATTAGCCGTTGAAGGAATGCAATCGGCTATTGATAGAGCCAATGCTTGTATTGAAGCAGGTGCCGATATGATTTTTCCAGAGGCTATGAATCAACTGTCTCAGTATTCAGAATTTAGACAAGCGGTAGATGTGCCTATTTTAGCCAATATTACTGAGTTTGGCGCAACACCACTATTTTCAACCCCAGAACTTGCCGAAGTAGGTGTTGATATTGTGCTTTATTGTTGCGGCGCTTATCGGGCGATGAATAAAGGCGCCGAAAGTTTTTACAAGGCACTAATTAACGATGGTCATCAGCGCAATGTGGTTGACATAATGCAAACCCGCGAAGAACTTTATGATTATCTTAACTACCATGAATATGAGCAAAAGCTTAACCAGCTATTTGCTGATGAAAAACAAAAAAACTCTTAAGGAGAAGCTTAAATGAGCGAATCAGTATTACCAAAACCGAAAAAGTCGGTTGCACTTTCGGGGGTAGCGGCAGGCAATACCGCACTTTGTACGGTTGGACGTAGCGGCAACGATCTAGCTTATCGCGGCTATGATATTTTAGATTTTGCTGAAACCGCAGAATTTGAAGAAATTGCCCATTTATTAATTCACGGAAGACTACCGAATAAATTTGAATTGCTTGCCTATAAAAAGAAGCTTAAAAGCCTGCGCGGTTTGCCTACACCAGTGATGGATGTGCTAGAAGCCATTCCTGCGGCGGCTCATCCAATGGATGTTTTAAGAACAGGCTGTTCTGCTTTAGGCACGGTATTACCCGAAAAAGATGAGCAAGCGCCAGCCGATGCTAAAGATATTGCTGATCGCTTATTAGCTTCTTTTGGCTCAATGCTACTTTATTGGTATCACTATAGTCATAATGGCAAAGCGATTGATGTAGAAACCGATGATGACTCAATTGGCGCACATTTTTTAACTCTTTTACACGGTGAAAAACCAAGCGAGTTATGGGAAAGAGCCATGCACACCTCTTTGATTTTGTACGCTGAGCACGAATTCAACGCTTCTACTTTTACAAGCCGTGTTATCGCTGGTACGGGTTCAGATATGTATTCAGCGGTTAGTGGTGCAATTGGTGCGTTAAGAGGCCCTAAACATGGTGGCGCTAATGAGGTTGCTCTTGATATTCAAAAGCGCTATGCCAATGCCGATGAAGCCGAAGCTGACATTAAAGCTCGTATTGCCAAAAAAGAAATTGTGATTGGATTTGGTCATCCTGTTTATACAGTGTCTGATCCTAGAAACGATGTGATTAAAAAGGTTGCCAAAGAGCTATCTGACGAGCAAGGTGATTTAAACCTTTATGATATTGCCGAGCGCTTAGAAACGGTGATGTGGGATGAGAAAAAAATGTTCCCTAATCTCGATTGGTTCTCTGCGGTTTCTTACAACAAAATGGGCATTCCAACTTCTATGTTTACCCCTATTTTTGTTATGGCAAGAATTACCGGTTGGGCAGCACACATTATGGAGCAGCGTGTTGATGGAAAAATTATTCGCCCAAGTGCCAACTATACTGGCCCAGAAGATTTAGCTTGGGTTCCACTACAAGATCGCTAAACTAAAACTTTAAACCATTTCGCACTGTCATCTTGGGCAGTGCGTCAACTTGGGCAGTGCGAAATAAATTTTTTTAAAGTTATTCCCTAACTGGGTTAGCAATAAGATATTTTACCCCGGCTAAAACTTGATTCTTTTTAAACAAAAAGTGCAGGCGACTGCCGCCACTTTGTCGCCATAATATAATGGCTCTAACCGCAGCTAATAAGGCGGCTCTTACTTTGTCTTGAATGTCGGTTTGTTTTAAATACTTTGGTTCACCGCGAACTTGAATTCTGAGTGACATTTTTGAAAGCGTATTTTGATACAGCTTAGAGCAGTCATTATAAAGATCAGAAAGTGCTTCATCATTACTTAAATATTCTTGATTGCTATGTTTTTCACTTAAGCTAGTAATTTCTTCACCGAGTTTATTGTATATAGTTTTGTCTTTATCAAGTTGCGCTTGCAGGGCAATAAGGTTAATGGCTAGGTTGGCAAACTCGGGATCTTTATCTGAATTAGTTGGATCTAGTTGTTGTTTTAAAACCCTAAAGCCACTATTAAGCTCAAAACTTCCTTCATATATGGCTGGTGCTGATTGAGCATTAAGTTTTAATAAACTGGCGACAACTGCTCGAAGATCTGACTCATTGGCTTGTCCTTTCCAAGCTAAATTTTGCACGCTACGTATGGCTTGGGCGAGTGCGGCAAGCGCAATACATTGATCAGAGTTAACGGGTTTAAAAAACATAGTTATAGAATTTCACTTTAATTATTTAATGATTGAGTCAATAATACCGCCGCCTAAACAGTTTTCACCTTGGTAGAAAACTACTGATTGTCCTGGGGTAACGGCTCTTTGTTTATCTTTAAAGTCTACTTGCCATTCAGTTTCAGATATTTTTGTGACGGTGCAGGCAAAGTCTTGCTGGCGGTAGCGGCTTTTGGCGGTGCATGAAAATGTTGTTTCAATGTTATTTGGCTCTACCCAGTGAAGCTGATTTGCAATTAAACCTTTACTTAATAATCTTGGGTGATCATGACCTTGCCCCACAATTAACACGTTACGTTGCATATCTTTTTCTAGGGTATACCAAGGCTCGTCGTTGCTGGTTTTTAAGCCGCCAATACCAATGCCTTTGCGCTGACCTAAAGTATGATACATAAGTCCCGAATGTTCGCCAATTTCATTACCTTGGCAATCTTCTATTTTTCCAGGTTTGGCAGGTAAGTATTTTTGTAAAAAATCTTTAAATTTACGCTCGCCAATAAAACAGATCCCCGTGCTATCTTTTTTGTTGGCGGTAATAAAGCCTTGTTCTTCGGCAATTTTTCGAACATCAGGTTTATCCAGCTCACCCACTGGAAACAAAGTATTATTCAATTGTTCTTGTTGCAAGGTGTATAAAAAATAAGTTTGATCTTTATTGCCGTCTATACCGCGTAACATTTGGCTACCTTGCTCACTGTGGTTAACTCTAGCGTAGTGACCTGTGGCAATAAAGTCGGCACCTAAAATTTTGGCATAGTCTAAAAAGGCTTTAAATTTAATTTCTTTATTGCACATAATATCGGGATTAGGAGTACGACCCACACTGTATTCGGATAAAAAATACTCAAATACATAATCCCAGTATTCAGCGGCAAAATTAATAGTTTTAAAGGGAATTTCAAGTTTATCGGCAACCGACTGTGCATCGGCCATATCTTCTGCGGCGGCACAATATTCTTCGGTGTCGTCTTCTTCCCAGTTTTTCATAAAAACCCCAGTTACTTGATAACCTTGCTGTTTTAGCAGATAGGCAGCAACTGAAGAGTCAACACCGCCAGACATACCAATAACAACTTTGGTGTCTTGTGGTGATTTTTGTAATGCTGGATTCAATGGTTTTCTCTATTTAAAATTAATCAGTGGTAAATCAATAAGGTGAAGGCAGTTAATGATGCTTCGATAAGTGATCTCTACAGTGACTAGCTAAATGGAGTTCATCACTAGAAAAAACAAGAGAGCTAAGAGAAGTTTTTTTGTTAGCAATAAAGTCATGTAAGCAATTGAGCACTAGAGCACTACGTAAAGATTTATTGGGCATTTGAGCAATTTCGGCATGGCTAAACCAGCAGTTTTCTAAAATATCCTTATCTTGCGGACTTGGCTCTTGATGGCTAGGAACGTCACCATAAAAACAAAATCTTAAATAAGTTTTTCCATTAGTGGCAGGACTTAACAAATAAGTACCCACAAGATATTGCGGAGTAAAGCTGAGTCCTGTTTCTTCTTGAACCTCTCTGATCACCGCATCGGTTAAAGATTCGTTTAGTTCAACATGCCCAGCAGGCTGATTAAAAACAATATCACCGCTACTTGCACGTTCTTTTACTAACAAAAATTGCTCATTTCGCTTTATAATGGCTGCAACTGTTACGTGGATTGAATCCATACATCTTCCTAAATTCAATAAATTTAAATATTATGACGCATTTTACCCACTTAAACGACAAAGGCGAAGCGCAAATGGTCGATGTGACCGAAAAATCTTCGACTCAAAGGCAAGCGACAGCAAGCGGCTTTATTAAAATGACCGAGCAAACCCTTAATATGATTATTAATGGCGAGCATAAAAAAGGCGATGTGCTTGCTACGGCGCGCATTGCTGGCATTCAAGCGGCAAAAAAAACATCCGATCTTATCCCTTTGTGTCATCCATTAATGCTAACTTCGGTAAAAGTAGAATTAAACCCTAATTTAGATAAAGGCGGTATAGATATTAAAGCAACTTGTAAATTAGCGGGGCAAACAGGCGTAGAAATGGAAGCATTAACCGCAGCATCGGTCAGTGCACTAACCATTTATGATATGTGTAAAGCCGTTGATAAAGGAATGGTGATTGGTCCTGTTCAGCTTGAAGAAAAAACCGGTGGAAAATCTGGCACTTGGCAGCGGGATTAATTTAGGAGGCTAAACTTATGATTAAAGTATTATTTTTTGCGAGTTTTAAAGAAACTTTAGGCTGTAGTTCAACTGAGATTGAATTTAAAAATGCCCCAACGGTTGAGATTTTGTGTGAAACTTTAAGCCAAAATGGTGCAGAATGGCTAGAATTATTTGGCAATCCTTCGGGTACTTTAAAGGTTTCTATTAATCAGGAAATGGCCGATATATCCAGTGAGCTAAAATCGGGCGATGAAGTGGCTTTTTTTCCGCCAGTAACGGGTGGGTAGTTAAAGCAATAAGCTAAGGTTATTTTAATTATGAAGTCAGAAATATTAATCTGCGATGCTGATCTGCCCTTAAACGATCTTTTAATTAAAGCTCACCAAAACCAAGGAGAAAGCGGGGCGGTAGTCACTTTTACTGGTGCAGTAAGAGTTTCTGATAATGAACAAGGGCTAACTGGAATGACCCTAGAGCATTATCCAGGAATGACTGAAAGCCAGCTACAATCAATTTTAGATGAGGCAGGGCAACGCTGGACTTTAAATTCAGCTAGTGTGGCACACCGAGTTGGTTATTTAACACCTGGGCAACCCATTGTGTTTATTGCAACTACTTCACTTCACCGCAAAGAAGCCTTTGAGGCGGCGCAATTTATTATGGATTTTCTTAAGCAAAAAGCCACCTTTTGGAAAAAAGAGCATTATGGTGAAAAGTCTTTTTGGGTAGAGGCTAAATGTAGCGACGAGCAAGCTGCTTCACGCTGGAAATAAATTTTAAGTTTATGCGCATTACTAAGTTTATTGCTCATGCTACTGGGTTAACGCGAACCCAGTCTAAAGCCGCCATTAAAGCAGGGCGTGTTGTTATAGACAACAAAATCATTAAAAACACAGCGTTTGTGTTAAATAATGAAACAGTGCTTTTTGATAATAAGCCGCTTAAACTTAATCAAAACCAGTCAATAGTTCTGTATAAACCCGCAGGTTATATTTGCTCAAATATTAATGAAGTTCATCCTTCGGCTTTAAACTTACTCAAAAAAGCTAATTATGCTGGCGAGCTTAATGAGGTTAATGGGCTGGGTTGGTTAGATGATCCTTTATCGTCAAAACTTAATTTTGCAGGCAGGCTCGATCAAGATACAACAGGATTAGTGATATTAACCACCGATGGAACATTAATTCACCAAATCACTTCACCGAATAAAAACTGCACAAAAGACTATATTGCTGAACTTGCCGAGCCGATTAATGACTCTGATATTGTTGCTCTTGAGAAAGGCGTGTTACTAAAAGGTGAAAATAGCTTAACAAAACCTTGTGTTATTAAGCAGCTTGATAAGCAAAGACTAAAAATTCGTTTATCTGAAGGTCGTTATCATCAAGTGAAGCGTATGCTTGCCAGCGTGGGCAATAAAATCGTTAGTTTGCATCGAGCAAGAGTAGGGAAATTAGAACTAAAGGATATGAAAGAGTCTCAATGGCGGTTTTTAATTGAAGATGAAATAAAAGCTTTTTATTAAGTTGAGAACAATTGTTTTTAGTTATTCAGTAATTGGTCGCTGGGACAGCCAAAACGGTCGCTGGGACAGCCAAAATGCTGCACTAAAAACATAAAACCAATTCTGGTAGAATATAGAAATTAAAATAACCTATTGATAAGTAGAAGCATTTAGGTAATCCAAACTTTTTTACTGGTTGGCTTTATGTTTTTGCTGGATAGAATCACTGTTAAGCCTTTAGACATAGTAATGAGATATACCTTAGGAATATTAATAATGATATGGAGTTTATTTTCGTCGGCGAAAGACTACTCACCTGTTGAGGAACGGTCGCTGGGACAGCCAAAATGCTGCACTAAAAACATAAAACCAATTCTGGTAGAATATAGAAATTAAAATAACCTATTGATAAGTAGAAGCATTTAGGTAATCCAAACTTTTTTACTGGTTGGCTTTATGTTTTTGCTGGATAGAATCACTGTTAAGCCTTTAGACATAGTAATGAGATATACCTTAGGAATATTAATAATGATATGGAGTTTATTTTCGTCGGCGAAAGACTACTCACCTGTTGAGGTGAGTAATGCGGATGGTTTTGTCGATTTAACTTTCAAGATTGTAGAAGTCCGTAATGATCGAGAATATGTTGTAAAGGGTAATCTTGAAGGTGTTAAGGTTGGCTTTACCATTGAGCTTCAAGAATCATGGAATCCGCAAACAATAGAGGATGTAGAAGAACCATTTTATTGGGGTGAAGCCTATTTCAAAAGTATAGGTTCCGACTCAAAAGCTTTTATTGGCGCGTTAGCTAAACTTTACGGGGCTTCGATTAATGACTTTGAGGTTGCTGAAAGGGTGCATGCTCAGGTTGTTGGATTGGCGTGTAATCCTAGTGAGGTCAAAGAAAGACCGTGTAAAACGAAATTCTTCTTTAATTCTGATGGCGATGAGGATTTTTATTCAGAGGTATTTATTAACATAGACCTTGCTACCAAGGCTCTAGAGTTTAATGAAAAAGACAACCAATATCGGGCACCTTTACTTCGTTCCTTGCTGCAGTAAAGGCTTAACAAACGGCTCAAACTGACCTCTGCTGCGTTGCTCGTTTTGTGCTTTTTCGCTACGCTCGCACAAAACAATAAACTCCGCTCCGGCGGTTTAGCTGGGCGTTATGCGCTAAAGGGGCTTCGTGACTAAATTAATATTAAAGCTATTTATCTTGCTTTGTTCAGGAGCTTGTCTTGCTGAGTGTACTTCAACTCAAAACCTGGATGTGCTGAAACCTGAAATAAAGTTCATTCCTGGATCTCAAGATGCTGACAGTATGCATCTACCGATGAGCAGAGTTAAGGTTTAAGTCCCGATGAGGCATAATGGCTTAGTTTTGAGCTCCATGAAAATAACGGAAGGCGAAGTTGCTAGTTTTTATATTCCATTAGCTTTCACTAAAATAGGAGATTTTGCTATTACTGAGATTTTGGGATACAAAGACTCTCTAAAAGATTTTGAACTTATATTAAGTTACACGAATGGTAATTGTCATGCTGTTCAACAACGCATGCTATTGCATAACCAGACGTTGCAAAGTATTCAGGCAAAATCGCCTGAATTTCTGAACTAGGCGTTACAAGTACTAAGCCATGATAGAAATCGAATTTGAAGAACCAGAAAAAAGTAAATGCGAATGTTGTGGTAATACATCTACTCGGCTGACGAGGTTTGTGTACCAAGATGATGACGCATTCGCTGTCTATTATGTCCGATTTACCGACGGACACGAAGACAGAGTAGCTTACTCTCTTATTGGGCTAGGTGAATGGGGCGAAGAAGGCTCTCCCGAATTACGTACCGCATTTGCTGTAAAAATTTGGAGTACTGACGATAATTGGAACGTTGGTGTGACCGATAGAGAAGAGTCGCC
Source organism: Aliikangiella sp. (assembly GCA_965214955.1). Classification (GTDB taxonomy): domain Bacteria; phylum Pseudomonadota; class Gammaproteobacteria; order Enterobacterales; family Kangiellaceae; genus Aliikangiella. The sequence goes on along the minus strand of CBDCCU010000007.1, from coordinate 75,444 downwards.
TTGGAGTCATGTAGACTTCTTAGGAAAAATACTAGATCGCGAAGAAGCATTACGGCATCCTTGGATTAAGGATGTCTTCCATATTACTGACCATATTGTTGTGGAAGACAAACCTGTAGTCGAGTATTTCGGGTGAATCGACTTGTAACAAGAAATAGGTGGTTGACGCGAAACAGGCGCAGCACAATTAAGCGTTATGCATAAGGGTGCAAATTTGAATCATTGGAAAAGGCTTGGTGTTGTTTTAATAGTGGCTTATATATTGGCAGCTGCCATTTATAGTGTTGCCCATTACGAGAACTCTAGAGGCTATCATGATCGAAATGAATTCACTAAATATGAAGCTTTTACCGAGCAGGAAAAACTGGAGCGGAAACAAAGTTTATATCTTCGTTGCAAAAGTGAAGGCGTCTATCTAACTGATAATAATGATGAGCCTACCGGGTTAGAGGACTGCGAATCATTTTCAAAATTAGATATTGGTCAGTTCTACCATAAGTCACCAAACTATACTGCGTTTATTTTTTACCTTATTTTGGTTCCAGTAGTGCTTTGGGTTGCAGTATGGTTGCTGGTCGTGATTTTCAAATGGGTTCTGACTGGTAGAAAGCATGCATAATAAGCAGCATTTGGACGCGCTACCGCGCACCCATGTGCTGGGCGTTAGGGTAAAATTATGAGAATAGATGCATTAACAAAAAAACAGATTTTAAAAAGTCTTTCCATGTATATACCTGCATTGGGTATTGCTGCAGTCGTCTACTGGTTGATGCTGGCTATGGCATTAATAGTATTGAATCAAAAGACATATAACTTTCCAATAGATCGAATTTATATATCTACTTTCAGTATGATAGTTGTGATTATATTCTTGAGTATCTACGTAAATTTCTTTGCCAATTTGATTTCATCTTTCTATATCGAAGTCAAAGATGATGTTTTATATATAAAAGCAAGTTATCCCGGTGGCTCAAAGGAAATGCAATTTCCAATACAAGACATCGATCATATGATTTTCGGCCAACAATTAACTAGAGTTGAATCTATTCTGGACAAGATAAATAAAGCTGGCGTTCCAAAAACATCAAAGGTTAAATATTTAAAAGATATACGAGCTGGTAAACTTGTTGTTCTCTCAGAAAAGGCGGGAGATAAGACATTTAACTTCATCAATCACGCATTTGATAGCAATCATCTTGCAAATTTTGCGATCTATTTAAAAAATATTGGTATCAATGTTGAGATCTCACCCTAACAAGCGCAGGTATGTTCGCCCTTCGGGCTGGACCTTCGCTGCTTAGCAGCTTGGCTCATGCTCCGGGCGTTAGGAATACAAATGGAAAATTTTAGAGGAGCACTGGGACAGCCATAAAGCTACACTAAAAACATAAAGCCAATTCTGGCAGAATATAGAAATTAAAATAACCTATTGATAAGTAAGAGTATTTAAGTAATCTAAATTTTTTTATTGGTTGGCTTTATGTTTTTGCTGAATAGAATTACTGTTATAAGTCTTAGGTAAATATAATGTGGGAAGCAATAGAAGTAGACAAATGGAAAGAGATCCCTTGTATTTCGGGTCGAGTAGCCACTGAAGAAGACGTTAAAATTGGCAAAGCAGTATTTTATATTCCGTCTGGTAGTGAACCTTACGAAATAGAACTACCTTTATTTGTTTTGCAAACTGACGAGGAAGTAAATATAAAAGTACCATGTGTTGTAATTCAAATTGAAATTACTAGGGAAGGTACAGCGGTAGGAGTTAGATATATCGAAGGCGGTAATGGCGTCGGTATGGCAAATGAGTTTGAGTTTTATAGTGAAATACCAAATGAAATTAACTTATAACAAGCGCATTATTTTAGGGCAGATTCCACTGCGTTCCAGCGGCCTAATATGCGGGCTTATGGTAAAGAAAAATAAAACATGACTTGACTCTATACGTATTGAATAATATATTTTTACGTAAAGGAGAATGATATGAATACTAAACTCACACTCTCGTTAGATGAGCAAGTTATCGCTAAAGCAAAAAAATATGCCAAAATTCATAAGACTTCAGTATCACATCTTGTAGAACATTTTCTAGATGAAATTACCTCAGACGAAGAAATTGAGCTTACGGGTGTTGTTGCCGAATTAGCTGGAATTATCCCTGAATCTACAAATGACAGGTTAGAGTACCTTGAGAAAAAATATTCATGATTTACGCCTTTATCGACTCAGACATTATTATTGATTTACTCACTCACAGAGAACCACATTTTTACGAATCTGCTAAAGTTATTCAAAAATGCCAAGATGGTAAAATTAGCCTTTATACTAGTCCACTCGCAATTGCCAATGTTCACTACATGGTTCGAAAGTTTAAAGGTGAACAGCAAACTAGAGTAGTTCTCAAAAAGCTACTAAGCTTGATCAAAATTACAGTACTCGACTCAAATTGTGTTCTCGAAGCGCTTGACTCTAACATGAAAGACTTTGAAGATGCTATGCAAGCAGAGTCTGCTGATCCTTATGATTGTAATTATATAATCACTAGAAATATTAAGTATTATAAGCTTGCTACGATTGAAGCAAAAACTCCATTTGAGATTAACTCCATTCTTGATTAAAAAATCCATAACCAGAAGATTAACTCTAATGTGGAACGTTTGCTTCGCTCACCTTTCTACTTAGGTTATCTTAGACGTTATGCAGTTAATATGGATACGAGGTGAAATTTAGCGGTATTGGAATATTCAAGCATGTCTATGATGACCCGAACCGAATTGTTAAATTCGAAGAGCGAGTCGTGATCACTGAAGCACCTTCAGAATCTGAAGCTGAAAAGCATATTCTCACTGACTTCAAAGAATATGCCAAAGATGGTATTGTGTTTGTCGGTGAGTTCACGATAAATGAAATTATTGAAAGCGAACTAGTAACTGAAGTTGCTAGCACAATGCGTATTTTTAAAGGTACGGATAAAGAGTATCTCGAACAGCATTGGTATGATTTACAACCAGAATCGTGCGACGATAAAGGCTGGAATCATGTGTGGTATAAAAAAGGAGCCGAAAAGAGTGCTTGCTATAACTGTCAAGAAGTTAGAGATGAGGCTTTGTGGTAAAACGCATAACAATTTAAGGCGGAACTGCTAACAGCTTGCTCAGTTTCGCTCCGCTACACATTTTAGCAAGCTATTATCAGCCCCTTATTTAAGTGGAAGCATTTAAGTAATCTAAATTCTTTTACTGGTTGGCTTTATGTTTTTGCTGAATAGAATCACTGTTATACAGCGAATGAGAAATAAATGAACTCTTTGAAATTAACTCCCGAGCAAATTGCAAATAAAGTTCGGAAAAGCAAACCGACAGAGATGGATATTTTGCCTTTGCTTACGAGCTTCTCCGGTCGCATTGGACGACAACAATTTTTGATTTGGTATGTACCATTATGGATTTTGTCTCTAGTCATTGCTGTATTTGATGTTGTAATTGCGGGCTATTATAGTTTAAGTGTGCTTTATCCGATGTTTGCTTTAACCACTAAGCGATGTCACGACTTAGGTGGAGTTGGCTGGTTTGGGCTTTTTCAACTCCTTCCCGGTATTGGTGGTATTACTATAATATTAGCTGGATGTGGGATGACTATTGGAGACTTCAACGATAATAAATATGGAATATCGATTTACAAAAAATGAAAAATTGTATAGCCAGACATTTGAGCACGACACGAAATACTCGCGTCTCAATTTGGCGTTAAAATCGTATGTTAAACATTAAGACTCCTAAAGATAATATCATGTTTCATGAGCTTGTTCTCTTTATCCCATTTCTTTGGATAGTATGGGGGGTGGCAAATGGAATTTATTTGATTTCTTTCTATTTCTTCCAAGACTTCACAATTCCGGATGAGGCTTTTAATTCTGGAGTTAGTATTTTTTTATATCCAATAGCCATACCTATAGCGGTTTATATTAAACAACAAATTGCCAATTTTTTACCTTGCGATTGCCCTCAAGAATATTGTGATGGAAAGGCTGCTTATATAGTGTTCAGTAAAAATTCGCGATTCATATGTATAAAGTGTGGTAAAGAACATTGCGAAGCAAAATAAATTTTAACAAGATTCAGGAAATCGAAATGTATAAAGACGCATTCGACTCAGCTTGTCGTTAAATGTACTAAAGGAGTATCATGAAATTTTTTCTCATCATCATTATTGCTTTGTTCGCTTTGGGACTAGATGCTACCGAATCCTGCTTGGAATTGATTGCTGATGGAGAAGGGAAAGTGTCTTTCGAGGTATCGGTTATAACCACCTCATATGAAAGAGTTGAAGACGCAAAAGTTCGTGTTGTTCGAGTTGAACAGTATTTTGAGAACGATAGTCGGGCACTAAAGACCACTGATTCGGTTATCGGGTTTACAGACTCAAAAGGCAATGTGATGCTGTTTCCTAGATTCTATACCTACTCAGGTATTGAGAAAGTCGAGACAGAGTGCAGAGAGTATCAGGGTTTTAATGCTTTGGGTTCTTATTTGATAATTGAGAAAGATGGATTTCTTGGTTATCACATTTCACTCGATAAAGCTCAAATGAAAACTACTTTCTACCGTGAGGAAAAAGTTCAAGCAAGATTTACGGTTGTACTTTTACCGTCAAACATTTAACAATGCGCTGAAAAAGGCGCAGATAACTACGCGCTTATTAGCTGAGCGTTATATTTCAAAGGGAGTTTTGTGAAAATTCTAATTGTTACGTTATCTTTATTATTTTTAATTTCTTGCTCTACTGACCTCGATGATCCTAGAATCGAGAGAGGGAAATACACAGATGCACGATCTCAGAAGATATTGGATATAGTTAACAAACAAACTGAAGGTCAAAAACTCTGCATCGATAAGTTTTTAAATGAATACTCTGATAAAGTTTTCAAGCATTGTCAATTTGCAGGTTATGCTGAAAATATTGGTGGGGGTTGTTATCATATCGTAGGTTATGCTATTCATACCGCCGTTTTAGAAAAAGCATTACTATCGTGTGAAATTGAAATATAACAAGTCGTTAAAGCAGGAAAATTTACAGTTGGCTGCTTTCACTGCGTTCAACAATTTTAGCCAACAATAAATTTCCTCTTAATGAGGCGTTATATCTACAAATGACCGAATACCGAACTTTAAGAATTTGCCTTCAGTATTAAGCTATGACGAAATAGCCCGAGTGCTATCGAACATTATGGATGTCCTTGAGCCCGATACGACAGTATCTATCAAGGAAGTCGAAGAGATTTTGAATGAAGGTTTCTTTGCTCTTGAGTACAGCCCTAAGGGGGGATGAAACTCTTAGCGAAAGAACTATTCGTTGGATTGAATTAAATTGGCAGAAAGGTGATGAGAATTTTATTGATGGCACAATTGGGTTGTATGTAAATTTCGCATCGAATACGGCCGCAAGAGGATTTTTGTCTAGTAAGCTAGCGCAAGAAGAGGGGATGACAGTAAGAAACGAACTGCAGGATGCATTAGATAATGACCTGTTAAAGATATAACAAGTAAAGGCAAGCGAAATTTAACTACACTTGCCTGCTTAAAGCGTTAAAGGAGTAAAAAGGTGAAATATATAATCATTACAATTTTCTGTGTTGTCCTTCAGTCATGTGCAACTTCTGATCGTGTAGTACCTGCGGCAAATAATTTAAATATCGAAAATGCTATCCCAATAATTGTTGTTCAACCAAACTACCCTCATCATGCAGTTATAAACGGAATTGAAGGATATGTTAAATTTGTCTTTGATATATCAGTAGAGGGCAAAGTAAAAAATGCCAAAATAGTTGAGTCTGTCCCTGAAGGCGTATTTGACAGTGCCGCAATGAAAGTACTTCCTAAGTGGATATTTAGAGCAGCATCTGAGAATGGTACAGCTTTAGAACAATCTGGATTTACGTACACTATGCAGTTCAAATTTGCACCATAACCAAGTGACAATAAAAATTAACCAAAGGCGCAATCTGAAAGAAAGCACCTTTAACCAATGTAGGTTACCGATTCAGGGAAAAAAAAGACTCCTTCTCTGTAACCACAAACATTATGGTCTTGAGAATTAAATGAAGAATATACTAATAATTACATTGCTCGCATTGGCTTCTTGTTCTACGAAGGCGCCAATTGAAAAAGAATCTATCCATCCTGAAAATGGTTATGTGAAATTTATATTTGATGTGAGCGAATCTGGACATCCACTAAACCCCAAAATAGTCGATTCGTTTCCCCCAGGGAAATTCGACAAAATGGCGATGAAGGCGATAAACAAGTGGACCTTCAGGCCAAAAATAGTGAATGGTCAGGCTGTTGTGCAAAAAGGCATAAGATACACTATGGATTTTAAATTTGATAAGCCATAACAAGACGCAGCACAAAGAACAGCACAAAGAACGTGTTATCTTCGGTACTTAGCTTTATGCATCATAAGAAACTTCGGATATAAAGGATTGGATTCCAATACTGTCATTACTTGTAGCACTCATTGCGGTATTTTTTGTTTCGCTAATTTCTGCTAGGGTAGCTTAATTATCCTTCATTCATTAATTAGCTCGCAGTTACCATCAACCTTACGAATTAGGAGCATTTTATTTGACTTTAAGCTAGCAAATCCCATTTAAGTAGTGCCGATCAAGCTAAATTGGCTTTATTCACTAAAAACAAAAAAACAGCTCTGGTAGAATATAGAAATTAAAATAACCCATTGATAAGTAGAAGCATTTAAGTAATCCAAATTTTTTTACTGGTTGGCTGTATGTTTTTGCTGAATAGAATCACTGTTATGTATAACTAGACCATGAAAAAAACTGCACAAAGAATTCTTGAAGAAATGAGGGAGGAAATAAAAGGTAAAACTTTTCAAGAAGTCTCATCGATAGGTTGGAAGAACCATGAACCAATTAAGATTGGTTTGAGAAAATATTACCCTTCAACATGGTCGCAAGAGTACGATGACAATAAGGTTCTTTTGGTCGTACAATTGACTAAATGGTATATTCCCAATTTTCTAGGTGCTACTGATTGTATAGGTTTCATTCAGGATCGAAGCGGTGAAACATCTGATGTAGATGCTTATTGGTTAATGCATGAGATTGGGCATCCGTGAAAATATATAACAAGGCGCTGAAACTTAGCGTTAAAAAACACGCAAAATTAGCTGAGCATTATAACTCAAAGGGAAGCGTTTGAAATATTTACTAATTCTGCTACTTACTTTTTCCTGTCCTTCATTTAGTTGCGTAGTTCTCCAAGATAAGTACGACTCTGATGCGTATATGCAAGCTCAAAAGGCTGATGAGGCACCAGTCGTAGAAGCTATCGAAGTTTATGTTCCAGCAAGGATTGAAGAGTATGAGGCAAGTTATTCTTATATCTATCTAAGCTGAATTCTACTCCAAAGCGCACCGTTTTCTTACATCACGCATCACTTCAGCAGGTGTTCGGTAGTTTAAAGTTTTCCTTGGTCGATTATTGATTTCTCTTACCGCAATTTCAACATCTTTATCACTATAATTTGTAAAATCACTCCCTTTAGGAAAATATTGCCTTAATAATCCATTGATATTTTCATTACACCCTCTTTGCCATGGTGAATAAGGCTCTGCAAAATAAACATCAATCTTTGACTTTTTCTCAATCGTTTTAAAATCAGCAAATTCACTACCATTATCAACCGTTAATGTTTTTCTTAAATATTTAGGAATTTTCCTAAACTTCTGAGCGGTTACTTTTGATAATGGCTTGGCATGTTTGCTCGGTAACTTGCCTGCAATGAGATATAAGCTTTTCCTTTCCACATGAGTCACAATAGCCCCTGTTCCTTGTTGACCAATGATAGTGTCGCCCTCCCAATCCCCATAACGTCGCTTACCAGCAACAGCCAAAGGGCGAGTATTTATCATTTTACGCGCGGCAATTACCCCTGAATCATTCTTGCTTTTACGACGCTTTTTACGCTTGGCTCTTTGTGCTCTTAAGCACTGAAATGACTGGGGAAGTGCTATTTTTTGTTGATAAACCCATTGATATATTGTTTCAGTACTGACTCGCATATTTAAATTATCAGCATACTTGAGTTTCAGTCGATTTGATATTTGCTGAGGCGACCAATTTTTCTTGAGTCGTGCAATAACATAACGAACAAGCTTTTTATTATTCAAGCACCTTTGGTGCCTTGCTAGTTTTTTTCGGGCAATGCAATAGCGGTGAGAAAAGCTATAATGGTATTTTGATAATTTGTTCTGGTTTCTTTTTATTTCTCTTGAAATGGTTGAGTGTGAACGCAATAAACGACGACCAATTTCCCGAAAACTGTAACCTGAAATATATAAATGAAAGATGACATATCTTTCTCTTTGTGTAATATGGCTATAGGACATAACGACCTCTCTATTAATGTTTAGTCTGCAAACCAAACACTAACAGCTGATGTCGTTATGTTCTAATCTCTATGGTGCACTTTGGTGTTGAATTCAGGTAATTCAAGGTAATGATTTGGTTATTTCAACCTCTACCAAAGTTAGGAAAGCTCCAATACCAAAAGTCTTACCGAAAGATATCGAATTTAAAGCTCTACACCTTAGTATTCAAGAAAAGTATAGAAATGATGTAGAGTTAGAAGTTCATTATGTTAAACCTTCTGAACCAAAAGAATTGCGGAGTTGCAGTAAGATTAAGCGGTATAAATTAAGTGAACTTAAATCGTTATAACAAGAAATTGCAAAATATTCAGGTTAAACTACAACCTGAAGTTCTGAATTGAGCGTTAACATCATTATGAAAACAATAATTATTACACTCATTCTAGGTATATTTTCATGGACAGCTCAAGGGCGCTGTGGTTCTGTGGTTTACGAAGTTCAAGGCTCTATCGTTGATGACAAAAGTGGGAAACCTATAAAAAATATCTCTGTAGGTATTTTTCCTGGTATGTCTGGTTCTGCCAAAATATCTGAAACCGACCAACTCGGAAATTATAAAGTATCACAGAGGTATTCGGTCTTAGGAAAATATGTTGAAGGTGTCGGTGATAAATGTGATTTCAAAGTAGAACACATTGATGTGAATGTCTACCATAGAGAATACGGCGCTTATAGATTTCGTTTCTATACAGAAGACCTAAAGCAATTGAAAAATGCAAAGTATTCATATTGGATACCAGTGATTCGAATTATAAAATGAACATGCCAAAAGTAAATGTTAACCAGAAAGTGCAGGCGACGCGGTACCCGCGACACCTGACTTAAGCGTTAAACCAAACTCCCCCAGCCCCTCACAAAGAAAAAATAAAAGCTTTTTATTAAGTTAAGATTAACAGTTTTTAGTTATTCAGTAATTAGCTCGCAGCTGCCATCTGCCTTACGAATTAGGGTCATTTTATTCGATTTTAGGCTGGCAAAACCCACTAACGCTGTTACATTGCCTGAATAAATGGTTTTATTTTGAATATGTTGCTGATTATCGGCTGTAATATTTACGCTACAGGTATCAAGTGAAATTGATTTCGGTGACGGTTTAACCGTTTTAGTCGCTTGCACATTAGGAAGTATTAAAGCGCCACTAACAACCAATACATAGCTTATTAGTTGATTAATCATTTATGCTTGCCTCCTTGGTTGCATAGATCGCTGAATAGACAGGTTAAATTTTGAGTAAAAACAAAATGTTAAAACATTTCTCTAATATAGAAATATTTTGAAACATATTGAGTATAGCGCTATATGACCTATTTGTTAAGGGTGGTAAATAGCGCAAAATGGGTAATATTTCACTATTTCGACAAAATTCAATAATTATTCAATATAAATATACTGATTTAACTTGTACTTAAATTTCGGTTTTAGACTTAAACTCACACAGATCTTCAATTAAGCACGAGCCACAACGGGGTTTTCGAGCCACACAAGTATATCTTCCATGCAATATTAGCCAATGATGAGCATCCATTAAAAAAGGCTTGGGTACTAAGCGAAGCAGTCTTTTTTCGACTTCGACAACATCTTTTCCTTTAGCAATTGCGGTACGATTTGAAACTCTAAAAATATGGGTATCAACCGCCATGGTGGGTTGATTAAATGCGGTATTAAGCACTACATTAGCCGTTTTTCGCCCCACACCAGGTAACTCTTCTAATGCTTCGCGAGTATCGGGCACTTGTGAGCTGTGTTTATCCATTAATATTTTGCAGGTTTTAATCACATTGGCGGCTTTAGAATTAAATAGGCCGATGGTTTTTATATATTCTTTTAACCCGTCTAAACCTAAGTTGTATATGGCTTCTGGGGTATTTGCCACAGGGTAAAGTTTTCTTGTGGCTTTATTTACACCCACATCGGTGGCTTGTGCCGATAAAATAACCGCAATTAAAAGCTCAAATGGCGAGTCATATTCTAACTCGGTGGTTGGGTTTGGGTTATTGGCTTGTAGCCTTTCAAATATTTGTTGACGTTTTTGTTTATTCATCATTAAAACCAGTTTTGCTCGGTTGATTCAATTTTATAACTAATTTTGTTGGTCCAGTTAATGGCATCTTGCAGTGGAACATACGGAATGCTAATTCGGCTAGAGGCTAGTGTGATATCAATGTTGGCAAAGCCGCCTCGTTTTTGAAAATAAGATTGTCTAATGGTTATTTTTTGAACTTTAAATAACTCAAATGTGGTTTTTCTATAACCCCAAAAACCACTTCTAAATTGAGCAAAGTTTTCGCCCAGCTGATAGCCATAGTTGAGCCATCGTTTTCTAATAATCAGTGAAATAAATGGGATTAAAATTAGCACCAACAGGGTAAGTTTACTACTGGAAACAAAGTATAAAAATAAGGTTAATGCAATGATAAATAGAGAAGACTGAATAACACCACGATAAAAATACTTTTTACTCACTTGTTTCAGTTGGTTAAAGGTTTCGTTGCAGTTAATACAAATTTTGCTCAGTTTAACCGATTGCTCTTTTGTTCTAACAGGAACAACAAACAGGTTGGCTTTGGCATTACCTATTTGAGTTGACACTTGTTTTAATACAATATTTTCAATCTTAAACCATTTGCCAATAAAATTGGTTTGCTGAATAAATGCCTGTATTTTGGGTAGCTTTACTGATTCTTCGTGGGTGTTTAACAAACCACTGCGTCTTTTTAATGTGTGATCATTTAAACTGAGCTGGTAATGATAAAAGCGGAATATTGCACCCAGAATTGAAAATAAAATCATGCAAAATAAAACCGTAAAAATCACCAGTGCAACGAGAATAAAACCGCCTTGTATTCCGCCGCCTAATAGTTCAACCATTTTTAATATATTTTCTTTACCGATAATATTTTCCATTAAGTTATCGAGCATACCAGCAAATGGAGCGAGAAAAATTAGAAAGAAAAACAGCCCATTACTGCTTAAACCATATTTAACCAGTTGTTTAATATTAGCGGTTGCCAGTAAATCACTGCTTTGCTCATTGATTAAATCAGCTTCGTTTAAATTCTCTGTATTGGGATTATCAAGTTTGTTTTGTTCAAAACGTGCTTTAGCTTTTAAAATATCGGCTTTAATTTCTGTTGCCGCATCTTTATGAATACCCGCTAAATTCACTTCATTTTTATTTGAACCTGCTGATTCAAGCTGCAAAGTCACCAAAGAGAAGGGCGCATAATAAAAAGGTTCGACCATATTGATGTTTTGCACGCGCTCAAAACGCAGGGTAGTTTCTTGTTTATTAAACACGCCTTGTTTAACGTAAATTTTATCGCCTTTAAATTGATAGCGAAAAAACCAAAACTGTAAAATTGATCCCACAATTAACAGAGTTAACATGCCTATGCCAATAAGACTGCTAAGCCAAACTTTGTTATCAGAGTTAAAAATAATAATGGCTAAAGGCGCAAGACCCGGCAACGCATCTTTTACTAAATGGAAAATTTGTTTGCTAATAAAAAAGACGACTGAGGCTGGTGATAAGCGCAACCAATTGTCAGTGCTAGTTTTATTTTCATTTGATGATGATTCTGGCTGGTTATTTGTAGATGAATTAGTCATTTAATACTCGATAAGTTGGCTTAAATTAAGACTTAAACTAAGCTTGCTCTGTGTCAGACAAGCCTGTTTTTTCTACAATTAATTGACGAATGCTTTTGGCTTTATCATGCTCAATGCCCGAAATGCTTAAGTCGGCAGTAGCACCACCAGCGGTAAAAATTTTTAACGTGGCAAAACCAAATTTTCGATCAATAGGACCATGAGTTAAATCCATGTGCTGAATTCTTTTAAATGACACTAGCGTTTGTTTTTTCCAGAAAATACCGCGCTTAGTGAGTATGTCTTTTTCTCGAACCACATAGCCTTTAGCTAATGCACCAAAATAGGATAATAAGCCAGATAATAATGCTAAACCAACAATAAGAATATAAACAAAGGTGGGTATTAGTGTGTTGGGCTTAAAAATATCGAGCCCTGTTAATATAGCTAAAACAATCACCCAAAATATTTGTGAGCTGAATAAACAAACGATGGGATATTTTTTTGCCAAAGGAAGATAGTTGATATTTTCGATGCTCGAATAGTTTTCCATGCTAACGGGTTCATTGCTAATGCTTTGCATTGGTTGTCCTAAATAAGTTTTCTAAACTAAGTTGTCCTAAAATAAGTTTATTATTTAATTCATTATTTGATACCGATGTCTGTTAATATCGGTTTAAATTTAATTTTATCATGAATTATGGAGTGAGCTAGGTGCATATTAACAGTAATTTCGATGGCGGTAACATTCAAAGTGTAAAGCTTGATGATCCTGCGGACATCCAAGTAGAAATTAACAAAGATAATAATAGCGACTTTTATCAATGGTTTTATTTTCGACTAACGGGTGCCGAAGGGCAAGATTGCAAAATTACTATAAACAATGCCGCTGGTGCCGCTTATACCGACGGCTGGAATGATTACCAAGCAGTTGCCTCTTATGATCGCCAATTTTGGTTTCGAGTGCCCACAAGTTATGTTGATGGTAAATTAATTATTGAGCATATGCCTGAATATCAGTCGGTTTACTATGCCTATTTTGCGCCATATTCTACTGAGCGCTGCGCTGATTTTGTTAGTTGGGCAATGGGTGACCCCAAAGTTCAGCTTAAAACCTTAGGGCAAACCTTAGATGGGCAAGATCTTGATCAATTGATTATTGGCCAGCCTGGTGAAGGAAAAAAGAAAGTATGGATACATGCTCGCCAGCACCCGGGTGAAATTATGGCTTCTTGGTGGATGGAAGGCTTTATCAACCGATTGTTAGATGAAGATGATGCCATTGCTCGTTATTTACTTGATAAAGCGGTGTTTTATGTTGTGCCCAATATGAACCCCGATGGTAGCAAAAGAGGGCATTTACGCACCAATGCTTGTGGTGCAAATCTTAATCGGGAATGGTTAGAGCCAACTATGGAGTCAAGCCCCGAGGTTTATTTAGTGCGCGAGCAAATGCTAAAAATAGGGGTTGATTTTTGCTTAGATGTTCATGGTGACGAAGGCTTACCTTATAACTTTATTGCCGGTGCCGAAGGGGTTGATAATTGGAATGAAAAGCTGGCTAATTTGCAGCAAACTTTTTGCGAAAACTACATGGCAGCAAACCCTGATTTTCAAATGACCCACGGTTACCCAAAAGACAAACCTGGTGAGGCTGATTTATCAATTTGTACTAATTACATCGCACAGCAATTTAATTGCTGTTCAATGACCTTAGAAATGCCTTTTAAAGATACCAAGGATACCCCAAATGCAATTCAGGGCTGGTCTCCTGAGCGCGCTGATAAATTAGGTGCGTCGAGTTTAGATGCTATTTACTCGGTAATTGATGAGTTATAAATCCCAAGTAGCAAAAGTGTTCTGCGTTGTTTTTTTACAAGCTGAACACTTTTTTTACTATTTTTGTAGAATATTCAACAAACGTGTTTGAGACTCATTTAAGGAACTGGGTTCCGATAGCAATGCACTAGCCAAGCTGGTTCGACAGCCATCGGTACATTCTGTTGGTGGGCTTGATAAATAAGCCAGTAAAACATTTTGCGCTTTTGCTAAGCTGGCGCCATATCGCTGGATCACTTTTTCAACGGTTACATGCTCATCGGGATCATCTTTCCAACAGTCATAATCAGTGGCAATGGCAATGGTGCAATAGCTAATTTGTGCTTCACGAGCAAGAAAGGCTTCGGGCACATTGGTCATACCTACCAAGTCGCAACCTGCTGCATTACGCAAAAATAAACTTTCGGCTTTGGTGCCTAGTCTTGGTCCATCAACGGCGGCGTAGGTTTGTTCTTGATGAATGTTAATATTGATTGTTTTTGCCGCATTAACAATGTCATTTGCCAGTGAGCTACAGGTGGGTGTTGCGGTTGAAACATGGGCAACTAAGCCTTTGCCAAAAAAGGTTTTTTCTCGATTGCCTTTAATAAAGTCAAAATACTGGCTGGGTATGCTTAAATCGCCAGGTTTAATTGCTTCACGCAAACTGCCTACCGCAGAAACACCAATAATTTGTGTTGCACCAAGCTTTTTTAAAGCGTAAATATTAGCGCGATAATTTACCTCAGAAGGTAAAAGTTGATGACTGTTACCATGACGAGGTAAAAATAATACTTCACGTCCTTGATATTCTCCCTTGATAACCTCGGCAGAGGGCTTGCCAAATCGGGTGGTGACGTTAATTTTTTCTTTAACCGTAATTTTATCTATCTGGTAAAGACCCGTTCCACCGATAATCGCAAGCATTGTATTTCTCCTAAAGGCTGAGATTGTGAGGCAGTTGGTTTACCCAGCTTTTTATTTCGTTTCTAACTTGGCGAAAGTGTACAAGAATTTCTGATTCAGTTTTAGCATTTTTTGCTAAGACCGGTGGATCATCAAACTGATGGTGGATTACTTGAGATTGCGGGGAAAAGGTTGGGCAGGTTTGGGCGGCATTGTCGCAAACGGTAACGATATAATCAAAGTTGATGTCTTTCAGTTCGTCTAATACTTTAGAGCTTTGAGTGGTAATATCAATACCACTTTCTGACATCACTTTAACCGCATAAGGATTTAAACCGTGGGCAGTAATTCCCGCAGAATAACTCATAAACTTATCCGATTGTAAATCACGGCAAAAACCTTCTGCCATTTGGCTGCGGCAGGAATTTCCCGTGCATAAAAAGAGTATTTTTTTCATAATAATCTCAACTAAAGTCAATAAAATAACGGTTAAACAATTAACCTTCACTACAACTTGCGCCAAAGGCAAAGCAGCTATAGCAGCGGTGATGTTTCATGCTTATCCTTTGTGACAAGCTGTCTTGCAGTGAGTTGCCTAAATAATAATCTTCATCATCATCAACTAAAGTGCAGGCATAAACTTGCATTTGATTATCTTTTTTGATGATCATTTTTGAGCTGGCACACATATAATTTTCGCGTTGCTGCTGGGTTTGGTATTTTGTCATACAGCTTGTCGTTATATGGGGTACTTCAGGAATTGAACCGGGACGTAAAAAATCTGGAAAAGCAACAATATTGGTTGATTGGGGCAGGCCAATTAAATCAAAAAGTTGTTTAAACTGTGTTTCGACCGAGCCGGTATTTTCATCTTTTTCTTGATGCCTTGCTACCGATACTGAATATCCGCTAGCGTACAGTTTTTTTAATCCTAAAATCGCTTGTTCAAAGTTACCTGTGCCGCGACCAAGGTTATGACGTTTGGCATCGGGGTAGTCGAGGCTTACTCTAAACGAAATAGGGTGATGATCTTTATTTATCTGTAATTCTTTTAAGCGCTTTAATGGTGAGCTTGTGCCATTGGTTAAAACCAGACAAGGATTAAACTTTGAGGCATAGTGAATAATCTTGATAAAGTCTTTGATCAAAAATGGCTCGCCACCAGTAAATGAAAACTGCTTTGCGCCTAATTTTACCGCTTCATCAATAAAGGGTTTAACTTCCTCAAAGCGCGGAGCTTGTAATCGTTTATCCGATGGGCTGGCGCCTTCTAAACAAAAGTCACACTCTAAGTTGCAACGAGTACCTGTGTGAAACCAAACTTCTTTAAGCTCGTGCGGTTCAATATAACCCCTTGCTTCCCCAGTAGGAGTCAATTGCCAACTGTCGCTTTTTACCAAACTCATTAACAGCATCCGCCTGTTTGCTTGTTGCTGACTGAGTGGGTAAAAGGAAACGCGGTATTCTGGTTAGAAAAAGCACCTAAATGGGTATCGAAATTACCATTAAAACTAAAGTGTGTTTTAAAGCGAGACTGTTGCAGTATTTTCCAAGTGTTACCATCAATATTGGTTGGTTTATTGGTAATAAATGTGTTGTTCTCATCGAGGTTAAATTGCGCTTTGTGATTATCTATTGTGCCTTTGTAAGTGACTTGTTGACCATAGTTTTCACCTTGGCTTTCAAGGTTATCTACTTTAAATAGTCGGTAAGTGGCAGAATAAAAATTAATGCCATTAACCCTGTTAATAATCTCGTCATTATCAATGGTTATTTGCCTGCTGCTCACTAGGCGAGGCTCTAGAAAGCCACAGCTTTTAGCCAAGTTAAGAAAATCACTCCAGTAAAGAGCGCCACTTAAACATTCACCATAAAGTAATGGATCTGCTACTAAAGATTGTGGAATACGGCGATCAGCGTAAACATCCGAAAAGTAAATTTCACCGCCAGACTTAAGTAAGCGGTAAGCTTGCTGTAATACGGCTTTTTTATCGGTTGATAAATTAATCACGCAGTTAGAAACAATCACATCAAAACTTTGCTCATTAAGATTGAGCTTATCGAGTTGTTCTAAATAGCCCTTTTGAAAACTAACATTCGATTGTGCAAAACCAAACTTTTGGCGATGATATTCAATGTGTTTATTAGCCACATTGAGCTGTTCGTCGGTCATATCGACACCAACAATTTTACCTTGTTCGCCAACCACTTGTGCAAGGGCGTAGCAATCTCTGCCCGAGCCACTGCCTAAATCTAAAATATGGCAATCAGTTAGTGCTTCGGGAGCCACTAGGCCGCAACCATAATAGCGGGCTAATACTTCATCGTGAATATTAGAAAGTGCCGTTTTAACAAAATTGGGTATGTCATCGTCGGTGCAACAGGCATTGGTTTGTAAGTCGCTCGATTGTTCTAATACTTTGCCATAATAATTTTTTAACATCATCCAACATCACTGAGTTCCTGTTTTTGATTAAAATAATGAATTAGCCACTGGTGTAGCGCTCTTCTTGCTGGGCGAACATCTTTGTTAAGCTTAGTAAGTAGCTTGCTGAGTTCGGGCTCAATATCGACATCAAAGCCCGAGTCAATATATTCTAGGGTTAAATTAGATTGAATACAGAGATGACTTAACTTTTCGGCTAATGTGCTTTCACTCCACGGCAAATGAGTTAAGTCGGGCCAAGCTTTGTTATTGGCCATAATAATAACACCGCCATCATCGGCTTTGCTTAATACCACATTTGATGATTTAAGCTGGGTTTTTACCTGCTGATAATAAAAAGGATTAAGAAGAGGTGAATCAGTGCCAATAAAAACAAGCTGAGATCGCCCTTGAGCGCGCAATGTTTGATCAATGTGATTAATCCGTTGCCCTAAATTGCCTTGCGGCTGGGTTAAAACAAAAATGTGTTTAGATGGTTTTTTAGGTGCTAAATTTTGCGCCTGTATCGCTTGTTGTTTATTACTAATTAGTTGATTTACTTCATCAATATCGGCCTGCTCATCTAAGGTAAGTACTACTTCGCCTTCCCAATTTAGGGCATCTTCTAAGGCACAATTAAAAAGCAGCTTTGCTAACTGGTAAGCCTTTTCTGCACCAATAGTTTTTGCTAGGCGCTGCTTACCTTTATGAAGCCGAGGCCATTTGCAGAAAATAACAAGGGTGGGCTCGGTCATAATGAGTTTTCCAAGGCAAACTGTTTACGCATTTTGCGCTGTTTTATGCGTAGTATGGCAATGGTTGATAATATTCCAATACCCGCTTTAATTGAGCCGCTTATGGTGCCGCTTATTTTAGAATGACCAATTCTTATTTTTGAGTCCACGGGATATTCACCTATGTTTAAACCCAGTTGTATTGCTTTAATTTGCATTTCAACGGTCCAGCCAAAAGCCGTGTCTTGCATTGATAACTGTTTTAAAATGTTATACCTAATGGCTCTAAATGGACCTAAGTCAGTGGTTTTGTATTGCCAAAATAGATTGATCAGTTGAGAAGCTAACCAGTTACCAAATTGTTGTACTGGAGTTAAAGCACCTTTTTCTATTTTTCCTAAAACGCGCGAACCAATGGCAAGGTCGTCGCCATCAATAATTCCGTTTAGCAGCAGTTTTGATTGTTCAACAAAACAAGAGTCATCACCATCAACAAATAATACGATGTCACAAGGGTTAAGTGCGCTTATTGCGGTTAGGCAAGCTATTCCATATCCAGGTTGAGTTTGGGATACAACTCGCGCGCCATACTGCTTTGCTACCATTGCGGTTTTATCACCAGAGCCATTATCACAAACGATAACATCGTCGATAATCGGCTGGTTATTAAGATCTTTTAAGTTAACTAAATGTGAAACAACCTTGCCAATCGCTTGCTCTTCATTTAGCGCTGGAATAATGGCTGAAATTTTTTGACCTTTTAACATAATAATTATCTCTCACATTTATTGATGCGTGATATCTATTGATGTGTGACATCAATAGGAATGGCTTGAAGTTGATCAAACTTAATCGGCTTGCCGCTTGCTTTATCAATCTCGCCAAATTGTAATACTTGGGTTGGACAGCTTTGCACACAGGCTGAACAGCGCACACATTGTGGATCGGCCATTGGCTCGCCTTTATTGGCAAAGCTCATAATATCAATACCTTGGTGGCAAACACTGGTGCATACATTGCAACTAATACATTTATCTTTGTTGGCAAATATTCTAAAGCGGCTAAAGCGGGTATAAATATTCATTAATGCCGCCAGTGGACAGGCAAATCGGCACCATACTCGTCCAGAATATTTAAAGTAAAGTCCAACCCCTAAAATGCCACCAAGTAATACATCGACCGTCCATTTCCAGCTTAAGGGGTTAACCAATTTGTAATCGCTGTTTTCACCTTTAAGTAATAAGTCGAATGATTGACTGAGCCAGCTTTCGGGAAATATCCAACCATAAACCCTAATCATTAATAGTAAAAATGCAACCAGCAATAGCACTTGACCAATTAAGTTTAATTTATTCCAAAAAGTGCCATGGGGCATTTTGTGGCGCTGGGTATCTCCTAAAGTTTCAGCCAAAGCGCCGCAAGAGCATATCCAACCACAGTAGGCGCCTTTGCCATATTTATAGATAAGCGCGGGAATAATAATAAAGGTTTGAATAAAGCTAATGATTAGCCAACCCGTCATAGGTGTTGGTGTAAATACATTATAAACATTAAGCGGCCAGGCAAGAATAAACCCATAAGCATGCCAATAGGCTCTTGGGTGTCCCCAGTCGGGCCATTGCTGCTGCGCTAAAGCTTCAACTGAAATATAGCTTGGGAATAAATTATCAACAATGGTGCGCATAGTGCCTGCATCGAAAAGTCCATTGTATCCAGCCCAAGGTAATAGTATTTCTGGTAGTACAAATAAAGGGATAAATTGAATTAAAAACAAACAATAGGTTTGCACGGTAACATAGCGAGTTTTACGGCGTTTTATGCGTTGCCATCCAAATATAGCAATGCAACTGGTGTAAAGTAGGGTGTAGTAAAACGAGCGGCTTTTCATTGAAACAACCATAGTGCCAATAAGGCTTGAGCGGTCGTTTACTTGTGCTTGCCACCAGTCACCTAAACCAGCAATTAAATTTGGAAATTGATCAGGGTATTGGGTCAGTCCCCAAATACCGTTAAGAAACCCATAGTTTTTCCAGTCGTATAGGCCAACGGCAAAGAGGAAAAATAAACTTAAAAATAGCCAGCCCAATGGTTTGGTTTCGCCTTTAATGTCTATACCGCTACGCCTAAAAAAGTCTAGTGGTGCTTCTCTGCCGATTAAAGTGAGTACTGAATCATTAGACAGGGTGATTAAACCTTGAGTTTTGCTTTCTATTAGTACTGATTCATCTTGTATTTGCTTAACCTGTGCAGCGCGAAAGATTGCAATTTTTCCCTCACTTTCAAGCGCAAGAAGTTGCTTAACATTTTCGGGCTTAGCACGATTAAACTCACTTTTACGATACACCAAACTGACTAAAGGTGTTTTTTCTTGAGTTGGCTGGGTTTTCGCGGTTGAGGCTTTCGCGATTGAGTTTTTCGCAATAGATATAGCCGCTTCTAACGCACTGTCACCACCGCCAACAATCAGTGTTCTTTTGCCATTATATTTTTGCGGATCGTGCAAACGGTTAACTACCTTGGCTTTGCTTTCACCTTCAATGTTAAGCTTTCGATAATTGCCCGAGCGGCCAATAGCGACAATAACGTTATGGGCTTTAATGGTAGGCTCGTTTTCGATTGCAACATCAATCCATTTTTTACGGCGCTTAATATGAGTAGCGTTTTGTATTTTGGGGCTAATAGCAAGTTCATCGGCTTTAAGTTTTAAGTTAGCCAATAGTTTTTCTTTGGTATTATCTTTTTCGCCAAACTGAAATTCACCTTTAGGTTGCATTGAATTAGGGTAGGTGAAAATTGGCTTTTTGTTGGGAAAGTTTTTAATAGTTGCAAAAGCTTCTGAGGCTTCGAGCAATACAAAATCAAGCCCACGCTTTTTTGCTTCAATGGCTGCGGCATAGCCGCTTACACCACCACCAATAATCACCAGATCGTGAATATCGGCTTGTTTTGTTCGAGCGGCAAACTTCTCGCTTTGACTAAAATGTTCAACCGCGCGGGTGCCACTGTCGGCAGAAAATTTAAGCAGTGGTACGCCAGTTAAATCACCAACAACATAAACACCAGCAATATTGGTTGTACCATCTTGATTAACCAATGGTAGCTTTTCAACTTCACCCGCAGGCCATTGCCCATGTAACCAGTGTGAGTATTGTTTAATTGAACTAATCACCATATTTTACTGCCTGTGGTAAATGAGCTTAAGTTAACTGATAATTTGAGTTTTGTTGCTCCAACTTGGATTGACGCAACTCGAAGTAAAGAGCAACAAATGCTGATATTGTTACAACCATTAAGGGCCAGTTGGCTGGCATCCAGCTACCGTTGGCGGCAAACTCGCCAAGCACTTCGTAAGTTAATGGCATTAAACTTATCCAAGTGAGCATAAAAGGGCGCGGATTTAACACAACCAAGGGCACCAAAGGCATTAAATACCATGGAAATACCACGGGGCTAATTAATAGAATAATTGCCATGCTCCAAACTAATAAAGGGCTGGTAACGGTGATTTTTTGTTTAAGTTTTAGGGTTTTAATAAAAATAATGCTGGCTGCTGAGATTATAAAAAATAACATTGAAGCTAAAAGTAGCTTGCCGCTTGTGATTGAGCTTAAGAAACTAAATAATGGTGAGCCAAATCGCCATTTTTCAAACAGGGTGACAATACTACCAACGGGAATAAAACCTAAGGCCAAAATAATGCCGTAGCCCACTGCAACGGTTAAAACCATAGAAGTTGCCAGTGTTAATGCGGGTTTAATTTTTTTTACCCCAAAAAACAAAGGTAGCATTAGCATTAAAGGCAGTATTTTGGTGAGTACACCAAGCCCAATAAATAATCCGGTAAAAAAGTGTTTATGTTTTAAAAAACTAAACAAAGCAAACGCGATTAACAAGGTTGAAACGGCATCGAGATGAATGCCCACTCCTGCTTCTAAAATTAATAATGGTGATAATGCAACTAAAGATAGATGATGCAGTTTTTTTAGATCTCTAAGCATTAAAGTGAGTATGCCAAGGGTTGCTATAGAGGCTAGGGTGGTTATTAATTTCCATACCAGTGCCGCATTATCAGCGCCGAAACTTGCACTTAATGCAAATAGGCTTAGCGCTAAAGGCGGGTAAAGCGTTGGGTACTTTGCATGTTCTTCAGGGGGTTGCCACTTAGCTTTTAACTCTGCTAGCTCTGGAGCATTATGATTAACCTGATAGGGATCGAGCCCCGAAATGGCAATTTTACCGTCAAACATATAGCGAGCGACATCGTTTGATGTATACGAGTCGATTGGTATTAAAACTAGCCGAAGAATAACTCCGACAGCCAGTAATAAACGGATTTTGATAAATGGATGTTGCTTGTGTAGCGGGTTTGACTGGCTCCAAAAATTAAAACAAAAAGACTTTTTAATCTTTGGTGCACTCCACCAAGCAGTTAGCATAACAATAGTTAAAGCAGCAAACTGAAAAATGGTTAACCAACCTAAATTGCTTGCGCTAACACTGCTTTCGCTTTGATGCACACGGCTAATAAAAAAACTGATCAATACTACTGGTAAAGCAAATAATATGCTGGCTTTATGAATGATCGGTTTATTAAGTTGGTTTAGAGATAAGGGCATTTTTATCTCCGACTGGCTTTAAATTGAATGCTTAGTGTATTGACCGCAGTGGTTAAAAAGCCAACAACAAGCAAAAGTACAAAAGGCAGCATTAGCCAAAGTTGATGATTGATGCCCCATACAAAAACAACCGAATAGATGATTCCTAACAATAGCTCAATGCCACCACCTGTAGGGGATACTGCTTGATAAATCTTTTTGCTAAAACTATTGGTGATTGTATTGGTTGATGCTGAGTTGTTAGTTTTGCTTTGCTCTTGCTTGGTTAAATTGGAGTTACTTACTGTTTTATTCGATTCTAAAGCTCCACTTTTTGGGGTTCTAACAAATTCACTTTGATGACCTGCTAGTGCTTCAACCGCAGCTTTTGCGTTATTAAAAGCCAGTTGAATACCCAAAAGCAGCACTCTTGGCATATTAAAAAATGCCCTAAGCTTTGAATGACCCAACGCTACTTGTCCAAAAAAGAAATAAATTAAATGCCCGCCAGAGGATAAAAACAGTAAGGGCACATCAAGCCATAAAATATGCTGAATTTCATATATATCACGGATAATTAAGCTTGGGATCAACAAGAAGATAGTATCTAAAAGCATCACAAAATAAGCGAGGTTATTGGATAAATGAAAGGTTGATTCTAGTTTGTGAGTTAAAGATAAAGGGGAGCGCCAAACCTTTTTAAGCATTTTAAGCATTACTTGAATGCCGCCTTTTGCCCAGCGATGTTGCTGGCTTTTAAAAGCATTCATGTCGGCAGGTAGTTCACCAGGGCATACTACATCATTTAGATAAACTAGCTTCCAGCCTTTTAATTGGGCGCGATAACTTAGATCGAGATCTTCGGTTAGTGTGTCAGCACTCCAGTGTCCCGCGTCAATAATTGCTTTAGTGCGCCAGATCCCAGCGGTGCCATTAAAGTTGAATAAAACATCACTGCCATAGCGCACCTGCTGCTCTAAAGAAAAGTGAGAGTCCAGCATCATTGCTTGGGTTTCGGTAAGGCGGCTGTCAAAGCGATTAAGATGCTCCCACCTAAACTGAACCATCGCCACTTTATCATTGTTAAAGTGATGGATAGTGTCTTTAATGATCGATGGTGTTGGAACAAAATCGGCGTCAAAAATGGCAATAAATTCACCTGTAGCGGTTTCCATAGCTTCTTTTAAAGCACCCGCTTTATAGCCTTGTCGATTAGTGCGATGAACATGCTGAATGTTAATGCCTTGAGCGGAGTATTGCTTTACAGCAAGGGCAATAATGTCGCGGGTTTCATCGGTTGAATCATCAACAATTTGAATTTGCAGTTTATCTTGTGGGTAGTCAATTTTTACCACGGTATCTACAATTCTTTGAGCGACTAAGCGCTCATTGAATAACGGGATCTGCACCGTAACACTGGGCAACTCGGCAAAATGTTTAACTGGGTTTGCCGTTTTTTTTCGATGCTTTATCCAGCGAAATACCATAGATAGTCTGTGCATTCCAAATAAACACAATACTATGAGCAATAAAAAATGCAGCGCCAATAGCGCATAACTAAATAGCAACATAATGATTGTCTCTATGATTTAAAATACGCGGGTTATACCAATTTCAAAGCCATCACCTTCTAAGGTGTTATCGCCACTAACATCTTGACGATAAGTGAGTTCTAATCCCCATTTGTCTCCTTTTGCACTGCTATCACCAAAGGTCCAGCCTGCGGTTAGTTCGGCTTTGGTTAGGTCAAATTCTGGATTAATTGATAGGTTAGAGTTATTGTTGATAAAGTCGGCATTGCCTGCGCTAATTGTAGAATCTACCTTGGTGCGCAGGTAAAAATTTTCACTAACGTTAAAGCCGTATTCAATTAAGTATCGGTATTCATCTGACGGCGAATCTGCTCGGTATCGGTAACCTGCTTCTACTCCAAAGTAACCATATTCGTTTAGGCTTTTACCGATGAGCACTCTAAATTCTAAATCTTCTTGACCGTTGCCTCTGGGTAGGGAATCGTTTTCATCGTAAAGGTAGGGAAGCTTTGCCAATATAGATGTTGATACCACGAAGGGTTCGGCTTGCCATTGAAAACGAAGACCAATTTCGGCATCACCAAGTCCGCTCGACTCAGAGAATTGTCCTTCGGCATTGATTTGTTCTACGTCTTGATAAAGGATCGTTCCAAAAACGGCAATATCTTTTGCTAAGCCATACTCACCATAAAAAGAGTAATTAACACCAGAAAACTCAATTAGAGAGTCATCATTACCAAAAAACTCATCGGCATTATAGTCGGAGTATCCAAATTTGTTATAACCCGATCCAGCTTCTGGTACCCAAGCTCCAGAAAAAGCTTGTGAGCTAAATAGTAGCCCTAATGTTAAAGCAGAAAGGTTAACTACTTGTTTGATTGGTTTTTTTGTCTGTGTCTGAATGGATGATCTTAAGTTTTTTTGAGCCCTAAAATTTAACATACTTACTCCAGTTGAGTGCTAGGTTAGTTTCTGTAGGCCAAAGAGTCTTAGACAACTAATTTGTTTCACTAGGAAATTAGAGTTTGTATAGATTGTGATGAGTTTCTGATAATCGGTTGAAATTGAGCGATATTTTGTCTGCCGCTGTAAATGTAACAATTTATTTTCTTACAAACTTTATTAGCAACAATAGCGACTTTACTATTAAATCAATATACCCAGTCTACGGATTGCTCCTAAAGGACAACGGGTGTCAAACAAAAAACTAGGGATATAATAAAATTGAGTAAATTAATTCAAAAAATAATTTTCGTTGGTCTTGTGTTTTTATCAAACTCAACTTTATTGATAGCAAAAAGCCAGCAAACCGAAAAACAAGAATATAAAATTCCTCGCATAATTAAAGCCCCCATTATTGATGGACAAATCAACCCAAACGAATGGGATAAAGCATCGAAGGTAATGCTTAACTATGAAACTCATCCTGGTGATAGCATTCAAGCGTCTGTTAAAACCACCGCTTATATGATGGAAGATGGTAAACAAATTTACTTTGCTTTTGTTGCGGATGATCCTGAGCCTGAAAAAATACGTGCCTTTATTCGTGATAGAGATGGAATTTTTCAAGATGACTTTGTCGGTGTTGTTTTAGATACTTTTAATGATGAAAGGCGTGGTTTTGAGTTTTTTGTTAACCCATTAGGTTCGCAAGGTGACTTAACCATTGATGATAGCTTAGGTAATGAAGATGGTTCTTGGGATGCGGTTTGGGATAGTGCAGGGCAGGTAACCAGTGAAGGGTTTATCGTGGAAATGGCAATACCGTATCGCGCGTTAAGATTTCCTGCGGGATTAGCGGAGCAAAAATGGGGGATTCAGTTTATTCGTAAATATCCGCGAGATTCTCGAATGAATATTCAAGATTCTAAAAGTAATCGAGAGCTTGACTGCTTTTTATGCCAAATTAGTAAAGTGACTGGAATGCCCAATTTAACCAGTGATGAAACCAATTTAGATATTACACCTACCTTTACTTACTTAAATAATGAAAGACGAGATCTCAACCCTATATCTACTTGGGAAACTAATGACGAAACTGAAGTTGGAGTTGATTTTCGCTGGGCAGTAACTGACAACTGGATCTTAAATGCTACGGTTAATCCTGACTTTTCACAAGTTGAAGCCGATGCTGGTCAGCTTGATGTGAACACTACTTTTAGCTTATTTTTTCCTGAATCGAGACCATTTTTTACTGAAGGTGCAGATTATTTTAGTACGGCTAATCGTTTAGTTCATACTCGTAATATTGCTGATCCCGATGTGGGTTTAAAGGTAACGGGTAAAAGCAATGGTTATTTATTGGGGGTTATTGCTGCTAGTGATGAAAATACTAGTTTTTTAGTGCCATCAAGCCAAGGCTCTTATATTGAAAGCCTTGATCGAGAGTCGGATGTTTTTATTGCTCGGGGGCAAAGAGATATTGGCGATAACGATAATCTTGGCGTGTTACTAACAAGCCGCAGTGCAACCGATTATAAAAACCAAGTGCTTTCCGTTGATGGTAAACATTATTTTACTAAGAAAGATATTTTAACTTATCAGTTAATGCATTCAGAAACCACTAATCCTGATGAAATTCGATTTGATAATGATGATGAAGAAATTTTAAAAGCCAAACAAAGTGACTCTGCTTTATCTTTAAATTATCGCCATAACGAAGAAAACTATTCATTAAGAGCGACTTACCAAGACTTTGGTGATGACTTTAGAGCTGATTCAGGATTTATTGGGCAAGTTGATTTTAGAAAACTCATTGTAGGCGGCAATTATACTTGGTTTGGCGACAAAGATAGTAAGTGGACTCGTTGGGGCTTTTTTGGTGACTGGGATAAAACCGAAGATCAGTCGGGCAAATTGTTAGAGCAAGAAAACGAGTTACACTTTAATCTTCAAGGTCCTATGCAGTTTAATACCAACTTTGGCGTGGTTGATAGAGAAAGGTATTTTGACGGTACTTATTTTGATGAAAGCTTTTTTATGATGTGGTTTGAAATTAAGCCATGGTCGAACTTTACTTTTGGTAATTTTATGCAGCTAGGTGATCAAGTTGATTTTGCTAATACTCAACTTGGAGAAATAACCTTATTTGAACCTTATATGCGTTGGCAGATTGGTCGTCATTTAAATGTAAACTTAAATTATACTTCTCAAAAATTAGACGTAGATAATGGCGAGTTATTTGATGCCAGTGTTGTTGATTTAAGGTTGGCTTATCAATTTAATAATCGCAGTAGACTCTCATTAACGCTACAAGAATTTAGTATCAACAGAAACCTTGCGCTTTATGAGGTTAACCAAGATAGCGATCCCGATAATGATTTTTTAAATACTAATAAATCCTTTGGCACACAACTGATTTACTCTTATAAAATTAATCCGCAATCACTGGTTTATTTAGGTTACTCGGACAATGCGGTTGAAGATGATGAGATTCAATCGCTCACACCGTTTGATAAAACCATTTTTGCCAAAGTCTCTTATATGTGGCAATACTAGTTGCTAGTTGCTAGTTGCTAGTTGCTAGTTGCTAGTTGCTAATTTTATTGATTGGTTACGATTTAGATAAAACCACGTTGCCTTTTTTTATCACGGTGTGGCAAGGGTTGCCACCCATTCGATAACTTAACTCTGCTGGCGAATTAATATCCCATAAAACTAAATCGGCTTGTTTGCCAAGTTCAATTGAGCCAATGGTTTGCTGTCTTTTTAGTGCTCTTGCCGCATTTATGGTGACTCCTTGCAGTGCTTCTAGCGGGGTTAATTTAAACAATGTTGTTGCCATATTAAGCATTAATAAAATAGACGTGCAGGGCGAGCTACCAGGGTTTGAGTCGGTAGCAATAGCAATAGGAACTTGATTGGCTCTTAATGCGTCAATAGGCGGCAGTTTGGTTTCACCCAAAAAGTAAAATGCGCCAGGCAATAGGGTTGCTACGGTATTAGACTCTTTCAGTAATGGAATATCCTTTGGGTTTAAAAATTCTAAATGATCAACCGACCAAGCTTGGTATTCGCTGGCTAGCTTTGAGCCGCCTAAATCGGACAGTTGCTCTGCATGAAGTTTAACTGGCAAACCAAGTTCTGCGGCTTTATCAAAAACCTGTTTGGTTTGTTTTAGGTTAAACCCAATATTTTCACAAAAAGCATCAACACAATCGATTAAACCTTGCTGGTGTAATTTTGGCATCATTTCATTACACACTAAATCAATATAAGCATCGGGATTATCTTTATATTCTTTAGGAACGGCATGAGCGCCCAAAAAGGTTTTGCTCACTTCTACTGGCGCATATTGTTCAATTTCTTTTGCTACCTTTAACATTTTTTGCTCGGTTGCTAGATCTAAACCATAACCCGACTTAATTTCAATGCTGGTAACGCCTTCATCAATTAAATAGCTTAATCGTTTGGTTGCCGATTCAAATAAAGCTTGTTCGCTGGTTTCTCGTGTGGCGGTAACGGTTGAAACAATACCGCCACCTGCTTTTGCAATGTCTTCATAGCTGGCGCCTTCTAAACGCATTTCGTATTCATTGGCTCGGTTGCCACCGTAAACTAGGTGAGTGTGGCAATCAATAAGACCAGGTGTCACCCACATGCCATTTCCATCAATCGCATCATTGGTTTCTATTTGACCTGATTGCTGATTAATATTTTCAATAAGTGCGGTTATTTTTCCGTCGTTTATGCCAATGGCAGCATCGTTTAATACACCATAATCATCATTTGAACTCATGGTGGCAACGTGAACATTATGAACTAATAAATCAAAAACTTGAGACATGCTAAACCTAATGATGTTGGTTGAATTAATTCTCTATTTAACGGTTATCAATGTGTGCATACAATTGCTAAAATAGACAACAATCAATTTATTTTTTATAAAGTGTGGCTTTAAGTGAAATTATACGCTGAAAAGGTTTTAGTTGGGAACCAGTGGCAGGTTGATAAAACTATTCATATTGATGAGTTAGGTATTATTAGCGCTATTACCGATGGTTATGACGCTAAGGCAGAAAAAGCACAAGGATCTGTAATACCCGGAATGGTTAATTGTCACTCTCATGCCTTTCAACGAGCATTTGCTGGGTTTTCTGAATATCGAGCCAATCAAGCCGATAGCTTTTGGAGTTGGCGCGATATTATGTATCGTTTTGTGGAAAAAATGTCACCCGATGATGCGCATAAAGTTGCCAAATTTTTATACTATGAAATGTTAAAGGCAGGCTATACCAGTGTGGCAGAATTTCATTATTTGCATCATCAAAAAAGCGGGCAGTTTTATGATGATAGGGCTGAGATGTCTCATCAAGTGATTAATGCGGCACAAAGTGCTGGTATTGCTATTTGTCATTTACCCGTTTTATATACTTACGCAGGGTTTGGAGAGCAAAAACCAAGTGAGGCTCAAGGCCGCTTTATCCATCAAACGGAAGATTATTTTAACCTTGTTGATAAACTGATTAAAAATTATCAAAGTAATAACCAAGTTTCTATTGGTGTTGCGCCGCATTCACTAAGAGCCGTTAGTGACAATCAATTAAAGTCGCTTGTACCATTTATTCGTAACCACAATGCTAAAGCGCCAATTCATATTCATATTGCAGAACAAACTCAAGAAGTGGATGATTGTTTAAACTTTTATCAACAAAGACCTGTGGAATGGCTACTTGATAATTTTGTTATGGATGAACATTGGTGTCTTATACACGCGACGCATTTAACCGAGCAAGAAACCAAGGATTTAGCTTTATCTAAAGCTGTTGCTGGAATTTGCCCTACCACGGAGGCGAATTTAGGCGATGGAATTTTCCCAACCCAATCATTTTTAGCACAGGGCGGTCATTTGGCGATTGGTTCGGACTCTCATATTGCGGTTAATGTTGCCGATGAGTTAAGAACTTTAGAATATGCGCAGCGGTTAACTTCTTATCAAAGAGCGGTGTTGGTATCTGATGATTGTCCATCGGTTGGGCAAAATCTTTACTCACAGGCGGCTAAAAATGGAGCAAGTGTTATTGATCAAAACGTTGGTGAAATTAGAGTGGGAAAACGAGCCGACCTACTAGTGCTTAATGCAAATGATCCGAGTATTTATCTAAAAGAAGATAGTTTTATTTTAGATGCGGCAATATTTGCCTGTAATAGCCTACCGGTTAATGATGTGATGGTTGCAGGAAAATGGCAAATTAAACAAGCTAAACACCACAATGAAAAAACTATTATTAGTGATTATTTAAGTGTGATGAAAAAGCTTACCGAGTAAAAGAGTAAGAGAGTAAACAAGTAAGGGAGTCCCAATGATTGCTCTAACAATTAGTTGCCCTAACAATTAAGGGCAACACCGCCAGAAATATGGCACACAGAGCTAAAGCCTAAACGTCTAAAAGCCTTGGCAGCAGTTGCGCTTCTTGCTCCGCTTCGACATACAAATAGTAAGGGCTGCTTTTCAATTTTGTCTTTTGCAACCACTTTTGCGATGTAATCTGTCAGCTTTGATAATGGTACATTTTCGGGTGGATGGGGTAAATGAAGGTTATCCCAGTTATTAAATAAATGATATTCATGTGCCTCTCTTACATCAACCACTTTAATTTCTGGGTGCTCTTCAATAAATTTTGGTAGTTCTTCGGGCAATATTTGCATGCCTTTTTCGCTCGGTTTATTGCTAACTACACCGCATAAAATTTCATGGCTTTGGTGGTTGCTAAGCACTTGATCGAGGCTTTCTTTTTGCTGTACAAAGTCTGATAAAGAAATTTTGTTATTTAAAATAGCGGACAAAACAGGATTGGCCGCTTTTTCTATTTTTAAACAAGTGGCAAATTCATTATTGTAATCGTGGGCAGCGCAGATAATGGTGTTTTCATTAACCACTTTATTAAGAAGTTGTAAACTGTTGTATAGGCGACTTGATGAGCTATTAAAAAAATCTGTTCGACCAAGTCCGTTGATCAGTAAGTTGTCTCCAACAAAGGCAAAACCTACATCTTTAGCTTGTAAGTAATTGTTTGTAACTGAGCCTAGCAAATAGGTTTGGCTATCGCTGGTGTGCCCTGGTGTTTCTAGCCGTGCTAGCACTTTATTATCACTGAGTTTTATTGCAGTCACTTCTTGCTCGTTGGCAAGCTTAACCACTTTGGTATGGCTCATTGGCCAACCAAGTTCGTCATAGTTATCAATGGTTAAATCTAAACTCGATTGCATGATTTTTTGTAGCATGGTGCGACAAGAGTCATGATCGGCATGAGAATGGGTATCTAAAATTGCGGCTACTTTATAACCCTGACAATGAACAAACTTTTCAACTCGCTCACCTAACTCTTCAAGCGGATCAATAATAATACAGCTTGCTGCTTTTTCATCGGCATAAACCCACATACAAGCGGCGTTATGTTTAAGTTGAATTAACCCATTTTGGCGAGGTGAGTCGATGTCGGCATCAATATTGTTAAGCATTAAACACGACTGGCTTAGTGCTTTTGATGCTAAAAGAATGCGCTCGCAAGCTTCGTCAATTTCTCTCTCAGATGTGGCAGGGCCAAAAGACATTCTAATGGCAGATTCCGACTGCCAAGCGGGTAATCCCATTTCATCAAGAACATAGCTTCGCGTGACACCAGAGCTGCATGCCGATCCTGAACTAACACGAATTTGTGCAGCATCAAATAGGTCGAGTATTTCTTTGCTTGGAAACTCTTTTACAGAAAAGTTAATCGTTGTTGGTACGCTGGTTTCAAATGGCATGTTAAAAACAATACTAGGAAATCCTTGTTTTAATGCTGAAACAATTTTATCTCGGTAGCGGGTGAGTGTTTGATGGTTTTGAAATGTATTTTGGTTAGGATCGGCTAGTGCTTTTAATATTGCGCCAAAAGCGGCAATACCGGGCAAATTTTCTGTGCCCGAGCGCATTCCACTTTCTTGTCCGCCACCGGCCATAAATGGTGTAAAGGGGGCTCCAGGGCGAATATACAACATGCCAATCCCTTTGGGACCATAAAGTTTATGGCCGCTAAATGGTGCATAATCTATTGTGCTTTCTTGCATATTTAGGTTGAGTTTCCCTAGACCCTGAACACAATCGACCATCCATAAAACTTCTGAATTGTGCTGACGTACTAATTTATCTAGCGCATTGAGATCTTGAGCAACGCCTGTTTCATTATTAACGGCCATGGTGCAAATCATGGCTGAATGCGGTAAATGCTTTGCCATAAATGCATCATCAAGTTTACCCTTTGAATCAACTGGAATAGCTAACACCTTGGCGCCAATTTCAAGCATTTGATTCCAATGAGTTAGAGAGTTAGGTACCGCTTTATGCTCGGTAGCACCATAAAGAAGATATTGGTATTTACTTTTACCTTCGTTTTTAATTTTTTCCTTTATTTTTACTAACGAAGAAAATATAGCCGTTTGAATGCCTTCGGTTGCACCGGATAAAAAAATAATTTCTCCATCTTTTGTGCCTAAAACCTGTTTGGCTAAATCGCGGCTAGAGTCAAGAATATAACGAGCTTTTAATCCGGTAACATGAGAGCTACTAGGATTTCCATATAGGGTGCACATGGCATTTTGAGCTGCCTTGGCTGCAATATCTAGTACAGGAGTAGTCGCATTATTATCGAGATATATTTCATTCATATGCGATGACTGCATTGGTTGCTCCGCTTTACTCTTGAATAGAGTGCTATATTAAGTCGCACGATTTTAAAGCGACTATAGCGATGGATCAAACACTTTTATGCTTTTCAAACACTAAAAATAAGAGACTAAAATAAAAGGCTAACAATAGCCAAAAGCTTTATTGAGCCTTTATGGTTTAAGCCTAAGTATCTTTACTCACAATCTCAGACATTTCACTTTCAACACCAGAGCTATTGTAGGCAGTTACGCCAAAATAATAAGTTTTTCCAGAGTCTAAGTTATCAAATATATGGCTAAGCTGAGCAGGATCTTCAATGGTGATCAACTCATCTAAATTATTTTGATCTTCACCATAGTAAATCACAAAACCAGCTAAATCATTCAATTCAGAATCATCTGTGTTTTCTACTGGAGCAGTCCAAGAAAGGGTTGTATCGCCGCTAGCTACAGCAATAGTTACCGAAACTTGTGACTGAACTTCGTTACCGCCCGAGTCAGTGATTTCTGCGGTTATCTGATGAGAGCCGTCACTAAGAGTCGTATCAATACTAGAGCCTGTACCAATTTGTCCGTCGATATCAGAATACCAAACAACATTGGCGCTAATATCTCCATCTTCATCATCATTGGCAGTTGCAGTAAAACTAACCGTTGAGCCGCTAACAAAGTTACTATTGCTTGCTGGGGAAGTAATATCTATTGTGGGTACTTCATCTGTTGCCTCGGTTATAGTGAGGTTAATCATTTCTGACACGCTTTCACCTTCCGAGTCTTCTATTGATGCGGTTATTACATGATCACCATCGGTTAGTGTCACTGCAATATTATTTCCTGTGCCAATATCACCATCAATACTTGAATTCCAAGTAATATTGGCACTAATATCGCCGTCTTCATCGTCGTTAGCGGTTGCTGAAAATGTAATGGACTCATCATCATTAAAACTACTGCCAGAACTTGGTGAAGTAATGTCGATGGTTGGTAGCTCATTTACGGCAGCATTAATGGTGAGGTTAATGCTCTCAGTTGATTGATCACCCTCAGAGTCAGTGATTGTGGCAGTAATTGAATGGTTACCCGCAGATAAAGTGCTAGTGATATTAGCACCAGTTCCAAGGTTTCCATCAAGGCTTGATTGCCAAGTAATATTGGCACTAATGTCGCCATCTTCTTCGTCACTGGCACTCGCACTAAATGAAACCGAAGTATCTTCTTCAAAGCTACTGCCAGCGCTTGGTGAAGTAATGCTGATTGTTGGTAATTCATTTACGGCAGCATTAATGGTGAGGTTAATGCTCTCAGTTGATTGATCACCCTCAGAGTCAGTGATTGTGGCAGTAATTGAATGATTACCAGCAGATAAAGTGCTAGTGATATTAGCACCAGTTCCAAGGTTTCCATCAAGGCTTGACTGCCATACGACATTGTCACTAATATCGCCATCTTCTTCGTCACTGGCACTTGCACTAAATGAAACCGAAGTATCTTCTTCAAAGCTACTGTCAGCGCTTGGCGAGGTGATAGATAATTCTGGTGCTGTATTAGCGGGCTCATTAATGGTTAAGCTAATTGTTTTATTAGTAATATCTCCCTCTGAGTCGGTAATAGAAGCCGTAATCACATGATTACCTTCGGTTAATTGGCTACTAATACTAGCGCCCGTACCGAGGTTACCATCAACATTAGATTGCCAAGTAATATTGGCACTAATATCACCATCTTCATCATCGTTAGCGGTTGCTGAAAATGTAATGGAGTCATCATCATTAAAACTACTTCCTGATGAGGGCGAGGTAATTGTTAATTGTGGAACAACATTAGTGAGTTCGTTAATGGTTAAATTAATAGCATGACTAGTTTGATTGCCCGACGAATCAGTAATTGTTGCACTAATAACATGCCCACCTACAGACAAAGTGTGAGTAATATTAGCGCCAGTACCTAAATTGCCATCTCTATTTGATGTCCAAACGATATTGGCACCAATATCACCATCTTCTTCGTCATTTGCAGAGGCGCTAAAACTAATGCTATTGCCTTCATCAAAGCTGCTGCTATTGCTAGGTGTAAGTATTGACACAGTTGGAGCGACGTCTGGATCACTAACCACTGAAATATTGATAGATTGAGTTGTCTGTGCACCGTCAGAGTCAGTGACCAATGCCGTTATTGTATGTGAGCCAATAGCTAAACTTGTAGATAAGGTTGCGCCTGTTCCAATTTGTCCACTAATACTTGATGACCATTGAATGGTGTTACTTAAATTACCATCTTCTTGATCATCGGCTGACGCTTGAAAAGTAATTGCTTGTGATTCAGTGAAATTACTATCATTGCCAGGTGAAGAAATAGTTAAGCTAGGGGCTACATTGGTTACTTCGCTGATTGAAATATTAACCGTTTGGTTGCTTGTTGCTCCATCAGAATCAGTGACCGATGCAGTAATAACATGGTTGCCTAAACTGAGTGTGGTGGATATATCGCCTTCGCCGAGCTCTCCATCTATATTAGATTGCCAAACAACACTATCACTTAGGTTTCCATCTTCACCGTCGGATGCATTTGCGCTAAAGCTAATTTGCTCGCCGACATAAAAGCCCGAGTTTGATTGGGGAGAGGTTATTGTTATTTCTGGGGCAACATTTTCAGTGACGCTATTTACAACAATGGTTAAGGTTTTATTGGCTGAGGCACCATTTAGATCGGTAACTGTTGCACTAATTAAATGCTCACCAACGGTTAAGCTAGATGAAAGCTCTGCGCCAGAGCCAATGCTACCATCAATATCAGAATGCCATTCAATATTTTGGCTTATGTTGCCATCCTCATCATCAGAGGCTTCGGCAGTAAATTGTATTTCGGTTCCTTCATCAAACTCAGAACCACCTGTTGGTGAGGTAATATTTAAACTTGGGGCTGCATTAGTTTGGGGAACTGTGATTTCTGTTCCTGCTTTTCCGTCGTCACTACCGCCGCCACCGCAAGCAGTAATAAATAGTTGTGAAGCGGCTAGCATAACTCCCGCAATTGTAGAGCGGCTCCATTTTTGTTGGGTTAAAACTTTTTTAAGCTGAGATTGGTTAATAAACCCTAATTCAATTAGCGTATCACCTAAGCGTTTTCCAGTATTTCTTTGAAAAGCAAGTGCGTGCTCAAGCTCTTGAGAAGTTAGCCAACCCTTTTTTATGAGCAGGTTACCGAGCCGTGAATTCTGTTGAATTTCGTTTGGGTTAACCATTGAAGATCTCCTTAAGGCAATTGAATGCAGTAGCTCCGTGCAACAAATTATTGGTATTGTTGGTTTGAATAGTAAGTGTAGTCACTGATTGAGTATAGAATAATTTAATCATCATGAGCATTTAATCGTCCATGTTTTATTAAACTTAAAAGGAAATAGTCTAAATTGTGAAACAGTTATAACAATTAAAAAATCAAGGCTACTTTTTCTTAGTAGCACCCACAGGGATGGCAATGATAGAATCTGGCTCCCTTTACTGTTATTTGTTTTATTATTAATGCTCGATCAAATTATTACGGTTTTATCTAACACAACCCATCCAGGAAATATCGGTGCAGCTGCTAGGGCGCTTAAGGTTATGGGGTTATCAAGGCTTTCTTTGGTTGATCCAAAAGCGTTTCCCTGCCACGAAGCAACTCGCCGAGCCTCAAGAGCTACTGATATTTTAGATAATGCTAAAGTTTATACTTCGATAGATGAAGCCATTGCTAGTTGTCGGTTAATCGTTGGTACAAGCGCTCGAACCAGAACTCTGCCTAGCAAACTTATTACGCCAAGAGAGCTGGCAGAAAAAATTGCTTCATCACCCCAAGATTTACCCGTGGCAATATTATTTGGTACCGAGAACTCTGGGCTAACTAATGAAGAGCTGCATTTGTGTCACTATCATGTCTGCATTCCAACTAATCCTGATTATTCTTCGCTTAATTTAGCTTCGGCGGTTCAACTAATTGCTTATGAAATGCGCTTAGCGGCTGAAGATATTCCTCAATTGCCTAAACAAAATACGACCGATAAAGAGGCACTAGTGAGTAGAGAGCAACTAAAAGGTATGTTAGAGCACTTTGATAAAGTGATGCAGCAAACAGGCTATACTCATTCTGACTATAAAAAACAACTCGACATTCGCATGAATCGCTTGTTTAGCAAGGCTGAAATTACCCAAAGTGAATATAATATTTTACGCGGTTTTTTGAGTTCTATTGAAAAATATAGCCAAAATATTGTGGCTCAATCTAGTTAAAATAAACAAGATTAATATTATGAAAGAAATCATTTATTTAGATTACGCAGCAACCACACCCGTTGATCAAAGGGTGGCAGATAAAATGGCTAATTGTTTAACTAATCAAGGTGCATTTGGTAATCCCGCTTCGCGCTCACACCGATTTGGCTGGCAAGCCGAAGAGCTTGTTGATATTGCACGAAATCAGGTGGCGGACTTAATTGGTGCTGATCCTAGAGAAATTATTTGGACATCTGGTGCAACAGAGTCTGATAATTTAGCCATAAAAGGCATAGCTGCTTGGCAAAAAAAAGGTCATATCATTACCAGCGCCATTGAGCATAAAGCGGTATTAGATACCTGTAAGGCTCTTGAAAAACAAGGCTTTGAAGTCACTTATCTTAAGCCTAATAGTGCTGGTGTTATAACACCTAAAGCCGTAGAGGCGGCAATTAAAGCCGATACAATCTTAATTTCAATTATGCACGTTAATAACGAGACAGGCAGTGTGCAAGATATTGCAAAAATAGGCAAAATTGCCCATAAAGCCAATATTCCATTTCATGTTGATGCCGCACAAAGCGCAGGTAAATTACCCATTGATGTTTGCGAGCTTGAGGTTGATTTTATCTCTTTTTCGGCACATAAAATTTACGGGCCTAAAGGTATGGGGGCATTATTTGCCAGAAGAAATCAGCAGCCACATATTGAAGCGCAAATACATGGTGGCGGTCATGAAAGAGGGCTTCGCTCGGGAACATTAGCGACTCATCAAATTGTGGGAATGGGAGAAGCCTTTGATATTGCTCGTATTAATTTAGCCCAAGAGTCAAAAAAAATACGATTATTAAAAAATCAGTTTTTAAAAGGCATTGAGCCATTAGAAGCTGTTTATATCAACGGTGATGTTAATCAGCAAGTTGCAGGTATTGTTAATATCCGTTTTGATTATGTAGACAGCGAGACCTTGTTAATGGCCTTTAAAGACATTGCTGTATCGTCTGGTTCTGCTTGCACTTCGGCAAGTGTTGAGCCTTCTTATGTATTAAAAGCAATGGGGTTAAGTGACTTGCAGGCTCATTCATCACTGCGTTTTTCATTTGGGCGGTTTACCACCGAGGCAGATGTTGATAAAGCTATTGATGTGGTTAAAAGTGGACTACAAAAATTACGCGCCATTTCACCAGAGTGGCAAAATCGGTAAAAATTTAGACAATTTCTGCAATCATTGTCTAAGATTTAAACGCTAAGAAAAAAAAATCGCTTTTTAGCAAAAAAAACTTAAAAAATACTTGTGTTTTTTTCTCAAACCTTTATCATGCGCTCCGCATCGGGTCGTTAGCTCAGCCGGTAGAGCAGTTGACTTTTAATCAATTGGTCGGGCGTTCGAATCGCCCACGACCCACCATCTTTGCAAAAGGCTTCCTAAATTAGGAAGCCTTTTTTGTTTTTGAACAGCTAATTTTCACATTCATTGCTTTTTCGTTGATCTACTCTGGGTTATTATCATTTTAATTGCAATAATTCTTGAAAACAGTTTATATGCAAAGTTTTTTATATCTTTTCAGCTTTCGGTACCCGAATGTACTGCACAGATCAACAACTGAAGAATATTGTTAAACTCATGTTTTTTCTTACAATGTTTAATGCACTTTCAACGATTAATCCAAAATTTCAATTTATATGATTTTGCCGTGCACGTATAGAGCTAGTGCGTTAGATTTTACTTGCAAACTGGCTGCAAGAGTGCTATTAATTTGACTACTACTTGTATAGCTGCTTTTTTTGAAGGCAAGGTCATAAATATATGAAGATTAATAAAACAGATTTATTCTCTTTAAATACAATTGTTGAGTTATTAGAAAGATTAACCGAAGAATTTATTAAAATATTATTTGGCATTAGGTGGTTGTTTAGCAAGAATAAATACTATAAGTTTGCTTATGGAGGGAGTGATAAAAAATCTAGTTTTCATTTAATTATATTTTTTAGCCTATTGTGTTTGCATTTGAGCTCTATCCCATCATTTCTTTTGTATAAAGTATCTGCAAATGCTGCCATAGAACATATCTTTTATGAAGGCTCTTACGTTGAAGATGGGCTCTATAATATAATGAAAGAAGAAGGAGTAATATTTCCTTTTGTATTCATTTTTCACTATTTTTGCTTTTTAATTCTGACTAAGCTTACTGCAAAGATTATATTTGTAAAGTCAGCTCTCCCATTAGAAAATTCATTATTATTAAGCTATCTACTCTTAGTTATACCTATGTTTTTCATAGGAACATTTGTAGTTTGGGAGAGGTTAGAAGTTCAACTGTATAATGAAATTATATATTTGTTGTTTGTAATTCTTGGGATATGCGTTACTTTTTATGGTATCGGTGTTTTTATAAATCAATATCAACTTTTAAAAAAAGAATCAAGTATTCAAGAAATGCTTATGCACTATCTGTTGCCACCTATATAGTTCTGTGCCTCATACTAACAGAATATATGCTTAGTTTACGTTGGCAAGAAACTATAAGAAAAATTACTCCAGATATAAAAATGCATATTAGCGCCAGAAAGGAATTATCACAAAATGAATTCGAATTAAGCGCTCATTTTATAAATAATAGTGAATCATTGATATTATTTATTAATAAGGCTGGAGGATTTAAATTAAATTATCCTTTATCTGTCTCAAAAAACTTTGAGTGTATGTTATTTTTTAATTCAAAATATGACGATAAACCTTTAAATGTTAAAAAAGGAGAGGGTAAGTCATTAAAGCTTTTATTACGAACCCGAATAAATAATGGGGTAGGTGATAATAAAGAGTGTTATATACCTCATAGTTCTTATGGTTCTGTTTTCTTCAACATAGATGCTTTATATCGAATTGGTAATAAGATATATACACGTAAACTTAAAGTAGTTTTGACTAATTACATCCCAGAAATCCGTACAGACTCTAATAATATATGATTTATTACTCAGAATCTTCCGTAATTAACTCGCCTATCGGCAAGCTTGAAATAGTTATTGCAGATAACCTATTAGTAAAAATTGGGTTAAATAGTCAAAAACAAGTTAAACTCCCAAGTTCAGATCTAGGTGCCGAGTTAGTGAAAGTATTACAGCAATATTTTTCTAATGGGGATGTTGCTAATAATATTGCCATTAAAACTTCGGGTACCGAGTTTCAACATAGAGTTTGGCAAGCCCTCAATGAAATACCCAAGGGAAGTGTTTTAACTTATGGTGAATTAGCACAAAAACTCAATTCAAGTGCCAGGGCAGTGGGGAATGCCTGCCGAAATAACCCAACACCAATTATTGTGCCGTGTCACCGAGTGGTAGCAAAACAAAGTTTAGGCGGTTTTGCTGGCGATACTAGCGGAAAATTAACGGATATTAAGCGTTGGTTATTAATACACGAAGGCGCCTTGGATAAGCCATTA
The DNA here is from genome assembly GCA_965214955.1 of Aliikangiella sp. GTDB lineage: Bacteria > Pseudomonadota > Gammaproteobacteria > Enterobacterales > Kangiellaceae > Aliikangiella. The sequence goes on along the minus strand of CBDCCU010000007.1, from coordinate 35,055 downwards.
TTCTAAGAGCTTAAGCAATATGGATAAATTAACCGAAACAGATAAAAACCGTCAAAAAGAGCGGCTTGCAGAATTAGCCAAAAATAAAGTTGCAGATGGAGACTTACAACTCACTGAACGTTTTTTAGATGTTATTTGGATGCACGATGGACTAAGCAAACAAACACTTGATAGTTATCGGAACGATTTAAAAAAGTTTTGTCAGTGGCTAACAGAAAACAAACAATCGCTAATATCAGCTAATAAACAAACCCTTAATGATTATTTTGCTTTTAGGTATGGGTTAAATTTTTCCCCTCGCTCAACTGCTCGCTGCCTATCTGGGTTAAAACGGTTCTATCGCTTTGCTATTGAAGAAGGAATATTAACCGATGATCCAACTGCTAAAATAAGTCCGCCCAAAGCGGGTAGACCATTGCCGCACACCTTAACTGAACAGCAGATAGTTCAGTTACTTGATGCACCTGATAAAGACGATCTTTTAGGTGTTAGAGACATTGCCATGCTAGAGCTAATGTATGCTAGCGGTTTACGAGTGAGCGAATTAATTAATTTAGAGTTTTCACAAATATCCATGGTGCAAGGTGTATTAAGAGTGGTTGGTAAGGGACAAAAAGAGCGCTTAGTGCCTTTTGGTGAAGCCGCTAGTTCAGCATTAGAAGAATATATAAAAGTTGCAAGGGGAGCTCTTTTAGGTAATAACTCAAGTAATCACTTGTTTTTGTCAAAGCAAGGCAAAGCGATGACACGGCAAACTTTTTGGCATCGAATTAAGCATTATGCTGTGCAAATAGGTATTAAAACCAAATTATCACCACACACTTTAAGGCATGCCTTTGCCACACATTTACTTTCTCATGGTGCCGACCTAAGAACCTTGCAAATGTTATTAGGGCATAGTGATTTATCTACAACGCAGATTTACACACATATTGCAAAAGAGCGGCTTAAAGTGGTTCATGCTAAACATCATCCAAGGGCTTGAAGTAGAACAGGTATATATCCTATCAATTTCACCATTTGTCTGGCATTGAGCATTTATTACTAGAATTTAACCGAATAACTTTGGATAATTAAGCTATCCATTTGAAATAGAGTCTTTTAGGAAAAACTATGTCATTTAATCGAATATTAGGCATCATAAGCCTTTTAATAATTGCGGGTGCAATTTTAGCTAATGGTGTAATTCAGCAGAAAAAACTGAGTATTACCAATAAACAATCTACCCAAGTATCTTCTGCAACTTGGGAAAACGATAAAACTGATCCAAAAGCAAAGTCTTTAACAGAAGTAAAAGCTATGCTTGAAGATAGGCTTGCTGGATTAGTGGTAACCGACATAGAAAAGAGCCCAATTGAGGGTTACTATCAAGTGTTTTTTGATAATGAAATGCTTTATGTTTCTAATGATGGTCGATTTTTATTTACGGGCACTATGCTAGAAATTGATGGTGAATATCCTGTTAATCACACTCAGCTGGCTTTAGTTGCTGCCGATAAAAAACGTGCACCGCTAAGAGCCAAGCTAATTTCAGCCGTTGATGAGAGTGACATGGTTATTTTTAAGTCGGCTAAAGAAAAACATGTAATTACCGTTTTTACTGATGTTGACTGTGCCTATTGCCGCAAACTACATAAAGAAATTCCTCAGCTTAATAACAAAGGTGTCACTGTAAGGTATATGGCCTATCCAAGAGCAGGAATAGGCTCTGGTGCTTATAAAAAGTTAGTTTCTGTTTGGTGTGCCAAAGACAAAAATGCTGCGATGAATAAAGCAAAGCTAGAGCGTAAATTTGGTAAAGATAGCTGTGATAGTCCCGTTGCTAATCAATTTAATATGGTAAGGAAACTGAGTTTAAGTGGTACTCCTGCGGTTATTACCGAGTCTGGTGAAGTGATTGGCGGATACTTATCTGCTACCGATATGATAGGGCTATTAGATGCTCAAAAGGCTTTTGAAGCGCAAGCGGGTCAGTAAGTTTTAATCCTTAATTCAATACTAAATAAAACGGTGCAATTTGCGCCGTTTTTTATTGCAATGTTTTAGGCTACTATATTTTAGATAATCATTACGGAATGAGTAATGCGGCTACTTTTCGGTACTCATGCACTAGCACCTGAAAAGTATGGCAAGCAGGGCGAGTTGCCATTACTTCTAAAGCAATGCCATGCTGATTAAAAAAGTGAATGACTTTGGGTGAAAGTATTTGATGATCTTTACCCGTGCCTATGATCAGTATTTCAATATCTGTAGAAATGGCTTCTTTTAAAGCAGGCAAATCTAGCTCAGCTAAATGATTTAAGTTAAATGGCTTAATAGAGTCGGTTTCTAGTAATATTGGCGCTGTACATTCTTGATCGGCTAGTTTTATTAAACCATTGGCATAGCCTTTTATTACAACAGGATTTTGGTTATTTTCTTTTTGAAATTGCAATTTGTCGATCTTTTCAGTCAATTGATATAACAATATTATATACCCGTTCTCCTTCAAGATGCATGTTTCAGTGTTCAACCAAAAAGTTTGAACAAGGCGCAGCTTGTTAGGAAATGGCAAGCCCTTTTCAAAAGATGCAACGTAGTGCAAGCTTTTTGGCTGAGCACCCAAAGGGCAAGGCAGTAAACCAACCTCTTCTTCGTTATCAATGCTTGAATTAGAGTGACTAATCCTGCGCATTAATGCCTCAAATAGGATGGCTTACTGTCTTGCTGAAACATGCATCTTGAAGGAGAACGGGTATAAACTCGCTAAGATGAGTTTGTGAAAATAAATTATTTTGGTGTGATATTGACAATTCTAGTGGTTAAGTTAAGGTCTAGCATAGCTAAGAGCTAGAACGATAAAAATAGAATAATTTAATTATTACAGATTGGAGGTAGTTAGTGTCTAAAGTTTATCCCGTTAAAGAATCCTTTAAAAATAAGGCTTATATTGATGAGTCGAAGTATCAGCAAATGTACGCTGACTCTATCGAAAATAACGAAGCATTTTGGGCAGAGCAGGGTAAAAGGCTAGACTGGATCACCCCTTATACGCAAATTAAAAATGTTTCTTATGCCAAAGATGATTTGCATATTCAATGGTATGCCGATGGTTCTTTAAATGTTTCTGCTAACTGTATTGATCGTCATTTAAAAGATAAAGCTGAGCAAACGGCGATTATTTGGGAAGGTGATGATCCTAATGTTTCTGAACATATTTCTTATCAAAAGTTGCACGATGAAGTTTGCCGATTAGCTAATGTATTAAAAAAACTTGGTGTTAATAAAGGCGATAGAGTCACTTTATATATGCCAATGATCCCAGAAGCGGCATATGCCATGCTTGCTTGCGCGCGAATTGGCGCGGTTCACTCTGTCGTATTTGGCGGTTTTAGTGCCGAAGCTTTGGCTGGCAGAATTATTGACTGTAAAAGTAAACTGGTGATCACTGCTGATTTTAGCCGCAGAGGCGGTAAAAATATTGCGCTAAAACAAAATGTTGACGCAGCAGCAAAAATTAATGGTGTTTCTGACTATTTAGATTCGGTGCTAGTATTTAAAAATACAGGAGATTCGGTTGATTGGGATAATTCGCTCGATCATTGGTATCACGATATTTCTCAAGGCGTAGAAGCGACTTGCGAGCCGGAAACAATGAACGCCGAAGATCCGTTGTTTATTTTATATACCTCGGGCTCTACAGGTAAACCGAAAGGGGTTTTACATACCAGCGGTGGCTATTTAGTGTATGCATCACTCACTCACCAGTATGTATTTGATTATCACCCCAATGATATTTATTGGTGTACTGCCGATGTGGGTTGGATAACGGGTCATAGTTATATTGTTTATGGACCACTCGCCAACGGGGCAACCACCTTAATGTTTGAAGGTGTTCCTAACTATCCTGATGCTAGCCGCTTTTGGCAAATTTGCGACAAGCATCAAGTGAATACTTGTTATACCGCGCCTACGGCTATTCGCGCATTAATGCGTGAAGGTGACGATTTAGTTAAATCGACTTCTAGAAGCTCATTAACCTTATTGGGTAGTGTGGGCGAGCCAATTAATCCAGAAGCTTGGCAATGGTATTATGATGTGGTTGGCGAAGAAACTTGCCCGATTGTGGATACATGGTGGCAAACTGAAACGGGCGGCATTTTAATTTCACCATTGCCAGGGGCAACACCATTAAAGCCAGGTTCGGCCACCAGACCTTTATTTGGCATTCAACCTGCGCTTGTTGATAATGAAGGCAATGAGCTAGAAGGCGCGGTTGAAGGTAATTTAATTATTAAAGATTCGTGGCCAGGGCAAATGCGCACGGTTTATGGGGATCATCAACGCTTTGTAGATACGTATTTTTCAACCTTTGAAAATCGTTACTTTACAGGTGATGGTGCAAAAAGAGATGAAGATGGCTTTTATTGGATCACTGGTAGAGTAGATGATGTACTTAATGTTTCGGGACACAGAATGGGAACAGCCGAGGTAGAAAGTGCTTTGGTTGCTCACCCACAAGTTGCCGAAGCTGCTGTTGTTGGTTATCCGCATGAAATTAAGGGACAAGGTATTTACACCTTTGTGACTTTAAATGCGGGAGTTGAATCGACAGATGAGTTACACAAAGAGCTAGTGGCTTGGGTACGCAAAGAAATTGGCCCTGTGGCAACACCCGATAAAATTCAATTTGCACCGGGCTTACCGAAAACTCGTTCGGGTAAAATTATGCGCCGTATATTACGTAAAATTGCCGAAAATGACTTTGCCCAACTGGGTGATATTTCTACCCTTGCTGAGCCTGCTGTGGTGGATGATTTAATTAATAACCGTAAAAACCGCTAAATTTGATTGATGAATAAACTATTTTTTAACTTTTTTTTAATGATAGGGCTGTTTACTTACAGCCTGCATTCTACGGCTACTCAACAAGAACAGCATTTTGAATCGGTTTCTAATCACTTTGAAAAATTGGTTAATACGATTAACCAAACGGTTTTATCTAGGCAAAAAGAATTTGAAGCCAAACCTAAGCTGCTTGTTGATTATGTTGATAAAACCTTAATTCCACTTTGGTCATCGTCAAAAACGCTATCGGGATTTTTAAGCCGTAAAAGCTGGAAAAAACTGACAATTGATCAACAAAAAAAATTGGTACAGTCTTTTAATAATACCTTGCAGCGTTATGTTCAAGAAGGCTTTAAGTCTTATGATGGACAACAAATTGAATTTGTGAAAGTAAGGCTTAGCGACTCAAAAAAACGAGGTGTTTTAACCCTAAAAGTGATCCCCAATCTTGTGCCTAGTTTTAATATTGATCTTAAAATTCAGTATAAACATAATCGCTGGCAAATTTATGATGTGCTTTTGCAAGGCATTAGTTATGTTTCAATTAAAAAAGATGAATTTCGAAAAGCCTATCTAAACCAAGGTTTTGATGCAGTTGCCTTAATCTTCGATAACAAAAACAAAGGCTTCGTACCATCCTCAGCTAAAATTAGTCTTTAGTTGCTAGTTGCTAGTTGCTGATTTTTAGGTTTATTTGATACAAATATTGATATAAAAAGTTATCATTAGTATCATATTAAAATAATTAAAACTGGAGATCATTGTTATGTCTTCTCAAGATGAAGCGACATTATTAGCAGAGTTTGAGCGCAAAATTGCTGCCGAAGAAAAAATTGAACCCACCGATTGGATGCCAGAAAAATATCGCAAAAACCTTGTAAGGCAAATGTCGCAACATGCTCATTCTGAAGTGATAGGCATGCAGCCCGAAGGTAACTGGATCACCCGTGCGCCAACTTTAAGACGCAAAGCGGTGTTATTGGCAAAAGTGCAAGACGAAGGCGGGCATGGCTTATATCTTTATAGCGCCACTGAAACATTGGGCACTTCTCGTAGTGAAATGATTGAGGCACTACAAACAGGCAAAGCGAAATATGCCTCTATTTTTAACTATCCAAGCCTCTCATGGGCTGATGTTGGCGCAATTGGTTGGCTGGTTGATGGCGCAGCAATTGTTAATCAAATCTCTTTGCAAAGAACCTCTTATGGGCCTTATTCCAGAGCGATGATCAGGATCTGTAAAGAAGAGAGCTTTCATCAGCGCCAAGGCTACGAAATTATGTATCAATTAGCTAAAGGAAGTCCTGAGCAAAAGCAAATGGCGCAAGATGCAATGAATCGTTTTTGGTGGCCATCATTAATGATGTTTGGGCCGCACGATTCTGATTCGGCTAACTCTGGACAATCAATGAAGTGGAAAGTTAAACGTCAATCCAATGATGAGTTAAGACAAAAGTTTATTGATCAAACCGTTCCGCAAATCGAAGTGTTAGGTTTAGAAATGCCCGATCCTGAAATTAAATGGAATGAAGCGCGTGGTCATTATGATTCGGGGGAAATTAACTGGGAAGAATTTTACCAAGTGATTAATGGTAGTGGCCCTTGTAATCATCAGCGTATTAAACATCATGTAAAAGCCCACGGAGAGGGCGAATGGGTTCGTGAAGCTGTTAGAGCTTACCGCGCTAAGCAATCGAATAAAAAAGAAAATGCCGCTTAATAATCACTAGGTATTTTTAAGCTTAAAAAGCAACTAATTAATTGAGAGAAAAATTATGAGTCAGGAACATTTAGCGGTTTATGAAGTTTTTATTCGCTCAGCACGCGGTCTCGATCATAAGCATGTAGGAAGCTTGCACGCCGAAAGCCCAGAGCACGCATTAATGTATGCCAGAGATTGTTATATTCGCCGTTCCGAAGGGGTGAGTATTTGGGTGGTAGAATCGAAAAATATTACCGCTTCGCAAGATGAAGATTTAGCTAACTTTGTTGAGCCAATGGATGACAAACCTTATCGTCATGCAACGCATTATGTATTGCCCGATAGCGTTAATAATATGTAAGGTTAATGGTAAAACTTATGAATAATAATCAACAAAATTTATACCGTTTTTTAGTGGGCCTAGCTGACGATTCTGTGGTGTTAAGTCACAGGCTGTCAGAGTGGTGTAGTAATGGTCCTTACCTAGAAGAAGATATTGCACTTTCTAACATCGCATTAGACTATATTGGTCGTGCGCGTATGTTTTATCAATATGCGGTTGAAGTTGAAGGTAAAGGTCGTACCGAAGATGATATAGCTTACCTTCGCAATGAGAGAGAATACACTAATTTATTAATTCACGAACTACCCATTAATGATTTTGCCTTTACGATGGTACGTCAGTTTTTTATTGATGTATTTTATTGTGAATACTTAGAGCAACTTAGCGCTTCAAAAGACGAGCGTATTGCCGCTATTGCCGCCAAAGCCGTAAAAGAAAGCCGTTATCACTTAAAGCGCAGTGAACCTTGGATTACTCAATTATCAGAAGGCACAGAAGAAAGTCGCCGCCGCATAAAAGAAGCTTTAGTTGAGCTTGAAAATTTTGTTGGTGAACTGTTCATTTTACCCGACTGGGAAAAGCAACTGGTTGATGATGGAGTAGCGGTTGATCGCGAAAAACTGCAAAAAGGTTGGGATAACTATGTACAAAGCTTTTTAGCAAAATCAGAGATTGAGTTTCCTGATAGTCAATTACAAATACGTGGCGGGCGAGACGGTATTCATACCGAGCACTTAGGACATATGCTTGCTGAAATGCAATATATACAGCGTGCTAATCCGGGGCTTGATTGGTAGTTAGTGTCAGTCTATAGAGATCATTATTTTGCAAAATAAAACGCAAACAATTATTCCAACACTAAATCCAATCTTTGCGAGGCGTTTAAGTCATCGCAAAGGATCAAAATATGGTGAAATATGGAATCTATTAGATTCAGTTTTTGATCCTGAGCTGCCTGGTTTAACCATTTGGGATTTAGGTATTTTGCAAGATGTGCGCTGTGAAAATGATGTTTGGGTCGTTGATGTAACACCAACTTATAGCGGTTGCCCTGCGGTTGAAACTATCAATGATGATATTGTTACGGAAATGACAAAAGCGGGATTTTCTAATGTAAAAGTGAACTTGGTTTTAGCCCCAGCTTGGTCTACCGAAATGATTTCACCAGCAGGCAAGGCGCACTTAAAAAGCATCAATATTGCGCCGCCAGATAAAGACGATAGGGTTTGCTGCCCAGTATGCGACAGTAGCAATACTAAAGTGATCAGCCAATTCGGAACAACAGCATGCAAAGCGCTTTATCAATGTAATGACTGCTTTGAAAGCTTTGACTATTTTAAGCATTTTTAAATTTTATAAAAATTAAGCATTCAACAACAAGAATGTAAGGAAAAAATGATGAGTACAGAATTTCATCCATTAATTATCAATTCAGTAGAAAGGCTTACAAAAGATTCTGTTGCCGTTAGCTTTGATGTGCCCGAAAATTTAACATCGGAATATCAATATATTCAAGGTCAACATTTAACTTTAAAAGCGGATATTGATGGGCAGGATATTCGTCGTTCTTATTCAATTTGCCATGGTGTAGGTTCGCAAAAATTAACCGTTGGAATTAAAAGAATTAACTCAGGGATATTTTCTAATTTTGCCAATAAAAATTTATCAAAAGGAATGACTTTAGAGGTTATGCCGCCGCAAGGGCATTTTTATACAAAGATCAATAGCGAAAATAAAAAACACTATTTAATGGTTGCCGTTGGCAGTGGTATTACCCCAATGCTTTCTCATATCGAAACGCTTTTAAGCGCAGAGCCAAACTCAATAGTGAGTTTAATTTATGGTAATCAATCAACACCGCAAATGATGTTTAGAGAAAAACTTTGTTTTATAAAAAATCAATATTTAACCCGCTTTCATTGGATTAATTTATTTACTCGCGAACTCAATGATGCCGAATTATTTAACGGCAGAATTAGCGCGCAAAAGCTGATCGATTTGCACCAAGCTAAAGTGATTGATTTAGATAGTGTTGATGATGTTTTTCTTTGTGGACCCGAAGTTATGATCAATGAAGTGAATGCTTTTTTTATCGCCAATAATAAGCACGAAGACAATATTCATTACGAGCTGTTTTTTGCTGGTTCTGCTGGAGACACTGCTTCTGAAAAACAAGCGGAACGGGCAGAGAAATATGGCGAAAAAACCGCAAAGGTTTCGGTTAAAGTTGCAGGCAGAAAAACATTGCTCGACTTAGCCATGGGCGGTGAAAATATTTTAGATGCCGCCATGGAAAGTGGCGCTGATTTACCCTTTTCATGTAAAGGTGGGGTTTGTGCAACGTGTAAAGCCAAAGTGGTGAAAGGCAAAGTCGAAATGGATATGAACCATTCTTTAACACAACATGAAGTTGAAGACGGGATGATTTTAACTTGCCAAGCTCACCCTGTTTCTGAAGAAGTTGAAGTCGATTTTGATTTGGCTAATTAAAATAATTAGTTGTTAAATGCAAACCGCTGAAACTAAACAAAAACCAATTGTTAATAGACTTTATTGCTCGCCGCTGTGAAGAAAAAAGTATTAGCTGCAAATCAATTATAGTGACAGTTTTTGGTGATTTAGTTTCGCAACATGGTGGGTGGATTTGGTTAGGTAGTTTAATTAAGGCGTTAGAGCCATTAGGTTTTTCAGAGCGTTTAATTCGAACTTCTGTTTTTAGATTAGTTCAAGATGATTGGCTTAAAGTAGAAAAGCAAGGTAGAAAAAGTTTTTATGCTTTTACTCAGTCGGCAAGTGAGCAATATGCCAAGGCGGCACGCAGAATTTATGCTAACTCACAAGATAATAAAGATAACGATTGGCTTGTTGTGATCCCAAGTTTTGTTCCTGAAAGTCAAATGCAGGTTTTTAAAACGTCAATTGCGCTGGTTAGGTTTTAGCTCATTAACCAGTGGTGCATTAGCTCATCCATCTATTAGCAAAGAAGCGCTTAATGAAACATTAAAATCAATGTATTTGCAGGATAAGGTTATTATTTTGCAAGGAAAAACTATTGATGAAAATTCTGAGAAAAACCTAAAAAAGCTGGTTGAAAAAAAGTGGGAAGTTAATTCTTTAGCTCAAGATTACAATGGGTTTATTAATGCGTTTTCTGATCTTAATTTAAGTCAAATTAATTTAAAACCATATAGTCACCAATCGTTTTTATTAAGAACGTTATTAATTCACGAATTTAGACGAATTTTATTAAAGGATTATGATTTACCAAAATCTATGTTGGATAACAATTGGGTTGGAGAAAAGGCCTATCAATTAACTAAAATGCTTTATAAAAAACTGGCACAATCAAGTTCGTTTTACGCGGTAGAAAATTTTGAAAATCAGTCGGGTAAATTTCCACAACAAGCCGGACAGTTTAATACTCGATTTAGTCGATAGTTTGAGTGTAAAACAATAAAAAATTAAATAAAAATGAGATAGAAAATGACCGATCAAAACAGTCAGGTAAGTTTATTAAATCATAATGATATTGGAATTATTGAAATTAATTATCCACCAGTTAATGCACTCTCTCAGCCTGTGAGACAAGGTATTGTTGATGGTATTGATCAATTTAATCAAAACCCAAAAATTCAAGCTATTATTATTCGCTGTGCTGAGCGAACCTTTATTGCTGGCGCGGATATTAAAGAGTTTGGAAAACCGCCAACAGAGCCATTTTTACCCAATGTAGTTAATCATATAGAAGCCAGTAATAAACCGGTTATTGCCAGTTTATTTGGCACAACATTAGGTGGTGGTTTTGAGGTGGCTCTGTCTTGTCATTATCGCGTTGCAAAAATTGATGCCAAAGTTGGTTTGCCTGAAGTTAATTTGGGTTTAATTCCTGGTGCTGGTGGTACTCAGCGATTACCGCGAGTTGTTGGTATATCAAAAGCATTATCAATGATCACTCAAGGTAGTCATTTGAAAGCAGGTGATTTTGCCGAAACCAATTTATTTGATGCGTTATTTGATTTAGATAAAAGCTTAAACGATTCAACCATTAAGTTTGTGGAACAATTAATCAGTTCAAACTCACTTGAGCTAAAACGTGTCGGTGAAATAAAAGTTGATGGTGAGTCAATAGATTGGGATAAAGAAATTGCGGCTATTACTAAAAAATCACGCGGAAAAGAAGCGCCAGTTGTTGCGGCAAATATCATCAAAAACACTTGTCACCTTTCTATAAATGAGGGTATGAAAATAGAGCGTGAAGCTTTTTTAAGGTTAAGAGAGTCAGAACAGTCGGCAGCATTGCGCTATGTTTTTGGCGCTGAAAAAGCTTCAGCAAAACATAATTTAAGTGCAGAGCCTTTGGATGTTAAAAAGGTCGGTATTGTCGGCGGCGGTAATATGGGCTCAGGCATTGCAACGGCTTTTTTAAATGCGGGTTTTCAAGTGTGCTTAGTTGAGCAAAATCAAGCAGCATTAGATCAAGGTATTAGCCGAATAACAAGCAACATTAATAGTAATGTAAAGCGAGGGCGAATTATCCAAGCTAAGGCGGATGCTTTGCTCGCTAATTTATCTTCTAGCACGGATTATCATATTTTCTCTGATTGTGAACTGGTATTAGAAGCAATCTTTGAAGACTTACAAGTTAAAAAACAATTATTTGCCGAGCTTGAAAAAGTGGTAAGTAAAAATTGTATTTTAGCAACTAACACTTCTTACTTAGATATTAATGATATTGCTTCGGTTGTTAATGATCCTAGCCGCGTTATTGGTATGCACTTTTTTAGTCCTGCCCATATTATGAAGCTTCTCGAAGTGGTTAAAGCAGAAAAATCTTCTGATATTGCTTTAGCTACAGCAATGTTTTTTGGTAAAAAGCTAAAGAAAATGTCGGTTCTTGTTGGGGTGTGTTTTGGTTTTGCGGGCAATAGAATATACACCCGCTACGGCAGAGAAATACAACAAATGCTTTTAGAAGGGGCAACAATTGAGCAGATTGATAAGGCAATGACTGAATGGGGCATGGCAATGGGACCTTTAGCTGTGCAAGACTTATCAGGCATTGATATAGGCCATAATGCTAGAAGCGCCCAGCCTTTTCCTAAACACGATAAAGGCTATTTTAGAGCGGCGGCTACTATGGTTGAAAATAATCGTTTGGGAAGAAAAACAGGTAAAGGTTTTTATCACTATGATGAAACAGGAAAACCTCAAGTTGATCCTAAGGCTCAGTCTTTAATTGAGCAAAAAGCTAAATCGCTTGGCATTAAACCCCAAGTTTTTACTGATGAACAAATTGTTGAAAGGGCGATAATGGCGTTAATTAGTGAAGGAATTAAATTGTATAAAGAGGGTATAGTGCAGCGTTTGTCAGATATTGATGTGATTTGGTTGCACGGCTATGGTTTTCCGCGTTATAAAGGGGGGCCTATATTTCAAGCTAAACAGATGGGTAAAAACGGTGTAAATAATCGGTTGGTCAAATTACGCGAAAAAAGTAGTCATTTAATTTGGCCTGACGTGGATTTGTCGATTATAGATTAGCCTCCACAACTATTGAGCCAATAATGAAAGATCTAAACTCAAATAATAAAAGAGAAAAAATGCCTGCGGGCAAAGTGAATTTTGAACTCGATTTGCAAAGTTTTTTGCCTTATCGAATGTATCGTTTGGCAACTCAAATGTCGCAGGCGGGTAACAAGTTATCTGAACTGTTATTAGCTTCGGGTGTACCTATTGGTGAAAGAGAATGGCGAGTGATTTCAGTACTTGGCTCTTATGGCGGCTTAACTAATGGTCATGTTGCAGAGGTATTAAAAACCGATGCGGCAACGGTTACTCGTGCGGTTAAAGTATTAAAAAAACTTAGACTTTGTTGATACTAAAAATTCTAAACGAGATCGTCGAAAACAGCTAATATATCTAACCGAGAAAGGGGGCTGAGTTTCACGACTTAATTACACCCAAACGAATTGAAACTGGTGAGCTAATTGAAAAATGCTTATCTTATGAAGAAAAAGAACAACTACATCTTTTATTAAATAAGCTTGATCGGCATTTGGAACATATGGAAAATGAACATGAAGATGAATGGGAATAGTTTTTAATTGATTATTTAGCTTAAATTGAAAAATTAAGGAGAAATTATGTTAACTCTTTATGGGTATTGGCGATCAACCGCAGCTTACCGAGTGAGAATTGCGCTTAATTTAAAACAAGTCTCTTATCAGCAAAAATCGGTGCATTTAGTCAAAGATGGTGGCGAACAAAATAAACCTGAATATAAATCACTTAACCCGCAAGCATTGGTTCCTACTTTAATTGATGATGGCACTGCAATTGGTCAATCAATGGCTATCTTAGAATATTTAGAAGAAAAATACCCCTCCACACCTTTATTACCAAGTGATATTAAACAAAGAGCATTGGCTCGCCAACTTTGCCACTTAATTGCGAGTGATATTCACCCACTTAATAACCTAAGAGTGTTACAATACCTGCAAAATAATTTGTCGGTTAAAGACGAAGCAAAAATGCAATGGTATAGCCACTGGATTGAAAAAGGATTTAGTGCTTATGAAGAATTGCTTTGTAAACATCAAATAAAAGGAAGTTTTTCTTTAGGTGAGGAACTTTCTATGGCTGATGTCTGTCTTATTCCGCAGATTTACAATGCAAACAGGTTTAATGTTTCAATGGATAATTTTGAGCGACTTAGTGAAATCAATGAAAATTGCTTAAAATTACAGCGATTTCAAGATGCTATTCCAGAGAATCAACCCGACAGCATTTAATTTTTATTCATTCCAATAAACGATATTTTTAAGAAGTAGATAATCATAGTGAAAACATTTCAAAAGTTAGTATTGGCTGCCAGTGTTTCAGCCATTTGTCAGTCAGCCATTGCCGCAGATGCGTATGATTTGATTGATTTAGGGGAGTTAAGTGATAGCGAAAACCCGTCTATTGTTTACGATCTTAACAATAATAATAATGCTACGGGTTATGTAGTTGGCCCGTTTGTTGATTTACTTGATAGCGATAATAACCCTGTAGTTGACGAAAGTGGTGACGTTGTTACTTATATTCAGTATTTAGCTGGCTATTTAAGTAATGGATCTAGCTTTACTCAATTTGAAACGTTTGAAGATACTAATGATAACGGAGCTATATCTATCGTTTTCGGTATTAATAATAACGATATTTCAGTTGGTTATTCGATACAAGAATATACGCAAACTAGTGAAGATAGCGAAGGAAATGAAGTTATCAATATTTTAGAACAAGAAAGAGCTGTTTATTTTGATGTTAGTGGTCAAATTACGGCTATTCCTGAATTAGTTGAAGATAGAGAGCTAGATATGAGAGCATTATCTATCAATGATAATGGGATTATTGTAGGTTTTGGTCTTTATGATAGGCCAGACGATGTTGATGCTGATGGTGAGCTTGTTGAGTTTTTTGCTAATAATGGCTTTATCTATGATAGCGTTAATGATTCAATAACTATCGCTACTCCACTATCTGAACAGGCGGGTATCGCTACCGTTTTAAGAGATATTAATAACAATGGCGTTATCGTTGGCAGAACTCAAGTCAATGAAAGCGGAACTCTTGTGAGTACGGCTTTTTATTCTGATTTAAATAGTCTTGATACACCGATTGAAATTAAACCCTTTTCGGAAAATGCAGCTAGACCTTTCCCTTTTAACACTCTTGGTGGTGCAGCAACTTCCGTTAATGAAGCTGGTGTTATCACAGGTAGGGCTCTTGATAGTTCAGAGCGCTACTTTACAGCCTATGCATATGATATAGAAAATGAAAGTGCCATCGATATTGGCGTATTAAATCCTGACCTTATTGATACCTTGGTAAGTTTTAATCTTTTAGAAATATCGATAGCTAATGACATCAATGATTTAGATAACGGTTCATATCAAGTAGTCGGCAGTTCGGCTGTTGATACGCAAATAGACTACACTAATATTAATAATCCGAGAAGAGTTTCAATTAATCATGCCTTTTTATACGAAAACGAAACCTTAAAAGATTTAAACAACCTAATTGACTGCAAACAGGATAACTCTGCACCAGGAAACAACCCAGATTGGATCTTAAACGAAGCAAGGGCTATTAACGATAATGGTGTTATTGTAGGAAATGGAATAAATAATGGTGTTAGTAAAGCTTTTATGCTGATCCCTAAAGCCGCGGGTGAAACACCTATTGCTTGTGAGGTTGAAGAAGAGGAAGATAGTGGAAGCTTATCAATATTGACATTATTACTGGCTCCACTGGCATTGTGGAGAAGACGTTTTAAAAAAGCCGCTGTGATTTAGCGGCTTTTTTATTAATTATCAAATTACATATTAGGATAATTAGGACCGCCAGCACCTTCAGGTACAACCCAAGTGATATTTTGGCTAGGATCTTTAATATCACAAGTTTTACAATGTACACAGTTTTGAGCATTGATCTGAAATTTAGGATTTTCACCATTATCATCACGGATCACTTCATAAACACCAGCGGGGCAATAGCGCTGAGCTGGCTCATCAAAATCTTTTAAATTGACTTCTAGTGGAATTGATTGATTTTTCAATTGCAGATGAACGGGTTGATCTTCTTCGTGATTAGTATTTGAAATAAAGACAGAGCTTAATTTGTCAAAAGATAACTCACCATCGGGTTTAGGATAATTAATCGCTTTAGCGCTAGCAGCTTTATTTAATTGAGCGTGATCGGGTTCAGGATCGCTTAAAGTCCAAGGTAGAGCACCACTAAAGATATTAATGTCAATGAACGCATAAGCTGAGCCCAAAATATTACCCCATTTATGCTGAGCTGGCCCAAAGTTTCTTTGCATATGAAGTTCTTTATAAGCCCAAGAGTTTTTATATTGTGCATCAAAATCAACTAGATCAGTATTACTAGCACCATCATTTAGGGCATTATGGATAACCTCGGCGGCTATCATGCCTGACTTCATTGCAGTATGAGAGCCTTTGATTTTGGCAAAATTTAATGTGCCTGCATCATCACCAATTAATAAACCGCCAGGAAAATGCATTTTAGGCTGCGACTGAATACCTCCTTTAGTAATTGCTCGCGCACCATAAGATATTCTTTCGCCACCTTTTAAAAACTGGCTAATAACAGGGTGATGCTTATAGCGCTGAAACTCATCAAAAGGGCTAACGTGTGGGTTGGAGTAGGAGAGATCGGTTACTAAACCGATAACCACTTGATTATCTTCAATGTGGTATAAAAAGCCACCACCAGCCGTGCCGCTTTCTTTTAACGGCCAACCCGCGCTATGAACCACTTTTCCTTGTTCATGTTGCTCTTTAGGGATCTTCCATAACTCTTTGATCCCTAAACCATAATGTTGAGGCTCTTTATTGGCATCAAGATTAAATTTTTTGATTAATTGCTTTCCTAAATGACCACGGCATCCTTCAGCAAAAACGGTATATTTTGCATGAAGCTCCATGCCTGGCATATAGCCGTCTTTTTCTGAGCCATCTTCTGCAACTCCCATATCACCCGTTAAAATTCCTTTTACGCTACCATCATCATTATATAAAACCTCAGAGGCGGCAAATCCTGGGAATATTTCTACACCAAGGGCTTCTGCTTGCTCAGCCAACCAACGGCATAAATTTCCTAAACTAATAATATAGTTGCCGTGATTGTGCATGGTTTTGGGTACAAAAAAGTTTGGAATTTTTGTTGCTTTTGAGTCATTTGATAAAAGGTAAATTTCATCACCTTTTACTTCAGTATTAAGTGGAGCGCCTTTTTCTTTCCAGTCGGGAAAAAGCTCATTTAATGCAGTTGGTTCAAAAACAGCACCTGATAAAATATGAGCGCCCACTTCTGAGCCTTTCTCAACCACACAAATCATGCGTTCTTTATCTTCTGCTTGTGCTTGTTGAGCTAGCTTTATTGCCGTAGAAAGTCCAGCGGGACCTGCGCCTATTATTACTACATCAAACTCCATAGACTCGCGTTCCACAGATATACCCCTTATATTTGGTGATTGTGTTCTATAATCATTGTTTACTTGATTAAGTTTAGTCAATTTCAATCATTTTATTAGCTTCTGTCATTTTTATTTTAAATGAGAGCCTAATGTTGGTTGACTTATATCAGTTTGGTTAATGTTATAGATGGAAAATGGCGCATTATACCTGATTTTTGTTGACGTTAAACGCGTAAAACGGCAAGATTGCGCTTCTTTTTATAAGCAAATTTTTTTAAGCCATAATTGTCACTAAATACCGCTTATTAATATTTTAAAAAATAACGCGCTTCAAATACTGCTTAATAGCTATGTGGCATGTCTCTTTTAAATTTGAAACAGGTGTCTGAATGAAAATACTAGTTACCGTAAAAAGAGTTGTTGATTATAACGTGAAAGTTCGCGTGAAAGACGATAACTCTGGTGTGGAAACGGCAAATATTAAAATGTCGATGAATCCTTTTTGTGAAATTGCTGTTGAAGAAGCTGTAAGGCTTAAAGAAAAAGGCATAGCATCTGAAATAGTGGTAGTGTCTATTGGTCCAGCTCAAGCCCAAGAAACTTTACGCACCGCACTAGCGTTAGGTGCAGATAAAGCAATTTTAGTTAAAACCGATGATGAGGTTCAACCCTTAGCTGTTGCTAAAATTTTAAAAGAAGTGGTTGCCAAAGAGTCTCCTGAATTAGTTATTACAGGTAAGCAATCTATTGACGGAGATAATAATCAGTCAGGACAAATGCTCAGCGCATTACTTGATTGGCCGCAGGGTACATTTGCCTCGGAAGTTAATATTGCTGACGGTAAAGTTTCTGTAACTCGTGAAATTGATGGTGGTTTAGAAACGGTAGGATTACAATTACCAGCAGTTGTTACTACTGATTTACGCTTAAACGAACCTCGTTTTGCCTCATTACCCAACATTATGAAAGCTAAACGTAAGCCGCTAGAAGAAACAACACCAGCCGACTTAGGTGTTGATATTGCTGCTCGAACACAAACTCTAAAAGTTGAAACTCCAGCTGAGCGCTCTGCGGGCATTAAAGTGGAAAGTGTTGAACAATTAGTAGAAAAACTAAAAAATGAAGCAAAGGTGATCTAAATGGCTATTTTAGTAATTGCAGAACATAATAACGAAGCTTTAAATGCTTCTACTTTATCAACTTTAGCCGCAGCACATAAAATAGGTGGCGATATTCATTTATTAGTTGCTGGAAACAACGCTGGCGCCGTTGCCAATGAGGCAGCAGCTTGCGAAGGTGTTAGTAAAGTTCTTCACGCTGATCACGCCGATTTAGCTCATGCTACGGCAGAGAGTTTATCGGCTATTGTTACAGCAAATGCCGAAGGTTATAGCCACATTCTTGCATCGGCTTCTACTTATGGCAAAAACTTTATGCCACGAGTGGGTGCTAAACTCGATGTACAGCCTATTTCAGATATTATTTCGGTTGAAGATGCCGATACTTTTAAGCGCCCAATTTATGCTGGTAATGCAATTGCAACGGTTAAGTCTAGCGATTCAGTAAAAGTAATTACTGTTCGTGGTACCGCTTTTGATGCGGCATCGGCAACCGGTGGTAGTGCAGAAATAGTTAATGTTGATGCCTCAGGCAATATTTCTACGTTGTCACAATTTGAATCTCAAGAGCTAACAAAATCAGAAAGACCAGAGTTAACTGCGGCCAAAGTAATTATTTCTGGTGGTCGAGGTATGGGAAGCGGTGAAAATTTCCACATGCTTGAAGAAATTGCTGATAAATTAGGCGCAGCGGTTGGTGCATCTAGAGCGGCTGTGGATGCTGGTTTTGTTCCTAACGATTATCAAGTTGGTCAAACGGGTAAAATTGTTGCTCCTGAGCTTTACATTGCAGTTGGTATTTCTGGTGCTATTCAGCATTTAGCGGGTATGAAAGACAGTAAAGTCATTGTTGCCATTAATAAAGACGAAGAAGCGCCTATTTTTCAAGTGGCTGATTATGGCTTAGTTGCAGATTTGTTTAAAGTGTTACCTGAGCTTAAAAATGCACTATAGATCGACTTAAAGTAGTAAACTTAATAAATACTATTTTTTATCTCTAATAAAAGATCGCATTTTATGCGATCTTTTTTGTTTCAAAGTAATGACTTATTGCCTCAGCAGATCCTAATCTGCTTTTTCATTAAAATAGTTAAACTTATTTAAAACCAATTCAACGCTAGGCTTATCTTGCTCAAATTGGGCAATTTTAATGGGTAGATAGTTATAATCTTTTCCCAACCAAATAGAAAAACTACTCTCATCACCTTTTATTCGGTTAAGCCGAATAGTTTCTATATTACCAAATGGGGTTTTTATGGTTTCATTACCAGCAATTTCATAGTGATAGTTTTTTCGTCTACCCTTATAGCTTACTTGATAATCAAATACCTTAATACCAGAGAGCACTTCACCGCGTAGCATAACAATATGCGACATACGATCAAATATGCCATGTTCGATTGGTAGTTCCCATTGCGCTTTTTTTCGTTTACCCATTTCTACTTTTTTATCCCAATTAAAATATTGCTCAATCACTTTAGCCGATTTAAAAGTAACTTTTGACGAGGAATAAAAAGTGAGCGGGTAAAGTTGATTACTGGTTATTTTAAACTGGAAATTTTCATGGCTTTTTAAGCTAAGCATCCACTTTTTAAGCTTGGTTGTCATTTCTAGCTTCCAATGAGACTGCGCTTTAATATCATTTTTTATTAAGCGCCGATTAGCACTGCCGATGATGTCACCGTCAGAAAAAACATCATAACTAGCTTGGTAAGGGTGCAAAAAAAGCCAGTTAATTTCAGCTTTGTTATCTGTAAGAGCTATTTGATTGGTTGTTTCAGCATTAGAGGGCTCACTTGTATTTGCACTAATGGGCTTTTGTGAATGATTTAATTGATCTTCGGTGCTAGCTTTTTTAGTAGCAATAGGCTGAGAAATATTTTTTGTATCCGTATTAGGCTTGGTTATTTCTTTATCGGTAGCTTGAGCAAAAACCGAGAAACTTAATGTAGCAATAGCAACAGTAAACCAACATGCCTTAATGATAGTGATAGCGCTAGCCATAAATAATAGGGCTTTCTAAAGGGTTGTTATCGAAATAAATAATATTATCTTTTAAGCATAAACGCTCAGTTAAAAACCAACTAGCAACATTAGGGTAGAGTTTATGTTCAAGGGTTTGAATATTAGATTGTAATTCACTAACACTCATTTTTGAGGTTAGTGATAAGCGAGACTGAGCAACAACTGGACCACCATCTAGCTCTTCGGTAACAAAATGAACACTAGTTCCATGATATTTATCTTGATTATCAAGTGCTTTTTGATGAGTGTGGAGACCTGGATATTTAGGCAGTAAAGAAGGGTGAATATTGAGAAGTTTGCCAGCAAATTGATTAACAAAATTAGGTGTTAAAATTCGCATAAAGCCAGCAAGAATAATTAAATCGGGATCATAAGAGTTAATTGCTTTAGCTAACGCAATATCAAAATCTTCGCGGTTTGAAAAATCTTTGTGCGGCAGCGTTTTAGCCTCAATATTAGCGGCTTTGGCTCTTTCTAAGCCATAGACATTGGCAATATTGCTAATTACGGCAACAATTTTGCCACCAAGTTCGCCTGTTTTTTCTTGCTCTATAAAAGCTTGTAAATTTGAGCCGCTACCTGAAATAAGTACAACAACACGTTTATTTGTTTGTATTAGCTCAGCCACCAAAAACTCCGATATTAGATAAAATAATTTAGCAAGTTAAACATTAACAAAAGCTAACTTGCTGATTATTATTGGCATCCACTATTTCGCCAATGTGCCAAGCATTTTCACCTAAAGACTTTAGTTGTTCAATACTTTGCGAAAGCTCATCTTTTGAAACCACAATAATCATACCAACACCGCAGTTAAAAGTTTTATACATTTCCATCGCTTCAACATTACCGTTTTCTTGTAACCAATTAAAAATTGCAGGAGTCTCCCAGCTGTTTTCATTAATTTGAGCACAAGCACTTGCGGGTAAAACGCGAGGAATATTTTCTAAAAGCCCACCACCTGTAATATGAGACAAGGCTTTAATATTGACACTTTTGTTTAGTTCTAAAACGGATTTAACATAAATTTTAGTAGGTTCTAACAGTGCTTCGGCCAAAGTTTTGTCACCAAACTGACTATCAAGTTTGGCACCTGAAACCTCAATAATTTTACGAATAAGAGAATAGCCATTTGAATGTGGACCACTTGAACCTAAAGCAATAAGTTGGTCGCCAACAGACACTTGGGTGCCATCAATAACTTTTGATTTTTCAACAATTCCTACGCAAAAACCCGCAAGATCGTAATCTTCGCCTTCATACATACCAGGCATTTCTGCTGTTTCACCACCAATTAAGGCACAGTTTGATTGTTTACAGCCTTCGCCAATGCCTGTAACAACATCAACTGCCGTATCTACATCGAGTTTACCTGTGGCGTAGTAATCTAGAAAATAAAGTGGCTCGGCACCTTGTACTATTAAATCATTAACACACATTGCAACCAGATCAATGCCTACTTTATCGTGAATACCTGCATCTATTGCAAGCCTCAACTTAGTGCCAACACCATCTGTGCCCGACACTAAAACAGGCTCTTTATAGCCTTTAGGGAGTTCAAACATGGCGCCAAATCCGCCTAAACCCGATACTACTTCTGGGCGACGCGTTGCTTTAGCAACACTTTTAATACGATCAACGAGTTGATTACCTGCTTCAATATCGACACCAGCGTCTTTATAGCTTAACGAAGGCTGATTTTTATCGGACATGTTTACTCACTTTGCTTAGGCGTAAAAAATTGGCGCTATTTTAACATGACTGAGTGGTAGCTCAACTAATATGTGCTTGAGTTTGCACTTGTTCTAACGCTAGCAGATATACTTGTTAGTCTTTAAGATCTTGTTTTTAGTGCTCAGCCAATAAAGCTAGAACAAAGCGCAGCTTGCAGCATAGAAAGTATAAATTGGGCTTAAAGCTGCGACTCAATGGGCTTATTTTTAAGATCGCTAATAAAAATATTACTTTGATTTGTTAACTGGGCATAAATAAGCTGATAAGTTAAAACGTTTTTAACGTACTCGCGAGTTTCTTTGTATGGAATTTGCTCTATCCATTGTACAGGATCGCTTAATTTAGAGTTTTTTAACCATTCTACAACTCTACTTTGCCCTGCGTTATAAGCGGCAGTTGCTAAAACTGGGTGGTTAAATTTTTTATACATTTGACTTAAATGAGCTGTGCCAAGTGCAATATTGGTTTGTGGTTGATACAACTGAGAAGGTTTACGGTAACTTTTTTCAAAGCGTGCTACTTGCTTTGCTGTACCAGGTGTTAGCTGCATTAAACCTCTGGCGTTAGCGCTTGAGCGGGCATCAGGTTTAAAAGCGCTTTCTTGCCTTGTAATGGCAAAAGCCCAAGTTGCAGGAATTTGGTGCTTTTGTGCGTGATGTTCATAGTCATTAATGTGAGTAAGTGGAAAGCGTTTTTCTACATCATCAATTTGACGACTTCGGGCAAAAGCTAAAATTGATTGATGCTGCCATCCCCAAGTGTGAGCGAGCGCTGCAAGAATAACGGTTTGATTGTGAGGTGTTTGCTCAACTAAATAATTCCACTCTTTGCGAGCAGAGGCTAATTTATTCAGTTTAAAAAACTCATAAGCTCTTAAACTTGTAGGTAAATTGCTAATTTGATGAAATTGAGTGTTAGAAACCTTAATACTCTGTTGATTAAGTTGTGGCATTTTCTGCAACTTATTAGCCGCCAAAAAACCATAATAACTGCGGCTATCAGCAATAGATGCCAATATTTGATTGGCTTTTTCAGCGCCGCCCAATTTAGACTCTGCAACGGCTTGCCAATACTGCCACTTATTGGTGTGTTTATCGAGCTGAGACATTTGCTTAGAATGTGAAGCAATAGCCTGCCAGTTTTGTTGTTCTATATAGGTTGATAAAATCCATTGGTTAATTGCAGAATCATTTAAATGGGTTAATGATGTTAGCCAGTCGATTGCCAGTGGAGATTTATCAATCGCTAAGCTGAGTGCTATTGCACGTCGCAATTGGTCGCCTTGGGTTTTATAGGTATATTTTTTACCTAAATAAGCCCAAATTTTTATGGCTTGTTCTGGTTTTTTCCAAGCTAAGCGTTTTAAACCAAGCGCAATAATGTCATTGGCTTTGTTAGATAAAGGCAGACGAAAGTTGATTTTTTGTAAAGTTTTAGGCTTTTTATTAACTTGAGTTAATAGTTTTGCGGCTTCTTGATTATTTTTGCTTAGTTTTCGGCTGAGATAGCTAGCTAAACGTTTGTTATTTGTATTAACGGCCTTAACTAACCTTTGCCAAATAAGCTTTTGGGTAATGGTGTGTCCTGTTTTTTGCCAATTGGCAAAAAGCTTATCGCAAGCTTTGGGCAATGATTTGCTCGATAACCAAATAGATTCAATATGAGCGCTTAAATCATTAGGGTTTTCATTAGTTTTAAGGCGAAAGTTAAGTTGGTGGCATTCAAGCGAACGACTACCCATTGGCTGATAATGTCTTAAAAAAGCCGAAGCATGCTTGTTTTTAGCCAACCAGCTAAGCCATTTATAGCGTAGTTTACGAGCAACTGGCTTGCCTTTATGTCGAGTTAAAAACGCTTCTATTTTGCTTGTGTTAGCTAAACTAAATTGACTGATTAAATATTCTTTTTCTAAATACTCATAAAGTGGATAATCCTTAAGCTGAGCAAATGTTTGTTTAAACTGCTTAAGGTGACCTTGTTTTAATTGATTTTCTGCACTTAAGTATAAAGCTCTGTGTTTTTCAAATGTTGTTTGCTGAATTAGTTGAACTGGTTGATGAGCGTTTTTTGATTGAATAGTTTGGCTGGTAAGCTGAGTTAAACTCTGCAGGTTATTTGCTTGAGTGCTAACTGAACAAGCAAACAGAAGCAATAAAAGAGTAGATAATAAACTGCGATTGAGTTTTTGTGTTTTAATGGTAAATAATCGAAAAAAATACAAATACTTTCCCTTCAATTTTTTATATCTGCTTTTTCAAGATATTTGTTTTTAGCGCTAAGCCTAAAAGCCAATCTGTTTTTCGCTATCAAGCAAAATGGCTTTCTAACTTGCTGAACATATCTCTTAAAAGAGAGCAGTTATACAGATCTTAAAATTCAAATTCATTCTAGCACGGGTTTGTATAACCGTTCTACTTCAAGATGCATGTTTCAGCAAGTCAGTAAGCCATCCTATTTGAGGCATTAATGCGCAGGATTAGTCACTCTCATTCAAGCATTGATAACGAAGAAGAGGTTGGCTTACTGCCTTGCCCTTCGAGTGCTCAGCCAAAAAGCTTGTACAGCGTTGCAACTTTTGAAAAGGGCTTACCATTTCCTGCAAGCCGCGCCTTGTTCAAGCTTTTTGACTGAACACTGAAACAAGCATCTTGAAGCAGAACGGGTATATAAATAAAAAAGGCATACCTTGCGATATGCCAAAGGTGGAGCAATTTAATTTTCCTCCTTTTGTTGCCCTAAATTTGCCTCGCTTTACTAGCTGCTTTGTACCTTGGCTAGTTTTGTGCAACTTGACCAAAAGCGTTAGTGGATAAATTCACGCTAACTTTTCGGGCAAGAGCAAATTCATCGGAGCTAGCTGAGTGCATTCCATCTAGCTCACCATGAGCCGTAGTAGCAATGCGGTTTGCATCAATACCTAGCATTTCAAAAGCGTGTTTTACCGCATCTACACGATTTTGCGATAGAATAAAGTTATGTTTTGAACTGCCTCGTGGATCAGAGTAACCATCTAAGGTTAGGTTGATTTCAGGATGTTCTAATAATACTTGAGCAAGCTTTTCGATATGCTCTCTATCTAAATCAGACAATGCCGAAGAATTTGTGGTGAACATTAAGTTCATACTAAAACTATTAGAAATAAGTGCTAAGTTAGCGGTAGAGTCTTGGTGTTGTTGGTAAGCATTTTCTACCATGTTAAACTCCTGCTTTAATTGCTGATAGGCTATTTTTGACTGATGGAGATCTGCTTGAGCAGTTTCTAACTGGTTGGCTTGTTTTACTTGCTCACCAACTAATACACCGGTTACAGCACCTACTATAAAACCAACAGGACCACCAACAGCGGCGCCAGCTAGTGCACCCGATGCAAAACCAATATTTTCTTCTTTGCTAGCTTCGGCTTTTACTGGTTGAGTATTTAAACCTAATGCTATAGCGGTGATTAGAGTAGAGATGGCTATTGCTTTTTTCATTTTCGTTTCCTCATAATGTGTTAAATTTCAGTTTCATTACACAATATTTTTAAGGCAGTAAACGGGAGCAAAAATGAAAACCTAAAGTCAGAATGTGGCAAGAATATGGCTTTGGTTTTTAAACGCTGTTTATTGTTAGTTTTTCTATTAAGATAGTCACTCTGTTGATTCATTAGGATAAAAAATGGCAAAGCAAATTGCATTAGTAGAAGATGAGCAGGCAATTAGAGATAACTATGCGGCGTCTTTAAGAAAGCAAGGTTATACGGTTCTTACTTATGAAAATAAAAAAGATGCTATGAAAGCTTTTGAGTTGCGACTGCCCGATTTGGCTATTTTAGATGTAGGCTTACAAGATGAACCCGAAGGCGGCTTTGAATTATGCCGTTATTTACGAGCACAATCTCAAACTTTACCTATTATTTTTTTAACCGCGCTCGATAGCGAATTTGATACGGTTTCGGGATTGCGATTAGGGGCTGATGATTATTTAACCAAAGATATTAGCCTTACTCAGGTTTTAGTGAGAATTTCTACCTTATTTCGTCGTGTTGATGCGTTAAAAAATCAAGACATTAATGCCGACTTAATGATTGAAGTTGAAGCGCTTTGTTTAGACACTGAGCGTTTTATAGCAACGTGGCAGTCGGTACCACTGGATATTACATTAACTGAATTTTGGATCTTGCATGCACTAGTTAAAAGGCCAGGGCATGTTAAAAATCGCGATCAATTAATGGAGGCTGCCAGAGCAATTGTGGACGATAGTACGGTTACTTCTCATATAAAAAGGCTTAGAAAAAAGTTTTTGGCGCTCGATACACATTTTGATCAAATTGAAACCGTATATGGAATGGGGTATCGTTGGAAAGTTTAGTGATGATTACTCTCCCTTAAGATACTTTAACCGTTGCCACACATTAGTAATTAGACAATTTTATGAATTGGTTTAAATGGTCATTAAAAACAAAATTTGTGTCTATTCTATTATTGACCATTTTTATTCCTTTCTTTGCGGTTTCTATTTTAAAAGAAGTAGAAAAAACGCTAGTTGATAATTTAAAAGATCGCTTGCAACTCACTTCGGCATTAATGAGTCAGCAGTTTGCAATTAATCACCACTGGTTTACAGAAAGCTTACTTCCTATAAATAGCCAAACATTGGCTCCCGAGCTTAGAGTATTTCCTATTTCTGAGCTGGTTTTAATGGATGGTTTTTTCGATGAATGGGTTGACTTAGAAAAGTATCGGCAAACTTTTCGAGCCAAAAGTAACCATCAATTAAAAGGGCAAAATGACGATACAATGTCTTTATTACTAGGAGAAAGTAACAATGCTTTGTATTTGTCTCTTTTGATAAAAGATAATGAAGTTCGCTATTTAACCAAGGTTAATGCCAATCGGTCACAACAAGCTAATTCTGATATGGTGATCATTAATTACCAAGATGAATTGGGCAGGTATCATCAAATTAAAGTTGTTCCCCGAGCGCCAGGTAAAATTCCCATTATTGATCAAGGTAACCAGAACAAAATTGACTGGCGTTTTAATGCTGTTTGGAGTGAGGTTAATAATGGGGTTAATTTAGAATTAAAATTTCCCAATAGCGTTAAACCCAAACAACTGAATGTGATCTACTTTGATATTGATAAAAAACAAACACGGCAAATTAGCGATATTATCACCACTAATCAGTTTGAATTGAGTGCTGTGGTATGGCCGTCGAGTGAGTTGTCATTGTTTGTTAAAAATTTAAACTTAAGAGCGGGGCAAAGAGTTTGGTTGCTAGATGGAAGTGGTAGGGCGCTAGCGAAAAAAGATCAGCTAAAAACTTTGCCAGCTAGTGCTCAAAGTCATTGGTTTTTACATTGGTTGCTGGGGATAAAATCAGCTCAAATAACAGACACAAGAGAAAATCAACTACGGCTAGATTCACCCGTTATTTTTGACGCGTTAAAAGGGAAAAGCTCAACTTTGTTAGAGCAAGGAAGTCAGCAAAATTATTCGATAGTGACTGCTGCTTCACCGATACAAGTTAATGACAAAGTTATTGGTGTGGTTTTTATAGAAGAAAATGTTGCCAGTGTTCAGTTATTACAACAGCAAAAGCTCGCTAAAATTGTGGTAATTTCAGGAGGGATCTTGCTAGTTATTTTGATGGTTTTAGTTTGGTATATTTCAAAATTAACCGCAAGAATTTCACGATTAAAAAGCACTATCAATCAAGTGGTTGATGAGCAAGGCAGAATGCAAAAATCACAAGCTTTAGTTTATGAAAAAGGTGATGAATTAGACGAGCTAAATAATGCATTTTTAACCATGAGTAATCGTTTGTACGAATATAACGACTATTTGGAAAAGTTAGCTTCAAGGCTTTCTCACGAACTAAGAACTCCCATTGCGGTGGTTAGAAGTTCACTCGATAATTTAAAACTTGATAATTATAGTGAACAACAAGAAGTGCTTAATCGAGCAACCGCTGGAGTAGAGCGTTTAGGTGAAATTTTAACTCGAATGCGACGTGCAAGCGGTATCAAACAAGCCATGCAAACAGCAGAGTTAGAGATGATCGATTTTTGTCAATTTTTAACCGCATTAGTTGCTGGTTATCAAAGCTCTTTCCCTGATTATGTTTTTAAGTTTGAGTCTAACATAACGCATTATCAACATAATGTTTCAACTGATTTAATGACTGAACTAATGGATAAATTAATTTCAAATGCCATGGACTTTTCCTTACCAAAAACACTTATTATTGTGCGTTTAGGTTGGCAACAACAAAAGCTGGTTTTGTCGGTTGAAAATAAAGGAGCGGTGATTGATAAAAAGAACTTAAAAAAAATATTCCGCTCGCTGGTTTCGGTTAGAAACAAAACACACCAAAATGAACTTACCGATAATCCACAATCAACGCATTTAGGTTTAGGGCTTTATGTGGCTAAGCTTGTTGCCGATTTTCATGGGGCAAAAATATCGGCTAAAAACTTAAATGACGGCTCGGGTGTTATTATTGAAGTGGCTTGGTCAATAAAGCGGCAGTTAAATTGATTGTTATACTTCAAGATCCTTATTTTATTACTGAGTCAAAGAGCAAGGATCTTGAAGTTGATCGGATAGATATTTATGTTTTAAAAAACTCAACCGAGCTTTTAAGTTGAGTGCTTAAAACCGCAAGATCAGAGCAGGCAGATGTGATCTGTTGCGAACCTTCATAAGATTCTTCAGAAACTTCATTAATGCTTAGCATGCTACGGTTAATATCTTCTACAACGGCGGTTTGTTGCTCGGTTGCTGTTGCTATTTGTTCGCTAATGGTTTTAATTGACTCTACTGAATCACTAATGGCTTTAAGCGAGGCGTCAGATTCGTGGGCTTTTTCTACCGTATTAATGGCTAAACTTTGACTTTTTTCCATGGTTAATACGGTTTCTTCTGCTTGGTTTTGTAATGACGAAATTAATCCTTCAATTTCAGAGGTTGATTCTTGTGTACGCTGGGATAAACCGCGTACTTCATCGGCAACAACGGCAAAACCTCGTCCTGCTTCTCCGGCTCTTGCAGCCTCTATAGCGGCGTTAAGCGCTAACAAATTAGTTTGATCGGCTATGCCTTTAATAACATCAAGCACCTTGCCAATGTTTTCGCTATCTTGTTTAAGACGTTTAATTGACTCAACCGATGTTTCAACTTCTTTAGCAAGATTATTAATGGCTGTAATGGAATCAGATACGGTTTTTGAGCCAAGCTGTGAGTGTTCGCTGGTTGTATTGGCAACATCCGCTGCGTTGCTCGCATTATTCGAGGCATCTTGAACTGTGGCTAAAAGTTCGGTAACCGCTGTAGCAACCATTTGGATTTCTTCACGCTGCTTATTGGCGCCAGCTTTGCTATTTTGGCTGATTGATTCTAGCTCGGTAGAAGCCGATGAAACACTTTCTGTGGCCTGTGAGATCTCATTGATGTTGCGCCTTAATCTGCGGCTGAGTCTGTTAACTGCATCGCCTAAATCACCCAATTCATCCGATGTTTCAACTTTAATTTGTTGAGTTAAATCACCCGCTGAAATTTGTTGCATAGAGTTATTTGTAGAAGTTATAGAGCTAACAACACTTTTAGAAACAGTACCAGCAATCACAATCCCTAATAAAAGCGCAACGAGTGAGCCAAATAAAGTGAGATTAGAAGTATCGCTTGCTGATTGATGCTGAGCTTCAATGCGCTCTTCGGCAAGTTTATCTTCCATATCAATAATTAGGTTAATTTCATCAAGAATTTTATTCATGATGGCTTTACCTTTGCCAGATTTCATAATATCGACAATATCGTTGATAGTGTATTGATATTTGTTCATTTCGCGTCGGGCTTCTATTTCTTTATCAGCAACTTCGTGCTCCCAGCGTAGGGTAAGTGCTTTAAGCGATTCAACTTGACCTGGGGTTAATGAGGTTGAAGTTATCAGTTGACTGAGCCCATCAATGTGGGTTAAAAAAGTTTTTTGCCCTGCAATATAAGGCTCAAGAGATTCTTCTTTGCCTGTTAATAAAAATCCACGCTGTCCCGTTTCCATATTAACTAAGTCAAGGGTTAGCATGGTTACATAATGCTCTCCTGTACTGCCTGGGGTGAAATTTTGATTAATTTCTTTTAGCTTAGCGCGTATCGTATCAAAAAGCTCTTTACCCATTGTACGAGATGATACTTCAGCAAAAAATCTTTGTGCTTGTTCGCCTTTATTAAGCTCTTGGCGAATTGCAATTTCTTTTACTGCTATTTCATTTATCCATTCATCTTCCAAGTTTTTTATAATATCCCAATGCTTTTGAACCTCAGGGTTGTCACTGGTTAGTTGTTTGCCTTCATCGGCTTTGTTTTTGGCGTCATTTTTGCCTTTATTATAAATTTCAAGGTAAGCATCTTGTCCCGATATTACATAACCTCGTAATCCTGACTGCATTACAATCATTGCTGTATGAAGCTCTTCTGCTACTCGGATCACTTTATGGGAATGATTAACCCAGTCGGTGGCTTTTTCTATAGATTTTAAATTAACAAAAACTGTGCTAGAAACCGAAATAAGTATTAGTAAAATTATGCCAAACCCTGCGCCAAGCTTGTATCCAAACTTAAGATTTGAAAAAAAATTCATTATGATTTAACTCCTACAGAATAGTTTAAGCAATTTAAGTGCCTGCATAAAATATTCCAGTTGGTCCAAATTAATTGATTTATGCATTGATTAATTTTTTAATTTTAATTTTCATAAACCAAACAGCAGTATAGTATTTTAAGTTTAAGCATTCTTTTATTATTGATTATAGTCAGCACTATATATTTATAGCGCGATAGATAAAAAAATACTAATATATGCTTATTCCACTTTAAGGCTATGATTAGTAAGTCTATAGAGAAACAATGCACGGAACTCTGAAATCAGATCTTAAAGGAGAACTGGTATATCTAATTATAGTTTATTTAAATAGAGTATGACGATTTTATAAAGCCGTTTAAAGAATCACTATTTTTAAGATGTGTAGTTGCATTCCAGTCGAGTGGGTTTTGATTGGCTGAATATCCCCAACCTACAGAGACAGACATCATATTTGCTGCTTTTGCGGCAACAATGTCTCTTTTATCATCACCAAAGTAAGCAATGTTTTGTGGGTTAACCTTAATGGCTTTAGCCGCTTGTAAAAGAGGATAGGGATCGGGCTTTTTAACCGAATAGGTATCGCCAGAAATAGTGATATGGCTTCGCTGTAACAATTTTAATTGTTTAAGTAATGGTGTGGTTAAATATTCTGGTTTGTTGGTAACAATTCCCCAAGGAATGTTGTTGCTATCTAATTCAGCTAAAGCTTCACTAACACCGTGGTATAAATGCGAGTGAATACAGAGATTTTGCTGGTAATAATTTAAAAATTCACTTTTAAGTAATTCAAATTGCTCGGACTGAGCATCAACGCCAAAGGCTAATTTAACTAATGCAGGTGTGCCGCCAGAGACAAACGGGCGAGTCACTTCATCGGGTAGTGGTGTTTTTTTGTGTAATTTAAGCACATGATTAATTGCCGCACCTAAATCTTTTGCGGTATCAACCAATGTGCCATCTAAATCAAATAAAAAAGCTTTAATTGCCATAAGGTTCTATCACTGGTTTTATGCTTGAGGCGAAAAATGCATCATATAATTTACATCGAGCCCATCAGCTAGCTTATAAGTTCCTGAAAGCGGATTATAATGTAAGCCTGTTGAGTGGTTTAAGTTTAAATTTGCAGCTCTTGACCAGCGAGCTAGCTCGGAAGGTTTGATAAATTTGTCGTATTGGTGTGTACCTTTTGGCAGCATATTTAATACATATTCGGCACCCACAATGGCAAATGCAAAAGCTTTTGCGGTTCGGTTGATGGTTGAAAAAAATAAATGCCCATTGGGTTTAACTAATTTTGCACACGCAGCAATTACCGATGCTGGGTCGGGCACGTGCTCTAGCATTTCCATACAGGTAACTACGTCAAATTGCTGTGGTTTTTCTTGTGCTATCGACTCTACTGTTTTTTGCTGATAATCAACTTTTTGCCCCGATTCTAATTGATGAAGCTTAGCTACTGACAACTGCGCTTCTCCCATATCTATTCCAGTAACAATAGCCCCTTTAGCAGCCATTGAATCACTTAAAATCCCGCCGCCACAGCCAACATCAATAATTGTTTTGCCATTTAAGTTTCCAACGTATTGTTCAATATAACCCAGTCTTAGTGGATTAATATCGTGCAAGGGTTTAAATTCACTTTCTTTGTCCCACCAGCGTGAGGCTAAGTCGGCAAACTTTTTAATTTCTGTTGAATCTACATTGAGTGTTTCGGTCATTAGAGTTCTTCTGTTTAAATTGATTGTTTCAATTGTACAAATTTTTAACGGTACGACTTTTTAACAGTGCCACTTTTAACTGTACAATTTTTTAAAGGTACAAACCTATTGTTGACTAATTTTTTCTTGCCATTTTGCGATATGTTGAAAAATTAAATCTTGATTTAATGTTTGTAACTGACGATCTTTAACTAAACATTTGCCATTTACCCAAACATTGCTCACTTGATCACGACTTGCCGCATAAACAATTTGCGAAATAGGATTATACACGGGCATGGTTTCTAAACGATTGAGATCAATGGTGATAAAGTCGGCTTTTTTATTCGCTTCTAAACTACCTGTTTGGTTAAAAAGTCCTAATGCTTTAGCGCCACCAACAGTAGCACAGTAGAGTGCTTGATAGGCAGACATTGAAGTGGGATCTTGGTAGTCTAGTTTAGACAGTAGTGTTGCTGATTTCATTTCATCAATCATATCTAAATCATTATTACTGGCAGCTCCGTCGGTTCCTATGGCTAAGTTAACACCCGCATCTATCAATTGTTTGGTTGGGCATACCCCCGATGCAAGTTTCATGTTTGATTGAGGGCAGTGGATCACGTGGCTGCCATATTCTGCCAGCCATTCAATTTCACCTTGGTTAAGCTGAGTCATATGAACGGCATTTAACA
Organism: Aliikangiella sp.; assembly: GCA_965214955.1. Classification (GTDB taxonomy): domain Bacteria; phylum Pseudomonadota; class Gammaproteobacteria; order Enterobacterales; family Kangiellaceae; genus Aliikangiella. The sequence continues at coordinate 2,310 of CBDCCU010000007.1, read as the reverse complement.
ACGGCGAAATTAAGCCAATGTCTTTCATCATGCTTAAAGGGCGAATACCATGTTCTTTAATAAAAGACTCTACCTCAAATGCGGTTTCGTGCATATGAATTTGCACCGGTAAATTAAGCTGATTAGACAATACATTAATATGCTCTAATGTTTGCTTACAAACCGTGTAAGGTGCGTGTGGTGCGAGATTAAAATTAACCGTATGGCTATGTTTAAATTGATCATAAACATCAAGACCTTTATTAATGCAGTCTTGCGCATCTGCTGTCCATGAGGTTTTAAAGTCCATAATAACCAAACCAATAGATGCCTTTATGCCAGATTTTTGAACAACATTAGCAGCTTGATCAGCAATAAAATACATATCTTGAAAACAAGTTGTTCCTGAAAGTAATAGCTCAGCAATGGCGTGTTCTGTTCCTTGGGTAATAAATTCATTATCAACAAACTTTGCTTCCGCAGGCCAAATAGCATCTTCAAGCCATTGTTTTAACGGCAAATCATCGGAAAAGCCGCGCAACAAATTCATGGCTGCATGACAGTGGCTATTAATAAAACCTGGTAATAGAACTTGTTTTGAGAAATGCTGTTTAGTTGCTTGAGGAAATTTTTCTTGTAACTGAGCGCTAGTGCCAACGGCTAAAATATCTTCATTGCAAATAGCTATTCCTGCGTTTTCGAGCCATAAGTGTTTATCGTTAGCGTGGCATTCACTAGGCTTTTTGTTCATTGGTATAAACCAATCAGCGGTAATTATTTGAACATCTTTAGCTAAAACTTGATCAGGTTGTATCATTTTACATTATATTGTTGCTGGCTAATTGGTGGCTATTTTACATACTTTTATGCACTCTCAAAAGAACCGAGACAAAGTATTTAATGGTTAATCGTTAAAGAAAAAACGGTACAAAAATTAGCCATAGTTTTATGAATATAGAAAATAAGATCTTATTAAAATTAAGGCAACCATATTGGTTGTTTTTATGCTACAATCGCCCGCTTATGCACGCTATGAAGCGTGTTCAGTATTGGTCGTTTTTTAAGCAGTGCAACTGCAATAAATCAACAATAAAAAAACGTGAAAAATCAATAAGATAAGGAAAACTGTAGTTTATGGGTGAGTTTGCTAAAGAAGTCCTGCCAATTAACATCGAAGATGAATTAAAAGTCTCCTACCTAGATTACGCCATGAGCGTTATTGTTGGACGTGCATTACCAGATGTTCGAGATGGTTTAAAACCAGTGCACCGCCGGGTTTTATACGCCATGAATGAATTAGGTAATGACTATAATAAAGCCTATAAAAAGTCAGCCCGTGTGGTAGGTGATGTTATTGGTAAATACCATCCTCATGGTGATACTGCGGTTTATGACACAATAGTTCGTATGGCACAGCCATTTTCACTGCGTTATATGTTGGTTGATGGACAAGGTAACTTTGGCTCGGTAGATGGTGATTCTCCTGCGGCAATGCGTTATACCGAAGTTCGCATGGACAAAATGGCGCATCAGCTGTTATCCGATTTAGATAAAGATACCGTTGATTGGGCTGAAAACTACGATGGCACCGAATCTGAACCTACAGTTTTACCCACCCGAGTACCCAATTTACTAGTTAATGGTTCGGCAGGTATTGCTGTGGGTATGGCAACTAATATTGCACCACATAACCTAAACGAAGTAATTAATGCCTGCTTAGCATTAATGGACGATGAAGACATTGATGTTGATGGTCTTATGGAATATATCCCAGGTCCTGACTTTCCAACCCAAGGCATTATTAATGGTAGAGCAGGGATTGTTCAGGCTTATAAAACAGGGCGCGGCAGAATTTATATTCGCGCTCGTCACCATATTGAAACTGATGATAAAAACGGTAAAGAAAGCATTGTTGTTACCGAGCTTCCTTATCAGGTTAATAAAGCTAAACTGATTGAAAAGATTGCTGATTTAGTTAAAGAGAAAAAAGTAGAAGGCATTACCGCACTGCGTGATGAGTCTGATAAAGACGGTATGCGCATGGTGATAGAGCTGCGTCGCGGTGAAAACTCTGAGGTTGTAATGAACAACCTTTATGCCCAATCACAAATGCAAACTGTGTTTGGCATTAATATGGTGGCATTAGAAAATGGCCAGCCTAAGTTATTTAATCTTAAAGAAATGCTCGAAGCCTTCATTCGCCATCGCCGTGAAGTGGTTACCAGACGTACCGTTTTTGAGCTGAGAAAAGCCCGCGATAAAGCGCATGTACTAGAAGGTTTAGCCATTGCACTTGCCAACATTGATGAAATTATCGAACTGATCAGAAAC
>CBDCCU010000006.1:0-21640 GCA_965214955.1 Aliikangiella sp. | reverse complement strand
ATTTTAGACGGTGCAGGCAAATATCGGCTTTTCACAAAAACAATTTTGCCCAATATTTTGCCTCCTTTAACTATTCAAGTTAGTTTGGCTTTTTCAACCGCCATATTGGAAATTGCAGCGCTAGGCTTTTTAGGTTTAGGCGCACAAGCTCCTTACCCAGAATGGGGAACTATTTTATCTGAATCTTATAACAATATTGTGAGTGCTCCTTGGACAGTAACATTTCCCGGCTTAGCAATATTTTTTACTTTGCTATCTATTAACTTAGTGGGTGATGGTTTAAGAGACTCTCTTGAGCTTGAGAAATAGGTGAGCTAATGCTGTTAAGAATAGAAAACCTAAGTGTCACTTATCATAGTTCCGAAGGGCCGCTCCCAGTTATTGAACGGCTTTCTGTTAAAATGGAACACGGAGAAATACTTGCATTGTAGGTGAGTCTGGCTCAGGTAAAAGTATGTTGGCTTTAGCAATAATGGGATTGCTCTCAAAAAAAATGAGTATGCGTGCCGACTACATTAATTTAGATGGCCGAGATCTAATGAAAATGTCTATAGAAGAGAGGGCTCAATATGTTTCTTCAAAAGCAGCCATTATTTTTCAAGATCCTCAATCAAGCTTAAACCCTTGCTATTCGATAGGAAGGCAGCTTGACGAAACATTAGCGTTTCATCAAGGTGGTACGCGCAGCAGTAGAAAAGTTAAAGCATTAGAGCTATTAGATTCTGTTGGTATTTCATCTCCCGAAGTTATGCTTAAACTTTATCCTCATCAATTATCTGGTGGAATGAGCCAGCGAGCATCAATAGCAATAGCACTTGCCTGTCAACCAAAATTATTAATAGCCGATGAGCCAACCACAGCATTGGATGTAACCGTTCAATCCCAAATACTCGAACTATTAGTTAACCTTAGTCAATCTAAAAAAACCGGTCTAATGCTCATTACCCATGATTTTGCACTACTCTCCGAAAATACAGATAGAATTGGGGTGATTTATTCAGGGCAATTAATGGAACATGCTTCTACTCAAAATATTTTAAAGTCAGCTAGACATCCTTACACCAAAGCATTGCTCAACAGCATTCCCCAGCTTGGTGATCGCCACCAAAAAGGCAGCCGCTTATTTGCCTTAAAAGGGCACATTCCGCCAATGAACCAATTGCCAGTTGGTTGCAGGTTGGGCCCTAGGTGTCCGCAAGCAGAAAAAAACTGTGTTGCTAAACAACAACTTATTTCAATTGCTAATCATGGTAAAGTTCGTTGTCACATTGCTACTGATAAACCAGTAGATCAAAACAGGTAATAATTGATGAGTCTATTACGTGTCGAAAATTTATCTAAACGCTACGAGTTAAAATCTCGTGGGCTTACACGTAGCATTAAGCTTGATGCGATTAAAAATGTTAACTTTCAGTTAGAAGCAGGAAAAACATTAGCCATTGTTGGAGAGTCTGGCAGTGGAAAATCAACACTTGCAAGACAAGTTATTGGCATAGAAGCCCCTACAAGTGGCGATATTTATTTTAACAACCAACGGCAAGAGCCTAAAAACAAAAAACAAAAGAAAGCTCGCTTTAAAAATATTCGGATGATATTTCAAAATCCCTATGATTCCCTCAACCCTAATGCACGCATCGGGGAATCATTAGATGAAGTTCTACAAATTAACACCCTACTTACTGCCAAGCAAAGAAAGCGAAAAATTTCTGATACTTTAGTTAAAGTTGGATTACTTCCCGAGCATCAATACCGATACCCTCATATGTTTTCTGGTGGTCAAAGACAAAGAGTAGCCATTGCTCGGGCTATTATTATTGATCCTAAAGTCATTATTGCAGACGAGCCATTATCTGCATTAGATGTTTCTATACAAGCTCAAATATTAAATCTACTTCAAGAGCTACAAGAAGAAATGGGAATTTCATATTTATTTATTTCTCACGACTTAAATGTTGTAGAGCATATTGCCGACGAAGTGCTTGTTATGTTTAAAGGACGAGTCGTTGAATCTGGCAGTATTGTTCAAATATTTGACGATCCCAAGCATCCCTATACCCAAACATTATTCGCTAGTACTCCCATGTATCGCGCACGGTTCCCTAATTTTTTACCGCCAAAGCCAATTAAAAGTGATAATAATGATCTTCTTGGGTGTCAATTTTATAGTCGATGTCACTACTGCCAAGATCGCTGCAAAAATACTCAGCCCGATCTTATTAATACCAAACAGGGTCATCAAATAGCTTGTTTAAAAGTCACTGAGTAAAGCCTGTTTTTCTAGCCTAAATTTTTCTCACATAAAAAAAGCGGCTAAGCCGCTTTTTTTTGCCATTGAATTAACCTGTTTTTAATTTTGGATTAAATTTTCGAGGTTTCTTCTAACATCGGCAGATAGTCTTTTTTGTTCAAAAAATGCGGTTAATGTTGCTGTTGAGTAGTAGCGATTAACAAACAACTCGCGTTGATTTTTTTCGCTTTCTTCAGCTGATGACCAGTCGCCATTTTCAACACTATTAAGCATTAATAAAACAAAACCTTGAAAATCCTCGGCAAGCTCATAATTCACTTCACCTTCTAAAGGTTGATTAATCTTAAAAAACGCTTGGTTTGCCATATATGGCAACGCGGCATTGTTTCTTTCTACTTTATCAAGATCTACCCATGCTAACTGATTTTCATTTAAAAGCTCGGTGATAGAATCGCCATTATCAAGTTTAGCTAATAAATCTTTAGCCAAATCATTTGATTTCTGTTAGCTGATTTTTGAATCAAATCATTTTTAATTCGCTCGCTCACCTTTTCTAATGCCTCAACCTCACTTGGCTGATGTTCCTTTAAGCGCAATACTAGCAAGTGATTTTGCACCTAATTCTAAAGGTTGAGAATTCAGTAAGTTTTCTTTTACATCAGTACTAAATGCGGCATCTTTAACTTGTTGATTAGCAAAAATACCATTTCTGCTACTTAAACCAAAAAACTCACTCAGTTTTACTTCCATTTCAACAGCTTCGGCCGCTTCATTTAATGAGTCTGAAAATTCAAAAGACTTTTCTTTGATTAACTCAGATTTCGCATAATAGTCTTCTTCTGCTTTTTGAGTTTTAATTTCTTCAATAATTTCAGCTCTCACTGAGTCTAAGGCTTGCACTTCGCCATCAATTAAATTTGTGAGCTTTAGGATCTGAAAAGCACCTTCTATTTCGACCACTTCAGTTACATCACCAACTTCGTTTAAAAGTTTAACCGCTTCTTCTGCCGAAGGCTCTAATGCTCCTTCTAATAACACGCCTAAATCACCTGACTCGTCGGCTTCACTACCTACAGCATCAAAGCTTTCGCCTGCGGCAATTTTTGCTTTAATTGCTTCGGCTTTTGCACGTGCAGCATCTTCATCGTCATTGTGCAAAACTAATATGTGAGAATATTGCTTTTGCGGCTCCGATTGATAGCGACTAAGGTTTTCTTCATAACGCTGAGCAATTTCTTCATCCGTTACTTGTTGAGCCGCCTTTAATAAGTCGATAGATAATTCTATATATTCAATAGACACTTTTTCTTCAATGCGGAAGGCTTCTTGGTTTTCTTGATAATATTGATTGATAGCTTCTTCAGTCACTTCTATACCTGATTTAAACTTTTCAAAGTCTAACTTCAAATATTTTCCTGAACGCTTTTGAGCCATTAGCTCAAATTCTTTTTGCGCTTCCACAGGCAAGTTAAACTCACTATCAACTACACCAGAAACTAACTGTCCATAGGTTTCTTGAACCGTGAAAACCGACTTTAACCAATCTCTACTTTTTCCACGTGAAACTAATAACTGATTAACCAAATCGGAAGAGTAATTACCTTGCGCGTCTTTAAAGACTTCAGATGATTGAATGATATTTCTTAATTTTTGATCAGATAACCTAAAACCAAGCTCTCTTATTGATTGTTCTCTTACTTTTTGATCGATCAAACTTTGTAAAATCTGCTCTTGAAAAGCCAGCTCTTGCTCTTCTGTTTTTACATTTGCGTTATAATAGTCAGCTTGTTGCGCTTTTGTTCTTTGATATTCCGATTGAAAATCAACTCGTGAAATACTTTCACCATTAACAATCGCAACCGCATTAGGATCACCTAAGAAAAAAGACGATGAAAAATATCCCGCAAATACAAATGAAATAACTATCGCAAAAACAACGATCTTAACCCAGGGTTTTTTAACCCCTTCTCTAATATTTTCTAACATAGCAAACTGCTCATTAACGATTAATAACGCAAAAATTAAATAATTTAACAAAAAAGCGCGCCACGAAAGGCGCGCTTAATTTTGGCGGAGCGGACGGGACTCGAACCCGCGACCCCCGGCGTGACAGGCCGGTATTCTAACCAGCTGAACTACCGCTCCTGAAACGGTTTTTCAACCTCAAGATATTTCCTAGCGTTAAGGCGCTAACGCAGACTGATGGCCAATGTGCTAAACGCGCTCGAACCAAAGCTACGCTTATAAACCTAAGTTGGTGGGTGCTGCAGTGGGCTCGAACCTGCCGACCCTCGCCTTGTAAGGGCGATGCTCTCCCAACTGAGCTAAGCGCCCATATTTAAGCGGACGCTAGTTTACCGCGTCTTTAAGACCTTTACCAGCTTTAAAACCTGGAACACGAGCGGCTGGAATTTGAATGGTTTTACCTGTTTGTGGATTACGACCAGTGCGAGCTGCACGATCTTTTACTGAAAACGTACCAAAACCAACTAAAGCTACTTGATCACCTTTACGTAGAGTTTCGGTAATTGAATCAAGCATAGCGTCCAATGCACGACCAGCTGAAGCTTTAGAGATGTCGGCGCCTGATGCAATTGCATCGATAAGTTCAGATTTATTCACTTATTTCCCCTTTAATTCTTATCTGTTAATTTAAGAGCATAAAGTTTTGGATTTAATATATGCCCCTTGCGGATAACTTTATACCAATCTAGCGATTTACCTGTCAAGCGACAAATGCGCTTAAAGCCAGAAAATCCGTGGCTTTGCTCAAATTTGCAACAATTTTTAGCAAATATGAGCAATTCAACAATATTGAATTAACAATTAACCCAATATTGTTAAGATAAAACGACTAAATTTAGTCGCTTATTTTTTTAATGTGGCTTAATTGATGCGCTTGATTTTTTACTCGTTTTTGTTTTTTGCTTGGCTTGAGAAGCCTTTTTACTCGACTTAGCTAATGGTGTTGGCATACTAACCAAAGCTTTTTCTAGAACTTCATCTATCCACCTTACTGGAATAATTTCTAAATCACCAATTACATTTGCAGGAATTTCAGATAAGTTGCGAACATTTTTTTCAGGAATTAATACTCGATTAATTCCGCCTCGATGCGCGGCCAATAATTTTTCCTTTAAACCACCAATGGGCAATACTTCACCTCGTAGGGTAATTTCACCCGTCATTGCAACGTCTCTTCGCACCGCAATTCCCGTTAGTGACGAAACTAACGCCGTGCACATTGCACAGCCCGCGCTAGGACCATCCTTTGGAGTTGCCCCTTCTGGTACGTGCACATGAATGTCTTTAGTTTGATAAAAGTCATCTTCTATGCCCAAAGATTCCGCGCGGCTTCTTACAACCGTCATTGCAGCTTTAATAGACTCTTGCATAACATTGCCTAAATGCCCAGTTGAAACGGCTTTACCGCTACCACTAGTTACTGCTGATTCAATAGTTAGTAAGTCACCACCAACTTGAGTCCACGCTAGTCCTGTAACCTGCCCAATTTGATCCGTTTCACCTGCTTTACCAAAATCATATTTTTCTACACCTAAATACTTGTTTAAGTTTTTGGTATTAATTGAAATGCTTGTGCGCTTTTTATCAAATAGCAGTTCTTTAACCACTTTACGGCAAATTTTAGAGATTTCGCGCTCTAAGCTTCTAACTCCCGCCTCACGAGTGTAATAACGCACAATAGCGGTCATGGCCGGCTTAGAAATTTTAATATCATCATCTTTTAAACCATTCACTTTGATCTGCTTCGGTAGCAAATAACGTGTTGCAATATTGAGTTTTTCATCTTCGGTATAACCTGACAGGCGAATCACTTCCATTCTATCGAGTAATGGCCCTGGAATATTCATAGAATTTGCCGTGCATACAAACATCACTTCCGATAAATCGTAATCGACCTCTAAATAATGATCATTAAAAGCCGAGTTTTGCTCAGGATCGAGCACCTCTAATAGCGCCGAAGCTGGATCGCCACGCATATCCATTGCCATTTTATCGATTTCATCAAGTAAAAATAATGGGTTTTTAACTTTAGTTTTACTGAGTTTTTGAATAATTTTACCCGGCATAGAGCCAATATAGGTTCGTCTATGACCGCGAATTTCAGCTTCATCTCTCACTCCGCCTAACGACATTCGCACAAAATTTCTACCCGTTGCTTTTGCAATGGATTCGCCTAGCGAAGTTTTGCCAACTCCTGGAGGACCTACCAAGCAAAGGACTGAACCTTTAAGTTTTTTAACCCGAGTTTGTACGGCCAAATACTCTAAAATTCTTTCTTTAACCTCTTCTAAACCAAAATGATCAGCTTCTAAAATTTGCTGTGCTTTATCTATTTTATTGTCTAAGCGGCTACGTTTTTTCCACGGTAAGCTCAACATCCAGTCGATATAGCCTCGTACAACGGTAGCTTCCGCTGACATTGGTGACATCATCTTAAGCTTTTTAATTTCAGCATCGGCTTTTTCTTTGGCTTCTTTTGTCATTCCTGCTGAAGCAACCTTTTTGCTCAATTCATCAACATCACTTGATGAATCTTCATCTCCCAACTCTTTTTGAATAGCTTTTATTTGCTCATTCAAATAATAATCACGCTGGCTTTTATCCATTTGCTTTTTAACTCTGCCGCGTATTTTTCGCTCAACATGAAGTAAATCAATTTCTGACTCCATTAAGCTCATAATGAATTCAAGGCGCTCGGCAATACTAGATATTTCTAAAATGGTCTGCTTTTCTTCAATTTTTAAAATAATATGAGCGGCAATAATATCTGACAGTTTTTCCACATTATCAATGGCAGAAACCGTATTTAAAACCTCTGGCGGGATTTTTTTATTCAGTTTAATGTAGCTCTCAAACATAGATTTAGTAGAGCGAATAAGCGCGCCTGTTTCGTTTTCGCTTGGTAATTCACTTGGTAAAATTTCAAATTCAGCCTCAAGCACACCATTATTTTCTTCGAGCTTTTCAATACTGGCTCTTTCAATCCCCTCAACCAATACTTTTAAGTTGCCATCGGGCAATTTAAGCATTTGCAAAATATTGGCAACACAACCCTGTTCATAAATATCATTCGCATTAGGGTTATCTTTGTTGGCATCTTTTTGCGCAACGAGTAATACTTTATTGCTAGAATCTGATGCTAGCTCTAATGCGTTAATTGACTTTTCACGACCAACAAATAATGGGATCACCATGTGCGGAAAGACAACAACATCTCTTAATGGTAATACTGGCAATAGGTTCGTGTTTTCGGCTTTAGTCATGTTGGCTCTTTGTTTAAACTAGTTAAGTGATTATACTCATTCTTCTTTGAAAAATAGAGCAGGTATGTCCGTGCTACCTTGAGATCTTTGGGCATAGATGCTTTAGGTATAGATCTTGGTTTACAGATCACGAATATATATGAGGGCAATACCTATAGATTCAATTGCAATACGAAAAAAAAGCTGACATTTGTCAGCTTTTATTGATCAGAGGCCAGTTTTTTATCTTGGCTTTCATAAATAAGTAACGGCTCGGACTCTCCATCAACCACAGCAGCATCTATGGCTACCTTGGTTACACCTTCCATAGATGGCAGGTCATACATGGTATCAAGCAATACTCGCTCTAAAATTGAACGCAAGCCTCGCGCACCCGTTTTTCTTTCCATAGCCTTTTTAGCCACCGCTTTTAAGGCATCTTCTCTAAATTCTAGATTAACCCCTTCCATATCAAACAGTTTTGCATATTGTTTAGTAAGTGCATTTTTAGGCTGAGATAAAATTTGAATGAGAGAGTCTTCATCTAGCTCTTCTAAGGTTGCAACTACAGGCAAGCGCCCAACAAACTCAGGAATTAAACCATATTTCACCAGATCATCAGGTTCAATTGATTTAAAGACTTCACCGATATTTTTGCCATCGTCTTTGCTACGAACTTGAGCACCAAAACCAATACCTGAACGCTCAGAACGATCACGAATAATTTTGTCCATACCAGCAAATGCACCACCACAAATAAACAAAATGCTACTGGTGTCTACTTGTAAAAATTCTTGCTGAGGGTGTTTACGACCACCTTGCGGTGGCACTGACGCCACTGTGCCTTCAATGAGCTTTAATAGTGCTTGCTGAACACCTTCACCCGAAACATCACGAGTAATAGATGGATTATCGGCTTTACGAGAAATTTTGTCGATTTCATCAATGTAAACAATACCATGTTGCGCCTTTTCAACATCATAGTCACATTTTTGCAATAACTTTTGAATAATATTTTCAACATCTTCACCCACATAACCTGCTTCGGTTAATGTGGTAGCATCGGCAATAGTGAATGGAACATTAAGTAAGCGTGCTAGTGTTTCAGCCAAAAGCGTTTTACCACTACCGGTAGGTCCAACTAATAAAATATTACTTTTACCAAGCTCTACTTCATCATTTTTATTATCACCAGATTGCAAACGCTTATAATGATTATAAACCGCAACCGACAGCACCCTTTTGGCCGCACTTTGACCAATAACATACTGCTCTAAAATGTCATTAATTTCACGCGGGGTTGGTAGACTGCTTGAATCGTTGTCTTGAGTAACTTCTTGAATTTCTTCGCGAATAATGTCGTTACAAAGCTCAACACACTCATCACAAATAAAAACAGAAGGGCCAGCAATAAGCTTTCTTACTTCGTGCTGACTTTTTCCACAGAAAGAACAATAAAGCAGCTTACCGCTGTCGTCTCGTCCACCTGATTTTCTGTTATCACTCATTGAATATCCTTTAATTTACACACATTAGGGATCAATTTGACTACTATTAACTATTAACTATTAATAATAGCACTTTACCTGTTTATCTTATCAGAATAAAACGCATTTCTAAAATTGGCTCTTTTATTACTATAAAATCAATACTATTTACTAGCAATAATTAACCACGGGTTGCAATAACACTATCAACAATACCATATTTAGCTGCTTCTTCTGCGCTCATAAAGTTATCGCGATCAGTGTCTTTTTCAAGATCTTTGAGTTTTTTGCCCGTATGGTGCGCCAAAATTTTATTTAATGTTTCACGCATTTTTAAAATCTCTTGAGCATGAATTTCAATGTCAGAGGCCTGCCCCTGAAATCCACCTAACGGTTGATGGATCATCACACGCGAATTAGGCAGTGCATAACGTTTTCCTTCAGCACCACCTGCCAATAAAAATGCTCCCATACTACAAGCCTGCCCTACACAAAGGGTTGAAACGTTAGGTTTAATAAACTGCATTGTGTCATAAATTGCCATGCCTGCGGTCACCGAACCACCAGGAGAATTGATATAAAGAGAAATATCTTTATCTGGATTTTCCGATTCTAAAAATAGCATTTGTGCCACAATTAGATTGGCCATGTGATCTTCTACCTGACCCACCATAAAAATTACTCGCTCTTTAAGTAATCGCGAATAAATATCGTAAGAGCGCTCACCTTTTGCGGTTTGCTCTACCACCATAGGAACTAAGCCGAGCGCTTGCTCTTGAATCATTGCACTTGTCATTGAAATTGTTATCCTTATTTTCAGGCTTTAAAATAAAAAACCCAGTATTAAACCAACCTTATTAACCTATGGGCTAACTATAGCAGTTTCAATACCGGGTTTGTATACCCTTTCTAATTCAAGATGCTTGTTTCAGTGTTCAGCCAAAAAGTTTGAACAAGGCGCAGCTTGCAGGAAATGGCAAGCCCTTTTCAAAAGCTGTAACACAGTGCAAGCTTTTTGGCTGAGCACCCGAAGGGCAAGGCAGTAAGCCAACCTCTTTTTCGTTATCAATGCTTGAATTAGAATGCTAATCCTGCGCATTAATGCCTCAAATAGGATGCCTTACTGACTTGCTGAATCATGCATCTTGAAGTAGAAAGGGTATAAATAACCAAAAAGTTATTTATTAACTTACTCTTTATCTTCTGATCCTACAGGCTCTTGCTTAGGGTTCATTACTTCATCAAAAGATAGCGCTTTCTCATTTACCTTGGCTTGTTCTTGTACAAAGTTAACGACACTTTCTTCTAATACAAGCTGTTCAACTTCATTTAAACGCTGTTCATCACCCAAATAGTAGTTAATTACTTCTTCTGGTTGCTCATAAACCGAGGCTAACTCTTCTAGCTTGGCACGAACGGCTTTTTTATCAGCAGAAATTTTGTTTTGTTTAATGACTTCACCAACTAATAAACCAAGCTTCACACGTCTTGTCGCACGTTCTTCAAACAACTCAGAAGGTAGATCAGGCATTTGCGCGCCTTGGCCTCCAAACTGCTGCATTGCTTGTTGCTTTAATTGCTCAATTTCTTGGTCGATCATCGACTTAGGGATGTCAAACTCATGTAAATCAACTAAGCCATCCATTACTTTTTCTTTGGTTTTGCCCACTAATACTTGAGCAAGCTCTCTTTCCATATTTTTGCGAATATCAGCCTTCATTGAAGCAACATTGCCATCTTCAATACCTAGCTTTTCTGCAAGTTCGCCTAATTTTAGTGACTCTTTTTTGTTAACTGCTTTTACGCTAGTTGCGAAAGTCGCTTCTTTAGCCGCAACCTCTTTGTTGTGATAGTCTTCAGGGAAAGTGACTTTAATTTCAACTTCATCACCCGCCTTAGAGCCAATTAACTGTTCTTCAAAACCAGGGATCATTTGGCCTTTACCAAGCTCTAATGCAAAATCATCAGCTTTACCACCAGCAAACTCTTCGCCATCAATAGTGCCAACAAAATCAATGATAACTTGGTCGCTTTCCTTAGATTTACGTTTAACTTCAACCCAGTTAGCTTGTTGCTCACGTAGTGTATCGATCATTTTGCTTAAATCGTCATCAGTCACTTCTGCTGTCATTTGCTCAATTTCAATTGATGAAAAATCGCCTAATTCAACTTCTGGGTAAACTTCAAAACTTGCGGTAAATTCTAGATCTTTACCTTCTTCCATGGTTACAGGCTCAATGTGAGGAGTGCCAGCCGGCTGTAGCTTTTCTTGTACAACGGCTTCATAAAATGAGCGCTGCATTACCTCAGAAACCACTTCTTGGCGTACATGAACGCCAAATTTCTTTTTAATCACATTTAATGGGATTTTACCTGGACGGAAACCATTCATTCGTTGAGTTCTTGCTAACTCTTTCATTCTATCAAGCGCGACATCGTCAACTTTACTGGCTGGTACGCCAATGGTTAATTTGCGCTCTAATCCGCTTGTGGTTTCTACTGAAACTTGCATTGGTATGCTCCAAATAGGTTTTAACTAAATTCTTTAAATTAACTAGCAATCCATAGCAATTGCTTTAAATTAATCAACTGCTTTAAATTAATAATACTGAGGCTTAAGAGCTATAAGGAGGGCAGCAAGAGCATTTTAGTTAGCATCCACTAATTGGGTTGCTATATCGGCTACCCTTTGGATGTTTGGTTAGCACCAAAGCTCAGGTGACCATCATCTAGCTCAAGCCAAAACTTGTTTGCACTAATTAATACATATTAATACCTACAAACAAATGATAACAAAGTGGTGCGAGAGGAGAGACTCGAACTCTCACGCCGCAAGACACTGGAACCTAAATCCAGCGCGTCTACCAATTCCGCCACTCTCGCACTTTGTTATAACGTCTATTTTATATAAAACAGACAAAATATGGGGTGGACGATGGGGTTTGAACCCACGACCACCGGAATCACAATCCGGGGCTCTACCAACTGAGCTACGCCCACCATAAAATCTTTGAGCTTGTACATTATATCTTTAAATAGATACTTGTAAACGGCTCTTTTTTATCTATCCGGCCAGGGCATTAATGGCGCGCCCGGCAGGATTCGAACCTGCTACCCACGGCTTAGAAGGCCGTTGCTCTATCCAGATGAGCTACGGGCGCACTGTTCTCTAGGAACCCCGTTGTTTATATGGCAAATTAATTAACTACCTATAAACATCACTTACCAGTGAAATATTGGTCGGGGAAGAGGGATTCGAACCCCCGACATCCTGCACCCAAAGCAGGCGCGCTACCAGACTGCGCTATTCCCCGACTATTCCTAAAAAAGAAACCCTAAAAAGGCTGTCCCCTTCAAAGGAGCGCGGAATAATACTGGCTAAATGCACCTTCGTCAATAAGGAATTTTAATAAATTTTAAAAACTTTTATTGGGGGTGGTTTTTAAGTGAATTTTGATAGATCAAAGACATCATATGACTTTTTCTACTTCAAGCTTTTTGGCTGAACACCAAAAACAAGCATCTTGAAGCCGGTATACAATTGACCAAGCTCAATAGATAGACAATCAAGCTATTTTTTTACTTGGCAGTTTAGTCAACAACTGAGAAAATACTTAACTACCGAAATCATCAGAGAATGACTTTATGACCGCTAATTTAATCGATGGAAATCAGCTTTCGGCAAAAATCCGCGCAGAGATAAAGCAAAAAGTACAGTCTCGCTTAGATTCTGGATTAAACGCTCCAGGACTTGCGGTTATTTTAGTTGGCGAAGATCCCGCATCGGCAGTGTATGTTAATAAAAAGGTAAAGGCTTGCAATGAAATACTATTTCATTCAGAAAAAATCGTGCTGGATAACTCTATTTCACAGCAAGAACTATTAGCTCAAGTTGATGCACTTAACGAAAACCCTCAAATAAACGGTATTCTAGTTCAACTTCCCCTGCCTGCTCATTTAGACTCAAGCGAAGTTTTAGAACGCATTAAACCCGAAAAAGATGTCGATTGTTTTCACCCTTATAACATTGGCAAACTAGTGCAAAGAATTCCACAGCTAAGACCTTGCACACCCTATGGCGTGATGCAGATGCTCAAATCAATTAATCAACCCGTTAAAGGGCTAAACTGTGTTGTTGTTGGTGCCAGTAATATTGTTGGTCGCCCTATGGCAATGGAGCTGTTACTGAAAGGAGCGACGGTAACAGTGTGTCATAAATTTACCAAAGATCTTGCCGATCACGTTAGCCGTGCCGATTTGGTGGTGGTTGGTGTAGGAATTCCTGAGCTCGTTAAAGGGGAATGGATAAAACCAGGAGCTATCGTAATAGATGTTGGTATCAATCGACTCGCAAATGGAAAACTAACAGGTGATGTTGAATTTGACGTAGCTAGCCAAAAAGCTAGCTGGATTACTCCTGTTCCTGGTGGTGTTGGTCCAATGACAGTTGCAACGTTAATGCAAAATACTTTAATTTCGGCAGAGCTAACCGATTAAAAACAAAAAAGCCGCAACCCATTATAAGTTGCGGCGTTTTTTTATTTAGGTGAATTAACGAGCTAGTTTTGCCAAAATAAATCTCCACCATGCTCTTCTATGGTTTCTAATACTTTACCGCCACCTCTAGCCACACAGGTGAGTGGATCTTGAGCCACAATTACAGGTAAGCCTGTTTCTTCTAAAAATAGGCGATCTAAATCTTTAATTAATGCACCGCCACCAGTTAACACCATACCGCGCTCTGAAATATCAGCGGCAAGCTCTGGTGGAGATTGCTCTAAAACGGAGCGAACGGCTCTGATCATACCAGCCAGTGGATCTTGCAAGGCTTCTAACACTTCGTTGGAGTTAATGGTAAAACTACGCGGAATACCCTCTGCTAAGTTACGCCCTCTTACGTCAATTTCCATCACTTCACTACTAGGAAATGCCGTACCAATTTCGTGTTTGATTCGCTCAGCAGTGGCCTCGCCAATCACAGTACCGTAGTTCCTGCGAACATAATCAATAATAGCTTCATCAAATCGGTCGCCGCCGATCCTTACCGAATCGGAAGATACCACACCATTTAAAGATAAAATTGCAATTTCGGTTGTACCACCACCAATATCAACAACCATTGAGCCGCGCGCTTCACCTACAGGCAAGCCTGCTCCTACGGCTGCTGCCATTGGCTCTTCAATTAAATAAACATCTCTGGCACCCGCGCCATAAGCCGACTCTTTAATCGCGCGGCGTTCTACTTGGGTTGAACCACAAGGCACACAAATTAATACTCGTGGGCTAGGACGCATAAAAAAGCTAGAGTCATGAACTTTACGAATAAACTCTTGCAGCATTTTTTCAGTGACTTCAAAATCAGCAATCACACCATCTTTTAAAGGGCGAATCGCGGTAATATTACCAGGTGTTCTACCCAGCATAACTTTGGCATCTTTTCCTACCGCAGCAATCGACTTATTACCGCCTCGCTCATGTCTTATAGCAACCACCGAAGGCTCATCTAAAACAATGCCTTTTTCGCGCATATAAATTAAGGTATTAGCAGTTCCTAGGTCGATTGAGAGGTCGGCTGAAAAAAGCCCTCTGATCTTATTAAACATATTAAAATAACTTCCAGATTTAATCTTTTTTTTGTCAATCACATAAAATATTGCGCTGATTATCGCCTACTTACACAAGAAACAGAAGGGCTTGCGATCATTTTCTTATCTTTTATGATGAGTTTTTACTCATTTATCTCCATTCTCTCGCAAAATGCCTTATTACATCTTGTATATTGAAGCAGAGCGAATATTTTTTTAACTATTTCAAATTATTTTCTCAATAATTTCTAACCTCTGCCGATAATGCTTTTTCTAAAAATAATCTTAATTTATTAATTGAGGTAAAAGCTTTTTTATTTTAGTAACTAAGCCACTAGGCGCTTTGGCACAAATTAGCCAATCACCCATACTTGGCTAATAAAGTTTGGTTAACTTAGCAAAAATCACAATGAAATATGTTTTAGGTATACACTGATGGAACTATTTAGCAGACAATCTATTCGACTAAAAATACTATTAATTCCCTTGGTAGGTGTTACTGGTTTTTTAATTTATCTTATCAGCTCAATCGTTGCTATGAATCAAAACCTAGCACTATTGCAAAATGCTAAAGCAGTGCAGTTTCCACTTTTCCAAATTTCTGCTAAGAGCTTAATTCAACTAGAGAATATCAAAAATTCACTAGGTGATGCCGCAGGCATGGGAGAGTTAGACAAACTGAATGAGGCACAGTCACTTTATGCTCAATTAAAATCTGATCTAAACCAAGCGCAATCTATTGATCAATCCAATGCAGTCACAATCAATTCATTAATTATCAAGCTAGATGATTATTTTAATCAGGCTTATGCCCTTTCTAAAAGCATTGTTGATGATACAGCTGACTTTTCAACCATTGGTGAAAAAAGCGAACAAATGACACAAAAACTTAGCCGGTTGCAAGCAGACTTCACTCGCTTTAACACCGCTCGAAATCAACAGTTTATTGGTGCTTTTAATAAAGTTAATGAAAAAACTGAAGCAACAGCATCGTTAGGCATTATCACTGGAAGCATAACCATACTCTTATTGTTTGCCGTTTCTGTACCAATAAGCGTTTCCATTAAAAATAGTCTTGATCAAATTATTATATCAATGCGAGGCATCGCTCAAGAAGATGGCGATTTAACCCGAAGAATAAAAACCCAAAGTAAAGATGAAATTGGGCAACTGGTTAAATGGTTTAATACTTTCATCGAAAAGCTTCAATCGACTATTAAACAAACCGTAGAAGCGGCTCAACCATTAGCGGAAACGGCCTCAACCATTAGAGATTTAACTTCACGATCTGATCTTATTTTTCAGCAGCAATTACAAACCAGTGAACAGTCGCAAACTTCTGTTGATGAAATGAGCCAAAGTGTACAAAGAATAACCGAAAGTGCAGCAAAAGCCTCGCAATTTGCTAGTGATGCACAAAATGATGCTAATCAAGGGCTCAGTGATGTGCAAAAAACGATAGAAAGTATTCATGAACTTGCTGGCAATATTTCGGAATCTGCCGATTCAGTCAGTAAATTAGAGCAAGGCTCTACTAAGGTTAACGTGGTACTAGAGGTTATCAAAGGCATTGCTGAACAAACTAACCTACTTGCCCTTAACGCCGCAATCGAAGCGGCTAGAGCAGGAGATCAAGGCAGAGGTTTTGCAGTTGTTGCCGATGAAGTAAGGAGCTTAGCTTATCGAACCCAAGAATCTACCGAAGAAATTAATGGCATTTTAGAAGCACTTCAAAATTCATCTAAAGATGCCGTTTCTAAAATGGAAAATAGCCAAATTCAGGTTACTCGAAGTGTTGAGCAAGCCAGTGATGCAGGAAACAGCCTACAAGAAATTACTAATAAGGTCAGTGAGATTAATACCATGAATGAGGAAATCGCAAATGATACAACTCATCAAACCGATCTTTCTGAAAAACTGGTTAACTCAGTTTCTGAAATTAAGGAGAAAACTCAAGAATCAAATCAAGCCAGCCGCGAACTTAGCGAAGTGAGTGAAAGTTTGTTGCAACTTTCCTCAGTATTAAAATCAATCACTAGTCAATTTAAAGTTTAGTGAAAGTAAAACTTTAAAGGACTGCTTTTAAATCAGGATAATCAAAATTATTAATATTTACCATCAATATTGATTGTTGTATTTGGAGATCTATATGAACAAATCTATCATTGCAGTGATATTACTGCTTTTCTCTTTTAATAGTATCGCTTACGAAATTGAGTTTTCAGGGTTTGCGACATTTTCGGGCGGATTAACCAGCGATAGTAACGAGCACTATAATGGTTATGATAACACTATCGACTTTAGCCAAAACTCATTGCTTGCACTTCAAACCTCAGCTGAAATTGGTGAAGGCTGGGGAGTTACGGCTCAGCTTATTTCTCGCGGTGAAAATAATTGGGATGTTGATGCTGAGTGGGCATTTATTAGCTTTGACTCCAGTAATGATTGGCGTTTTACATTTGGTAAACAACGGGTTCCTTTTTATTTATACTCTGACTATTTAGATGTTTCCTACGCTTATCATTGGATTAGACCTCCTAGCGGCGTTTATAGTTTACCCTTTGACTCGGTTGATGGCATTGGCGCATTAAAGCATTTTACTATTGGAGAATATGATTCAAGCATACAGTTTATGGTTGGTCGCCAAGAAGGTGAGCTTGAATCTCAAGGGTTAAGCGGATCTTCTGAGTTTTCTGATGCTTTTAACATTGCTTGGGTGTTAAACAATGACTGGCTCACATTTAGAATCAATTATGCTCGTTCACAATTTACCTTCGACAGTGAAGGTTTAAACGAATTAACCAACCTTTGGCGATCAGCCAACTTTGTTAATGTTGCCAATAATATTGAAGTTAATGATGATGTTGGGAGTTTTTTCGGCTTAGGTTTTAAAATTGACCATGAAAACTTTCTGCTAGTTTCTGAATATACAGAAGTTGATCCTGAAGATGGTTTATTTGCACCAAACGACTCTTACTATGTTAGTTTTGGATATCGCATCAATAATGGAATGTTTCATCTCACCTATGGTGCCGACAATAATGATCCTAACTTTGCTATTTTAAATGATGTACCACAAAATATTAACGCTTCTTTAGATGGGCTTATTAACACTACTCAAAGCTTATTAACCGCCACCATCGAAGATTCTAGCTATTTTACTTTAGGCTATAAGTGGGAACTAGAATCTCCTGTTGTGTTAAAACTAGAGCTAACTAGCTTTAACGATAAAACCCTATTTAATGACGATGCAAATCTATTAGAGTTTGCCGTAACCACCGTTTTTTAGGAGAAGCCCAATGAAATCAATAACTAAATCATTAATCGTTAGTTTTATACTCAGTTTTTCTTGTGTTAGCTCTGCCGAAATAGCCGTTATTGTTAACCCCTCAAATAGCGAAAACTTAACCCAAGCTGATATTAAGCGAATATTTTTAGGTAAAATGAAAAGCTATTCTAATGGCTCAAAAATTGTACCTTTTAACCAAAATAAATCTAGCAATATAAAGCCCTTATTTGATTCTACGGTATTGGGTAAATCACCAGGTCAAATGAAAGCCTACTGGTCAAAAATATTGTTTAGTGGTAAAGGTAAGCCACCCAAAGCCGTGCCAGATGATCAAGCCGTGTTAAATGCAGTAATTTCAGAATCTGCGGCAATTGGCTATGTTGATTCAGCCAATATTACCGACAAAGTTAAAGTCATTGCTCGATTTTAATCGGCATACTCAATCTTTAAAGCGCCGCAAAGGCGCTTTTTTATTGCTTAGGAAAACGGGTATATTTGCAAACCAGCTTCATGTTAGTATTATTGCTTATGCAATATAAAACAATAAGAGTGCACTATGAAAGAACATGCTAGCCAACCTTTATCCGATTTTGTGGAATATCCACAAGCAGAAATGCTTACTCGCTCGGATAACTTCTATCAAGCAATTAAACGCCGACATACCATAAGAAGTTTTTCTGATCGTACGGTTGATAAACAAATAATAGAAAACTGCATAAAAGCCGCAGGCACAGCGCCCAGTGGGGCTAATCATCAGCCTTGGCACTTTAGCGCAATTAGTAATATTGATATCAAAAAACAAATTCGCGTTGCCGCAGAAAAAGAAGAGCAAGCCTTTTACGCAGGTAGAGCAGGTGAAGAGTGGCTTGGCGCATTATCACCTTTAGGAACCGATGATCAAAAACCTTATTTAGAAATTGCCCCTTGGTTAATTGCTATTTTTGCTCAGCAAAAAGGTGGTATTAATGCCGGTGATGAAAATAAAAATTATTATATTCGTGAATCAGTTGGCATTGCTACGGGCTTTTTAATTAATGCGCTACACGATTGCGGCTTAGCGACTTTAACTCATACGCCAAAACCAATGACATTTTTAAATCAAATTTGTGAACGACCAAAAACCGAAAAGCCTTATATTTTATTAGTGGTTGGTTATCCAGCAGATGACGCTACAGTTCCTGATCATGCTTTGGTGAAAAAATCACTTGATGATATTTCTACTTTTATAGAGTAACCGCACTTTAAAAAGCACAGGTTACTCTGTGCTTTTTTTATACCAACGGATCATTTCTTTTTGCTCAGCTGGAATAGGTGAGTCAATTTCTATATTGGCAATGGCATCTTCCGCTAACAGTTCTTCCGCTTGATCTTCGAGTTTAGCTAAAATGCTCATGAGATTTTGTTTTTCTCGCTTGTTTAAACACGCCTCTAAACGCGAGGTTCTTTTTTCTATCGCTAGGCATAGCTTTTTATAAACTTTATCGCCTTTTGGGGTAAGCACTAAATACTTAACCTTTTTATTGGTTTCATCATTTAATGAATCGATCATTTTATCCGCTTTTAACACTTTTACCGCGCGGCTAACGGTATAAGAATCCATTCGCGACTGATAGGCAATATCTGCGGCTTTAATCGGCATATAAGATCCAATATTAAGGATCACCCTTAATTCTCGCGGCTCTAAATCGGCAATTTCTCTGATCTTAAGATCACGATTAAGTTGTAATAAATTGCTCACAACTGCTACCTGAAAAGGTAAATGATTATAAAGATCGAGCGGTGCCTCTTGCTCGCTACACAATTTAAACGCATTTTTTCTTTTTCGTTTTTCGCGGTAATCTGTCATCGGTTTTATTTATTCATTTAAGAGCTACAAGATAACATTGAACAGCCTGCTTTATGCCTTGCCCATTCTGGCCGTTTGGCAAAATAAGCTTGGCTTTCTGGCTGCTCATCGTATGGTTTTTTTAACAACTGATAAAGATTTTCAATTTCAGAATAGTCACCATTAGTTGCTTTATCAATGGCAATTTGGGCTAAATAATTTCGCAGTACATATTTAGGATTAGCTTTATTCATTTGCTCGGTAACAAGTTCTCTTTGTTGTCCTTGATCAATCAGTTTTTGTCGATAATCATTTAACCAATTATTATGCTGACGCTTTAAATGTGTACTTAAAGAGTCAAACTGATAATAAGCATCAGCAATGGTATCTAACCCATTTTTAGGATCTTTATCTGACGGATCATTTTCAAAAGAAATGTTGGCAAGGTTTCTAAAAAAGATCGTCATATCAATTTCAGTTGATTCTAACAACTCAAACATAGATTTAATCATTTTATCATGTGCTTGAGGCTTATATTGTTTAAACCCTAATTTTTGGGCATACATTTTCTGAGCGTTTTTCTGATAATGCTCAAAAAAATTTACTAGCGACTTTTCCAAACAATCCGTTGAAGATAATAATGGCACAATGGCATTTGCTAGCTGATATAAGTTCCACTGCGCGACTTGCGGCTGACTGCCAAAAGCATAACGCTTGCCTTGTGCATCGGTGGTATTAGGTGTCCAATTGTTATCAAATCCTTCTAGCCAACCATAAGGTCCGTAATCAATGGTTAAACCTAAAATTGACATATTATCGGTATTCATTACCCCATGAACAAAACCAACTCGCATCCACTCAACAATCATTGTATTAGTGCGTTTACACACTTCTTCAAACCAAGCTTCAATAATGCTTTCATCTATTTTTTGTTGATTATTCACTAGTTCAGGAAAATCATTTTTAATACAAAACTCAACCAGTCGTTTTAAATTATCTAAATCGTTTCTAGCGGCAAAAATTTGAAAACTTCCAAAGCGAATAAAAGAAGGTGCAACTCGGCAAACAATAGCACCTGGCTCTAATGCGGGGTTGCCATCGTAAAGCATATCGCGCATCACTTGCTCACCCGTTAACACTAAACTTAATGCACGTGTTGTTGGCACACCAAGATAATGCATGGCTTCGCTGCATAAAAATTCTCTAACGGATGATCGTAATACCGCTAACCCATCAGCAGTGCGCGAATAAGGTGTTAAACCCGCGCCTTTTAATTGCAGGGTTTGATGCTGATTGTTTACATCAACCACTTCACCTAAGTTTATCGCTCTGCCATCACCAAGTTGCCCTGCCCAATGACCAAATTGATGACCGCCATAGCACATGGCATAAGGTTGCATTCCATCAAGTAATTGATTACCAGAAAAAGCATTGGCAAAATTTTGCGATAAAAGATCAGCTTGATTAAACCCTAAAGTTTCGCCAACCGCTAAAGCGGTAATAATGGTTTTAGGCGCAACAACAGCAGTCGGTTTTACTTTAGAATAACAAGCATTAAAAACCTGCCTTGGTGAATTAGCCTCACTGGGATCGGCAGGTAATTGATGATAAAAACGATTATCAAAATTTAATTTAAAGTTCATAAAAAATTAAATCACTTTTAGTCGCTTACAACGTCGCTCAACTGCATCGACAAATTTTTGTGGTGAGGCAGGATCAAGATTAAAATAAAGCGAAGGCTCTATAAGCTCTGCCTCTATTAACGCAAATCCTTGCTCAGTTCTTACAAAATCTAAACGAGAATAAAGTAGTGAGGTATCAATGGCATTTAAGACTTTGTCGGCAGCATCTGTTAAAGCTTTTTCTGGCTCTATTTTTTGAATATGTCCGCCCCACTCTTCTTGCACTCTAAAATCATTTTCTTTGGGTGTTTTTAAAA
>CBDCCU010000005.1:0-164606 GCA_965214955.1 Aliikangiella sp. | reverse complement strand
AGTTTTTTACTCGTGGATTGATAATGACATGCTGGGTCGCATGAGCAATTGGTACCCAAGGTGATGCTTGTTTAAATAAAAGTTGAGCTTTGTGATAGAGCTCGGCTCTTGCAGAACGCTCTGTTTTTTCACGAGCCTGTTGCAGTAGTTGACTAAAAGTTTTATCACACCAGTATGAAGAGTTAGTTCCAGTTATTGTTCCATCACAACTTAATAGAGGGGTAAAAAAATTATCGGGATCACCATTGTCACTATTCCAACCCGATAATGCAGAATGATGTTCTCCTTTTCTAACTTTGCTAAAGAATGTGCCGTACTCATAGGTTTCTATATTTGCAGTAATGCCAACTGCCTTAAGGTTTTGCTGAATAAGTTCGGCCATTTTTTTTTGCATTTGGATTATAAGCTCTCTGCGCCGACATAGTCCAAATACTCATATCAAACCCTTGGCTAAAGCCTGTTTCAGCTAATAACGCTTTAGCTTTTTCGGGGTTATAACTTAGTTCTTGAGTGGTTTGATTATATGACCATAAGCCAGGAGGAATAGGATTTTTAGCTTTGCTTGCGGTATTAAGATATACCGCCTCTAAAATAGCATCTTTGTTAATAGCATAGTTAATCGCTAAGCGAACTTTTTTGTTATTAAAAGGATGCTTACGGGTATTTAATGATAAAAAGGCAATGTTTAACCCTAGGCTATCAAGCACTTTTAAATGCTCAAAATTTTCTGCCGCACTGGTTTGTATGGGTAATGGATTGGCCATAACATCACATTCACCAGCAACTAGCCGGGCAAAACGTAATGACGGGTTAGGGGTAATTGCAAAGACTAGGCTATCGAGCTTTTCTTTGCCTTTCCAATAATTAGGATGCGACTGGTATCTAATGTAAGCATCTGACTGATAACGAATTAACTGAAAAGGGCCAGTGCCTACAGGGTATTGATCTATTTTTTCAGGAGTATTCTGCTGAAGTAGTTGATCAGCGTATTCATTTGAAAGAATTGAAGCAAAATCCATGGCTAAAATTGATAAAAAAGGACCTTCGGCACGAGAGAGTTGAAATTTTAATGTATGGCTGTCGATGACTTCAATTTTTGTGATTAATTGCTTTAAACCCATAGCGTTAAAATATCGATAACTCGTTCCCGAAACTGCGTGAAATGGATGAGTATTATCAGCCTGACGATTAAAGCTAAACACAACATCACTAGCATTAAAGTGTCGAGTGGGTTTAAACAATGCGGTGTGGTGAAAACTAACATTTTTACGCAATTTAAAAGTGTAGGTTTTACCTTGGTTAGTAATTTTCCAGCTTTCAGCCAGTGCAGGCACAATTTGAGTTGATGATTTGTTAAACTCAACTAACCGATTATAAATAGTACGCGATGAAGCGTCGAATGTTGTACCAGATGTGGTTAATTGGGGGTTGAATGTTTGCGGACTGCCTTCAGAGCAATAAACTAAGACTTTGTCCTTAATATCGGATGTTGGCTGATATTGACAGCCGAGTAGAAATGCTGAGCATATAACGCTACCGATTAACGGTTTTATAAACGCAAATTGGGGCTTAAATGAATAGGTCATTTTTGATCAAGTAATTGATATTTTTTTAAGTAGCCACGTAACTGATGATAGGTTAAACCTAGCACTTGTGCACATTTTTTCTGGTTGAATTGAGAGAATTCGAGTGCATCGTTTATTATTTTAATTTCTTTGTCGATTATATATTGCTTAAAGTCAATTGGAAACTCAGTTGTTGCTGAGGTTGGCTCTAAACTGGTTGAAGGGGGATTATTGTTGTCTTTATCAGTATCTTCGGCGGTTAATATATTATTATCATGAGATAATTTTTCGCCTTTTAAAGCATAGCGCGAGCTAAAAGGATCGAAAGTTATCGTATCGATCATTTGCTCGGGCGCTGATTTGTAAAGATTTCTTTCCACAACATTTTTAAGTTCTCTCACATTACCTGGCCATTCATAAGTGAGTAGCTCTTGAATGGCTGAGGGGGTAAAACCAGGAAAATAATCTCTTTCGAGCTCTTTAGTCATTGCTAGAGCAAAGTGCTCTGCTAATAGTGTTATGTCTTCTATGCGTGAGCGTAACGGTGGAATGGTGATAACATCAAACGCTAATCTATCGAGCAAATCGGCTCTAAATTTTCCTTCTTGAGCCATTTGAGGAAGATTTTCATTGGTAGCGGCAACAACTCTAACATCAATTTTGATAGTTTTGTTGCCGCCAACGCGTTCCATTTCGCCATATTCTATTACTCTTAGTAATTTTTCTTGAACTGCTAAAGAGCTATTGCCTACTTCATCTAAAAAAATGGTGCCATGATTAGCTAGTTCAAAGCGACCCAAATGTTTTTTGCTAGCACCAGTAAAGGCACCAGACTCATGCCCAAATAGCTCGGTTTCCAGCAGGTTTTCGTTAATTGCTGCACAATTAAGCTTTACAAATGGCTGCTCCCATCGAGGCGATAAAAAATGTAGTCGGGCGGCAATTAGCTCTTTACCCGTGCCTCTTTCTCCTACAACTAAGGCGGGTTTATTTACCGAGGCAAGTAAAGAAACCTGCTCTATAACTTCTAGAAAGCACGAAGCCTCGCCAATTAGGTTGTCTTTTTGTCTATTCATGTTGAAGGTTTTTCTTATTAAATTAACTTAGTGAATTTGACTAAACTGTTCGTCATTTTCACACAATGAGAACATCTATTCTAGTAAAGAAAATAAAAAATTAAATAAATACAAGCGCTTAAACAAGTTAACAAAGTTGGCACGAAAACTGAATTACTGATAATAGTTTTAAAAACTTTAGTTAAAATAACCATTTGATAGAGGATATAAAATGTTTAAAACCAGTACACAAGGAACACTAAGCAGACGAGGCAGTAAATTGCTTGTTGAGCTGATTATTGGTGTGATTGGTGTGTTAGGCATTATGCTAGCGCAAAATAGCCAATATGGTCAGGCACAACTTGAGCGTTTAGCTAATAAAGGTGATACAGTTGCGCAATCTCAAGTTTCAAACATTACCCAAAAAGTTGATTGGTTAGATATTATTTTTTAGTTTCGGAGGAAGTTGTTATGGGTATTTTTTCTCGGTTTGCCGATATTGTTAATGCAAACATAAATGCTCTGCTCGATAAAGCAGAAGATCCAGAAAAGTTAATTCGTTTAATTGTTCAAGAAATGGAAGATACACTGGTTGAGGTAAGAACGGCTTCGGCTAAAACAATTGCTGAGAAAAAGGAAGTTTCAAGAAAGATCGGTATTTTAAAGGCTGAAGCTGAAGAATGGGAAAGAAAAGCAGAGTTAGCACTTTCTAAAGCAAGAGAAGATCTCGCTAAGGCTGCGTTAAAAGAAAGAAACGATGTTGAAGTTGCAGCAAATGAAATGCAGCTTGAGCTTGATAGACTGGAAGATGTACTTGGAAAATTAAGTGCTGAAATAGGTCAATTACAAGAGAAGCTGAATGATGCTAAAGCCAGACAAAAATCACTATTAATGCGGCATAAAACGACTTCTTCTCGTTTGAAAGTAAAACAAACTTTAAATGACAGCAGTGCCAATGATGCTTTGAACCGGTTTGATCGTTTTGAGAGAAAGCTTGATGAATTAGAATCGGAAGTTGAATCTTACGATTTAGGTAAAAACCGAACTCTTGCTGATGAAATTGATGACTTAGAAAAAGAAGATGAGGTTGATCGCCAGCTTGCTGAATTAAAGGCGCGCGTTAGTGGTAAGAAAAAATCGAACAAGGAGTAACTAAGCATGAGTGATATTGTATTTGTTCCCGCTATTTTATTTATGGTAATAGTTGCTCCTATTTGGATAATAATGCATTACCGTTCAAAAAATGCCAAAGCTGGCGGGCTATCAGAAGCCGACCATAACCGATTGCAAGAGTTAACCAAAATTGCCGATGGAATGATGGAAAGAGTTGAAACTTTAGAGTCGATTCTTGATCAAGAATCACCCAATTGGAGAGCAAAACATGATGCATAACCGTCCTCATGAATCAAAACGCCGTTTGTATCGCATTCCAAGCAAAGCCAAAATCTGTGGTGTTTGTGCTGGAGTAGCCGAGTATTTTGGTTTTGAGGTTTGGGTTGTAAGGATTATAACCGCTACAATGGCACTATTTGGCTGGGTGCCAATTATTATTGCTTATTTTGTGCTTTACTTTGTGCTCGATCCCAAGCCTGGTTTTGAACACAATAAAGGTTATTTTAGCCGCTCTTCTAAACGCGAAAATCAAAATGATGAAGATCGCCCTTATAATCCATCAGTAAAAGATGTTTGGAAAAGAAGCCATTCTCCAGAAACATTATTATCTGAAATAGAGGAAAAGTTTTCTCAAGTTGAAAATAAACTGCAAAACCTAGAAACGTTCGTCACCTCAAAGCGTTTTCACTTAGAAAAAGAGTTTTCAAAAATGGAGTCGTAAGGCTTCATTTTCTACCTACCATAAATAAAATAGCCTTTTGAGATGCTTATTAGCTAAGCGCTGTTCCTCAATTAACCGACAAATTACGCCGAATTTCCTTCGGTTTTATTTAAAAAATATTTAAATATATTTAACGCCTTATTCCTCAGTTTGGGCTGTAGCCCAATAACTGTAAGGGGTGAATAAATATGTCAAATATGTAACAAAGTATTGACCTACGCAATTAAATACGGTTAGTATCGGAACTGGCAGATCAGGCCGAAAGGCTAAAAGATGCGAACGATAGACTTTTTGAGAATAACAAAGAGCTAACAGTCCGCAGTTATAACAACCTCCATGACAACCAGGGAGAATAAAATTGAGTACATTAGATAAACGCAATCCGATTGCGAAAGCAGTCAAATATGCACTATTAGCTGGTACAGCTATGACTGCATATACTGCTCCTACAGCTTTTGCAGCAGAAGATGAAGCTGAAGATGAGCAAAAAATCACCATAACTGGTTCTCGTATTAAGAGAACTGATGTTGAGGGACCAACTCCTGTTACTGTAATTTCTCGTGAGCAGATAGAATTATCAGGCCATCAAACAGTTGCTGATGTAATTAGAACTACAACATTTAACAGCTTTGGTTCTTTCCGTGAGCGCTCTGGATCTTCAGGTGGTCAAGCTGCAACCGTAAACCTTCGTGGTTTAGGTTCTAGTAGAACTGCAGTTCTTGTGAATGGACGAAGATTACCTGGTTCTCCACTATTTGGAACATCTGCGGCAAACTTAAATGCACTACCACTAGCTGCAGTAGAAAGAATTGACATACTCACCGATGGAGCCTCTGCAATCTATGGTGCCGATGCTATCGCTGGTGTTGTTAATATTATCCTTCGTGATGATTATGAAGGAGCAGAATTCAAATTAGGAGCTGCAGTTCCTGACCAAGAAGGTGGAACTGAAGAAAGTGGCTCTTTTGCCATCGGACATTCTTCGGATAAAGGTAATATAGTATTTACAGCTGAAATTTTCCGAAGAGATGCTATTTTTGATAAAGATAGACCATATAGTCAAGTTCAAGTTCTTCAGGAAGGTGGATCTTTTGGTAGTGATACCATTGGTATTTCTGTAGGTGGTAACACCGGTTTCGCTCTTGATTTTAGTGAAGCTTTTGTTGTTGGAGATTGTCAAACAGTAGATAACGGCGGGTTGTATGCTGGTGTATTTACTGACCCCTTTGGAGTAGCAGGTGAAGGCTGTGGCTTCGGGTACGCTGATATATCTAAGCTAACAGGTGGCATCGACCGTGGAAACACCTTTTTATCAGCAAACTATGAAATTGACTCAAATAATACACTTTATATCCAAAACTCTCTCAGTAGAACAGATTCTTCGGGGCGTTATGCACCGGCGGTAGGTTTCTTCCAAGTTGATGGTGGTGTTGACGCTAATGCAAATGGCGAGTTCTCTGATAATGGTGAAGACTTCCTACTCTTCCACCGATTTGTAGGGCATGGGCCACGTGATGAAAACTTCACTGCATTTGAGGTTGATACTGTAATCGGATTAGAAGGGTTTATTGGTGAAGTTGAGTATGATGTTTACTTCCGAACTTATGATACTGATATCAAGAATATTGGACGTGGCTATGTATCATTATCGGCAATTGAAGCTGCGGTAGCCAATAATAGTTACGACTTTGTAAATCCTGCAGCAGCCTCAAATGCTGATGCAGTGACAGCAACAAGTGTTACATTAAGCCGTGACTTGGCAACCTCATATAAAGAGTTTGGTTTAACATTCTCTGGCTTTGGTGCTGACTTATTTGATGCTGGTGAAATTGGTTGGTCTGTAGGTTTAGACTATGCAGAAGAAACATATCGAGATGGCTATGATGCAGCTCGTGAAGCAGGAGATGTTATCGGTTCTGCGGGTAATAGTTCTGCAGGGGAAAGAGATAGAAATGCATTATTTGGTGAGCTTTTAGTACCACTTCTTGATGATCTAGAGCTTCAAGTAGCAGCACGATTTGATGATTACAGTGACTTCGGTTCTGAAACATCGCCACAGATTGCTCTTAAATATACACCGTTAGATAACTTATTGCTTAGAGCTTCATTTGGAGAGGGTTTTAAAGCACCAGATCTAACAAACCTTCATTCAGCACGCGCAGAGTCATTCAATAATGTTACAGATGTCGTGCAGTGTTCATCTCTAGATGTGGATGAAAATGGGACGGTTGGTGACGCTGCTGATGTGGCCGCATGCCCTACTTTCCAAGTTCAAAACTTTTCGGGCGGAAACCCAGATCTCTTTGCTGAAACTGCACAGACTTCTAATTTTGGTGTTGTCTATGAGCCCATTGATAACTTAAGCTTTAGTTTAGATATTTACTCAACTGAGCTTGAAAATGCCATAACTCAAATTTCAATTCAACAGTTAGTTAATCTTGAGTTAGCTGGAGCAGCTTTACCTGCTGGAACAGCAATTAACCGAGGGGCGTCAACAACTGGTAGTCAAGGACAAACTGTACCTGGGCGTATCACTACAATTGAAACTGGTTTTGCAAATGTTTCTGAACTTGAAGTTAATGGTTGGGACTTTAAAGTTAATTACTTATTAGATACTGATATTGGGCGCTTTGCATTTGCATTCACTCACTCTCAAATCGATGAGTACTTATTTACCTCACTTCCTGGTGAAGACCCGGTTGAGCAAATTGATACTCGTGCTGCTCCAGAATATAGACAATCTTTACAAATAAATTGGAATTCTGGTGATCATACTGTTGCTCTAGACAGCTACTTTATTGCCGATACACTTGGCGGAGCTGGTGATCCTACAGCACCTAGAGTGCCAGCATTTGATAACCACAACCTAACCTATATCTACAATGCAAGTTGGGATGCGGATATTACTATCGGAATAAGAAATATTACTGACAACGATCCTTCAATCGATCCAGTTGAAGGCTACACTGGTAACTTCGAGAGACAGTTATATGATGTTTTCGGTCGTACTCCGTTTATTACTTACACACAACGATTCTAAATATGTTAAATTAATAACTGTTTAGACTGATAAAGGCCTTGAGGAATTTATTTCCTCAAGGCTTTTTTTTGGAAAGGAGTAAAAAGTGATTCATGAGCTTTTTTCAACACCGGTTTACAGAAAAGTAACCAATGATATTAACTTTATAACTGAGTTAGAAGAGTATATTATTAGTTCGATGACCGAAGAAAATCGTTTAAAAAAGCCGCCTCAAAGCGCTCATAGTGATCTTTTTGAAAGTAAGTTTGATTTTTTAGGCTGGGACTCTCCAGAATCAAAAAAGTGTAAAAACTTATTTTTGGGAACTTTGTTGCAGTTTTTAAAAGAAGTTACAACCATTTCAGAT
Organism: Aliikangiella sp.; assembly: GCA_965214955.1. GTDB lineage: Bacteria > Pseudomonadota > Gammaproteobacteria > Enterobacterales > Kangiellaceae > Aliikangiella. Next base: position 156,766 of record CBDCCU010000005.1, on the reverse strand, counting down.
TATGACTATAGCAGAATAAAAATCTATCAAGAAAGCTGGTTTCATACGGTACGTCAAGGTGGTTATTTTCAAACTCATACTCACCCGAATGCGGCTTGGAGTATGGTTTTGTGCGTGTCTCAAGGAGATAAAGAAGTCAAAAATGAAAGAGAGTGTGGAAAGTTATTATTTATTGATCCTCGCCTAAATGCTTCAATGCACTTAGATCCCGCTAATAAAGATTTAAAACGTAAATTCTCTTTCTCTGGTTACCGGTTTAGACCAGAAAATGGTGAATTTTTTATCTTTCCTTCTTACTTACAACATGCAGTTGAACCTTATTTTGGAAATAAGCACAGAATTACGGTTGCAGCAAACTTTTGGTTTAATTTTTAATGAATAAATTAAGCTCAGAACAGTGGAGTCAATATTGGTCACAAGGGCTTCTGACAACTTTTGGCGATAAATTTTCACATGGTTATGATGGCGATATAAGAAAGTTTTGGTTTAAAGCGTTTGAAAAGTTTGATAATGAAGGAATAATTGCCGATTTAGGTAGTGGCAATGGTGCGCTTATTCAGTTGTTATCTGATTACGCGGTTAATAGTGATAGGCACTATAAATGTACGGGGCTAGATTTTGCCAATATAGAGCATTTAAATAAAAAAAAATTCCCCAATTTAGCAGTTAGCATTCAATCTCAAACCCAAATAGAAAACTCTAAATTTAGTTCTTTAAGTGTTAAACATATTATTAGCCAGTTTGGTTTTGAATACTCTAATTTTAAAGAGAGTATCGTTGAGTTGAATCGAATATGTGAGTCTAAAGGAACGCTTTCGATGATTCTTCATAGTCAAAACTCAAAGCTGATTTTAGAGGCTCAGCAGCAAAAAGAACAAATTGAATATTGCTTATCTTCTGGACTAATTGAGATATCCAAAAATTTAATTCCTTTAATCGAAAAAATTAAAGCAAAAACTACTCAAAGTGAAAACGATCATAAAGAAGCAGAAAAGCTAAGGTTGCAAGTCAATCAAAAAATGGAGGAGTTATTAATCTTTGCAAAAAAGTTTAGTGATCAGTTCTACTTAAATTCTTTCGTTAATCAACTTATGAGTTTGTTTGGTGTACATAATGGCCAAAAGTTGAGTTTAATAGAAAAAGTTGAAGCTCTAAAAGCAATGGAAAGCGCGAGTAAAAATTACCTTAATAGGTTAGTTGATATGTATCTTGCAGCATTAACTCAAGACAGTATCTTAGATCTTAAAAGTGGTTTGCAACAAAATAATTTCATTAATATTGAAGTTGGTGATTTTATGCACGACAATAGCTATTATGGTTTTTGGTTACGAGCTGAAAAGCAATAACAATTAAAAATATTGATGACAGATCTATGAAAGAAAACATTAACGCAGCGCATTGGAGTGAATACTGGAAGTCTGGAAATACAACAACATTTAATAATGGGTTAAGCGAAGGTTATGATCTAGAAATAAAAAGGTTTTGGCAGAGTTTTTTTTCAACAATTAATTCAAATACAACCATTGTTGATTTGGGCTGTGGAAACGGAGCAATTCCGAGTATTTTATTTGATATTAGTCGGGAGAAAAGTGTAACACCATTAATTTATGCTGTTGATTATGCCAAAGTATCTATTAATCCTCCTTCAGACTACAATGTAGATAGGTTTCAACTTCTGCCTGAGACTTTAATAGAGGACACATCTATTAAAGAACAATCAGTTGATTGGGTTGTTAGTCAATATGGAATAGAGTACGCTGATTTAAATCGAGCTATTAATGAAGTTGTTAGAATAGGAAAAAGTAATGTTAAATTAGCTTGTATTATGCATTCAGAAGATTCTGCAATATTAAAAGAAGCATCACTTAATCTTGAGCATGCCAATTTATGCTATAAAAAACTAAATGTATTAAATAATGTGAAAAAATTATTACGAGTGATTGATGGAAAGGATACTACGAAACTTAAACCCAGCACTAATAAAAAAGCTGAAAAAATAAGGAATAATATTAATAAAGAGCTTGCAGTACTTAATAATATTATTAAATCTCCTGGGCACTCGGTATTTGTTGAGTATTTTGTTTCTGACATTATGAAAATTTTTAAAAAAGACTTTTCTAAAGGTAAATCGTTATTGGAAAAGTTAAGACACTTATCTGATATTGAAGGTGAGATTAAAAAATACATGATGAGATTAAATAGCCTAAAAAGCGCTGCTATGTCGAAAGAAGCAATTGAGAGCTTTACAGATAATTTAACCCAAAAAGGATTTTCGATAACTCTTTGTGATTTTATTCAATATCAAAATCATCGCATAGGCTACAAAATCATTGCTACAAAATAAGGTTCTAAAAATAAATACTGACCATGAATGCAAATAAACAAATAACTCCCGAGCAAGCTCAAGAAATATTAAGATTAGCTAATATTATCTATTTTAAACAAAGAGTATATGAAAAAACTCATTGGATGGGCATTAAAACGGCCAAATGTCCAATGGATATGTGGGCTTACCAAGAATTAATTTTTAAATCAAAAACTGACTTAGTTATAGAAACAGGTACGCTCATGGGAGGATCGGCTTTATATTTTGCTCATCTATTTGATAATCTAGGCAGAGGAAAAGTCATTAGCGTTGATATTCAGCCCCAAGCTAACTTGCCTAAGCATTCTCGTATTGAATATATTACTGGTTCCTCTGTTGATGAAGATGTACTTTCCAAAATCCGAATGCAAACAAAAAATGCGAAATCTGTTATGGTTATTTTAGACTCAGATCATAAGGCGGATTATAAACTAAAAGAACTTAATTGTTATTCTGAGTTTGTGACTAAAAATAATTTTATGGTGGCAGAGGATAGTTGCTTTGACTATTATCCAGCTTGGCCTGAGTATGGACCAGGGCCAGCAACTGCCGTTAATAAATTTATAAAAAGTAATCAATTATTTGAAGTAGACAGGAGCCCTGAACAACATTTAATTACCTTTGCCCCAATGGCATTTCTAAAAAAAGTAGCAGAATAATTATATTACTCAAGAAATTCTGAAATCATGCTTTCTGTCCATTGCTTTGTGTTATATGACTTTGTTGGCAAACCTTTTGAGTTAATGAAATCAGCAATTGCAGAGTGACTAAGTCCACGGGCTTTTAGCGTTGCAATACCTTTACCCATTTCAATATCACCAATATATGATGCAACGGCATTAGTTTTTATAGTGATCTTTTGCTCATTTTCTAGGTTTTTTTCACCAGATATGATCTCAGCACTATCTAATTGTTGTTTTAACTTTTCATTAAAAGGAACGTCAATAATTAAGTGAGTTCTGGTTGTGTTTCCGTTTACTACACCATGATCTGAATGATTATCAAAGCTCCAAGCAAACCCTTTAGCAAAGTGTTGTGAAAAACCATTAGATACTAACACGGCATCTTTATTAGTAAAAATAGGAATGTGTATTCTATACATAGACTTCCATATATCCATTAAATCCTGATGTCTTAAGGTGACACCGTTTGGTTTCATATTAAAAATAAAAGCATAATGAGCTTTGCCAAAAGGACCTTTTTCACTGATAAAGTTTTGAATATAAGGGAGTTTATTTAAGATAGTATTATCGTAAACCTTGGAGCAATAAAAGTCCTCAGGTGTTCCTTTTTTTCCACCTCTTAAAAGGATCATACCAACGGAACAATGGACATTTCCCCAATAAGAAGAGTGCCAGTCACTACTTGATAATTTAGCGAAATCATTTTCTAACTTTTCAGTATCAACTTGGTGTGAAAACCTTATAAAGGACTGCTTTTGGTATTTAGAAGGTAGCATATTTGTATCGTCTCGATTTATAAGATTCTTATGCTAGCAATCAGATATATTAATTACAATACAAATTAAAAGGTTTAATTTCAATATTAGCGCTAAAATTTTAAATCCAGTATTGAGTCAATAATTTTAGTATATTTTGGGGCAGTACTTTATAAAATTTTATGTGGTTTCTATGGTGTTTATCTATTGGAAATTGAATTTTATTTAAATAGCTCAGTTTAGATAAGGCGTTATTATTCAAATTACTTTCTAATAGCTCATCTAAATTATCAGTGCTGTAGTGGTCAACAAAAATTTACCACTACAGTTTGGGCAGTGTATGAAGAAAGTTTTTGCAGAGCTCTTTATTTTTTTGTATTTTGTATAGGTTATTATAAATATTAGATAGCTTAGGTTCCAGTTCTTCAATAAGCTTGTTAGGTATATCTATGCTATTTATAAAGTCTTCTTGATTTTCAAATTGATAACTATAAAAAACATTTTGTAGCTCTGAGGTTATGTCTGGAAATATATTGATGTATTCATCTTTTAGAATCCATGAAATGTTTTCAAGTGAAAATTTCGGTGTTAAACCAAACTCATGTAAGGTAAGTAATGTTTTCTTAAAGTTAGCCTGTGATTCTAAATTAGAATTGAGTTTATTTATTCTAAAATGAGAAAAAAGTTCAATATAAAGATCATTATTAAAAGTTGGTGGTGCCTGGTGCTCAAGTAAAACGCTTAGGTAACTTGGTTTTTCATATCGTATTGAATAAGCGTATATATCAATAAGATTCTCAGAAACAAATGAATGAACGTCAACTTGATTTAATAACTGTTTTATCAGATCATGGGGAGCCTCCATTCTTATTAGAATACCAATAGAGTCTAGTGAAATAGGAATATTGAGCGACTGTAAAGCATTAGCTCTTTCAAATATTTCATCATCATTTGAGTTCAACATAATGAAAGTAAATAAGTCAAATGTCATATGACCAACCTGAATATTTAAATTAGGTGAAATTTCGTTAGTTTGAAGAGCGGTTAAAATATTCTGAAATAAATTATCTTGCTGTAAAGAAGAAAGGATATACTGAACTGAACTAGAGTTTTCATGGGATATATGCTGGCTCTTAGTTCTTTCCTTTAACTGTCTATCTCGAATTAAGTATTCTAGACGAAGAGAAAATTTTAGATTATTACTTTTTGGCTCCTGTAAATAATATAGTTTAAATGCTGACCTCACATCTTGATTATTAAATTGAGTATTGAGCTCATCATATAATGCCAATATTTGTAATTGAACATACTTATCAATTGAGAGTGATTGAGCATTATCGGTAATCTCTCGGCAAAACTGTTCATCAAATTTATTTTCATCTCTCAATAAAGATTGTATTTGCTTATTACTTAATTGTGTAGTGGGTAAAGGCGTTTCCGGAGTTGTTAAGACTTCTTTTTCTTTTGTATAAATAAAAAAGTAAAAAAATACTAATAAAAAGATGATTATTAAAAGCCAATATACTTTATTTATTCTAGTTTGCGACATGCAAACGCCTTGATTAAATGATGAGTCATTTTCTAAAGTTATAGAATTTAATACCTGATTGCAAGTTAAACATGTTGTCACACTCATCACTTAAATAGTTAATTTTATGCCGCAAATAAGTAAAAAGTGTGTAATTTTACCAGTTGACGATTCAATATAAATTCAATATTCTCAAAAGTAAATTATAAGGGGCTAAGGACTACAAATGAAAAGACTAATATTCCTAATTTTTATCTCAATTTTACATTTAAATGCATTTGCAGAAGATATTCCGTTAGAGGTTTTTGCTAAGCATCCAAAATATAAAGATATGAAAGTATCTCCTACGGGGCAGTATGTAGCATTTACTTTTGATAAACCAGAGCTGAATCAAGTTAATCTGTCAGTTATGGAAAGAAAAAGTATGAAACTAATTTCGACATTTGAGTTCGGTGAAGACAGACATATTGTTAACTTTATTTGGTTGAACAACGAACGAATTGGCATGGACGTTAGAAAAATCATTGGTTGGTTAGATGGTGTTAACTCTGAACCTAAATGGGCTGCGGCTAATGCAGATGGAACAAACCGAAAAATTCTTTGGGATTATCAAAATTCGGGGCTTGAAATAATATCGTACCTTGAAAGTGACCCTGAACATGTTCTGATTGGAAAAAGACACTGGTCTGAAAAAGGAAGAATAAGACTTAGAATGTTAAATATTTACACGGGAAGAAGCAAAAAAACATCTGGTTTACCCAAAGAAGCCAGGCATGTAACTCCTGGTATCATAAATGCGGAGGTTGATTTAGAAGAGGAAGTTAGATTTGCTTATGAGAGGGATAATGGGAGTGATGAAGTAAGTGATAAAGATGACAAAGTTTTTCTACACTACAAAGATACCACCAAAAATTGGAAGCGCTTGCTATTAGATACTAAAAGGAATCAACCATCTATTACTCTACTTGGTGTATCTGCAGATAATCAAAAGTTTTATTTCCTATCGAACCATGATCAAATTACTTCAGATTCAACTGGATTGTTTGAGTTTGATTTTAAATCTGAGTCTACAAGGCTTATCTTTAGGCATGATGATGTAGATATATCTGGCGGAATATATGCATCCGAAGGATATTTAATAGGAGTTAGATACAACCCGGGATACCCAGAATCTTTCTATATAGACAGCGGAAAGAATAAGGAAGAAATAAATTACCATAAAATGCTTTCTGGAGCATTTAAAGGTCAAGTCGTTTCTATTCGTAGTCGTACTTCAGATAAGAATATCGCCATGGTTAGTGTCCGAAGTGATAAAAACCCTGGAGAGTTTTACTTTTTTGATAAAGAAAAAAATAAACTTTCATACTTTGCAAGCAGCAAGCCTGAAGTTATTAACAAAAAGATGGCAAGGATTGAGCCTTTTACTATGCAAGCGAGAGACGGCTTAAAAATGTATGGGCTTTTAACAATTCCAAATAATGTAGAAGACAAAGATTTACCTATGGTGGTATATCCTCATGGTGGCCCTTATGGTGTGTCTGACAGCTGGCGTTGGGATAGACGTGCACAAATGCTTGCAAGTAGAGGCTATTTAGTCATGCAATTGAACTTCAGAGGTTCTGGTGGCTATGGTTCGGACTTTCGGAAAGCAGGCCATACTGAATGGGGAGCAAAAATGCAAGATGATCTAACCGATGCCACTAAATGGGCTATAGGGGTAGGTATTGCTGACCCAAAAAGAATTTGTATTCATGGCGTGTCTTATGGGGGGTATGCCTCAATGAATGCCGTAGTTAAAGAGCCTGATTTATACCAATGTGCAATTCCTGATGCAGGGACTTATGAATTAGAGCTGCAGTGGGATAAAGCTGATTCGTTTAGTGGTAGAAACAGCAAGTTTAGAGAGGCCTATATAAATCAGTCTATTGGTGGCTATCAAAATGTTAAAGAAAGATCACCTGTTTATCATCTAGATAAACTCAAAGCCAAATTACTGATTGTTCATGGTGGTGAAGATAAGCGTGTTCCTATTGATAATTCTTATATCTTAGAGGAAAAACTTAAAGAAAAAGATATATCATATGAAACGCTTTATAAGGATGAAGAAGGACATGGCTTTACTCAGGTAGAAAATCGAGTAGAGCTTTATCAGAAAATCCTTAGTTTTCTTGAGGAAAATATTGGTGCTGGGGCTAAGGCACTATAATGCTCATTATATACGAAATACACTGTACATAGAGTGATTTATTTCCTTACATTTTGCAATAAATGGGTAAAATCTTTGCCTCTAATGCATTGACTCACTGTTTTATTATGTTTATAGTCGGCGTTAACGTGCGCTTGTTTAGTTGCTTGCGTGCTTTAACGTTTTTAATATCTAAACATTGATAATAATTAAATACTTCATTTTGTTTAGTACCGCTTGTAACCTAGACCAGTTATGAGCTAATTCGTTTTTATTTCAACCCTAAAAATAATTAGGAAGTCTTATGCTTAATCGCTATAAATTAACTGTCAAAAAAGCGGCGTTCTTTGGAATGCTTGCAAGCTTAATGGTTGGGGGAGTTAACGCTAACCCAGTAGATGAATCGATTAAAATCGAGAAGAAATTAACTGTTGATACAGTTGCTTCTCAAAAGAAAATTAACCGATATGCTGAAAAAACCGAAGAACTTGAAGCAGAGTACAAAAATACTCTACGTATTATCGAGTCATTAAAGATTTATAACAACCAGCTCGAAAACCTCATTCGCTCTCAAGAGGAAGAAATGGTTTCTATTGAAAATCAAATGAATACCATAGATACCACTGAAAGAGGCGTTATTCCTTTAATGAATGAAATGATTGCTTCTTTAGAAAGCTTTGTTGAATTAGATCTGCCTTTTGAGCTTGAAAAGCGCGAAGACAGAGTTGAAACCTTAAAGGTTACTATGCAAAGAGCGGATATTTCTAACTCTGAGAAGTACCGTAAAATTTTAGAGGCTTTCCAAACAGAAATTGCTTATGGTGAGTCTGTTGGTACTTATGAAGGCTCTATTCAAACTCAAGAAGGTGAAACTAGAGTTGATTTTGTAAGGTTTGGTCGAGTTTTATTAGTTTACTTAGCTCTCGATGGACAATCTGCAGGCTACTACAACCCTAATTCTAAAAATTATGAAGCTTTAGACACTGAATATATCAGGGGTATTGAGTTAGCTATTAAAATGGCAAATCGCCAAGCAGCTCCAGAATTAATTAAATTACCAGTTCCAACGGCTAAATAGGGGTTATAAAAAGAATGAAAATTAAAAGTATTCTAGTTGCTGCCCTATTGGCAGGTGCCGCAGTTAATGTTTCGGCCGCAGAAGAAAAAGATTTAGGTGTTGTTAAGAAGCCAGCTGCGCAAACACTTGATGAGCTGTTGCAAATGGTTAAGCAAAATAAAATCCGTCAAAGCAATGTAAATAAAGACAGAGAAGCAATCTTTTTAAGAGAGCGTAATAATCAGCGTAATCTTTTAAATCAAGCGCTAGCTGAAAAAAGATCAGAAGAAGCTCGTTTAGAGCGACTTAAGGCTCAATTTGAAGCTAACGAGAAAAAACTATCTCAGTTAGAAGATGATCTTCGATTAAAAGCCGGTACTTTAGGTGAAATGGTTGGTGTAGTTCGTCAAGTTGCTGGAGATACTGCCTCACGCTTTCGTCGCTCATTAGTAACCGCAGAGCATGGTGATAGGCATACTGCTTTAGAGAGCCTTCAAAATGCTAAAGAGTTCCCTCAAATTCCAGAAATTCGTAGTCTTTGGGAAGCAATGCAAACCGAAATGACCGAACAAGGTAAAGTGGTTAAGTTCTCTAAAGAGATCATTAATACCAATGGTAAGCCTGAGACTCGCGATATTACCCGAGTTGGGGTATTTAATCTTATATCAAATGGTGAATACTTAGTTTTTGACCATGAAAAACAAGATATTAAACAGCTTACTCGTCAGCCAGTTGGACGTTACTTAAGCATGGTACAACCTTATATAAGCTCTTCTAGTCTTTATGAAGGCTTAGCACTTGACCCTTCTAGAGGAAATATTTTAACTCAAGAAGTTAAGCGCGAATCATGGCCTGAGCGTGTTGTGAACTACGCAGGCCCTGTTGGTGCAGCAATTGGTGTTGTTTTAGCGTTAGGCTTGCTACTTGTCTTGGAGCGCCTGGTTACTCTTATGATTATGCGCGGTAAAATGAATGCTCAAGCTAAATCAAGTACACCTGGCAATAATCCGCTTGGCCGTATTATGGCAGTATATTTAGCTAATAAAGATGATGATGTTGAAAACTTAGAGCTAAAACTTGACGAAGCAGTTCTTAAAGAAACACCTAAAATTGAGCGTGGTATTACGGTAATTAAGGTATTTGCTGCGGTTGCACCACTTATGGGACTTTTAGGTACTGTTACTGGTATGATTGAAACATTCCAAAGTATTACTCTATACGGAACAGGCGATCCAAGAATTATGGCTGGTGGTATTTCATCTGCCTTGATTACTACTGTTTTGGGTATTGTGGCTGCGCTTCCATTAATTCTAACTCATAGCGTTGTATCTGGAATTTCAAAAGGCCTTATTCATACATTAGAAGAGCAGAGCACAGGTTTAATTGCTCAACATGAAGAAGAAGCAGGAGCTTAATTAATGCTTTTTATTCAAGACCTATTTGATACAGTCTCTCGCTTTTTTGAAGCGGGAGGCGATGTATTGTGGTTTATAGCGGCTTCTCTAATCGTAATGTGGACTATGATTATCGAGCGTTTTTGGTATTTCACATTTACTTATCCAAAACAAGCTCGCTTATTAATTGCAAAATGGGAATCTCGAAAAGATACCACTTCTTGGAAAGCGCATAGAATTCGTGAGGCTTGGATTTCTCAAATGAATGAAAAGCTTCATTCTGGTTTACTGTTAATTAAAACGGTAGTGGCTATTTGTCCGATGATCGGCTTATTAGGTACGGTTACTGGAATGATTGGTGTTTTTGAGATTATGGCTTTAGCTGGAACAGGTAATGCTAGATTAATGGCAGCAGGTATTACGCAAGCAACTATACCTACTATGGCTGGAATGGTTGCAGCATTGTCGGGGCTTTTTATTAGCTCTCGACTTGAATATTCTGCCAATGTGCATGCTCAAGAGCTTGCCGATCACATGCCACATCACTAGCGAAGGAATAATATTTCATGGCTAAAAAATCATTAAAACCAAAAGAGGAAGAAGCGGCTATAGATATGACACCAATGCTCGATATTGTGTTTATCATGTTGATTTTCTTTATCGTGACGACCTCTTTTGTAAAAGAAGCAGGTGTTGAAATTGATGAGCCAACAGCTTCGACAGCAGTAAAAAAGCCAACAGCCAATATTTTTGTTGGTATAAATGCTCAAGGCGATATTTATATGCTCAAGCGAAAAGTTGAGCAAGATGATGTTCGCTCAAATATAGAGAATATGTTGCTTGAAAATCCAGAAAGTTCAGTCGTTATTCAAGCTGATTCTGGCAGTGATTCGGGGGTTCTTTTAGATGTCATTGACGCTGTTAAGAAAGCTGGCGTTAAAAATGTTTCAGTAGCCGCGGAGAATTAATATGCAAAGATTAGTATTTGGATTAGGAGTAGGTGGCGGTGTTACCTTTGGCTTATTCGTAATTATGGCATTTTTGATTAAATCAGAAATAGAGGCGCCAGAAAAAAGCGATGTTGCGCCTATTCAAATTGCAATGGTCGAACCTGATGATGACTTAAAAATTCGTGATAGACGTATCCCGAAAAAGCCACCACCACCAAAGGATCCACCACCACCGCAAACTCAAAAAATTAGTAAGGTAACCAAGCCTACTCCTACGGTCATGAATATTAAAATGGCAAAGCTTGAGGTGGGTGTTGTTGGCGATACTTACTTAGGAAATACTGGCGACCCAGGTAATCTTTCTGATGGTGATGCTATTCCTATGGTTGTTATTCAACCCAATTACCCTAGAAAAGCGGCCTTAGAAGGAATTGAAGGTTGGGTTAAGTTTCGTTTTACTGTCTCGGCAGATGGCACACCAAAAAATATAGAGTTGATCGAAGCCAAGCCTCGAAGAATATTTGACCGTGATGCTCGAAAGGCGATTTATAAATGGAAATTTAAACCAAAAATCGTTGATGGTAAAGCCATTGAACAGCCAAACATGTATTACACAATGGAATTTGAATTGGCAGGCGAATAAATAAGGTAAAAATCTAAGATGAAGAAATTTATTAAATTTATTGGTATAACATCTTTAAGTGTGATGGGAATGTCTGCCATGTCGGTGCAGGCATTAACTGATACTAACTTAACTAAAGTGTGCAAGCCATTAATTGATACAACGAAAAAGCCACCAAAAGTAGCTCTTCAAGGGTTGCCTGAAAGAGTGCATAAAAGGATGAATCGTGCTTTAGAAGCCATGGCTGAAGATCGCTATGATGAGGCCATTGAGCAGCTAAAAAGCTTGCTTAAGTCGGCTAGGCAAGATTATGTTAAAGCTAATGTTAATCTTAACTTAGCTTATGCGCATGCTCAAAAGGGCGACCAAAATGGTTCTCTTCCTTATTTTAAAGAAGCCTTAAAATTTGGTGAAACTTCTTTACCACACGATAGGGTTCAAGGTTTAAGAATTAATGTCGCATCATTAATGTATGGAATAGACGAAAAGGATGAGTCGCTAGAAATGATGATGAGTTGGTTGAAAAATGCCGTTGCTCATGACAATAACGCCTATTATATGATCGCGGCATTGCGTGCTGAAAAAGGCGATATGAAAAATGCTATATGTCCTTCTTATTGGGCGGTTAAAACAAGTGAGAGTCCAAAAAAGAATTATTATCAAGCGTTAATGGCATTTCATTGGGAACTTAAGGATGTTGCAGGTACTGCTTCTTTGTTAAAAGATATGATTACTCTCTTTCCTGAGGAGAAAAGCTACTGGCGTCAATTGTCTCAAGTTTATTTTGAACTAGAAAAAATAGATGAAGCTTTAGCTATCATGGAAATGTTCTATGTTAGGGGAGAGTTTGATAAAGACGATGATTATAGTTGGTTATCAACCCTATTTGCATTGCGTGATATTCCTTATCGTTCAGCAGAGGTACTTGAAGAAGGATTAAATAAAGGCTTGGTTGAAAGTGACAAGAAAAACTGGGGTGCAGTTGCGCAAAATTACCATATTAGTAATGAGCTAGAAAAAGCGGTTAAAGCTTATGGAAAAACTGCTGAGCTATCAGAAACAGGTACTGAATATTTAAAGCAGGCAGAGATCCTGTCTGACGATGAGCAATATAAAGAAGCCATTACCGCTTTTGATAAAGCACTTGAAAAAGGTGGGCTTAAAACTGAAGAGCAAGGAAGAGCTTATTTTAGAAAAGGTACCACTTTAGTTAATATGGGGCGCTGTGATGCGGGTATGAATGTTCTTGAGCAAGCACAAAAGTTCAAAAAATTTCGTAGACAAGCTGAGCAATGGGTTATTTTTGCTGAAGATAGAAAGAAGCATAAAAAATGCTAATTTAAAAAATGCCGCTTTAAGCGGCATTTTTTTGGCTAGAGTTCTTTAGAACTTAGAACTTAGAACTTAGAACTTAGAACTTAGAACTTAGTTTTATTCATATCTTAATGCATCAATAGGATCTAAATTAGCGGCTTTTGCTGCGGGCAATATACCAAAAATAACGCCAACCCCTGCCGAAAATCCAAATGCAATGCCTATTGCCCATAAAGGTACGTTGGCAGGTGGAAAACCAGGGATTGATGCAGCAGCTAAGAAACCTAAGCCGTAGCCTATAGCAATTCCTATAATTCCACCAAGAAGTGATAACACAATGGCTTCAATTAAAAACTGCAATAAAATATGATGCCTTTTGGCGCCAATGGCTTTGCAGATCCCTATTTCGCGGGTTCTTTCTGTAACGGAAACAAGCATTATATTCATAATACCTATGCCGCCAACAATTAAGGAAATGCTGACAATACCGCCTAGCACTATTGTCATCGTATCTATGATCTTAGAAATGCCTGATGTAAGTTGCTCGGGAGTTTCAATTTTAAAATCATCATCTTCGTCAATGGCTAATTTATGCTGCTTACGTAAAATTCGCTTTAATTGAGATTTAACTGCTTCTAAGTTACCAATATCTTTTAATTGTAGCTGTAAAAATATATCAGGAATGGTGCGATTGCCATTTAAGCTTTGCATGGTTGAATAGGGGATAATAGCGTAGTTGTCTTGACTAAAGCCTAAAAATGCACCTTTTGGCTCTCCTAAGCCTATAACTTTTAACCATTCACCTGAAAAATGAACAAAGCTATCTACAGGGTTTTCTGGTAACGATAATTTTTTACGAAGCTCTTCGCCAATTACAATCACTCTTCTACGCGATTGATCGTCGCTATATGAAATAAAACGCCCATATTTAATATCAATTTTTTGTATATTTTGAGAGTTGTAGGTTGTGCCTATAGCATCAGCAAATGAAGTGTTTTCTTTATATTTAACGGGACTACGGGTTTGAGATTGTAGGGTAGGGGTGATAAATTCAACGCCTTCAACTCTTTCTTTTATTGCTTGAACATCTTCAGCGGTAATTCTTGCTCTTTTGCCTTTCATGGCTTCTTGAATGGGGGTGAATGATCGAATAGAAATTGAGTTAGAGCCAAACCCTTCAAATTGCTGATTAATGGAATAACTCAGCCCTTGAATAACCGACACAACCGCTATGGTGGATGCGACACCAATAATAATCCCTAAAGTAGTTAAAAAACTTCTAAATCCATGGGCTTTTACTGAAATTAGCGCGCTTCTAAAACTTTCTATTAAACTAAACAAGGTTTTCCTCCTTATTTATCGAAGTGTTTTTATCATTGTAATAATCTTCAATAACTTGCCCATCACTTAACCGAATAACTCGCTGACAATGTGATGCAACTTCATCTTCATGAGTAACCATAATAATGGTTTGGCCTTCTTGGTGAAGCTCATCAAACAAAGCTAAAATATCTTTTGTTGTTTGATTATCTAGATTTCCTGTCGGCTCATCAGCCAGCAAGATAGAAGGATTAGTTACTAGGGCTCTGGCAATAGCAACTCTTTGTCTTTGACCACCCGATAACTCACTAGGAATATGTGACATTCGATCAGCAAGGTTAACTTTTTCTAATGATTGTTCGGCCAATTTTTTTCTTTCATTAAGCGGTATGCCTTTGTAAACCAGTGGAAGCATCACATTATGCAATGCCGATGCTCTCGGCAGTAGGTTAAAGCTTTGAAAAATAAAGCCAATTTCTTTGTTTCTAATATCAGCAAGATCATTTTGCGTTAAAGTAGATACTTTGGTGTTATTTAGCCAATACTCTCCTTGGGTAGGTTTATCTAAGCAACCTAAAATATTCATCATGGTTGATTTGCCTGAGCCAGATGAGCCAATAAAAGCCACATATTCATTTTGTTTAATTGCAATATTAATTTGATCAAGGGCTTTCACCGTTTGATCACCCATGCTGTAATATTTACAAATATTTTCTAATTTTATGAGCGACATCAGTTAGCTCACTCACTGTCTTGAATTGTTATTTTTTCACCACTTTTTAAATGGCGAAGAATTTTGTCAGGGCCTGTAATGATATTTACGCCTTGCTCTATTCCCGACAAAATTTGTTGAAACTTATCATCAGAAATCCCCGTAGTGATTTTAACTTTTTCCGCAGTACCATCTTTAGCAATAAATACATAGTTTTCAACAGTATCCTTGTCATTATCTTCTTCGGTTTGAATGGCTTTAACGGGTACTGCTAAAAGCTGTTGTTCACCTTGAGTAAAAACCTCGGCTCTACAGCTCATACCTGGACGTAAATTTACACTACTTTCATTTAGTTTGAGCTTAACCGCAAAGCTTAAGTTTTGCCTGCCAATGGCTTGTTTAGCGCTAGATGCAATTTGAAAAACGGTTCCTTTTAACGGCTGTTCGGCAAAAGCAATAGCGATAATTTCAGATGTTTGACCAATTTTAATATTGGCTATATCAGCTTCATCAACATTAATTTCGGCTAACATACTTTGTGGATCGGCAATGGTCATTAAAGATGAGCCAGCAATATTAGTCGTACCAGTAATAGCGGTTTCACCCTCTTTAATATCAAGTGAGGTAATTGTTCCATCAATAGGAGAAACTATTTTAGTTTTAGATAATCGATCTTTGGCTTGATCTAAACTGGCTTCGGCTTGCTTTAATTGCTCGTAAGCGGCTTTAAGATCAACTTTAGCCACTTGGTTTTGGTGAGCAATAGCCTCATAAGCGTCATTATCTAGTAACTTTTGTTTAAACAATTGCGCTTTTCTTTTTAGCTGGCGAGCTAAATTTTCAACCACAAGTTTTTGTTTATCAATTGCTATACGCTGTTGATCAACAATGGCTTGTTGCTGCTGTACAGAAGCAACAAAAGTTTGGTCATCAATTTCTAAAACTAACTGTCCTTTGTTAACCGTTTGTCCTTCTTCAACATAAAGTTTAGAAACTTTGCCAATCACTTCCGAAGTAAGCTTTACTTGATTTTCATGCTTTAGTTGACCCGAAGCCAAAATAGAAGCATTAATTGTTTGCTCTGTTACTGTTTCAACAATGACTTCTTTGGTGCTTTCGGTGCCAAATTGTTTTTTTGCTATCGGTACTCCAACTACAACGATTAGAATACCGATAATAATTAATGCTTTTTTCATTTTTGTCTTCCCTTAACTTATTGTTGGTTAAACTAATGCATAGCGAATAGCAAAAAAGAGAGCATAAGGAGTTGCCGCAATAAAAAATGATTTAGTCATTTCTTTTCCTGTCCAGCGAGAATACCCAATGGTTAATAAAGCAATTGACCAAATCATGGTGATGTCAATGCTGGCATAAAACGCCCCCATACCTTTAGTCGGGTTTAATCCAAAGATAAGTTCATTTAATGTAAATGGATTTAATGATTCAGCGGCTATTTGGCCATTGTTAGAGCTAAATATTATGGCAAAGGAAGCTAATGTACTTAACAAAGAAGGTAGGCTAGACCATGTAACTAAAGAAAACCATTGTTTAAATTGAAAGCCATCGTTAGTGATATTTGAAACGACAACAAAATACAGAGACATGATGCTAAAGATAACTAAAGTTATTACTGCCAAAGAAAAAGCACCAATGCCTCCCATTGTGTTAGGAGACATCATTTCAAAAGCTTGTCTTGAGGCTTCTTTTTCTGAGTTTGACAAATCGCCTGCGGTAAGCTCAACCATACGGTCAACAAACCAAGGGTAATCTAAGTTACTGTATAGTGTTAAAATCAGAATAACGTTTAAAGAAATTAATAATAAAAGTGGCGGCAAAATAGGAAAGTCGTACTTAATATTTTCAAAGGCTTTCGCTGGTGAAGCAAAAATATCAATCAATATAGAGAAAGTAGAAGGCGGCTGGTTATTAGTGTCGTTTTCGTTATTAGCGGTATTCATTATTATATCCTTGTGGTAAGTCTCAAAATTTAAATTAATGTTTCTTTTGTATGGGGTAGTCTTGATAAAATTAAATTTATTACACTACCTATCGAATTAAATTAAAAAATATTTCTTAATTTGTTTATTTAAAAACAAAAAAATTGAATTTAATTGTAATAAAGTCGTTGATGACAGGACTATTGGGGTAACCTAGTAAAAAATATTCAATAAAAGCACAAAAGGAAACACTATGCTTGAAGTAAAAAATCTAAAAAAACGGTTTCGTTTAGATAACAAAACCATCAAAGAAAACAAAAAGAAACCAAAAGATATGCTCGACCCGCGTGAAGAAGGTCACTGGTTTAACGCCGTACAAGATGTGAGCTTTAGTTGCGACTCTGGTCAAGTATTGGGTTTATTAGGCCCAAATGGAGCAGGTAAAACTACAAGCTTAAGAATGCTTTCTACTGCACTACAACCTACCGAAGGTAATATTGTTATTAACGGTGATGATGTGGTTGCAGAGCCTTTAGCCATGAGAAAACGCATTGGTTTTTTATCGGGCACAACCAGTCTTTACCATCGTTTAACGGTTAGAGAAAACGTAGAATATTTTGGCCGATTACATGGTATGAGCGAATCAGATTTAAAAAGCGAAGTAGAAAAGGTTTTTGATTTACTCGATATTCACAGCTTTGCCGATAAAAAGGCCGACTCACTTTCAACTGGTATGAAACAGCGTGCCAATATTGCAAGAACCGTTATTCACAAGCCAGAAGTAATTGTACTTGATGAGCCAACCACGGGACTTGATGTTATTTCTGCTAAAACCATTTTGGATTTTATTGAATCCTACAAAGGCACCAATGTTCCTGTAGTATTTTCAACTCACCATTTACACGAAGTTGAAAAGCTTTGTGATCGCGTAGTGCTTATTAATGAAGGAACCACCAAATTTAATGGCACTTTAGATGAGTTTAAAGGCAAAGCCGATAGCCATAATTTGTATGATGTTTTTGTTAGTTTAGTTGAATCGAAAGAGGTGGCTTAAGATGTTACAAGTGTATTTAAAAGAGTTGCTTGAGCTAACTCGCGATAAAAAAACCTTAATTTTTACCGTTTTACTGCCAACTTTAATCATGCCTGTGATTATGTTTGGTTTTATGACATTAGCTGGAAAAATTGCCAAAAAAGCAGGTAACGAAACCTTAAATTATGCCGTGATTGGCGCTGCTAATTATTCAAAATTTAGTGACGAGCTAGCACTTAATGAGTCTTTCTCACTAAAAACAGTTGAAAACCTAGACGTAGCTAAAGCTCAAATTAACAAAGGCAAATTGCGTTTTGTTATTGTTATTCCTGATGATACTCAAGATAGATTAACACAAGGGCTAAGCGCTAATATTGAACTTTTTTATAATGACTCGGCAACCACTAGCGCAGTGATATTTAGGCGAGTAGAGCGCTCGATAGATTCGTTAAAGGAAAAAACTATTAGTGAACGGTTTCAGGAGCTTGGTTTAAGCGAAGAACAAGGTAAAGCCATTAATAAGCCGATTAAACTCATTAAAACATCAACGGCCGATCAGCGAGAGTCATTTGGTGAAAAAATTGGTGGATTTTTACCTTATCTATTAATTTTAATTGGCTTGCAAGGCGCTATGTTTCCAGCATTAGACTTAGGGGTTGGTGAAAAAGAACGCGGCACGTTAGAAACACTTCTATTAACCCCTGTTTCCCGCTTTCAATTAGTGTTTGCAAAGTTTTTAGTGATATTTACCACATCCTTTATTGCAGTATTTTTAACATTAATCAGTTTTGCCCTAATATCCAGTGTGTTTGGGCCTATGATGCTAGCTGAAATTGGTGCAAGTGGTAATTCTAAGCTTAATAGCTTAATGGATTCGCTAAGCACTATCTCATTTTTTGACGTAACATTAATGTTCTTAATGCTAATTCCAATTGCGGCTATATTTGCTTCTGCGCTTTTAAGTGTCTCGATCTATGCTAGAACCTTTAAAGAAGCACAAAACTATATGTCACCCATTATGATTGTGGTTCTATTTCCGTTAATTTTACCTTTATTACCTGGGGTAAAACTCGATTGGGTTTGGGCTGCTGTGCCAATTACCAATGTTGCGCTAGCCATTAAAGAAATATTTAAAGGCACCATTGATATGAGTATGTTTGGGGTGATTTTCTTATCGACAACTATTATTGCAGGTGGCTTATTAGCTCTTTGTAATTGGTGGTTCCAAAGAGAAAATGTGTTATTTAGAAACTAGTTTTTCTAAATGTTGATTAAGGCACTCTATTGTTGGGTGCCTTTTTTACTGGTTTTAACGATTTTTAAGTTAAATTGTATATACTTAACAATATGTTAGGTAATTTAATGGTATTTAATGAGTAAGCTTCCCGAAAATAAAGAAAATTGGCTTAAGCTGCTTCAATCTACTTCGATCCCCAGTTTTAGTGCGAGTATTCAAGCGCTATCTAGCGCAGAAAACTATATCTAATTCGCATTCATCAGAGCTTGCTCGTAATATTTTAAAAGATCCTAATTTAACCGCTTCGGTTTTAAAGCTGGCTAATAGTGCACAATTTAATGCAACGGGACAATCAATAAAAACCATAAGTCGTTCAATTATGGTTTTAGGACATAAGTCTATTAAAGAAGTTTGTGCAAGTTGTATGCTAATGGAGCAGTTTGTAAAGCAGGGCTCATCCGATAAAATTCAGCCTTTAATTGCTAGAGCCTTTCATGCAGCGACTCAGTCAAAAGGAATTGCGATGCTTAGCGGGCAAAAGGCAACTGAGGAAATTTTTATTTCTGCTCTGCTAATGAATTTAGGTGAAATTGCGGTTTACTCTGCCACTAATATTGATGATCCTTTAGCGATTAGTTTACAAAATTATTACCCTATTGCTGGAGGCAAAGAAAGAGATTTAATTGGTTGTTATTTTTCTGATCTTACCCTTGGTTTATGCTCAGCTTGGAATATTGCTCCAATGATTGGCGAACTGCTAGGCGGTAATTATGCCGAAAAAAGCCCTGTTAGAAGCGTATTACTGGGTAATAGTTTTGCGTCTTCCTGTGAGATGGTAGGAATAAAGCCATCACTAGAAAAGCATTTAAAGGCAATTTCGCTATATACGGGCAAACCGCCTGAACAAATTTCAGAAAATATTGTTCAGGCCACAGAAGAAACCCAAAAGAGTTTAACTAAATTTGGTATTAAGCTTGATGTAAAGCTTCCACAAAAAAATGTAGAGATAAAAGAGCACAAGGTAAGCGTTGATAAAACTGCTCAACTTGATATTGTGCAAGAGCTATCGGTTTTATCCATGCAAAAAATTGACGTTAACGTGATTTTTCCCTTGCTTTTAGAAGGGATACAGCGCGGTGGTGGCTTTAATTGCGCTTTGGTGGCCATTCTTAACCAAAACAAAAAGCGTATTTCAGCTAAACATTCTGTCGATAGTGGTCAAAGCCACACCAAAGAAAATTTTAATTTTGATGTTTACCAAGAGATCCCCGAAATCCACCAAAAAGTGCTGACTAACCGTAAGGTGATTATTCAAGATGATCTCCGACCTGGTGGTATGACTATTAAAAAAATTATGCGCCGAACAGGGGTTAAAAATGCAGTTTGGGGACCTTTAATTGTTGAAAACCAAGTTATTGGTAGTATTTATGCAGATAATGGCCTCAATGGTGTGCCCATTAGTCAAGAACAAAAGGAGTGCTTTGAGCTTTTTGTGTCTCAAAGCAAGGCTGATTTTATTAAACTCTCGTTAATAGAGTATTGGCAATCTTGCTATTTTATACTATTAATGTAATCTCTTACGTTAGTTCTATTGCGAAAGGAGTATGCAATGTTTCAGCTAGATAATTTTGGTGGTCTTGTTTTAAGCAGTCGATTAAAGCGTTTGAGTGATGTTTTGTTTAAACAAACAGAAATATTATTTAAACAGCGGCAAATTAACATTTCTTCAAGAAGTTTGCCCTTAATGCAATTATTAGCGGCTAACGGAGCTACAGCGGTTACAGAAATGGCTGAGCATCTCAGCCAAACTCATCCTGCTATTAGTCAAATGAGCAAAAAAACTTGAAGCCAATGGATGGCTTTATTTTGAAGTTGATGCCACAGATGAAAGAAAACGACTATTAATATTAACACCAGCTGGTTATGAGCTGGTTGACAAAGTTTCACCATTGGTTCAATTGGTTGATCAGGCTATTCAAGAAATTTTAAAAGTATCGAGTTATGGCTTAATTGCCAATATTGATTTACTAGAGCGAGAACTTGCTAAGCAATCATTGAGTGAGCGGGTGAATCATATTGAAATGTCTAATCGGATGAATAAGGTAGAAATTATTCACTTTAAATCAGAATACGGTAAAGATTTTTTTAAGCTTAATCAGGCATGGCTTGAAAAATACTTTTAATATGGAAATGATTGATCATGAGATTTTATCGAATCCGCAAACTAAAATTATTGATAAAGGCGGCTTTGTTCTACTGGCTCGACTAGACAATAACATTATTGGAACTGCTGCGTTAATCGCCAATACCAACAACCAATTAGAGCTTTCTAAAATGGCGGTTGATCCTAAGTTTCAAAATTTAGGGGTGGGTAAAAAATTAGCCAAGGCGGCTATCGAGCAGTATAGAGCGACAGACTTTGAGTGTTTATTTTTAGAGTCTAATCGCAAGCTCTTGCCCGCTTTAAACTTGTATCAAAGCTTAGGTTTTGTGGAGCAAGAGCCACCATTTAAACAGTCGCACTACAGCAGAGCCGATATTTATATGGTGTTTAAAGAATAACTTATTTTAATATTGCCTTGTAATATCCACATAAAGGGTTAAAGAGTCGCCTGGTTGTAGATATTTCTTTTTGCCATTTTTCTTATTCCAGCGTTTTACGCTAGCCAAGCTTACTTTAAATTTGTCGGCAATTCTTGCTAGTGAATCACCACGACGAACTTTGTAATGAATTTTCTTGGTTTTTTTACGGCTCGAATTAGCAAGGCTTGCGGTAGTTTGCGGCTGTTTTGTCCATACCACCAGTTTTTGATTAACTTTAAGCGGATCGGTTGGCGCCATATTATTCCATTGAGCCAGTTGCCTCATATTGACTTTGTATTTTCGTGACAGATCCCAAAATGAATCGCCAGTCTTAACCGTGATAACTTGCTTATGACCATTACGTTTACGGTTGTGTTTAGCCAGTAGGCGCTGATTAGCGCTTTTGTGATATTCGTTTCTTGCTTTAGAAGCCACAGGAATTAATAACGACTTGCCCGCACGAATGTTATTGCCACGAATATTATTATTGGCTTTAAGTAAGTTAACGGTAGTGCCAAATTTATTGGGCAATTTTAATTAAACTGTCACCATTTTTAATGGTGTATTTTTTATAAGATATTCTTTGATCTTTAGGAATAATCTTTAAATTGTCTTTAAATGTACTGATATTCTCAATGGGTAATACAATATTATGAGGCCCTTTAGGAGATGTAGCCCAGTGGTTATAAGCGGGATTAAGCTGATAAAATTCATCCATCGACAAATCAGCCAGTGCTGCCGCTAGGCTTAAGTCGATTTGTGATTCGGTATCAACTTTATCAAAGTAGGGCAGGTTATCAATGGGTGTCCAAGTTAGCTGATAGTTATCTGAATTTTTAAGTAGATCGGCTAAAGCTAACAATTTAGGTACATAGGCTTTGGTTTCTTTCGGTAGTTTTAAGTTCCAAAAATCAACCGGCCTGTTGTTATTTTTGTTGCGGCGAATGGCTTTTCTGACATTGCCTTCGCCTGAGTTATAAGCGGCTAAAGCATAGAGCCAATTGCCATCAAAACGCTTATGCAGGTATTTTAAAAACTTCATTGCTGCAAGTGTTGAATGATACACATCACGTCTGCCGTCGTACCACCAGTTTTGTTTTAAACCAAAACTTTTGCCAGTGCCAGGAATAAATTGCCACATGCCCGATGCTCTACCATGCGAGTAAGCAAAAGGATCAAAGGCGCTTTCAACAATGGGTAGCAGGGCAAGTTCTAAAGGTAGATTGTTTTTTTCTAGCTCTTCAACAATAAAAAAGATATAAGGAGTCGCTCTTTTGGTTACTCGCTCCATATAAGAAGGGTGCTTTAAATACCAGTTTTTTTGCGAAGCAACGCGGCGATTATCGGGAATATCAAAAGTAAACTGGCTTTTTACCCGTTGCCAAACATCACTATAGGCTTGAGTATCCGTTTGTAGGGAGTCTGCACAAAAATCAGATAAATCGGCTTTTTCTTGTGCTAGCCTTGCTGTTATCGCAGGGTCAACGGTTACGATTTTCTGAGGCTCTTCAGTCAATTTTGCTGGGGTTTCATCGCTTGAAATTGAGCCAAATTGTAAAGACTGACAAGCACTTAGGATAAAAACTGTACTAACTAATAAAATATAACGAAACAAAGAATAAAGCCTCAAAAGTTTTAAAATACTGGGCTACTGCCCTAAAACACGCGCCAAATGGTATTTTTAAACGCAAACTATGTCAAATTTAAGGTCAGTTTTTGGTTAAAATTGATCTTTCCAATGTCTAATTTGAGTAAAAACCGCAACATCATCAGACAAGCTTTGTTGGGCAAAAGTTTCAGCGGATTGTTTTATGCTCGGTAAATGGCTTCTTAAAAAGGGGTTGATTTGATTTTCAAGCGCAATATTACTGGGTAAGCTTGGTTGGTGTTGCTCTCTTAATGATTGTACCTGTTGAATATAGTCATTAAGCGCCAAATTATTGGGTTCAACCGCCTTGGCAAATTTTAGGTTCGATAAAGTATATTCATGGGCTGGAAAAACTAAGGTGTTATCAGGTAGGTTTTGTAATCGGTTTAATGAGCTAAGCATCTGGCTTGGTGTGCCTTCAAATAACCGACCACAACCGCCAGAAAATAGAGTATCCCCACAAAAAAGCAAAGGTTTGCCAATATTCGATTGCTCTGCATAGTAACTAATATGTCCAAGCGTATGACCAGGCACTGCAATAATATTAAAAGTTAAGTTAAAGTCTTTAAAGTTAATGGTTTCGCCGTGATCTAATTGATAATCAAGGTTAGAAACTGGATCATTTTTAGGACCATATACGGTACAGCTGTAAGCATTTTTAAGCTGATTAATTCCGCCAGTATGATCAGCATGATGATGAGTAATTAAAATAGCCTCTAATGTGAGTGAATGCTTTTGTAAATAATTGAGCACCACTTTGGGATCGCCAGGATCAACCACTATCGCTTTAGATTGGTTGTGAATTAACCATAAGTAATTATCATTAAAAGCAGGAATGGGGGTAATGTTTAGCATTGGTTACTCATAAAAGGTTATGTGGTTAATAAATTATATCCATTTGTTTTGGATAGTCGATGTTAAATTGCTATATTTATACTCTCAGCTCAATGAGAGTAAATTTTATGTCGTTTCAAAGCGTAGACATTGAAAATGAGTTAGCATCAAATAAATTAACCGCAGCCTACCAGCGTTTAATTTGCCAGCTTTTATCGCCCCATTTAAGTCAAGTATTTGGCTATCATGCACTGTTATATACCAAACAAGCCAAAGAGCTGGTGGGTTGTGATTTGGTGATTAATCATCAAGTGGTTATTAATCAATCGTTAAAACATGCTGATGTGGTGTGCAAGTTTGAAGAGCTACCCATTGCATCCGATACCATTGATTTAGTGGTTCTGCCCAATATTTTGCAAGCATCAACCAATCCTCATCAGGTATTACGGGAAGTTGAGCGAGTGTTAATTCCCGAAGGGGTTGCCATTATTGTGGGAAGAAACCCGTTTAGTGGAAAAGGGTTAATGGCAAAATATAAACAATGGAAGCAGTCGAAAAAACAAGCCAGTCACGATATTAGCCGACGCCGAATTAATGATTGGTTTGGGCTTTTAGGCTTTGAGTCTGAAAAAGTGATCAGCGTGAGCTTAACTAATCAAAAGATTCAGCAGAGTCAAATGCCAAAGTGGTTTAAAACGTTAAGTCAGCTTATTTGTGATTTAACGGGGAGTTATTATGTGATTATCTCGCATAAGAAAACTTCAACCTTAACACCTATTAGACCAAGCTGGCGCAAAAACAAACAGTTTGTGCCTTCTCGTGCTACTGAGCCAAGTGTTAAGGTTCAGGTGGATAATTGGTTTGAAAAACTATTTGATTCTACTAGAGACTAAGCGTTAAATTAAGCCTCTTTAAGTTAAGCTCTATTAAAGTATTATCCAATCTCTTTAATTGGTAAGGAAATTAAACTTGAGTAAAATTGAAGTTTTCACCGATGGCGCTTGTCGTGGTAATCCAGGTCCTGGTGGTTGGGGAGCGCTGCTTAGAGCTGGCAAACACCAAAAAGAAATTTATGGTGGAGAAAAAGAAACCACTAATAATCGCATGGAACTTACCGCAGCGATAAAAGCCTTACAACAAATTAAACAACCGAGCCTTGTTGATTTAACTACCGACTCACAATATGTTCGTAAAGGCATAACCGAGTGGCTTGCAGGCTGGAAAGTAAAAGGTTGGAAAAATTCGCAAAAAAAGCCGGTTAAAAATGCCGATCTATGGAAGTTACTTGATGAGCAAAATAGCCGCCATAAAGTGAGTTGGCATTGGGTAAAAGGGCATAGTGGTCATGCTGAAAATGAAATAGCTGATCAGCTCGCCAATAAAGGAATTGACGAGCTTGATCTTAAGTGATTTATACCTGTTCTACTTGTTAATTGATGATAGTTGCTAGTTTCATTTTAGTGACAAATTCGCCAAGCTTATTCAGCATAGTGTTATTATCGTTTAAATGATTTTCAATAATTTCCACAATAGCCGAACCACTAATGGCACCATCGGCACCTTGACGAATAGCATTAGCGACTTGATTCGGACTGCTAATGCCAAATCCTAATAATGCGGGCGGGGCATTATAGTGATTTAAAGTATTTATTATTGAGTCGAGCGGCATTTCGGCATTAACATGAGTGCCTGTTACCCCAAGCCGACTTAACAAATAGGTATAACCTTCACCTAGGGTTGCCACTTTTTGTAATGTTTGTTCATTGGCATTGGGAGTTGCAATAAATATTGGTGCAATATTGTTGGCTTTAGCCACATTAACAAATTTTTCTGACTCAATAATTGGCACATCAGCCACTAATACCGAATCAACACCTGCATGACTTGCTTGCTGATAAAAATGCTCAATAGATTGAGCAACCACTAAGTTAGAGTAAACCAATAAGCCGATTGGGATATCAGGATATTGTTTGCGGATTTTGGCTAATAGCTCAAAACATTTGGCGACATTAACTTTTGAGTTTAACGCGCGGATGGCGGCTTTTTGAATAACTGGACCATCGGCAATGGGATCAGAAAACGGAATACCCAGCTCTAAAGCATCGGCGCCATTTTTAATGAGTTCAATAATGATTTTTTCGCTTTGTTCAATATTAGGATCGCCTATCATCACAAAGGGAACAAAGGCACCTTGTTTAGCGCTTTTAAGTTTTTGAAAGCAGTTGTTATATCGAGTTGTCATTTTTTATTCCTTCGATCCTTTTTCTAATAAGCTTCTTACATGGGCTAAGTCTTTATCGCCTCTGCCCGATAAATTAACCACAATGGTTTTTTCTTCATTTAAAGACTTGGCCAGCTTTAGTGCATAAGCCAACGCATGAGATGATTCTAAAGCAGGAATAATGCCCTCGGTTTTTGAAAGTTTTTGAAAAGCATTTAAGGCTTCATCATCGGTAATTGCGACATATTCAACTCGGCCAATTTCTTTTAAAAAAGCGTGCTGAGGGCCAACCGCAGGATAGTCTAAACCTGCGGAAACCGAATAAGATTCGTTAATTTGTCCTTCATCATCTTGCATTACATAGGTGTGAGTGCCGTGTAAAATACCTTTTTTACCTTTATTTAAAGTGGCGCCATGCTGCTTAGTATTTAAACCTTTACCGGCAGGCTCTACACCGATTAGTTTTACCGATTGATGGCTGATAAACTCGTTAAATAATCCAATCGCATTAGAGCCACCGCCCACACATGCAATAGCATAATCGGGTAATTGATCTTCGGCTTCAAGTATTTGAGAGTGTACTTCTTCGCCAATCATTTTTTGAAACTCTCTTACCATAGTAGGAAACGGGTGCGGCCCTGCCGCTGTGCCCAGTAGATAATGTGCATTATCATAGGTTGCAGACCAGTCTCTTAGTGCTTCATTAACGGCATCTTTTAATGTGCCACTACCTGCCGAAACTGAAATAACCTTTGCGCCCATAAGCTCCATTCTAAACACATTTGGTTGTTGTCTTTGAATATCAACTTCGCCCATATAAATGCGACATTTTAATCCTAATAAAGAACAAGCAATTGCGGTTGCTACACCATGTTGACCCGCGCCAGTTTCGGCAATAATTTCAGTTTTACCCATGCGCTTGGCTAGTAGTGCTTGACCTAACACTTGGTTGGTTTTATGCGCGCCACCATGAAGAAGATCTTCGCGTTTTAAATAAACTTTAGCTTTAGTATTTGCCGCAAAATTTTCAGCTAATGTCAGCGGTGTTGGTCTACCTGCGTAGTTTTTTAAAAGATCGGCAAAAGTCTTTTTAAATATGGGATCTTCTGTTGCATCAACAAATGCTTTTTCTAACTGCATAAGGGCGGGCACTAGTAATTCGGGAACATACATTCCGCCAAAATCACCAAAGTATCGATTTAATAATGTCATATTGTTTCTCTTATTTTTTATGCTCTTAAAAGCTGCATTAACTGGGAAATTTTTTGTTGCGACTTATCGCCTTTGTCATCTTCAACACCAGAGCTTAAATCTATGGCGTGTTTTGCAATATTGTTTAGCTGCTTAACATTATTGAGATTAATGCCGCCAGCTAAAATCAGCTCGCTAGAATCTATGCTATTTAATAAGCGCCAATCAAAAGTTTTGCCGCTACCGCCATTAGCATTGGGTGTAAAGTTATCGAGTAAATAACGATCAATATCAACCTTGGTATTTAACTTTTGACGCTGACAATATTTTTCTGGGGATAAAGCCTGCCAAATTTTTGTATGGGCTAGCCCTGCTAAATCTAATGCATGGCGTAGCTGTTTTACTTTTTCAATTGGCTCATTGCCATGAAGTTGAATGGCATAAAGTTTGAGTGACTTTGCATACTTAACCATTTTAGAAATTGCTTCATCAACAAAAACACCAACAAATCTTATTGATTGATTGTTGATAATTTTATTGGCTTGCTCAAAACTGATATTTCTTTTTGACGGAGGATAAAAAATTAAACCGCAATAATTAGCCCCTTGCTCGTTAACAATATTGGCTTGTTCAGGGGTTTTAATGCCGCAAATTTTTACGTTACCAAATAGTAAGCTTTTACACTGAAATTCAATATCTGCTTCTGCCATAATGCTAGAGCCAATTAAAAATCCGTTAACATGATTAGATAATGATTGGATCTGTTGATGATTTTGAATGCCCGATTCAGAAATAATAATACTATTAGGCGATAGCTTTTTGATTAATGGCGCTAAATTTTTAGTGGTAGCGCGATCAACTTTAAGGTTATTTAAATTGCGATTATTAATGCCAATAATTTTGGCATTAAGTTTTACCGCGCGTTTTACTTCTTGCTCATCATGCACTTCGGTTAGTACATCTAAGTTAAGTTTTTCTGCAATGTTGGCAAGCTGAGTGTAGGTGTTATCATCTAAAATACTTAGCATTAATAAAATGGCATCGGCGCCATATTTTCTGGCTTCATAAACTTGATAGGGATCGATAAAAAAATCTTTACACAGTATTGGTTGGGATATTTGTTTTGATGCCTGTGATAAATAATTTAATTGACCTTGAAAGTATTTTTTATCCGTTAAAACTGAAACAGCGCTGGCGTATTTTTTATAAATATTGAGTATTTCTTCGAGATTAAAATGTTCTCTAATTAAGCCGCGAGAAGGTGAAGCTTTTTTGCATTCAAAAATAAAGTCCGATTGATTATTGCTAAGCGCTGTGGCTAAGCTTCGATTTGAAGGACTTAATTGATCGTTAAAATCAGCTAGTGGACAATGCTGTTTTCGTGCGTTAACTTCTTGTTGTTTGTTGGCAACTATTTCACTTAAAAGATGAGTTGGATTTATTGCTGGGTTTAACATTATTTTATCCTTTATTTAACTGTGAAACTTCAGCAAAGTGATTAAGTGTTTGCATGGCTTTTTGGCTATAGATTATCTCTTTTGCTAAATTAACGCCGCTCTTTAAATCTTTAGCTTTTTCGGTAATATAAAAAAGTGCCCCAGCATTGGCGCTAACCACATCAATTATCTCGGTACTTGCTTGACCTTTTAATACGTTGATAAATGCTTGAGTGTTTTCTTGAGGTGTTCCCCCTAACAAACTACTTAAAGGTACCTGTTTTAAACCAAAATCTTCAGGTGTTAATTGTAAGCTTTGTATGGTGTTATTTTTTAAAAAGGAAGCATATGTAGTGCCTGCTAAAGTAATTTCATCGCAACCTTCGCTGTGGACAATCATGGCTGATTCGCAACCTGATAATTTCAGTGACTCTGCCGCTGCTTGGCAATAGCTTTTATCATAAACACCCATTAGCTGAAATTCAGGTTTAGCGGGGTTAATAAGAGGTCCAAGTAAATTAAAAATAGTGCGGGTTTTAAGGGCATTTCTAACCGGCATTACATTTTTTACACTTGGATGATATTGCGGCGCAAATAAAAAAGTAACCCCTGTTTCATCAAGACACTTTCGCGCAACCTGAGGTGACATAGAAATATCAACATTAAGGTTTTCTAGCACATCGGCTGATCCACACTGGCTAGAAATAGAGCGATTACCATGTTTAACCATTTTAAGTCCGCCAGCCGCACCTATAATACTAACCAATGTAGAAATATTTAAAGTATGTTTGCCGCTACCACCTGTGCCGCAGCTATCGGCAATTTTGTAATCTGGCTTGTTAAAAGCTAACATTTGCTGTCTTAATGCTTGTGCGGCACCAGCAACTTCTTGGGGGGATTCGTGTTTCATTTTTAATGCGATTAAAATGCCGCAATTTTAACGTCGGATTCTATACCTAAAATAAATTGCGAAAAGGTGTTTTCGGCCTCTTCAATGGATAAGTCTTGTCGATTAAATAATCGGTTTTGTAAATCGTCTAAATTAATAGTTTGCATGGTTTTAATCTCTGATAATTTTAATAGTAATTTTTTTAGTTATTGTGTTAACCAACCAATAGCGTTTTTCAAAATTAACTTACCGTTAGTCGTTAAAATTGATTCTGGATGAAATTGCAAACCAACGATTTTTAACGTTTCGTGCGCTACTGCCATTACTTCTTTTTGATGGTTTTGCTCTTCAGTTGAGGCGATACATTCTAGCGATTGAGGAAGCGTTGTTGCCGCTAATGAATGATAGCGTGCGACTTGAAAATTATCGCCTAGTTGATTAAAAATAGGGTGTTTTTCTACTTTAACTTTTCCCGCTTTACCATGAACAATTTCTTTAGCTGAGCCAACACCACCACCAAATGCTTGTACTAAAGCTTGATGTCCTAGGCAAACACCCAATATTGGCATTGAATGAGCAAAGCGTTTAATAATTTCTAAAGTGTTTCCTGCGGTATCTGGATTGCCAGGGCCTGGTGATAAAACAATAATGTTTTGGTAACCATTAAGATTCTTTTCGGTAAAAATAGCGTTAATTGGGGTATTGTTTCTAAATATTAAAACTTTAATATTTAATTGCCTAAACTGATCAACCAAGTTATAGGTAAATGAGTCGAAATTATCGATCATAATAATTTGAATCGGTTTGCTCATGCCTGTTCCTCAGCCGATTGATGAGTATTATTTAATTGTTGATTAGCGGTTAAAATAGCGTTGATTACCGCTTGTGCTTTATTTTGGGTTTCTAAGGTTTCGTTTTCTGCAACAGAATCAAAAACTACACCCGCACCAGCTTGAATATAAGCTTTATTATCGCGGCAAAATGCAGAGCGAATAACAATGCAGGTGTCCATATCACCTTTGCCATTAATGTAGCCTACTGCGCCGCCATAACTGCCACGTCTTTCTTGCTCAACTTGTCTAATAAGTTCGGTTGCTTTAATTTTTGGTGCACCCGATAAAGTGCCCATATTCATACAAGCCTGATAAGCATGAAGCGCATCTAAATTAGGTTTAAGTTGACCTTGTACGCAAGACACCAAATGCATCACTTGTGAGTATCGATCAACTGAAAGTAATCGCGGAATATTAATGGTGCCACTTTGTGAAATTCTGGCAATGTCGTTTCGAGCTAAGTCAACCAACATCATATGTTCGGCAACTTCTTTTTGATCGAGTTTAAGTTCGGCTTCTATTCTTGAGTCGAGATCATAATCAATATTGCCATTACTTTTTTTGCCTCTTGGGCGTGTGCCCGCAATGGGGTATAAAAGCACTTGATTATTTTTTTGTTCATATTTTAAAGCGCTCTCAGGTGAGGCGCCAAATAAACTAAAATCTTTATCTTGCATAAAAAACATATAAGGGCTTGGGTTTGATTGTTTTAATGCAAGATAACTCTGTATTGGCGATGGACACTCTATTGAGAAAGTGCGAGAAGGAACTACCTGAAATATATCACCAGCAACAATATTTTGTTTTAGTTGATTAACAATGTCTGCAAATTGCTGATCATTAAAGTTAACATCTAGCTGAGCATTCACTTTATTATAAGACGCATTAACTTTACTGCTAGATGTAATGGCTAATTCGATATTTTTAAAGCGACTGGCAATATCGTTGTAAATTTTTTCATTAATAAATTGCTCATTATTATATGGATCATGAAACTGATTAGAAATTAATGAGGATGAGTGGCTTTGATGATCAATCACTAAGAGTGTTTCGGCCAAATAAAAAACAAAATCTGGGCAAGTATTACTACCTTGTTTTACCTTGGGTAAAGATTCAAAGTTGGCAATAAAGTCAAAAGCAAACACGCCACACAAAAATATTGAGTAATCAGAGTTTGAGTTTGCTGTAAATTGATCTTTTAGTTGACGTAATATATCAATAGGCGTTGTTCTAACCAGTAATGAATCTTGATCAAGATTGTTTTCAGCAGAATTGGCATATTCAATAGATAGTTGGTGATTTGAATCATGTTGAACATGCAACTGTTTATTATTGACAATAACCTGCTGAATAAAACTTAAAGCTTGCTCTCCATTTTTTGTTAATGCGGTTAATATGACATTGTTAGCATTGCATTCTATGCGAACAGCCGCTTGCAGCATTAAAATGCTTTTAATATTGTTTTTTGATTCAATTTCGGCAGATTCTAACAGCATGACATTCTGCAAGCTTAAAGACTCAGACAGCTGCGAAAACAACGCAGCTGCACTTGAGTTGACGGTTACTTGCTTTTGTATGCTAGTGACCTGTCCTTGAACGGTTGACATATTATTCATCATTTTTCTCAGTTTAAGCCGCGTTTTTACCCGCAGCTTTAATAAAAGGCTTTATTTCGCTCATTAACTGACTAAAAAAAGCTTCGTCTAATGATTGTTGTCCATCAGATAGGGCAACCTGTGGATTATAGTGTGCTTCAACAATTATTCCATCGGCACCGCAAGCCACCGCCGCTTTTGCCATAGGGATCACTAATTCGCGAATACCTGTGCCGTGTGAGGGATCAACTATCACCGGTAAATGGCTTTTGGTTTTAATATAAGCCACCGCATTAAGGTCGAGGGTATTACGGGTTGCTTTTTCGTAAGTTCTAATGCCGCGCTCGCAAACCACAATGTTTTTATTACCTTCGGCGTAAATATATTCAGCAGCTAGTAAAAGCTCTTCGATGGTGGCCGACATGCCGCGTTTTAAAATAACCGGCTTTTGGCTTTGTCCTATGGCTTTAAGCAATTTAAAGTTTTGCATGTTTCGCGCGCCAACCTGAAAAGCATCAACGTAATTTTCAAACATTTCAACATGAGCAGAGTCGATAATTTCGGTAACACAAGGTAAACCGTATTCTTTAGAGGCTTGCTGTAAAAGCTTTAAGCCTTCTTCTTCTAACCCTTGAAAGCTATAAGGCGATGTTCTAGGTTTAAATGCGCCGCCTCTTAAGCCATTAGCACCATATTTTTTAACCAAAGCTGCTGATTTTAAAATTTGCTCTTCATTTTCTACCGCACAAGGGCCTGCAATAATGGTAAAGTTGTTACCGCCAATGGTGGTATTACCAAAGTTAACTTGAGAGTCGTGACTTTGCATTTCGCGGCTAACTTGTTTGTAAGTGCTTAATATTGGTTTTACATTT
Source organism: Aliikangiella sp. (assembly GCA_965214955.1). Taxonomy (GTDB): domain Bacteria; phylum Pseudomonadota; class Gammaproteobacteria; order Enterobacterales; family Kangiellaceae; genus Aliikangiella. Next base: position 123,572 of record CBDCCU010000005.1, on the reverse strand, counting down.
TCAACTTTTGGGTGAGCCGGTATGTTTAAGCTATTTAATACACGCTCATCACCTAGTGCGCCTAAAACAATTCTTTCGGTTCCGGGCATATAAAGCGGCTTTAAATTAACCGACTCTATTTTTTGCAGTATTTCTTGAGCATCTTGTTCGGTTGCATCGGGTGTTAGTACAATAATCATTTTTTACTTCCTCGTATATTTTAGTTAAATCAATCAGTTTTTAAATTTGTTTAAGAGACAAAAAAGCCCGCGTGTAGAGCGGGCCTTTGGTTAATAATAAAACAATAGGGTGCCCACTCAGTTTATTGAGTGCCACCACCATGCATAAATTGCGAAATTAAATTGAATGCTTAAATTTTTCATGTTGTTAGTGAGTCAACTGTGGATTAAAAGTTACAAACATAAAAAAAGCCCGCAATTTAATGTTGCGGGCTTTTGAAACTAAAATAAGTTAAATTACTTATTTACAATACAAACGCCCTCATAAGTGCCACCACCAATGAGTTTTAACAAGCGCTGATATTTTTTGTTGATTTGTATTCATAATCTGTAAACTAATGGATTTAAAATTTAAGTGCAAGCAAAATATCATTAATTAAAATTTTTGTTTGAAGTAGAACGGGTATAACAGTAAGTTACGGGTAAAAAAGCTGTAAAATCCTCTGTAGATGCACTCATTATGAAAAATATGGGTGAAATCATTAAGATTTTTAAGTATAAAAACACAAAATAATTGAAAATTGGCTATATTTAGTATTTATATCCGTTCTACTTCAAGATGCTTGTTTCAGTGTTCAGCCAAAAAGTTTGAACAAGGCGCAGCTTTCAGGAAATGGCAAGCCCTTTTCAAAAGCTGCAGTGCAGTGCAAGCTTTTTGGCTGAGCACCCGAAGGGCAAGGCAGTAAGCCAACCTCTTTTTCGTTATCAATGCTTGAATTAGAATGACTAATCCTGCGCATTAATGCCTCAAATAGGATGGCTTACTGACTTGCTGAAATATGCATCTTGAAGTAGAGCGGGTATATAAGCTTAAGCAAATTAATCGGTTTTTGATAAGTTTGGCTTAGGAAAACAAAGTTAACCGTCAATTTTTTATTTTTTGGTATAAATATTGCCTCTATAAAACAGAATATGCTGAGTTGAGGTGATCCGACATTTTTTTGACTATAGGATCGATAAAGTGGCTAGCGAAGAAAAAACAGTTACAAATAAAGATGCTGATGATGATGCAGTGCTTCAATGGGTTACGTTTCAATTAGCAAATGAAACCTACGGTATTAATGTTATGCAGGTGCAAGAGGTATTGCGTTATAGTGATATTGCTCCTGTTCCTGGTGCGCCGCCCTATGTATTAGGGATCATTAACCTGCGCGGCAATGTGGTTACCGTTATAGATACTTGCCAGAGGTTTGGTTTAGTACCCATTGAAATCACCGATAATACAAGAATTGTTATTATTGAAACGAATCAGCAGGTGATTGGCATTTTGGTTGATTCTGTTGCAGAGGTTGTTTATTTAAAACACTCAGAAATAGAAACAACACCAAATGTGGGTAATGATGAGTCTGCCAAATACATCCAAGGTGTCACTCATCGTGAAGATGAATTACTGATATTAGTTGATTTAAACAAACTTCTCGGCGAAGAAGAATGGGAAGAGTTAGACTTTTTAGATTATTAATTTCTGTGTTTTTACAGAAATATCATAAGGGCTAACTTTTTATTACCTTAAGCTTTTTTGCCAGAGAATTATTAACAAAAGGTTTAAGAGAATGGAAAGTTGGCTTGTGAGCTTAAATACGGCTTCTTTTTGGGGTAGTTTGCTTAACTTGTTAATTATTGGCTGTTTAAGCCTTTGGGTTGTTAGGCGGACTTCACAGGTAAGCCAGCTAAAAAAGTCGGTGCATCAACTTGAAAACCAAATATTAGCCATGAACAGCGGCCATTTGGGAATGGGCAAGCAAATTAAACAGGTTATAAAAGAAATGGCTAATGTTGAAGAAATACAACAATCTCAAGCCGTATTATCTCCCAATGAAAAAACTTACGAACAAGCAAGTCTGCTTTTGTCGCGTGGTGCAACCATTGAAGAAGTTGTAGAATCTTGCGAAATTACTCCCTCCGAAGCAGAGCTATTAGCCATTATGAGTCACTCAGCACCTGCGGCAACCCTAAAGTCAGCCAGAAGCCATTAATTGCTACTAACAATTATGAGGGGAGTTATCTCAAATACTTGACCACAAGGCTTATAAACCTCAAACTAATGCCTAATTTTTCAATGGCTTATCAATTAGTTCGTTTTGTCTAATTGTTGAGCACCGACTCAGAGCTTTTATGCAACGTTTAAATATTCGATCTGATCTTAATTTAGCTAAGCTTTCTGTTCACTTTGCGAAAATTAAACGCGGAATAGAAAAAGAAAGTTTAAGAATTGAAGCCAATGGTAAAATAGCTAAAACGGATCATCCAGTAGCGCTTGGCTCAACCCTAACCAACCAATATATTACCACCGACTATTCTGAAGCCTTACCAGAATTTATAACTCCTGCCTATAGTGATCGCTTACAACCACTTAAAACATTAACTGAAATTCATCAGTTTACTTATCAAAATATTAATGATGAGCTTTTATGGGGAAATAGTATGCCGTGTGTGATGGGAGATGAGTCGAGTATTCCTATTGCTAAATATGGTTCTTCTAACTCAGGGCGAATGAAAGAGGTTTATCGACTAGGTCTTGGGCATCGGTATGGGCGATTTATGCAAACTATTGCTGGAGTACATTATAACTTTTCATTACCAAAGGAGTTTTGGTTGGCGCTTAGGGCTGAGGAAAAAAGTGATAAGCCTTTACAAGAATATATTAATGATAAATATATGGGGCTTATTAGAAATTACTTACGCTATTCTTGGTTAATTCCTCTATTTTTTGGTGCTTCACCAGCACTATGCCAGAGTTTTATTCAAGAAGAAAATATCGACTTAGGAGCTATGGGGCAGGGTACAAGGTTTGGTGAGCATGCAACTTCTTTAAGAATGAGTGATTTGGGATACCAAAATAATGCTCAAAGTGCTTTATCTATTAGCTACAATAATCTTGACCAGTATATTCAAGGCTTGGAAAGCGCTATTTCAACACCTGATCCTTACTACCAAGAGCTAGGGGTAAAGGTGAACGGTGAGTATCAACAGCTTAACGCCAATATTTTGCAAATTGAAAATGAGTTTTATAGCAGTATTAGACCCAAGCGTATTGTGATGTCTGGAGAGCGTCCTAGCAAAGCTTTACGAAATAGGGGAATTGAATACATTGAAGTCAGGGCGCTTGATCTTAATCCATTTTCTCCCATTGGTGTTACCCAAGAACAAATTGATTTTATTGATGCTTTTTTACTGGCTTGTTTGTTTGCTGAATCGTCGCCAGTGAATTTACGCGAAAAAGGTGAGAATCAATCAAACTTTAAGACGGTTGTTTATAAAGGCAGGCATCCGAACTGTTATTTATCCATGAATAATCAACATGTGCTATTAACTGAAGTGGCAGATAGTTTGCTTAAAAAAATAATGCCATTTGCCAAACTACTCGACGAGCAATATCAAACAAAAGATCATATTAATATTGTAGAAAAACTCAAGAAACAACTACTAAATTTAGATGAAACGCTATCAGGAAAAATTATTAATGAGCTTAAGTCTAGTCAAGAAGGATTTTATTCGTACTCACTCTCACAAGCGGTAGAGCATAAGAGTGCTATTACAGCGCTAAATTTTGACTCTGCTCGTGAACAATATTATCGACAGGAAGCAAAACGCTCTTTAATAGAGAAAAGTGAAATTGAGAAAAACAACTATCTGTCTTTTGAAGATTTTTTAGCTGAGTATTATGGATAGTAAAAATAATAATAAATGAGGAGCCTATGCAAAATACAGCCACTTTAATTACCTTTATTCTCTACTTAGTAATGATGCTAGGAATAGGTGTATATGCCTATCGCCAAACTCATAATATTGCCGATTATATATTAGGCGGGCGCAAACTGGGTAAGTGGGTTACTGCATTAAAGTGCTAGCGCATCTGATATGAGTGGGTGGTTATTAATGGGATTACCAGGAGCCATTTATGCGAGTGGATTTAGTGAAGCATGGATAGGGCTTGGTTTAGCTTTAGGCGCCTATTGGAACTGGAAAATTACGGCACCTAAATTAAGGCTTTATACTGAACATGCGGGAAATGCGTTAACCCTGCCCGATTATTTTAGTAATCGTTTTTGTGATGAGTCGAAAATTTTAAAAGTGGTTTCAGCCTCTATTATATTAATTTTTTTTCACAGTGTATGTGGCTTCAGGATTAACGGCTGGTGCCAAGCTGTTTGAAGCGTCTTTTCAAATGGATTATCACCTTGCGTTATTTGTGGGTGGTGCAGTAATTATTGCTTACACTTTTGTGGGCGGCTTTTTAGCGGTTTCTTGGACCGATATGGTGCAAGGGCTATTAATGGCATTGGCGCTAATTATTGCACCTTTGGTGATGTATTTTGAAATTGGTAGTCTCTCACAAGTGCTTGAAGTTATGCAAAATATCGATCAAACCGAAGAAACCTTAAAAGCCGATCTTTTTGCAGGTAAGTCGGCAGTTGATTATTTATTTTCAGTATCGTTTATTTCATTAATGGCTTGGGGCTTAGGTTATTATGGACAACCGCATTTATTGGCACGATTTATGGCGGCTAAATCGGTAGATGAAGTACACAGTGCTCGTAAAATAGCCATGAGCTGGATGATTATTAGTATGCTTGGTGCTGTAGCTGTAGGGTTAATATCCATTGCCTATTTTTATCAAACACCAACGGCAACAATTTTAGCAACTGATGCAGAAAAAGTATTTATATTGGCGAGCCAAGTATTGTTTAATCCTTGGGTTGCTGGCTTTTTATTAGCGGCAATTTTAGCCGCAGTAATGAGTACGATTGACTCACAATTGTTAGTTTCGTCAAGCGCTATAACCGAAGACTTTTACCGTGGATTGATTAAGCCAAATGCCTCTGATAAAGAGCTTATGCTGGTAGGACGTTTGGCGGTTTTGCTAGTCGCCGCAGTTGCACTTTTTATTGCAATGGATAAAGGCTCTAAAGTATTAGAATTGGTGGCGAATGCTTGGGCTGGTTTTGGATCGGCTTTTGGCCCAGTTATTTTAATTTCGCTGCTTTGGCGTGATATGACGCGTTGGGGAGCATTAGCTGGCATGGTTAGCGGAGCGGTTACAGTGATTGTTTGGATCCAATATAAGTCGCAATTTTCTCATCCTTGGGCGAGTTTATACGAAATGATCCCAGGCGTAATTATGGCTACTATCGCTATTTTTGTGGTAAGTCGCTATGGGCCTAAAAATCAGAGCCAAGTTGGTGAAGACTTCGATCATGTACAACTGAGTTATTTAAACCGGTAAATTATTTAAACCGATGAGTTATTTAAACTGGAAATAATCGCCTTTAAAGAGAAAGAGTAAAAAATAAAAGAGAACGATATGTCTATTAATATTCGTGAAGCTCAACCAGATGATGCAGGCTTAATTTTAAGATTTGTTAAAGAGCTTGCAGATTTTGAGAAATTGCTCGATCAAGTGACTGCTGATGAAACAGCAATTAAACAAGCGCTATTTTCTAAACAACCAATTGCATACGCGCTAATTGCTGAGCTTAATGATAAAGCTGTTGGTTTCGCATTGTATTTTTTCAACTATTCTACCTTTCTAGGAAAAAAAGGCATTTACTTAGAAGATCTTTATGTTACCCCATTGGCACGAGGTAATAAGGTTGGAAAAGCGCTACTGAAAACTCTGGCACAAATTGCAATTGAGAAAAATTGTGGACGATTTGAGTGGTGTGTACTTGATTGGAACCAACCTGCAATTGATTTTTACCGTAGTATTGGCGCAGTTGGTATGAATGAGTGGAAGCTACAACGACTTGATGGCGAAGCGCTTAGTAAATTTGCCAGCTCAGTTATTGAATAAACTGCTCAACTAAGCCACTTTGTTCTACTGCCAGATCTGAAAACTTTTTACTCATCTGCATAGTCATTTGGGCACAATCGGCTGTTTCATCTATTTTTATACTAATGTTAGTGATATTTTTGCTAATATCTTCAGCAACATAGCTTTGCTCTTCAGTTGTGGTTGCGATTCCTGTTGACATTTCAACAATGGATTGAACTTGTTGGTTGATCAATTGAAGATGCTTTTCAGTATCTAAGATCCCATTGGTGCTTTTTTCAAATAGGTGTTTACTGGTTGTCATATTTTCAGCTGCGTTTGCTGCACCAGCAGTTAAGTTATTAATCATCTCTTCAATTTCAAGTGTTGATTTTTGAGTGCGATTTGCAAGCTGCCTAACTTCATCCGCAACAACGGCAAATCCTCTGCCCTGATCGCCTGCTCGTGCAGCCTCAATTGCAGCATTAAGCGCTAATAAATTGGTTTGCTCTGCAATATTTTGAATAACATCAATAACTGAACTGATTTTTTCGCTAAAGTTAGCTAAATTTTCAATGCTTACTGTTGTGTTATCAATTTCCTTCATTAACTGTTGATTGGTATTGATAGCCTGTTGAGCAACTTGACTACCTTCATTAATTGCTCCCATGGCAATTTCAGCGTCTGAGGCTGATTGTTCACAATTTTGTGCCACTTCTTTAAATGAATTACTCATTTCTTCAATTGCAGAAACAAGCTGGTGTATTTCGGCCTGTTGAGCTATAACATCATTGCTTGTATTTTGCATTATTTGGCTAGATTTACTGGCGGTAGTTTGTATTTGAATACTTGAATCTTTTATTCTACCTAAAATAGCCCTTAGCTCTGTGGCTTTCATTTTTAATCCAAGCTCTATAGCGCCAATTTCATCAGTAGAGTTTGTATAAATATGTGACATTAAAGGACTGCTATATATTTTTTTAGCTTGCTGGCTAAGGGAGGTTAGCCGATTTAAAAGTCGGCTTATTAGTATTAGGCTTAATAATAAAGAGACAATTAATGTTGGTATTTGCCAGCTAGGTGAAATAAAACTACTCACAATAAAAGGAGTGAATGCAAGTATTGTTGCTAAAAACACTTTAAGTTTTAGCGGTATATTCTTCTTGGCGACAACATGTGGTAGCTTACCGTCCATTAAAGATTTATAAGTTTTTTGCGCTCGCTCGGTGGCATCTTTTTTGGGAATAAACCGCACCGATTGGTATTCTACAATTTTACCCAGCTTTTTAATTGGCGTAACAAAGGCATCAACCCAGTAATAATCACCATTTTTGCAGCGATTTTTTACTACTCCCATCCAAGGGTTGCCTGCTTTTATGGTATTCCATAGATCCTTAAAAGCCGCAGGAGGCATATCGGGGTGTCTGATTATATTATGATTTTTGTTAAGTAACTCATTTTCGGAGAAACCTGCAATTTTGCAAAAGTCACCGTTAACGTATTTTATCGTTCCCTTTAGATCAGTGGTTGACAGTATATTGTCAGTTTCATCAAAAGTTTTTTCCACTTCGGTAACTGGAAGATTCTTTTTCAAAGCGTTATTCCCTCAATAGTGAAAAAATATTATCTCAACTAGTCAAGTTAACTGTAGATGATCATAGTCAATAAAAGGTAAGTTTTTATATAACACTATTTATAAAAAAGGCGCTTAAAATGATTTAAGCGCCTTTAGCTGGTGAGTTAAATGAAAGATCAGCCGATCCTAATAGTTAATTTTACTAATGACCGCCTGATTTTTTCTCTTCTAAAACGCAGTTTTCATTTTCCCAGCGTCCTTCCATTTTAATACAAAGCTGCTCTATAGAATGGTTCGACAACAGACCTGCTTCTTTCATTGAGTGTGTCATAGGCTCTAACGAGATTTTAATCATCATAAATCCAACAATACTCATTACAATGGTGTATGGAAAAGCCATAATCACCATTTTCATATAGGAAAGCCTAATTAGTGGGGCTAAGGCAGAAGTAAGCAAAAATAAGAAGGCTGCCTGACCGTTAGGTGTTGCGACACTTGGAATATTAGTACCTGTGTTAATAGCCACCGATAAAAGGTCGAAAGTTTCACGGGTTATAGTGCCATCTAATGCTGCTTTAGCCACTTCGCTAACATAAACGGTTGCAACAAAGACATTATCGCTAATCATCGATAGTAAACCATTAGCCACATACAGCATAACCACTTGGGTGTTGCCTTCTAAAGCCAGTACGGCTTCAGTTATTGGAGTAAATAATGATTGATCGGCAATAACTCCAACGATGGCAAAAAACACGGTTAACAAGGCGGTAAATGGAAGGGCTTCTTCAAAAGCATGACCAATTTGGTGTTCGTCATTTACCCCACAAAAGGCAGTGGCTAAAATAATTACGCTAAGCCCAATAACACCGACTGCGGCTAAATGAAAGGCAAGGGCAATAATTAACCAGACACCGGTTAAGGCTTGAGCAATTAACGCGGCTTTATCGGCGGTAGTGCGTTGCTCATTTTCATATTCAGCAAAGTCTTCCATTACGGTGCGAACTTTTTCTGGCAATCGCTGACCATAACCAAACCAACCGGTGTATTCTAATATTGCAGCTGTGATTAAGCCGGCGAATAATACTGGAATAGTGATTGGCGCCATACGTAAGAAAAATTCTACAAACTCCCAGCTTGCTTTACCGGCAATCAGTAAGTTTTGCGGCTCACCCACTAAAGTGCAAACACCACCCAGTGCAGTACCAACAGCAGCATGCATAACAAGGCTTCTTAAAAATGAGCGGAATGCGTCGAGATCTTCACGATGCAGATCAATCACTTCATCATCTACACCATGATCGTGATCGCTAGTAAATTTTTTACCTGATGCTACTTTGTGGAATATGCCGTAAAAGCCAACCGCTACAGCTATTACTACCGCAGTTACTGTTAATGCATCTAAAAACGCCGATAAAAAGGCAGCCGTAAATGAAAACATTAAAGACAGAATAACTTTGGAGCGCACCCCTAGTAACAACTTGGTGAAAATAAACAGCAGTAGGTTTTTCATAAAGTAGATGCCAGCGACCATAAAAACTAATAGCAAAATGACCTCTAAATTACTTTTTATTTCGTACATCACCGTGTCGGGTGAAGTTAAACCTATAAATAAGGCTTCTATTGCTAATAGTCCTCCGGGGAGAAGTGGATAGCATTTAAGAGCCATGGCTAAAGTGAATATAAACTCTAAAATTAAGATCCAACCCGCAATATAAGGACCTGCGGTTAAAACGATAATAGGGTTTATAATGAGAAAGGCAATAATAGTGACTTTGTACCAGTCAGGTGAATTCCCTAGAAAGTTATGCACAAAAGCCTGTGGAATGGAACGACTCATAGGTTGTCCTTTTATTAGTTTAAAAAGTTTATTCGATTATTTTAGCGGTATTAATTGCTTCTTTTTATAACGATATTTTCTACAGGGCAAATTTTAGTCTTAATTTATGCTTTTTCCTAGTAGAAGTAAAAATACTAACAAAAATAAGGCTAAAGTTAAAAGTATGTATACCCGTTCTCCTTTAAAATACTCATTTTTTTAAGTTTTGCCTTCGCTTATTAAAACGCGTATCCTTACTACAACTCAGACCAGTTGAACGATTACTTATTTTGCTTATATATTGCTAATGTAAAAACTGACCGCATTAGTGAATCGAAGGAATAATAATGACAAACCTTATTACCGCAAGAAGCCCAGCAGCATTTGCAGAAGAATATATTGTTGACTCTATTTGGAATGGTAAGTTTGCCGCAGGCACAATACTACCTGCCGAAAGAGAGCTATCAGAGCTAATTGGGGTAACACGAACAACGCTTCGCGAAGTTTTACAAAGGCTGGCTAGAGATGGCTGGTTAACCATTCAGCATGGCAAGCCGACTAAAGTAAATAACATTTGGGAAACAGCGGGATTGCACATCCTTGAAACAATTACACGACTTGATGATCAAGGCTCGCTAAAATTGGCAGATCAACTGCTCGATGTGAGAACACAAGTGAGTAGTATTTATTTTAGATTGGCAATGAAAGAAAACACTGAAAAAATGATAGCACTTGTTAGTGGCATTCATAACACTGCCGAAACAGCAGAAGATTACATCGCCTTTGATTGGAAGGTTCAACATGAATGTGCGGGGCTTTCGGGAAATCCTGTTTATGTATTAATGCTTAATGGTTTTAAAAATATTTATTATAGAATTGGTCGATTTTATTTTTCTTCAGCAAAAACCAGAAAGCTGGCTAAAGCCTATTATGAGTCATTGATCCCTATTGTTGAATCGCAAGATTATCCTAAGTTAGTTGATGCAATTAGAAGCTATGGGAAAGAGAGTGGGCAGCTTTGGAGTGATATGCGTCAGCATTTAAGCTCGTTAAAAGAAATAGAGCCTAAATAAATATTTTAACTTTCATTATTGCCAACATCTTAGAAATTATGTTGCAACGCTATAAAAAATGATGAAATGAGCAAAAATTATCCAGAACACTAATTCAATTGAGTTAAATTGGATAATTATTAAGAAAATTTGGATTTAACTGGTCTGAACTCTTGCTATTGATAGGTGATTATGAGTAGGATTAGTCGATATTTTCGCGAAAAATCGAAAACAATTTAAATAACATAAAAAGTAGAGGCTTAAATTTTAAATTCTCATGCTGATCAGTAACGATTAATAATAATATTTGATTAGATAAAGATTAAGAGTTAGGTCTTAATAAAGCTTCATTGGGAGAAACAGATGAAAAAACTCATGTTAGGGCTCGCGGTAACCAGTTTAATCGGTTTTACTGGTTGTTCAGATGGTCCAGAAGATCCTGTTGTGCCAGAAGGTACAGCCGGTTCTGGTGGCGATAGTATTGCGCTTACTAGAGCAACCTATGATGTTAGTAACGGGAATATTCCCCTACCAAATGACTTATTGTTTTCGGGTACCGAAAACCTTACCTTAGCGATCCCTGACGAAGATGAATTAGACGCCTCTGATCCACTTTTAGCGATTGGTGGTTTAGACGGTTGGTCGAGCATTGCACCAATTAGTATTTCTTTTAATAATGCAGGTAACACTGGTGATAATGACACCGATATTCAGCCTAGCACTATTATTCCTGGTAGTACGATTAAACTGTTTGCTACTGATGTGGCTTTATCTGAGGTTGCACCAGGAATTTCTAGTCCAACAGGGCCTGTTACTGGCGCTACTGAATTAGTTGCTGGTGTTGATTATTTTGCAACCTATACGGGGCCATTAAGCGTTGCTGTGTTGCCGCTTCGTCCTCTCAGTTCACGAAGTAATTACATGGTGGTTGTGACTAATGGTGTGGTTGATACTAATAACAACCCTGTGATCACCGATGGTCAATATGCAATTGCACAACGTGAAGACCCAATTCCTGCGGGCGGAGCAACTTCGGCACTTGAGCCAGTTCGTCAATTGGTAAATGCCATGGAAAATGCCGCTGATGCAGCAGGTACGCCAAAAGATGATATTATTTTAAGCTTTCAGTTTACGGTTCAAACGATTGGTAATACCTTAGAAGCGGCAAAGGGTTTATATGTCGATCTTCCTTTCTCGCAAGGTGTCTTTCCTGCAACTAGCGTTACGCCTTTAAATATTCCTTCTAGCTCAATTAATCCTGCACTCAGCGGTGATGCGCTAATTAGTACAGGTACCTTAGATGTAAACTATATGCTTGAGGCACCTCAATCTGCAGCAGAGTCAGCAGTGGTTGTTACGGGTTTTTGGAAAACCGCAGAAATGGTTCCTTCTGAGTCGGGCTTTGTTCCTAACCCTTCTCCGTTAGATGATTTAACCTATGCTAATCCTCTTCCTAATGTGAATAGCATTGAAACGGTACCATTATTAATTTCTTTACCTTCAAGCGATGAGTGCTCTGCTCCTCATCCAGTATTAATTTTCCAACATGGTATTACTTCTAACCGTACGGCAATGTTTGGTATTGCAGATACCATGGCTAGAGCCTGTATTGCGGTTGTTTCTATGGATATGCCGTTACATGGTGTTGGCGAAGAGATTGGCGCACCTATTTTTGTAGGCTACAACGATTTTGAATCTGGTGCAGTAAGAGAAAGAACCTTTGGTGTTGACTTGCTTGATGCTAATGGCGCTCCACATCAATCCACCGATACTTTAGATGGTCCAGATAGCTCAGGTGCTCATACAATAAATTTAGCTAACTTAAGAGCTTCTAGAGATAATTTGCGTCAAGCCATTTTTGATTTATTAACACTGGAAAAAGCGATTCCAGCCATGGATGTTGATGGTGATATGGTGCCTGATTTTGACTCAACTAAAGTTTACTTTATGGGGCATTCCTTAGGCGGTATTGTTGGCTCGTCTTTTGTGGCTAAATCTGATTTAGTTTCTGCGGCAGTTCTTGCTAATCCAGGTGGCGGTGTTGCAGGCTTATTAGATGCTTCTGATACTTTTGGTCCAAGAATTAGAGCTGGTTTACAGCTTGCTGGTGTAGAGCCTGATAGCGATGATTATCAATTATTCTTAGTTGCCGCTCAAACTGCCGTAGATAGTGGCGACCCTGCTAACTATGCAGACGAAGCCGTTACTCGTGAAACACCTGTACCTACATTAATGATAAGGGTTGCAGGTGATACTGTGGTGCCTAATTCGGCAGAAAATGCACCGCTATCGGGAACCGATCCTTTATCAGCGCTATTAGGATTACCAGCTATCACTGAATCAGCAGAGACTAGCAGAGCGACATTAAAGTTTGTTTCTGGAACTCATGGTACAGTTTTAACCCCTGCTGGCCCTAACGCGGAAGATGAGTTTTTGGCCGAATTAGTTGCAATGCAAACTGCTATTGTCGGCTTCTTTACCTCTGGAGGAACGACTGTTGCAGTAACTGATACAGATCTCGTTGAACCTTAAGGTAATATGCATTAGGATCCAAAGCCCTCTTAATGAGGGCTTTTTTTTGCTTTATGAATGATTGGAGAATAGGTTGGAGTTTTTAATAGAGTACGGTATGTTTTTAGCCAAGGCAGTAACGATTGTTGTTGCAATTATTTTAGTGATTGCCGCAATTGCCAGTGCGGGACAAAAAAACAGAAAACACTTTGAGGGTAGTATTGAAGTTAATAACCTTTCTGAAGAAATTCAAGAAGTTAAAGACGATCTGCAAAAAGAGTTACTGAGCGAAGATGAATATAAGGCGCTAGCCAAGCAAAGAAAAAAAGAAGAAAAAGAAGAAGCTAAAAAAGCTAAGAAAAAAGCCAAAGCACTGAAAAATAAAGTGGCAAAAGAATCAAAATCTGAGCTTAAAACGCAAGATGATGAAGATATTAAGCAAAACTCAGATGATGAAAAAAGTGAAAGCAGTGAAGAAGAAATTAAATCACGCGTGTTTGTTATTAATTTTGACGGTGATGTGGAAGCATCAGATGTTGAAAATTTGCGCGAAGAAATTACCGCTATTATTTCTGCGGCAGGTGAAAATGATAAAGTTTTACTCCGATTAGAAAGCCCAGGTGGTTTGGTACACTCTTATGGTTTAGCTGCTTCTCAGCTTACTCGAATTAAAAAGGCTGGACTAGAGCTAATTATTGCCGTTGATCAAGTTGCTGCTTCTGGTGGCTATATGATGGCGTGTGTGGCGGATAAAATTATTGCAGCGCCTTTTGCTATTGTTGGTTCAATAGGTGTAGTTGCCGAAATCCCTAATTTTCATCGCCTAATGAGGCACAACAAAGTTGATTACGAGCAGCATACTGCGGGTGAGTATAAGCGCACGCTTACCATGTTTGCAGAAAATACCGATGAAGCTCGCAACAAATTTAAACAAGAGCTAGAAGAAACTCACGATTTATTTAAGCAGTTTATTTTAGAAAACCGCTCAACTTTAAATGTGGATAAAGTTGCGACAGGTGAACACTGGTATGGCACTCAAGCATTAAAACTAGGCTTAATTGATGAAATTCAAACCAGTGATGACTATATTATTGAAGCCGCCAAAGAAACGGATGTTTTTGAGGTGACTTATCGAATTAAAAAGCCACTTGCTGATAGATTTTCTTTTTCAATTCAGTCGGCGCTTGAAAGAGCATTTTTAACAATTTGGCAAAAAAACTTACAATCAAAACTGTTTAAGAGCTAAACCATTATTTGCATTAAACTCAATAATCACAAAGGAGATATGGGTTAATGGAGTCTGAATTTTGGATTGCTAAGTGGAACAAGCAGGAAACAGGGTTTCACTTAGGTGAGCCCCATGCTCAGCTAAAAGAGTTTCATCAGCAAGTATTTGCCAACCTTTGTAATATTTTTGTGCCACTTTGTGGAAAGACGGTCGATCTCAACTTTTTAGCCAAGCATTATCAGCGCATTTTGGGTAATGAATTAAGCCCAATTGCCGTAGAGCAATATTTTACAGAGCAAAATATTCTCCCACAGCAACATCAACCACAACAGCATCAACAAGGCAGTTTTGCTCAATTAAGTCATCATAATATTGCAATACTCATTGGCAACTACTTCCAACTTACCCCTGTAATGCTAGAAGGTATACAGGGGATCTACGATAGAGCGGCTTTAATTGCATTGCCAAAAGCAATGCGCGAAAACTATGTTAAACAATTACGGCAAATTGTTCCGTCGGGTAAGCTGTTGTTGATTACCTTAGAGTATGACCAGAATGAAATGCAAGGGCCGCCATTTTCGGTGAATAAACAAGAAGTTGAAACACTTTTTGGCTTTGCCCAAATTAATCAGCTCGGCAAAAATAATATTTTAAACCGTGAACCCAAGTTTATTGCTCGCGGTATTACTCAATTATTTGAAGTAACTTACCAAATTGAGTGGTAAACCACTCAGTCTATTAATAGCAAGACAAGCACTGATAAGGAACAATTTATGAAAACAACTAAACCTTATGGCGGCTGGGAATCGAAGCTTTCGGCTAATTTATTAGCCAGTCGGGGCAAACGGTTTGGCCAAATGCAATTAGATAATGGTGCTTTATATTGGCTAGAAGTGAGAGCATCAGAACAAGGTCGTGGTGTTATTGTTAAATCGTCTAACGGCAAGCTTGAAGAAGTGTTACCAAAAGATATTAGTGTAAGAAGCCGAGTGCATGAATATGGCGGTGGCGACTTTATTGTTAGAGATGATGTTATTTATTTTTCCAATGCTAAAGATGATCGGATTTACAAGTTTAAAGATGGCAGTCTTAAAGCATTAACCCCCATTTGTGAATCTATTAATGATCGTTTTGCTGATTTTGATCTTCATCCTAATGGTCAGTGCTTAGTGGCTGTGCGAGAGAGACATACCGAAGATAATCAAGTGATCAACGATTTAGTTTCTATTGCTGTTTCGAGCGAAAATCAACAGCAAGTTACTCTACTGCACACAGGGTATGACTTTTATAGCTATCCAAGATTTGAGCCTAACGGCGAACGACTTTGTTGGACTTGTTGGGAACAGCCCGATATGCCGTGGGATTCAACCGAGTTATGGGTTGCTGATTGGCAAAATAATAAGATTGCAGCGGCTCATATTGTAACTGGCGGTAATGGTGATTCTATTTTTCAACCAAGCTGGGATCAAAACGGAAACCTTCATTATGTGAGTAATACAAGTGGCTGGGCAAATCTTTATGTGCATATTAATGGTGTCCTCAATGCACTCACCCCCATTGATAGAGACTTTGCCATGCCGCAATGGATTTTTGCTCAGGGAAGTTATGTCATACAAAAAAACAATAATAATGCAGGTGATATTTATGCGCTCTATTTTGAAAATGGCGAGCAAAATTTATGTCATATTGATGAAAATACGGGACACATAGAGCCAGTTGATCTGCCATTTTCTCATTTTGAAGGGCAATTATTGGTCGATGATCATTATCTCTATTTTTGCGCAGCAAGCCCCACAGTTGAACTAGCAATGTATCGTTACCACTTGCAGAGTAAAAAACTTGATAAGCTTACCCAACTAGCAAATTTCGTATTGCCTGAAAAGCAAATTTCTGTGGCAGAGGGCATCCACTTTAATAGTAACGATAAACATTGTCATGCTTTCTTTTATAAGCCCGTTAATAGTGAGTTTGATGCCCCTAAAAATACACTTCCTCCACTTATTGTTATTAGTCATGGTGGTCCAACTGGTGCAACCAATAATGCATTAAGTGCTGAAATTCAATTTTGGACCAATAGAGGGTTTGCGGTTGTTGATGTTAATTATTCGGGAAGTACTGGTTTTGGTAAGAAATATCAACAAAGACTTAACGGCAATTGGGGAATTTATGATGTTGAGGATTGTATTGCGGCAACCGAGTTTTTAGTTGCAGAAAATAAAGTCGATAAAAATAAGCTACTCATAAGAGGCGGAAGTGCTGGTGGTTATACAACTTTATGTGCACTAACCTTTCACGATATATTTACCGCAGGTATGAGCCGCTATGGGGTGTCAGATTTAGAAGCATTAGCCAATGAATGCCATAAATTTGAAGGTCGGTACACCGATAATATGGTTGGGCCTTTGCCACAGAGTTTAGATATTTATAAACAGCGCTCACCCATATATCACACTGATAAGCTCTCTTGCCCTATCTTGTTGCTACAGGGCTCCGATGATAAAGTTGTTCCGCCTAATCAATCACAAATGCTAGCTGATGCGCTTGATGAAAAACGCATACCACATGCTTATCTGTTGTTTGAAGGAGAAGGGCATGGGTTTAGGCAAGCAGAAACCATCATAAAAGCATTTAATACTGAGCTTTATTTCTATCAAAAAATACTGGGGATCATTCAATCAAGCGACAAAGAAGAAGTGGAAATTAAGCACTTAAAATAAGTATATACCCGTTCTACTTCAAGATGCTTGTTTCAGTGTTCAGTTATAGAAAAGGCCAGTGAATGGCCTTTTTACTGATTAATTAAAGTTGATTTTAGGGACTTCCCAGTTGCCATTGTCGTTAGGGGGATCAAAATCAATCGGCATACTACTTAAATCGTTTGTGGCGGAAACAACATCAATAAACTCGTTATAGGCGTAGCGGCACTCAGTTTTGTTGGTATAAGGGCCGTAATTTATGCCTTCTCGGGTTTTAAAGTACCAGTTGCCCTGAGTTTGAAAAAAGCGCCCACTACGAATAAATTGCCTGCTAGTTGATTCACCAACCCGACTAGTATAGCCAGATAAGGATTGCTCCATTGATATTTCCTCCATGAAAAAACGTCAAATCATTTGAAAGACACATTAAAGGTAACAATAAAAATAGTCAATAAAAAATAAGTTGTATAGGGAAATCGCTTTTTTATATAAAAATAGTGTTAAAAAATATGTGGTTTAGAACGAGTATAAAAATAAGGAGAGCGATTGTTCTATAGTTTGCAGAAACAATCGCTTGTGGCTTATCTGCTAGTGACTACAAATAAAAAAGGATAGAGGTCGTCATTTAAAAGTTTCTAAATGCTGCGGCTAGTTTGGGATCAACATTTTTTTCAATGTAGTCGATAGTTTCAGCAACTGACTTCATTTCTGGAGCATTTTTAAATTGTTTAAATAACTTTGCAATTCCTTCATTACCTAACTGATCAAATACTTGATGAGCCACCTGGTGAAACCTTGCTTGAAACCAAACATAGTTTATCGGATCCATACCTTGATAGTAGTGCTTTTCAAATTCTTCCAAGGTTTTATATTTAGGCGAGAGTAATTGAGTATTAACGTTAGGAGATAAAGTTAAGATATCAAGATTTTCAGGCTCAACGGTTGCAACATATCCGTGTAACAATAAATTCGCATAAAACTCGTTTAACCAATGAGCGCTGAAGTTAACATTAGACTGTATTGCAACAAGATGCCCTAGCTCATGAATGGCTAAAAAATCAAAAAATGGTTTCATGCTAATGTTGCCATTTTGGTCACCATAAACTGCAATAAAACGTTTCATCTCAGTAGTCGCTATACTACCTTTGGGTGGAATGGTAGATTGCCAAAGTGGGTTATTTTCAAACGCCATATTAAGATCTTTTTTACTGGCTATATGCGGCATTCCATAGGGTCGAACAGAGGTGTGATTATTCCAGTCGGGCTGGGTAAAAATATTAATGGCTACATCAATAGGCTGAGGATCAATATATTGGTTGAAGTAATCAACAGCTTTTTTTGTTCGGACTTGTGTGGGCTTCACTTCGTTTAATGGGATTGCAGCACTGTAATTAAGCGTTGTGCCTTGATAAGTGTGGCTTTTTAAAGGATTTTTGCTAGCCGAATCTTTAGGCTTAACGATAATATCAGTGGGCTCAGCAGCAATAGCTAAGGTAGAGATAGTGCAAACAAATAGCTTGATTAGTATTTTTTTCATAAGCTTGTCATCATTTGTAAGATACATAGGATCTGTGATATTACAAGAGCTTATATGGTGCCGATAATAATTTTTAAGAATAATGAAAAGCGTTGTAAGCCTAATATTTTAGGCTGTTGCTTTTTATTCATTATATTACTATTAGATAAATCAACGACTAACCTAGTGCTTCTTTTTGATGTTGAAACTCTTTTTCGGTTAAAGCGCCTTTTTCCTTAAGCTCATAAAGTTTTTCAATTTCTTCGGCCTTGGTTATTGAGTGTTTTGGGACAATAAAGCACCAAATTAAAGCGATAAACCAACCAGCACCTAGAAAAATACTACCCAAAATATTAACTAGAATAATCAAGTGTCTATGCGGATGAACTTTTATTGTTGCGATAATCGAGGGTAGTAGGGCAACTGGTAATAAAATGATAATCTGCCAAATACTCACTCCCATAATCAACTCCTTTTAGTTATTTGAGTTTAGCTTTAATACTTAGTTTACATATAAAAGCCTGTAATAACAAATCGTTAAAGTGTTTGTGTTATTTTGTATTGCTACCTCTCTTAGTCGCGCTACCCTTCACTTGGTGCAATATAAAGAGAAGGCCATACTCTAACAATTTTAATCATGTTCGATTTTATTTGCAGAATTTCCATTGGATAGCCTGCTAATCTTAATCCTGTTCCAGGTTTAGGAATAGATTCAATATATTCTAAGATCAGTCCATTTAATGTTTTGGGACCATCGGTAGGAAGTGACCAACTTAGTGATTTGTTAATGTCTCTAATAGTAGCCGTGCCATCAATAATGATACTGCCATCTTCTTCTTTTTGAATGTCCTTAGATGAGTCGGCAATATCGGTGGTAAATTCACCAACAATTTCTTCTAAAATGTCTTCAAGGGTTACCAGCCCTAAAATATCGCCATATTCATCAACCACTAAGCCAATTCTTAATTTTTTTCTTTGAAAGTTAAGAAGTTGAGTATTAAGCGGTGTACCTTCGGGGATAAAATAAACAGGGATCATCGCTTCCTTTATTTTATCTAGGGTAAGCTCTTCTTCGCTATAGGCTAATAGTTTTATCAGTTGTCTTGCGTGTAAAAAGCCTTCAATATTGTCAATTTCTTCATTATATACGGGTAGCCTAGTATGCACTGCCGATTTCATTTGACTAATAATTGAGTCAATTGAGCCTTCTAAATTGATCCCTGAAATTTCATTTCTTGGGATCATAATATCCTCTACGGTGACTTGTTCTAGCTCTAGCACCGACAGCAGCATTTTCTGGTGACGTTTAGGAATGAGCGTACCCGCTTCGTCAACCACGGTTTTTAACTCTTCCGAGCTTAAATTATCATTAGTGCCATCTTCTACCTTTACTCCAACCAACCTTAACAAACCATTAGATACCGCATTTAATCCAATCACAATGGGAAAACAAATCTTATAAAGTGGGGTTAAAATAAAAGAGGCAGGAAAGGCTATTTTTTCGGGGTGCAGAGCCGCTAATGTTTTAGGGGTAACTTCGGCAAATACTAATACAATGGCGGTTAGTGCAAACGGAGCAATAATTACCCCCATCATATCTCCCCATATTCTTACGCACAAAACGGTTGCTATTGAAGCGGCTAAAAAATTAACAAAGTTATTGCCTATTAATATCAGCCCAATCAATCTATCGGGGCGAGAGAGTAGCTTTTGAGTTAGTAATGCCGCGCGATGCTTACTTTTAGCCAAATGTTTTAACCGATAACGGTTTAGCGACATCATGCCTGTTTCTGCGCTTGAGAAAAAACCTGATAACACAATGCAGGCAATCAATATTAGCGCTAGGTTTGTTGTAGAAATAATATCCAAAGAGTGATGGGCTCGATAATTAATAAACTATTTGATTAAAAATTCAACCACAAGCTTACTGCCAAAGTAACCGAGTAGTAATAGTGAAATACCCACAAGGCTCCAACGAGCAGCAAAAACGCCTCGCCAACCTTTAACATAGCGACCAAACATTAAGGCTGCCAATATTAGCCAAGAGGCAATGGTTAAATAAACTTTATGCAGTGCTTGAGTCGATTTTATATCATCGGGCAATAAAGCCACAAAAATTAATGACATAGACATTAACACAAAGCCAATGGTTAGTAGCTGTATTAAATATCGCTCCATTCCTTGTAGTGGACCAAGCCAGTTATTAAGACTGGCAGGGTTTTGCTTAAGACTACGGTCTAAATAGAGTACTAATGCTGATTGCAGTGCCGAAAGCAATAAGATACTCATGGCGGCAATACCCGTGAGTATATGAATAAGATTAAGCGGCTTACCTTGCACCATTATTAGATGGCTACTTGAAAATAATGCCGCTTCTAAAATACTAATGCCTGCAATTGGAAGCGTTACTAATAATAAAGAATGGGCTTTATGACGATAAAGGTTCCAGCCAACTAAACACATAGCCACCCAGGTAGTCATACTAAAAATATTAAATAGGCTTAGGTTTTGCCCTTCGCCACCATCAATTAACTGGTAACATAAATAACCATGGAACAATACAGCAACACCAAGCGCGAGTATGACCTTGTCGTTTAGTTTTTCTTCTCTTGAAAGCTGCTTCCAAGCATAGAGAAAAATCACTAAGTACAGTGAGAAACTAGAAACTTCTAAAAATAAATTGAGCAAAATGTAAAACCCTTTTATTTACCTGCGGTTATTATCCTTTACCCAAAAAACGCTGTAAACACTAAAACAAGGATAATTGCCTTAGATTTAGTGACTAAGCTCAATAGATTAGTAAATAAGTATTGCATATCAAAATAATTGCTTAGACTTTGCGATTTAATCAGGAATCAAGGATAATGAGCGCCGCAAATTTTTAACGATTAATTTTCTCAGGTAATCAATATGTTTGACAGTTTAAGTGATCGTCTTAATCGCGTACTGAAAAAAGTCAGCGGCAAAGGGCGAATTACCGAAGACAATATTAAAACCACATTGCGTGAAGTGCGTATGGCTTTGCTAGAGGCCGATGTTGCTCTGCCTGTAGTAAAGGACTTTGTTACCAAAATAAAATATCGCGCGCTGGGTAAAGAAGTTAAATCGAGCTTAACACCAGGTCAAGCCTTTCTAAAAGTTGTTAATGATGAAATGGTTAAGGCGATGGGTGCGGCCAATGAAAGCCTTAACCTAAAGGCCACACCACCAGCGGTTGTTTTAATGGCGGGCTTGCAAGGTGCGGGTAAAACAACTTCTACCGCAAAACTTGCTCGTTACTTGATTGAACGTGAGAAAAAATCGGTAATGGTAGTTAGTGCCGATGTTTATAGACCTGCGGCTATCGCCCAGCTAGAAAGAGTGGCAAGTGAAGTTGGTGCCGAATTTTACCCGAGTGATGAATCTCAAAAGCCAATAGATATTGCCAAAGGCGCAATTGCGGCAGCTAAAAAAGCCTTTGCCGATGTATTGATATTAGATACAGCAGGTCGCCTTGCTGTAGATGAAGAAATGATGGATGAAATAAAAGCGCTTCATAATGCGGTTAATCCCGCCGAAACGCTTTTTGTGGTTGATAGTATGACAGGTCAAGATGCCGCTAACACCGCTAAAGCTTTTGATGAAGCATTGGCACTTACGGGGGTTATCTTAACCAAAGCCGATGGTGATGCACGCGGCGGTGCGGCATTATCTATTCGCCATATTACAGGTAAGCCAATTAAGTTTATTGGTGTCGGTGAAAAGCTTGATGCATTAGAGCCTTTCCACCCCGATAGAATCGCTTCGCGCATACTGGGTATGGGTGATGTAATGTCTTTAATCGAAGAAGTCGAAAGAAAAGTCGATAAAGACAAAGCGCAAAAACTGGCTAAAAAAGTCATTAAAGGTCAGGGGTTCGACTTAGAAGATTTTAAAGAGCAACTGGTACAAATGAAAAGTATGGGCGGTATTGCAGGCATGATGGATAAAATGCCAGGCATGGGCAATATTCCGCAAGCGGCTAAAGATCAAATGAATGATAAGGTCACTATACAAATGGAAGCCATTATTAATTCGATGACACCAGGTGAGCGTGCTTTTCCCGATATGATTAAAGGTTCTCGTAAAAAACGTATTGCCAATGGCTCGGGAACCGATGTACAAGCGGTTAATCGTCTTTTAAAGCAGTTTAAGCAAATGCAAAAAATGATGAAAAAGATGAAAGGTAAAGGCGGCATGATGAAAATGATGCGCGGTCTTTCGGGCATGATGCCAGGTGGTGGAATGCCGCCAATGGGGCGATAGCAGGGATTATTATCCTAAACTATCAAAAGTTAAACAATAAACTCGATATTTCGCTTTAAAAGGCTTCCCAAACGCATCGTTTAAGGATAAAATGCGCGTCCTTTGTGAACTGGGGTCTATTTTATAGGCAAAAATAAGCCGATAGCCCTAGATATTGTTGAGAATTTAGAGGATTTATAACGCATGGTAACCATACGTTTAGCACGTGGCGGATCTAAAAAACGCCCATTTTACCACATGGTTGTAACCGACAAGCGCAGCGCGCGCGATGGTCGTTTTATTGAGCGTGTTGGCTTTTTTAACCCTGTAGCAACTGGTCAAGAAGAAAGAATTCGTGTTGACCAAGCTCGTGTTGATCACTGGTTAGGTGAAGGCGCACAGTTGAGCGACCGTGTTAAAAAATTAATTAAAGATAGCCAAGCTGCTTAATTAAGAAATAATACGAATGAAAGACTCTCCAGTTATTATCGGTGAAATAACTGGGGTTTTTGGCGTAAAAGGTTGGGTAAAAGTGTTTTCGCACACTGAGCCTCGCTTAAACATCGTCAAATATAACCCCTGGTTGATTAAACAAGGGAAAGACTGGCAATCAGTAAAGCTACTTTCAGGACGCAAACAAGGTAAAACTATTGTTGCTCAAATTGAAGGCATTACCGATTGTGACCAAGCGCAAGCACTCAAAGGTGTAAAAATTGCGATAGAGCCATCGCAGCTTAAACCGCTGAATAAAGATGAGTTCTACTGGCGTGACTTAGAAGGATTAACTGTGATTAATCTTGCTGGCGAAACCCTTGGTAAAGTGTCTCATTTAATCGAAACAGGTGCTAACGATGTAATGGTCGTTAAATCACAATCAGCTAAATTACCTAAAGCGGCAGATGATGCAGCTTCAGGTAAAAAAAATAAGGAAATGATGATCCCTTATTTGCCTGACAATGTGATTAAAAATGTCGATCTGAATGAGTCAATCATTGAGGTAGACTGGGATGATGAGTATCTCTGATCCCACAACTAACAAATTAAATACGGAAATAGTAAAGCCAAAAATTCAATTTACGGCAATTACTTTGTTTCCTGAAATGTTTAAAGCCGTTACTGAGCACGGAGTGATTAGTCGGGCGATTAAACAACAAGCGATTGCGGTTAATACGGTAAATCCCAGAGATTTTACTCATGACAAGCATCGTACTGTAGACGATAGACCCTACGGTGGTGGTCCCGGCATGTTAATGAAGGCTTGGCCACTAGAAAAGGCAATTGATTATTGCAGAGCCAATAGCTTGAGCGACAAACCTAAAGTGATTTATTTATCACCGCAAGGCAAACCGCTGAATCAAGCTTTGGCAAAAAAGTTAAGTAAAGAAACGCACTTAATTTTAATTGCAGGACGCTACGAAGGAATCGACGAGCGTTTATTAGAGCAACAAGTTGATCTACAAATATCACTGGGTGATTTTGTACTCAGCGGCGGCGAACTACCTGCAATGACATTAATTGACTCGGTAAGTCGATTAGTTCCTAAAGTTTTAGGACATAGTGAGTCAGCAGAGCAAGACTCATTTAGTGATGGTTTGCTCGACCATCCGCACTATACGCGACCAGAAGATTATCATGGAAGCAAAGTGCCAGAAGTATTATTAAGTGGTAACCACCAAAAAATTGCAGAGTGGCGACTACAACAACGATTAGGTAGAACGTGGTTAAACCGACCTGATTTGTTGAGAGAGAAAAAGTTAACCCAAAAAGAGCAAGATTTGCTCAAAGCGTTTCAGCAAGATCATTTAGATGATTAATAACTGAAACATAGCGAAAGAATTTTTTTAAATTTAATTTGATTTTTTAGACTTAATATTAAGTACCCAGGAGTGAACAATGAGTAAGATAATTGATCAGCTGGAACAGGAACAAATGAGTAAAGCGATCCCAGAATTTGCACCGGGTGATACTGTTGTTGTTCAAGTGAAGGTTAAAGAAGGCGACCGTGAGCGTTTACAGGCTTTTGAAGGCGTTGTAATTGCAGTTAAAAATCGTGGTTTAAATTCTGCATTTACCGTAAGAAAAATCTCTTATGGTGAAGGTGTTGAGCGTGTTTTCCAAACTTACAGCCCAATGGTTGACAGCATTACTGTTAAGCGTCGTGGTGATGTTCGTCAAGCTAAGCTTTACTACCTTCGTGAGCGTAGCGGTAAGTCTGCACGTATTAAAGAGAAGCTCGACGTTAAAAAGTAATTTTTAACCATTAGCTTTAATAAAAAAAGACGCTTAATCGCGTCTTTTTTGTTTTAGCCTATTAGCCAAATAACTAAAACGCTTATTGTTTTTTTATCCACGCGATCACATCTTTACCTTTTAATTTACCACTCACCGCTAATCGAGTATGCCTGCTGTTATAAAAATAAGTCCGTGGTAATTCACCATACCAGTTAGGATCAACTTGGTGCTTTAATCTAGCAGAATGATTTTCTGCAAAAGACCAATTATCTTCTTTTAGTAAATCATACTCTTTTAAAATATTAATAAGCTCTGGTGATTCTTTTTGGTTTTCTATAGCAACGATTGATAAGTTAAGCCTTGGATATTGTTTTTTTATATTTTTAAATAAAGCAAATTCATCTCGGCAGGGCAGGCAGTCTATTGACCAAACCACTAAAACAAATGCTTGATTAGCATATTGCCCTTTTATTGTTTTCATAGCGTTGCTATCAAAAACTTTAACTAAATGAGCTGATTGCTCAGCCGTAATTGCGCTAAGATTATTAGCGTTGGCAAATTGTGCTGTTACTAATAAAAATATAAGTAAAAAACAATAGCTAAAGGTTTTCATCATGAACATAAGCGGATTAAATTTTAACTAAATGATATTGATGATCGGTTTGCCAACTTAGCCAAATTTGTTGATTGTTTTTAACTAACAAAGGATGATCAGAGTTATTAATAGTTTCAGCGATTACTTTGGGTTTGCTCCAAGACTGTCCTTGATTAATCGACTCAACTTTAAAAACTTGAGTTTTTTCGCCATTAAATTCTTTCCAAACAATCAACATTTTTTTATGGTTAATTGCTAAATAGGGATGGCTAGCACTTGGCGCACTGGAAAGATTAATAAGGTTATCGGCTTCTTTTTTTGAGTTAAGCTTTCCATAAAAGATCCCTTTGCGCGACTCACTGGCAGTAAACCAAACTAAATGCAGTTGCTCGTTAATATCTTTGGCAATTGATGGACCATGATGCGGACAAGCTTCGAGCTTCCAGTTATCAATAGAAACGCGAGTCGGCTGTAACTTTACTTCCTGCGTGTTAACTATGGCATAAGCATGATCACGCATACTACCGGTAAATACGTGCCGCCATGCAATGGCAATATTATTATTAGAAAGTGAGGTTAAAGCTAAACGACAACACACACAACTATTACTGGCTAGCCTAATATTTTTGCTAAAACTTTGGCCGTGATCGGTTGAAAAACTATAATAAATTGCGCCACTTTGTTTTAACTTTTTATTCCCCTTGTTTTGATTAATTTTATTATCACGTTTGTCAATCCATGCAATAAAAATATTACCATTGGGTGTCACGGTCATGCTGTCAAAACGGTGTCCGGTAATGAGTCCGTCGTCATTAACCGTTATTGGAGTCGAAAAGCTTTTGCCGTGATCAATACTGCGAGAAAAACGTACATCACCAGTAAAACGACCTTTAGTTTTTTTTGTCCAAGAAATATAAATTTGTTGGTTTAAACCAAACTTTATTTTTGGACGGTTTTCTCCATTGGTATAAATCTCTTCGGCTACTTTATTAACTTGCGTTGGTTTAGAAAATGATTGTCCTTCATTATTACTAACGCTGACATAAAGGTGATTATCCTGCTCAAAAACAACCCACAGCGCACCATTATTATCAAAGACGGTAGTTGGGGTTTTGCCGCAATGAGCACTCACTTCTTTCGATTGACAATTTACTTTTTGAGTCGTTGTTTGTGCATATGTCAATACAGACATCAAACCAAGTAATATGGTTAAGGTATATTTACTGAATAAAACTTTAAATTGTGAAATGCTCATTGCGCTTGTTTCCTTTAAATCAATATTTTTCTTAAACAAAACTAAAGATCAAAGGATGCTTCAACATAGTAAGTTCTTTGCGGCCAAGGATGATGCACAAAAGCCACTTCGTTAGTAACATTATCAACACCAGCGCTTAAACGGATAGTTTCGGTAAGTTGATAATTAGCTTTAACATCAACAAACAAGAAGCTGTCGTGAGCGCCAAAAACATTGCTAGCCGTATCGCTATTATCTAAATCACCAAAGGTATTGCTGGCGTAACGAATACCAAAGCCAATATCAAGTGGATCAGATAAATGGAAGTTTGCAGTTAAGTTAGCTCGCCACTCGGGTATTCTTGGAAAGTCATTGCCTTCTAAGCTAGTATTGGCGCTGTTGCGGTCGATTTTAGCGTCTGTGTAGGTAGCATTAAAGCGAAGATCAATAAGATCATCGGCCAAGCCAATTTGATTATAAATAAACTCAACACCGTTGGTATCGACGGTATCAATAGGTACAAAAGTATTAATTGCGGTGTTATCGATTACCGTTGTTTGGGCAAAAATTACATCATCAACTTGCTCAGAAAAATAGTTAACTCTTACAAAGCCATCTTCAATATTTCGTTGTAACATTAGGTTTGTATGCAAACCATCTTCGGGCTCAAGATTGGCATTGGCAAGTGAAGTTCCATTGGTGCGGCTTTCATTTTGGAATAGTTCTTCAACAATAGGAAAACGATAAGCCTTAGCAATTGATAATTGAACTAACCATTGCTCACTAGGAAGATAGCTTAAAGAGTATTTGGGAGAAAAACGGCTTTCGCTACGATCAATATGTTGCTCTTCACCAAAAAAACCATCGTTACTTTCCCACGACTCATATCGTCCACCAATAACTGTATTCCATTGTTCGTTAATATCCCAATTAAATTGGGCATACAGTGCATTAATATTGGTGTCACCACCGCTAGAACCATTATTACGTAACTCTGTTAACTCACCAGCCTGATAATTATCGGAGTCGTAGTTATTAATAATTAACTGATAGCTTTCGTAGTTGTACCCAGTAACAAAGCTTAAATTATCGTGGCCAAAAATTTGATCGTTTTGAAAGCTAATATTTGCCGTTTGCCAGCCAGTATTGTCATATTCACGAACTCTGCCACTAAGGCTGTGAGCGGGAGATAGGCGATTAGCGCTTGAGGTGCGGGTTTGATCTTCTAATACTTCAAATGAGCTTAAGCTGGCTTCTAAAAGCCAGTTGTTTGAAAGCTCTCCTTGGGTACGCAAACCTAATAACAAGCTTCTTCTGTCGAGCTCACTACCTGCAAAGTTTCTTTCGCGTAAGCTAAAACCAACACCATTTTGGCTAACTGAGCCATTCCAAATGGTATTTCCATTGGCATCATTAATATAAGACTGCGCCGATGTCGTATCTACACCGCGATCTTCATAGGCGGCATTAAAAAGCGTAAACCAATTATCGGTCTCGTAGCCTAACTTTACCTTATAATTATTGGTTTCTACCTGTGCAATACCATTATTGCCATAATAAACAACCTCGTCTCCATACTCGTTAACTCCTAAGATCCCACCTGTGACTTCTGTTGCATCATCGTCAGGTGTTGTTGCAGAGGAAAACCTAAATGTTTGAGGGTGACCGTCATTTTCTAGTCGGTTATAAGAGAAATAAACGCTAACTTCATCAAATTTATCTTCAAAGGAAATAAACTGTTTATTACCTGTTAACGTATCATTAAAGCCAAGTTCACTATAGTCGTGCGAGAAAAATCCAGCCTCTAAATGTACTCTTCTTTCGGTGGGAATAGCGGTTTCTATATTGACAACTCCGCCCATCGCATTACCACTATATTCAGCCGAAAATGGTCCATATAACACTTCAATTTGTGCGATTTCATCTGCCGAAACTAATGACCATCTGGGTGCGCCAGACCAGCGGGTTTGCAGAAAATAATGCAAAGGCACACCATCGGCAAACACCATAGAGCGTGATGTTTGAAACATATTGGAACCTCTGATCCCAACCACACCATTAGCATCACCAATAAAGCGTTTACGAATAATTAAGCTGGGAGCGTGTTTAACTAAGTCTTCGGTTGTGGTGGCATTAATTGATCTTAAATCTTCAGGGGTAAGCACCACTTTTGAGCTAGATGTATCGGTATCTTCATGCTTTTTAGATTCTCCCCAAATCACAAGTGTATGAGAGTCATTATCGGCACTGGGCAGTTCATCGGCTAAAAGGTTAGTTGATGCTAAAGCAAGTGCTGAGCTAATTAATAAGGAACTAGTGGTGAGTTTAAATTTTGAGTAAATCATTGAGTTTTCAGTGGTTAATTTTTTTGTGGGCAAATTATGAATGAATTAAGTGCATAATAA
The DNA here is from genome assembly GCA_965214955.1 of Aliikangiella sp. Lineage (GTDB taxonomy): Bacteria > Pseudomonadota > Gammaproteobacteria > Enterobacterales > Kangiellaceae > Aliikangiella. The sequence goes on along the minus strand of CBDCCU010000005.1, from coordinate 94,478 downwards.
AATGCGACGTTTTGTCGCATTAGCAAAATTCAATTAGGCTAATAGAGAAACTTTATTATTTATTCATCATCTCTTGGGCAAGCTCGGCAACCAGCTGTGAGCCGCCTGATGTGCCTAGTTTGTCTTTTAGTATTTTAAATTCGTTGATCATTGTTTGACGATAATCATCTTGAGTTAAAATTTGGTCAATTTCATCTGCAATTAACTGAGGTTTGGCTTGGTTTTGAATTAGCTCTTTAACAATCATTTTTTCAGCCACAATATTGACCAAACCAACCCTGTCAATAGTCATCATGCGGCTTAATATGGCATAAGACAATGGCGCAATTTTGTGGGTGATAACAAACGGAACTCCCATTAAACCAATTTCTAATGTGGCGGTGCCCGATGCGGTAATTATGGCATCACAAACTGACATTGTGTTGTAAGGGCTATCTTGAATAAACTGGATGTTCAAATCTTCATAGCCCACGCATTGCGCTTTAATATCATTAATATTAAAAGTGCTTGCAACGGCTAATACAAATTGTAAGTTGGGGTGTTTTTGTTTCAGTTTTTTAGCTGATCTTAATTGAATGGGGAGTATTCTTTTTATTTCGGCTTTGCGGCTACCCGGCAGTAAGCCAACAACTTTTTTTGTTTGCTCTAAATTAAATTGACAGATTAATTCTGACTTGGGTTTATCGGCTTTTGCTTCATCCACTAAAGGGTTACCGACAAACCTAACGGGCACATTGGCTTTGGTATAAAAATCAACTTCAAAAGGAAACAGCACCGCCATCATATCAATTTTTTCAGCCATGCTATGCACTCTATGCGAGCGCCAGGCCCACACTTGCGGGCCAATATAAAACAGCACTTTTATGCCGTCTTTTTTAGCCTGTTCAGCAAGTTTCATATTAAATTCTTGATAGTCTACCAAAATAAGTAAATCTGGCTTGGTGCTTAGCACATGCTCAATCATTTGGTTAAGTGCGCCTTTCAGTTTGCGATAATTAATCAGTACTTCAATTAAACCCATTACTGCTAAATCAGCACAATCAATAATCACATTTGCGCCAGCTTTGCGTAAATGGTCGCCACCCATTGCGCTGACTTCAACATTAGGGTTAATGTTTTTTAGTGCTTTAACAAGGTTTGCCGAGTGCAAATCGCCAGAGGCTTCTCCGGCGCTGATGACAATTTTTTTATTCATTAATGGCTACTTTTATCAGTAATCAGTTTTTATAAAGCCGATTTTATCACTTCGCAAACGCGCTCAACTTTTTCTGCTTCCATTTCGGGATAAATTGGCAAAGCAAAACAGCTGTTAGCTATTCGTTCAGACTCAGGCAAACTCACCCCTTGATTATCGGCTTGATAAACATCTTGCTGATGTAGCGGAATAGGGTAGTAGATTGCACAAGCAATATTTTGCGCTTGCAGTGCTTGCATAATTTGATCGCGCTTTTCATGCACACAAACATATTGATGATAAACATGCTTGCCAAGCCCATCTTCAAATGGAGTGACCACATCGGTATTTGATAACAACTTTTTATACAAACTATCAACGCGTCTACGATTATCGTTATATTGATCAATACACTTGAGCTTTGTGCGTAAAATGACTGCTTGAAGTTCATCGAGCCGGCTATTAAAACCAAGCTCAGTATGATGATAACGAACACTCATGCCGTGATTGCGTAATACATTTAAGTGCTCAAAGGTTTTATCGCAATTAGTGCTGATTAATCCTCCGTCACCATAACAACCTAAATTTTTACTTGGGAAAAAACTAAACGCGCCTAAGTCACCAAAACTGCCTGTTTGTTTACCATTAATATGAGCGCCAAATGATTGCGCGCAATCTTCAACCACTTTTAAATTATTGTTTTGGCAAACCTGCATCAGCTTATGCATATCTACGGGTTGACCAAATAAATGAACTGGAATAACCGCTTTAGTTTTATCGGTAATTGCCGCTTCCATTTGCTCAAGATTAATATTGTAGGTTTTAGGATCAATATCCACAAAAACAGGCTTTGCGCCCACATAACTAATGGCTTCTGCGGTGGCTATAAAGGTAAATGTGGTTGTAATCACTTCGTCACCCGCACCAACACCAGCGGCAATAAGCGCTAAATGCAATGCATCGGTGCCAGAGTTAACACCTAAGCAGTGTTTAACACCCAAATAGTCAGCGGCTTCTTTTTCAAAAGCTTTTACATTGGGGCCAAGAATAAATTGAGTAGACTCTAAGGCATTTAAAATCCCTTGATCAATTTCGTCTTTTATCTCATGGTATTGCTGTTTTAAGTCAACCATTGGGATATTCATATTTTTTACTCACTTAATAATTTAGAGATTTGAATGGCGGCATCTAAAGCTTTGCGACCATCTTCACCTGTTACAACCGTAGGTGTATTGGTTTGAATGCTGTTTAAAAAAGCGACTATTTCGGTTAATAGTGCATCATTATTTTCATATTGTTTTTGCTCGGCAGTAATTTGCGGAATACCATTTTCGTCGGTTTCATCGCTTTTTTTATAAACTTTTAATTCTCGGTTTTGAAAATCGACAGTAACACATCCATTTTGCTGAAATAAACGCATCTTACGCTCGGTTTTCATTGATACTCGGCTGGCGGTTACATTGGCAACACAGCCGTTTTCAAATTCTAAACGGGCATTGACTATATCGGAAGAGCCAGTAATAACAGGAGCGCCAGAAGCGCTAATGGATTTAAGATCAGATTTAACAATATTTAAAATAATATCAATATCATGGATCATTAAATCCAGCACCACATTCACATCGGTGGCTCTAGGATTAAAAGGCGCTAAACGGTGTGACTCAATAAACATAGGCTCGTTTAATGCTTTATCCATTTCTAAAATAGCGGCATTAAAACGCTCTAAAAAACCAACTTGAATTAGCAGGTTGTTTTGCTTAGCAATTGCAATCAGCTCATCGGCTTCTTCAACCGTAACCGTTATAGGCTTTTCAATTAAAACATGACTGCCGTTTTGCAAAAAATCTTTGGCAATTTTGTAATGTAAGCTTGTTGGTGCGGCAATGCTTACTGCATCTACCTTACCCAAAAGCGACTCATAACTAGTGAGTCCAACCGTATTATTTTGCGCGGCAATTTTTTTTACATTGTCTTCATTAGCATCAACTACCGCTACTAAGTCGCTATTATCGAGAGAAGCATATTTTTGAGCATGAAACTTACCTAAATAACCAACCCCAATAACAGCGGTTTTGATTTTATTCATAAAGTATTCCAATGATTATTTATTGCTAAAAGTAATTGAATTTTAAGCTAAAAAATTAGCGCTCACATTACCACAAATCAATAAATGAGTGAATAATGGGTAGGTATATAGATTGAGTATAGTTTATTATGAGTTTCTTCTATGTAATAGGAAGTTCGATTATTATATGTTATAGTTTTTGTACGCCTTTGGCGTATGACGGAAAGGAAGCCTATGGTTATAATTGAAACCCCCATATTTACTAAAATGATTGCAACTTTAATGCAAGATGATGAATATCGTGCTTTACAAGAAGCTTTGGTCAATCGACCAGAAACAGGAGCAATTATTAAAGGAAGTGGTGGCCTGCGCAAAATTCGCTGGAAACTTGAAAGACGAGGTAAAAGCGGTGGGGTTAGAATAATTTATTATTGGATGGTTGATAATGAGCAGATATATATGCTGTATGTTTATCCAAAAGGAAAACAAGATAATTTATCAACACAGCAATTAACATTACTCAAAACTATTGTCGAGAGATGGTCTGATGGATAACAAAATGTTTAATGAACTATTAGATAGCGTTCAGCAAATGGATGCAATTAAGCAAGGTAATGCCAAAGCTGAGCGACAATTTGTTTTTGATGATCCCGAAGTTAAAAAAATCCGTTTAAAAATGGGAATGACTCAAAACAAATTTGCAACACTCATTGGTGTTAGCAAAAGAACCATTGAAAACTGGGAGCAAGGACGTAGACATCCCACTGGTCCCGCTAGAGCATTATTAAAAATTGTTGCTTCTGATCCTGAAAAAGCCATTAGAACGCTACACTCATAAATTAGCTTTGTTATTAATAATTAATTCTTCAAAACAATATGAATCAAAATAAAAAAAAGCAGTTAATAGCAGGTGTCGATGAAGTTGGTCGAGGTCCTTTAGCAGGGGCTGTTATTGCGGCGGCGGTGATCCTTGATGATAATGCGCCAATTGAAGGATTAACCGACTCTAAAAAATTGTCAGAAAAAAAGCGCGAAGCTTTGTCGGCAGAAATTAAACAAAAGGCGCTTTGTTGGAATATTGCTCGCTGTGAGCCTAGTGAAATTGATGAGATTAATATTTTGCAGGCCAGTTTATTAGCAATGACTCGTGCGGTTGAAGGCTTAAGTATTCCGCCCAATCATTGTTTAATTGATGGTAATAAGCTGCCCAAACTCAATTGTAGTGCCGAAGCGATCATTAAAGGGGACTTAAAAGAGCCTGCGATTAGCGCGGCATCAATCATTGCTAAAGTTTATAGAGATAACGAAATGGTTGAAATGGATGCAATATACCCAGGTTATGGGTTTGCAGGGCACAAAGGTTATCCAACTAAGGCACATCAAGCTGCGATTGAAAAACTTGGTATTACACCAATTCACCGAAAAAGCTTTGCACCCGTTAAAAAGCAGTTATCGCTTTTATAAAGCATAAAATAAAGATAAAAAATAAGAGTAAAATGTCCGAACAAAACAACGATCTTAGTTCTGGAAGTAATACGACCGAAAACAAATCAACACAGTTTGTTCATTTGCGTATGCATACTGAGTTTTCTATGGTCGATGGGATCTGCCGAATTGCCCCAGCGCTTGATAAAACAGCAAGCTTAGGCATGCCGGCACTGGCAATTACCGACAATGTTAATTTCTGCGGTTTAATTAAGTTTTATAAAAAAGCCATTGCCGCTGGTGTTAAACCAATTACGGGAGTGGACTTGTGGATCAATGATCCAGCAGATGAAAATGAAGCCTTTAGAATTACCGCACTTTGTATGAATGATAAGGGGTATTTAAATGCCAAACAGTTAATTTCCAAGGCTTATCAAACCAATCAACATTTGGGCAAACCCATTGTAGAAAAAGACTGGCTAACTGAACACAATCAAGGGTTAATTATTTTATCGGGCGGAAAAGGTGGTGATGTTGGTCGTTCAATTTTAGCCGAAAATCATGAACAAGCCGCTAGCCAATTAGGTTTTTGGAACTTACATTTTCCTAATCGTTACTATATTGAATTGCAACGCACGGGACGAGCAGGTGAAGGCGCTTATATTCATTCTATTGCCGCTTTTGCTCAAGGTAGTGGTACACCCGTTGTTGCAACTAATGATGTGTGTTTTTTAGAAGAGACAGATTTTGCCGCGCATGAAATTCGGGTGTGCATTAACCAAAGCAGAGTGCTGGATGATCCACGTCGCCCTAAAGATTATTCTGATCAGCAGTATTTAAAATCGGCTGATGAAATGTGCGAACTGTTTTCAGATATTCCAGAAGCCATTGAAAACACCATAGAAATTGCCAAACGCTGTAACTTACACTTGCATTTAGGTGAATATTTTTTGCCTAACTTTCCTATTCCCGATGGACTAACCATTGAACAGTATTTTTGCCAGTTAAGCGAAGAAGGTTTAGAAGAAAGGCTTAAATTTCTATTTGATACTAGCGCAAGTGACTTTGCAGAAAAACGTAAAGAATATGACGAGCGCTTAAAAGTTGAGCTTGATGTGATTAACCAAATGGGTTTTCCAGGCTACTTTTTAATTGTTGCCGACTTTATCCAATGGGGTAAACGCCACAATATTCCCGTTGGCCCTGGGCGTGGTTCGGGGGCTGGTTCACTGGTTGCCTATGCGTTAAAAATTACCGATCTCGATCCATTAGAATACGACTTACTGTTTGAACGCTTTTTAAACCCCGAGCGTGTCTCTATGCCCGATTTTGATATCGACTTTTGCATGGATGGTCGCGATAAAGTCATCGACTATGTGGCAGAAACTTACGGCAGAAATGCGGTATCACAAATTATTACCTTTGGTCGTTTAGCGGCAAAAGCGGTGATTAGAGATGTTGGCCGAGTAATGAGTCAGCCTTATGGTTTTGTTGATAAAATCTCTAAGATGATCCCCTTCGATCCAGGCATGACCCTTAAAAAAGCTTGGGAAGCCGAACCCGAAATATCACAGCGCTATGAAGCAGAAGAAGAATTCCAAGAAATTTGGGATATGGGTGTAAAGCTTGAAGGTATTACTCGAAATGCAGGAAAACATGCAGGCGGTGTGGTTATTTCGCCATCGGATCTTACCGATTTTTCAGCGCTTTATTGTGATGAAAATGGCGAAGGCTTAGTGACCCAGTTTGATAAAGACGATGTAGAAACCGCTGGTTTAGTTAAGTTTGACTTTTTAGGTTTAAGAACTTTAACCATTATTGATTGGGCGGTCGAAATGGTCAATCAACAGCTAATTCCCAAAGGGCAAGAGCCGCTTAATATTGAAACCATTGACCTTAATGATGAAGCCTCATTTGAGTTATTAAAAGCCGCCAATACTACCGCAGTATTTCAGCTTGAATCTCGCGGTATGAAAGAGTTGATCAAAAAACTTTTACCCAGCTCGTTTGAAGATATTATCGCACTGGTTGCCTTGTTTAGACCAGGGCCATTAGGTTCAGGCATGGTGGATGATTTTATTAACCGTAAACACGGGCGCGAAGAAGTTTCTTACCCGCATATCGACTATCAACACGACGATCTAAAGCCTGTTTTAGAGCCAACCTACGGCATTATTTTATACCAAGAACAGGTAATGCAAATTGCTCAGGTTTTGGCAAATTTTTCACTTGGCGGTGCCGATTTATTACGTCGAGCTATGGGTAAGAAAAAACCCGAAGTCATGGAAGAGCAGCGCAAAATATTTATGAAAGGCGCAATCGCAAGAGAAGTTGATGGCGATTTAGCAGGACATATTTTTGACTTAATGGAAAAGTTTGCAGGCTACGGATTTAATAAATCTCACTCGGCAGCTTATGCGTTAGTTTCGTTTCAAACCGCATGGTTAAAAGCCCATTACCCATCGGCATTTATGGCGGCTGTTATGTCATCGGATATGGATAACACCGACAAAGTGGTGACCTATGTTGACGATGCCAAAGAAAATAAAATCAAAATTGTTCCGCCCGATGTTAACCGAGGCAATTATAAATTTACCATTGATGGAGCCGATACCATTATATATGGCATTGGCGCAATTAAAGGCGTGGGTGAAGCGGCAGTGCAATCGATTGTGGCTGAACGTGAAGAAAATGGTCGCTATAGAGACTTATTCGATTTTTGTAATCGCATCGATTTAAAAAAGGTTAACCGCCGTAATTTAGAAGCCATGATCCGCGCAGGAGCATTAGACGAGCTTGGCCCTAGCCGAGCTATTTTAATGGCATCGCTTGAACACGCCATAAGAAGTGCCGAGCAATTTAAAAAAGATCAACTGCAAGGGCAAGATGATTTATTTGGCTCTCCCACCGAATCAAAAGGCGACCAAACCCCAGAATTTACCCCAGTGCGTCCTTGGCCAGAAGAGCGAATTTTAGATGGCGAAAAAGAAACATTAGGGCTGTATTTAACGGGGCACCCAATTGACCGATATTTGCCCGAGATAAAACAATTTTGTGACTTACGCTTAAATGCATTGCAACCAACTAGGCGCGGTGAATATATTTCGACAGCAGGATTAATTGTTGGTATTAGAGTATTAAAAACTAAAGCGGGAGCCAGTTGGGCAATTGTATCGTTAGACGATCAAAGCGGCCGAGTAGATGTGATGGTGCGCTCCGATCTTTATGAAGTAAAACGAGAAATTTTAAGAAAAGATATTATTGTAGTGGTTAAAGGTGATGTCTCAAATGATGATTTTTCGGGTGGCCTAAAAATAAGCGCTGTAGATTTAGATGAAATTATTGATATTAGAGAGCAAAAATCTGATCACCTACTAATTGATATTGATGTAACCGATAACAACTTAATTGCCGAAGAAATTATTGAAGCACTAAAACCCTTTAAAGGAGGGTTATGTCCTGTAAAGTTTCAATGCAAAGTAGGTAATGTCAGTCACGAACTAATAGCAAATGGTGAATGGTCAGCAAAACCTACCGATGAGCTTTTGTTTAATTTAAAAAATATCACTGGATGTAATTGGGTAGGGGTTAAGTATTAATATGCGCCAAGTTATTCTCGATGAGGTTATGTTGTGTTGGAGATCTATGTGTATAAAATGAATGCTCAAATCAAGATCGAGAGTCTGCAAAAAGAAGTTAAACAATTAAAGCAAGATAGGCAAAATTTAGCGACAGAAAACGCTCGTTATATGGTAGATAATGATAAGTTAAAGTAGTGGGTTTCTGAATTGGAAAAGAAAATTTAAATAGAAAAGGACGAATGTAATGGCAAAGTCAGCTGCAAAAGTATCTGAACTAGTTTCATTGATCGAGCGAGGTGAGATTCGCCTTCCCGAAATGCAAAGACGATATGTGTGGAAAGGGCCACGGGTGAGGGATCTTTTGGATTCACTTTATCGTGGCTACCCGAGCGGTGCAATTTTGTTATGGGAAACAGATATGAACGTGCCTGAACGAGCGTTTGCAGTGGCTCAGTCCAGTAGTCCTTATTCCACTAGCAAGCTATTACTTGATGGTCAGCAACGTTTAACCAGCCTTTCATCTGTTATTCGTGGTGAACCAATTAGTGTGAGAGGCCGCAAACGACCTATTGATATTCTGTTTAATCTTGAGCACCCTGATAAAATGTCTCTAGTGACAGAAGTTGACGAAAATGCGGATAATGAAGAATCTGAGTTAGAAGGAGATTATTCTGAAAACGAAATTCAAAACCGTATCGATCAAATGACATTTGTTATTTCAACAAAAAAATTGGCAAATTTACCTCATTGGGTTTCTGTTACAGACGTATTCAAGTCAAACTCCGATGTAGAGTTTTTGAAACAGGCAGGAATTACAGGATTTGATGATCCTCGCCATGATAAATATTCTAAGCGATTACAGAAGCTAAGAAAAATTGCTGATTACGAATATCGATTAGACATATTGGAACCGACTCTTTCTTATGAGGAAGTGACTGAAATTTTTGTTCGAGTTAATTCTTTAGGTGCCAAGCTTCGAGGTTCTGATCTTGCAATGGCTCAAATCACAGCGAAATGGAGGGACTCATTGAAACAGTTTGAGTCTTTTCAAAGTGATTGTGCCAAACGTGGTTTTGATACTGATATTGGTACATACATCAGAGCACTGGTTTGTTTTGCAACCAACCAGAGTCGATTCTTAACGGTTAACACATTAAAACTTGAAGTACTTCAAGAAGGCTGGGATAAGGCTGTTAAAGCGCTGGAATTTTCTATTAACTTCTTAACTAGCAATCTTGGTATCGACTCTATCGCACTGCTTTCATCACCTTACTTTTTAATCATACTGGCTTACTATGGCGCTCATCACGACTATCAATTTTCGCTGGAGCAGGAAAAGGTACTCCGAAGTTGGTTGTTGTCAGCAAATGCTAAAGGTCGTTACAGCCGAGGTTCATCTGAAACCATGCTCGACCAAGACTTAAATGCCATCAAGAAAGGTAGTGATATAGATGGAATGATTAGCAATTTAAAACAACAGTTTGGTCGTGTTGAAATTGAGCAAGCAGATCTTGTTGGTCGAACCCAGCGAAGCGGGCTATTTAAAACAATGTTCCTAGTATTTAGGTCCGATGGCGCGAAAGACTGGGTCAGTCGCCTCAATATCTCCCTGAATCATTCTGGTTCTCAACATAAACTTCAGTTCCACCATATTTTTCCTAAGGCATATTTGGGTAAAGAATATGAAAATAAATTGATAAACGATATTGCTAATTTGTCCTTTATTGGCGGAAAGACCAATCGAAAAATTAGTGATAGAGCGCCAAAAGAGTATATCCCTGAAATCGTTCAAGAGCAGACAATTGAGCCTTTCTCATTACAATGTGTTCCTACAGATATTGAGCTTCTAGGGCTAGAAAACTACCGTGATTTTTTAGAAAGACGTAGGAAAATTATTACTGAGCGATTGAACAGGTTTATTTTTGATGGTTAAATCTAAATACTCTGAGCTAATGGTTTAAATCGTCATGCTAAAAAAACAAAGTCTAAGTTGACTGTTCATTAATTCTTATCATTGCAGGCTGTCTATCAGTAAGTATTGTTAGTATGAATACTGACGCTTATTTCCATTTTTCTTATTATCCCTTGAATTCAAGCCCTATTGTTACTGCAAGTCCCTATGTCTAAGGCATTATGTCAGGATTATCTTTTATATCAATGTTATAACAAAAGGTCAAAATTTGAGTTTTGAAATGAAGATTAAAGCTATACAATAAGAAAACTAATAGTGATTAGATTATGTCTTACTTTCAATCTAAGATTGATTAACTCAATAATCAACAAAGAACAAATATTCATAAAAGCAGAGACTCAAATTTATGCGCCAAGTCATCCTAGATACAGAAACAACCGGTTTAGAGCCAACACGGGGGCACCGTATTATTGAAATTGGTTGTGTTGAAATGGTTAACCGCCGTTTAACGGGCAATCATTATCATGTGTATATTAACCCTCGTCGTGAGGTTGATGATGGGGCAATTGAAGTTCATGGTATTACTAACGAATTTTTGGCGGACAAGCCTTTTTTTGAAGATATAGCGCAAAGCTTTATTGATTATGTTAAAGATTCTGAGCTTGTTATTCATAATGCACCTTTCGATGTGGGCTTTTTAAACCACGAGTTTTCTTTGTTAAATAAACCTGTTGGAAAAGTAGAAGATTATTGCTCGGTTTTAGATACTTTAGTGCTGGCAAGACAAATGCACCCTGGGCAAAAGAATAATCTTGATGCTTTGTGTAAAAGATACGGCATTGATAATTCGCATCGTGATCTGCATGGAGCTTTGCTTGATTCTGAAATTTTAGCCGATGTTTATCTGCAAATGACAGGTGGTCAAACCGACTTAACCCTTACTCAAAAACAAGATATTAGTTTAGCCAAGCGTGATGAAGAAGGTGTGCGCCGTTTATCTGAAAGTCGTTTGCCATTTAAAATTTTAAAGGCAAGTGATAAAGAAATTAATGAACATCAAGCGTTTTTAGAAAAAATGAAAGAAACTTGTGGCGATAAAATTATTTGGAATTAAAATTTATTTATGGAAGAAAAAAACTGTAAGTATCACCCAACTATTCAATCTCAATGGTATTGTCAACATTGTGATGTTCACTTTTGTAATGGGTGTGTACCTCAAGATAAAGACGCTTATTTACCTAAGTGCACGTTATGTCGGCGCTCGTTAGAATCTTTAAGTATTGCCACTAGTATTCCACCGTTTTGGCAGAAAATAGGTGATTTATCTTTAATGCCAGTGACAAGAAGTGCAATTGGTGTCTTGTTGCTTTTTGCGGCTATTTTTTCTTTACTTCCTTTTGGAAAAATTGGTGCGATATTATTTTTAATTTGCTTAATTCCGCTAGTTGAATTTATGTTTGTGGGGATGGAAGAAATCGCCGCAGGTGATTCGCTTAAAATTTCTTTTTCCGAATTTACTAATCTAAAAAATAAAAGTTTCTTTTTGAAAATATTGGGTGTATATGCATTAGCAGTTATTTTTATAGCTAAAATATCGGCTTTAAGTGCTGGAATAAGTTTTGCTATTGCAGCATTTTTAGTGGTTTCATTACCGGCATCATTAATTATTTTAATGATGGAAAAATCCATGTTTAATATGCTAAGCCCTGCCAAAATAATTTACATTATTAAATTGTTTGGTAATGCTTATTTTGTATTTTGTACAATTATATTAGCCGTTTGTTATTTGGGCTCAGTTTCGGTGGCTTTGGTGCAAAATGAAGGTGATTTTATTGCAAGGCTAATGGTAAATTTTGGCGTGCTTTATTTAACCCTATTAACGTTTTTAATGGCGGGGTATTTGGTTTTTCAACATCATAGAGAACTCAATTTCACCATTAATAGGCAATCAATTTATTCGATTAATAATATGGATAAGGTTGATCCATTAGCAGAAGTGAATATTTTTATTCAAGAAGGGCGTTTTGAAGATGCTAGAAAATTATTATTAGATAAAATTGATGCCAATCCTGCTGATTATTTAGCCAATGAAAAGTTGATATTGCTTTATGCGCTGGAAGGTAATAACACTTATTTAGAAAAAATAGCTCAAGCTTATTTTAATCAGTTGATTAAACTTAAAAAGTCAAAATATGCGCGCGATTTTTACCTTAAATTGCAGTCTAAAAGTGTTAGTTTTCTACCCGAAAGTATACAAGTGGTTATTGCAATTAGTGGCGAAATGAAAAACAAAAAAGATTTTAAGCAAGCAATTCAACTTATTGAAAGCTATGTTGAAAAATACAAGATGCCAACAGGTTGGGAAGTTTTATTTTTTACGCATGCACAATTATTAATAGAGTTTGCTAATCAATTACCGCAAGCTGAAAAAATATTAACAATTATTGCCAAGCGCGGAATCGATCAAGAAATAATGCAAAAAGCCGAAAATTATTTAAAAGTATTTAGTTAAGAATAATTTGCGAAAAATAAACAAAAAATAGGAAAAAATTATGCAAGCCAAAGGACAATTTGAAATAACCTTAACACCTTGCGTTGAAGATGAATTTAATGCAGGGCGATTGCTTATTAATAAACAATATTCAGGCGATTTAAAAGGTATAGGTCAAGGTCAAATGATCAGCCATAGAGTAGAAGCTGGCACATCGGTTTATTCTGCCATAGAACATTTTAAAGGTGAGTTAGAAGGCAAAACGGGTGAGTTTACCCTTTGGCATAATGGTGTTATGTCGGCGACTCAACAGCAATTAAATATTGTTATTGTTGAAGGATCTGGAAGCGGAGAGTTACAAGGGATCACAGGGAAGCTAGAGATTATCCAAAAAGAAGGGAAGCATTTTTATGAGCTGGAATATCAGCAGACCTAAAACACTTTACCTAAATTTTCTCGTTCCCACGCTCCTGCGTGGGAATGCATACCAAGCCCAGTAACTTTTTAACTCTCCCTAGCTTCCTCTTTCAAAGAAGAAGGAATTGATTATGTGGGTGATTTTAGATGGTAGACTCAATTTTAATCGAGGTTTATTTGATTGATTAGCTTGATAGAGTGCTTTTAAAAAGCTCACCTTAAGCTAAACACTGTCAACCCCACCCAACCTCCCCTTGCAAAGGGGAGGGGCTATTCTTCGTTCCCACGCTCCTGCGTGGGAGTGCATACCAAAGAGAGGGAATTGATTATATGGGTGATTTTAGAACGTAGACTTAATTTTAATCGAGGTTTATTTGATCGCTTGGTTTGATAGAGTGCTTTTAAAAAGTTCACCTTAAGCTAAACACTGTCAACCCCACCCAACCTCCCCTTGCAAAGGGGAGGGGCTATTCCTCGTTTCCTCGCTCCTGCGTGGGAATGCATACTAAAGCGTTTTTGATAACTGATCCTCAACCCATTTCCTTGTTTTTAAAGCCCATGCGCCACTGTCGGTTTCAGCATAATAAGCAATAATATATTTAAGCTCTTCTCTTGTTTTTAAAAGCTGTTTTTGAAGTATTAAATGCTCGCAATAAGTTTGTAGCAATAAGGGCAGTTCGGGGTGGTTAGAATATTGCGCTTTTATTTGGTTTTTATAGTCTTCAATCTGCTCAATAAATCGACTACCCAGGAGTTGTAAAAATAGATTAAATAATTGGTTTTGATTAAGCTCTGGTGTTGATTTTTTTAGTTCTAAATAATGGCCAAAAGTTTGATGAATAAGCGTTTTATATTCTTTGCTTTTACTTTGAATTGAAAATATATGTAGTGATATTTTTTCAAAACCTTTTCTCTGCGGTCTTTTTATTTCTAACTGATAAATACGATTAATTAATTCTAAATCGAGTGGGTGATCAATAAGCAGTTTATGTAATAGGTTGAGCGCTTCATCTAGCTCTAATTGACTGATTAGCTGAGTGGCTTGATTGATGGTTTGTAGATAATTCATTTAAAAGCTTTAGGTTTAATTCTTTAAAAGATGATCAAAAATGCGGTAATCCATACCCATTCTACCTCAAGATGCATGTTTCAGTGTTCAGCCAAAAAGCTTGAACAAGGCGCAACTTGCAGGAAATGGCAAGCCCTTTTCAAAAGCTGCAGTGCAGTGCAAACTTTTTGGCTGAGCACCCGAAGGGCAAGGCAGTAAGCCAGCCTCTTCTTCGTTATCAATGCTTGAAGTAGAATGACTAATCCTGCGCACTGATGCCTCAAATAGGATGGCTTACTGACTTGCTGAAATATGCATCTTGAGGTAGAGCGGGTATACCACATTAATTTGAGATTATTTTAAAAGAGTATAACCGATTTATCCACTAATCGTGCCATTAACAATGGGCTGAAACGCGGTGAGTGAATCTTGCAAGCTAGAATTCCCTAATCCGTGGTTGGGGAATAAGTTTGCAAAGTTGCCTTGCTCACCATGCAGAGCCATATAATTGAGCACAATGGTTTCAACTAACAAGTTGGGATTATTTGCCGCGGGGGATGAGGCGGTTTCGGTTGAGCCATCAGATCGCATATAGCCAATTTGTTGATGTATGGCTTGCTCGTCTAGTGTGCCGCCCATTAAATTTGCTCTGCCATCGGGGTTGTAAACCATAAAAAATGAAGCAGCCGTTGAGGAATTATCACTTTGCCACATAAATTTACCGCGACCATCTTCCGAATCATCAACGGTGCCATTGGCACTTACCGAGCCATCACTAAACACATACATCATTAGCGGTTTGCCAATTTTTGCGGCATATTCTAAACAAGCACCCATACAGCGACCCGCGCGTAAGTCTCTTACTTCACCTGTTGCGCGGCCTTGTCCATGATAGTCATAGGCCGCCCATGGTGACTGTGCCTGCACCTGCAAAGCCGTTAAGAACCATTTTCATCACCGAGGCGGTTTTTCTAAATTCGCCATCTGAATCAAATTCTTCTTGCGAGAAAACACCACTAGGACCAACAATATCGGCATCTAGCTCTGGATTTAAGGTTGAAGGATCGCCATATTGCTCGGCTAATAATGCACTTTTTACATAACCGCAGCTGACATTTCGGCCAATAGGATGAGCCGCAGGTGGGTTAGGGTTGCCTGTAGTGGGATAATTAGGCGCATAACCAATTTGTTCTAGTTTTCTGTCAGAAATTTGCGAAATAGTTTCCATCACCGATACTGCATCATCTTGACTAAGTAGCCCCACTAAATCACCTACATCAACTAACCCTGTAACATCACTTGGGCGATCAACCTTGGTTGGGCGAACTTCTAAATCAATCATAGAAGCAGGAGCCATTGAGTTACCGCCAGAATCTGAATTTTGAGAGCCAATTAATGATAAAAGCTCACCATCTGATCCGGCTTTGTAGATACCGTACATGGGGTTATGCGGATTATTACCCGTGTCATTATCTGAGCGAGCAGGTAGTACAGCACCATTGGTGTTAGCTGCCGTTGCTGCGGTGGTTTTTTCTTGAATGCCTCTTAAAAAGGCACTATCTGAATGAAAAGATAGGCCATAATCTGAATTGATAAAATCGGAAAGTCCTGTTTGCGGATTGGTAACCGAAGGAACCATATCACCAGGTAAACCTTGACGAGCATAACCTGCTGATGAAATAAAATCGAGCTGTCCGCCACGTCCACCCACTAGTACGTTAGAACCAGCAACATTAGCGCCACCAGCTAAATCAAAACAGATAAATGGAATTTTATTGGCACCGCGATTGGCTAAATCACAAGCGGCTATTTGTTCAGTTAAATCGGCTCGGGCATTTTTTGGCAGTGCAAACATGCCCATTAAGCTTGGCGCTAAAATAGAGCCAGTGCCAGCCATAAACCCTTGTCCAATAAAGTCGCGTCTTGTTACAGGGCGCTTGTGGCAGTTGTGCAATAAAGGCGCGTTGAGTAACTGTTGTTTGGTTAATTTTTTCATCATTAATACTCCGCCTATTGAATCATTACTGACGCACTGCCAATAACAGCGGCACAGGTTGCTTTTACGATGGTACGAGTACGTTCGCTAGTATTACAGCTTGCACAACCCGCTAAATTGTCAACCAAATCACCAAGCTCAGATTTAATGTCTGCTTCATTAGGTTGAGTGGCTAAATTAACCCCAATCATATTGCTAATCAGCGGATCAAAGATTTGATCTTTCTCTGCTTGAGTATCAAAAGCGTTATAGGCTGTTTGGTTAAAGTCGAACCCGCTAAAGTAGCTATCTCGTTTTGAGGTATCTTCTACCAAGGCATTGCAATACTCAATTGCTAGTTGGGTTACCCCCATTTGATGCGCCGAGGTAAAAAAGTCGATATCGGTTAAAGTGGGTAACTGCTGTTTTACCCGCTGATAAGTTTGCTCAACATCGGTTTGAGTCATGCTTATGCCCGTAATTTTTGACATAGTGGCATGAATTTCAAAGAAGTCTCTTACCCCATATTCTGGCCTTGCGGGTAGGTCAACTGGCTCTGTTTGGGTTGGCGGTGGCGGCTCAATAAACGGGTTTTCTGCGCCAGCAATTTTTTCAAAGGTTAAGAAAAATTCATCGGCTGTTGGCCCTTTTTCTAGCCCAATAATTGTACCTAAGCGAGAAATTTCTTGACCTGTTTCGGCATTATAATCGTTGGCATTTAAGTTAACCGCTAGGTTTTTATAGGCTTGACCATTAAGTGCTTCTTTACCATTAACGGCAATGCGAATTTTTTCAATATCTATGCCGTCAGGAATGCTTTCATCGTTAAGGTTTAAGAAAAATGGACGGTCAAATAAGTAACCATAGCTATCCCATTGGCTAACTTCATAAACAATGTAAGATTCTTCTAAATCAATTAGGTCGGAAATTCCAAACAGTAAGAAGAACTTTTCACCCACACCCGCATCAAAGTTTTGAGTAATTTGCTCAAGGCTTAAGGCACGGTTATGAATGGCAACCATGCGGTAAGTGCCTGCCCACTGGTTTTGACCGTCGGCTTCTGAGCCTAAAATAAAGGCATAAGTGTCATTCCAGTCACCTAAACCTCCGCCAGTTTCAACATTTTCTTCGGCAACTAGCTCTCCATTAACATATATTTTTCGCCCTTCGGTGGGTGAAAAAGTCGCTATCACATGTTGAAGTGCGGTTTGCACAATTTCATCGGCATCTGGAGTAGCAACCGATGGGCTTCCATTAGCATCGGTTTCACTAGAGCGATTGTTAAACTCATAGTTATAAAGGGTTTGCCCCAAGGTAAAATTACGTTGGGTTGTGCTTGCAGAATAGCTAACCGCAACCGCAGGACCTTCTTGGGTAACATTAGCTGGAGCCACCCAAGCTTCTATCGAATATTCTCCCGTTGCTTTAATTAAATCGTGCAACTTTTTAGAATTAGTGGTTGAACCTTGAGCTTTACCGTCAACTAGCTGAATTCCCCAGCCGCCAACCCAGCTATATTCACCGCTTAGGGTAAGGTTAACTGCGGGTTCAACACCACTAGTATCAAAAGCCGTTTCACCTTGCCCGGTTTTAAAGTTCCATACCGCAATTACATGGCTATCAAAACGGCCACCACCACTGGCTTCGATACCATCGGTTAAAAATAGTGAATTACTGATTAATAGTGCAGGGTCAATTTCGGTAAGCGGAATTTCATTGGCAAAGTCGGCAATTGCCGCTTCCATTTCGTTAGCGCTTGTATCGCAATCGCTCCAGCAGTTATGAAATTCATTACTAAGCCGTTGTACAAAACGAGAGTTTGCAGGAGTATCAAGATCAATTCTTGATTGAGCTGCGGCGTAAGCTGAACTGAGCCCCGTATTATCAGCTAAGTTACGATCACCATTGGCAAAAAATGGAGCAATAGGATTAGCCGATGATTCATCGTGACAACCTGAGCAGTATTGATCAAGCACTGGATAAACTGTAGAGGCAAAAAGCTCTGGTGATTCGGGAAACGAGCGGCTTGCACCTGGCTCTCTAACAGGCGGTGCAACAAATTCTATTTGGGTGCTTGCACCTGATGAGCCACCAGCCCAAGCGGTTATATAGCTTGTGATGGTATCGGCGCAGGCGCTATCGCTAGTTAACCAACAATTATGACCACCTGCAACTTTGGTGACTAATCGAGATTCTGCTGGGCGTTCTAGGTTAACGATAGGGTTAGCTTCGGCATAAGCAATGTTAATGTCGCTTAAGTTAACAAACTCTGGTGCTTGACCACTACCATGACACTCTCCGCAACGGTTTTGTGGTGATAAGTTATCCCAAACGGCTAGTTTAAAAGCTTGTACATCATCAGTTGCTGGTGGCGGGCCATTATAGTTTGAGTCGGGCGGCTCTGGTAAAACTGGGTTATCTTCTACATCGGCACCTCCACCAGAGCAAGCCGATAACACAAAAAGTAAACCAACTAAAGCTGAGCCTCGCTTTAATGTTGAGGCTGGCTTTTGCCTAAAAGGATGGATAGAACTTAATGATAATAATTGCTCTACTACTTTCATCATTATTCTCCCATGCAGTAAACGGCTGATTCGGCAAAAGTGCGTTTAAGCTCATAGTTATTGGCTTGTAATGAGCTAACCATTGCCGCTATTTGGTCGCGGTCATTACTATCAACAGGCGCGCGCAAACAAACATTTTCAAAAACTTTTTCTACTTGGCATTGGGCAAAACGTTGGCTGTAAGCAAGTTCTTGCCCCATAGATTTGGCTCCATTACCTTGTCCGCTAAGGGTTTCGTCCCAACCAACCAGTTGATTAGGTCCTTTACGCCAGTAATTTATCCAACTGTCGTCTGTGGTTATATAGCCAGGGGGAAAGTTAAATTTATTATTATGATACTTTGAAACAACTCTAGTACCCGTTTCGGCGTCAAGCTCACCTTCGCTATTATAGGTAAGCCGACCATTTTCACCTTCGGGATCGGCATCAACATCGTATTGGTAGTCGTAATAGGCCAAAGCTTGAGTCATAGGATCCATGCCTGCATGACAGCCATAGCAAGAGTTTCTAAATATACGGCTATCTCCACCGGGGCTTCGAGATACATCTTGCTGAATGCGGTCGGCGGAGCGCTCAATATCTTTTAAAGGCTCTAAGTCACCACAAAAGTGGTTAACTAGGGTAAATCTAAATAAGGCTCGGTTAGTTCCATCAATTAAAAAGGCTTTGGCCGATTGGCGACTAGTAAGCACACCCGCAGTTGCGTTAGCGCTTAAGCCTGTAACACTCGATTGTGTGGTTTGTTGCAAGCTGGTGCTTAGGGGCAGTTTTTGTAGGTCGATTTGTTCGTAATGATCATTATTTGAATTAGAGTAGGCGGGTAAGCCCGAGGCATTGCTGGTGTATAAAATATCGCCAAATAGAATTTGTCTAAAATCTATATCGTCTCTTATTATGCCGATGACTGTTGCAGTATAGTCATTTAACGGGGCAAAAATGGTTTGGGGCTCGTTAGTCCAAGGGGTAACCCAGTTTTTTAAGGTCACTGAATAAAAAGCATCGTTATCCATGGCGGTATAAGCCGCATCTAAAGCGTTGCCAGAGTCTATATTGGTTGCCATATTTGCTAAGGTGGTTTCATCGGCTGGAACACCTGCTAGTCTGTCGTGAATTCTTTTGGCTTGCTCTCTAGAGCCTGCTTGAGTTGCACTAGTGATTAAAGCTGAGCAGATTAATGAAGCTAAAATAATTGAGCGTGATATTTGGCGTTTAGATTTTAATACTGTCATAATTCTTTATTGACTCTCGCTTGATTCCTAGTGATTTATAGTCAACTTTTAATATCTTTATTATTGAATAGCATGATTTTTTAGTGGATCTATCAAATGTTGAGCATGATAAAAAAATGCCAAGGATCTCCTTAAGCTTTAATTTAAGTTTAGCGGATATGGAATGTTTTTTTCGTGATTTTTACCACAGAAAAGCAGATTGATAATTGCGACAATGCCGTTTAATAGTTAAAAGCGACCGTTTATTTGAGAGTTAAAAAAATAAGTGAAAATTGCGAATGAGTTCCAAGGTTAAACAGAAATTATCGGTATGTTAATGAACATACCTGTTTTTAATCAGTTAGGTTTTTTTGATATGCGTCATCTAAGTAAAAAAGTAAAGTTCATGCTTATGGGGAGCTTAATGGCTACGCTATTGACTAGCTGTGTTGATGGCCCTAGCTTAGGTGGTGATGGTCAGGCTCCTGATCCTGTTGTACTAGATTTTCCTATTGCCTATGTAAAAAGGCCGATACCCGTAGAAGATGATGGTAATGGTAATTTAATACCCATTGAATCAATATTAAGAGAGCCAATTGCTTTTAATCCTGGTGCGACCATTTATTTACGAGGGCGTGCAACGGCAACCGCAGATGATATTGATATTAGCTCGCAAGCTTTTGATGATGGCGCTTTGTATGATGTTAAAGATCTTGAAGTTTCTTATGATGGAACAAAGCTTTTATTTGCCATGCGAGCGCCTGAAATTGAAGATGCCGACGAAGACGAACAGCCCACTTGGAATATTTGGGAATATGAAGTAAACACCCAAGTGTTAAGAAGAATTATCACCTCAGATATTACCGCTGAAGATGGTGATGATGTTGCTCCTTATTATCTGCCCGATGGTAGAATTGTTTTTGCCTCAACTCGGCAAAGACAAGCTAAAGCCGTATTGCTTGATGAAGGTAAACCCCAGTTTTCAGGACTTGATGAAGATCGTAACGTAGAGTCACTGGCTTTGCATGTGATGAAAGATGATGGTACCGAAATTGAGCAAATCACCTTTAATCAAAGTCACGATACAGATCCTGCGATATTGTCTAACGGTAGAGTTGTTTTTAGCCGTTGGGATAACTATGGCAGCGATGAAATCAATTTATATTCAGTAAATCCCGATGGAACCCAGCTAGAAATTCTTTATGGCAAAGAAAGTCACGATAGCGGAACCGATGGTACAAACATTGAGTTTGTTGCGCCAAGAGAGTCGGAAGATGGTCGCCTGCTAGTGCAAATTCGACCCGATACAACCGACCGCTTAGGTGGTGATTTAATTTATGTTGATTGGCAAAACTTTATTGATATTAACCAAACTACTTTTGCCTCGAATGGAATGGATGGAGAAGGTCAGGTAAGTGCAACACCGTTTGAAGTAAGAACCGATGATATGCCTTCTGCTGGTGGACGATTTGCTAGCTTTTATCCTTTATATGATGGCAGCCAGAGAACTTTAATTAGTTGGACACAATGTCGCTTAGATGCCCTAGATGAAGATGACGAACCCATTATTATTCCTTGCAGTGAAGAGCTTTTAGCCGAACCCGACCAAACAGAAGCCCAACCACTTTATGGCATATGGATGCTTGATCCTGTTGAGCAAACGCAATTGCCTATTGTAGTGCCTGAAGAAGGTATTGTTGCACACGATGTTGTTGCTATGGGGCCAAGAGATTTACCTACGGTTATTCAAGATGTTAGTTTAACGGCTGATACACAATTAGTGGATGAAAATGTGGGGGTTGTGCATATTCGTAGTGTTTACGATATTGACGGGGTGGATGAGAGCGCATTAGGAATTATGGCGATTGCCGATCCAGCTCAAGCTTTGGCTGCTGATAGAACCGCTAGATTTATTCGGATTGTAAAAGCGGTATCTATGCCCGATGAAGATATTGTTGAGTTAGAAGGCACTGATTTTGGTAGAAGCCAAGCAGAGTTAATGCGTGAGGTTATTGGTTATGCGCCTGTAGAGCCCGATGGCTCAGCCATGTTTAAAGTACCTGCGGATATTGCATTTTCTATCAGTGTGCTTGATGCTAGTGGTCAGCGAATTGGTGATAGGCATAGAAACTGGCTTTCAATTAAAGCAGGTGAAATAAAACAATGTAATGGTTGCCATGATGCAACTAGCAATTTACCCCACGGAAGATTAGATGCTCAGGCACCTTCTGTTCATGCTGGAGCAACCAGTAATGGTTTACCCTATCCCAATACAAATTCAGCACTATTTGCCGATGAAGGCGAAACCATGGCGCAAGTTTATAACCGCCTTAATGGTTTTCAAGATTTATCCGTTGATATTAACTACGAAGATGTATGGACTGATCCTGCGGTAAGAACCCCCGATGAGAGTTTTAGTTATTCTTATTCTAATTTAACTACACCGCTACCTACTCAAATTGGTTGTTTAAGTAATTGGACGGGGCGTTGTAGAATTACGATTAATTATGAAGATAGTATTCAACCATTATGGGAGCTTTCGCGGCAACAATTAGATGATATGGGAAATCTTATTCAAGATAATACTTGTACTGGATGCCATGGTAAAACCGATTCAATGGGGCAAGTGCAAGTACCAGTAGCACAGCTTGATTTAACCTCTGATCCTAGTGATATTGAACCTGAACACTTTACATCCTATCGTGAGTTATTTTTTGCCGATAATGAGCAAGTGCTAGCAAATGGCGCGGTTATTGATCAACTGATTGAAGCAACGGATGCTAATGGCGATCCTATTTATGAGACCGATGCTGATGGTAATTTAATTCTTGATAATGATGGTAATCCAATACCGGTATTAGTAGCCGTTTCAATTACAGCACCAATGAATGTTAACTCAGCCAGCTCAAATGGTCGCTTTTTTAATTTGTTTATTCAAGGCGGCTCGCATAATGGTTGGTTAAGTGATGATGAATTAAAATTAATATCCGAATGGATCGATATTGGTGGTCAATACTACAATAATCCCTTTGACGTACCACAATAGTTAGTATTCAATGGGCATAGATTTTGAGTGGGGAAGTTAGTTAGCTTGAATAAAATAATAAATACAAAATATTTATATCAGCTCATTTTAATTGTTGTTTGTAGTTTTTCTTTGCAAGCTAAAGCAGACGATGATTTAACCCGAGTTGAAATAAAAGAGCCTTTTATTGAAATGCAAACTGGGCCTGGCAGAGGCTATCCTGTTTTTCATGTGGTAGAAAAAGGGCAAATCATTACCATTATTAAAAAGCGAACTCAGTGGTATAAGATTGAAGGTGACCGCAAAAAAGTAGGCTGGGTGCATGAAGATCAACTGAAAAAAACATTGAATATTGATGGTAGTGAATTTTCGATTAACAAACCTGATCAGCAAGGGTTTATTGATAGGCGATTTGAAGCTGGTTTTTTAGCGGGAGATTTTGGCGGAGCAACAGTAATGACTTTATATGGTGGATGGAGTTGGACACCAAATATATCGACCGAAATTGCGGTTTCTCAAGCTTTAGGTGATGTTTCAGATATTCAATTTGCCAGTGTTAATATTATGCACCAGCCTTTTCCTGAGTGGACTTTTTCCCCTTATTTTAAGTTGGGAACTGGTGTGGTAAAAGTAACCCCCAATGCCACTATTATTCAAGCAGAAGATCGCAGTGATGAAATGGTACACGCTGGACTTGGTATGAGAGTTTATTTATCGAGACAGTTTTTTCTGCGCGCAGAATACAATGCGCACTCCATATTAACCAGTAGAAATGATAACGACGAAGTAGAAGAATGGAAATTAGGATTCAGCATATATTTTTAACATCGGCTTTTTTCAAAAGTATTTTAGCTTTTATATTTGCCAGTTTCTCTTTACTAACTTTTGCTGCCGAAGAGGAGTTAGATAAAGATGAAGACGAGAGCATTTCTAATGTGAGAGTGTTTGATCCGCAAGTTGAGCGACGCGAAATTAATCGAGATGCCATTGACTCAGAAAACTGGGAGCTAGGAATTAACTACGGAATCATCAGCATTGAAGATTTTGGAACATCTTCTATTGCTACCATTTCGGCCGCTTATCATATAACCGAAGATTTTTTTATCAATGTTAATTATGGTGAAGCAACCGCCGGTGAAACTAGCTTTGAGCGCTTAAGTGGTAACATTGTTTTGCTAACTGAAGAGCAGAGGGAATATTCACACTATAACTTTTTATTGGGTTTTAAAGTGCTGCCAGGAGAAGGGTTTATGGGAAAAGACTTAGCCTTTACTAGCAACTTTTATCTACTTACTGGATTAGGTGCAACCAAGTTTGCTGGTGATACGCGTGCAACAGTAACTTTAGGTGGCGGCTATCAAGTATTGTTTAATGACTGGTTTTCTGTGCACTTTCAACTCAAAGATCATTTCTATGATATTGGATTGTTGGGTAATGAAAAAACAGCTAATGATTTAGAGTTTTCAACAGGCTTCACAATATTTTTCTAAGATCTGACTATAATTTAAGGGCGTATATTTGCTATTGATTAAATTAACCGCAGTTAGGAGCAGTAATGATTAAATCTTTAACCTATCGTTTTTTTGTTGTTTTGTTTTTATTGGGAACTTCCTTTTCAGCCTTAGCAGCAGATAAAAAAGTCACTGCACCAGATTTCACGTTAAAAAGTCGCTCAGGTGAAAATATTCGCTTGTCTGATTTTAGAGGACAAATTGTACTGCTTAATTTTTGGGCTTCTTGGTGTGGGCCTTGTCGCCAAGAAATGCCGATATTAAATGATATTCAAAAAAAATATGAACCTTTGGGTTTTACTGTGCTTGGTATTAATGTTGATCGTAAAGTTGAAAAAGCCGAAGCCTATTTAAAAGATACACCCGTTGACTTCCCTGTGTTATTTGACCCAGAAAGCAAAGTGAGCGAACTCTATCGTGTACAAGCTATGCCGAGTACGGCGTTTATTGATAGAGATGGAAAGGTGCGTTATGTTCATGCGGGTTATAAGTCTGGTGATGAAGCGCAATATCGAAAAACTATTAAAAACTTGATCAGAGAATAATGAAAAAATCACAAATATTTAAAACCCTGCTTGTGGCTAGTTTAAGTGTGTTATCGGTTGGTTGCTCATCTATTGAACCTTGGGTAAAGCCTTATGAAAGACAAAATTTAGCCGATCCGATTATGGCATTTAGCCGAGCGCCAATATCAGATAATTACCTGCATCATGTTCATCAAGCTCGTGAAGGTGCCAGAGGCGCAGAAGGCAGTGCTGGAGGTGGCTGTGGCTGTAATTAAGCCTCATATAGCATTATTGCTGATAGGCTTGTTTTCTTGCCTTTCGCTTAAAGCAGCTGTTTTGCCCGAAGAGCGAGCCGATGCGCTTTATCACTCTTATGATGGTGGCGGTGTTGAAATTACTGGACCATCAATTTTAGTGCGTAAAACTTTAAATGATACGGTTTCTATTTCTGCTAATTATTATGTTGATAACGTGAGTAGTGCTTCGATTGATGTTGTTACAACTGCAAGTGCTTATACAGAACAACGCGTCGAAAAAAGTGTTGGTGTTGATTACTTGCGAGATAAAACTATTATTAGCTGGGGTTATACCCAAAGTGACGAAAATGACTTTGAAGCCAGATCAATGCATTTTGGTATATCGCAAGACTTTTTTGGTGATCTAACAACGCTCAATATAGGCTATTCACAAGGCGATGATGTAGTAAGTAAACGTGACGAAGAGGATTTTGCCGAAGAAGTTAAGCGCCGTCATTTTCGTTTGGGCTTAAGTCAAATTATTACTAAAAATAGTATTATTGGATTATCTTGGGAAACCATTACCGATGAAGGCGAATATTTAAATAATCCTTATCGTTCGGTACGTTATCTCGATTCGAGTGTAGCAGCGGGCTTTAGTTATCAAGATGAACTTTATCCTAACACTCGAACCAGTGATGCAATTTCATTAAAGGGCATGTACTACCTGCCTTATAGAGCCTCATTAAAATTAGAGTTTAAAAAATTTACTGACACTTGGGGAATAGAAGCCGATACCGTTGAGGTGGGATATGTTCATCCTTATAAAGAGTCGTGGATTTTTGATGCTAAAGTTAGGCAGTATCAGCAAGATGGCGCTGATTTTTATTCTGATCTTTTTTCTCGCATAGATGCACAAAATTTTAGAGCCAGAGATAAAGAGCTAAGCACCTTTTCATCTTTTACTTTAGGCTTAGGGGCATCGTTTGAAGAAAATTTAAAGTCATCTGAAACCTTTGATAAATATTTGGTTAATTTAAGTTTAGATTTTATTAACTTTGAGTTTGATAATTTTAGGGATCTTAGAGTTTCAGCAACACCAGGCACAGAGCCATTATATGAATTTGACGCTGTGGTTGTTCGCTTTTTTGTTTCGGTATTTTATTAAGCTAGCAATTACCAAATTTTAACTCTGTCTTCTGGTTTTCTATACATTTTATCGGTTGGCTGAACATTAAAAGCTTCAATAAACTCAGGCATGTTCATCAATACACCGTTAACTCGGTATTTAGCGGGAGAATGTGGGCCATTGTTAAGCCTAAAGCGTAAAGATTTTTCACGATATTGATAAGCCCATGATTGTGCCCAACCAATAAAAAATCGCTCGCTACCATTTAGGTTATTAATAATAGGCGCAGGGTTATTATTTAATGATAATTGATAGGCCTGATAGGCAATAGATAAACCGCCTAAATCACCAATATTTTCGCTAAGTGTTAAATCACCATTAACAAATTCACCAGGAAGAGCCTCAAACTCTGAAAACTGTGAGCTAAGTTTGCTAGATCTCAGTTTAAATTCTTCAAGATCTTTCTTTTGCCACCAGTTGCGTAGCATTCCATCACCGTCTGACATTGAACCTTGATCATCAAAGCCATGAATAATTTCGTGCCCAATAATGCCACCTATTGCACCATAATTAATGGCATCATCTGCATTAAGATTAAAAAACGGTGGCTGCAATATTGCCGCAGGAAACACAATTTCATTCATAACGGGGTTATAGTAAGCATTAACCGTTTGCGGTGTCATATACCAACGATTTTTATTGATTGGCTTACCTAACAAGTTAATTCTATCGTTGAAATTAAATTCTGCGGCTCGCAAATAGTTTCCAATTAAATCATTGGGCTTTATTTCTAGCGAAGAATAGTCTTTCCATTTATCGGGATAACCAATTTTAGGGTTAAATTTACTCAGTTTATCTAGTGCTTGTTGTTTGGTTTGTTTTCCCATCCAATCTAGCTTTTCAATAGAAGCGCGAAAAGCGGCTTGTAGGTTTTCAACCATGGTTTGCATTTTAGCTTTAGCAGCAGGCTTAAAATATTTTTCTACGTAAATTTTGCCAACAATTTCACCTAAAACACTGTTGGTAAAATCAACCGCTTTTCTCCAACGCAACTGTTGCTTAGGAACACCACCAACGGCTTTACGGTAAAAGTTGAAATGGCTATCGACAAAATCTTTACTTAAATAATCGGCAACCGAATTAATGTACGTCCATTTAAAATAACTTTTCCAATCTTCTATTGTTGTTTTTTGAAAGAGTTGATCAAACTGCTTAAAAAACGATGGTTGGCTAATAATAATATTTTTTTCGTGGTTTATTTTTAATGTGCCTAGATAAGCATCCCAAGCAAAACTTGGCATTAATTGCGAAAGCTCTTCAATTTTGTACTTATTGTAAGTTTTATTACGGTTGTTATTTTCAAGTTGTGTCCAATGCATACTGGCAATGGCACTTTCTAAATGAAATATTCGGTTGGCTTGTTGTTTAGGATCTTTTAGTTCAGCTAACTCAAGCATTTGGGTTATATGAGTTAAATATTGGGCTCTAATTTTTTCAGAGGCGGCTTGATTTTTAAAGTAGTATTCTCGGTTTGGAAGTCCTAAACCAGACTGAATTAAATAAACAATATACTCGGTAGGATTTTTTTGATCGTTGTTTACCGTAAATCGAAAGGGGGCTTTACTATTTATGATTTGAGTATAAGCAAAGTATTCTGCGACTTGCTCTGTTGTTTTAATGTTATCAATTTTAGAAAATGCAGCTAAAAGCGCGCTATTACTACGCTCTTTAAGCTGTTTGGTGTTCATGTAGCTACGATATAAGTCGCCAACCTTTTGAGCATCTGAGCCAGGCTCGGCTGTTGTTAATTGAGCGCTTTGCTCAATAATGGTTTTAATATTGCTTTGAGCAATATCCTCTAGTTGAAGAAAAGTGCTGTAGAGTAATTTATCTTCGGGTACTTGTGTGTTGTCTAACCAATGGCCATTTACCCAGCGATAAAAATCATCCTGTGGTCGAATCGACTGATCCATGTTAGCGACAAGAATTCCAGATTTTTGCTCGCTGGTTGCCTCAGTTACCTTTTTATAGGTTCCAGCACTTTTAGGTGGTTGTTGATCACAACCACTTAAAGCGGCAAAAATAATGAGAGGAATTATTGTTTTTTTCATCGTTTTTATTGTTTAGTGTTAAAGCGCTGCAAACATTATTGATTAGCAACCCACTGCTTTATTTTAGCCTCTAAAATAGGCATTGGTAAACCACCGTCGCTTAAAATCTGAGTGTGGAACTTTTTGATATTAAACTTTTGTCCTAAGGTTTTTTCGGCATATTGCCTAAGTTCACGAATTTTGCGTTGTCCAATTTTGTACGAAAGTGCTTGCCCTGGTATAACAATATAGCGCTCAACTTCTGCTTCAACATCACTTGCTGCCATTGACGAATTGGCTAGCATGTAATCTATGGCTTGCTGTCTGCTCCAGCCTTTTGCGTGCAGACCAGTATCAACCACTAATCGCATGGCACGAAGTTGCTCGTCAACTAAACGTCCATACCACATATAAGGATCGGTAAATAAGCCGAGCTCTTTGCCTAAGCTTTCGGCATACAGCGCCCAACCTTCTGAAAATACCGTATAGCCACCAAATTTACGATAGCTAGGTAACCCTTTTAACTCTTGTTGAATCGCAATTTGAAAGTGATGTCCTGGCGCGGCTTCGTGAATGGATAAGGTTTCCATTAAAAATTTAGGCTGAGACTTTAAATTGTGCGCATTAATATAAAAAATGCCAGGTCTTGAACCATCGGGTGCTGGACCTTGATAAGAAGCACCAGCGGCAGAGGCGGCTCTAAATTCGGGCACTGCTCTTACTTCGTAGTCTGCTTTAGGGAAAACCTCAAAAAGTTTGGGTAATGTAGCATCAATTTTATGCTTAATATTGGTATAGCCTTCTATTAACGCTTCTTTAGAGTCGAAGTAAAATTGGTCATCGGTTCTTAAAAACTCAAAAAATGCGGCTAGGTCACCTTTAAAGTTAACGGTTTGTTTGACCTTTTTCATTTCGCTTAATATGCGAGAAACTTCTTTTAAGCCAAACTCATGAATTTCATCGGCAGTTAAATTTAAGGTGGTATGGGTTTTTATCATATGCTCATACCAAGCTTTGCCATTGGGTAATTCAGAATAACCAAAACTGTCACGAGCACTGACTAAATATTCATCTTGTAAAAAATCAAACATCTTTTTATAACTAGGTACAATAACCTCAGCAATGGTATTGCTGTAATCTGAAACAAGTTTTGCTTTTTGTTTTTCAGATAAATCTTTAGGAAGTTTTTTTAATGGTGCATAAAATAAACTTTCTTTAACATCGCTAACTATGTGGGTTTTTAGTTGAGGCAATATTTTTTTAACAATGGCCTTAGGTTGTACTACACCAACTTTTGTACCATTTTTCATTGCCGTGATAGCGCTATCTATCCATTTGGCAAACCCCTTAGCGCGCTGCATAAAATTGCGATAATCTTGCTCGGTATTAAACGGTTGAGCGCTTTGTCCAGAGCCTAGCTGAGCAAAAAAATTGTGAACGCCATACATTTGGTTAAGTGGTATTTGATAGGCTGGGTATTCATTACCCGCTAGGCTCATTTTTAGGTCGCGAACAAATATTTGATAGGTTAATAAATCCTGCCCTGTAAGTTTGCTTGCATCAATTTGTTGAGCTTTATGTAAATACTTTTGTTGGTAATTTGTGTATTTGTCTCGGTTGGTTTGGCTTATTGGCGGAATAAATTGATGGTTATAGCCAGGAACCCCAATAAATGTGGCTTGAATTGGGTTAAACGCTAAACTTTCATGTGAATAACTTTCTACCAGTTGAAATACCGCGCTTGGAGATTGTTTTGGGGTATTTTTATTAACGATTGAAAGTGGCGCTTCGCTAGTTTTAGGAGACTGACAGGCATTTAAAGAAAGACTTAAAGCTATGAGCAAGGCGCTTTTTATTATTAAACTAAATTTCATAACATGATCACTTATTGGTTATTTTTATTAATTAGGTCAGATTATACCCAAATTAACCGTAGATGACTGTTATATGTGTAACGAAATTTAATTTATCCCCGTTCTCCTTCAAGATCTTGAAGGAGAACGGGGATAAATTAAAGATCAACAGATCCTAATGATGAGTGGTGGGCTGTGTTAATTCAGTTATAACTTGTCTTTTAAAGGTGGTTTTTACGCTAGGGTTACTACTTATGTTAACTTGCACCTCAAAAAAGTGTAAATCGGTACTATCGAATAACCCTTGCATTTTTTTGCGAGCGAAACAGTGACATTAAAATAAAGTTAATTAGGGTAATGTTTTTGCATTGGGCTAAAACCTCATTTTGTTTTTCTTCTGTTATTAAGTGGGTTTGCTTAAATCTGGGGGCAATATTAGAGTTTTTACCAATTTCAACTTCTAACTTTTTCCATAACAAAGCCCGCTTCAATAAAAAGAGGGTGATACTGATTAAGCTCGGCAATAATGGCTTTTATTTTGTCGGTTGTAAGTTGACTTTGCGTAGGAATGCCCGCACTTGTTGGTTGATCATCATTTGTTTGGTCAATGACTTCTGTTTGATCAATAACTTCGCTAGCATCGGCTTGCTCTGTGTTGTTTTTGTTTGCATTACGAGCAAATAAGTTTTTTAGCATTACAGTGCCTTGTGCAGGTTGGTTAAAATCAGGTTGGTTAAAAGTCAGGCTGATTAAAAGTATAACCTTAATACGGTTTCTGCAACACAAGCAAGGCGTTTGCTGTTTTCAATTTCGATACTGACTTCGTTTACTAGCTCTATACTTTTACGCATTGGTGAAAGCTCAATAAGTTTAGTATGGGCTCTTACTCTAGAGCCCGATCTTACTGGATAGGGAAATCTTACTTGGTTTAGTCCATAATTAACCGCCATTTTGGCTTCGGGATAAGGGTTTTTCGCTTCATCGACTGCTTCGGTGAGCATAGGTAGTAGTGACAAAGTTAAAAAGCCATGAGCAATGGTTGATTTAAAGGGAGATTCTTTAGCGGCACGTTCTGGATCGGTATGGATCCATTGTTGATCTTGAGTAACCGCCGCAAATTGATCAATACATTTTTGATCAACGGTATACCATTCACCAACAAAGGTTTCTTCCCCAAGTTGTTGTTGCAATTTTTGATAAAACTTAGCAGCCTCTGGAGCCAATACCAAAGGTTGAGGTGGCGTTTCTTCTTCTTGAGTTTCAGAAGGTCTAAACCTTGAAATCCAAGGGTTATTCATGGTGTTGTCTATTCTTTTAGTGATAAGCTCAGACAAGTTTTTCAATTGAGGTTCTATTTTGGCTCTAAATTCGGCATTATTTTGCTGTATTTTTTGCTTTTTTTCTCGAATAAACTCAACTACATTCACGTAGGCTCTCCTTTCGGGGCATTGTTTATGGCAGATTGCTGTATTACAACAGACTGATTAGACCAGATTATACATTGCTTGAAGAAGCTTGTAATATTTTAACGGGCATATATACCTGTTTTTCTCCAAGATGCATGATTCAGCAAGTCAGTAAGCCATCCTATTTGAGGCATCAGTGCGCAGGATTAGTCATTCTAATTCAAGCATTGATAACGAAAGATATGATGGCTTACTGCCTTGCCCTTCGGGTGCTCAGCCAAAAAGCTTGCACTGCGTTACAGCTTTTGAAAAGGGCTTGCCATTTCCTGCAAGCTGCGCCTTGTTCAAACTTTTTGGCTGAACACTGAAACAAGCATCTTGAAGAATAACAGGTATATTAAACAGTTTAGCTAATTTAATGGAATTAAGCTTGGGAATTAATTTTTTATGTTATTGGTTATTATTGGAATATTGTTAGTTGTGTTAATTTTTGCTCCGCAATGGTGGGTAAAACACATATTGGCAAAACATCATCAGCCGCTTGATGGTATGCCCGGAACAGGAGGAGAGTTGGCACGTCATTTACTCGACCGATTTGAACTTTCTCATGTTCAATTAGAGGCCGCCCAAGAGGGAGCTGATCACTACGATCCTGAATCAAATACGGTAAGATTAAGCCCAAGCTATCTCAATGGTAAGTCACTTACTTCTATTGCGGTTGCTGCCCATGAAGTGGGTCATGCCATTCAGTTTAATCGTAAAGAGCGGGTAAGTTTTTTACGCAGAAAATACCTAAAGAAAGCACATCAATTGCAAAGACTTGGAGCGAGTATATTAGTTGCGCTACCTTTGATAGCAATTATTATAAAAGTGCCACACCTAATGATTATTAGCGGCGCAATTGGTTTAATGACACTATTGATCTCGGTATTGGCCTATGCAGCAATATTGCCAGAAGAGTGGGATGCTAGTTTTAACAAAGCCTTACCCATTTTAAAACAAGGCGATTATGTGCCTAGCGCTTATTTATCGTCTATTCAAACCATTTTACGCGCCTGCGCCCTCACTTACGTTGCTGCGGCACTAGCCGATGTTTTAAATTTATGGCGTTGGTTAGTCATTTTGCGTGCATTGAGATAACTAAGGGAATAATCGTGCAAACAATTTTATGTTTTGGTGACAGTTTTACTTATGGCGAAAAAGATCTATCACAAGGAGGCTGGGTAGAGCGCTTAAAGCAATTTTTTATGCAAGAGCAAGCTAACCGACCATATTTAACAAACTTGGTTTATAACTTAGGCATTGCTAGTGAAACAACCGATGGGCTTTGCCAAAGGCTTCAAAACGAGGTTGGTCGAAGAAACTTAAAAAATAATCAATTAGTTGTATTTTTACAGTATGGTTATAACGATATTAAAATCCATAAAAATAAGAACTTAGTACCACTTAAATATTTTACAAGGAATTTACAGTCGGCTTTTGATTATCTTCATTCGGTTAATGCTCAGATCTTTGTTATTAATATGCCTCCGCTTTTAGATGAGCTGGACGGAAATATCGATCAACATAATATTGTTCGTAACAAGAATGATGTAGAAGCATACAATGAACTGATAAAACAGCTTTGTCAGAAAAGTAATGCCTATGCTATTGATTGGTATAGTGTTTTTAAACAAACAGATGAAAATCAAGAGCTTCGAGCCGATGATAAAGTTCATTTAAGTTCTCTTGGACATCAACAACTTTTTGAGTTGGTTAAAAAACAACTTTTAGCGGAGTTAAACAGTAATGAATGATTTAAATGTTAGTATTAACCAGTCGATTATTTGGGGAGATATGGATGCGTTTAATCATATTAATAATACGGTGTATTTTCGCTACTTTGAAAACATAAGAATGGAATATTTTAATCAGTCTGGTATTAATCAATATATGCAAGAGACAAATATTGGTCCAATATTAGGTGAAACTAGCTGTCGATATTTATTGCCACTCACTTATCCTGATACCATTAAAATAAGCACTCAAGTTTTGGTGTTACGCGAAAAACGCTTTACCATGAATTATTTAGTTGAAAGTGAAAAATTGGGAAAAGTGGTTGCCGAAGGCAATGGTGAGATTATTTATTTTGATTATAGCAATAATAAAACGGCGCTTGTCCCCGAAAAAATTAGGCAGAATATTTTAAAGATAGAGGCTGATGCTGTTGAGGTTATTAAATAGCATCAGCCGTTTACTTAACAAACTACTGATCGGCTGGCGGCTTATCTTTTTGGTCAATTTTTAAATCAATAGCTTGCTGATTACCATTACTAAAAGATAAAACCGAACTAAAGCCAATTAAATCATTGTTAGTTTTTTTGTGCGGATCTAAATTTTTGCTCACCTTTGCCACAACAACAACCTCAGTAGCATCTTTTAATGTCAGCTCAGGTAGTAGATACATGGTTTCATCAAGGGTAAGGGTTAAAGGCAGATCAGAAAATTTGCCCTTAAAAGTAGATAACGGAAGCCTAGTATTAGGTCGGGCAGCGTAAACATAAAGCGGCCAGTTAGGTTCGGCCGATTGAGCCAAGCTTTTATCAACCGATACGCTTACCGTAATGATTTTTTCACTGCTACTTAAAGTATAAGCAAGAAAAGGAAAACCAAGTAGAGCACCAATGCATAATCCTAAAAATACTCTTTTCATGTTGCAAACCTATTTATTATTAAATTGTTGCATATTTTAGGGATTTAGCCGAACAATATTATGAGTTAGATCATATTCATTGGCTTAAAAAGAATAAAAAAGTCAGGCTTATTAGCCTTGAAATCAGCCAAAACAATCCTTATTTGGGCATAAGTGAGCTAAATTCACTCCAGAAATAAAATGTTTCAATTTAAGCCCATTCATTTTAGCGCTTTAGTGTGAACCTTCGGCCATTTTATAGGTCGTAGCTGCTGATAATGATAATACAGAATGATAATTGGAGGTTACTTTATGAGAGCTGTTACCTTTAGATGGATATCAGTGATTTTTTCAACTTTAATCGCATTTCAAGTTAATGCGTCTTTACCCTTAAAAGATGGCCAAGGTAATGATTTGCCTTCGCTATCACCGATGCTTAAAAAAGTGAACCCTGCGGTGGTAAACATTGCCACTTTTTCTGAGCAACAGCAAAGTCAAAACCCTTTGCTTAATGATCCTTTCTTTAGGCGCTTTTTTAATATTCCCGATCAGCCGCAAAATGAACGTCCTAAAAAACGTCAAATGAGTGCGGGATCTGGGGTGATTGTTGATGCAAATGAAGGCATTGTGCTCACTAATCATCATGTGATTAATAATTCGGACGAAGTGCGCGTATCACTAATTGACGGCAGGCATTTTAAAGCCGAAGTGCTAGGCAGTGACCCAGATTTAGACGTTGCGGTATTAAAAATTGAGGCTAAAAATTTAGCATCGGTTTCAATTGGTAACTCAAGCAAACTTAATGTGGGGGATTTTGTGGTAGCCATTGGTAATCCTTTTGGCATAGGACAAACCGTCACTACAGGTATTGTGAGTGCGCTGGGTAGAACGGGACTTGGCATAGAAGGCTATGAAAACTTTATTCAAACCGATGCTTCAATTAACCCCGGAAATTCAGGTGGCGCGTTAGTAGATTTAAATGGAAGGTTAATCGGAATTAACACCGCCATTATTGCCCCTGCTGGTGGTAATGTAGGAATTGGTTTTGCTATTCCTGTTGATATGGTTAAAGCTAGCATGGAGCAAATTTTAGACTCTGGTGAAGTAAGACGTGGTCGATTAGGTATTGGTATTCAAGAAATTAGTGTCGATTTGCAAATTGAATTTGGCTTAGAAAATGGACAACAAGGTGTGTTAATTACCAATATAGAAGAAGGCTCAACTGCCGAAAAAGGCGGTTTACAAGCTGATGATATTATTGTTGCCATTAATGGCGAAAAAACCACTTCATCGGGTCAACTACGCAGCCAAATCGGATCGCATAAAATTGGTGATGAAGTTGAAGTAACGGTTAAGCGTGGCAGCCAAGAAAAAACTTATGCCATTGAAATTGGCGAACCAATGGATGCTGAGCTAGCTAATGGTGAATATCATCCCTTACTTGAAGGCGCAAGATTTGAAGTAAATGACAAAGTTCGTGGTGTTGTTGTTGCCGAATTGCAGCGATATTCTCCTGCCGCTTATAGTGGCTTGCGACCAGGAGATGTGATTTTAAGTGTTAATCGTACGCGAGTAGAATCTTTAAGAGAATTTGCTAATGCATTAAGGCAAGATAAAGAAAAAATTCTACTAAAAATAAGACGTGGTCGAACTTCTTTTTATACGGTTATTCGATAAAATGAATCTCGGGTATATATTAACATAACTGAATAAAACGCCTTTTATTTAAGAGGCGTTTTAATATCCAACAAAATAATTAAAGGGAGTTGATTTTGATAAAAAATAAACTACTACTTATTTCTTTACTCTTTTTTTTACCAGCGGCTTTTGCAGAGCCTGTTTTAATAAAAATAATGGATGAAGAGCTCAAAAGTTTTTCTAAAGCAAGTCAGTCTCAAGAACTACCACCTTATTATACAAGTTACGAAATTACCGAAACAGAATCAGTTCGAGTTTCAAGTTCGTTTGGTAGTTTGCTAAGCAATAGCTATGCTAAAAATGCAGTTTTAGATGTTGATGTTAGAGTAGGTAGTTATGAATTTGATAACTCACACCCGTTAAGAAATAATTCATTTTTTGGTAACAACAGGCAAAGCTTCTCAAGGAGTATTCCTACTGATTATCAGCTAGCACCACTCAAAAATCGAATTTGGTATTTAACCGAAAGTGCTTATCGACAAGCAAAAAAAGATTACTTAACTGCCAAAGCTAACGATAAAATGCAAACCGAGGCTGAAGATACTTCGGCTGATTTTTCTAGCTCGGATGTTGAAGTTCACTTTGAGGAAATTGATAAAGATAAGCTCGATTTAGATTATTGGCGTGAAAGGATCAAAAATGTAACTAAACCATTTAAGTCTCAGGCCAATATTTATCGCGCAGATGCTAACTTTGTTGCTAAAAATGAGGTGCGTTGGTTTGTTAATAATGAAGGGACAAAAATTCAGCATTTTGATAAGTCTTACTATTTAACACTAACCATCGTTTCAAAAGCTGACGATGGTATGGAAATTCCGAGACATCGGACATTTTTTACCAGAGATCTCAATGATTTTCCTACCGATAAAGCATTAAAAATTGAAGCAGAAAAAATTATTGCCGAAGTTGAAGAGTTGCGCCAAGCACCTTTACTTAACGCTTATTCTGGACCAGCCATTTTTTCAGGCAAAGCCAGTGGGGTTTTATTTCATGAAATACTAGGGCATAGGGTTGAGTCACAACGCATGAAAAATGCCGAAGATGCCAAAACATTTAAACATAAGTTAGGTAAAAAAATTACCAATGAGTCTATTAATGTGACTTTTGATCCTACGTTAAAAACAATTAATGGTGAGGCGCTTAATGGTCACTATCGTTTTGATAATCAAGGGGTAAAAGGGCAACCCGTTAAAGTGGTAGAAAAGGGGGTTCTCAAAAACTTTTTACTTTCTAGAACATTAGTTGAAGGGTTTGAAAAATCCAATGGACACGGAAGAAAAACCGCAGGTAGAAACGTAACTTCTCGCCAGTCTAATCTAGTTGTAGAAACCGCTCAGCCCGAAACTTATGAGGCATTAAAACAAAAACTTTTAGCCGAAGTTAAAAAACGTAATCTTGAATATGGTTTAATTTTTGACGATGTTGTAGGCGGTTTTACTTATACCTCGTGGGGAACTCCTAACGCTTTTAATGTAAAGCCGATAAGAGTGTATAAACTTTATCCCG
Source organism: Aliikangiella sp. (assembly GCA_965214955.1). Lineage (GTDB taxonomy): Bacteria > Pseudomonadota > Gammaproteobacteria > Enterobacterales > Kangiellaceae > Aliikangiella. The sequence continues at coordinate 56,987 of CBDCCU010000005.1, read as the reverse complement.
ATGGTAAGCAGGAACTTTTTAGAGGCGTAGATATTATTGGCACGCCATTAACCGTGTTTGAAGAAATTCTTGGTGTTGGTGATGAGTACAGTGTGTTTAATGGTGCATGTGGTGCCGAGTCGGGGTTTGTTCCTGCGGCATTAGCTTCTCCGCCAATTTTACTGTCAAAAATTGAAGTGCAAAGAAAACCAAAATCGTTTAATCGTCCACCTATTTTAAAGCCCGTGCTTGATGATCAAGAATATCAACTACAGGGAGAAAAATAATGAAAAAACTAGCTTTAGGATTGATATTAAGCTTTTTAAGTATGAGCACTTTTGCTAATGACACAATAATTTTTAGGGCAATGCAAGATGAGCTTAATCGCTCGATGAATGATCTAAAATTTGATACTTTTAATAAGCCTTATTATATAGCTTATCGAATTGTTGATAGCTCAACTTTTTATACCTCAGCCAGTTTAGGTGCGGTGCTATCACAATCTCAAAGCAAACAAAGAAAGCTTATTGTTGATTTGCGAGTAGGAGATTATCATTTAGATAGCTCAAATGTTTTTGATCTTGTTTTTAGGCGAGTTTCCAGTTTACTTAACTTTAATAGCCAAGTTGCTTTACCCATAGATGCTGACTACACCGAAATTAGACGCAAAATTTGGTTAGCTACCGATAGTGCTTATAAAAAAGCAGTACAGAATTTAGCGAAGAAAAAAGCATTACTAGCCAATAAAAATAATCAAGATAGACAAGATGATTTTTTACAAGTTAAGCCAATCGTTGATGTTAAAAAACAGCAATTTTCAGATGTGAATGCTAACGAACTCTCTTTAATCATAAAATCACTATCTGCCATAGGCACGCAACATTCTGAAATTGATCTGTCAGAAATAGATTGGCGGCATCTCGATTCTTATACAAGAATTGTTGATAGCGAAGGAAGAAAAATAAGTCGTAATGATTCTATGAGCCGAATATTAATGCGAGCAGAAGCTCAAACTGAAGATGGCGAATCTTTATTTGATGAAGCCTTTATTTATTCTCAAAACTCAGAAGGTTTTCCTAGCTTAGAATCACTTAAAAACCAAGCAAAACAATTTTACCAAACCTTTGCTCAACGGACTCAACAACCAAAATTAAAACCTTATGTTGGTCCTATTCTTTTTAAGCCCCAAGCTGCGGCAGAGTTAGTGCGTCAAACTTTCGCAAATCAAGCGGTTGCTTATAGAGCACCAGAAAAAGATCAAACAGTAAGCATTCAAGGTTTTTCGGTTAATACCATGCAAAAAAAAATCAAACAACGAGTGCTGCCAAGAGGTTTTACTTTAAGCGATAATCCATTGCTAACTCAATATAAAGGGCAAGATCTGCTAGGAAGTTTTGAATACGACGATCAAGGTGTTAAAGCAGAAAATAAGACACTGGTTAAAAATGGGCGTTTAATTAATTTGTTATCGGCTCGTACGCCAATTTCAGAAGTTGAAGTGACTGCGGGTAATAGCCTTAATGGTGGCATTACTGCCAGCAATATGATTTTAAATTCTAAAGCTCCATTGAGCGAAGAGCGGCTATTAGAAGAAATGTTTATTACCAGTGAAGAGTTAGAACTAGACTATGCCATTGTTGTTGAAAAAATTGACAGTGGATTTAGCCGTCTTAACCGTCCTAGTAGTAGCATTATTTTTGGTGGTGCCAAAGGATTAACACTTAATGGATTAACGGCTTATAAACTTTTTAAAAATGGCAAAAAAGAACTTATTCGCCAGCTACAAATTCCCAATTTTGATATTCGATCTTTTAAAGACATTATTGCCGCAGGTGATGATCATCAAGTGTATCATGCACCAGCAAAAAAGCCGGGCTCAGGTTTTTTTATAGGAATTGGTAATAATGGAAATGATGTAACTTCTTTTATTATTCCCAGCTTACTGTTTGAAGAGTTATCAGTTATTCCACAAGAAGGTGCCGATGCTGATTTAACTTATGTTCAAAAAAATAGGGGAGTAATAAAATAAGTTGTAACCATAAAAATTTAACATTATTCTTAAACTCAGTAATTTCTTCCTATCACCCTGATCATGATCAGGGTGATATATCTCCTTCTTGTTAATCTGTTTGAAAATAATTCGTATTTAACTTTAGTTAAATACGTTAGTTCATGTGGAGAAAATTGAATGCTCTATTGTTTGGCCGATGTAGAGGCTAAAAGCCGAGTAAAAGTGGTTAGCTTGGGAGCGGCTGGTTCAGTCTTTAGGCGAAAGCTCTTATCAATGGGGGTTACTCCCGGTATTGAAATTGAAATTACTCGTAAAGCGCCTATGGGTGGGCCACTAGAGCTTTCCTTACGAGGTTTCTCTTTAAGTCTTAGAAAAAATGAAGCTCAAGGTATTCAAGTTGAGTTACTTGGTGCTATTACATAACTTAAAAGTCTTTTTATTATGAATCAATCTGCCACTATTGCGCTCTGCGGTAATCCTAACTGTGGAAAAACAACCCTGTTTAATTTGTTAACTGGTGCTCGCCAAGAGGTTGGAAACTGGCCCGGTGTTACGGTTGAAAAAAAAGTAGGCAAATTTAAAGTTGATGAGCAAACTATTTCAATTGTCGATTTGCCGGGTACTTATTCACTGGATGTAGTTGATGAATCTGTTGCGCTTGATGAAAAGGTCGCAAGAGACTTTATATTATCGAGTGAAACAGAGCTTATTGTTAATATTATTGATGCTGCCAATATTGAGCGTAATCTTTATTTAACCACTCAATTGCTAGAAATTGGTAAACCGATGGTGGTATTGCTCAATATGACTGATATTGCCGAAAAGAAAAAAATCATTATCAATGTTAATGAGCTGCAAAACCTGTTGGGTTGTCCTGTTATTCCAATTAATGCAAACAAAGGTAAGTATGCCAAAATAGTTAAAGAATCTATCTGCAATTTAATAACAACTCCTCAGCCTATTGTTGATTTTGAACTAACATTTAAAGAGCCTCTTAGTGGTGTATTTACTGAGCTTAGCCAAACATTAAGCGAGTATGCCGAAAAAAATAAAGTGCGGGCAAAATGGTTAGCATTAAGGGTTTTAGAAGATCAATCTTATTCAGTTGACCAAGCCAATGAAGAGTCAGTTAGAAAAGCTAGGCAGCTTATGGATAAGTCTTATGGTGACGATCTTGATATTGCGGTTGCTGAAGCACGCTTTAATAAAATACTTTACTGGATTGAAGCCTGTGTTAATAAAAACGGACAAGCTTCTCGTAGCCTATCGGCTAAGTTAGATAGTATTTTCCTTAATAAGTTTTTGGGTGTGCCATTATTTTTGTTGGTAACCTATTTAATGTTTGTATTTACCATTAATTTTGGTGGCGCTTTTATCGACTTTTTTGACCAAGCGGTTGGTGCCGTTTTAGTTGATGCCAATAGTATTTGGTTAGCCGATATTGGACTGCCCGACTGGCTTATTACTATTATTGCCAATGGTGTTGGCGGTGGGGTTCAAGTGGTATCTACCTTTATTCCCATTATTGCTACGCTATATCTATTTTTAGCTGTTTTGGAAGACACCGGATATTTAGCCCGTGGAGCCTTTGTGATGGATAGGTTTATGCAATCTATTGGTTTACCAGGTAAATCTTTTATTCCTTTAATGGTGGGTTTAGGTTGCACAGTTCCTGCAATTTACGCTACTCGCTCGTTAGAGTATCAAAAAGATCGAATTATGACCGTTATGATGAGCCCGTTTATTTCTTGTGGCGCAAGGCTTCCTGTTTATATTTTATTTGCGGCGGCATTTTTTCCTGACAATGCACAAAACTTAGTTTTTGCCATTTATCTTATTGGAATAATCGTTGCGGTTTTAACAGGATTGCTACTCAAACATACTTTGCTACAAGGTGAAAATACACCGTTTGTTATGGAGCTGCCCGCTTATCACAGGCCAAATTTACGCAATGTATTTACTAAAACTTGGGAAAAGCTTAGCTCATTTGTGATGGGAGCAGGTAAGCTGATTGTGATTGTAGTTGTAGTTTTGAGCTTTTTAAACTCGCTAGGAACCGATGGCTCTTTTGGCAATGAAGACAGTGAAAAATCAGTTTTAACCAATATTGGTAAAACCATTACTCCCGTCTTTTCACCAATGGGGATCAAAGAAGATAACTGGCCAGCAACGGTGGGAATTTTTACTGGCATTTTTGCCAAAGAAGTAGTGGTGGGCACCATTAATAATCTTTATTCAACTCAATTAAAAAGCGCGCAAGCCAATGAAAAGCCTTTTAGTTTAAGCGAGAGTTTAAATGAAGCATTTGCCACCATACCCGAAAACCTAAGCGAAATACCCAACAGTTGGAGCGATCCTGTGGGTATTGGCGCAGCCGCTGAAAGTGACGTTAAAGTGATAGCCGAAGATCAAGAGGTTAATTTAGATTTATTTGATATTCTAAAAACATCATTTGACGGCAGTGTAGGCGCCTTTGCTTTTTTACTCTTTATTTTACTTTATTCGCCTTGTGTTTCGGCATTAGGGGCAACGTTTAAAGAAACTGGCGGTAAGTGGACTGGGTTTACTATACTTTGGAGTACCTTCTTAGCTTATAGTTTAGCAACAGTATGTTATCAGCTTGGTCAGTTAACAACGCATACTGGCATGGCTATGTTTTGGATTGTTTTGTTTTTAAGTTTGCACATAGCAAACTTTATGATGCTTAAACATATTGGCAAGCGAGGCGAAACGACAAAGTTGGCAACAGCCTAATTACCAAGGGAGAAAAAAATAATGTTAATGGACATAAAAGCGTTATTACAGCAACGTGAGCAAATGACACTAACTGATTTAGCAAGGCACTTTTACGTTTCGGAACTAGTTATGTTGTCAATGCTGGAAAAATGGAAAGCAAAAGGCAATATTCAAACCATAGAATTAGGTGAATTTTGCGGCACAAGCTGTGGCTCTTGTGATGAGCCTAGTGAGAATAAAGTGTTATATAAATGGAGACAAACCGCACAAAAGAGTATTTATACACAAGCAAAATAAAACGGCTCACGGACTAAATTTTGCTGGCTAGTAACCGTAATTTTATACCTGCTTGGGTGGTAAAACCCATATCTTTTGCAATAATTTCACCTTTGTTAGAAATCAAGTAGTAACTGGGAAAACCGTTTATTTTATAATCTGAAGCAGTTTGATTGGTACCGAGTAACACGGGGACGGTGATTTTGTGCTCATCTAAAAAAGTCTTAACTTCTTCAATGTTTTTCCAGCTAAGAGCCACCATCACAATATTTAGATCTTCTTGAGGTGTACTTTGTTTAATTGACTCTAAAGCATCTACAGAGTAATGGCAAACGGTGCACCAAGGTGCAAAAAAGTAGACTAATGTTTTTTGTTGAGGCTTTTTAACATCATGAAAGTTAGTTGTTTGCGTTGTGCCATTAATATTTGGCAATGCTAGTGTTGGCACAATAGATTGCACATTAGTATCTAACATATTGCGTTGTTGCCACTGGCTGGCTAAATAAAATACACCGATAAAAACGAGCACTTGGAAAGCGCCTGTAGCAAGCTTTTTAGCAGTGAAGATGTTTTTTAGCATAAGTGATTACTGTGTTTGTTGAATAGTGCTAAGTGAGTTTCCCGTTTGAGATTGATACCAGCGGTTAATTAAATGCCAAGATATAGAAACCGAATAGGGGAGTTTAAGCTCTCCGCTTAATAGTTGGTTGGTTATTTCCTTAGCATTAAGCCACATGGCATGTTCTATTTCTTTGTCAATTAGAGTTATCTCACTGGTTTTTGTTACGGCTTCAAAGCCAACCATAATTGAGGCAGGAAAAGGCCAAGGCTGCGAGGCAACATAGCGAGTAGTGTGGAGATCAATACCGACTTCTTCATAAGCTTCTCTAAATACTGCGTTTTCTAGCGACTCACCTGGCTCAACAAAGCCCGCTAGCACTGAATATCGATTTTCATCCCAACTTGCCTGTCTTGCTAGTAGAAACTCAGGTTCAGGTGTTTGATTGTTGGATACTGAAAAAATGACTGCTGGATCAGTGCGTGGATAATGTTCTCTACCGCATTGAGCGTTTGTACATTTTCTGCTGTGTCCTGCGAGTGTTAGATGAGTTTTATGACCACAGTTAGCACAAAATTGATGACTTTTATGCCAATTAAATAGACCTTGAGAATGAAAGTATAAGTTGGCCTCACTATGGCTGGCTAATAGAGCAATGCTTCTTAAGCTATGCAGCTCAGACTCATTAAAACCGTTTGGTAGCGTAGATAATTGATAGCTGAAATAATGGCTTTTTTGCTCTTTGCCTAGGTAAATTAACTCAGACTGCTCTGTGATAAAGTCGCAAATTTGTGAATAGGAAAAAAAGCTGTCGTTATTATTAGCGATAAGTATTTTATCATTTACCCAAATCAAATATTTTGATTGTGGGCTACTGGCAATTTCAGCCAGCGCTTTTGTGTTGTGGCGAATTTGAGCATGACGATCAATTGGAGAAATTCCCATAATTGAGTTTTGAATAGTGTTCATACAGGCTCACATCTTAGCTAAACTAAAAATACAGAATAAGGCTAATGGATAATACAGAGATTAAAATCCACAGCAATATAGCGAGTATTAATGCTTTTGGCTCAATTTCTTGCAACATTGAGCGAGAAAACCCCAAGCCAATTAAAAATAAACTCATTGCCATACCCGATTTAGCCACGGTTTTTATCACTTTTATAGAAGAATCATCAAAAGGCATGTAAGTTGTAAATATACTGGCGAGAATAAATAAAATAATGAAAAAAGGAAACTCAATTTTATTATTGTTAGATTGAAAGAAGCGGCTAGCAATAAATACTATGGGAATAATCCAAAGGGTTCTTGCTAGTTTGCTACTGGTTGCAACTTGTAATGAGCTTTCATTAAAACTAGCCGCTGCGCCAACCACCGATGATGTATCGTGAATGCCTAAAGCTGCCCATAGTCCAAAGTCTGTTGCCGATAGTTGTAACCAGTGACCAATAATGGGGTATATAACTAAAGCGCTAGCGTTGAGTAAAAATATGATTGTAATTGAAGTAACAATACATGAGTGTTTTGCTTTAATGCTTGGCGCTAAAGCGGCAATTGCGCTTCCACCACAAATAGCGGTTCCACCGGTTATCAATAGTGTTAATTTGGGCTCAAGTTTGAGTAGTTTTCCTATGATTAGCCCAACAATAAGTGTGATTGTTAAGCAAATTAAAGTAAGCCAAAAGCCGCTTTTGGCAGAAATTACTACCTCATCAAAGTTTATGCTAGCACCAAGTAAAACAATTGATAGCTTTAACAAAAAGCTAGATGCGGCTTGGATAGTTTTTTGGTAAGGAACAGCAAAAGCTAAGGCGATTGCAATGCCGCTAAATAATGCAAAGGTAAAATTAATGAAGCCAAAGGCTATTAATAGCAAGCAAATACTGATCAGTAACATACTGAGTATGTCGTTTTTTGAAGGCATTTAAATGTTAAAAAATGTGTTAGTTTGTTTATTATAAGCTTAAAATTTCTTTTAATACAGTTACTTATAGGTTAATGATCTGAAATAATTAGTGTTTGGTTATTGGGTGCGTTGGTGTTATAGTTATATATAACACCATAGAGGTGGAAAACTTAACCAGTGAGAGGGCCTATGAACGCGATGAAGTGGAATGACCAAACCCCCATTTTTCGCCAACTTAAAGAAAAGGTTATCGAATTAATTATTGATGGTGAAGTGGCTGAGGGAGAGGCTGTACCATCGGTGCGCCAAGTAGCGGCGGATTATCATATTAATCCTTTAACCGTATCAAAAGCATACCAAGAGTTGGTGGATGAAGAAGTATTGGAAAAAAAGCGAGGGTTAGGCATGTTTGTAACAGATGGGGCAAAAAATAAGTTATTCGATGAAGAAAAACGACAATTTCTAGACGTTGAATGGCCAAAAATAATGATTAGAATTGAGCGTCTAGGCTTAACTTTAGATGAGTTAAAGCTTCAAAGCGATGAAGTTGGAGGTAACGCATGAGCGTAATAATAAAAGCAAAAGGATTAAAAAAGTCTTACGGCTCTTACCAAGCATTAAAAGGCGTAGACTTTGTTGTTGAACGCGGAAAAATAGTGGGCTTAGTTGGCCCTAATGGCGCAGGTAAAACTACCGTATTAAAAGCTATTTTGGGCTTAACTTCATTTGATGGTGAGCTTGAGGTGTTAGGCTTAAACCCTAGTAAACAGCGCGATCAGCTAATGAAAAAGGTGTGTTTTATTGCCGATGTTGCTTTATTACCGAAATGGCTAAAAGTTAAAGATGCAGTTGAATTTGTTACCGAAGTACACCCTCACTTTAATCTTGAGCGAGCGAAGTTATTCTTAAGTAAAACAAAAATTAACATGAAGTCTAAGGTTAAGCATTTATCGAAAGGGATGGTCACTCAGCTTCATTTAGCTTTAGTTATGTCAATTGAAGCGGATTTATTAGTTTTAGATGAGCCGACTCTTGGATTAGATATTTTGTATCGTAAAGAGTTTTATAATCAATTATTAGCTGAGTTTTTTGATGAAGGACGTAGTATTTTGGTAACTACTCACCAAATTGAAGAGATTGAAAATCTTTTAACCGATTTAATTTTTATTAAAGATGGTGAAATCGTGCTTGATGCATCTATGGATGAAGTAGCAGAAAACTATGTAGAAGTAATGGTTAGCCGCGAAGATGCCGAGCAAGCATTGGCATTAAACCCCGTAATAGAAAGAGATGTATTTGGCAGAAAAGTATTTTTATTTGAAGGGGTTGAGCGTGAAAAGCTAGCCCAATTGGGTGAACTTCACTCTCCAAGTGTTGCCGATTTATTTGTTGCCAAAATGAAGGAGGATAAATAATGAAAACTTTTAAAGCATTATTAAAAAGAGAGTTTTGGGAGCATCAAGGTGGAATGTTAAGAACACCACTTATTATGGCGATAGCTTTTGCTGCAATTATGATATTAGGGATCTTTAGTGGTGATGGTGTGCTTATTGGTGAAGGTGAAAGCTTTAGTCTGGGCAATGAGCTTTCAAAAGGCGTTGCGAAATTTGATTCTATGCAACAAGCCTACAGAGAGAAAATTGTTAAAGTAACCGTTTTAACCCCCGCGCTAGTATTTGGCTTAGTTTCATTAATTATTTGTCTTTTCTATGCTCTTGGCTCTTTATACGATGAACGTAAAGATCGTAGCATTTTGTTTTGGAAGTCATTACCAGTATCAGATACGCAAACGGTACTTTCTAAATTTGTGTCTATCACTATTTTAGTTCCACTTTGTTATTTTGGCGTGATTGTATTATTTAACCTCTTTGAAATGTTATTTTTCACAGTTGCTTGGTGGTTTGGCGGCTCATCTGGAGCAACGGTTTGGAGTTCAGCAAATTTATTTAGTGTATGGTTTTCAAAGTTATTTTCATTAATTGTTGCCAGTTTATGGTTAGCACCGATTTGGGCATGGATGATGCTAGCTTCGGCTTGGGCTAATAGAGTGGCATTTTTATGGGGTGTGCTACCTATTATTTTAATTGCGGTTGCTGAAGGTTATTTTTTCAGAAGTTCGGAATTTATTGAAATGATAGGCGTTAAAATTGCCAAGACACTTGCTATTCAAAACTCTAGTCTGCACTACATTGTTGGTGGCGATATGTTTGATGGTAATATTTTTGCCAGTGCAAGTAGTGTAATAGCTAGCAGTGAGTTTTATATTGGCTTAGGTGTTGCGGCAGTATTTTTAACCGCTGCAATCTTTACCAGACGATTCCGCGATGAATCTTAGGTTTAGCGGGATGTACTGAGGCTATCAGCCTTGAGTTAAAACGGTAAGTATGGGATTATAATTAAGTAACTTTAGAGGTGAATGGATATGTTACTCAATAGAAAAAGCGCAAAAAAAACCAGTAAAGTAAGTTTATTAGTTGCTGTTGCAATGCTTACTACCGTGTTTACGGTTCTGCAAACTCAAGGCTACCCAGTGGAAAGATTAGCGGATGATGGCGCTCAAATTTGTAAAAATGGTGTGGTTGATTTTTTAACCGTATTGCTTTGGTAAGTCAGTAAGCTGATAAAAAATCCTTTTATTTAAAAGCGAGCATTTAGCTCGCTTTTTTTATGCTTGTTGTTTGCTTTGATTATTAGAAGTAATTTAATGACTAGGCTCAGCTTTTACAGGTTGACAGATAACATAAGGGGCAACAACCAGTGTCCAAAATTCTTTATCTTCATAGGTGTTCTCTTTTACCCATTCTGCGGTAGCAAACTCAATAAGTTTGTTAGTTATTAAAGGTTTTAGTGCTGTTTGGTTGTTATCTGCAATATAAGTAGCAACCTCAATGAGATCTTGTGACTCATCAACTCTAAGTAGGGTGCCTTTGGCAAAAAACAATGCCAAATCTTTCCACTTTAATACAGCGGTTTCTAAATTAAGTTTTTCTGCTGTGGTTAGCGATTCTTCAGGAATAGAGGGATTATTATGTGGCAAATTACTACTCATTTTAGTTGAAGGTTGATTAGAGGGGCAAATGTATTCTAAAGCTGACGCTTAAATCATCATTAAGCTGTAAGTAAGAATGCCCATTGTGTAACTTTATCAATGAACGACAAATAATCAATCCTAACCCTGAACCAGTATTATGAAAACCCATTTCTTCGGTTTCTTCTGCAAATAATTTAAACAGTGGAATAATTTCTGCTTGCGGCATGTCAATTGCTGATGTTGAAATATCTATAAATGCTTCTTTGTCAGAGGTTGATAATGTGAGATCGATTTTGCCATTGTGGCAATATTTAATGCCGTTCATTAATAGAGTAAAGATCAGTTGTTCAATTTTATAAGGATCAATATTAAGAATAATTGAATCGTTTTGGTAATGGGTTTTAAGAGCAATATGGTTTTCTTCGGCTAGCGGTATAATTGAATTTACTGTTTTGCTAACAACTTTTATTAAGTCACTTGTCTGCAAATTAATACTAAGATTATTTCTTTTTAAAGACGACATATCTAAAATATTACGAATTAAATTCGCCAGCCTAAAACCGCAGGCATTAATTATTTTTAAGCTTTTTTGCGAATCTTTAGCTAAATTACTATCAAGATAATTAATTGAATTACTTAATCCAACAATGCCATTAATTGGCGTGAGTAATTCGTGAGAGGTAGACGATAAAAAGTCATCTTTCATTTTGTCTATTTTTAATAGCTCTTGGTTTATTTGTTCTTTTTGCAAAAGGTTTTTGCGTAAAAAATAAACCACAGTGAGCAAAATTAAAGTAATAAAAAGTATAAATGCCACAATTAGCCATATTCGACTTAATGCTAACTCTTTGTCTAAAATTTGTTGCTGCAACTGGTTTTCTTGAAGTGCTTTTAAAGTTGTTTGTTTTTGAATTTCTATTGATTTTTTGAACTCTAAATTTTTTAAAGCCTGCTTGGCTTCTTCTTGATTAAAGTTATCAATGCTTTGATGAAATAGCTTGAAGTGAAAAAGTGCTTTTTTAGGCTGATTGAGTTGTTCATAAACCTGATAAAGGCTTTGATGTATGTCACTAAAGATTTTTTTTAGTGTGTCCTTTTTCGGCATAGCCGAGGCCGTTATGCAGCAGGTTTTTCGCTTCGATTAAATTTCCCTGAGCAATATTAAGCTGTGCTAAGTGAAGGTTGGCACTGGCTTTTAATAATAATGAGTCAATATTATCAGCAATCTCTTTGGCTTTAAGTAAGTAATTACTCGCCTTGTCTATCTGCTCGATACTCAGATAAATTCGGCCAATCTCTCTTAGTGAAACCGCTAAACCATTTTGGTTATTATTTTGCTCATCGTATTCCATTGAGGTGTAATAATATTGCAAAGCCATTTCAGGATCGCCTTTTTTATCAAAAAGTTGACCTAAATTGTGCAGAGGGTTTGCTATGCTGGCGTTGGGCTCATTTTGTAAAATGCTTAGGGCTTTGCGGTAGTATTTTTCGGCATTGTCATAATCACCCAAATCAACGTAAATCACTCCTATATTATTATAAGAGTGAGCTGTGCTAGCAGGATCTTCGTTAATACGTTCTTTTATTTCTATTGCTTTAAGGTAATATTCAAGAGTTTTATCAGGTACACCAAGGTGTCTATAAATTAACCCAATATTATGTAAAGCCCTTGCTTTGCCTAGCTCATCATTATTTTTTTTAGCCAGTAATAATGATGATTCTAATTCAATTAATGCATTATCTAGCTGCCCTAAATTCCAATAAACTTCTGCTAAACGGCGATAAAGCGTAGTTTGATGAGTATAGTCTTTAATGTTATTAGCCAGCGCTATGCCTTGTTTAGCAAAAGGGATCGCCTGATGGTTTTTTCCTAAATCAATGAGCGTGGTGATATGAGTGGTAAGTATTAATAACTTATCTTCTTTGTTGCTAGTTTGTTCTAGTAGCTGAGCGCCAAGTTTGGCTTTATGAGTTAAGTTGGTTTCATTGATGTAGCTTTTAAGCTGTTGAGCAGAATTTGGTGTCGCACTGTTGTTTGCTGAAACCTTGTGTATAGCAGAGCAAAAAAACATTAATATAAATAAAAACAAACACTTAAAAATTAAAGGTGTTTCTTTTACTAAATTAGTGCAAATTGTTGAGTTTAAATTGGTTTTTACCTTCATGGTAACCCTAAACTGTCATTTAGCGTCTTAATCATTATATTCTAGTAATATACATGAATATGCTAGTATGAACCTAATTAAAGTTTGTGATAAGACACTTTAAATAAACTTTCGATTGAATTCGAAAAAAGGATAACTGATGAAAATATCACTTTTAACCATAGCCATAATGTTTACTGTTATAACTTCAAGCAATGTTCAGGCGTTTGATGTTGAAGTAAAACTCTCTTCTCCTGAAAAATATACCGATGTTATATTATCGGGTAAAAGCCGTAAGCAAAGCCTAATAGCGGTAAAAAAGCATCTACAAAAGCTACTTAGCGATACCTCTAATGGCTATGTTGCTAATGAAAATACGTTGATTTTAGAAGTAACTAATTTAGATTTACCTGGATATATCGACTACGCTACTGGTAGTTTTCGGCAAGATATAAGAATTATTAAAGACGTAGAAATTTATAAACTAAAGTTTAATTATCAGTTGGTAGATAGCAACCAAAATGAACTTAAGTCTGGCGAGGCAAACATTAAAGGCTTTTTAACTAATCACACAACCAGAGTTGCAAACTCTCAGTTACGTCGCAATAAATACGGCACAATTTCTTATTTTGCCAATGATATTGCAGATTGGTTTAAATCGGAATTTACTGACTGAGTTTTTTGTTTGCGCGCATCTATTAGGTTTTTGCCCGCAATAAGTAATCCTAAGCCAATAAAAGCACCTGGTGGCAAAATAGCAAATAAAAACTTTTGATCGGTTAAATAAAAATGAACCGTTAATGATTTTGCCCAGTCTCCTAATAATAGATGGGCACCATCTAAAATAGTGCCCTGACCCACAAATTCTCTAATAGCTCCTAGCAACATTAGTACAATTGTAAATCCAATGCCTTGTGCTAGCCCATCTATAAAGGAGGGAAGCGGGGCATTGCGGCTGGCAAAGGCTTCGGCTCTGCCAATAATGGCGCAATTGGTCACAATTAAAGGAATAAAAATACCTAAAACTAAATACAGCTCATAGGTAAATGCGTTCATTAATAATTGTACATTGGTAACAAACGATGCAATAAGCATAACAAAAATGGGGATGCGAATTTCGTTGGGAATAAATTTACGGATCAGTGATACCGTTAAATTAGAGCCAGCTAAAACAAAGGTAGTAGCAATGCCTAGCCCTAATCCATTAACTAAGCTACCCGTTACAGCTAGTAATGGACATAAGCCGAGCAATTGAACCAGCGCGGCATTGTTATTCCATAAGCCATCTTTGATGACTTGTTTGTTTTCGCTGAGTAAACTCATTTTGTCTCTCCACAACTTGAGGTGTGATCATAGAGTGAAGCTTTATTTTGCTGAAAAAAGATCAGCGATTGATGAACCGCCTTAATGATTGCTCGGGGTGTTATTGTTGCGCCTGTTAAAGCATCAAACTCGCCGCCGTCTTTTTTAACTTTCCAAGCTTTTTCATCTTTATTGGTGAGTGATAGGTTTTTAAATTGCTCTATCCAGTTGGATTTCTCAATTTCAATTTTATCACCTAACCCTGGTGTTTCCTGATGCTCGGTTACTCTAACTCCTGCGATGGTTCCGTTATTATAAACACCGACTAATAGTTTAATTTTTCCAGCATAACCATCAGGTGCCGTGGTGGTAAAAAATACGCCATAATTTTGCTGGTTATGACGCATTCGATAAATTTTAATGGGATCACTGCTTCCTAACAAGCTAGATGATTCGAGCAGCTTGCAGTCGTGATAAACATCGTTATTATATTCACTAGGAGCAACAATTTGGTTAAGTCTGCGCGCCATAGCGGCTTCAATTTCTTCGGCAATTTTATCTTTAGTGAGCAAATGAATAAATGCAATTAAGCCCGTTGAAATTAGCGCAAATAAGCCTAAAATAGCCCCATTTTTAAAGCTGGCTTTAGAGAGTTCTTGAGCTGGTTTACTCATGACTATTTTCCTCACTCTCTTTTAAGCCTTTATGCCCATAAATGATTGGCTGGGTGTAATGGTCAATGGTTGGTGCAGCAAGGTTTAATAACAATACGGCAAAGGCAAAGGCTTCGGGGTAGCCACCAAAGTTACGAATTAAAATAACAAATAAGCCAATTAAAGCACCATAAATAATACGTCCTTTCGGTGTGGTTGCTGCGGATACTGGATCGGTGGCAATAAAAAATGCACCAAGCATCGTTGCACCCGCACTCAGGTGAAAGTCAGTTGATGCATAAAGCTCGGGATCCCAAGCGTGAAAAACCCATGATGTAATTATCATTGAGCTAAGTATGCTCAGTGGTATTTGCCAGCGAATAACCTTAAAGGCTAATAAAAATAAACCGCCAATAAAAAATCCTAAGTTAACAAGCTGCCATCCAATTAGGTTTTGCTGATAATGAACGCTAGAGGCAATTTCTGAGGTCATGTGTCCTAACATTCGCTCTGTTTTTAAATGATCAAGTGGTGTTGCCATAGTAAAGCCATCGACCAATGTTCTAACCTCAGTAACGGTTAGTCCAGCAGCTGTTTTACCATTAATAATAAGCAGAAGTGAATCGACAAAAGACGGTAGCTCACCTGTGAGTTCTTTAGATGGCATCCAAGCGGTCATTTCAACCGGAAAAGAGATGAGTAAAAGCACATACCCCACCATGGCAGGATTAAAAGGATTAAAACCTAATCCACCATAAAGCTGCTTAGCAAAAATAATAGCAAAGGCAACACCTACAATACTCATCCATAATGGCAAAGTAGGGGGAATGGCCAAGCCGAGTAGTAAGCCTGTGAGTAATGCAGAGTTATCTTTTATTGTATTAATTGCATCTCGGTTGCGCAGCTTTAAAATAACAAACTCTGTTGCTATGGCAAAAAAAGCACAAATAATTAAATTGATTAAAACGCCATAACCAAAAAAATAAATTTGCGCAACTGCTCCGGGAATAAGCCCGGCAATAACCAACAACATCACCTTATTGGTGCTTAGTGCATGATGAAAAAATGGTGAGGATAAGCGCATTACACACTACCTTTTTGATTGTTTTCTACATTGGATGTAGTGTTGGATGTAGTGGTTGTATTTTCATTCGTTTGCTGAGACTTTTTTTGTTTAACCCGAGCTAAAGCTTCATTTATTGCGGCTTTTTTATCTGCTTGCTCGTCTTTAGGTTTTGCATCTTTAGCCGATTGCGCGGCTTTTTTACGGGCTTCGGCAGCTTTTTTGTGTTTTAGCGCGCGTTCTTCTTTGGCACGAGCAATTCGCATTTCTCTAAAATCAAATCGTTGTTTGGCTTTATCAGATTTTTGCTGGCTTTTCTTAATGGCTTTAACTTCAGATTTCCCAAAGCGATAATATTGCACTAAAGGAATTTCACTTGGGCAAACATAGGCACAAGCGCCGCATTCTATACAATCGAATAAACCTTGCTCTTCTAATGAATCCCATTGCTCGCTTTGGCTAAACCATAGTAGCTGCTGTGGCAGTAAATCGACTGGGCAAGCATTTTGGCATTCACTACAACGAATACAGGGATCGTGCGCTGTTGCATTTAAAACCCAAGATTTTTGCTCAGTAGCATTGCTATTAAAAATAATACAGTTGGTTGATTTACTCACCGGTGTGTCATATTGACTGGTACTATTGCCCATCATAGGGCCGCCTAAAATTACCCCATTTAAACCGCTGGGCTCAATATTAAAGTGAGCCATAATATCGGATATTTTTGTGCCAAATGGTAGCCAATAATTTCCGGGCTCATTAATTGAGTCTCCAGTTAAGGTGACTAGTCTTTGAGTAAGCGGATGGTTAAATACAACGGCTTGATAAATGGCATGAAGTGTCGCAACATTTTGTACCACTATGCCCATTGAAGCAGGAAGCTCACCTTTTGGTAGCTGTTTTCCTGTCACAAGTTCGATGGTTTGTTTTTCACCGCCACTAGGATATTTGGTTGGCGCAACACAGATGGAATATTTAATTTGAGCATTAATTGCATTGCTTGCCAACTGTTTTAAAGCTTGATCTAACTGCTCGATGGCAGCGCTTTTGTTATCTTCTATGGCAAAAATAATTTTTGATGCCTGTAAAATATGTGCCGCAATTGTCGCTCCTTCAATAACATCATTGGCTTGTTCTTGTAATAAGCGATCATCACAAGTGATATATGGCTCACACTCCATTGCATTGACGATTAAAGTGTCTATTTTTTGACTTTTTAGTTTAATAGCCGTCGGAAATGTGGCGCCGCCTAAGCCAACAATACCAGCATCATTAACTTGGCTAATTAATTCTTCTGCGCTGAGTTTTTGCCAATCGAGCTTCTCATTATTAGGGAGATGAAGAGAGGTGTTTTGCTGTTGTTTAATAATGATTGCTTGTGTTGGCTGTTTCGATGGATGTCCTGTTTCAAAGTTACCAATGGCGGCTATTTCGCCATTTGCAGGCGCATGAATTGTCATGGTTTTATTGGGTGTTTGTGCTACGGCTTGCCCCATCGTAACTTGCTCGCCAATGGCTACCAAAGGTTCGCATAAACTGCCAATATGTTGTTTTAGTGGTAATACCAAGTGAGAGCTTGGGTTAAGTGATTTAATTGGCTGAGTATTTGATAGGGTTTTAAACTCTTGCGGATGAATGCCGCCATGAATTTTCCCTGGTGCTGAATAAATAAAAGTATTTGGCGTCATAATAATACTCTCTTTATTCGGTTAGCATTTTCACTGGAATATCGCCAGTCAATGGTTGTTGAGTTAAAGTTGGTTTTGGCCAGCGCCAATCTTCAACGGTTTCGGTAATTTCTATCATATCAATGCAATCAACAGGACAAGGTGCTACACAAAGATCACAACCGGTACATTCCGACTCAATCACCGTATGCATATGTTTTGCCGCGCCAACTATGGCATCAACGGGGCAAGCTTGGATACATTTAGTGCAGCCAATACATTCATCTTCTCGAATAACGGCAACCGTTGGTAAGCTTTCTTGTCCGCAATCTTCATCTAGGGGGACTACTTCCATATCGAGCAAGTCGGCTAAAGCTTTAATACCTGC
Source organism: Aliikangiella sp. (assembly GCA_965214955.1). Classification (GTDB taxonomy): domain Bacteria; phylum Pseudomonadota; class Gammaproteobacteria; order Enterobacterales; family Kangiellaceae; genus Aliikangiella. The sequence continues at coordinate 39,272 of CBDCCU010000005.1, read as the reverse complement.
TTCACCACCAGGGGGGCAGCGATTGATGGCTTCATCTTTTTCTACAATGGCTTCAGCGTAAGGTTTGCAACCAGGATAGCCACATTGCCCACATTGAGTTTGCGGTAAGATATTATTAATTTGATCAACAACAGGATTGCCTTCAACTTTAAACTTAACCGAGGCAAAACCCAGTAAACCACCGCAAATAAATGCGAAGATAACTATAGTGGCTGTGGCAATTAAAAATTCAAACATTAGAGTTTAACGAGTCCTGCAAAGCCCATAAATGCCAGCGACATTAAACCAGCAGTAATTAATGCTATAGCGGCTCCTTGAAATGGTGCGGGCACATCAGCAACGGCAATGCGCTCGCGCATGGCGGCAAATAAAACTAAGACTAAAGAAAAGCCGAGCGCCGCTCCAAAGCCATAAATAATCGACTCAATAAAATTATGCGCCTGATTCACATTAAGTAATGCTACACCTAATACCGCACAATTTGTGGTAATAAGCGGCAGAAAAATACCAAGCAATCGGTACAACATTGGGCTGGTTTTTTGGATCACTAATTCTGTAAATTGAACAACAACGGCAATCGCTAAAATAAAAGACAGTATTTGTAAATACTCTAAACTTAGGGGGGCTAAAATATAGGTGTTAATTAAATAACTGATTACCGAAGCCAGTGTTAGCACAAAGGTCGTAGCGGCTGCCATGCCTGCGGCGGTTTCTACTTTGCTAGAAACACCCATAAATGGGCACAGACCTAAAAACTTTGCTAATACAAAGTTATTGACGAGGACTGTGCTAACTAAAAGTAGAAATATTTCTGACATAATTTAAGTGATTGCTAATATTAAATGTTTAGTCTTTTAAAGCAGTAGATTCATTCGTTTGAGATTTTGAAATTGACTTTTTTTCTTTTGTGGCACCAATAATGTGTCTAATTGCTAAAACCAACGCAAACACTATTCCCCATAAAATTAATAATGTTGTTAAGCCCTTATACAGTGTTCCCACACCATCTAATTCAGCATTAAACAAGCTGGTTAAAATTAGCGGTGCGTAAGATTCGGCCTCGCGTACCATTTCTGGAGTGAAGGCACCTACCGCAATTAAACTTAAAACCGCAACGCGAGTTTTAAATGAATAGCGGCGTAATTTAACATCGAGTAGATACAAAAACACAAGCCCCAGCACAATGTATAGTGCCCATGCTTGAGGGTAGAGATCAAAACTCGCCATTTTTCTTTTACCTAATAATGATTGTTACTTTACGCGCATACCTGGTTGCGCACCTTGATCTGGATTAAGGATCCATAAATCTTTACCGCCAGGCCCTGCGGCTAAAACCATGCCTTCAGAGATACCAAAGCGCATTTTTCTTGGGGCTAAGTTAGCAACCATAACGGTGAGCTTGCCTGTTAACTCTTCGGGAGAATAGGCCGACTTTATGCCAGCAAATACTTGTTTGGTAACGCCATCGAGATCAAGTTGCAGTTTTAACAACTTTTCTGCGCCTTCAACATGCTCGGCTTTAATAATTTTAACAACGCGCAAGTCAATTTTATCAAAATCTTTAAATTCAATTTCATCTTTAAGCGGATCAGCCAATTGTGGCTCTGCGGCTTGTTCGGCTTCTTCTTTGCTTTCTTCTACCATGGCATTAATTTTTTTCTCATCAATTCTTTGAACCATTGGTTTAAAGTTGTTAATGGTATGATTTTCTAAGCATTCATTAATATCTTGCCATTTTAGAGGTTCAATATTTAAAAAGGTTTCAACTTGTTTTGCAATTAATGGTAATGCAGGTTTTAAATAAATAGTTAAAATTTTAAATAAGTTTAATGCAACACTGCTCACCTGGTGAACTTCGGCTTGAGTGGCTGGATCTTTAATTTTTACCCAAGGTTCTTCGGCATCGACATATTGGTTTGCTTTGTCAGCAAGAGACATAATTAGCTTGATTGCTTTGCCAAATTCTTTTTCTTCAAAATATTGGGCAATCGTTTCCGACGCATTTTGATATTCAACAATTAGTGGATGATCATTAATGCCATCGCAAAGTTTGCCATCAAACTTCTTAGTGATAAATTTAGCTACGCGACTACCGATATTAATATATTTTCCTACTAAGTCGGAATTAATACGAGAAACAAAGTCGGCTAGGTTAAGGTCGAAATCATCAACACGGCTAGTAAGCTTAGCCATAAAATAATAGCGTAAGTATTCTGGATTTAAGTGATTTAAATAAGTGCGAGCTTTAATAAAAGTGCCTTTAGACTTAGACATTTTTGTGCCATTAACGGTTAAAAAGCCGTGTGCATGAACTTTGGTTGGTTTTCTAAAACCGCTACCTTCTAGCATGGCTGGCCAAAACAAGGTATGGAAATAAACAATATCTTTACCAATAAAGTGGTGCACTTCGGCTTCACTGTTTTGCTGCCAGTATTCATCAAAATCTAAACTTGGTGTTTTATCACATAGGTTTTTAAAGCTCGCCATATAGCCCATTGGCGCATCAACCCAAACATAAAAATACTTATTAGGCGCGCCTGGTATCTCAAAGCCAAAATAGGGGGCATCGCGCGAAATATCCCATTGTTGCAAACCCGACTCAAACCACTCATCAAGCTTGTTGGCAATTTGCTCTTGCACATGACCATCGCGTGTCCAGCTTTTTAGCATGCCTTCAAAATCGGTGAGTTTAAAAAAGTAGTGTTCAGAATCTTTTTCTATTGGTGTAGCCCCCGACACAGCCGATTTGGGGTTTTTAAGTTCGGTTGGGCTATAAGTTGCACCGCAGTTATCACAGTTATCGCCGTATTGTTCGTCTGAGCCACATTTAGGGCATTCACCTTTAACAAATCGGTCGGGCAGAAACATATTTTTTTCGGGATCATAAAGCTGAGAAATTGTGCGCTTGGCGATATGATCATTGGCTTCTAATCGCTTATAAATGGTTTCACATAAAACACGATTTTCTTCACTATGGGTTGAATGATAGTTATCGTAGTTAACTAAAAAGTCATTAAAGTCGTTTTCGTGTTCTTGCTGAGTTGCTTTAATAAATTCTTCGGGTGACACTCCTTCTTTTTGTGCTCTTAGCATAATTGGTGTGCCGTGGGTATCGTCGGCACAAACCGAAATACATTCATGTCCACGCAACTTTTGAAAACGCGTCCAAATGTCGGTTTGAATATGCTCAAGCATATGCCCTAAATGTATAGAGCCATTGGCATAAGGCAAGGCGCTGGTCACAAGAATTTTGCGTTGCTGTTTTGGTGAAGAATTAGCTTTAGTATCAGAATTCACTAGCGGTTACTCTAATGGGTTAATTTAACTCAAAAAATTGCAGGCGCAACTATACCTTTTTTTGTAGCGGCTTTCATTAAAATCCTTGTATATCCATATAAATAAAGCAAGTATTTATGCGTGAGAATAGGCTATAATCGCCACAAATTATTCTACCTAATGTTAAGGTTATTATGTTAGACGAACAAGCTATATCATCACTGCTGAAAAATGCAGAATTTTCGAGCCTTCCTTTAGATGTTGAATTACTCGATTTTATTAAAGAAACTAAGGTTGAAGGAGATCATGTTGCTTTGCAGATTGTTTTTCCTTTTCCTTGCGAAGGCATTGTGAAATCTTTAGCAGAAGAAATTGAAACCGAAATTGTTAAAAACTGGCCGCAAACTAACAAAGTAGCGGTAGAGGTTAAGTCAAGAATAACCGCTTATGAAACTAAGGCAGGTGTTCCGCCATTAGCTAAAGTGAAAAACGTGATTGCCGTGGCATCGGGCAAGGGCGGGGTTGGTAAATCGACGACTAGCGTTAATTTAGCTATCGCACTGCAAAAAGAAGGGGCGAATGTAGGGATCTTAGATGCTGATATTTACGGCCCTAGCGTACCAATTATGTTAGGTATTCCCGAAGAGCGACCTGTGTCAGAAGACAAGAAAAGTATTTTGCCGCTAAAAGCGCATGAAGTTGAAGCTATGTCGATTGGCTTTTTGGTCGATGAAAAACAAGCGATGGTTTGGCGTGGACCCATGGCATCATCGGCATTACAGCAAATTGTGCGTGATACCCGTTGGGGCGAGCTAGATTATTTAATTGTTGATTTACCCCCAGGTACTGGCGATATTCAGCTCACTTTATCGCAAAAAATTCCAGTGACTGCCGCTGTTATTGTCACTACTCCGCAAGATTTAGCCTTAGCAGATGCCAAAAAAGCCGTTACTATGTTTGAAAAAGTAGAGATCCCTGTGATGGGAGTTATCGAAAATATGTCTACCCATATTTGTAGTCAATGTGGTCATCAAGAGGCGATTTTTGGTGAAGGTGGCGGGCAATTATTATCTCAAGATTATAAGGTTCCGCTTTTAGGCCATCTTCCATTAGCTATGTCTATTAGAGAGCAGTTAGATGCTGGTAAGCCTGCGGTTGCAGAAGATCCTAACAGCCCAATTAGTCAAACTTATCGTCAAATTGCGCGCAACTTAACGGCTAATTTAGCCCAGCTTGGTAAAGACTACTCTAAAGGTGCCGATAGCATTGAAATTAGCACTTGGTCACCTAAAAGTTAAATATTAATATTGTAAAAACGAGAAAACCAATGAGTATAAAATCAGATAAATGGATCCGCCGTATGGCAGCCGAAGGGATGATAGAGCCCTTTGAAAGCAACCAAGTAAGACATGTAGATGGAAAACGGATTGTTTCTTATGGCACTTCTAGCTATGGCTATGATGTTCGTTGCTCTAATGAATTTAAAATTTTTACTAATGTTCATTCGGCGGTTGTTGATCCTAAAAACTTTGATGAGCAAAGTTTTGTTAATGTGAACTCAGATGTTTGTATTATTCCGCCAAACTCATTTGCCTTAGCAAGAACCGTTGAATATTTTAGAATTCCGCGTAGTGTTTTAACCGTTTGTTTAGGTAAGTCTACTTATGCACGCTGCGGTATTATTGTGAATGTAACACCTTTGGAGCCAGAATGGGAAGGGCATGTTACTTTAGAATTTTCTAATACCACACCACTGCCTGCAAAAATTTATGCCAACGAAGGTGTCGCGCAAATGTTGTTTTATGAATCGGATGAAGTGTGCGAAACATCTTACGCTGACAGAGGCGGAAAATATCAAGGACAAACTGGAGTGACCTTGCCTAAAACCTAAGGTCTAAATTCTAAAACCTAAGATCTAAAGATCCTAATTTTAAAATCACTCAGTCATTATTGATTGAGTGATTTTTTATTGTTTAATCTTTATGAGTTTTAACCACGGCTTCTATCATTGCCAAAATATCTTGGTAAATAATGATTGACGTTTTAGGCTCAAAGGCAGCAATTCTTGGGGTATGAATATGCCCTATGGGTAAGCTGGGTCTTAGCTGATTTCTTAATAAAACACTTCGATAAGATATTTCATTCGATAAATAACCGCCGCCCGATCCTTCAACCGAAATTTTGCCACTAAGTTCAGATAAACTTTTAGCAATTATCGACTTTGGTTTTTGGTTAGAGTCTAACAGTGTAACTTTTTTATTGTCATTAACTTTGTAGTGAGTTTTGGCTTGTTGCATACGCTTAACCGGCAAACTAAATTCAACAAACTCTTCACCATTTAAAGTTTTATTATTAAGTTTAGGTTTAATCGGATTAGATTTATTAGCGCCAGTATAAACACTTAAATTATCAGGTGCTTTTGCGCTTCTTCTTAAACCTGGAAACCTTTCTAAATCAAATTCATCGCGCCCCATACTAATCGTAAAAATATAGTCAATTGACTGATCGGAAACATAAGGAGTAAGAAAATCTTCTATCATTCCTTGATCAAAATCTTTAAATCTAACGGGCACAACCAGTGATTCAATTTGTGCAATTTTATTGTCAATAATAACTTTTTTTCCATCTAGCATTAATGCGCTAACTCCCGATGGATTACTTTGATCAATGTGTCGATGTAAGAAAAATGGATCAAAGCCTGTAACAATAATTTTTATTGTGGCATCTGGTGAAAATTGAATATCTGAGCTACCACGTGAAATATACTCAAATTGGGTGATTAATTTTTGTTGTTTAGATTGGGTTAATGCTAAAAATTTTGGCTGTTGTTTTAGTAAGCTCAGCATGGTTAGTCTTGCCCAATAAAGCCTGCGATCATCAGCATCATTTTTGGTTTGAATAATTATTTTACTTTGCTGCCACAGCTTTTGTGCATAAAGCTCAACTGTTTTAGATAAGTTTGATGAAGAATTTAACTCGGCATTAAAAGCATCCACAACATTTTGTAGTGGCTGTAATAAATAAGGAATGGCTTTTTTAGCTTGCGAAGTTAGTTGCTCTTCTTTGCTTAAGTTAACAAATTGAGATAATGGCGGAGTTTGAGCAACACTGATATGAATTAATAAACCTGATGCGCTGATTAAACCGAAACAAATATATTTGATCATTAATGTCATAAGTTAAGCCTTTAATATTTTTATTTGCCTTCATTCTCCTTCAAAAAGTATGACTTAAGCAAGTTATATCCGTTTTACTTTATCTTGGTTGATAAGTGACCAGCATCAAGGTGAATTAAGAAAGAGCTGATATAGTTTATTGAAGCGACTAAAAGTGTTTAAAAATCATTTTAAACGAGCGAAAAAAATTGGTTAAGGGAGGCAATAAAATCATGAAAAATCTATCAATGAGATTAAAGTTTTTATTTTTTGCATTAGTACCAATGTTAACGGCAACAATATTAACCGTTGGGATCATTATTTACATTGAACAAAAATCGTTAATAAAAGAAGTTGAATCTTTTGAAAATACATTAGTTACTGAGCGTAAAAGCAATATCCAAGATGCTACTCGAATTGCCACCGCTGTTGCTGAAGATATTGTTAATCGTTTAGGTGTTGGTGAAGATGGAAAACGTGCACTAAAACAGGCATTTTCTAAAGCCTACTTTTCTCAAAATAATGCAGGATATTTTTTCATTTTTGATGATCAAGGTGAGTTTGTTGTACATAGTTTAAATCCTCAAGTGGAAGGAACGCCAGGCATTAATTTAACCGATCCTAATGGTGTTAAAATAACCATTGCTTTACGAGAAAAAGCTAGATCTGGAGGCGGATTTGTTGAATATGTTTATGACAAGCCAGGACATAATACGCCGCAACCTAAAATATCTTATGCTTCACCTATTGCAAACAGTAATGGTTTATTTATCAATACGGGCTTGTATATTGATGATATTGATCGCGAAGTAGCTCAATTTAAACTGGTCACTGAAGCACAAATGGTTGAGCAAATTAAAACCATAATTTACTTAGGAGTGTTGTTAATTGTTGTTGTGGTTATAGTGATGACTTTTGTGTCAAACAGTATCACTAAACCTATTTGTAATATGCTGCATCGGTTTAATGATATTGCCAGTGGTAATGGTGATTTAACTTATCGCATTAACGCAAAAGGAAAAGATGAGATTGCTCAGCTGGGTAATGCTTTCGATCAATTTATTGAAAAGCTCCATACTATTATTTCTAATGTGGCTGAGGCAACTAGTCATGTAACTAAAAGTGCTTCTTCAATTCATTCTCAAACCGACAAATTACAAAAACAACTTGAAGATCACAACATAGAAACCGAAATGGTTGTCACTTCGGTTACTGAAATGGGGGCAACCGCTCAAGATGTGGCGAAAAATACGGTTGATGTATCTGATGCAACAAACAATGTTAACAAAGAAACCATAGAAGCTTTAAATGTTGTCGATATTTCAACTCGGTCAATAGCGGGTTTAGAAGGAAATATTCAGCAAAGTAGTGAAAATATGGATGAGTTGAAAAGCCAAACAAAAATGATTGATGGTGTGCTCGAAGTAATTGGCGATATTGCCGATCAAACGAATTTATTAGCACTCAATGCGGCAATAGAAGCTGCTAGAGCTGGTGAACAAGGTAGAGGCTTTGCCGTTGTTGCCGATGAAGTTAGAGGCTTAGCAAGTCGTACACAAGGTAGCACGCACGAAATTAAACAAATGCTTGAAGCACTACATACTTATGTTCAGCAAGCAGCTTTGTCTATGGCAAATAGCAAAGAGTCCTGTGAAACGGTTGTTAGCTCATCTAAAGAGATAACCGAAGGGTTAAATTCGGTGAATAAAGCGGTTGAGGCAATTAATTTAATGACTGATCAAATTGCCACCTCAACAACAGAACAAAGCACGGTTACTGAGCAAATAAGTGAAAAGCTTGTGGTAATTCGTAGCATTGTGACTTCTTTGCTCGAATCTAGTCATAACTCAAACTTAGTTGCCAATGAACTGAGTGATGCAGGTGGGCGCTTAAACGAGCTGGTCAGTCAATTTAAGCTTTAGAAGAACGGGTATAATAAATTATCTGTATTTTTATTGATAAGGACTACACTTAGTGTAAAAGTGATAATTATTCCCGCTTTACTTCAAAAAAGTTTGTTTTAGTGTGCAGCTAAAAGGCTTTAATAAAGTGCTTAGGCAAGGTGCAGTTTGCTGAAACAGGCATTTTGAAAGAGAAGATAGTTGCTGGTTAATAATCATGATCCTAAAGATAAAACTGAGGCAACACAATGAAAAACTCTCAACTATTATATAAAGCGTTTTTGCTAAGCTGTAGTTTATTTTTTTCTAGTATGGCACTTGCTCGATATGAAGTAGAACTCAATGCTGAAAACAAACTGACTTTTGGTGGCTATATTAAATTAGATGCTCGGTATGTTAACGGCAATATCAATAGTATTGTTGACGACTATTGGGTTGGTGCAGGTAATGTGGGAGATATATCGCGATTTAATTTTACCGTAACCGAAACACGCTTTAATACCCAATATGTACATGATGACTTAATGGGTTTTATTGAGTTAGATTTTCATGGTGCAGGCGGTAATGAAATAGTATCAAATTCTGATAGACCTCGTATTCGCCATGCCTTTATAAAATATCAAAACTTCTTATTTGGACAAACCTGGTCAACTTTTGTTGATACCAGCGCTATTGCTGAAACAGCAGACTTTGGCGGTCCTTTAAATGGCTCGGCTTTTATAAGGCAAAGTCAAATTCGGCTATACCAACAACAATTTTCAATTGGCTATCGAAAATCCCGAATCAGATAGAGGTGATCCCCAACCAAGATTCTATTCCCGATGTTATCGCTAAATACACCTTTAAAGGCGACTGGGGGAAATGTTTTCGGTTGCAGGGTTGGTGAGACAATTAAATACACTAAGGCGGAAATAGTGAATCAACTTTTGGTTATGGTGTTTCGGGACGAATAAAAACCGTTGGAAAAGATGATTTTAGATTTCAGGCATTTGGTGGCGAAACAGGTCGTTATGTTGGCGTGGTTGCAGCAAGAGATTTAGTGGGAGAAGAAGTTGAAGAATCTAATGCTTTTTCAGTGGCTTATCGCCATTTTTTTACCGAGGCGCTTCGTAGTAATGTATTTTATGGAAAAATAACCACAGAAATTGGTGATGCAGAAAGAATTCATTGGGGAATAAATTTATTTAAATCAATCAACAAACATCTTACCTACGGTTTTGAAATTGGCAATTTTAATCAAAAAGATGATAGTGCCGACTCTGATTACGTGCAGTTTTCGGTGATCTATAAACTCTAATTATTAATCAATAAAAAAGCTAAAAGGTTTTGAATGGGTTAAAGAATTTTTCAGATCCTATTGTCCTGTATAAACTTTTTATTTTACTTGCTAGCGAGTATTGAATAGGTGAAAAAAGAACTGAGTTGTCTTATGAGGCAACTCAGCACTAGTTATTATTTAATTGGAACAACTGGATTATATTTCTGTAAAAAATCAGTTACTTTTTTATAATAGATCTTACGGTTTTTTTCGTTGTAAAAATAATGACCTTCGGTTTCAAATTCTAACCATTCAAAGTTTTTGTTAAGATCTTCTAATTCATGTTTAAGTTCATCAGACTGATCATAATCGGCAATATAATCTTTTCCACCATGAGTTAATAAAAGTGGCGTTTTTAACTTTGCTAAATGATAAATCGGTGAATGCTGTTTTCTTAAAGCTTCATTACCCATAGCGTCGTCATAATATTGCTTTACTTCTTTTGCTTTAGAATCGAAATGCTCGTTCAATTCATAAACACCCGATGTAGCAATAGCACACTTAAATAAATTTGGTTGCATTATGCTGGCTTGAACGGCGCTATAACCGCCAAAACTTGTACCCATAATACAAACTTTATTGGGGTTAATGATTTTTTTCTTTGGCTAAATAGTCGATGCCGTCGAACAAGTCGGTTTGAATTTTATTGCCCCATTGTTCAAAACCTTTAATTTCAAACTGATAACCTCTACCGCCAGAGCCTCTATAGTTTATTCGAATAATTGCATAACCAAGTTGTGATAAATACTGCGCTTCAGCGTCATAAGTCCATTTGTCTGAAACTCCAAAAGGGCCACCATGCACTAATAATACCGCAGGTAAATTTTGTTGTTGAGCAACGTTAGGTAGAGTAACAAATCCTTGAATTTGTGTTTTATCATCAGCTAAATACTTAAACGAATAAGTTGGATTTGGTTGTTTTGGTGCGTTAGCCGAGCGGGCAACATCTGTTAGTTTTTGAGTTTTATGGTTATAAAGATACCAAGTGAGAGGCATCACATCTGAAGATACGCTAATTAGTCGTAAAGGATGTGATTCTCTTTCAGAAATATAAACATCAGCGCCATTAAATGACTGATAAATTGAATGAAGCAACTGCGACTCAGGGTGTTTATCAAAGACAAAAATGGTATTTAGGATATTCATCATAATAGCTGTAAGCATAAGGAACCCCATTATCAAAATAAAACCAATCTAAATCGATATTATCTTTGCTGTGTAAGGCTGTGAATGATTGATCTTCTGGCGAAAATAAACAGATGCTTACGGTATTTTGACCACAATGACCTTTCATAATTAAACCATTATGAGCCGTTTGAATATTCAATTAGCCAACTGTCAGAAAAATTGGTTGTTAATTGGGTAGCTATTCCATTCATCTTCATCGAAATCAAAGTTATTTAAAGTATAAACTTGTTCTTCTTGATCCCAGTAAAAGCCTAACCATAATTGCTGATTAGTTTCTGAATACAAAATATGAGAGTAGTTTTCTTTCTTAAAATGAACTAATAGATTCGGTTTGACCATTAAAAATATTCAGCTTATAAATCCAGCTTTTCTTATTAGAATAAGACCAAGCTAAAATTAAGATATGATCTTCATCTTCTGGTAATTGGTTAATGACTATTGCAGAAGCAGAATTGCGCTCAATTTTTTCTTGGTTGAGCATTTTCTTTAAGTTCTTTTTATTGGTTAAACTACGAATACCAAAAATAAATTTTCCAGATTTTTCATGTATATTCATGGCATAAAGTTCGCCATATTCAGCTTTAAGCTCATGATTTCGGTATTTAGATTGCAAACTAATAACAACCCTTTCGTTATTAACCCAGCTGAAACGAGCAATATCATCCTTATGAGTAAAATAAATTTGATTTGTTGCTTTCATGGTTTCAGTGTTGATGATCAATAATTCTTTTTCGCCTTGATTATCTCTGATAATGCCTAAATGTTTACCATTTGGGGGAAAGTTTTGGTGATTTGAACTTGGGCTCGTCAAAATAGATGGATAGATCAGTATTTGCTGATATTAACTGGCTAAATAGCGAGATAACAACAATCAAAAAATAATGCATTGTGTATTTCTTCCTTGAATTAAAAAGGGAGGTAATTGGACGCGGCGATTATAAAAGTTTAGCCATGTGTATTCAATGAATATGTTAGTATTGAGATGATTTTTTCTCGTTCCCATGCTCCTGCGTGGGAACGCATACGGAAATATCATTATGGGCAGAAGCCGCTACAAAATAGCAGATCCTAATATAGGTTGATGAGGCAGATTGCATTCATCATAATCTAGTTAAACGAGGTTATGTTGGGCAGATTGAACATTAGCGTTATTTTGGTGCTAGAGATTATATGAGGAATATTGAGTTGCAAAAAGCTTGTCATCAGAGGTAACTCAGGTATGCATTCCCACGCGGGAGCGTGGGAACGAGGAAGAGTAAAAATATGAAAGTAATAATCATTTTAGTCATGATTTTATTCGGTTTTAACAACCTTTATGCTCAACCTAATCAGGTTGATAAAAGCCCTTTAATTTTGCTTCTTGATCAAAGTGAAGGCGGAGCAAGCTCTCAGCGTAACTTAAACAAGCTACAGAAATACCTTTTTGCTCAAAGCTGTGAGCTTCAAGTTAATGTTGCATCAAAATTTAACTCACAAAAAACCAATGAACTGAGTGTTATTCGTTTTATTCCCATAGAAGAAAAGCTTAACAGCATAAACAATAATGAACCGCTAACTAAGTTGATAAATATCTATTCTTATTTAGGCAATAAAGTACAAACAGCTTTGGTTGTTCGAGGTGGTACAACTGAGCATATTGATGGCATTGCTAATGAGCCAATATCCATTGTTTCTAAAACATCATTCACCGGTAACTTAGATTCTATTGAGATCTCAAGTTCACTCAAAAGAAAAATTGCTTATCCTAAAATGCTCGCTAGTGGCAATCATATGGGCGCACTGAGTTTATTGCTGCATAAAGATGCTTTTGCCACGGTTATAGAGCTAGGTTTTGCGCGTAATTGGATAGATAAAAATAATTTAAAGCTATTAGCGACAGGAAAAGAGTCAAAACTTGCAGGGGTTTATGCCAATAAAAAAGCATTAAGCTATTTAAAACAAAACAACCTAATGTCGAATTGTATAAAAGCTTTTGAGTCGCTTGATAGAAATAATAAAAAACTCAATCGTATTTTTAGGGTTTTTCCTGATTGGCTGGTTGGTTTTGAGAGGGCTTAAATTCTGCTTTCTCGTTCCCACGCTCCTGCGTGGGAACGAGAAAGAAACTGTATGACAAACTGACGCACAAATAGAAATTTCTTTTTCTGTATGCCATAATGGCAACTGAGTTTGGGTAATAAAAAGGCATAGGTGTTATTTTGGCTACTAGCACAGAGCGCAAAGAAATTAGGTTAGTTGCACGAACATCAAGTGAAATTCAAGAAGTTATTCAGCGAGCGGCAGATTGTTCAGGAGCCACGCTTTCTCAGTTTCTTATTGATGCGGCTATGGAAAAAGCTCATAGCGTTATTGAAAGAGCAGAAACTTTGCAACTTTCTATGACTAGTGCAGATGCGCTATATGCGGCATTAGATAATCCACCTAAAGCCAACGATAAACTCATCAAAGCATTTAAGCTCTATAAGGGCTCGGTTAATGTCCATAATCATTGAAGAAATTACCCGACAACATGATCGCAAAGCGTTTGATTGTGGTGTTTTTGAACTCAATCAGTTTCTAAAATATCAAGCGAGACAAAAAACAGCTAAACATATTTCAAAAACTTACGTGTCTTGTAATGTGGAAGTGCCAACTACAATAACAGGCTATTACACGCTAACGGGCTACTCTGTTATAACGCCACCTTCGCATAAAAATTATAAAAACTACCCTCATCCGCTTAGCGCTGTAAAACTAGCTCGCCTTGCTGTGGATCGTTTGCACCAAGGGGAACGGCTAGGTGAAAGGTTGTTGGTTGATGCGATATACCGAACTTTGTTAGTTGCCGAACAAATTTCTGCTATCGGGCTATTTGTTGATCCAACAATGACAGAAGTTATTCCATTTTATCAGCAATATGGTTTTTTATCGGTATTTCCTGATGATAATTCACACCTTGAAATGTGGTTACCAATAAAAACCTGTATTGAGGTTGCTAATGCCTTACTGTAAATGAGTGGGAACGAGAAAAGTAGAAAAAACGAGAAATTCTACTTTCTCAACCTTAGCGCATTTAAAACAACAATTAACGAGCTTGATGTCATGCCTATTGCTGCAAGCCAAGCAGGCACTAAACCCATAAGCGCAAATGGAATGGCGCAAAGGTTGTAAACAACGGCCCAAGTTAAATTTTGTTTAATAATTGTATCGAGCCTACCAGCAAGCTTAATTGCATCACTTATGGTATTAAGATCGTGGCTAACTAAAACTGCGCTGGCACTTGCGCGTGATAAGTGAGATGAGTTGCCAACTGAAATGCTGGCAAAGGCGGCTTTAAACGCGCCTATGTCATTAATGCCATCACCCACCATTAAGGTTTTTTGTGGAGATAACTGTTGTAAATAGGTTAGCTTTTGCTCTGGTGATTTTTCTGACTGAAAAGAGTTGATATTTAATTTTTTTGCAACTTTTTCACAAGCTTGGCTGTTATCGCCACTTAGAATTTCAGTATGAATATTGATTTTATTCAATGCGTTAATAACATCTTTTGCATCGTTTTTAATGGTATCACTGAGTAAAAACTCGGCAATAATTTGATTGTTCTCGCTTAGATAAACTGATGTTGAACTGCTATTTGCATTAGATAAATTGTTCTCACTAAAGGGGCTGTCGGTTACAAAAGATAAGCGACCAATTTTATAATGATTATTTTGCCAAACACCTTCAATGCCCCCTGAAATGACTTCTTTAGCATCAATGCTAGGCATATTTTTTAAGTCTTTTTGTTTAAAGGCAAAACTAATGGGGTGATTAGAAATTTTTTCTAAGGTTTGAGCAATAGCTAAACATTCTTTTTCAGTTTTACTTCCCATTAAAATAATCTGATTAATTTCAAAGTTACCCTGAGTTAAGGTGCCTGTTTTATCAAAAATAACGCGTTCAATCTGTTTTAATTTGGTTAAGAGATCGCTGGATTTTAACATTAAACCTTGATCAGTAAGCTTGCTAATGGCACTGGCAAATGCTGCTGGTGTGGCAAGCGAAAGCGCGCAAGGGCAACTAACCACTAATAAAGAAAGTACCACAGGAAAAACATTGTCAGGGTTTATTTGCCACCAAACGATTGCGGTAACAACTGATAACAGTAATAAACCAACTACATAGCCGCGCGCAATTTTATCGGCTAATGTAACGCTATTGCTGGTTAAGTTTTCGCTATTTTGTTGTAGCTGAATAAGTTTTTGAATACGGCTATTTTTTAATGTTGCTGTGGTAGTCATTTCAAAGCTAGCACCCACATTGGTAGAGCCGCTGAAAACTAAGTCGTCTTTTATTTTGTGAGACGGTAGTGATTCCCCTGATAAAACTGCTTCATTAATTTCTGCATTTTGGCTTGTTAGTTTTCCATCAATTGGAATAACACTGCCTGCATTGATCAAAAGTTGATCACCAGACTGCACCTTAGCGACTGGAATAGTAAAATATTTACCGTCTTGAATTTTAGTAACAGATAAAGGCAAAAGCTTTCTAAAGTTTTGCTGTTTTTGTACCGCTTTATATCGAGCGTGGTGTTCAAAATATCGGCCTAATAGTAAGAAAAAAGTAAACATAACCACTGAGTCAAAATAAAAAACATTGCTGTCAAAAATTAAAGAATAAACGCTAGCAAAATAGGCAGATAAAATCGCTATACTTACTGGCACGTTCATGCCAAGCTGAGCAAATCGAACATTATTAATGGCGCTTTGAATAAAAGGCAATGCCGAATAAAACACCACAGGAGTGGCTAAAAAGCCGCTAACCCAATGTAAAAATGTGGCGTGATTTTTGGCAATATCTTGAAACTCACCAATGTATAATCCGGTTGAAAACATCATCACTTGCATCATAGCAAGTCCAGCAATAATTAAGCGTTTAACAAAGGTTTTATCTTGTTTTTCAATAACAGCTTCTTGTTTATCTTGCGAGTAGGGAAACGCTTTATAGCCTAGCGCACGGATCTTTTTAAAAATAGCGCTTAAAGAAGTGTTTTCATTAAATTGAATAATGGCGCGTTGATTCGAGGTATTTACCTCAATAGACAGTACACCTGCAAGTTGAGAGATTTGTTTTTTAATGAGCCAACCGCAAGCCGCACAAGTAATGCCTTCTATGCCAAGCTGAATGGTCTGAAAGTTATCAGACTGCTCAATGAGTGATTGCTCTACTAATGCTTGGTTAATTTGCTGGTTATCAAAAGCTTCAATTTCTTGAAGTTCTTGCGGTAATATTGGATCAACTTTGTTATTACTTTGGGTACGAAACTTATAAAAGTCGGTTTGCCCAGAATCTATAATCATTTGTGCCACAGCATGACACCCTGGACAACAGAAGTGCTGCGTTTGATTAAAAATAGTGAGTGTATATTGAGTGTCTGCTGGATTTTCTAGTGAGCAGTGAAAGCAACGATCAGTCATTGGCTATTTTAATTAGCCTTTATATTAATTATTTTCTCATCGCCAATGTGCCAACTACTTTTTAAGATCCAAGATTCATTTTCATCAGATAGTAGTATGTACCACTTTTTATTAACTAATTGAGGCAATTGAGCAACATAGTTATTTTGAGTGAGCCTTTCAAAAGTAATGTTTTGATCTTTATCTGCCTGAGTTAAATGTGAAAAAGTGGCTTTAATTTTTTCGGGTAATGCTTGCGATGAACTCATAGTTAAATTGATCAGTTGAGTTTCAACATCAAAACTAAGCGCTGCAGTTAAATTAAGCGTTTTAGCTTGTTGCTGTTTTTCAATAGATTGATTAATGGCTAAACCTTTTTTGAAGTAGTCATCTTTTACTAAGCTATGCGGTTTATCTGCGGCAATAAAATAAGTAATAATGCCAGCAATAACGGTTAAAAAAGGAATTAAAAAAAACAAGCCACGCGTAGCCAAATTTATACCAAGGCGCTGCTTGTTCTGTGTGAGATGATTGATTATTTTGCATGATGTTTTTCGTTATTTTTTAGGGCCTAAAAACTTAGCTTTGGCAACATGAGTGACATTTTTATCATCAGATATAATTTTAAAAGCCATATCATTTGAACGCGTTTTTAGTTGCTCGGCTGGTGCAGATATTCTTATCGGCAAAGTTAATACTCCGCCGCCTTCAATAGTAAATTCAGTATCACCTTTGATCACTGCTTTTGGCAAATCTATAATTTCTAAGCGATATTGATGAACTGTTTGAGACATATTTAAAATTCTTAGCTGATAAGTATTTTCAATGCTGCCATCAAACGATTCGGTATAAAGATTGTTTCTATCTCTGATCACACTAACATCGAGCGGAGTACGAGTTGCAAGTAAAAAGATAAAAGTTAAAACTAGACCCATAAACAAAGTTAAATATACCATTGTTCTTGGACGTACTATTTCGGTCTTTTCATGCTTTTCTGCATGTTCTGTGGTGTATTTAATTAGTCCTTTTTCATACCCCATTTGATCCATAATATTATCGCAAGCATCAACACAGGCTGCACAGGCAATACATTCATATTGAAGCCCGTTACGAATATCTATGCCAGTAGGACAAACATGAACACATTGATTACAATCTATGCAGTCGCCTAAACCTTGCTCCTTATAATTAGCTGTTTTCTTTCTTTTGCCGCGAGATTCGCCACGCTCACTATCATAAGAAATAATCAAAGTGTCTTTATCAAACATAGCACTTTGAAAGCGAGCATAAGGGCACATATGCAAACAAACTTGCTCGCGTAAGCGACCTGCATTTCCGTAGGTAGCTAAAGAATAAAGTCCAATCCAAAACCATTCCCAAGGCCCTAAGCTTAAGCTAATAATGCCATCCCATAACTCTCTAATAGGAGAGAAGTAGCCAACAAAAGTATAACCAGTGAACAGAGCAAAGATTATCCACAATGTGTGTTTAGCTGTTTTTCTGAAGGCTTTGTTTGCGCTCATGGGTTGTTTGTCGAGCTTCATTCGCTTGTTTCGATTACCCTCTACAAACTCTTCAATCCAAAGAAAGGTTTCGGTCCAAACCGTTTGTGGGCAAGCATAACCGCACCATAATCTTCCTGCGACAGCGGTAAAAAGAAACAGACCAACGGCACAAATAATAAGTAATAGGGTTAGATAAATAAAATCTTGTGGCCAAAAGGTAACACCAAAAAAGTGAAATTTTCTTGCGGGAAGGTCAAGTAAAATGGCTTGGTTGTCATTCCATAATAACCACGGTGTTCCGTAGTATAAGCCTAATAACAAAAATACCGATAAAATTCTCAGGTTCGCAAAAATACCCTTAGCTTGTCTGGGGTAAATTTTTTCAGGCTTGGCGTAAAGATCTTTTATGACGTAGGTATCGTTGCTTGATTGAGACATCGTCTAATCCGAATAAACTTAAATGAAGAAGACCTTGCTAAGCTGATCTTAGCAAGGTTTAAACTGTCTATTTATTTGATAGGCTGTAAAACATAAGTAGATACCAAGTGAGACTTAGCATCGCCTAAAATATTATTGTGGGCTGGCATTTCACCTTGGCGACCCTTGCGAATCGTTTCGGCGATTTTTGCACGAGAGCTTCCATGTAACCAAATATTGTCGGTTAAATTAGGTGCGCCTAGGGCAATATTGCCTTTACCATCATTACCATGACAAGCAAAGCATTGTACATCAAAAGTGGCTTTACCCGCAGCAGCCTTTGATTCATCAACTTTATTGCCAGATAACTGACCAACATAAGAAACTAACTCATCAATTTGTGAAGCCGACAAAGCGCTTTCAAATGGCGGCATTACTCCCATGCGACCATTAACAATACTTTGCTTAATTTGCTCGGCTGAGCCGCCCCATAACCAGTCTTTATCGGTTAAATTAGGGTAACCTGGGTTACCGCGTGCATCAGAACCATGACAACCAAAACAAGTGTTCACAAAAATACGTTTACCCATTTCGGTTGCTTGTTTTACTTTTGCAAGCTCTTCAATTGGCGTATTAATGTATTTTTCAAATAAAGGTTTGTAGGTTTCTTCAGCTACTTTAACTTCTTGTTCTAGTTGATTAACCTGAGTCCAGCCGATAACCCCTTTAAAGTTACCTAAACCAGGGTAAGCAATTAAATAACCAACACCAAAAACCAAAGTGATATAAAACATTACTAACCACCAATGGGGTAGCGGATTATTATACTCTTCAATTCCATCGTAAACATGGCCAGTGGTTTCGTGATCGGCTCCGCTACTTTTAATTTTGCGCGTCCAATAAAGTAGAGCCCAGCAGCCAATTATATTGATGGCAACAATAATGATAATCCACCAACTCCAAAATTCACTCATGATATTCTCAGTCATGATTTTCTACCTTAGTATTAATCGGGTTAATTTTTTCCGAGCGTTCGTCACCATCGTTAAACAATAGTTTCGATGCATCTTCATAGTGGCGCTTGTTCTTCTTGCGATATAACTGCCAAACTAAAACAATAAAAAACACAAAAAGACAAAGCGTACTCAAACTTCTTATTAAGTTGATATCCACAATGCTACCTTTTGTCTTTCAGTGCGTGACCTAAAGCTTGCAAGTAAGCCACAACTGCGTCGAGCTCTGTTTTACCTTCAACAGCCGCTTTTGCGTTGGCAATTTGCTCGTCGGTATATGGCACATCAAAATAATCTTTAAATACGCGTAGCTTGCTTTCTGTTAGTTCGCTATTAACTAAGCGAGTTTCTAACCAAGGAAAGGCAGGCATATTTGACTCGGGCACAACATCACGTGGATTTAGCAAATGTACACGGTGCCATTCATCGCTGTAGCGACCACCAACTCGCGCAAGATCAGGTCCTGTTCGTTTTGAGCCCCATAAAAATGGATGTTCCCAAACGTGCTCACCAGCAACGGAATAGTGACCATAACGCTCAGTTTCGGCTCTAAATGGACGGATCATTTGTGAGTGACAAGTATTACAGCCCTCGCGAATAAAAATATCACGACCTTCCATTTCAAGTGCGGTATAAGGGCGTAAACCTTTTACTGGCTCGGTTGTATCTTTTAAGAAAAATAATGGAACAATTTCTGCGAGACCGCCAAAACTGATCACAATAATGATCAATATGCCCATTAAGCCGATATTCTTTTCTATAGCTTCGTGTTGCATGATTAACCCTCGTTTGCTAGATCTTTGTCAGGACCTGCCTGAATTGTTTTATAAGTGTTGTAAGCCATTATTAGCATACCCGTTAAGAATAAAATTCCGCCTAATAAACGAATAGCATAGTAGGGGTAGGTTGCCTGTACAGACTCAACAAAGCTATAAGTTAATGTGCCGTCTTCATTAACTGCACGCCACATTAAACCTTGGGTTACACCTGCAATCCACATAGCGGCAATGTAAAGCACCACACCAATGGTTGATACCCAAAAATGAACATTAACTAAATGGGTGCTAAACATATCCTTTCTGCCAAAAAGCTTTGGAATGAGATAATACATTGCGCCAATTGACACAAAAGCTACCCAACCTAAAGCGCCCGAGTGAACATGACCAACGGTCCAGTCGGTATAGTGAGACAGCGCATTAACGGTTTTAATTGACATCATAGGTCCTTCAAAAGTAGACATACCATAGAAAGATAATGAAACAATTAGGAATTTAAGAATAGGATCGTCACGTAGTTTATGCCAAGCGCCTGACAGTGTCATAATACCGTTAATCATACCGCCCCAAGAAGGTGCAAGTAGAATTAATGAGAAAACCATGCCCACCGATTGCGCCCAATCTGGTAGCGCAGTGTAATGAAGGTGATGCGGACCTGCCCACATATAAATGGCAATTAATGCCCAAAAGTGAACAATAGATAAACGATAAGAATAAACAGGACGTTCTGCTTGTTTAGGAATAAAGTAATACATCATGCCTAAAAAGCCAGCGGTTAAGAAAAAGCCTACGGCATTGTGCCCGTACCACCACTGCACCATAGCGTCGATAGCGCCAGAGTAAGCAGAATAAGATTTAGTCATAGATACAGGAATTGCAGCGCTATTAACAATATGAAGAACTGCTACAGTTAATATGAATGCGCCATAAAACCAGTTAGCCACATATATATGAGCTGCCTTACGTTTCATAATGGTGCCAAAAGTAGAGTATGGCATAAGCCACCCAAAACTACGGCAATTAAAATATCAATTGGCCATTCAAGTTCGGCATATTCTTTACTACTTGTCCAGCCCATTGGTAGAGAAATAGCTGCCAAAACAATAACTAATTGCCAGCCCCAAAAAACAAAGGCGGCAAGACCATTACTAATTAAGGGCGCTTGACAAGTTCTTTGAACAACATAAAGCGATGTTCCCATTAAAGCACAACCACCAAATGCAAAGACAACAGCATTGGTATGAAGTGGGCGAAGTCTACCGTAGGTGAGAAACTCAATTCCGTAAGTTAAATCAGGCCAGTAAAGCTGTGCAGCGATAATACAGCCAACTAACATGCCTACGATACCCCAAACAACAGTCATTATAGAGAACTGTCTGACCACACGATAATTGTAGGTCGGTATTGTATTTTCAGACATTTTTTATCCTATTTTTGAATAAATAAAATGGTGGATGGTAAAAAAGTAAATTTTGCCTTACAGCTGATGAAAACTATTGATCTAGATCAATAGTCTTACAAAGCCTATGGGTTTATAGATTTACACTATTGTATTCCATATTCAAAACACATGATTTAGGCATATCATCCTATTTGAGGTCTACTAACTTGCTTAAATTATGCTCTTGAAGGAGAACGGATATATAAGCCTAATTATAAGACATTAATAATAAACTGCCTACGAGATTATCTTTATTTCACTAATAAATATTTCTTCTTTAAGATGCATGTTTCAGCAAGTCATTAAGCCATCCTATTTGAGGCATTCCCCCAAAAGATTAAGGGGTTGCTCGGCGGTTATGATCTTTTATTAAGAGAATCAGGTTTTAATGCTAAAACCTCACACTGTAGTTCTGTTAAAACTCGCTCAGCGGTATTTCCCATAAAGGCACCTTTAAATCCGCCTCGGCCTATTGTGCCCATAACCACAATTTGTGCGCCTATTTTTTGAGCTAATTCAGGTATTCGAGATTCTGCCAGTCCTTCAATTACATGGCGGTTTTGCTTATCAATAGATTTTTCAACTAATTGGTTAAGTTTTTCTATATTAAGACTGGTTACCTTATTTCTTAATTCGTCGATATTAAAGTTAGGTATAGATGCCGCATTATCAATTGAAGGGGCTATATGGGTGGTAACCACATGAGTTGAAGCACTGGTTAATCGACTAAACAAAGCGGCATATTCTACAATTACTTGATTAAACTTTTGCTCTTTAGGGTTTTCACTTGCCGCATCAACTGCGGCTAATATTGGTGCATTCATATTCCATTCAGCTGATTTCACCAACAATGTTGGCGCTGTGCAATGACGAAGTAATTGCCAATCAACGGGCATAATAAAGGGATTAACCGAAGAGGCGTTTTCACTAATGCGTTTGACAACCAAATCAGGATTAATTTCTTGGCAAGTTTGTAAAACGGCATTTTGAATTTTTCGATCCCATTTTACCATTACCTCAATAGGTACTGATTGGTTGCTTAAATTGTCCTTAAGCTCATTGAGATAAAGTGTTCGTTTCTCAATTTTTTGTTTTTTAATCTGCTCTTTATGAGCACTAGATAAAAGTGGTGAGAGTTCAGTTCCAGGATCATATACACAACTTAACAAGGTGATCTTAATATCGTAAAATTGTGCAAACTGCATTGCTCTAGCCAAAGCAATATGATTGCGCTTTTTGCCGCTAACAACAACGAGGATATTTTGCGGAAATCTCATTTTATTCTCCGAACTGTCTTTTTTGCTATTTTTATTTAAGTAGAATATAAAGAAATAACATTAGTAACTAAAGCTCCGACCAGTATAAAATACTTACTGATTGAAAACTATGAAATTTTAGCGCTAATTTTCTAACAATTGAAAATTATTTCAGCAACTGCTTGTCACAGAGATGATTCTTTCACAAAGATAATTCTTTTAAAATATAAGTAAGGATAAGTTATGCCAATTTGGCTACAAGAATTTTTTAGAGACTATATCGTAAAACGCTCATCTTGGGCGGCAATTTTTGCGCTTGCCATTATATCTATAATTAGTAGCAATATTGTTGATTTTAGAATGGACGCTTCAGCAGATTCGTTGATCTTAGAAAATGATCGTTCGCTAGAGTTCTATCGTAAAGTTAAGAAAACATACGGTACCGATGACTATCTATTTATTACCTTTCAGCCTAAAGCGCCTTTATTTTCAACAGAGTCGATTAAACAGCTAAACCTATTAAAGTCACAAATTAGTGAACTTGCAGATATCGAATCAGTAATATCCTTGCTTGATGCACCTGTTTTTAACCCAGAAAATGTTTCGTTAACTAACTTTGAAGAACAATTTTATTTTATTGGAGATGAAAATATTGACTTAGCACAAGCTAAAAAAGATATTTTAAATATTCCTCTTTATCGAGAATTACTGATTAGTAATGATGGCGAAACAACCGCTATTCAAGCAAATTTACGTGGTAATAAAAACTATTTTAAGCTCAATGATGAACTGCGTGAAATTCAAACAAAACGCCTTTCGGGTGCAAAGTTAACCGCTTATGAAATTCAATCGGAAACTAATTTACGCGAAGAACTTCGTTTGCTTGCTGCTGAAGATGCAAAAAGAAATGAGCGTGTCATTAATCAAATAAGAAATATGAAAGCAGGCTTTGTCGAAGTTGGTACTGTCTACCTTGGTGGCGTACCAATGATTGCCCATGACATGATCGAATATGTACAAAGTGACTTAGTGGTATTTGGCTTAGGGGTTTTCATTTTATTGGTACTCATTCAGGCTTTTATTTTTAGAAGATTGCGTTGGATTATTATTACCCTAGGGTGTTGTACGGTAACTGCGGTGATAAGCATGGGGGTTTTGGGCTTTTTTGATTGGCCTGTAACGGTTATTTCATCTAACTTTGTTGCTTTACTCTTAATTATCACTATGTCGCTGGTTATTCACTTAATTGTGCGATTTAGGCAAGTTGAGCGTGAGCATTTTGACGCCGATTATGATGAAAAAATTATGCTTACTATCAGCTCTATGTTTACTCCCTGTGCCTACACAACCCTAACTACAATTGTTGCTTTTGGCTCATTAATGGTAAGTGATATTCGTCCGGTAATTGATTTTGGTAAAATGATGATCTTAGGGGTGAGCTTAGCATTTATTATTGCTTTTAGTTTGTTTCCTATTTTAATGAAACTTAGAAAAAAGTCGGGCTTAGATAAACGCCGTAATTCAGGCTTTTTTACCTTTACCAATAAACTTGCCACCGTTGCCGATAAATGGCGTTGGCAAGTTTTTGCCATTGCGGTAACAGTGACCATAGCAAGCGCCTGGGGGATCGGCTATTTGTCGGTAGATAATCGTTTTATTGATTATTTTAAATCAGATACCGAAATTTATCGTGGTATGAAGGTTATTGATACTCAGCTTGGCGGAACGACACCACTTGAAATTATTATTGAAAAAGGCGCTATCGAAAAAGACTTTGCTTTTTTAGAGGAAGATTCTGAAGAAGATGAATTTGGTGATGACGAGTTTGGTGATGACGAGTTTAGTGGTGATGAATCTAGCGATGAAGAATTTACTGACGATAAACTTGAATCAGGCTCTAGCAGCAAAGAGGTAAAAGGCTCGCGGCTTTGGATGACCTCGCATGGTATTGGCAAGCTACATAAAGTTCAAAACTTTTTAGAGCAAATTAAAGTCACGGGTAAAACCTTGTCTTTAGCCTCGGGATTACAAATTGTTGAGCAAATTAACAATGGCGAGCGCTTAAGTGATTTTGAGCTTCAATTATTAGAAGAAAGAATTCCCAAAGATTTGCGTGACCAAGTACTAACACCCTTTTACGATGAAACTAACGATGAAGTAAGGTTTTTAATTCGAGTTAGAGAGTCTGATCCTGAACTTGATCGTAACCAGTTACTCGCCGATATTGCTAACTTTTTTGAGAGCGAACTGGGTTTTAATAACGAGCATTTTCATTTTACTGGCATGTTAATTCTTTATAATAATATGCTTGAAAGCTTGTTTAAGTCGCAAATACTTACATTAGGTGTGGTGTTTGGGATCATTCTTTTAATGTTTATTGTACTTTTCCGCTCTTTTAAACTCGCCATTTTAGGCATGTTTCCTAACTTAGTTGGCGCTTGTTTTGTATTAGGCTTAATGGGCTGGTCTGGTATTCCGCTCGACATGATGACTATAACCATTGCCGCAATTAGCATTGGTATTGCAGTAGACAACACTATTCATTATATCCACCGCTTTAAACTTGAATATCGAAGACTGGGTGATTACACCAAAGCCATGTACGCTTGCCATGATACGATAGCGAGAGCCATGTACTTCACTTCAATCACTATTATTGCTGGGTTTTCAGTGCTTGTGCTGTCTAATTTTATGCCATCAATCTATTTTGGGCTATTCACTAGTTTAGCCATGTTTATTGCACTAATGGCAAACCTAACATTACTACCTGTTTTGTTGTTAATTGTTAAACCATTGTCAGTAGAGCTCATCGAAAAACAAAGTGAATAGCTGTAATGTAAAGCGGGATCTTCTGGGTAAAAGCAGATCTCGTTTTGTTCAGGTTTAGTTTTATTCAGATCTTGTTTTATTTAGATCCTGTTTTATTCAGATTTGGTTTGATGCGTAGAGTCTTGATACCTAGGGCGATTGGCTTGTATTTGAGTTAATGGCTCAACTTGTTGCATGGTGTTATTGGCACGAACTGCAAGCTGTGTATATTCTTGAGTACCTTGGCTTTTCCACTTAATTTCATCATCACTAAGTTTGCGAGCAACTTTTGCAGGTATTCCCATTACCATTGAACGAGGCTTGCAAGTAAATTTAGCTCGTACAAATGAGCTGGCAGCCACCATAGATTCTTTGCCAATAACCGAGTCGTCCATAACCACTGCATTCATGCCAATGAGTGCATTTTCACCAATGCGGCATCCATGTAAAACGGCACAATGACCAATGTGGCTATAAGGCTCTAAAAAACAGTCTTTGTCGGGAAAACTGTGTAGCACACAATTATCT
Source organism: Aliikangiella sp. (assembly GCA_965214955.1). GTDB lineage: Bacteria > Pseudomonadota > Gammaproteobacteria > Enterobacterales > Kangiellaceae > Aliikangiella. Next base: position 13,276 of record CBDCCU010000005.1, on the reverse strand, counting down.
TGAATATTACTATGGTGAGAAACATGAATTCTGCCAAAGTCGCCACGTAAAACCGCACAAGGACCAATAAAGCAGTTTTCTTCGATAATAACGTCACCTATAATTTCGGCGCTAGGATGAATATAACTGCTTGGGTGAATAACTGGAATAAAATTATCAATTTGATAAATTGGCACTGGAAATAACTCCGTGATCTAGTAAATTTGCGCTGGCAACAAAAAGTATAAAACTAAATGAATTATAAATGAGGCAATTGAATGTACCAAACAATCCTGTTAGAAAAATCACAAGGTGTTGCAAAATTAACGCTAAATCGACCAGATAGACTTAATAGCTTTAATGTTCAAATGCATCAAGAGTTGCAATCTGCTTTAGATGATATTGCTACCGATGGTGAAACACGCTGTGTTTTAATCACTGGAGCTGGTCGAGGGTTTTGTGCAGGACAAGATCTCAATGATAGAGCCGTAAGTGCTGATGAAGCTGCACCCGATTTAGGCATGTCGGTAGAAAAATTTTATAACCCGCTTATTCGCAGAATTACCCACTTAAAAATGCCAGTTATTTGTGCATTAAACGGTGTGGCTGCTGGCGCGGGTGCAAGCTTGGTGATGGCGTGCGATATTACTATTGCAGCAAAATCATCGAGTTTTATTTTATCTTTTGCTAAAGTTGGTCTAATACCCGATTCAGGTAGTTCTTGGCACTTTGCCCGTGCCATTGGTTTGCCGCGTGCTAAAGCTATGGCAATGCTTGGCAACAAAGTTAAAGCAGAGCAAGCAGAGCAGTGGGGGCTTATTTATCAGGTTTGTGAAGATAAAAACTTAACCGATGAATCACAAAAACTAGCAAGCTACTTAGCCACTCAACCGACTGAGGCATTGGCTAATATTAAATCATTAGTACATAATGCATTTGATTTTAGCTTAAATGACCAACTAGAAAAAGAACGTTTAGCCATGCAGCACCTAGGCAGAAGTCACGACTATCGTGAAGGGGTAGCGGCATTTATAGAAAAAAGAGAGCCTAGCTTTAAAGGTAAGTAACCCATAGGAAATGTTGATCGTTCAAATATCAATAGATCTTAATATGAAGACTTAATGAAACCTTTAAAGAATCAATAAGAATAAGCTCTATTTATTTTAGAAATTAGTGTATATTGATGGCAAAATAACAACCTAAAAATTTTACTGGAGAGGGACATGCGCGAATTATTAGTGATTGCAGATAAAGAAGGTAGTAAAGAGCCTGCTTTTTTTCATGCACTTGAAATTGCCAAGAATACTGGCGCCAAAATTGAATTTGTTGGCTTTGTATACGCCTCAGGTGTTGATGGCTCAGAAATTCTTTCTCACGAAGAAAAACGTAAAGTTCACCATTCTTATATTGACAAAAAGCAAGCTAAAATTGAAAAGTTTTTAAGCGACGTTGATATTGGTGGTGTAAAAGTTCATGTTGATGTGGTTTGGGAAAAATCTTTTGAAAAATGGGTTACTGCTCGCTGTGATCAAAAATCCTTTGATATGGTTTTTAAGTCGGGTCATCGTTCAGAATCCTTCCTTTACACCCCGTCAGACTGGCAAATTATGCGCTATTGTCCAGAGCCTGTAATGATTGTTGGTGATATTGAGTGGAAAGAAGGTGGGGTGATTTTAGCTGCGCTAGATCTAGGCTCAAGTAATCAAAGAACTTTAGAGCTTAACGAAGACATTATGCGTCAGTCGATTAAACTGGCTAACGCTACTAACAGTGAGGTTCATGCTTGTTATTCTATTGCTATCCCTAAAGCATTAGCCGATCTTGACATCATCGATCCAAAAGCCTACGAAGAAAAAATGAAATCATCACTTGATCCTATGATCCGCAAGTTGGTTGATGAAGCGGGGCTTGATCGAAATAAACTGCATTTAGTTTCGGGCAAGCCAGCAAAAGAAATATTCCGTATTAGCCAAAAAATCAAAGCTGATGTTGTTGTACTAGGTAACAAAACTCGTACCAGTTTACGAGGACGATTACTTGGTAACACCGCAGAGAATGTATTACATAAAGTTAATGCTGATGTTGTGGTTATTAAGTAATTAACATGGGTAATCAATTTTAAAAAAGCGAGAGTAACCTCTCGCTTTTTTATTGGTAAAAATAAAACAGGTGATTAGTGTCGATTAGTTTTGATGAAGAAGCGATTGGTTTATTAGTTCATTCTTATAATAATTATTTAGCAGGAATGATGGGGTTTACTGAACTTTCTATAATGGAGTCTAAAAATGATTCGGTTAATGAAAAGCTTTCTTTAGTTATCGACTCAGGTGATAGTGCCGTAATGCTAGGTAAACAGCTTTTGTCTTCTGTTTCTCGTCTGCAAGTTAAAATGCAGCCAGTTGATATTGTGCCTATTGTACAAAAATTGGGTCAACAATATGGTAGCGAGATTAATGATTGCGAGATTAGCCCAAAAAATGAAGTTAATATAAAAACTGATACCGAGTGGTTTACTTATTGTATTGAAACGGCGTTTAAGTTTTGTCAAATAATGGCTTCTAACGCAACGATTAAAAGTAATTTAAATACAAACAAAGAAGCGCTGGTTTTAACAATAAATTCACCGTCTTTAGCTTTCAATAAAGAACAAACTACTCAACTTTTCGAACCTTTTTATAGTAGTCGCCACCTTACTAAAACTAAAGACTTAGGATTAAGTTTTGTCCGGGGGTTCATACTCCAAATGAAAGGAAGTATGGAATGGAATAATGAGTTTGGGTTTGTAATTTCTATTCCAATTTGTCGATAACTAAAGCGCTAGTTTAGTCAGCTCTTTATAGTGTTTTCTACAAAGAGAAAGATATTTTTCATTACCGCCAATTTCTATTTGTTCGCCATCGGTAATTGGCAATCCATTTTCATCTAACTTGGCAATGAAGTTGGCTTTTTTGCCGCAGTGACAAATTGTTTTAAGCTCTACTAGTTTATCTGCCCAGGCTAATAATGCTGCGCTTCCTGAAAAGGTTTGCCCCAAAAAGTCGGTACGTATTCCAAATGCCAGTACGGGAATATTTAGGTTATCAACTATTTCAGTGAGTTCATAAGCCTGCTGTTTTGATAAAAACTGGGCTTCATCAATTAATAAACAATCGACTTTTTTGCTGAGCTGGTTTAAATGCTCAATAAAGCTAAACTCATTATTATAAGAATAGGCTTCTTCGCTTAAGCCTGTTCTTGAGGTCACCATATTCTTGCCATAACGGCTGTCTATTTCGGGAGTATATAGCGCAGTATTCATGCCTCTTTCGCGATAGTTATAAGAGCTTTGCAGCAAGTAGGTTGATTTACCTGCATTCATTGAAGAATAATAAAAATAGAGCTGAGCCATAACATGATGCACTTTAAAATGTGGAGGGAAATTATATCTGTCAATGACTGATATGCAAGAGCTGGCTCTAAAATTTAACCAAGAGTATAGGGCTTAGGTATTATCGTTGTTATAATTAGGATCAACAGACACTAACCATCTTCATTTATCTAGCCAAGTAAAATTATGCAAATTGTTGATTATAAAAGCTCTAATGCGGCAGAGCTATTTGTAAAGTCGCTAAAAGAAACTGGATTTGGCGTGCTTGAAAATCACCCTATTGAGCAAGAACTGGTTAATTCTATTTACCAAAACTGGCAAACGTTTTTTAATAGCGAAGACAAAAACAATTATTTATTTGATGAAGAAAAGCAAGACGGTTTGTTTCCTTCACAAACCTCTGAAACCGCTAAAGGGTTTGAAAAAAAAGATATTAAAGAGTTTTATCATGTTTACCCTTGGGGGCGCATTCCAAAAGAGCTTAAAGCGCAAACGCTTGATTATTATGATAAAACCTCAACATTTGCGGCAGAGTTATTAGGCTGGATTGAGAAATATAGCCCGCCCAATGTGGCAAAAAAATACTCGCAAGCACTTTCAAAAATGATTGAAAACACACCCAATACTTTACTTAGAATTTTGCATTATCCGCCACTGTCGGGAAAAGAAGAAGAAGGCGCAGTAAGAGCTGCCGCCCATGAAGATATTAATTTAATTACTATTTTACCTGCGGCAACAGCGCCAGGCTTACAAGTACAGAAAAAAGACGGTAGTTGGATGGATGTGCCATGTAATTTTGGCAACTTAATTATTAATATTGGCGATATGCTGCAAGAAGCTTCGGCAGGCTATTTTCCTTCAACCAGTCATCGGGTGATTAACCCAACGGGTGAAGACGCTAAAAAGTCGCGTATATCTATTCCGCTTTTTTTACACCCGCGCTCTGAGGTTGTGCTTTCCGAAAGGCATACTCAAGCCAGCTATTTATTAGAAAGATTAAGAGAGCTAGGGGTTAAAAGCTAGTTTGCGACTAAAACAATAAAAAGGAGCTACAACGGGCATATTTAGCTCCTTTTTAAGTTTGAACATTTTAATGTTAGCCCAGTGAAACAAACAACCCTGCAATTGAGGCGCTCATTAAATTAGCCAATGATGCGGCTAATAAGGCTTTTAAACCCATGCTAGCAAGTTCGCTTCGCCTGTTAGGAGCCATTGAACCTACACCACCTAATAAAATAGCAATAGAAGATAAGTTGGCAAACCCACAAAGGGCAAAGGTAACAATCACTTTAGTGTGTTCGCTAAGCGTGTCTTTATAATTAACAAAATCTAAGTAAGCCACAAACTCATTGATCACCAGTTTTTGACCTAAAAAGCTTCCTGCAACTTGTGCTTCATTCCATGCGACACCTAAAATCCAAGCTATGGGCTGAAAAATTATGCCTAGAATAGACTGTAAGGTTAAATTTTCTATGCCAAACCAGTTGCCAACATAACCTAACGTACCATTAATTAATGCAATTAAAGCCACAAAAGCAACTAACATGGCACCAACATTAATTGCCAGCATTGCGCCATTTCTTGCGCCTTCTGCTGCGGCATCAATAACATTAACTTGTTTTTCAACGGCATTGGCACCTAATTCTTCTAAGTCATTTTTAGGGCTTTCGGTTTCAGGCATAATCAGCTTTGCCATTAATAAACCACCCGGAGCCGACATAAAGCTAGCGGCAATTAAATACTTTAATTCAATACCAATACCTACATAGCCAGCTAAAATTGAACCCGCAATTGAGCCCATGCCGCATACCATTACCGCAAACAGTTCTGAGCGAGTCATATTTTTAATAAAAGGACGAACAACTAATGGTGCTTCGGTTTGACCAACAAAAATATTGGCTGTTGCACAAAGTGATTCGGGGCGGCTGGTTCCTAATACTTTGCGTAGTCCACCGCCTAAGGTACGAATGATAATATCCATGATGCGCAAGTGATAAAGTACTGCAATAAGCGCCGAGAAAAACACAATAACAGGCAGTACATGCAAAGCAAACACAAACCCCATGGTTTTTTTATCGCCAATATTGCCAAACATAAAGGCAATGCCGTCATTAGCATAAGCGAGTAGAGTGTTTATAGCATTTGAAAAAGACAGCAAAACTTCTTTGCCAAAAGGTACGTAAAGCGCAAAGGCTCCTATTGCTAGTTGAAGCCCCAAAGCACCAGATACAGTGCGCCAATTAATGTTCTTCTTATCACTAGAAATAAGAAATGCAATTAAAAATACTGCGCCTATTGCTAATAGGCCACGGAAAATATGTTCCATTAAGTACCAATCTTCTTGTTAACAAGCAAAAAGGGCGATCTTATCAGGAAATGATCTGAAACTCTTGCGATTTAATTGTGATCTTATTTCTGCTTACTGGCTAACACTCAATAATATTAACCGCTAACCCACCACGGGCGGTTTCTTTGTATTTTGTTTTCATATCTGCGCCAGTTTCTCGCATGGTTTTAATCACTTTATCTAAAGATACTTTTTGATTACCGTCACCCTGCATGGCTAGTCTTGCCGCATTAATAGCTTTTACTGCCCCCATGGCATTACGCTCTATACAAGGCACTTGCACTAATCCGCCAACAGGATCGCAAGTGAGTCCTAAGTTATGCTCCATACCAATTTCTGCGGCGCATTCAACTTGCTCGGGTGAGGCGCCAAGAGCTTCGGCTAATCCTGCTGCGGCCATTGAACAAGCAACACCAACCTCGCCTTGGCAACCGACTTCTGCGCCAGAAATAGAGGCATTAATTTTATATAAAATGCCGATTGCAGCAGCGGCTAGTAAAAAGCGATGAATATTTTCTTGCCCCTGTGGCTGATAAAAATGTTGATAGTATTTAATAACCGCAGGAATAATGCCTGCCGCGCCATTGGTTGGTGCCGTTACAACCCTGCCACCAGCGGCATTTTCTTCGTTAACAGATAGGGCATAAAGGTTTACCCAGTCCATTGCTGATAGTGGATCGTGATTATTGGCTCTGGAAACTAACTTTCTATAAAGTGCTGGAGCACGGCGTTGCACTTTTAAGCCGCCAGGCAATATACCTTCTATTTTCATGCCTTTATTGATGCATTGATCCATGGTTTGCCAAAGGCTATCTAAACCGCTCTTAATTTCTTCTTCGCTATGCCAAACTTTTTCATTTTCCATCATAATGCTGCTAATACTTAAACCGTTATTTTTGGTTAAATTAAGTAGTTCTTCGCCAGTTTGAAAGTCGAAGGGTAGTTTTAAATGGAGATCTTTAATTGGTTGTGCATTAGCGCCTTCGCCAATAACAAAGCCGCCGCCCACGCTGTAATAAATTTTTTCGAGAACAATATTATCGTCACTATCATAAGCGATAAATTTCATGCCATTGGCATGGCCTGGCAAGGTTTTTTTACGGTGAAAAATTAAGTCTTTTTTACTATCAAAGCTAATTTTATGCTCGCCATTTAAACTCAGTGTTTGGTTATTAAATATATTTTCCATTCTTTGGGGGACCGAATCGGTATCAACAACATCGGGCTTTTCACCCTCAAGACCAAGCAATACGGCAACATCACTTCCATGTCCTTTACCTGTATGACCTAATGAACCATAAAGTTCAGACTTAACCCTAACAATATTGCTTGAAGTAGTTAATGCTTGTTTAATAAACAAACGTGCAGCACGCATTGGTCCCACTGTGTGTGAGCTACTAGGGCCAATACCAATAGAAAATAAATCAAATACAGAAACAGCCAAGTTTAGCTCCTTTAGTTTGCATTAGCGTGAAATCGCCTTGTGAAATTAACAATAATTTTTGATGTTGCACCCCAAATATTATACTGCTGATAGTCGATTACATAAAAGGAATATTCTGTTCCATCTATGGTTTGCTTAACTCGCTTTTGATTTTGTGGGGCAGTTAAATAATCAAAAGGCACCTTAAACACTTCTGCTACTTCGTTAGCATCAATTTTAAGTTGATAGCTTGAGTTAACGATGCCAACAAAAGGCATTACATTATATTGTGAAACCGTTTCTAATTGCGGTAAGCTGCCTAGCAAGTTGATGTGATAAGGCGCTATGCCAATTTCTTCAAAGGTTTCTCTAATTGCGGTATCTGCTAGGGAACTGTCTTGTTGTTCGAAACCGCCTCCTGGAAAACTCACTTGTCCTGGGTGGTGTTTGAGATGGTCGGCGCGTCGAGTAAAAATGACTTCCCAGCGCTTTTTATCAGCATTTTTCACAATTGGCATTAATACCGCAGCGCATTTAAAACTATCTTTAACTTGGTTTGGGTGATCAAGTGGTAATAAAGACGCTTGTATTTGTTGTTTCATTAATAGCCTTGATTTTACTAAAGTGCCGAATGCGGTTGTAAATAGGGTAATATTTTGCCTAGTTTGTCAAAGGTTTCTTGGTATTCATCTTCTAGCTTAGAATCGGCTACTAGGCCGCCACCAGCAGAGCAAAATAACTGATTATTTTTAGCCGTAATGGTACGAATGCAAATATTGGTATCCATATTACCATTAAAATCAATATAGCCAATAATGCCGCAATATAAGTTTCGCTTCACTTTTTCTAGTTGTTCAATGATCTCCATGGCACGTATTTTGGGGGCGCCAGTAATAGAGCCACCGGGTAAAGTGGTGGTTAAAAGATCAAAACAATCAAATTCAGGCTTGAGCTTAGACTCTATGGTTGAAATTAAGTGATGAACCGACTGAAATCGGTAATGACCAAAAAGCTCAGTTACTTTAACACTTGCCTTATCTGCGGTTCGGCTTAAGTCATTGCGGAGTAAATCGACAATCATTAGGTTTTCGGCGCGATCTTTTTCGCTATTAACCAGCGCTTCACCTAACGCTTTGTCTTTAATCGGATCATCATCTCTTGGTCTGGTGCCTTTAATGGGTTGAGTGCTCACCTTTTTATCGTGACACTCGATAAACCTTTCTGGTGATAAGCTTAATATTTTATGATCGCCGCCATTAATAAATGCAGAAAATGGTGCTTGGTTAATTGTTGAAAGCTTTTGATAAGCTGAAAACTCGTTGCCCAAATAGTTGGCTGAAAATTGCTGGGCATAATTCACCTGATAAGCATCACCAGCATAAATATAGTCTTTTACCTGATTAAAAGCCTTAGCATATTCTTCTGCATTGGTATTACTTTGCCAGTTAGACTTTATATCAAAAGGCTGGGATGAATGATTGTTGTTAAGTGCATCAATAATTTGGCAAGACAATGGCTTCCAGTGCTTTTCTTTTAAACCAAAGTTATAAAGTGTGGTTGTTTGCTTTTTATGATCGGTGATTAAACACCATTGGTACAACCCCATGTTGATCCAAGGTAAATCAATAGAATCGTCAGTATTATCGGGAAGCTTTTCTAAATAGCGGCCAATATCATAACTAATATACCCAAGCCAGCCACCACAAAAAGGTAGTTTTTTAGTTTGAGCCAATTGGTTATTTTTAGGCTTAAACTGCTTAAGCAATATACGCATTAGCTGAAAAGGGTTAGTGCTATTGACTGTTAGCTCGGGTGTATCCCATGCAGTTTGTAATTTTAGGCTGTCATTTTTAAATTTAAGCGAAATTGTTGGGTCGCTACTAACAATATCAAATCGGTTATAGCTAAGCTCACTGCCTGCACTATCTAATAAAACGAAAGCTTCTCGATTTGAAAGGGCGGCTAGTTTGTTTAGTTTTGAAGTATTGTCTAAGTAGGGTAATGATATTGTATTCATTATTCTGTCAATTATTATTTACCCTGCTTATTGTAGCTTAAATTAACCCTTTTGGTGCTATACAAATAAGACTGTTATACAAATAAAGTCTTTATATTTTTCTTTATGTTTTCCATAGAAATAAATGCTCTATATCAAAATGGGTAATTCTGTTAGCATCCATTAAAATTACTTGGTTATTTTTGTAAGGTTTTATCTTTTGATCCGAAAAATTATTCCATCATCTATCAAAGGCACTGTTGAGTTATCGGGCAGCAAGTATGTTGCTAACCGCTTATTGCCTATGGCAGCCTTAGCTAATGGCGAATCAACGTTAAAGAACGTAGTTGATAACAATGATATTCAAATGGCCATTAAAGGATTAACAACGCTTGGTTATTTAATTGAGCAGTATGATGATTGTATTAAAGTTTCCCCTAAATCTCAGCCGCTTGATAAGGCGGTTACTATTAATACAGGGCACAGCGGTACTTTCTCGCGCTTTGTTACTGCTATAGCCGCGCTAGAAAAGCATCCCATTACTATTGAATGTTCAGAAAAAATGGCAACCAGGCCAATGGATGAGCTATTTGATGCGCTAAAAGAATTGGGTGTGACCATAGACAGCGCTAACCAATGTTTACCTGCAACTATTACTGGCGGTATTAAACAAGACAATTGTCACTTAGATGTTAGCAGAAGTAGCCAATATTTAAGTGCACTGCTGATGATTGCTCCTCGACTAAAACGGGGGCTAACCATAAAAATAGCCAGTGATATTGTTTCTAGAGCCTATATTGATATGACCGTTGAACTAATGAATAAACTAGGAATTAATGTTCATTTTAAAGACAATACTTTTATTGTGCCTGGTGAGCAAAGCTATAACGGCATTAATTATCATATTCCTTGCGATCCAGTTTCATCTTCTTATTTTATGGCGGCTGCGGCAATAGGTAATAGCCAAGTGACAATTAAAAACTTTGATTTTAGTTCACCCCAAGGAGAAGCGCAGTTTTATCAAGTGCTTAACAAAATGGGGATCAACACTACTAAGCAAGAGAATGACTTAGTGATAATAGGCACCGATAACATTAAAGCAATTAATGTTGATATGGGTAATATGCCCGATGCGGTACAAACATTAGCGGTTATCGCTTGTTTTGCCGAAGGGAATACTCATATTACCAACATAGAGCATTTGGCCTATAAAGAATCGAACCGTATTGAAGATACCACAACCGAGCTTAGAAAAATTGGTATTAAAGTTAAAACAACCAAAGATTCTATGATAATTTATGGCGTAGGAAGTCAATTGAATTTGCTTAATGGCGCCAGTTTAAATACCCATGATGATCATCGAATGGCAATGAGTTTAGGCTTGTTAGGCATTAAAGTGCCTAATATTAATATTGTTGATGCCGAGGTTGTAGGAAAATCATTTCCCGACTACTGGGATAAAATGCAATCCATTGGTTTGCAAACTGAAATAGTTAATTCAATTGAATAGATTAGAAAATAAATAAGAGATAATAATGGCTGGCGATAGTTTAGGTAAAATTTTTAAAGTAACAAACTGGGGCGAATCACATGGTGTAGCAGTTGGTTGTGTGATTGAAGGTTGTCCTGCGGGATTAGCCTTAAGTGAAGATGATATTCAGCCTTTTTTAGATAAACGCAGACCTGGGCAAAGTAAACTAGTGACGCAAAGAAACGAGCCTGATAGCGTGAAAATTTTATCGGGTGTGTTTGAAGGCAAAACCACTGGAACTGCCATTAGTTTAATGATTGAAAATAGTAATCAGCGCTCAAAAGATTATTCAGAATTTGCCGAATTATTTAGACCCAGCCATGCCGATTTTACCTATCAGCAAAAATACGGGGTTCGCGATTATTCAGGTGGCGGTAGAAGCTCTGCCCGAACCACCGCAGCTAATGTTGCCGCAGGTGCCATTGCACAAAAGTTATTGTCGCAGTTTAATATTCAAGTGCTGTCTTGGGTTGAATCGGTGGGTGATATTAAAACCAATATTAAGCACAGCCAAATTACTCCAGCGCTTATCGAAAGTAATTTGGTGCGTTGCCCCGATTCTCAAGCGGCAAGTCTAATGGAAGAAAAAATTCTTCAGGTAAGAAAAGCAGGGGACACTATTGGTGGTGTTGTGCGCTGTTTGGTTAAAAATATGCCTGTCGGTTTAGGCGAGCCATTGTTCGATAAACTAGAAGCCGATTTAGCCAAAGCTATGATGTCAATTAATGCCAGTAAAGGCTTTGAAGTTGGCTCAGGCTTTGAAGGCACAAAAATGCTTGGTAGTGAGCATAATGATATTTTTTATCAAGATATTGATGAAACCATTAAAACCAAAACCAATTACTCAGGCGGTATTCAAGGCGGAATATCTAATGGTATGGATTTAGATTTTAAAGTCGCATTTAAACCCGTAGCCACATTAATGCAAACCCAAACTACGGTAGATAAATCGGGCAATACCATTGAGTACCAAGGGCGCGGCAGACACGATCCTTGTGTATTACCAAGGGCCGTACCCATTGTTGATGCAATGACCGCTTTGGTTTTGGTTGATCACTATTTGCGAAATAGAGCGTTAGCAGAGTTTATTAATACTTAGTTGGCATATATTGGTACTTTTTACTAAAGGCTTTAGTTCGTTTAGCTAATTGACTAGTTTATTCAATATTCTAATTGAGTGAGAAAGCTGATGAACCGAAGAAACTTTTTAAAACGAACCGCACAAATAAGCGCAGTATCTGCCATTGGTGGTTTAGGCGCTTGGCATTATTTTTTTTGATGGAGCAATTGCTAATCCTTGTATTTCACAAGCAATTCCTCAGCATTTATTTGAGCACGATATTTTTCAACAAGCAATTGACGGAATTGATTTTTCTCAATTGTGGGATTGTCATTTTCACCTAGTGGGAAATGGCATAAATCCTAGCATAGATAATCAAAAGTCGAATATTTGGCTTAACCCAAATATGTCGCGCTTTGCACACCCTCTGCAAAAACTGCAATATCACTTTTATCTTAATGCCGCGTGTGTCGAAAAGGCAGAAGAAGCGGATAAGCAATTTATGCAAAAAGTGCATTTAATGCTTAATCAATTGCCGTTTAATCTTAGCTTTATGTTGTTGGCATTTGATTATCATCACAATGAAAAAGGTCAAAAAATTCAGTCTAACTCAACCTTTTATGTACCTAATGAATATGCCGCTAGAATGGCAAACTCACATGCACAATTGGAATGGGTAGCTTCGGTTCATCCTTATCGAGAAGATGCTTTAGAGGCATTAGAATGGTGCGCACAAAATGGCGCAAAATCCGTTAAATGGTTGCCACCAGCAATGAATATTGATCCCAGCTCAAAGTTATGCGACAAGTTTTATGACAAATTAGTTGAGCTTAATTTGCCTTTGTTATCACACGCAGGTGAAGAAAAAGCCGTACATAGCGACGATCATCAAAAACTGGGCAACCCTTTAACTTTAAGACGTCCCCTTGAAGCTGGGGTAAAAGTGATTGTTGCTCACTGTGGCTCGCTGGGAGAAAGTGAAGATATTGAATCGAGTTCGGGTAAAAAAGTGAGTAATTTTTTATTGTTTAGTCGTTTAATGAACGAGCCGCAATATAAGAAAAATTTATTAGCCGATATATCGGCGATTAATTTATTTAACCGAGAAATCAGTGTTATTGAAACCCTATTGCAAAATCAGCACTGGCACTCAAGATTACTCTATGCCTCAGACTATCCTATACCAGGTGTTATGCCTTTAATATCCACCAAAAATCTAGCCAGTAACGGCTTAGTTGATGAGTCGGCAGTTGATTATTTAAACCAAATTAAAAGTCATAATATTTGGTTGTTTGATTTTTTATTAAAACGCCAGATGAGTTATAAGGGTAATCAATTTTTGCCCGATGTTTTCCAAACACGAAAGCATTTTTTGTAGAAGTTAAAAAACTAATCCCCCTATTTTGAAGCGAGGCTACGTTCTAAAATTACCCTCTCAATCAGTCCCCTCTCTTTTGAAAGAGAGGGCTAGGGAGAGTTAAAAAGCTTTAAGGTGATGATATTATTAATTGATAGTTTTATTATTTTTTTTGCTAACGCGTAGAAATGAATATCCTCTGATAAATTAACAAAT
>CBDCCU010000004.1:0-295962 GCA_965214955.1 Aliikangiella sp. | reverse complement strand
TTTTGATGCTAGCAAAGGTGCTAGCTTTGAAACCTTTGCGGGAATAAGAATTAGAGGCTCTATGATCGATGAAATTCGACGTGGAGATTGGGTTCCTCGCTCAGTACATAAAAACTCTAGAGCCATTGCAGCAGCCATTACAGAAATTGAACAAGAAACCGGAAGAGATGCTAGAGATACTGAGGTTGCTAGTCGATTAAATGTTGAAGTTGAAGAATATCGACAAATGCTTATGGAAGTAAATAGTGGTCATATGCTTGATTTCGAGGGACTTGGTGTTTCAGAAGATTACTTTTCGCAGGGTTTATCAGAAAGCTCAATGACACCCGATGAAAGGTTACAAAAAGAAGATTTTAGAAACTCTTTAGCGGGTGCTATTTCATCGTTACCCGAGCGTGAAAAATTAGTTTTAGCACTTTATTACGATGAGGAGCTAAACTTAAAAGAAATTGGCGATGTTTTGGGTGTTAGTGAATCCAGAATAAGTCAAATTAATAGTCAGGCAATGTTAAGGTTGCAATCTCGATTAAAAGATTGGAAGAAATAGGCATTGTCGTCTAAATTATGTGTAAGTTGTTATTATTTAAAAATTGATTAATCCAGTTGGAGATTTGGTTTGGATAAGAATATGAAAATCCTAGTGGTTGATGATTTTTCGACAATGCGTCGAATAGTTAGAAACCTCCTACGCGATCTAGGGTTCACAAATACTCATGAAGCTGATGATGGTAATACCGCTTTACCAATGTTGCAATCAGGGAATTTTGACTTTTTAGTTACTGATTGGAACATGCCGGGAATGCAAGGAATTGATTTATTAAAAGCGGTTCGAGCTGATGAGAAGTTGAAAACGATACCTGTACTAATGGTTACCGCGGAATCTAAACGTGAACAAATTATTGAAGCTGCTCAAGCAGGTGTTAATGGATATATTGTAAAGCCTTTTACTGCTGCAACACTGAGTGAAAAGTTAGACAAAATATTCGAGCGTATAGGCTGAAACACATTGTGGAGCAGACATTTAAAATGAATTTAACTGATAAAAATCATCTTGAACAAACCATTGAGCACACTAAAGAGCTACTGGAACATTTAGAAAGAGAAGAGCTTGATGATGCTCAAGAATTAATTGAGTCGTTGGCAGGTCAGGGTGATGAAGATCTATTTATTGAGATCGGCAAGCTAACTCGAAAGCTGCATCAAGCTTTAGCGACTTTTCATCTTGATTCAAGAATTACCGATATTGCGGCATCGGAAATTCCGAATGCGAAAGACAGACTTAATTATGTTATAGAAAGAACCGAAGAAGCCGCCAATAAAACCATGGATAAAGTTGAACACTGTGGTGGTTTAGCCGATGTTATTGCTAAAGATTCTCAAGATCTGCTTCATGAATGGAAAAAACTTTATCGGCGTGAGCTTAACCCTGGAGAGTTTCGTCAACTTTGTAAAAGAATTGAATCTCATCTTGAAAAAAATAAAGATACAGCCGATGAGCTAAACTCAGAGCTTTCGGGTGTTTTGTTAGCGCAAGATTATCAAGATTTAACGGGGCAAGTTATTAGGCAAGTGATCACGCTGGTTCATGATGTTGAAGAAAGCATGGTTAATGTGATTAAAATGTTTGGAAATATGGATCGTTATCAAGCTGCCAAAAGCAAAGATGTTGTAAATAAAGGCGTTGAAGGCCCCATCATTAGCAAAGAAAAACGAGATGATGTTGTAAGCGGGCAAGATGAAGTTGATGATTTACTCTCCAGTTTAGGATTTTAGAGGTAGCCGATGTCATTTGAAGCCGATGAAGAAATCTTACAAGACTTCTTAATTGAAGCAAGTGAGATCCTTGAGTCAATGTCTGAGCAATTAATTGCCTTAGAGAATGAGCCTGAGGATACTGATTTGCTAAATAGTATTTTTAGAGGCTTTCATACGGTTAAAGGTGGCGCAGGTTTTTTATCTTTAGAGCCTTTGGTTGAAATTTGTCATATCACAGAAAATATTTTTGATATTTTGCGTAATGGTGAGCGAAAAGCTGATGCCGATTTAATGGATCAAATTCTTAAAGCTTTAGACATTATTAATGATATGTTTGATGAAGTTAGAAACTCTGAATATCCAACTGAAGCCGATCCTGAATTTCTAAAGACCTTAGGTAGTTATGCTAATAGCGAAGATAACGCTGAGCAAGAGCCAGCCGAAACTATAGAAGTTAATGAAAGTGAAGAAATAACAGATCAAGAATTTGATGCCTTAGTTGATGAAATTAGCACAGGAGCAGCTAATCAGTTTGATACTGATACTGATACTGATACTGATACTGATACTGATACTGATACTGATACTGATACTGATACTGGTAATGATGGTTCTAATGGTGCTGACTCTAGTGAAAAAGCTGAATCCAGCAGTGACGATATAACTGATGAAGAGTTTGAAGCATTACTTGATGAGCTTCATGGCGAAGGCCAGTTTAACTCTGAAGCACAAAGCGATAAAAAGCCAATTAAAGATCCTGAGTCGGTAGATGATAGTAAAGATGGGGTAATCATTTCGCCAACGGCTGGTGATGAAATTACTGATGATGAGTTTGAGGCCCTGCTCGATGAATTACATGGTAAAGGTGCGCCAGTTAGTAGCACAGAATCTAGTAGCACAGAATCGGCTAGTTCAAATAAAACCGCAACTTCTAAACCAAAGCCAGAAAAACCAAAAACTGATAGCAGTGATGCGATTAATGATGATGAATTTGAAGCATTACTAGATGAGCTACATGGTAGTGGTAAAGGGCCAAACAAAGAGCCTGTAAAAGGCAAACCTACTAGTAAACAGAAAGCAGACAATACAGCTAAAGAACCTTCTAAAGATCCCGTTACAAAAACAACAGCTAAAGCTGCCAAACCTGTAGCGAAAAAAGCGTTACCGAAAAAGCCGCCAACAGCCACTGTTGCCGAAGCAACGGTAAGAGTAGACACTAAACGACTCGACGATATTATGAATATGGTGGGTGAGTTGGTTTTAGCTAGAAATCGCTTAAAAACCTTAGGCGCTACTAGCCAAGATGAGGTTTTAACTAAGGCAATTAGCAATCTTGATGTTGTTACTGGTGACCTTCAGGGCGCGGTAATGAAAACAAGAATGCAGCCCATTAAAAAGGTTTTTGGGCGTTTTCCTCGTGTTGTTAGAGATTTAGCTCGTAGCTTATCTAAAGAAATTTCTTTAGAAATGGTTGGAGAAGATACCGATTTAGATAAAAATTTGGTTGAAGCTTTGGCCGATCCCTTAGTGCATTTAGTAAGAAACTCTGTGGATCATGGTATTGAATCACCCGAAGATCGTGTGGCGGCAGGTAAACCTCGCACGGGTAAAATTATTTTATCTGCGGCACAAGAAGGCGATCACATATTATTGGTCATTGAAGATGACGGTAAAGGAATGGAAGCTGGATTTTTAAGAAATTTAGCGGTTGAAAAAGGTTTAATGGAAAAAGAGCAGGCTGATCGATTAACGGATCAAGAATGTTATAACCTGATATTTATGGCAGGTTTTTCTACCAAAAAAGAAATTTCTGACATATCTGGTCGTGGTGTTGGCATGGATGTGGTTAAAACAAAAATAACCCAACTTAATGGCTCACTCAATATCGATTCTACTTTAGGCATAGGCACAAAAATCATTATTAAAGTGCCTTTAACATTAGCAATACTTCCAACCTTAATGGTTAAAGTTAGAGAGCAAGCTTTTGCTTTACCACTGACTTCGGTTAATGAAATTTTCCATTTAGATCTAACAAAAACTAATATTGTTGATGGACAACTTGTGATTGTTGTTCGAGATAAAGCATTGCCATTATTCTTTTTAGGGGAATGGTTGACTCATGGTGTTAATCAAAGTGGTGAAAGGCAAAAAGAAGGTCATGTGGTATTAGTGCAAGTTGGCACTCAAAGAGTTGGCTTTGTCGTTGACTCGTTAGTTGGTCAAGAGGAAGTGGTAATTAAACCATTAGGCAAGTCTTTACATGGTACACCTGGAATGGCAGGAGCAACAATTACCAGTGATGGTGGCATTGCCTTAATTATAGATATACCCAGTTTATTAAAACATTATGCAGGATAAATTGATTTAAATTAATAAGGATCACAATGAGAGTTGTTTCTTGCGTCAATTACTGCTCTAGGAGACAAGATGTCGATAAAAGTATTGATAGTTGACGATTCCCAGTTTTTCTGTCGTCGAGTAGGGTCAATATTACACGCAGCTCATGATATAGAAGTTATTGGTGTCGCCAATAACGGACAAGAAGCTATTCAAAAAGCAGAAAAACTTCAACCCGATGTGATTACTCTTGATGTTGAAATGCCCATAATGGACGGTGTTACAGCATTAAAACAGATTGTTAAAGTTTGTAGTGCAAGAGTATTAATGTTGTCTTCATTAACTTATGAAAACGCCAAGATTACCCTAGATGCATTAGAGGCAGGAGCAACCGACTTTTTATTAAAGTCTTATGAATCATTATCTTCTGACAATAGCAATCTTGTTGTTTTGCTACAAAAGAAAATTCGAGAGCTTGGTCAAGCTAAATCATTTGCTCCAGGCGGCTTTAAACCTACGCCATCAACAAGGGCTGCTCAACCAACACAATCTTCCTCACCAAGAGCACAGGTAGAATCAAAGCCAAGAGCCTCGCGCAGGGCTTCAGCTAATATTAGAGTTCCGCCTTCAACTAAATTAGTTGCCATAGGTGCATCAACAGGTGGGCCAGTTGCACTACAAACCTTATTATCACCTCTGCCAGCTAATTTTCCTTATCCTATTACTATTACTCAACATATGCCTGGCACGTTTACTGGGGCTTTTGCATCGCGGCTTAATGGAATTTGCCCATTAAATATTGTAGAAGCGCAAGATGGAATGCCTTTAAGGGCTGGTACTGTTTATATTGCTCCTGGCGGTAAACAAATGGTTTTTGATGGCTCTGCTAATTCAACTAGAGTTAGAATTAGACCAACTGATCCAAGACTACAATTTTCGCCATCGGTTGATGTAACATTTGGTGCGGCATCTAAGGTATTTGGCGGAAATATTTTAGCCATTATTTTAACGGGTATGGGCTCCGATGGAACAGAGGGCAGTCGTTTAATAAAATCTAAAGGTGGTAGTGTTTGGGCTCAAAATGAGGCCTCTTGTGTGGTATATGGGATGCCTATGTCAGTTACAAAAGCGGGTTTAACCGATCATCAGTTATCTATTGATCGATTTGCCGAAGCGTTAAAACGTTAGGAAGCGCTTATGGATAAGCTAACACTTTTTGGTATTTTAATCGCGGTTGCAGCAATATTTGGCGGCCAGCTATTAGAAGGTGGAAGTGTAGAAGCATTACTCGATTGGGCTGCATTTGTTATTGTGTTTGGCGGGAGCCTAGGTGCTGCGCTTATTCAATCACACGAACAAACATTTCGTTTAGCCATGAAAATCTCTAGTTGGGCAATTCGTCCACCTATTCCTCCAATTGAAGAAGCCATAACTCGTATTGCAGCATGGAGCAATTTAGCGCGCAGAGAAGGGCTACTGGGCTTAGAAAAAAATATTGATGAAGACATGGAGCCTTTTATTTTAAAAGGTTTAGGTATGTTAGTTGATGGTAATGATGCTGAGTCGATACGCAAAGCCATGTATTTGGAGTTAGATGTAGTAGAAGCCGATTTACTCAAGGCGGCAAAGGTTTATGAATCAATGGGTGGTTATGCCCCTACCTTAGGCATTGTGGGGGCTGTGTTAGGCTTAATTCATGTGATGGGAAATTTAAGTAACCCTGAATTACTTGGGGCTGGTATTGCCACAGCTTTTGTTGCCACAATATATGGCGTAGGCTTTGCTAATTTATTTTTTATCCCTATTTATCATAAGTTACGGACTGTGATTGAAATGCAAACCCAGTATCGTGAATTAATGATAGAAGGAATAGCTTGTATAGCAGAAGGTGAAAACCCAAGAGTAATAGAAGGAAAACTAAGCGGATATTTAAAAGAGTAAACTCTTCTCGATTTGCCATTTGCTAGCAGAGATTATTTTACTGGAACCGTGTTATTGGAAATGAAATGCGAAGACGAAATAAACACAGGCGTGAAGATGAACAGGAAACTGGTCGTTGGCTAGTATCTTACGCTGATTTCATCACGTTATTATTTGCATTTTTTGTTGTTATGTATTCAATTTCACAGGTTAATGAAGTTAAGTATAAAGTTTTGTCTGAATCTCTTGTTCAAGCATTTGACACTCCACAGAGAAGTCTCGACCCAATTCAAGTTGGTGAACCAACTCGTTCGCTCCAGCCCATTACTGGTGATGATATAGAGCAACCTGAGCTCGATTCTCAAGTGGATGAATCAGGTAATATTGAATCTGAAAATTTTGCCACAACCGAAGAATTTAAAGAGCTAGAACAAGGACTAAGAGAGTCTTTAGGTGATTTAATTGATCAAGAATTGGCAGATATAAAATCAGATCCTAATTGGATCAATATTAATTTGCGTAGTGGGCTATTATTTCCATCGGGCAGTGACACTTTAAATCAAAATGCCGATCCTTTAATGCAAGAAGTTGCAAACCATTTGAATAAAAACCTGCAAATTATTTTAGTTCATGGTCATACCGATAATATTCCCATTATTACCGAGCGCTTTCCTTCTAATTGGGAATTATCTAGCGCTCGTGGTGTTGCGGTGGTACGTAAATTGCAAAATCTTGGCGTGATCCCTGCAAGAATGAGTGTAGAAGGGCATGGTGAGTTTCAACCTGTTGCAAGCAATGAAAATGCAGAGGGGCGAGCTAAAAATCGCCGAGTTGTTATTTCAATATCAAGAAAACAACGCTTAGAGCCTAGTGTTAATGAGCAAGATATTGCTAGTGAGCAAGAAGCACCAGTGGCAAATGAAAAGGATGCCGAGCCAGAAATTGAAGTAGTAAGACTGCCTGGTGGCGGAATACTTATTCGCGGCAAAGAATTGCCAGATGAAGAACAAAATGGTCAAAACTAGTTGCCGATTATGAGTAGCAGCAAAGTAAATTCCGCAGTTTTAACATTTAGAGTATTAGTATGTCGGAGTATAAAGGCATACCAAAGTTTTCAAGAGGTTTTCAGTGAGAATTTGGACAGTAGCAAATCAAAAAGGTGGTGTTGGTAAAACAACAACGGTAGCTGCGCTCGCTGGCATATTATCTCAACGTGGTAACAGAGTGTTAATGATTGACAGTGATCCGCATGCATCACTTACTGCTTATTTTGGTTATGATAGTGAATCTCTTCCTAAAACACTATTTAACTGGTTTTCTGAAACACCGTTAACAAGCCAGCAAGCCCACCAAACAAGATTAAAACTAGACGATGAAAACCTGGCACTCATTCCTGCATCGTTAACTCTTGCAACCTTAGATAAACGCTTTAGCCACAAAGAAGGAATGGGATTAGTATTTAGTAGAGTATTAAAACTGTTATCAAATGAATATGATTATGTGCTAATTGATTGCCCTCCCGTTCTAGGGGTATTGTTAATTAATGCGCTAGCGGCCTGTCAGCAATTGGTTATTCCTGTGCAAACTGAGTTTTTGGCAATTAAAGGCTTAGAGCGAATGATGAATACTCTTAATATGGTTATTAAAGCTCAGCACCATACTATAGGCTATACTATCGTACCCACAATGTTTGATCGCAGAACTAAAGCTTCAATTCAGGCGTTGAGAAATATGCGAGATCAATTTGGTATTCATTTATGGAACAAGGTGATCCCCATTGATACCAAGTTTAGAGATGCTTCAAGAAAACATCAAACCCCAAGTTTTGCCTATCCTGATACTCATGGTGTAGAAGCTTATTACAAGCTGGCTGATAGTTTATTAGATTTAACTAAAGATCATAAAGTGGCTTAAAAAGATTATGAATTTAAAAAAGCCTCCTGTCACACAAGAACAATCTTTGCTGGAAGATTATGTTGATTTCTTGTTAACTGATTTATCCAATGTTACACCTATTGAACCTAAATTAAAGAGTAAGCCAATCATTCAACAAGCGGTAGAATCAACTGTAACCGACACTACGGAAGCTAGTGATAATCCACAAATCAAACCATTAACTAAAACCGTAGATCATTTAATTGATGAGCAAATCGAGCAAACATCAAATGTTATAAGCGCCGAACTTGAAAATTTAGATGCCCCCGATGACTTTAATGAAACCGATAACAATGCTCAATCGTTAAACCAATATTTAGATGAGCAACTTAGTATAATTGAGCAAGAATCTCACTCTCAAACACAAAATGAACAAGCGCTATCTCATTCGTTAACTCAATCTTTTGAGCAAAAAGAGCTTATTGACGCTCAATCTTTTCAACCCTTTAAAATTTCTCATCAAGAAAATGACTTTAGTGAACAAGCCGAAGAAGAAGAGGCAAAGCTTTGGGATGCACTGATCACTAAAGAAAAAGAAGAAGCGTTTATTCAATCTTTAAAAGAAAGCTATAAAACTGAAAATAAAGATCAAAACTTAGGTGTAAATAAGCGGATAAAACAGTCGGCAAAACAAAGTGAACCCCTTAATGCAAAACAGCCAAAAGCCCAATTAGAAAACTCTCCAGAAGAGTTTAGTATTGATAAAAAAGTGATTAATAAATCCATTGAAGTAACAACCAATATTTATAATGATACAAGCAGAAAGTTAAATAAAATAGAGCAAAAGCCTGATAAAAAACCACATAAAGAAAAAGATGAAAGGCTGGTTAATGTTGAAAAATTGTTGGCTAAAATTTCTTTAGCAACTCAGCCTAAAATTAAGCAAGAACAACAGCTCGAACAAGAACATAATATTTCTCAACAAGCCGCAGAAGCTACATTTGCGACAAGAGAAAAACAAAAGATTAAAGATTTATTACCAGAAGTTTTTCAAACACTAATTTTTCAAGTGGGCAAAATGCCTTTAGCCGTACCACTTTTAAAGCTTGGTGGTATTGTAAAGACGTCAATGCAAGACATTACACCACTGGTGGGAACACCCAACTGGTTTTTGGGACTCGTTCCACACGAAAGAGGTAATTTAATGGTGGTAGATACACAGCAATTTATTATGCCTGAGCAGAAGTTAATAGAAAAAGAATATGAATTTTTAATCTTGCTCGACAACTCTAATTGGGCGCTTGCATGTCACTCAATTGGCGAAGCTAAAAACCTAACGGTAGATGATATTCGTTGGTCCGAAAGAACTTCTCAAAAACCGTGGTTTGCGGGCATGGTTGTTGATTTTATGAGCGCCTTAGTTGAAGTTGACGAGCTAATTAATATGCTAGCAGAAACAGTTGTTGAGTAATTATACCCGCTCTACTTCAAGATGCATGTTTCAGCAAGTCAGTAAGCCATCCTATTTAAGGCATTAATGCGCAGGATTAGTCACTATAATTCAAGCATCTTGAAGTAGAGCGGGTATAGCTATCTAACCTGAGTTTTGATTCGCAAGTCACTTTCCAAAGTTTTATGAACTGGGCATTTATCCGCAATTTCGGTTAAGCGTTCAATTTGCTCTTGGCTTAAGTCACCTTTAAATTTGAGTGTGCGATTGATGATTTCAATTTTTTGATCGGGCGAATCGCATTCTTCACAATCTTCACCGTGTTTTCTTTGGTGGCTAAGTTCAACTGAAACATGCTCTAAAGGCCATTGTTTGCGGTTGGCATACATTCTAATTGTCATTGAGGTGCAAGTGCCTACTGCCGCCAGTAAGTGCTCATAAGGATCTGGCCCTAAATTAGCACCGCCAAATGATACGGGCTCGTCGGCTAACCAATAGTGTGCATCACTAATGACCTCACGAGTAAACTGTTTGTTTCTTTCATTAACAATAACCTCGCCTTTATTAATATTGGTTTCAGATTGTTGAATAAGCTTAAAGTTTGGTATGTACCGGGTGACCCAAGCCGCAATGGTTTCGGCTATATATTCGGCATCGTCTTTATTGGTGACCAAATGATCGGCTGTATCTAAGCTAACAAAACTTTTTGGGTGTTTTGCAGCCACGTAAATTTTTTCAGCTTGTTCAATTGATACGGTTGTATCAAGGGGTGAATGCATGACTAAAAGCGCAGGCTTTAATGAGGCGATATGCTGTGTATCTGATTTAGCAATATCATCTAAAAACTGTTTTTTAATCTTAAAAGGGCGACCCGCTAAACTAACATTGGCTTCACCTTCTTTTTGGATTGTGTCTATGTCACAAGCAAACTGTTTAGAAACATGAGTTGCATCGGCTGGCGCGCCAATTGTTACTACAGCTGCCGCTTCATCTATTCGATGAGCGGCATTTAATACCGCCGCACCACCTAAGCTATGACCAATGATAATTTGCGGAGCTTTATAGTTTTCTCTTAAGAAGTCGGCGGCTGCGACTAAGTCATCAATATTTGATGAAAAGTTGGTATTAGAAAAGTCACCATCACTATTGCCTAAGCCAGTGAAATCAAAGCGCATTACTGCAATGCCTTTTTGTACTAAAGCTCTCGATATGCGAGAGGCGGCGGCAATGTCTTTACCACAGGTAAAACAATGAGCGAATAGAGCAAAGGCTTGAGCATTTTGATTTGGTGTTTCTAATAGCCCAGCAAGCTTAATACCGTTACTAATAAACTCTACTTTTGAACGAGCCATTTTTTAATTCCTTAATTAATAAGTGTGTAAAGTTTATCTATAAGAGATAAATAAAATTAATTTGTTACGCATAACCGTTAAAGCGCGCTGATCTTTAATTATTAAGCATAACTTATTCTTTGTTTTTTGCTGGAAAATTGATAAAAACAAAATATTCAGATTAAAGAAAAATGTGAGCTAAATCTCAAAAAAAATGTGACTTATTACCATGGTAGGGGGTGAAACTTTATATAAAACAGTTAGTTGCATTTAAGGAAAAATGAGTTGCAAATAATTCAATGGAAATGAATGGTTCATCAAATTAATGTCTTTATTCAAGAAGGCAAATTCTGTTTACTCAATAAAAAACAAAATGCAGTGTTGTTTTCTTCTCAGTAATTTAGCCAACCAAATCACTAACTTCGCTTTTTTTATTTGGTTAGCTAACAAAATAATGACCAATAAATTACTGAGTTTCGACCGAACCATTTATCACTACTAGGAGGAATAAATATGGGCCGAGATCATTTTAAGTTAAACAAAAAGCTATCTTTATTTTCGAGTGTTTTATTAGCGTCAACAATGGGTGTAGCCAATGCCCAAGATTTACCAGCGGTTAGCCATAACGGCGAAATGATCGTTAAATTTAAAACCAGTAACCTACAATATGAGCAGGCTATTTCAGGTGTTGAAAAAAAGCTTGAAGAGCTCAATAAAAAATACAATCTTAACTTAGAATTCAAACGACCAATGGCTACTGGTGCGCAACTAATTTCATTTGATAGCAAATGGTTTGGTGGACAGTCACTAGAAGAAATGGCAAAAGTGTTTTCTAGCTTGCCTGATGTTGAATATGCCGTACCAAATATAATGCTTCACCCAATGGCTACTCCTGATGATTCTCGTTATGGCGAGCAATGGCACTATTTTGAAGAAACCGCTGGTATTAATGCACCAGATGCTTGGGATGTCACTCAGGGTGAAGATGTCATTGTTGCCGTACTTGATACTGGATATACCGAACATGCCGATCTAATTGACAATATTGTTGGTGGTTACGATTTTATTTCAAGCACCGATATTTCTCGTGATGGCGATGGCAGAGATGCTGACGCTCGTGATGAAGGTACTTGGTTTGGTTTTTTTGAATGTTCTGGTCAAGAGTTTCGTAGTGCAGATTCCAATTGGCATGGAACTCATGTAGCAGGAACCGTCGCGGCAGTTAGTAACAACTCTATTGGTGTTGCAGGAGTGGCTTATAACGCAAAAATTTTGCCGATGCGAGTATTAGGCAAATGTGGCGGAATTTTAAGTGATGCTTCAGATGCAATGCTTTGGGCTGCTGGTCTTTCTGTGTCAGGTATTCCTGATAATCCTAATCCTGCTAAGGTCATTAACTTAAGTCTTGGTGCTGAAGCTGCTTGTGATGAAGCAATGCAAGATGCCATTGATAGAACTGTTGAAGCGGGAGCTACGGTTGTTGTTTCTGCGGGTAACAGTGACGAAGATGCAATTAGTTATTCTCCAGCAGGTTGTGACAATATTATCACCGTAGGTGCTTACGATAGAAATGGTGATAGAGCATGGTATTCAAACTTTGGTGATAGCGTAGAAATTTCAGGTCCAGGTGGTGATATCTCTGATGATGAAGCCAATGGTGTTTTATCAACGGTTGATAGCGGAACAACAACACCTGAAGGTGATACTTATGCTGGTTATCAAGGAACGAGTATGTCGGCACCTCATGTTGCTGGTGTTGCGGCTATGCTTTACAGTATTGATCCCGATATAACCCCCGATGAAGTATTAGAAACCTTACAAAATTCAGCCAGACCATTTTCTGGTGACTGTGAAGATTGTGGTGCAGGTATGCTCGATGCCGCCGCAGCCGTTGCAGCCTTGCAAGGTGATAGTAACCAAAGACCAAGTGCTGGCTTTTCAACCGCTATTTCTGAGTTAACTGTTAATTTTAATGACTCAAGCAGCGATAGTGACGGCAACATTGCTAGTTGGAGCTGGGACTTCGGAGATGGTAACTCGTCGAGCGATCAAAACCCAAGCCACACTTATTCGTCGAGCGGTAGTTACGATGTGACATTAACAGTTACCGATAATGAAGGCTCTACCGATTCAGAAAACCAAACGGTTGCTGTATCAGATGGTAGCGGTGAAGCACCAACGTCAAGCTTTAGTTTTTCAGCCAGTGATCTAGAAGTGTCTTTCACTGACGAAAGTAACGACAGCGATGGAAGCATTGATAGTTGGAGCTGGGATTTTGGCGATGATAACTCATCAAGCGAACAAAACCCTACTCATAACTATGCATCTGCTGGTACCTACAGTGTATCACTAACGGTTACCGATAATGACGGAATGACACACACCAGTAGTCAAGAAGTTACGGTTACCGAGCCAGTTAGCAGTGAAATTAGCTTAAATGTTTCAACCTCTGTTCTATTTGGCGTATTAACTCAAATCACTCTAGAGTGGAGCGGCGCATCGGGCTCAGAAGTTGATATTTTTGAAAATGGTAGCCTTAGCAGTACGGTTGATAATGACGGAAGTTGGACGTCAAACTATCGATTCGGCACCGTAAATTCGACCTTTAAAGTTTGTGAAGCAGGAACAGATAATTGCTCTGATGAAGTTAGCACCAATTAATTAATCAGTAGCTTTTGTCGGTACGGAAGAGCCTAACCTCTTCCGTATTTTTTTGCCTATAATTTTTCCTTTTGATGTTAAGCCCTAATTTTGTTTGATAAAATTAACCAATCAAATCATTCAATTGGGTAATACATGTCCTTAATTCGCGGCGATAAAATTTCACTGGCTTATGGCCCTCAAATACTGCTAGATAAAGCATCGTTTGCTATTGAGTCTAAGCAAAAAGTTTGTTTGGTTGGTCGTAATGGCACAGGTAAATCAACGTTACTAAAAGTGATTAATAATGAGGTTGCCTTAGATGATGGGGTGATTAATCGCTCAAAAAATCATCATATCGGCTTTTTACCTCAAGCACTGCCAGAAAAAACATCACAATCTATTCGAGAATTTGTTGAATCGGGGTTAGCCGAGGTTAAACAATGGGTTGAGGACTATCAATCATTGATAATGACCGATATGAACTCCCCTAAAGTAGCTGAGTTAGAATCGAAAATTAATGCTTTTGATGGCTGGACCATTGAAACGAGAGTAAAGCAAACTTTATCGCGCTTAGACTTAGATGGCGATATTAAAATGTCAGATTTATCTGGTGGTTGGCGGCGTAGAGCAGCACTGGCTAAAGCTTTGGTTCAATCACCTGATTTGTTGATTTTAGATGAGCCGACAAACCACTTAGATTTAAGTAGTATCCAATGGCTCGAAGATCAGCTTATTGGCTTTAAAGGCGCCTTGTTATTTGTGTCGCATGATCGTCAGTTTGTAAATAAAGTAGCCGATACCATTATGGAACTTGATCGCGGACATATTCATTTCTTTCCTGGCAACTACCAAAAATATACCGAACTTAAAGCATTGCAATTGAAAGATGAAGCCAAAGTTAATTCGGAATTTGATAAAAAGCTCGCTCAAGAAGAAGTTTGGATAAGACAAGGCATTAAAGCACGTAGAACCCGCAATGAAGGCAGGGTGAGAGCGCTTAAAAAAATGCGCGAAGAGCGAAGCCAACGCAGAAACCAAATGGGTACCAGCAAAATAAAAGCCAGCGTAGAAATGGCAGGTAGTAAAATTGTCGCCAAAATGAAAGAGCTACAAGTCGGTTACGACAGACCATTAAATTTACCCTTTTCATGGGTATTACAAAAAGGCGATAAAATTGGAATATTAGGTGATAACGGCAGCGGTAAAACAACATTTATTAAAACTTTGCTAGGAAAAATAGCGCCTCATTCTGGTGAGTTAACCTTAAGTGACAATATTGAAGTGGCTTATTTTGACCAACTAAGAGAAGCCATCGACTTAAATAAAACCGTTGCCGATAACATTGCCGAAGGCAAAGACTTTGTTACCGTTGATGGAAAAGATTTGCACGTAATTAGTTATATGAGTGATTTTAATTTTTCAGCCGATAATGTGAGAGCGCCAGCAAGTTCTCTTTCGGGCGGAGAAATTAATCGACTTTTATTAGCTAAATTATTTACCAAGCCAGCCAATTTATTTGTGCTTGATGAGCCAACAAATGATTTAGATGTTGAAACCTTAGAAATTTTAGAGCAAATGTTGGTAGAAATAAAAGCTACGGTTTTAATTATAAGTCACGATAGATTATTTTTAGATAATTGCTGCTCAGAACTTTTAGTTTTTGATAATCAACTGCCACCATTAGATCAAAGCTCAAACCAATATCAAATTGTCGAAATTGTTGGCGGCTATCAAGAATGGATGCATTATTTTGAACAAGCCAAACCTAAAATAGTGAAAGCAGTTGCTGATAAAAAAGATAAAACAAAAGCAAAAAATAAAACAGTAAAACTGTCTTATAAAGAACAGCGTATGCTTGATGAGCTGCCACAAAAATTGAAGGTGCAGAAGCTAAAATTGCAGAGATAGAAAGCTTAATGGCTGATCCCAATTTTTACCAAGACAGAGAAAAAGCCGATGAAGTAGTTAAAGAATTTGAAAATATTCAAGAGCAGTTAAGTGCTGATTATGAATTGTGGGATGAGCTGGAAGCGAAAAAAGGATAAGCGATTCAATTGCAAAATAAATTCAATTCGATGGAACAAAAATGAGAAAATATTTAGTGATTATTATTTTGATTTTTGTTAGTGGCTTATATTGGTTTTTAAGTAGTAAAAATAAACTAGTTGATAAGCAGGTAACTTTTCCAGAGGAGTCTGAGCCAGAGCAAAATTTTAATAAAGTTAAAGCAAAGATTAAGCCCTTGTCTGGTGTGGTTTCTCCACTTGAAAATGAAGAAGGTTCTACTGAATATATCGTTGATTGTGGTAGCGTTGATGATAAGTTATTCGATGAGTATGATGATTTAGTTGACATAAAGAAGGTATTAAATAGTTGGAAAAATAATCCCTCGACAATAACTCAAGCTGCTTATTTTATGGTTTTACCTGATGAAAATAATGATTTAACTCTTGTGAAAAAATATATAGATAGTCTGAATTCAGGTCTTGAAAAAAAAGCACTAAGTTATTTTTATTTATCACAATGCTCTTTAAATAATAATTTAAAAGCTTGTGCTAGTTCAGACATTGATGAAATTATAGCTCAAAACCAAAATAATGGTGCATCTTGGTTTGTTAAAGCAAGTATTGATATCCTTAACAATGACACCGAAAGCGCTATTGAATCTCTCCGCAATACTGTTGCTGCACCAATCTATGATGAGCAGTGGGGAAACTTTATTTTACTCTTTGATTTAGCCTATCAGCAAATTGGTATAGCAGACAAACGAGCAAGAATTTTTGCTGCTATTGGAACTTCTGCCGCAGTAGTTTTACCTTCGATATCTAAGATATTTGATTTTTGTAATGAGAACTCAAAAAAGCGAATAGACATTGGTTATTTATGCTCTAGTATTGGAGAAAAACTATTTAGAGAAAGTAAAACTTTAATATTACAAGGTATTGGTTTGCAGCTTTTAGAGTCGACTTATAGTGTGATTGATGATCAATTTGAGATAGAGAATATTAAAAAGCAGAGAGAAAAATTCAATAGTGGAAATTGGTTTTCTAATAAAGCATTTAATTTAGCTTATTTTGACGATGAACTACTCGATTATTGGTACGACTCATTATTAAATTTTCCTGAAGATAAAGCGGTAATAAGACTGCATAAAGAAGCCATTAGAAAATCGAAAAATCCACTTTATAATCCTTGTCAGTTAAATTAGATCTTTTCTTATTTCTTTGTGCATAGGTGGAAAAGTGTATCTAGCTGCACTTTCCTCTTTGTAACAAACCATTTTCCCCTCTTGAATATTAAAAATTCACCTCAAGATAATATCTAACGATTTATTTAGAGAAATATTAAAGTTTTATGGAACCACTATTTATTATTATTTTGTCAGTTTTAACCTTAATTGGATATATCTTACTGAAACCACAATGGATAAAAAGAAAGCGCCAGCAAGTTGCATCACTACCATTCCCTAAAAAGTGGCGTGAAATACTGCGCAAAAATGTGCCTTACTTTTATGGAATGCCATCTGATCTTCAATTGCAACTAAAACAACATATACTAATTTTTTTAAATGAAAAACAATTTTATGGCTTTGAAGGTATAGAAATTAATGATGAGATCAAAGTAACCATCGCCGCTCAAGCTTGTTTGTTATTGTTAAATCGTAAAACCAATTATTACCCTAAACTAAAGTCAATTTATGTTTATCCTGCGGCATTTATTACCACCCATTCTCATAAGGATGGCGCGGGTGTATTACAAAGTAATGAAAGGGTATTAAGTGGTGAGTCTTGGGAGCTAGGTAAAGTTATATTGTCTTGGCATGACACCAAAGCTGGCGCTCAAGATGCTAATGATGGACAAAATGTGGTTATTCACGAATTTGCCCATCAGCTCGATCAAGAAACGGGTGCGGCTAATGGTGCACCTTATTTAAGACATAATAACCAGAAGTGTTGGTCGAAGGTGCTTTCTAATGAATATGAAAAACTGCGCTTTCAAACCAAAACAAATCAATCAACATTGCTCGATAGCTATGGAGCAACCAATCCTGCTGAGTTTTTTGCAGTCGCTAGTGAGGTATTTTTTGAGCAACCTAAGTCATTATTAGCACAACATAAAAGCTTATATTTACAACTTAAAGGCTTGTATCAAGTAGACCCCGCTATTTGGTAAGTTGTTAGGCTATACTGATTTTTCAATTAAATAATTGCAATTGCAAATATATTATTGAAAATACAAATTAAATTATCTTATAATCTGTCCATACAATTGCTCAGTATATTCACGGCTGTAACGACCATTGCTGGGCTAGCCAGTTGACTTTAGAAAGTTAATTTTAGGACAGTGATAATGACAGATAATAAAGCTCCTAGTGAACATTTCGATTGGGAAAAGGTGGTTTATACCTTACTTCTTTCAAGAGCAATGGACGATATTGAAGAGCAAGAGCTTGTTCCAGCAAAGCTAGTATTTAATCAGTTTTCGGCTCGTGGGCACGATTTAGCGCAAATATTAATTGGTTGTATGCTTAACCATCCGCACGATGGCGCAACGGGCTACTATCGTTCGCGCCCATTTGTGTTATCCCTAGGGCTTGACATAGAAGATGCTGTGGCTTCGCCAATGGCAAAGTCGGGTGGTTATAGTGATGGTCGCGATATTGGTGTGGTGTTGTAATTATCCTAATGTTAATCGCAAAGGGGCAATGCTGTTTCCTATGTGTGGCGGGGTTGGCTCTCAATACTCGCCTATTTCTGGTTGGCGCAATCGGTTGTTTATCATAGAGATGAATTAAAAGATGAAGCTTATCGCGGCGCAATTGGTGTTTCAATGGGCGGTGATTCATCGATGTCTACTAGTGGTTTTTTGGGCAGCATTAAATATATCTACCGCCAACGAACTACCTCATCTCTTTTATATTGAAGATAATGGTTATGGCATTTCGGTTCCGCAAGAAGTGCAAACACCCGGTGGTGATCAAGTAGCTAACTTGAGCGCCTATAAAAATTTAAAAATTGTTGATGGTGACGGCACTTGCCCGATAGAAGCACCTAAACTCATTAAAGAAGCCATTGATTATACTCGCGCAGGTTTAGGCACTTGTTTACTCAGATTAAAAGTACCAAGGCTTTGCGGACATACCTTTCAAGATACCCAAACTTATAAGCCCGATGAAATGATTGCCGACGAGCAAAAAAATGATCCTTTGCCAAAACTAAAAGATTACCTCGAAGGCTATCAAGTGGTTACAGCGGAGCAATGGAAAGCTTTAGAAGAAAAAGCTTATAAGGCAGTAAAAGATGCCGTGGAAAAAGCCAAGCAACGTCCAGAGCCTAGTGTGGATAAGTTAAAACGCTATGTTTATGCCGAAAAAGATGCTTATAACAACCCTGAAGTTCAGCTTCGTGGCGGGTTACATGCCGATGATTATCAGTTCCCACAAACCAGTGAGCAGCCCAATCCGCAAGGTGCGCGTTTAAATATGCTTACTGCTATTCGTATACGCTCGATTATGAGCTTGCCACCAATCCTAAAGTATTGGTATTTGGTGAAGATGTTGGCCCTAAAGGTGGTGTTCATGCCGCTACTTTGGGTTTAAATGAAAAGTATGGAAACCGCAGAGTTTTTGATACCAGCCTTTCAGAAGAAGGTATTATTGGACGATCAGTAGGCATGGCTTTAGCGGGTTTAATGCCTGTGCCTGAAATTCAATTTAGAAAATACGCAGAGCCTGCCGCCGAGCAACTAACCGACACTGGCATTATGCGCTGGCGTACAAACAATCAATTTGCCGCGCCAATGGTGGTAAGAATTCCTGGTGGTTTTGCAGGGCGTGGTGATCCTTGGCATTCTATGTCCGATGAAGTGGAATGGGCACATAAAACAGGTTGGCAGCTAGCTATGCCATCCAATGCCGAAGATGCCGTAGGGATTAATGCGTACAGCCTTGCGAGATAACAACCCGACCATTTTCTTTGAGCATCGTTTTTTGCTGATAATCGCTGGGCAAGAAGGCCTTACCCAGGAGATGATTATGCGATCCCATTTGGTAAAGGCAAATTAATCATCCAAGGACATAAGCTCACCGTGGTTACATGGGGAGCTATGGTTGAACGCTGTGAAATTGCTGCATTAGATTTAGCTAACGGAGTTGAGGTCATTGATTTACGCACCATTCAACCGTGGGACAAAGCCATGGTGTTAGAGTCGGTTAAAAAGACTGGGCGCTGCTTAATTGTTCACGAAGATAATTTAACCGCTGGTTTTGGTGCAGAAATTTCGGCAACCTTAGCCAAAGAAGCTTTTTTCGATTTAGATGCGCCAATAGAGCGACTAACCATGCCAGATATTCCTAACCCACATAATATTCATCTATTACATGAAGCCGTGCCAAGCGTTGAGAAAATAAAAGCTAGTATGCAGTCAATTATTGAGTTTTAGGGAGGCAATAACTATGAGTAAATTAATCGACATATTATTGCCAGAAGGGCAGCTCGAAGGAACATCGGCAACATTAGCCGCGTGGGTGGTAAAAGAAGGCGACTTAGTTAAGGCGGGTGATCCGGTTGCAGAGTTAGAAACTGATAAAGTGGTAATGGAAGTTTGCGCCACAGAGACAGGCGTAGTCAGTGAAATTATCGCCCAAGTTGGCGATGATGTTGCGCCAGAGAAAGTATTAGGAAAATTAAGCCTAGATTTAGAAAAGTCTTCTCAACAAACAGCCAGTGAAAAAACTGTTGAGCCTCAAAAAACCCAAGTCAGTAATACATTAATTAGTAATTCAGATGATACTAGCGCTAGCGATTTGGTTAGTCCAGCGGTAAGACGATTACTAAGAGAAAATAATCTATCCATTGAACCGATCATCGGTAGCGGTAAACGCGGCAGAGTGACACGCGATGATGTGTTGGCCTATTTGAAAAATCCTACACCTATTGAGAAAAAGCAAGTCAATCAAGTTAATTCTGAAAAAATTAAAACCGACCAGCCAAAATCAAACTCGCCTTATCAATCGGTGCAAAGAGAAAGCCGAGCACTGCAAGGCGAAATGGTTCCGCATAGTCAAATGCGTAAGTCTATTGCTAGTCATATGGTAGAAAGTTTATTAGAAACTTCACCTCATGTAACCAGCGTGTTTGAAATGGATATGAGCAATATTATTGAACACAGAAAATGGCATAAAAAAGAATTTGCAGATCTCGGGGTGAAACTCACGTTCACTTCATACTTTTTGGCGGCTATGGCGCAAGCAGTTAAGCAAGTGCCGCAAACCAATGCGCGTTTTCATGATGATGCTTTAGAGATATTTAGCGATGTGAATATTGGTGTCGGCACAGCGCTAGGTGATGCTGGTTTGGTGGTTCCTGTGATTGAGCAAGTTCAAGCCATGAACTTATTTGAAATATCCGAGCGATTAGGCAAAATGACCGAAAAGGCTCGTGATGGTAAGTTAACCCCTAGTGATATGAAAAATGG
The DNA here is from genome assembly GCA_965214955.1 of Aliikangiella sp. Classification (GTDB taxonomy): domain Bacteria; phylum Pseudomonadota; class Gammaproteobacteria; order Enterobacterales; family Kangiellaceae; genus Aliikangiella. Next base: position 275,175 of record CBDCCU010000004.1, on the reverse strand, counting down.
CACTATTACTATTTCTAATCATGGCGTGAGTGGTAGTTTATTTGCTACCCCAATTATTATCAATCAGCCCCAAGTGGCTATTTTAGGGGTTGGAAAGTTAGAAAAACGCGTAGTGGTTGAAGAGATTAATGGTGTTGATACGATGGTAATTAAACCAAAATGTTATGTATCCTTAAGCATTGATCACCGCGCGCTCGATGCACATCAAACCAATTTGTTTTTAAGTCACTTTGTTAGTGTGATTGAGAATTGGGGGGAGTAGTTTTTTATAGACAGAGTTTAGTAATTAAGCTTTCTACCTCTCCCTAACCCTCTCCTTCAAAGGAGAGGGAACTTATTTTTTTACTCCCTCTCCCTTAGGGAGAGGGCTGGGGAGAGGGGAGAGTTTTAATCGAAGCTACAATGTAAATAGGTTTAGCAATAGAATTTTCTACCTCTCCCTAACCCTCTCCTTCAAAGGAGAGGGAACTTATTTTTTACTCCCTCTCCCTTAGGGAGAGGGCTGGGGAGAGGGGAGTGGTTGATTTATAGATAGGAAATTACAGATAGTTTTCTACCTCTCCCTAACCCTCTCCTTCAAAGGAGAGGGAACTTGTTTTTTCACTCCCTCTCCCTTAGGGAGAGGGCTGGGGAGAGGGGAGAGTTTTAATCGAAGCTACAATGTAAATAGGTTTAGCAATAGAGTTTTCTACCTCTCCCTAACCCTCTCCTTCAAAGGAGAGGGAACTTGTTTTTTTACTCCCTCTCTCTTAGGGAGAGGGAAGTGGTTAAGCTAGAAGGAAAAAATAATGAATACGGATATTCAAACGTTAAGAAAAAGAGCGAAAGAATTAAGAACAAACCAAACCGATGCAGAAAAAAAGCTTTGGTACTATTTAAGAGCAAGGCGATTTAACGGTTTAAAATTTTACAGACAGTTTGTTATATCTCCATATATTGTCGATTTTGTTTGTAGAGATCAAAAATTGATTATTGAGTTAGATGGAAGTCAGCATTTAGACAATAAAGCCTCAGATCAATTACGAACTTCTCGTCTTGAATTGCAAGGGTATAAAGTTTTACGGTTTTGGAATGATCAAGTATTAAGGCAAACCTCTGCTGTGCTTGAATCAATTAATAACGAATGTTGAAGTCAGCAAAATAAAAAATGATAGAAAACAGGATTTAAAATGAGCAACAGTGAAAACATAATAAAAAGCTACGTTGGTGGACAGTGGGTTAGCGGTGATGGCAGAAGTGATATGCTCGTTAACTCGGTAAACGATAATGTTATCGGACAGGTTAATTCTTTGACCTCTGGCTTTGGGGATATTTTAGACTACGGCAGACAAAAAGGTGGCGTAGCTTTAAGAAAATTAACCACCCATGAGCGAGCTGAAAAACTAAAGTTAGTGGCTAAATATTTACTTGATCGCAAAGATGAGTTTTATCGTATTTCTTATATGACTGGCGCAACCAAAGCAGACTCTTGGGTTGATATTGAGGGCGGTATTGGCACTGTTTTTAGCTACACGGGTATTGCTAGGCGTGAGCTTAATAATGACACTTTTGTGGTTGAGGGCAATGTTGAACCTTTATCGGCGGGCGGCAGTTTTGTTGGGCAACATATTTTAACCTCAAAAGAAGGTGTGGCTCTGCATATTAATGCGTTTAATTTTCCTGTGTGGGGAATGCTTGAAAAAATAGCGCCAACCTTAATTGCTGGAGTGCCAGTTATAGTAAAACCGGGAACCGTAAGCTGTTATTTAACCGAAGCTGTGGTTAAAGCAATGATTGAATCAAAGATTCTACCTGAGGGCTCTATTCAATTAATTTGCGGTAGCGTTGGCGATATTTTTGAGCATTTAACCGAGCAAGATGTAGTCACTTTTACCGGCTCTGCATCTACAGGGCAAATGCTTAAAACACACCCTAATATTATTGCTAAAAGTATTCCATTTACCATGGAAGCCGACTCATTAAACTGCTGCATTTTAGCCCCTGATGTGTCTGCCGATGATCCTGAGTTTGACTTATACATTAAAGAAGTGGCGCGTGAAATAACCACAAAAGCAGGGCAAAAATGTACTGCAATTCGCCGCGCAATTATCCCGCAAGATAAAGTGGATGCGGTTACCGAAGCATTAATTAAAAGATTATCTTCAACGGTTATTGGCGATCCCACCATAGAGGGCGTGCGAATGGGGGCTTTGGTTGGCAAATCGCAGCGTGATGATGTATTTGCCGCAGTTGAGCAACTTAAACAAGCTAGTGAATGTGTATTTGATGGTTTTGAGCACTTTTCAACCCAAGGTATCGAAAAAGGCAAAGGCGCATTTATGGCGCCAACTTTACTACATTGTAAAGATCCACTAAACACATTAACACCTCACGAAGTTGAAGCTTTTGGCCCTGTGAGTACCTTAATGCCTTATCAAAATCTTGATGATGCCATTGAGTTAGCCAAAATGGGTAAAGGCTCTTTAACGGGTTCGGTATTTACCAAAAGCCGTGAAAACGCGCGAGATATTATTTTAAGTACGGCATCACATCATGGCAGAATGCTAGTGATTGATAGAGATTGTGCCAAAGAGTCTACGGGGCATGGCTCGCCATTAGCGCCATTAGTTCATGGTGGTCCAGGACGTGCAGGTGGCGGCGAAGAGCTAGGTGGCGCACGAGCAATTAAACACTATATGCAGCGCACGGCAATTCAAGGTTCACCCACTTCAATTATGGCGATTACCAATCAATATACCCCAGGTGCCGAAGTTAAAACCGATAGAGTTCATCCGTTTAGAAAATATTTTGAAGAGCTTGAAATTGGTGAGTCTTTAACCACTCACAGGCGTACGGTGACAGAGGCCGACATTGTTAATTTTGGTTGTATATCGGGTGATCATTTTTACGCGCACTTTGACGAAGTAGCCGCAGAAGATTCTTTCTTTGAAAAGCGAGTCGCTCATGGTTATTTTGTGATCTCTGCTGCCGCTGGAATGTTTGTTGATCCAGGGGTTGGCCCTGTTATAGCCAATTACGGCATTGATAATTTACGTTTTGTTGAGCCAGTTGCTATTGGTGATACCATTCAAGTGAAGCTTACCTGCAAGCGTAAAATTAACAAAGGTAAAAAGCCTGATGATAAGTTCCATACTGGTGTTGTGGCATGGGCGGTTGAAGTAACTAATCAGCATAATGATCCAGTGGCAATTTATGATATTTTAACGCTTGTTGAAAGAAAGCATTCTGATGCATAACAGAGTTTAAGATAAAAAAATTATAGTTTTTTAAAAAAATCTTTCATCATTGCCAAAGACTCATCAACATCAATTTGATATTTTTTCGCAATGAGTTTGGCAATTTTATTAATGCTTTTTTTATCATCAATAAGCGATAAAATTTCGCTGTATAATTGGTAAGAATTTAAATAATTATTAATCGTTGAATTTTGAGGAATAGGCTGACCAGAATTAATGATCCAGTCAGGCAAGTTTTGATGTTTATTGTTTTGTTGTGTGTGTTTAACTTTTTTTGCTCGCCAGCTAAAAACGGTTTCTATTCGATAGCCTGCGTTATAAGGTGATTGCAAGTATGGTATTGTATCTTCTGCTTGAGTTTCTAATTCAAACCCTTGCTCTGCTAAAATCATTGTTATTTCATCAATTGAATAGCAATGCGCATCTTGGTTTTGATTGAACACTAAGCTGCCAAAGTTACACCAAGTTCCACCAATGGGTAAATATTGGTTGATAGCATTAGCAAATTGGCTTAGCTCTAAAGGCTGAACATCAACTAACCAAGGGGTAACAATTAAATCAATACAATGTTTTTTTATGGCGGGTTTAGCTGCATCGGCAAATAAAAAATAAAAATTTTCAGGCGGTTTTTTTAAAGCGCAAATAGTGTGAAATATTGCGCTTGAATCGGTGCTTTTGGGGTGTGCTGGAAACTCAACCAGATCTAAATCAGCTTCGGTGATAATCTGTTTTGCGGCTAATAACAATAGCGGATTAATGTCGTTAGCAATGGTTAATTTTGGATTTAATTTATTATGCAAATCTAGCGCTAACCGGCAACTTCCTGCGCCTAATACTAACAGTTTATTCACCTGTGTATTGCCAAGTGATCTCTCAACAATATTTAAGCTTTGTTGGTTTTCTTTTTCGCCCCAAACCCAATCGCGGTAAATGTTTGCTTCGTAACTCAGTAAATTTAAACTTGATGGTGCTCGATCACTCAGTGCATCGTAAATTGGTTTGCTAGAAACCTTGGCCTTTAATATTGGCGAAACTAATTGAGTGACTTGATCAATAAACTTTAATTTTCCTTCAATAAGCTTATTGAGTCTTTTATGCGTAACCACATGAGAAGATTGTTTTTGAATGTTAAGCGCTTTAACTTCGTCGCTAAGAATTTGTCTAAAGTGATTAAGTTTAACGCTCCAATCTACCATTGAATGCAATGGGTTAGTGAGCATCCATGGTGTATCATTAACAATAGGATAGTGAACTTTGGTTTGAATTGATCTTATCTGGTTTTCAACAAGTTCAACAGACTCTCCTGTTTTAGGACAAGAGAGTAATTCGATAAACGCAGCACTTAAGTTATTAGGCATTTTTAAATTAAAAATAAAACCCTTTAGCTGTTACTGCCGATGTGTCTACTCTAGTAGGTGCCTTACTACCATCAACCAATGACTCAACTGCTTGAGAAAGACCTTCTACTACCTTATGCATTGATTTAAAATCTAATGTAGAAATATCATCGCTAGTTTTATGATAATGCAGATCTTTATCTATTTGCGTACTTGAAAAACTATGTGCAGGAACACCTAATCTTGCTAATGTGGCATTATCAGAGCGATAAAAAAGATTTTGAGCAGGGTAAGGATCGGGGTGAACTTCTAGTCCTTTTTGTTTAAGTGTTTGGTTTAAAATTTCACCAAGGTTAGAACGGTCAAAACCGGTCATCCAAAAACTTCCCGAACCAAATACCGACTCTTTACCAATCATTTCAATATTGATCATGGCGGTAATATTGTCTGGCTTAAGTTGTTTGGAAAAATATTGCGATCCATAACCGCCCATTTCTTCAGCAGTAAAGGCAACAAAAACTAATGTTCTTTGGTTATCATTTTTTTTAGCAAAATATTCAGCAAGGTTGATTACCGCACTTGTACCTGATGCGTCATCATCGGCGCCATTAAAAATTTTATCGTCTTTTTCTTTAAAAGAAATTCCTAGGTGGTCATAATGTGCCGAGAATAAAACTTTCTCATTGGGTTTTGTTTTTCCAGGAAGAATGCCTGCAACATTAGCAAACTCAATAGTTTCAATTTTACTTTTAACTGAAACAGAAAAAGACTTAACTTGAGTGTTTTTAGATAAAACAAAAACGGCACTAGGACCATTATTTTTTTTGAATTTTGTTAGCCCACGACCAAAATAGTTTTTAAAATTATTAAACATTCCTTGGTGGGCAGGATCAACGGTAACTAATAGGTTTTCTGGATTTTGATTAATTGCAAATACTTGCTTTCTAAAATCGTCTTTTTCGCCAATATGCAACTGCTTAATATTATCTTTATTAGACCAATTTAAATTTTCATAACTTGAAAGTACCATTATATTATTAGCGTTAATTAAATTTTCAGCTAAATTTACTTTTAGCTTGTTAGGTACAATTTTATACAAACTAAATGATTGTTTAAAACTACCTTCCCCCTTTAGTGGCTTTAAACCTATTGCTTCAAAGCGTTTAGCAATATAGTTTGCTGCTTTTTTAATGCCTGGTGTGCTTGCTCTACGACCTTCCATTTCATCGCTAGCAAGCACTGTGACATCGTCTACTAGATTTTGATAGTTAATATTGCTTGCGTTAACCGATAAGGCAACAGATGAAAACAACAGTGTTGTAGATAATGCAGAGATAATTTTATTCATATTGAAATTAACCTAAAGATCAACAAACCCTAAATCATTTAAAATTATATTAGCGGTTTTTGCGGTTGATTAAAACCTTTCGGAAGCTGAACTACACGGCTATTAATAGCAATATCTTGCAAACCGCGTTTTTCATCGTCAACTAAACACCATAAAGTTCCTATGCCACCAAGTGAGACTATTGTACGAATATAAGCTTCTTTCCATGTGAGTAAGTCACCATTAGGCTTACAAATTTTTAGTCGCCAAGTTCTCATGCCTAAAGATTGACCTCCTTTTACCCAACACCAAGCATAAAAATATTGGACACATAAAAATAAGTAAACGGGCCAAATAATACTGCTACTGAGCCAGCTAGAGACTTGCTCGGCATTTTCTACCCAAGGCATAGAAACGATATAGACAATTAAATAGCCCAACACTAAGGCCAAAATAAATACGGCTAATCCGCCTAATAAATCGTATACCCAAGCGATTAGGCGTTTCCAAAAAGAGGCCAAGGTAACCGTAATTTTGCTTGTTTGCGAATTGTTTGAGACGTTACTGCTTGTAGACATAAATATGAGTTGCTGGCTTTTGCTAAAGCGTTATAGTTTATCAGACCTAGTAATTTCAAAACAATTTGATTTGAGCTAAATAAATGATTAACCATTGATGCTGCCTTGGGTATAATGCACGGTTCGTATATTGATTATCGCTAATGGGGAAAAATATTGAGCGCTCTTGGCCACCAGAGTCTGCGGGTTCTATCAGGAATGCGTCCTTCTGGACGACTACATTTGGGACATTATCACGGTGTATTGAAAAATTGGGCAAAACTGCAACACGAACATGAGTGCTTCTTTTTTGTTGCAGATTGGCACGTATTAACCACTCATTATGATTCTCCACAAATTATAGAACAATCAGTTTGGGATATGGTGATTGATTGGTTAGCATCGGGCATTAACCCTGGCTCTGCCACATTATTTATTCAATCGAGTGTGCCAGAGCACGCCGAGCTTCACTTGTTGCTTTCTATGTTAACTCCACTAAGTTGGTTAGAACGCGCACCAACTTATAAAGAACAACAAGAAAAACTTAACGATAAAGATTTAAGCACTTATGGTTTTTTAGGTTATCCGTTATTGCAAACTGCTGATATTTTGGCTTACAAAGCAAGTGCAGTACCAGTAGGAGCCGATCAAGTACCTCATGTTGAAGTATCTCGCGAGATTGCTCGCCGCTTTAACCATGTTTATGGTAAAGAGCCTGGTTTTGAAGAAAAAGCCGAAGCGGCGGTTAAAAAATTGGGTAAGAAAAACGCTAAGCTTTATAACAACCTGCGCAAAGACTATTTGCAAGAAGGTAACGAGGGATCACTGGAAAGAGCTAGGGCATTAGTTGAAGGTCATGCTTCAATTTCACTGGGAGATAAAGAACGCCTAACAGGTTATATTGAAGGCGGCGGTAAAATTATATTGCCAGAGCCACAAGCACTATTAACTCCTGTTTCTAAAATGCCAGGGTTAGATGGTCAAAAAATGTCAAAGTCTTACCACAATACCATTGAAATGCGAGAAGCACCCGAGTCGGTTGAAAACAAAATTAAACGTATGCAAACCGATCCTGCCAGAGTGAGATTAACCGATCCTGGAAACCCTGATAATTGTCCTGTTTGGCAACTACACGAGGTTTATTCTCCCGATGATGTTAAAGCTTGGGTAAGAAAAGGCTGTACAACTGCTGGTATTGGTTGCCTAGAATGCAAAAAGCCAGTGATTGATTGTGTGCTAAAAGAAACGGGCGAATTTAGAGAAAAAGCACGTGAGTTTGAAGAAAATCCAGAATTAGTTCGCGGTATTATTGCCGAAGGCTCGGAAAAAGCTCGCGAGGTGGCTCGTGAAACTATGGAAGATGTACGCGAAGTGATGGGGTTATCTTACCGGTAGTAGAGACAAATGAGCGAAAACCAATCTCCCGAAACCAACAGCATACAACCCAAGGCTAATCAAGCGCCTGAGTTTGAGTTAAGCCTTTCTGAAAATGCCGATCAGTCGTTTTCTCAAGAAGAAATGCACTTTGCCGTTGTTGGTGGTGAGCCTGTTAGCGATGTTCCGCAAGATCTTTATATTCCGCCTGATGCTTTAGAGGTTTTTTTAGAGGCTTTTGAAGGGCCTCTCGACTTGCTCTTATATTTAATTAAGCGCCAAAACGTGGATATTTTAAATATTCCTATTGCTCACATTACCGAGCAATATATGGAATATGTTGAGATCATGAAAACCATTAACCTAGAGTTGGCGGCAGAATATTTGGTGATGGCGGCAATGCTGGCAGAAATAAAGAGCCGTGTTTTGTTGCCAAGACCAGAGCTAGAAGATGATGAAGACGATCCACGAGCTGATTTAATTCGTCGCTTGCAAGAATACGAACGCTTTAAAAAAGCGGCTCACGATATTGACGAACTGCCGCGTTATGAAAAAGACTTTTATCAAGCCGAAGCGAAAACACCAGAGCTACATATTGATAAGCCTTTGCCCGATGTAGATTTACGTGATTTGTTGAGCGCATTAAAAGATGTACTACAAAGAGCAGAAATGTTTACCCATCACCATATTCAAAAAGAAACCTTATCTATCAGAGAAAAAATGGCGCATGTGCTAGCTGTGATTAATGCTGATGGTTTCACTGACTTTGCTTCATTATTTAGAGTGGAAGAAGGGCGAATGGGCATTATTGTTACTTTTATGGCAGTAATGGAATTAACCAAAGAGTCTTTAATTGAGCTGGTTCAAGGCGAACCCTATGCACCCATTCATGTGCGGGCTAAATCTCAATAAAAGTAAAACCTTAAATAAAATAATTTGACAGAAAATTTTATGAGTAACAATCAACAAAACAACCCAGACAGCTCACTAGAAAATTATGTTGAGCCAGAAGAAGCTATTGAAGATAACCAAGATATAGCAACTCAAGATGCTGAACAAGAAGCCATAAACTCTAAAGAAGCCATAAACCCCAAGATAGATGATACTAATGAAAAGCCTGAAACGTTTGAGTTAAAGTCTGATACCCACGCTAAGCCGCTAACCGAAGAGCAGTTAAAGTGTATTTTAGAAGCAACCTTACTATCTGTTGCCAAGCCAATGACCATTGATCAGCTAATGCGTTTGTTTGAAGGGGGTAATATACCAAGCAAACAAAAAGTTAAAACAGCATTAGAGTCACTTCAAGCCGATTGTGAAGATCGCGGAGTTGAGCTAAAAGAAGTTGCCAGTGGGTATCGTTATCAGTCTAAACAAGAATACGCTGAATGGATTGGACGTTTGTGGGAAGAAAAACCTGCCAAATACTCGCGCGCCTACTTAGAAACCTTAGCACTTATCGCTTATCGCCAACCTGTTACTCGGGGTGAGATTGAAGAAGTTCGAGGTGTTAGCGTGAGTAGTTATATTATAAAAACTATGCTTGAGCGTGAATGGATTAGAGTGGTTGGGCACAGAGATGTGCCTGGTAGACCATCACTTTATGCCACCACAAAACAGTTTCTTGATTACTTTAATATGAAAAGCCTAGATGAGCTGCCATCGCTTGCCGAAATTAAAGATTTAGATGATTTAAACCCAGAGCTTGCGTTAGGTGAACCAGGCTCAGAATTAGAAAGTGATGAAATTGATGATTCAAAAGTAGAGACAATAGAAAAAGAAATCACTTCGGACTACGTTAAAACCTCATTAAGTGATGATAATGCTAGCAGTGATGATAATGAGAGTAATGGTGATAATGAGAGTAGCGATGAGTTTAATAGCCAAATAGAAAATGGAATTAAAAAAACTTCACAAGAAGTGGTTGAATCGAATATTGAGTCTATGCTTATAACAAGTGAAGAAGACGAAGATAAAAAAGACGAAGATAACAGTCAACAAAACAACCAATAATTACTTAACTTGCTAAATTAAATAGCCTAGGTCAATCCCTATGAATGATGAAAAACTGCAAAAAATTATCGCCAATACGGGATTAACCTCAAGGCGTGAAGCCGAGCGCTGGATAGAAGCCGGCAGAGTAAGTGTTAATGGTAGTATTTCTGAGATTGGCGATAGAGCCAGTAGCAAAGATAAAATTCGAGTTGACGGAAATCTGCTCCAACTTACCGCAAAAGAAGACTTTCAGCGCCGCATGTTAGCGTATCATAAACCCGAAGGCGAAATTTGCACGCGCAAAGATCCCGAAGGTAGACCAACCATTTTTGATAACTTACCACGAGTTAAAGGTGGTCGCTGGATTGCTGTAGGACGTTTAGACATTAATACCAGTGGTTTGATTTTTTTTACCAATGATGGTGAATTGGCTAATAAGCTTATGCATCCTTCACATCAGGTACTAAGAAAATACGCATCACGAGTGCGCGGGCAAGTGACCGATGAGGTGATTAAAAACCTAAAAGAAGGGGTTGAACTAGAAGATGGCATAGCCAAGTTTGAATGGGTGCATGATGCTGGCGGCGAAGGCAGTAATCACTGGTATCATGTGAGCTTACGAGAAGGAAAAAACAGAGAAGTGCGCCGTATTTGGGAGTCGCAAGATATTCAAGTTTCGCGTTTACACCGCATTCAATATGGCGAATTTGAATTGCCTCGCTCACTCAAAAGAGGACGCTGGCAAGAGCTTAACCCTAGTGAAATAGCGCTTTTTGAAGGTTTAGTCGGCTTAAAAAGCACCAATAAAACAACAAAAGTAGGTGATAAGAAAATCCATAAAAGGCAATCTAAAAAACGACTAAAAGCACGTAAAACTTATAGAAGATAGCAAACACAAAGATTAACAGATCCTAGAACCCGATTTAATTTAAGTAGCGGAATATTCAATAATGAAACGAATTTTAACGATTTTAACTAGCGTTATATTATTATCGTCATGTGGTGATTTTCCTGATTACCGTTATGATCGTTCCAGCGAATATTGTGTAATGAGCTTTCCTTTTGCAGGTGGCTTTTTTGAGCGCAAATACATTGGTTATTTAAACCTAACCTCTACTTTGCAATATTTAGATTCTGATCCCGAGCTTTCTATTTTTATTGGTGAGCCATCGCACATTGAACTAGAAGTGGGTAGCGTGCAAAAGCTGATCATTAATGATCAAACATTTATTCCAAAATTCCACAAAAACTATCTACAAGCCGAACTTCAATACTGGGGGCCTGCCTTTACTTTTAAGCATGAACAAGCCAGTAAAATTTATGCCGCATTAAAAGAAGGGCACGATTTAACCATTCAAGGCCGATTAGAAGTTGGAAGCCAATACGAAACCGAAATTTATAACTTCTTTTTCGACGATAAAGACGAACCATTTAGAAATTGTGTGAACCGACTATTAGATGAAGAAGATATTGACAAGATTGAAGCTAATAGAAGGGCTGAGCAGGTTTAAATAAGTCTCTATTTGAGACAACATTTAATGGTACTAACACTGGGTATTGAGCAAGACCGTCACCTCTTTTCCAATACTCAAAGTTTGACAAAGCACCAAAAAAGATGCAGTATCTTTTGCATGGATAAAATTATCAATGTGGTTTTCTACCAAACTCATCAAGGAAAAGAGTCTGTTAAAGATTGGTTAATGTCTTTAGCTATTGATGATCGAAAGGCGATAGGGCAAAAAATTAAAACAGTAGAATTTGGTTGGCCATTAGGTATGCCACTTGTTCGTAAGCTGTCAAAAGGTTTATGGGAAGTGCGGATTGAAATTAGCAATGGAATCGCTCGGGTAATTTTTTCACTAGTTAACAATCAAATGGTTTTGTTGCACGGATTTATTAAGAAAACACAAAAAACACCTAAAAACGATTTAGAGCTGGCTTTAAAACGCATGAGAGATATTTAAGCTACGAGGAAAATGATATGCCACTAGGATCAAATTTTAATGACTTTTTAGTTGAACAAGGCCATAAAGAAGAAGTGGAAGCCGCCGCAATAAAAAGTGTACTAGCTTGGAGAATTCATCAAGCAATGAGCGAGAAAGGCCTTACAAAATCAGCATTGGCTAAAAAAATGCAAACAAGTCGTCCTTCTATTGATCGACTGCTTGATCCAAAAAATACATCAATCAGTTTAAAAACTGCAGTTAAGGCTGCAGAGGCTTGTGATTTGAGTTTGAAGCTAGAAATTAGCTCGGTATAAATTTAACAAATTACAATTTATTATTTTTATTTTAAGCAATAGAGGTTTAACCTTTAAACCTCAGCAATTGCCCCCTTATCAACCCCTTCATAAGCTTTCACTTTAAAGCTTGATTCAGGCTTTTGTTGCTTGAGTTTTTCTGCTAAAAATACGGCAATTAGCTCTACCGTGGTATCAGTATCCATGATTTGACATTGAGCTTTTGGCAGCGTTAATTGAAACATTCCTTGATTGGCATGGTATTGAACTCGGTAGTCACTGTTATTTTCTGACTCAATTAAATCATCTGATGTGGCAAGATAAATATCTTTCCATTCTTTAGCAATATAGTCTGACCAATATTCAGAAAACTCACCATTTTCCCACACTTCTATTTTTGAGCGATGCCCATGGGCAATACGCTGGCAGTCGCCTAAGTGCTTTTTTAAGCCATGACTATAATGATAAAAAGGACCTTTAATAGATTCTTCATTAAGGGTGATCTCTATCTTTTTTACATTATCAGGCAGTATTTTCATAATCGCCTGATTGATGGTTTTCTCAATACTTTCTGCGGTAACAAACTCAGACTCAATTAAGCAAACCGCTTGATGAGGACTTATATGTTGATATGTGTCACCAGACTGAGAAGTGAGGTTGAGTGTAAGCGTATTGAGTGAGTCTTCAATGTGGGTAAAGCGGTTATTGGTTGCCACTAAAAATTTATGATCAACCAGTTCATCAACACAAGATTTAATCCGCTTTTTCACAAACGAAAAATCAAATAACATGCCTTCGTCATTAAGCTCACCGTATAAAGTGACATTCATTATAAGGCTTTCACCGACTATTCCACGCTGGTGATCAAAGTAAGCGAAATCTATAACTGTTAGGTTATCAACAAAAAGGGCTTGCATAATTGAGGGAATTGAGAAAATTTACATGAATTTTCCGATTTTATCACATTATTCTGGTAGAATTCGCTAAATTTTGCGCCCAAACAGAAATCATGTTTTGTAGTTCATAATATCTAGTTTGAGTGGTCAGTATTGTTAATTTAATGAAATGAGTAGTAAATAAATTATGACTTTTAAGTATCAAATTTATGGCATTGGTAATGCGTTGGTTGATTTTGAAATAGAGACCACACCAGAAGAATTGGAGGCTCTTAATGTTGAAAAAGGAGTAATGACATTAATTGAGGAAGAACGCCAAGAGGCTTTATTACAGTCTTTTGATGGTACACGTCATTCTCGTGCTTCTGGTGGCTCAGCCGCTAATACCATTATGGGCGCACAATTACTTGGGGCTAAGTGTTTTTATTCTTGTAAGGTTGCTAATGATGATACTGGGCATTTTTATCGAGATGATTTGCTCAGTAAAGGTGTTGCAAGTAATTTATCGAATGAAGCACTAGCCGAGGGTAAAACAGGTAAGTGCCTTGTGATGATCACCGATGATGCAGATCGTACTATGAATACTTTTTTAGGGATCACTGGTGATGTTGAAGTTGATCAAGTTAATTTTGACGAGCTGGCACAATCTGAGTATCTATACGTTGAAGGTTATTTAGCCAGTTCAAATACGGCGGTTGAAACAGTTAGACAATCGCGCGAAGTTGCCAAAAAACATGGTATTAAAACGGCTTTTTCGTTATCTGATCCTAATATGATTAAATTTTGCCGTGAAGGACTAGAAAATATTATTGGCGAAGGTGTTGATTTACTATTTTGTAATTATGATGAAGCAACTCAGTTTACACATACCGACAATTTAAACTCTGCAATTAAAGCGCTTGAAAAAATAGCTAAACTTGTTGTGGTTACTCTTGGAGCAAAAGGCTCTGTGATTGCTGAAAATGGTAATCAAATTACCATTAATGGTCATCCTGTAGAGGCCGTTGATACCAATGGTGCTGGTGATTTATTTGCGGGTAGTTTTTTATATGGCATTACCGCAGGTTACTCATTGCAAAAAGCAGGTGAGTTAGCCAGTTATGCTTCGTCACAATTAGTAACGCAGTTTGGGCCTCGCTTAAAAGAAGCAACACTAGAAAAAGTTAAAGCATTTGATCAAGGGTTAAATTAGCCTTTAATCCTTTATTTTATGCGTAATGTAAAAGGCAAAATCAATGAAATTAAAGTCACTTTGGATCATGCGACATGGGCTTGCTGAAAACGAGTTTGATAGCGACTTTAATCGAGCATTATCAAGTTATGGTTATCAGCAAGCGGCTAATATTGCTGAGCAATTAATAGCTGATAATGCAGACATTGAAAATATGATTGTTAGCCCATTTAAGCGTACTCAAGAAACAGCAACTTGCGTGCATAATAAACTGGGCTTAACCAAAGCCTTTAAAACCGATGATTTACTTGTGCACTTTGCCGATCATCAATTGTTAGGCGATTATTTATTAGCATTTGATAAGCCTTCGGTAATGATTGTTAGTCACATGCCTATTGTGGCTAATTTAACCCAGTATTTAGTGCCAAACTGTGAAATTTTTGGCTATCAAACAGCGCAAACGGTAAAAGTTAGTTTTGATAGCTTAGGTCATTCTAAAATTGAAAAAGTGTATTTGCCTAATGTGTAAATGGCAGTGTGTAAATGGCAATGCGTGAATAGTAATGTATAAATAGCAACGTGTAACTCGGTGTATTTAAGTTTAGGGTTTAAATGTGAAACAAAATAAAGCCAGCAAACTTCGTTTTTATTGGATAGCTTTTATGACGGGGGTTTATACTGTTTGGTATAGCTCGCGTGTGATTTTAGGTACTATTTACAGCAATAACTTTCGTGAGTTTGTTAGCGATAAAATGTATCGCTGGGCGCAAAAACTTTTAGGGTTAATTAAAGTTAGAGTGAATGTTACGGGCAAAGAAAACTGGATAGAAAACCCTGATCGCCCAGTGATTGTTATGTGCAATCATAGCAGTTTATATGACATACCTATTAGCGCGGTTGCGCTAAAAACTAATTTGCGTATGTTGGCAAAAAAAGAGCTGTTTAAAATTCCTATTTTTTCAACTGCATTAAAGCGCGGTGAGTTTGTGTCTATTGATAGACACAACCGTGAACAATCATTAAAAGATTTAAAAACGGCCAAAGAAAAAATGTTAGATGGCATTATTTTGTGGGTGGCTCCAGAAGGTACTCGGTCAACCGATGGAAAACTTGCGGCATTTAAACGAGGCGGATTTCATATAGCCATTGAAACTAACGCGCTAATAGTACCAATAGTGGTTAAAGATATTCATAAAGTACAAGCGGGTAAAGAAATGGCATTGTATCTTGATCAAGATATTGAGGTTGAAATTTGTGAGCCTGTTGATGCAAGAGAATACACTATTGAAACACGCCGAGTTTTAATTAATCTTGTGCGAGATAAAATGTTAAAAGCTTTGGGTCAAAGTGAGAGTTAAAAGCACTTAGAATGTAAGAGGAAAAATTGCTTTGCAGTTAAATCAAAATAATATTTCTAACGAACTTCAACAAGAAGCCGCACAAAATTTACACACCATTCAAGATCTTATTCGCTGGGCATTTACTCAATTTTCTGCCTCAGATATTTATTATGGTCATGGCACAGATAACCCTTGGGATGAAGCGGTTGCACTGGTTTTTCAACTACTTTCGCTACCATCGGATACACCCGATATTATTTGGCAATCTCGTTTAACACCAACCGAAAAAACATTAATAACAACTTCGGTTGCTAGGCGAATTAACGAAAAAGTTCCTGTGGCTTACCTTACCAATAAAGCTTACTTTTGTGACAGTGAATATTATGTTGATGAAAGAGTTTTAGTGCCACGTTCACCTATAGGAGAGCTAATAGAAAATTATTTTTCTCCTTGGGTTAATGCAGAAAATGTGATTAATATTTTAGACTTATGCACGGGTAGTGGTTGTATTGCTATTGCTTGTGGGCAGTATTTTCCTGATGCAATTGTTGATGGTGGTGATATTTCAGCAGATGCGATAGCCGTTGCCGAAATTAACCGAACCAATCACCAAATGGATAATGTGGCTTTTTATCAGTCTGATTTATTTGAAAATATTCCGAATAAAAAATATGACATTATTGTATCGAACCCACCTTATGTTGATGAAGAAGACTTTAATGAAATTCCACAAGAATATTTAGCCGAGCCAAAACTAGGATTAGTGTCAGGAAACGATGGTTTAGATCTTACCCGCAAAATTATTAGCAAAGCGAAAAACTATTTGAAAGAAGAAGGAATTTTAATTGTTGAAGTCGGAAACAGCGCAGCAGCGCTAGAAGAAGCCTACCCCGAGGTTGAGTTTATTTGGCTAGAGTTTCAGCGTGGTGGACATGGTGTGTTTTTATTAACCTATTCGCAATTACAAGCAATTTAGCAATAAATCACTAATAAAAAAGCGACTTAAATAAGCCGCTTTTTTATTGCTTAAGTTTTAAACGGTTAGCAGTATTGATAAACCAAACCTTGCCAGTTTTTTTGTTGTAGTTGAAAGTTTTGTTTTAGTTTTTGGTACTTAATTGAAACAGGGTGCTTTTCAATATTTTCATTCAGTTGTGATTTTTGAATATTAACCCAGTCGAGTTTGGCTTGGTAATAATCATTCATTTTTTCACATAAACATTCATATTCATTTTGCAATTTTTCTAGCACTTGCTCTTTATTAGAAAGAGATAATTTTTGTAATTGTGCCTTTGCCTTTACCATTTGTTCAGTAGCAATTGCTTTGGCAATTTTTGACTCCGGAATACGCTTTAAATTTTTAGCTAAACCTAAAAAGTTTAACGTGCGAATAAACCATTTAGTTGGATCAAACTGCCACCATTTTATGGCGTTACGATAATCATATTGAAACGCATGATGAAAATTGTGGTAGCCCTCTCCATAGGTCAATAGGGCAACAATTGGGTTATCTTTTGCGGTATTTTTATGGTTATAAGGCTGGCTTCCCCACATATGCGCTAAAGAATTAATAAAGAAAGTCACATGGTGACTAACCACTAATCTTAAAAAACCAACTAACAATAAACTACCCATAATATTGCCATTGATTAATCCAAAAGCGAGCGGAATACCAAAGTTAGTAGCTAACACTAATGGCAAGTAATATTTGTGTTGCCACATAACAATAGGATCGCGTTGTAAGTCTTTTACATTTTGATAATCATCGTAGCGGTGCGCTTGATACTCACGCAACATCCAACCAATATGCGAATACCAAAAACCTTTTTTAGCCGAATAAGGATCTTTATCGTTCTCATCAACAAACCG
Organism: Aliikangiella sp.; assembly: GCA_965214955.1. Classification (GTDB taxonomy): domain Bacteria; phylum Pseudomonadota; class Gammaproteobacteria; order Enterobacterales; family Kangiellaceae; genus Aliikangiella. The sequence goes on along the minus strand of CBDCCU010000004.1, from coordinate 257,837 downwards.
ATGGTGAACACGGTGATCACTACTCCAATGAAGTGCACTGTTTTGCAACGCAAATGCACCGCCAATAGCATAAATAAAACGTATCCAGCCTTTAGTTTCGTAAGCCCTATGAGACCATAAACGATGATAACCAGCAGTAATAGACATACCGCAGTAGCCCGTTGCAACAATAAACGCAATCCAAGTCGCAATATCGAGATCATAAAAGTAAAGATAAAGCGGTAATCCGATTGCCGCGATTAAAAAGGTAAGGCTAAAAACCAGCACGTTAAGCCAAATAATCGGTGGTTTTGAATTGGATTGAATTTGAGTCATGATAATTATAAATTTTGCGATAAATTTTAAGTTTCAAAGAGATAACTAATTATAGATGATAGTCTATAATTTGCATTGAGCGTACAAGTGTACGCTAAAACTGGCGCAAGTATACCAGTCATTTTCTGTAATTAAAATATGTGAGTGTATGTGTTTTGGTAGTACGTTAAGTCAGATTAGCCACTGGTAGAAACTAAAGGTGGTACTAAGAGAGCAAATTTTCTTGCGCCCTTTAACAGAAGCTTAATTTGGGAACCCAAATAGTTTGGTCTAGCTAATTTATTGAACAAAGTTAAAATGTAGCAGACCTAAAAAATTTTTGTAATCATCATTTTGCGTTATTCACCACAAAGTAGCATTCAATACCACAATCAAATATACTAGTTGTATAACTAGCTTTATTTTCTTGTCTAATGCGAAAAATTATTCATGTTGATATGGATTGCTTTTATGCTGCTATTGAGCAAAGGGACGATCCGTCTTTAGCTCGGTTGCCTGTGGCGGTGGGTGGTAATCCGCATTCTCGTGGGGTTATTGCTACATGCAATTACGAGGCTCGTCGCTTTGGGGTTCATTCGGCTATGCCTTCGGCTCAAGCGGCAAGGTTATGTCCCGACTTGGTTTTTGTACGCCCTAACATTGCAAAGTATCGAGAAGAGTCGCAAAAAATTCGTAAAATATTTTTTAAATATACCGAGCTTGTTGAGCCTTTATCGCTTGATGAGGCTTATTTAGATACTACCGATTCTATGCAACTACACAATAGCGCAACATGGATTGCTCAGGCTATTTGCAAGGAAATTTATGATACAACAGGGTTAACGGCATCGGCAGGGGTGGCTAGAAGTAAGTTTTTAGCCAAAATTGCTAGCGATTGGAATAAGCCTGCGGGGTTAAAAGTTATTTTACCTGAAGAAGAAACTGATTTTATTGAGCGATTGCCAGTAAAAAAATTGCATGGTGTGGGTAAGGTAATGACAAGAAAGCTTGAGTCGATGGATATACTGACCTGCGGTGAACTAAAAAAGGTAGAACTTTCTATATTGCTCGATAAGTTTGGGAAAACAGGCAAGTATTTGTTTGATCTTTGTCGCGGAGAAGATAAGCGTAGCGTTAAACCGCATTCAGCGAGAAAATCGGTGAGTGTTGAAAGTACCTTTAATGAGGATATTGTCGAATGGCATGATTGTGAGAGTAAGTTTTTGGCTTTAGTTTCTGATCTTTCGCGCCGCTTACAAAAGCTGGATAAAACCGAAAAAATTAATAAGGTTTATGTGAAAGTTAAAATGAGTAATTTTCAGATCCATAGTGCAGAATCAATTTCTCAAGGCTTTGATATTAATTTGCTTAAAGCACTATTTAAGCGGTTAAGAAAAGATTATCCCGAGCCTATAAGACTACTTGGTTTAGGTGTGAAGTTTCCTGAGCAGCATAAAAGCAAGATAGAGCAACTTAACATACCTTTTTAAAGAGGTGGTTATACCCGTTCTACTTCAAGATGCATGTTTCAGTGTTCAACCAAAAAGCTTGAACAAGGCGCAACTTGCAGGAAATGGTAATCCCTTTTCAAAAGCTGCAACGCAGTGCAAGTTTTTTGGCTGAGCACCCGAAGGGCAAGGCAGTAAGCTAACCTCTTCTTCGTTATCAATGCTTGAAGTGGAATGACTAATCCTGCGCATTAATGCCTCAAATAGGATAGCTTACTGACTTGCTGAAACATGCATCTTGAAGAAGAACGGGTATATAAAGGATTAGTAGAATTTGAAATAAAAACTAATCATGGGGACGATAGCTATTGCTAGAGTGATAACAATGCCTGGGATATTGGGTAAAATTAAATAGCTTTTTTGTGGGTTTTTAGGATTGTAAAAAACTTTAACTCTACCATTGTTATCTATTTCAGCGCCTTTAAGTTGTCGCTCTAAAACAAACTTTGCATTATGGCTTACAACAAAAATCCAAGGTGAAATACGTTTGCCTGTATAATTTTTTCCATCAACTTTGTATTCATAAAGTGCCGAAGAGGCATAGTTTTGATCAGATTTTGCCCATTCTCCAGCGCCAAACTTATCCACTTGCAAGCGAGTTAGACTTCCCCATGTTGAATGCCAGTTTAAGTTAGAAATTTGCCGGAGAGTAGAATAAGAGCAAAGCACAAAGCAGTAAATCGCAGTAAAAAACCAAATACCTTGAATTTCACCAGCTAAGGCTAATGCCCACATTGTTTGAACAAAATCAATGATAACCGCCTCCATTTGTTAGCATTTAACTATCAACTATCAACTATCAACTATCAACTACTGCAACCTTGCCGCACCGTCTAATCGAATGGTTGAGCCATTAAGCATTTGATTACTAACAATTTGCTCAACTAAAGAGGCAAACTCTTCGGGCTTACCAAAGCGAGAAGGGAACGGAATGGTAGCGCAAAGCTCGGCTCTAATATCATCAGGCACATTTTCAATCATGGGGGTTTCAAAGCTACCTGGTGCTATTGCCATAGTGCGAATGCCTAATTTTGAAAACTCTCTTGCTAGTGGCAGCATCATTCCAACAATGGCTGATTTAGTTGCAGAGTAGGCCACTTGTCCAAATTGTCCTTCATAAGCGGCAATTGATGCCGTATGAACAATAACACCGCGCTCGTTATTATTTGGCTCGTTATTTTGCATGACTCTAGCTGCGGCTCGGGTTAATAAAAATGAGCCAAATAAATTAATATCAATCACTTTTTTAAAATAGTCAGCTGGCATTGGACCTTTTTTGCTGATTAAACGGCCTGCGCCTAAAATACCAGCACAGCCTACGGCTAATGTAAGCTTGCCAAATTTTTCTACGGTTTTATCAATGGCACTATCCACTTGCGCTTCATTGCTGATATCGGTTTTTACAAATAAAACTTGATTAGGATGAGCAGAGGCTAGTTTTTCACCTTCTGCTTCATTGATGTCTAAAATGGCAACTTTGCCGCCTTGCTCAATAATGCTGTTGACAACACCTAGCCCTAAGCCAGATGCACCGCCACTTACTGCGGCAATGGTATTTTGAAAAGACGCAGTGGAGTTTTGAAAAGACATAATGCCCCTCTATTTAGTCTGAAAATAAAGAGGCTATTGTAACAGTTTAACGGTTAGATGGAATGGGGGATATTTAAACCCTAACCAAAGATACTTAAAATTTGGTTGCGATCACTTTTGCGGTTTTGCCCTGGAGATGAATTTTGATTTTCGCGTTTAAAAATTTCATCAATATTTTCAATGGTGTCTTCTAACCGACAGCGTTTATTTTCTTTTAGTGCGAGCATCATGTTGGTGGCAAAATATTCAAATTCGGTATGCCACAAATGGGGATTGTTGGCTTGTTTCATGCGGCGTCCTATTCGTCCTAGCATACCAAATAAGCGGGGGGCGTTATGAGTAGAACAAAAATCTTGGATCACATCTTTCATCATGTCGTATTGCGAGCTGGTAATCTTAATGGCATTTTGCTCTTTAAATTGCGGACTCATGGTTTTGAGTATGGTTGGTATTTGTTGAATGGACACTGACAACTCCTTGTTAATATTCCCAAAATAATTAAAAATTTAAAGTGTAGCTTACATAGGCGCTATAGTTTTAAAATAAAAAAAGCTCTAAAACAAAAAAATTAAATCAAGAAAGCTCTAAAGCGAAAAAGCGCCAAAGGAAAAAAGCCCTAAAGCAGAGCAAGTTTGGCTAATTTCTATTAAAATATAGGAAATTATTTAAGAATTTACCAACCATATAATGACAAAATCTCAATTATCTATTTTCTTAGTATTTCAAGTGCTAACAGCTAACCATGCTTTATCAGAAGATAATGCTTCAACTTTATCTAAAACAATGCAAAATTGCCTTATGCAGCAAATTGCTAAAGTTGACGAAAATACCACGGTTAAAGCGCTAAAATTATGGTGTGAAAAGCAATTAAACCAGCAAAATCAAGCGCTAGCTTCCAAGCAAACTCCTAAAGCTGCAATTAAAACTGATGTAATTTCCCCCATTTTAATGCGTATTAACAATGAACGTGCTGCGCGCGATAATCCTGCAGTAATAACGCCACATAAAAGAAATTATCTGTTGCCATTTAGTTATGTCGATAACCCGAATTCAGCACCATTTGCTACAACCAATAACCAAACTGATAGCGAATTTAATTTAGATAATTTTGAAGTGAAGTTTCAACTTAGCTTTAAGGCGCCAATTACCGAAAGCTTAATAACCAATGAAGATGCTTTATTTTTTGGTTTTACTTTGCAGTCTTATTGGCAAATGTATAACTCGGATCTGTCTTCTCCTTTTAGAGAAACCAATTATCAGCCAGAAATTTTTTATGGATTAGTAAATGATTTTAAAGTAGGAAACTGGGTTAATAGAGTGAATTTATTTGGTATTGAGCATCAATCAAATGGTCGCTCGCAACCGTTGTCGCGAAGTTGGAATAGGGTATATATTCAATCGGTTTGGGAAAATAAAAATCAAGTATTTATGATTAAACCTTGGTATCGCTTGCCCGAAAAAGAGAAAACCGATCCGCTACAGGCTGATGGTGATGATAATCCTGACATTGAAGATTTTATGGGCTTTTTTGAAGCCTCATATACTTATAAATGGGATGAGCAAACTTTTTCAATGATGTTACGTAATAACTTACGCACATCAAATAATCGAGGGGCTATTCAGTTGGATTGGACTTTCCCTATGGGTAAACGTTTTAAAGGCTATACCCAAGTTTTTCATGGTTATGGAGAAAGTTTAATTGATTATAACTTTAAAACCACACGAATTGGTGTTGGTGTTTTGCTATCAGATATATTTTGATTAAGTTCTAAGTTTAAATTATCAGTAATTTGTCAAAAAAAACTCTTCCCCTCTTGTAGCAATGTGCCATTCTGTGGTTTTATGGATGGTTTAGGGTCTGTTGATCTTTCAAACATAATCACTGCTGAAGCGATTTTTTCGCTTAATGAGGCAAAAGAAACGTGATTTAGTTATTCTAAATAAGTGACTGATAACGAAATTAAGTGGAAAAATAGCTCAGCCCTTCGGGTTGCGTTTAAAATAGCGTCACTTGTTGTTACTCCTCATTCATTTGGAATAACCAAACCACATTCGTCGTGCCTAAATTGACGCTATTTTAAACGCAACAGTGATGATGTTTGAAAGATCAACAGACCCTAGGGCTTAAATATTAAATAATTATAAGTAAGGGTAAAAAATGGCAATACAAAGAGGTGGTTTTAACACCCGTTTAGGTTTTATCTTAGCTGCCGCAGGCTCTGCGGTTGGTCTTGGCAATATCTGGAAATTTCCTTTTGAGGTTGGCGAAGGTGGTGGTGCCGCCTTTGTAGTGATGTATTTAGTTTTTTGTTTTGTGCTTTGTTTTCCTGTGATGGTTGCGGAAATATCCATTGGTCGCAAAACGCAAACTAATGCGGTAGGTGCATTTAGTGCGCTGGGTCATAAAAAATGGTCAATTATTGGCTATTTAGGTTTAGCCAGTGGTGTTTTGATCCTCTCTTTTTACAATGTGGTAGCTGCTTGGGCCTTTGGTTATTTTATCGAAATGGTTATGGGCAATTTTTCTATCGGTCAGCAGTTTGGTGAATTTACTAAAGACTACATCACCGTAGGGATCTACGCTTCGTTATTTATGGTTGGAACGGCCTTTGTTGTGTCTAAAGGTGTATCTTCGGGAATTGAAAAAGCCGCAAAAATTTTAATGCCAACTTTATTTGTAATGATTTTAGGGCTAATTATTTATGCTTTAACTTTGCCGAATGCAATGGAAGGGTTAAAGTTTTACTTAGTGCCTGAGTTTGGCGAAATAACCGGCACCGTGGTTTATTCGGCATTAGGACAAGCATTTTTCTCATTATCTTTGGGGATGGGAGCGCTTATAACCTATGGCAGTTATGTCAGCAAAAAAGAGAATATTTTAACTTCGGCGGCGCAAATAACTTTAATGGATGTAGGTGTAGCGGTGCTAGCTGGTTTTATGATTTTTCCTTTTGTTTTCTCTCAAGGCATAGAAACTAACGGTGGCCCTGGGCTTATTTTTGTAACCTTACCGGGTATTTTTGAATCACTAGGTGGATTTGGTGTTGTGATTGGCAGTTTATTTTTCTTACTGCTTTCTTTTGCCGCATTTACTTCAACCATTTCTTTATTAGAAGTGCCTACTGCTTACCTTGTTGATGAAAAGAAAGTTCCTCGATCTAAGGCAACTTGGATTGTTGCACTGGTGATTTTTTTAGTGGGTATTCCTTCATTATTGTCTAACGGTGCTAGTGAAGCGCTTGGTAGTTTTATTACATTATCTGGTGCAGGCACACTCGACTTTATGAGCTTTGTTGCACTCATTGCTAGCGATACATTCTTACCGTTAGGCGGATTTATGATTGCCGTATTTACCGCTTATATTTGGAAAAAAGAAAACTTCAATAAAGAGCTTGATGAAGCTAAAAATCCAACGGAAGCTGCTTGGCTTAAAAGTTATGTGAATTTTGCGATCAGTTATATCTGCCCAATATTGCTTGGAACTATCTTTATTATTACCGTTTTAGATAATTTCTTTAACGTAAAAATTCTTACCATGCTGCTAGGTTAATCTCTAGCAGTTTTACTTCCACCAACTAGTTCAGGAGCTTAACGTGAAAGCGACTCGAATAACTCGACTTGCCGCGCTAGCGACAACGGCATTTGTTGTACTAAGTGCTTGCCAGCCAAAAGATGTTGAAAAAGATACTAAAAAACAACCCATTAAAGTTGAAAAACCAAAACCAACTTTTGTTTCAACTTACAAGCCTCTTAATTCACAAGAGTATGTGATTACTAACGCTACAGTCCTTGATGGTAAAGGTGGCCGTATTGACGGTGGTAGTGTTTGGGTTAAAGACAACAAAATTGTTAAAGTAGGTAGTTCAATTGAGCTACCTGCCAATATTAAACAAATTGATGCCAAGGGAAAGTGGGTTACTCCAGGAATTATTGATGTGCATTCTCATCTTGGTGTTTATCCATCGCCGTCGCATGAGTCGAACGCCGATGGTAATGAAATGACCGGACCTAATACCGCTGAGGTTTGGGCAGAACATGCGGTTTGGACACAAGATCCAGGGTTTAATTTAGCCAGAGCAGGCGGGGTGACTAGTCTGTTAGTTTTGCCAGGCTCAGCTAATTTATTTGGTGGTCGCGGTGTTACCTTAAAGAATATTCCTTCTATTTCAATGCAAGGCATGAAGTTTCCCAATGCCCCGCATGCATTAAAAATGGCTTGCGGTGAAAACCCTAAACGAGTTTATGGTGATAATAAACGCACCCCAATGACTCGTATGGGGAATGTTGCGGGCTACCGTAAAGCTTGGATCAAAGCGGTTGCTTATAAGAAAAAGTGGGATGATTATTATAAGGCTGCTGAAGAAGGCGAAGAAAAAGATCCACCCAAGCGTGATTTACAATTAGACACTTTAAAAGGTGTTTTAGATGGTGAGATTAAAATTCATAACCATTGCTATCGAGCCGAAGAAATGATGGTGATGATTGATGTTGCTAAAGAATTTGGCTATGAAATATCAACATTTCACCATGCGGTAGAAGCTTATAAAATTGCCGATGTGCTTGCTGAAAATAATATTTGCTCGGCAATGTGGGCAGATTGGTGGGGCTTTAAACATGAGGCGTACGATTCGGTAAAAGAAAACGTAGCAATGGTTGATAAAGCCAATGCTTGCGCAATTGTTCATTCAGATTCAGCTGTTGGTATTCAACACTTAAACCAAGAAGCGGCTAAAGCCATGGCTGCGGGTAATAAAAAGGGATTATCACTAACTGCTAAAGATGCGATCCGCTGGATTACATCGAATGCGGCAAAGTCTATTGGAATTGAAGACCGTGCAGGTAGTTTAGAAAAAGGCAAAATGGCAGATATTGTTATTTGGAGTCAAAACCCATTTAGCGTTTATGCTAAAGCAGAGCAAGTGTTTATTGATGGTGCATTAGTGTTTGATTTAAACAATCCACAAAATAATGTAGCCAGTGATTTTGAGCTAGGTTTATCTAGCCCAGAAGGAGAAAGATTATGAAAAAATCATTCAATATTGCTTTAATGCTAACTGCCAGTTTTTCATTTTCAACATTTTTAAATGCAGAGTCTTATTTAATTCAAAATGCCACACTGCATACTGCAACTGCCAAAGGTCGCCTAGAAAATGCTGACTTGCTGATTAAAGATCGCAAAATCATTCAAATTGGTATTGATCTGCAACCCGCTAAAGAAGATAAGGTAATTGATGCCAAAGGCAAGCATGTTACACCAGGTTTTGTTAATTCATTAACCAACTTAGGCTTGGTTGAAATTGGTGCTGTATCTAGCACGGTAGATGCTTCAACCAATCTAGAAGGTTTAGGTGCGTCTTTTAATGTGGCGCCTGCGATTAATTTTCGCTCAACATTATTGCCACAAAATAGAATTAATGGTTTAACTCGGGCTATTGTGGTTCCTAGAGGCGGCGCTGAACTCTTTGCTGGACAAGGCTCAATAATTGCGCTGCATTCTAATGAAAGTGGTTTATTAAAAGAAAAAGCCTTGCAAGTGGCAAGTTATAGCATTTCTAAAGCGGGTGGTTCGCGTGCGGCGACTTATGCTTTGTTTGATAAAGCACTTAGTGAAGCAAAGTATTTAAAAGCTAACTTAAGCCAGTTTGGCATGGGCAAAAAACATGAGTTTAGCCAATCAGTTGATGATCTAAAGGCATTGTTCCCTGTGCTTGAACGCAAGATCCCTTTGGTTATTAGTGCAAACCGCGCCGATGATATTTTAAATTTAATTAAGCTAAAGAAAAAACATAACATTAAATTAGTGATTTCTAGCGCTAAAGAAGCTTGGATGGTAGGCAAACAAATTGCCGCCGCTGGTGTGCCAATAATGATTGATCCTATTTCTAATATTCCAGGGTTTGATTCACTAGCTGTTAGGCTAGATGGTGCTGCTCGCTTATATAAAGATGGTGTTAAACTGATTATTGCTGGTGGAAGCACTCATAATGCATATTTAATTAAACAATCTGCGGGTAACGCGGTGGCTTATGGTTTGCCCCATGAAGTCGCGATTGAGGCATTGAGTATTAATCCTGCGGAAGTTTTTGGCATTAAAAATTATGGTCAGCTTGAAATTGGTATGGAAGCCGATGTGGTTATTTGGGATGGCGATCCGCTTGATGTAACCAGTAATCCCGATAGGGTTTTTATCCAAGGCGAAAGCCAGCCCATGGTTTCTAGGGCAACTCGTTTGCGTGACCGTTATTGGGAGCTTAAGGGTAATAATAAGCAAGGTTTTATTAAATAATAATTTAGAGTCATTTTAAGTAGGTAAACAAATGGAACAACAAAAAAAACAGCCAAGTTTGTTAGATGCGCTGATCCCAGTGATGTCGTTAATTGTGATGTTAGCTGGCTCGGTTTATCTTTATCGTGATAACTCTTCTTATGGCGGTAATCAAATTGCGTTGCTTTTGTCTGCTGCTGTGGCTATTGCGATAGGATTTAAAAATGGCTTTAAATGGGCTGAATTAGAAGCAGGTATTGTCAAAGGCATTTCAATGGCGCTTGGCGCACTGTTAATTTTATTAATGGTAGGCTCGCTAATTGGATCGTGGCTGTTATCGGGCGTTGTACCTACCATGGTTTATTATGGATTAAGTCTGTTAGATCCTAGTATTTTTTACGCTGCGGCCTGTATTGTATGCGCATTGGTTTCTATTAGCATTGGTAGCTCTTGGACAACCGCAGGAACTGTTGGTGTTGCTTTAATTGGTATTGCATCGGGGCTTGATTTATCTTTGCCAATCACTGCTGGGGCGATAATATCGGGTGCTTATTTTGGTGATAAAATGTCGCCATTATCTGATACCACTAACTTAGCGCCAGCGGTTGCCGGAACAGAGCTTTTTACTCATATTCGTCATATGGCTTGGACCACCGGACCAAGCATTATATTAGCGATTATCATATTTACTATTTTAGGCTTAACAGAAGAAGTTAAAGCTGATCAAGAAAGCCTTGCCGGTGTGCTTGCAGTAATAGAGGCTAATTTTAATGTGTCAGTTATTGCACTAGTTCCTTTATTAACGGTGTTATTTTTAGCCTATAAAAAAGTACCAGCATTTTTAACTTTATTAATTGGCACTTTAGTTGGTGGTATTTTTGCCATTATTTTTCAACCGCAAGCAATTAACAAATTTGTTGAATCATCAACTTATGCTTGCCAAGTTAAAAATGAAAATTTTACCTCTTGTAATGTAAAAAGCCATGACTATAGCTCGGGCGCTTTAGTGTTGGCTTTAGAAGATAAAAATGGCGGATCTAGCTCGGTTAACTTTAAAGTCGGTGGCGGATTATCAACGTTTAATCATAAAGCCACCTTTAATATTGAAGGGCAATCTGTTGCTGTTTCGTTCACCGAAAGAAGCTACATTGTTAGCGCTATTGATGCCGTTTGGCGAGTGATGGCTAATGGGTTTAAAATTAGTACAGACAATGATCAGGTGAATGATTTACTTAGCCGTGGCGGTATGGAAAATATGTTAAACCCTGCGGTTTGGTTAATTTTATGTGCCATGACCTTTGGTGCGGTGCTTGAAACTGTTGGGTTATTACAGCGTTTAGTTATGTCGGCTCTTAGCTTGGTTAATTCTACAGGCTCATTAGTGGCAACTGTTATTGGTACTTGTATTGGTGCAAACATTATTACCGCTGATCAATATATTGCCATTGTTCTGCCAGGCAGAATGTATAGGGCAGAGTTTAAAAAGCGGAAACTACATCCTAAAAATTTATCCCGAGTGCTTGAAGATTCTGCAACTATTACATCACCGCTTATTCCTTGGAATACTTGTGGGGTTTATATGGCTGGTACCTTAGGTGTTGCAACTTGGGCTTATTTACCGTTTTGTTTCTTTAATTTAGCTAATCCAATTGTATCGTTTATTTATGGGATCACACATTTCAAAATTGAAAAAATTAAAGAAGACGAAAACGAACAATTAGATCAGGCTCAGCAACCTAATTAACATTTGGAGGGTTTTTAGTGAAAACACTTTATTCAATTAATGGTAACTCTCAGCGTTTAGATGGCGGTGCCATGTTTGGTAATGCACCTAAAGCCATGTGGCAAAAGTGGGTTGAAGTTGATGAGCAAAATCGAATTGATTTAGCTTGCCGAGCATTATTAGTAAAAGATGGCGACAAAAATATTTTGTTTGAAGTCGGTGTGGGCGCATTTTTTGAACCAAAGATGAAAGAGCGCTTTGGTATTGTTGAGTCGCATCATGTTTTATTGGACTCACTAAAAGATGCTGGTTTGGAGCATACCGATATAGATATTGTTGTGTTGTCACACCTTCATTTTGATCATATTGGCGGTTTATTAAGTGAATGGAAAGAAGGCGAAGATCCAAAATTATTATTTCCTAACGCTGATTTTTTGATCGGAAGAGAAGCTTGGGAAAGGGCGTTTAATCCACATCCAAGAGATCGGGCTTCATTTATTCCGCATTTAATGGCTATGCTAAAAGAGCGTGACCGCATTCACTTGGTTGATGAAACCAGTCACTCATTGTTAGGTGATGACTATTGTTTTCATATTTCTAATGGTCACACTCCAGGCATGATGCTAACTGAAATTACCATGCCAGCAGGACCTGTGGTTTTTTGCGCTGACTTAATACCTGGTGCGGCTTGGGTTCATTTACCAATAACCATGGGCTATGATCGCTTTGCCGAAATGGTTATTGATGAAAAGTCGGCCTTTTTAGCGGACTTAAATGACCGAAATGGACATTTATTTTTTACCCACGATTCTCAAATTGCGATGGGAAAATTGGGTAAAAATGAAAAAGGGAAGTATCATTTAGTTGATCAATGGCCAAAACTAGCTGCCGAATCATTGTTGTAACCTATTGATATTTAATGATAAATAAAAAATTATTTAAATAATTAATAAAATAAATAATTTTTTTGAAACTTTTTTCTGATTGCCCAGTCTTAGTATATAGAGATTACAACTCCCCTTGGTTGTTAGTTAGGCAATCGGAATTCGATAAGTGTTAGTTGTTTAAATTTTTAAGTGATTAAAGTTAAATTAATTTTAATCGACAGTTAATATGATTCGTAAGCAGATCCGATAAATATTCAAGCCACTTTTTTAAGTGGCTTTTTTTTGTCTGTAATTTATTGCTATTAATTCGTTTTTTTCACCAATATTCAATTATTAATCAAACTATTTTCTTTCGTTATTCGACTATATCCTTGATAAATAAGATAAAATTATTTGGCATAGCAATTGCTAAATTGATAGCTAATTATCCCAAACTTATAAAAACATCAAAGGAAATTAAAAATGAATTTCACAAAAAATATAACGGCTAGTGTAATAGGTGCAATTTTTCTTTCTGGCTGTATTACGGTTAATGCAGGTAACTTAGATTTTAAAGAAAGCCAAAATCTTAATCTTTCGAGTAGTAGTATTAATAAAATAGATATTGAAGCTGGCGCTGGCTTTATAAAGTTTAAAGGGGTTGATGGATTAAATGAAATTCGAGTCACTGCCGATTTAGAAGTTGAAAAAGATAGTTACCGATTAACATTAGATAAAAAAGGAAATACTGCGGTTTTGATTGCAGAGCCTAATACAAGGCGTCTTAGTTTTTTTAGTAGTTCACCAAAAATAGATTTAACCATTGAAGTTCCTAATGATTTACTTGTCGAAATTAAAGATGGCTCAGGATATATTGAAATTAAAAACCATAGTGGCGATCTAGATATCGACGATGGATCAGGTTCAATTGAAATTAGTAATCATCAAGGAAAAATTAGTTTAGATGATGGCTCGGGTGAAATTAATATTAGCCAGAGCAAAGGTGAAATTAAAATATCTGACGGTTCTGGTAGTATCAACATAGAAAATGCTGGTAGCGATGTATCTATTGATGATGGTTCAGGTTCAATTGATATTAACAGCGTACAAGGTAAAGTTAAAATTGATGATGGCTCTGGCGGTATGAAAGTTGTTAATGTAGTAGGTCATGTAACCATTGATGATGGTTCGGGTGATATTAGTGTAAGCGATTTGAAAAATGGTTTAACCATTATTAATTCAGGTAGTGGTGGTTTAGTAATGAACAATGTTCAAGGGAATATTAACTCAAACCAATAAAATGGAATATTCAAGCCTTCTTGCATTAGAGAGGAAGGCTTGAGTTAATTATTGAACTAAAAATTTTGTAAATTTGGAGCAATTTTAACAAGTAATACTCTCGCTATTGTTATTTTTATTGTTGATATTAATTAATAGGAATAACAATGAACAAATCTATTTTTTATTTTGCTTTAGTGGCAATTTCTTTATGTTTTTCTTTTTATAGTCACTCTCAAGTGCTAAAAACCAGAGGCAGCCTAGGTGTTTTAGGTGATCCACAAGGCAGTGGAAATGGTGTAGATATTCAACAAGTTGCCCCAAACTCTACGGCAAGTCAAATGGGTGTTTTAGCCAATGACAAAATTACCCAAATTAATGGCAAAAAAGTTCATTCATTTGCAGAGTTAATCAATGAGCTGTCACAAATGAGGGCAGGTGATAATTTAAAATTAAAGGTATTAAGAAGCAAAAAAGTTTTAACCTTAAGCGGTAATTTGCAATCTCAACCTAAAGATAAAAGTAATGATTTTAACGTGGTTTACTCCAGCGTTAGCTCAAATGGAAACCAGCTTAGAAGCATTATTTACACACCTAACAACTTAAAACCCAACAAAAAATATCCTGCGCTTTATTTTATTCAAGGCTATACCTGTGATTCTATTGATTGGGGGAGAGTACCAGAGTTAACTATTCGTCAAACCTTAGCCGCTTTGGCTAAACAAGATTATGTGATTTATCGAATCGAAAAATATGGTGTAGGTGACAGTGTAGGAGATAAAAATTGCTCTCAGGTTAATTTTTCGACTGAACTTGCGGGTTTTAAAGATGGCTTAAAGCAATTAAAAGGTTTGCCTTATGTTGATGCTTCAAAAGTACACTTATTTGGTCATTCATTGGGCGGGTTATATGCGCCATTAATGGCTTTAGACAGTGAGGTGGCTAGCATTAGTGCTTATGGCGCGGTGGTTAAGTCTTGGTATGAATATCTGCTTGATATTTATTCTGAGCAAGCGGTAATTTTTGGTACAGATAAGAAGCAAGCTCAAAATAATCGCAAAAGGGTTCAGCCGGTTATTCATGCAATAATTAAAACTGAAAAAAACATGGATGAAATTATTAGCGATCCTAAGCTCAAACCCGTTATTGAGTCGGGTGATCTGCCATTAGTTGGTGAGCAGTTTTTTAATCGGCACTACACTTTTTATCGCGACTTAAATCAATATAATTTTTATGATATTTGGTCAAAAATTAACGTGCCAGTATTAGCTATTCATGGTGAGTATGATATTCAAACCATTAACGAGCAGTGGACTTACGACATTGTTAACAGCGTTAATCAAAAAGGTAAAAAGCTCGCCGAGCGAGTTGTTTTAGCAAAAACCGAGCATGCGATTATGAAGTATTCAAGTATTGATGAACTATTAAAAGCAATGAGAGAGCGTAAGCATAATGCAGGTAAACCAGGAAATGCTTATAACTCAGACATAGAAAAAGTGCTTAGCGATTGGTTAAAGAAAAATAGCTAACGAGTAAAATGTGGTTTTACTGCTTTTCTTAAATCATAAATCTTGAAGGAGAATAGGAGCAAAAGTGAATGAATGTTTAATAATGTCGGTTATCTATTAAAAATTGTCGCTTTTGTACTAACGATATTTCTTTGTGATTACTACTATCAGAGGTGCATTTAACACAGACTGGCTTTTAATGTAGTTAGATGTATAAAACAGTCTGAAAGAAAGTGTAATAACTATAATTCACTAATTAGAGGTATTCACATGATAAAAAGAAAATCTATTCTTGCTACTGCCGTTGGACTTGCTATTTCTGGTAGCGCGGCTGCTGATTCAAATAGTCAGCCTAGTTTTCAAAAGAGCACTGATTTAATGAACATACAAAATAGATGTATTGTTCGTTTAAATGATGATGTTGAAACAACTAAAGTAACTGGTTTAGCGAGAGCTATGGCTGCTAAAGGGCAGTCATCGTTGAAGCATATTTACAAGCATTCGATTAAAGGCTTTACAATTAATTTACCTTGCCACGCGGCACAAGCGGCATTGGGTGACGATACCAATGTTGCTTCTTTCACTCAAGATGGTGTGGTTTCAATTAGCAAGGGCAAGCCAGATAAAGGAGGTGGTGGTGATTCTGGTCAACAAGCTTCTTTTGGTACTGCGCGAGTAGGCGGACCTGTTGATGGTTCTGGTTATACTGCTTGGGTAATTGACTCGGGAGTTGATTTAGACCATCCCGATCTGAATGTTGATGCTAGCCGAGGCTTTACTTCAATCAGCCGTGGTGGAATGGATGATCAAAATGGTCATGGTACTCATGTTGCGGGCACTATTGGGGCAATTGATAATAGCTCTGGAGCATTAGGTGTTGCACCTAATACAACGATTGTTCCTGTTCGTGTATTAGACAGACGCGGTAATGGTTCAACTTCTGGTGTTATTGCTGGGGTGGATCATGTGGCTGCTAATGCTAGCGCTGGTGACTGCGTTAATATGAGTTTAGGTGGCGGAGTTAGCTCTGCACTAGATGATGCGGTTAAATCGGCGGCAAGCTCTAGTGGTGCTTTTTTTGTATTAGCGGCTGGTAACGACGGTGATCATGCGAATAACCATTCACCAGCCAGAGCTAATGGACGAAACATTTGGACTATTTCGGCAACCGATTCAAATGATAATATGCCTTCATGGTCTAATTATGGTAATCCTCCTGTTGATTATGCTGCACCTGGTGTCAGTATTTTTTCACTTTGGAAAAATGGCGGAACCAACACTATTTCGGGTACATCAATGGCGGCACCACATGCTTGTGCAGTGTTAATGATGACTAATGGTAACCCTGATACTGATGGAAGTGCAGGAAATGATCGTGACGGAAACCCCGATCCGATTATTCATTTATAATAATTAATTGATTATTTAAAACCAACAGGCCAGTTAATATTTGACTGGCCTTTATTTTATTGACCTAAAAAACGCTTCTTTTAATGCCTGTTGCCGCCATTATTTTGGCCGATAATTCTTCTACCGAGCGAGTTGTGGTATTTAGCCAAGGGAGTTTTTCGCGTCGGTAAAGCGCTTCTACTTCTCTTACTTCAAACTGACATTGTTTAAGCGAAGCATAGCGTGAATTGGCACGTCTTTCGGTTCTAATTTCGTGCAGGCGATTAGGGTTTATGGTTAGCCCAAATATTTTATGTTTATGCTTTTTCAGATCTATGGGTAATTTAAGCTTTTCCATATCATCTTCGGTAAAAGGGTAGTTAGCCGCTTTAATGCCAAATTGCATTGCCATATAAAGTGAAGTTGGAGTTTTCCCGCAACGTGAAACTCCCACTAATATCACATCGGCTTGATTATAATGTCTTGTGGTTATACCGTCGTCATTATTCAGTGCGAAGTTAACGGCATCTATTCTTGAATCATAAGCTTCGCCATCTCCTAGCGAGTGAGTTTTTCCTACTCGAAAGCCCGAATTAACACCTAGCTCGGTTTCAAGAGGCCCAATAAAAGTTTCAAAAAAATCTAAAACCATTGCATTGCTTTGCTGAATTACTTGACGAATTTCGGGGGTTACTATTGTGTTAAAGACAATCGGCTTATTGCCTGTTTCTTCAGCGGCTTTTAAAATAAGTTTGCAGGCTGTTTCGGCTTTTTCTATGTTGTCTACAAAAGGCAGGGTATTTTCTTCAAACTCAATTTCTTCAAACTGAGAAAGCAATGATTGACCAAACATTTCGGCGGTAATTCCCGTTCGATCAGAAATAAAAAAGACCTTTCGTTTCATATTTGTTCACCTTGCAGTAAAATGTGCCTCAGTTGAATAATGTATCTTAAAGTAGAACGGGTATATAGATGCAAATTACTTTAATATGCATCAATCAGCAATAAAATCATTAAATTCTGTTTGTTTTAACGACAAGTTTACAATTTAGGAGTAAATGGCAGTGCAAGAATACGTGCTTTGGTATAACGGTTTAGGAATGAACGATGTAGATCGCGTAGGTGGCAAAAATGCTTCCTTAGGGGAAATGATCAGCAATTTAAGCAACATGGGTGTAAGTGTTCCCAATGGATTTGCAACAACCGCTGATGCTTTTCGTGATTTTATGGCACAAAGCGGATTACACGATAAAATTCAAGCAGAATTAAATACATTAGACGTTGAAGATGTCGATACTTTAGCTAAAACAGGGGCTAAAATTCGCCAGTGGGTAATTGATACGCCATTTCAGCCAGAATTAGAAGCGGCTATTGAAAAGGCTTATTTAGAACTTAAAGCCGACTCAAACGAAGAATTTGCCGTAGCCGTTCGCTCATCGGCAACCGCAGAAGATTTACCCGATGCCTCATTTGCAGGTCAGCAAGAAACTTTTTTAAATGTTAGAGGCTGGGAAAACGTAAAACTGGCACTTAAAGAAGTGTTTGCTTCGCTATTTAATGATCGAGCTATTTCGTATCGAGTTCACCAAGGTTTTGAGCATGCCGAAGTCGCGCTAAGCGCAGGTGTGCAAAAAATGGTACGCAGTGATATTGCCTCTAGTGGGGTTATGTTTACTATTGATACCGAATCGGGCTTTGAAGATGTGGTATTTATCACTGGTGCTTATGGTTTAGGTGAAACTGTTGTACAAGGCGCGGTAAACCCCGATGAATTTTATGTGCATAAACCAACCTTAACCAGTGGCAAGCCTGCGATTGTGCGTAAAACCCTGGGCGGCAAAGCGATTAAAATGGTTTACACCAACGACACTGGACACGGCAAATCGGTTGAAACAATAGAAGTTGATATGTCTGAGCGCCAGCAATTTTGTATTAATGCGAGTGAAGTTCAAGAGCTTGCCAAGCAAGCGATGATTATCGAAAAGCATTATAAACGCCCAATGGATATTGAGTGGGCAAAAGATGGTGCCGATGGCAAACTTTATATTGTGCAAGCGCGCCCCGAAACTGTTAAAAGCCGCGATGATGGCAAGGTTATTGAGCGCTATGTACTAGAGCAAACGGGTAAAGTGATTGCCGAAGGTAGAGCCATTGGTCAAAAAATTGGTAAAGGGCCTGCGCGAGTTATTTCTGATTTAAGTGAAATGTCAAAAGTGCAACAAGGTGATGTGTTAGTTACCGATATGACCGATCCCGATTGGGAGCCGATTATGAAACGCGCTTCTGCCATTGTGACTAACCGTGGCGGTAGAACTTGTCATGCGGCAATTATTGCCAGAGAGCTTGGCATTCCTGCGGTAGTTGGTTGTGGCGATGCAACTGCAAGAATTACCATGGATCAAGAAGTCACCGTTTCATGTGCCGAAGGTGATACGGGCAACATTTATGAAGGGTTATTGCCGTTTAAGGTAAACCATAGCCAGGTTGATGATATGCCTGATTTACCGTTTAAGATAATGATGAACGTGGGCAACCCCGACCGTGCTTTCGACTTTGCTCGCATTCCAAATTTTGGCATTGGTTTAGCAAGGTTAGAATTTATTATTAACCGCATGATTGGCGTGCATCCTAAAGCCTTATTAGAGTTTGACCAGCTAGATGATGAAGACTTAAAAGCCAACATTAAAGATCATATCGCTGGTTATGCCGATCCGGTTCAATTTTATGTAGATAAATTGGTTGAAGGGATTTCTACGTTAGCTTCAGCTTTTTCTCCGCAAAAAGTGATTGTTCGTATGTCTGATTTTAAATCAAACGAATATGCAAACTTAGTTGGCGGTTATTTATACGAACCCGAAGAAGAAAACCCCATGCTAGGTTTTAGAGGTGCTTCGCGATATATTTCAGATGAATTTGAAAAATGTTTTGAACTTGAATGTCGCGCAATTAAAACCGTTCGCGAAACCATGGGATTAACCAACGTAGAAATTATGATCCCATTTGTGCGTACATTAGAAGAAGCCGAGCAGGTAATTGCACTACTTGATAAATACGGGCTAAAACGTGGTGAAAATGGCCTGCGGGTTATTATGATGTGCGAGCTTCCATCTAATGCTATTTTAGCCGATGAATTTTTAACGCATTTCGATGGCTTTTCAATTGGCTCAAATGATTTAACTCAGCTTTCATTGGGGTTAGATCGTGACTCAGGTATTATTTCGCACTTATTTGACGAAAGAAATCCAGCGGTTAAAAAGCTACTTAGCATGGCAATTCAAGCCTGTAAAAAAGCCAATAAATATGTGGGAATTTGTGGTCAAGGTCCATCGGATCATCCTGATTTAGCTCAATGGCTAATGGATGAAGGCATTGATAGTGTTTCGTTAAACCCCGATACGGTTTTAGAAACTTGGTTGTTTTTAGCCAATAAAGATTAAGTTTAAAGTCTGTTAGTAGTATTAAAAAAGCGCCAGCATTTTTGCTGGCGTTTTTTGTTTAGTGGAGCGGGTATATATGAGAGATGAATTTAAGTTGGGCTCAGATTTTCTCAGTATTTTAAAATAGGGCATAAAGTCGTTGTATTTAGTGAAGTGTGCTTGACCGCCCAATTTTATCCTCCTACTTTTCTTGCATAAAACCTTAGTAGTTATTTTTTTGCAAAGTGACTAAAGTGATATAGCATGCTAATTTATTGGATAAATTGAAATGTAGTAAATCTAAAAAATCGAATTATTGAGATTTACTGCATATAGAGAATTGTTAAATGGTACATCGAATGATCCAACCTAAAACGATAGAAAGCATTACGATTGAAGATTTGAAAGCTCACCGCTGGTGTTTTTATCACAATGATAAAGAAGGGGTTGACTGTTTCGATCATGTTATACCTGATACTCACCCCCATTTTTCTAGTGATGTTATGGAACTTGAGCTTGCTGAATTTACGTTTCAGAATGGAAAAATTAAATTTGGAGTTTTTGACGGTTCAGAATCCTTTAGCATTATTTTAAGTGATAGGTGGTTACCCTTCTGGTTTGGAATAGCAAAACCAGATACAGAAGATATTCAGATTCTTAGTACTTATCTAAATGAGTCTAATTTAAAACTCCCAGTAAAAGTGCGAGCTAGATGGACAGGTAGGGAAGCTACCTTTAATGGAATTAAATATATTAATGAGAAAGGTGATGTCTGTGAAGTTACCATTTAAAAGTGCAAAACTAGATAGCTACCGTAATTGGAATCCGAAAATCAAACATTTGCCAATAGTTTTAGAGAATCATACCAATCAACATAAGAAGCTAAGCTAATATCTCGTGAAGCTACTCTTGACATTGCGAAGAATTATTCTAATACCAAAGATGTATATTGGGGAACAGGAACTACTCTTGTCTCTTCTAAGAAAAAATCTGTTGTGTATGTTGGACGGGAACGTTAGTGTTAATAATACGATGAAAACTGAGCTAACAAAAAGCTCAATTTATTTTGGCGCTATGAATACAATAGGAGGATTACCAAATGGATGAAAGAGCAATAAAAATAATTGCAGAGCATGAACTTAAAACGAATGAAAAATTAATTAAAGAATTTGAGTCTTTAAAGCCAACGCCTTATAGAGGACTTCTCTCTTTATTGGCTTTTGTAGCGACTTTAATTTCGTATCAATATTTTACAGAGTCGCCACTTTTTGAAAGTGGAGGCTTTTTCTTCTTTATGGCGGTGGCAATCGCTTCTGGGGCGGTTGAAGCTGAGAGTAGCAAAATAAATAAGAGGATAGATGTTTTAGTTAAATTAATCAGGTCTGGTTCTATTAAGCCTGACAACTCATAACAAGATAAAGGTAGCGCATGCAAAATATGCAACTGGGGTTATGCGTAATGATAAATGAATATCAAAGTAGAACGGGTATATGTTCTTTTAACTTTTTAATAAATGTCTTTGAGGATCTTGACGACCATGTAGTATGCGGATAATTTCCACCTTATCAGTAGTGACTCTGTAAAAAAGGGTATAGCTTTCAATAGACAGGCTTCTACTGTTCGGTAGGATCTCTGGTCGCTCAATACCTATCAGAGGTTGTTCGGTAAGAGACCAAAGATGCTCTTTCAAACTTTTTAGGTAATTGTCGGATTGGGCTTTTCCCCATTGCCTAAGCCCATATTGGTAGATATCTTTTAGATCTGTTTTTGCGGCTGGGGATAAAACAAGTTGATGTGCTGACATACGTTTTAAGTTTTTACATCGTCAAACAGTGAGTCTAAAGCTGATTTGGATTCTATGACGATGCCTTCACCGCGATCTAACTGGTTAGTGCCAATTTTTAGTTGTTCACGTAAGTGTGCTAATTTTACCTCAATGATCCAGTCTTCATGGGTATCCATAAAACGTAGTGCTTCACGGATCACTTCGCTGGCATTATTGTATAGGCCACTTTCAACTTTGCTTTTAACCCGAGACTCAAGCTCGGAAGTTAGAGATATATGCATGATGACCTCCAGAGGTAAACATTTATAAATGTTATGCTAGGTTTAAATACAAAGATTGTCAATGTTTGTGCTTTAGGCTGATTTGTTGATGCATCTACCTTTTACTTTATTCGCCCACTAATTAAGCTATTGATATTTAATAAATAACCGATAACAATAGGGTTGTTAATAACAGCAAAAAACAATAAACAAGCATGAATAAAGTTTCTCGGGCTGAACAAAAAGAAAGAACACGGCGCAAAATTATTGACGCGGCTTTAACTCAGTTGTCAGCTGATAAATCCTTTGCTGCATTAAGCTTGCGAGAAGTGGCACGTGAAGCCGATATTGCACCCACCTCGTTTTATCGGCACTTTAAAGATATGGATGAGCTGGGTTTAACCTTAGTCGATGAGTCGGGCTTGGCGCTTAGGCAAATTATGCGCAAAGCTAGGCAAAGAATTGAAAAAGGTGGCAGTGTTATTCGCACTTCGGTTTTAACTTTTATGGAAATCATTGAGTCTAGCCCTAATGTATTTAGAGTTTTGTTTCATGAGCGTTCGGGAACATCAAATGCTTTAAGAAATGCCGTTGCCAGAGAAATTCAATATTTTAGTGTGGAGTTAGCCGATTTTTTCCAAGGCGTTGGATTTGATGCAGATACCGCAATGACACAAGCCGACGCGATGGTTGCGGTAGTTTTTAATGCTGGAGCGGTGTCGTTAGATGCCAAACCAAAACAGCGTAAAGAGATCTCAGAGCGAGCCATTGTGCAGTTACGGTATATTGCAATTGGCGCTGAGAGTTACGCCAAACGAAGAAGAAAATAAGCAAAAATATTAAATTTTATAACGCAAATGCTTATATTGCGGCGCATAAGTAATGGCTTTTAATAAAGGTACTAAGCGGCTAGGTGCAGGTTTAAAGTTTGGTAATTTATACCAGCTATTACCATGACCTTTATACACAATAGTTTGCGGTTGTTTTGAGCGCCAAAATTGAAGTTTACTGGGAATGTGGCGCAGTGTAATCTGCACACAGCCTTCATCTTTTGGATCGGCTTCAACTTTGATAATTTGATCGGTCATAGCTTAAGGTTTTGATTGATTAAGATTTTGATTTATATAGAAATTAGCTTCAATATCAGCTTATAATTGTAGTCGATTTTGCCCTAAACTTCGAGTTTAGTTTAAAAAGTGTGCAGAAGTTATTGAATTATATCAACAAACTGACAAAAGTTTTCTATTAAAATCTACTTGCAATGGCTAGTCATCCAACTCAACAGAACTCGCTCCGAATTAACCAACTTCAACAAGTATTTGAATCGTTATTTTTACGCAGTGAAAATACCCAACTAAAATTTGGTGCTGACGAACCTTTTTATCAAGCGGCAACTGAAAACACTAAAGCCACCATATTTTGCCGTGAAGATTTTTTCTCTAGTGCATTGCACGAAATTGCTCATTGGTGCATTGCAGGCAAAGAACGGCGAGCGATTGATGATTTTGGTTATTGGTATAATCCCGAAGGTAGAACGGCTGAGGAGCAAACAATGTTTGAACAAGTAGAAGTTAAACCGCAAGCCATTGAATGGGCGTTATCTTTAGCGACGGATCAACCCTTTCATTTTTCGGCAGATAACCTTAGTCAAAATATTGATGCTTCAGCTGAATTTAAACAAAAAGTCACCGAGCAACTAGAAGATTATTTGTGTGAGCAACTTCCTCCTAGAGCGCAAAAATTATTTGATGCATTAAACAAAGCATTTAGAAACAATAAGGCAGTTTCATATTATGTTTAAGCTTGGACTTATTATTAATCCTTTTGCTGGTGTTGGTGGCAGAGTTGGTTTAAAAGGTAGCGACGGTTTAGATGTTAGAGAGCAAGCTTTAAAGCTTGGGGCAAAAAAGCTGGCTAATACCAAAGCCGAAATTGCATTAAATGAATTAAAACAAGCCAATAAATCTTTTGCTGTTTATACCATTTCAGGCGAAATGGGGGAACAAGCTTGCCAGCATTTAAACATTGAACATCAAGTGGTTTATCAAGCACCATTTGAATCAACCTGTGAAGATACAAAAGCGGCGGTAAAAGCCTTACAAAAGGAAAAAGTTGATCTTATTTTATTTGCTGGAGGTGACGGAACCGCGCGAGATATTTATGCCAGTTGTAATGATCAGCAATTGGTTTTGGGCATTCCAGCGGGGGTTAAAATTCACTCTGGTGTGTATGCTATTTCGCCTAAGGCGGCAGGTAAACTGGTTAAGCTTTTGATCCAAGGTGAAATGATGAGCTTGTTTGAAGCCGATGTTATGGATATTGACGAAACCGCTTTTAGGCAAGGCAAAGTTAAAGCAAAAAAATATGGAGATTTACACATTCCAGCCGCTTTGCAATATGTGCAAGCCACAAAAAGTGGTGGTGTTGAGCATGAAGAGCTGGTGCTTGCCGATATAGCGGCATTTATTATCGAAGAAATGGACGATGACACTTATTATGTGGTTGGCTCTGGCACAACCTGCGCGGCAGTTATGGACGAGCTTGGGTTAGACAATACTTTGCTAGGATCAGACATTATTTTTCAGCAAGAGATTTTTTGCCAAGATGCGATAGAAGTGGATATTCTAAAATTACTTGAAGCAGGCGAAAAAGTTAAATTTATTATTACTGTAATTGGTGGACAAGGGCATATTTTAGGGCGAGGCAATCATCAGTTGAGTCCTCAGGTTATTCAAAAGGCAGGTTGGAGCAATTTTGATGTAATTGCAACTAAGTCGAAGCTTAAAGCCTTAGATGGTCGTCCACTAATTGTGGATACAGGTAATCCTCAGCTAGATAAAGCCTTATCGGGTACAAAAAGTGTGATCACAGGCTATAAAGATTCTGTGGTTTATCAGGTTGGTTTCGAAACAAACTAAAAGCATTGCTTATTTCACGGTTTAAGCTATTTTTCATAGGTAAGACATTTGCCACAATCTTTGTGAGATATATCTCACAAAGGTGTAAGCAATTGCCGAAAATGATGTCAGAAATTGTTTGCTTTAGTTTTGTGTTTTTGGCCTAACTGCTTGATATTATTGACTAAATAGCTTGTGTTTTTAGTTTTGAGTTTTTTGCAGAAAAATAAAATGTTTATCTGCTAGTTGTAGAAAACGCTCAGTTCTCTAGAATTCAACTTGTCGCAAGGAAATGCAGACAAGGAAACGGGTTAACGGATTGATTCGTAGCAGGATGCTAAAAAAGGATTTGTTCATTGATGAACATTAAATGGAACGAGTAAAGGATTACTCAACATGGATTGTGAAAGGAACAGGAAAATGGACTTAACGGACTTTATTTAAAGGACAGCAAGGATAGCGCTAAAAGCAAGGATAGTCGTAAAAGGACTTAGTTAAAAGGAATTATAGGGGAGTTTAAGGAGCTTGGGAGCCAAAGGAATTGGCAAAGGAATGTACTCGGATAGGTCGATAAAATATTTAAAAGGCAACTTTAATCGTTGCCTTTTTTTATGGGCAGACGTTATTCTTAGGCAAAGCACTTAGCCTTTGGCATTGATTTTATGGATCACCATTCATTTATTCAGCAATCTTTTCATTTGGCAATACAAGCAAAAAACAATGGCAACCATCCCTTTGGTGCATTGCTAGTTATTGATAATCAAGTGGTTGAAACCGCAGAAAACACAGTTAATTCAAGTGGTGATGTGACTTGTCATGCTGAGCTGAATTTAGTGAAAAAGTCGCAACAGTCTTTATCATCTTCACAACTAAAGCAGTCAATCTTATACACCAGCACCGAGCCATGCGCTATGTGCTGTGGTGCTATTTATTGGGCAGGAATAAGAACCGTTGTCTATGGTTGCTCTGCCGATGCATTAAGAAATATCGCTGGTGAAAGTTTAATAATAAAAGCAAATGAGATTTTTAAAGGTGCTAAAGAGTCAGTAGCGTTAATTGGGCCTATTGATGAAGAAACTGGCGCGCAGATACATAAAGGGTATTGGTAGGTTTTTATTATGAACCGAAGAAAACTAATTAAAACCACTTCTTTAAGTCTTGTGGGGTTGAGCATTCCAACTGCTGGATATTGGTGGTTACAAGGCGAACCCAATACACAGTATTTAACCTTTGATGTAATGAAAAAGCATATTAATCAACTGACACAAAAGGCAAATTTATCTAGTCAAACAAGTTGGAGTGTGGGTAAAACCTTTGCTCATATTGCTCAAAGTATTGAGCTATCAATTTTTGGATACCCTGAGCATAAATCCGATACCTTTAAGTCAACTTTAGGTCATGTGGCATTTAAAGCATTTGCCAGAAAGGGTGAAATGAGTCACTCGCTCGATGAAGTTATTCCTGGCGCAAAGCTAATCAGCGAGCAAACGACTATAATGGAAGGGCTAGAGCAACTTAATAATTCGGTAGAGTTATTTGAGCAATATCAAGGTGATTTGAAACCGCATTTTGCTTATGGTCAATTGAATAAAAGAGAATATGAAATTGCCCATGTATTGCATTTTAATAATCACCTAAAAGCGATCCACTGAAAAGGAAAAAAGTATTGAAAATATCTCGTTGGATTATGTTAATTGTTGCGGCTAATGCCTTATTGATGTCAGCGCAGTCATTAATAGCCAAAGAATACGAATACCAAAAGTTAGGCCCACCACGTAAGTTAACATCTGAGCAAGCCAAAGTAGCAGAAGCCAATTATAAGAAATATTGTGTATTGTGCCATGGTGAAGATCGTCAAGGGCATGTTAATGATCATGCTCCATCTCTAAAAAGCAAAAGCTTATTTGAATCTGGCGTGCCACATGCGGTGTTGCGACCTTTGTCTTATGGCAGAGAAGGGACACCAATGGCAGGCTATTTAAATGAAGTGGGTGGCCCACTGACTTTAGATGAAACATGGAATTTAACCTATTGGCTTTTTGAGCAGTCTGGCGCAGAGCGAGTTAGACTTTCCACTAAAGCGGTTGTTGGTGATATTAAAAATGGTAGCAGTCTTTATCAGCAGTATTGTACTGATTGCCACGGTAAAAATGGTGAAGGAGTAACCGCGCCTGCGTTAGGAAACCAATCAGCATTGGCGCACAACACTGATGAAGTTATTCGATATGCAATTCGTCATGGCCGCCAAGATACCCCAATGCAAGCTTATGCAGATAAGTTATCGGAGCAACAAATTGATGACATTACCGCGTTTTTGCGTAGCAAAGCGAGTGGCTGGGAAGCGCCCAATAGGGTATTAAGAAAATTGCCAACACCCGATGAATATATTATTAATCCTAAAGGCGCTGCGCCTAAGTTTACTTTGCAAGACAATCTTTATGTTTCTGCAAAAGATTTAAACGAAGCGCTTGAAGCTAAACAAAAAATGGTGTTACTCGACACTCGTGTTCCCTCAGTGTGGCAAACTGCACATATCGAAGGCTCTATCCCTTTTCCATACTATGCTGATATGGATGAAACGGTAAAAGATTTGCCAAGCGATGTGCAAATTGTGGCTTATTGTTCTTGTCCTCGTGCCGCAGCCGATCATGTGGTGAAACAACTGCGCGATAGAGGCTTTATGAATACTGCGGTGCTTTATGAAGGGATCTTTGGTTGGATGAATTTAGGCTACCCAGTGACAAGACGAGTTGTTGATTAATTTAAAAACACACCTTAGCCAAATCATGCTAACATTTGCCTAGGGGCAACTAAAACAATAAATTCAATGACTCAATCAGCGGTATTTCTTCTACCTCAAGTTTCATATCACCAACTTGAAGGCTTAGGCTTTTTTAGTGAGCATTCAGAGCAAATAGAAGTTTCTCAATTAACTCAAGATTGGGAAACCGTATTGTGTGAAAAGCTTGGATATTCAATTCCAACATTGCCATGGAGTTTATTGCGTAAACAACAATTTAACTTAAGCTCAAAAGTTCAAACGGTTTGTTGCTGCGATCCAGTCGTTAATCAGGTGACTCACCGCGGCGCTTATATGTTGGGTCAAAGTCAGTTAAATCTTTCTCCCAATGATGCGATTCAAATCGTCACTAAAATAAACGAAACACTAATGGAATCACATGAGCAAGTTTATTTAATTGATCAATTTAGTTGGCTTTATTGCAGCGAAAAACCATTAGATCTTCAAAGCGAAACCATTGGTGATTTAACAGGAAAAGATCTGTTTAATTTTTCCTATCAAGGCAAAGATACAGAATTTTTTAGTCGGCTCAATAATGAAATTCAAATGCTAATAAAACAAATGGTTGATTATGATTCTATTCCAGCACCAAGTGGTGAGAGTATTTTAAATGTCCATTTTTATGATTGCTTAGATCTTAACCGTGAAAATGAAATTCCTTTTATAAAAAATGAACAAACCACTTTAATTACCAATAATGACTTGCTTAAAACTTTTTGCATGAATGCCTTTGTTAAACAAAAGAGCGTTCATCAGTTAAATGAAGTTAATAGCAAACAACAAATTTATGTGGCTCTTGATACCGAAAAAGAACTTTACCAAGCACTAGTTTCTCATTGGTTAAGCTTAAGTGTTAAACAACAAAAAAATCACCCTGCCATTATTTGTCAGGATGCAAAAGTAAATTTTAAAACCAACAAAAATTGGTTGAGTAAACTTTTTAATAGAAATCAATAAATGCTGATTAAAAATATTGTTAGACGAAAAAACATTGCGCCACATAGTTCGTTAAAAGACTTTCCCGAAAAAATACAAACGATTTATGCTAATCGCGGAATAACCAGTATTGATGATTTAAGTTATGAATTAAAAGATCTTATTCCCCCAGTAAAACTTAAAGATATTGATAAAGCTGCTCAAGTTGTTTTTCAGTCAATAGCGAATAACCAGTCAATTTTAATTGTTGGTGACTTTGATGCCGATGGCGCAACGAGCACAACTTTAATGATGAATTGTCTTAAAGATTTAGGCGCAAAAAAAATTAACTTTTTAGTGCCCGACCGTTTTAAATTTGGCTATGGTTTATCAGTGCCTTTAGTTAAACATGCAGCAAGCTTAAAGCCCGATTTAATTATTACCGTTGATAATGGCATTGCCAATATTGATGGTGTTGATAAAGCCAACGAGCTTGGCATAAAAGTAGTGATCACTGATCACCATTTAGCCGGTGATTCTTTACCCAATGCCGAAGCGATTGTTAATCCTAATCAACCCGATTGTGAATTTCCCAGTAAAAATATTGCAGGTGTTGGTGTGGCTTTTTATTTGATGCTTGCACTACGTGCATTAATGCGAAGTAATGGTTGGTTTTTAAAAAACAATATTGAAGAACCTAACTTTGCTAATTACTTAGATATTGTTGCATTAGGAACCGTTGCCGATGTCGTAGTTTTAGATCGTAACAATCGAATTATTGTGGAGCAAGGTTTAAGGCGTATCCGAAACGGGCTTGCCGCACCCGGTATTAAAGCCATTTTTAATGTTGCCAATAAAAACTTTAGCAAGTGCCAATCAACCGATTTAGGTTTTACTGTTGGACCACGTTTAAATGCCGCAGGGCGTTTAGAAGATATGAGTGTGGGTATTGATTGTTTGCTTGCTAAAGATATGCAAAGCGCCAATAAAATTGCCCAAAGACTCGATAACTTAAATAAAAGTCGTAAGCAAATTGAGCAAGAAATGTTAGAGCAAGCAACCATGGATATTGAGGCATTTTTTGAAAATCAATTAATGGATATAACCCAAAAGCAATCGCTTGAAGAGCGTCCATTATCACTGTGCTTATTTGATCCAAAGTGGCATCAGGGAGTGATTGGGATTTTAGCTTCAAGGGTTAAGGATAAAATTAATCGCCCTGTAATTATTTTTGCTCAAGATGATGAAGGTGACGATCCAATAATAAAAGGATCGGCGCGCTCTGTTATAGGCGTACATATAAGAGATGTTTTAGCGTTGGTTGATACAAAACATCCAGAACTCATTGAAAAGTTTGGCGGTCATGCCATGGCGGCAGGATTATCCATTAAGAAAAAGTATTTTGAAAAATTTGCCCAAGCTTTTCTTGAGGCAGTAGAAACACATATTGCGGGTGAGAAAATTTCGGATGATATTTTAACCGATGGTAGTTTAGATTCTACCGATCTTAATTTAAATTTTGCCAAAGCCATTCGCAGTGCAGGGCCTTGGGGACAAGGATTTCCAAAGCCATTATTTGATGATGTTTTT
This sequence comes from Aliikangiella sp., assembly GCA_965214955.1. Classification (GTDB taxonomy): domain Bacteria; phylum Pseudomonadota; class Gammaproteobacteria; order Enterobacterales; family Kangiellaceae; genus Aliikangiella. The sequence goes on along the minus strand of CBDCCU010000004.1, from coordinate 227,752 downwards.
ATTGTGAGTCAAAGTAGAATTGTGGGGGAAAATCACCTAAAGCTAATGTTAGAAAAAGAAAGTGTTTTAATTGATGGTATTTTCTTTCGCTGTCCAGAATCATTAATGGCACAAGCTGGTGATAAAGTGCGACTAGTTTACAAGCTCGATGTTAATGAGTTTCGCGGCGTAGAAACGCCGCAGTTAATGATAGAACAGCTCGAAATATTAAATGACTAATCACTATTTCTTTGAAAAGGAATATCGGTTTTATATTCAACAAATTCAACTTCAAAACCATCGGGATCAATAAAATAAATATTATCTCTATAAGGATTATCAGAGCCTGGTTTGGCTATTGGAAATCCTGCATCATTAAGTCTTTTTATTAGTGCTTGTAAATTATTAGTCACAAAAGCAAAGTGCGCTAAACCCACGCTATGTCCTTCAAGATCACGATTATCTCCTTCACCATGATCGCTTAACGCTAAATACTGATAATCATCGCCAAAGTGAAGCCAGTTTCGGGGTTTACCATACCATTCGCTTTCTCCTTTACTGCGGATGCTCCAATGAGGAAAAGCGGCGCGATAAAATTTGAGTGAAGCGTCAATATCTTTTATGACTAAATTAATATGTTCTAGTTGGATCATTGTTTTCTCCTTTGGTGGTTGGGTGTTTTATTTATTTTGCATGGCGCCATTAAAAAGTCGGCAAAATTGATGAATAAAGTTTTGATTTTTTTCTTTAGTTATTTTCATGTTGTTTCTCATTATTAATGAATGTGAGCGACAGGATAAAACCTCAAGTTAACTTGAGGTAAAGAGGTGTTTTAAGTAATATAAATAATCTAATGACTTAAGAGATAAAAACTATGGCAAGTTTATCGGTTGGACAAGTTGCCAAGCGGGCAGGAATAAAAGTATCGGCTTTACATTTTTATGAGCAGAAAGGTTTAATTTACAGCTCTCGCAATTCGGGTAATCAAAGGCGCTACAAAAAAGAAGTATTAAGACGATTGTCAGTAATTAAGGCAGCTCAAAAGGTGGGGGTGAATTTAGAAAATATTAAAACCGCATTTTCCACATTACCTAATAATCGAACCCCAACTACTAAAGACTGGGAAAAATTGGCTTCGCGCTGGAAGAGTGAGTTACAAAATCGAATTGATTATTTAGAAAACCTTAAAAACTCGTTAACTGGCTGTATTGGTTGTGGCTGCTTATCAATGAAAAACTGCCCCTTATATAATGAAGACGACAAATTAGCTCAACAAGGGAGTGGCGCAGTTCTGCTTGATAGAAATTTTAATTAAATCAGTAGTCTTGATTGTCTTCTGGCTCAATAACCGTTTCACCGGCAATGGCATGGTTTTCATTAGCCCATTCACCTAGGTCAATCAATTGGCAACGTTTAGAGCAAAAAGGGCGATGTTCTTCACAGTCTTTCCAGCGCAAGCTTTTTTTACAAGTAGGGCAGGCAATAATGAGTTCTTCGTTCATAAGTTTTTAGCTTTCCAATTTAATGTTAAAACAAATACTTCTATTTATGATTAGGGATGATTATACTTGCCTACAATTTTTAATACTGCTTAATTTGGAGCAAACAATGACAAACGCAACGGCTAGACATATTTTAGTGTCTTCTGAAGAAAAATGTAATGAGCTTAAACAAGAAATTCAACAAGGTGCAGATTTTGGTGAAGTTGCTAAAGCTAACTCGACTTGCCCATCGGGTAAAAGTGGTGGCGATTTAGGCAGTTTTGGCCCAGGTATGATGGTTAAAGAGTTTGATGAGGTTTGTTTTAACGAAGAAGTGGGTGTGGTGCATGGCCCAGTTAAAACTCAATTTGGTTATCATCTTGTTGAGGTGACTAGCCGCACATAATTGAGTTTTATTTTACTCATTGATCAAAAACGGGAGCTAATGTCTCCCGTTTTTGATTCGATTTTAAAGCTAAGCTTAACCTCTTGGACCTGCCGCTTTAATTTCATCAGAAATATCAAACTTAGTGATATTCTGTTTAAACAAATCAGCTAGAGCTTTTGCTTCGGCATCATAAGCATCGTGGTTATCCCAAGTTTTCTTTGGTGTTAATAACTTAGTTTCAACACCATCAACTTCTACTGGAACATCTAAATTAAGTGCTTCAATATGTTGAGTTTCAACATCGGCAAGTTTTCCTGATTGAATCGCTGAAATAACTGCACGAGTGGTTGGAATGCTAAAGCGTTTTCCGCCAGTAGAATATGAACCACCTGTCCAACCTGTATTTACTAAGTAAACTTTAGCGTTATTTGCTTCAATACGCTTCATTAATAATTCGGCGTAGACACTTGCAGGGCGAGGGAAGAACGGCGCACCAAAACAAGTTGAAAAAGTTGACTCGATTGCTGCGGTTGAGCCAATTTCGGTTGAACCCACTTTAGCGGTATAACCACTTAAGAAATGATAAGCGGCTGCTTGCTTTGATAAAATTGAAACAGGCGGTAAAACACCCGTTAAATCGCAAGTTAAGAAAACAACGGCATTTGGCTCACCAGCACGGTTTTCATCAACTCTTAATTCAATATGTTCGCGAGGGTAACCTGCACGACCATTTTGACTGTATGAAACATCAGAATAATCGGCTACGCCATTTTCGTCGAGAACAACATTTTCGATAATGGTGCCGTGTTTGATGGCTTTCCAAATCACTGGCTCGTTCTTTTCAGATAAGTCAATCGTTTTAGCGTAACAGCCGCCTTCAATGTTGAAAACAGTGCCTACACCCCATCCGTGCTCATCATCACCGATTAACTCGCATGATGGATCAGCTGATAATGTGGTTTTACCTGTGCCAGATAAACCAAAGAATAAAGTCACATCGCCTTTGGCATCTTTGTTTGCGGCACAGTGCATGGGTAGTACATCTTTAGCCGGTAATAAAAAGTTTTGTACCGAGAACATGGCTTTTTTCATTTCGCCGGCATAACGCATACCAGCAATTAAAACTTTACGCTGAGCAAAATTAAGAATAACAACACCATCGCTGTTAGTGCCATCGCGCTCTGGATCGCACTGGAAACCGGCACAGTTTAAAATTTGCCATTGTTCTTTGCTAGCGGGATTATAAGTTTCTGGACGCACAAAAAGGTTACGACCAAACAAGTTTTGCCATGCGGTTTCAGTTCGCATGTTAACGGGTAAATAATGTTCTGGATCGGCGCCAACGTGCAACTCAGAAGTAAAGTAAGCGCCTTGGTTTTGTAAGTGTTCTTCAACTCTGTCCCAAAGGGCATTAAATTTATCTTCATCAAATGGACGATTGACATTGCCCCATTCAATGTCGGCCTCGGTTGAAGCTTCTTTTACAATAAAACGATCTTTTGGGGAACGTCCTGTTCTTTCTCCTGTTACAACGCGTAACGCGCCATTTGCAGCTAAAATGCCTTCTTTACGCTCAAGCGCCAAATCAACAAGCTCTGAGCTTGAAAGATTGAGGTGTTGGGTCGCCATTATTGTCCACCTTTAGGTTTGTGTCGTTAATGTATTGACTCAGTTTTCGCAGCTAGTCGAATACATGGGTAAAAATTGGGCGGCATTTTAACAAATAAGGTGGGTGGACACTACCTAAAATACGAATAAATCAACAATTACTTTGAAGGGGCTTTTGTTAATTTTTGCCTAATAACTGCGTTCAACTGATAAGTCGGCTAAATCATAAAGTGCTTGAGTAAAGTCATTATTAGGCATATCAGCTAAAGCTTGTTTGGCGAGTGTTACTTCATCTCGGGCTTTTTCTAGGGTGTAATCAATGGCTTTGGTTTCTTTAATAATGGACTGAATGGCTTCTAAATGCTCTATGCCACCATTCTCAATGCATTGTTTAATTAATGTTTGACCTTGCTCATCAGCATGTTGTTTAGCATAAATTAAAGGGAGGGTAGGCTTGCCTTCGGCTAAATCGTCACCAACATTTTTACCCAGTGATTCACTATCAGCCACATAATCTAGTGCATCATCCATTAATTGAAATGCCAGACCTAAATGCAGACCAAACTGGTGTAATGGCTTGGCAAGTTCATCTTTATCGCTAATAATTGCGCCTAACTGACAGGCGGCGGCAAAGAGTATTGCGGTTTTATGCTCAATCACTTTAAAGTAACTTTCTTCGGTTGCATTGGGATCATTGCAATTCATTAACTGCAATACTTCACCTTCGGCAATTTGGTTGGTGGTGTTGGCTAGTATTTGCATAATTTGCATTTTATCTAAACCAACCATCATTTGAAATGAGCGGGAATATAAAAAGTCACCCACTAAAACACTGGCAGCATTACCAAATAAAGCATTGGCGGTTTCGCGACCGCGTCTGCGATCACTTTCATCAACCACATCATCATGTAAAAGCGTTGCGGTGTGAATAAATTCGACAATTGCGGCGGTAATTTGATGTTGATTACCTTTATAGCCTAAAGCATTGGCCACCATTAAAACTAATAGCGGACGTAAGCGTTTTCCGCCAGCGGCAACAATGTAGTGACCTAACTGATTAACCAGAGCAACGTCAGATTCTAATTGGTTTAGAATAACTTGGTTAGTGGCTTTAAAGTCGTCTTCAACAAGGGCGGTTATAGCTTTTATATTAGGCATTTTGTCTTCGAGTTACTTTTATATTTAGGTCGAGATGATTTTTCAATCTAATAAGGCTCGAATGCTAGGGCTTGAACGGCACTGGGTCAAGAAAAACTCGTTAATTAATTGTGTCAGTTTATCAGTTATTATTAAATGGTTAAAAAAACAACCTATTTATGGTTTTAGCACTTGCGGCGAACTAGCTAATGCCGTAAAATTCGCGCCCTCAAATAGGAATCCTCTGGTTTTAAAGCCTAATAGTGACTTTAAAGTTAATCATTAAGCTACCTTGGGACCTGACAAAAATTGAAAACTAAGCCTGTAGTTAATTCGATTTTAATCTTTAAAATCAAACAACTACAATTGATTAATTGGAGAAGTTCACTATGTACGCAGTGATTCAAAGTGGCGGTAAACAGCACCGTGTTTCTGAAGGTCAAGTTGTTCGCCTTGAGAAAATTAATGCTGAAAAAGGTTCAACGGTTGATTTTGATAAAATTTTAATGGTTGGCGAAGGTGCAGATTTAGCAATTGGCGCACCTTATTTAGATAGTGCAAAGGTTTCAGGTGAAATCGTTGAACATGGTCGTGGCAAAAAAGTTAAGATCGTGAAATTTAAGCGTCGTAAGCACCATCGTAAGCAGATGGGGCATCGTCAATGGTTCACCGAAGTTAAGATTACTGGCATTAGCAAGTAATTTGTCTTTATTAATATTTAGGAGATAAATAATGGCTCATAAGAAAGCTGGTGGTAGTACTCGTAACGGTCGCGATTCCGAAAGTAAACGCCTTGGTGTAAAACGCTTTGGTGGAGAGCAAGTTGCTGCAGGTAGCATTATTGTTCGTCAACGTGGAACACATTTCCACGCTGGTTCAAACGTTGGTGTTGGTCGTGACCACACGTTATTCGCAAAAGCGGATGGTGAAGTAAAATTTGAGGTTAAAGGTCTTCGCAATCGTCGTACTGTTAGCATTATTGCTAGCTAATTTCGATTGATAGCAACCTGTTAATTGGTTGCATTAAAGCCTATACTTATAGACTTAAAAGCTCCGACTATCGGGGCTTTTTTGCATTTTAAGCGCATTCTTTTTTATTGGGATCAATAACGCTATGAAATTTGTTGATGAAGTCACTATTAAAGTGAAAGCTGGCAACGGCGGCAGCGGCATTGTTAGTTTTAGACGTGAAAAATATATCCCAAAAGGTGGTCCAGATGGCGGCGATGGTGGAGATGGCGGCAGTGTCTATTTACAGGCCGATAGCGAGCTTAATACGCTCGTCGATTATCGTTATGTTCGTTTTTATGGCGCTGAAAATGGCGAAAAAGGCGGGCCTAAAAATATGACTGGCGGTAAAGGTAATGATTTAATCTTACCTATGCCGGTTGGAACTAGAGTTGTTAATAGCGAAACTGGCGAGCTAATTGGCGACTTAAAAGCAAATGGCGAAAAGCTATTGGTGGCTAAGGGCGGCTTTCATGGTTTAGGTAACACCCGTTTTAAAAGCAGTGTTAATCGCACGCCAAGGCAAAAAAGCTCTGGCTCTGAAGGTGATTTAAGGGAACTAAAATTAGAGCTTAGAGTGTTAGCCGATGTGGGATTATTAGGTTTGCCTAATGCAGGTAAATCTACCTTTATCCGTAGTGTTTCTGCGGCAAAACCCAAAGTGGCGGATTATCCCTTTACCACTTTAGTGCCTAATTTAGGTGTGGTTGCACCAGAGCCGCATCGCAGTTTTGTAATTGCGGATATTCCAGGGGTTATTGAAGGGGCAGCTGATGGCGCTGGCTTAGGAATAAGGTTTTTAAAGCATTTATCACGCACACGCTTATTATTACATTTAGTTGATTTAAAGCCTTTTGATGGCTCAGATCCATTAGAAAATATTCACGCTATTCATAATGAACTACAAAAATATTCCAAAGAATATCAAAGTAACCTTGCTGAAAAAGAGATCTGGTTAATTTTTAACAAATGTGACTTAATTGATGAAGATATCATCGAAGAGCAGCGTCAAAAAATATTAGACGAGCTTAACTGGCAAGCGCCTTATTACACGATTTCGGGTTTAAAAGGTGATGGTACCAAGCAATTAGCCTTTGAAATTCTTGAGCATATTGAGTCGATTAATGTTGAAGAAGAAGTTATCGAAGATGAGCCGCTATTAAGCTTAGATGAACCTTTTGATATTCATCAACAAGACGAAGGGGTTGAGCTAGATGACAATGATGATCTCGATGATGATTTTGACGATGAAGACGATGACGGTCGTGTGGTTTATGTAAAAGAGTAATCTAGTTTTTTACAGAGATAGGTAGCCTTTTATATAGGCAATAAAAAACCCGCTATAAAAGCGGGTTTTTTGATATTAGGTTTAGCAAAATCAATGGATTATGCCATAGCCTTAATTTGCGCGTTAAAACGGCTCTTATGACGAGCTGCTTTGTTAGCGTGAATAAGACCTTTACCTGCAGCAACATCTAATACTGATACTGCTTTAGTAAATGCAGCTTGTGCTGCTGCTTTGTCGCCAGATGCAATCGCAGCAACAACTTTCTTCATATATGTGCGCATCATCGAACGACGGCTAGCGTTATGCTGGCGACGACCTTCAGCCTGACGTGCACGCTTTTTTGCGGATTTAATATTAGCCAAGGCTTTGCTCCTAAAAAAATATAAGCATGGAAATTTAAGGTGCGGCAATATACCTGTTTTTGTAGGGGATATCAAGGTTATTTATGATTATTTATTGACGCGGATTTTTAAGCTTGTTTTGCGCCGCTGAGCTAGGCAATGGACAATGCTTTTTAGCACTTAGCACTTAGCACTTAGCACTTAGCACTTAGCACTTAGCACTTAGCACTTAGAACTAGTCCTATATTGTAAAATAGAATTTCATTGACTGAAAACACCTAACTAGCTAACCTTATCAACCCTTCAAGACCTAAGCGTTATACAAAATAAAAAACTTCGGGAGTTCTGGGTGTCAAAACAATTATTAAAGTCGGGCATTATTGTCAGTGCAATGACTTTTTTATCTCGAATTTTAGGTTTAGTTCGCGATATTGTAATGGCAAACTTGCTTGGTGCTAGCTGGGTTACTGATGTTTTTTTAGTGGCACAAAAAATCCCTAATTTTTTAAGACGACTATTTGCCGAAGGCGCTTTTTCACAAGCGTTTATTCCCGTTTTATCCGAATACCAAACTAATAAAGAGCTACAAGAAGTTAAAAAACTGGTTTCTGAAACCGCAGGAACCTTAGCAATTGTATTAACGGGGGTGGCGATTATAGGTGTGATAGGCTCTCCTGTTTTGGTATCGATGTTTGGACCTGGTTTTATTGGAAAGCCGCAAGAGTTTGAGCTGGCATCATTATTATTAAAAATTACTTTTCCTTATATTCTATTTATTTCATTAACCGCTTTTTGTGGCTCTATTTTAAATTCAGTGGGTAAATTTGCGGTTCCTGCTTTTACCCCTGTTTTGCTTAATTTATCCATGATTTCAGCGGCCATTGTGGTTTCTCCAGCGTTGCCTAATAAAACGGCTTTGGCATTAGCTTGGGGAATATTTATTTCGGGTGTGGCTCAGCTTTTATTTCAACTACCTTTTTTATGGAAAGAAGGCTTATTGATTAAACCAAGGTGGGGATGGCGATCAGCTGGGGTACAGAAGATTTTAACACTAATGGGGCCTGCGCTTTTTGGCGTGTCGGTAGCGCAAATTAATTTATTGCTTGATACCCTTATTGCTTCATTTTTAGAGGCAGATGGCAGTATTACTTGGCTTTATTATTCCGATAGAATGCTAGAGTTTCCATTGGGAATTTTCGCTATTGCTATTTCTACGGTTATTTTGCCATCGCTTTCTCGACAGCATGCCAGTAATAATCCTGAAGATTTTAACGCTACCATGAACTGGGGGTTAAGGTTGGTGTTTTTATTTGGCATTCCTGCCACCATTGGTCTATTTATGATGGCAGAGCCCATTATTTTATCGGTGTTTCAGCATGGTGAATTTACCATTGAGACGGCTCATGCTACATCCCTTAGTTTAATGGCTTATATTATTGGTTTATTGGGCTTTATGTCGGTAAAGGTTTTAGTGACAGGATTTTTCTCGCGCCAAGATACTAAAACTCCGGTAAAAACTGGCATTATTGCTATGGCTGCGAATATGGTTTTTAATATTATTTTATTTTATCCGTTGGCGCACGTTGGCTTAGCTTTAGCTACGGCAATATCGGCGATTGTGAATGCTTCATTACTATTTTATAACCTACGCAAAAAAGGCGTGTTTAAGCCCGATGGTCGCTGGCTTGGTTGGTTTATGAAATTAGCCTTTGCTAATTTATCGCTTGTTGGGTTTATTCACTTTTATCTTAAAGACATAGAAATTTGGCGAAATTGGTCTCTGTTTGAGCGTGGCATTGAAATGGCAATTTTGATATTTGCTGCCATTTTTATCTATGCCATTGCTGCAATAGTGAGTGGTGTAAGAATGAAAGATCTTAAACATACTTAAAGGCTTATTTGCCACTATCAGATCATACCTGTCTGTTATATAATTCGCCGCTTTAGCATTGAGCTGACTTTGGGATAATAATGAAATTAATCCGAGGGTTAATTAACCTTGGGCATCAATCAGAAAGCTGCGTTGCAACCATTGGTAATTTTGATGGCGTACATTTAGGTCATCAAACGATTGTTAAGCGGGTAATTAACAAAGCCAATGAGCTTGGTTTGCCGTCTTGTGTCTTATTGTTTGAACCTCACCCTAAAGAGTTTTTTATGGGCGAGGGTGCTCCTGCGCGTTTAACCTGTTTTCGTGAAAAATATGAAGCACTTAAATTGTTAGGTGTTGATAAGTTAGTGGTTTTGCAGTTTAACCACTCACTAAGAAATATGGAAGCCACCGACTTTGTCGAGCAAGTGTTGGTTAATCGTTTATCGGTGAAACATCTCGTTGTTGGTGATGATTTTCATTTTGGTAAAAAACGGCTAGGTAATTATCAGCTATTAGAAAAGATGTCGGCAGGGCAATATACTTTAGAGCCAACCCAAAGTGTTATTGTTGATAATGAAAGAGTGAGTAGCACCTTAGTGCGAGAGTCACTTGAAAATAACCAGCTAGATAAAGCGGCTAATTTACTCACCAGAGATTACTCTATTTCTGGCAAAGTTGGTTTTGGCGCTCAGCTAGGAAGAACCATTGGTTTTCCGACGGCTAATGTGGCTTTAAAGCGGCTAAAAGCGCCTTTAAATGGAGTATATTTAGTTGAGTGTGAGTGGTTAGATGATAAACAAAGGTTAACTCAATCTTGGGGCGCGGCTAACTGCGGAGTAAGACCTACCGTTGATGGCAAACAATACAAACTTGAAGTTCATTTGTTAGATGTATCACCAGCGCTTTATGGCAAAGAAATTCGTGTTACTTTTGTTGAGTTAATTCGCGAAGAGAAAAAATTTGATTCGGTTGATGCACTTAAAGCACAAATCAACCAAGATGTAGAAAAAGCACGAGTATTAATTAAGGCTCGCGAAAAATAGAATATTTATTTAAAAATAGTTTAAGCAATACGACCATTGGAATTTTAGTATGACAGATTACAAGCACACCTTAAATTTGCCAGAAACGGCGTTTCCTATGCGTGGAAATCTTGCTCAAAATGAGCCTAAGGTTTTAGCTCAATGGAGCAAGAAAGGTTTGTATGAAAAGATTAGACAGGCTTGCCAAGGTCGCCCTAATTATACCCTGCATGATGGACCGCCCTATGCTAATGGTGATATTCATATTGGTCATGCGGTGAATAAAATTCTTAAAGACTTTTGTGTGAAAAGTAAAACATTAAGCGGTTTTAATGCGCCATATGTGCCGGGTTGGGATTGTCACGGTTTGCCAATTGAGCACCGTGTAGAAAAGAAAATAGGTAAAGCTGGTATTAAAGTGCCCTTTGCCGAATTTAGACAAAAGTGTCGTGATTATGCCGCTAAACAAGTGGAAGGGCAGAAAAAAGATTTTATTCGACTAGGTGTTTTTGGTGATTGGGATAACCCTTATTTAACCATGAATTTTGATACCGAAGCCGATATTATCCGCTCATTGGCTAAAATTGTTGATAACGGTCACCTGCATCGCGGCTTTAAACCCGTTTATTGGAGCGTGGTTGGTGGCTCTGCTTTAGCCGAGGCGGAAGTTGAATATCAAGATAAAACTTCATTTTCCATTGATGTGCGCTATGCGCCGCAAGATGAAGCGCTGGTTTTATCAAAATTTAATCCAGTTAATGAAAGTTTAGGTAACGGAGCGGTATCTGCGGTTATTTGGACAACCACACCTTGGACACTGCCATCTAGCCAAGCCATTTCTATTAATGCCAATTTAATCTATGCCTTGGTTGAGTTTGATGCAAAATCAGACTCGGATGAAAGGTTAGGGCAGGGCACAGAGCGTATTATTTTAGCCGAGTCGATGGTCGATGATGTCATGTCTCGCTGGCAAGTGAGTGACTACAAAATTGTAGGAACAGCACATGGTGCTAGTTTAGAAAACCTTGTATTTGATCATCCATTTACCCAGCGCGATATTCCTTTAATATTGGGTGAGCATGTAACCACAGAAGCAGGTACAGGCTTAGTTCATACCGCGCCTGATCATGGTATGGATGATTTTGTTGTGGCTAAAAACTATAACATTGGCACGCTTAATTTAGTGGGTGCTAATGGGGTGTATTCGCAAGAAACACCTGCGGTAGCCGGTCAACATGTTTATAAAGTTGATGAGCCTATTAGTGAGCTTTTAGCGGACAATGGGCGGCTTATAAGACTTAATAAAATTCGTCATAGTTATGCTCATTGCTGGCGTACTAAAACCCCACTAATTTATCGTGCGACTCCGCAGTGGTTTATTTCGATGCAAAAAAATGGTTTGCAAGACAAAGCCATTAAAGCCATTGATGATGTCAATTGGGTGCCTGACTGGGGTAAAGCCAGAATTGAAGGCATGGTTGAAGGTCGCCCTGACTGGTGTATTTCGCGGCAAAGAACTTGGGGCGTGCCATTGTGTTTAGTGGTGCATAAAGAAACCGAAGAGTTGCACCCTAAAGCGACTGAAATTATGGAAAAGGTTGCCAAAGAGGTTGAAGCAAAAGGCATTCAGGCTTGGTTTGATCTTGAGCTAGAATCACTGATTGGCGATGAGGCTGAATCTTATGTGAAAATTGATGACACCTTAGATGTTTGGTTTGACTCAGGTGTGACCCATTCTGCTGTTATGGGGCGCAGAGAAGAGCTTTGCGAACCTGCCGATTTATATTTAGAAGGCTCAGATCAACATAGAGGTTGGTTTCAGTCATCATTATTAACAGGCATTGCGATGAATGAGCATGCACCTTATAAAGCGGTATTAACTCATGGTTTCACGGTTGATGCTAAAGGCAATAAAATGTCTAAGTCATTAGGTAATGTGGTTGCCCCACTTGATGTGATTAATAAATTAGGCGCCGATATTCTAAGGCTTTGGGTGGGCTCTACCGATTATCGCTCTGAAATTACCGTGTCAGATGAGATCTTAAAAAGAACTGCGGATAAATACCGCAAAATGCGTAATACCGCGCGTTTCTTGTTAGCTAATTTAAATGGGTTTGATCCAAAAACCGATTTAGTGCCAGCCGATAAAATGTTGCCACTTGATCGCTGGGCGGTTGCTAAAGCCTTAAGCACGCAAAACGAAATTAAAACAGCATTCGATGACTATAACTTTATGCTTGCGACCAATGCGATGCATCACTTTTGCTCGTTTGATATGGGGAGTTTTTATCTCGATATTATTAAAGATCGCCAGTACACCGCCAAAGAAGGCTCGCTGGCGCATAAGTCTTGTCAAACTGCGCTTTATCTTATTGTGCAAGCGGTTTGCCGCTGGTTTATGCCCGTTTTATCATTTACGGCTTACGAAATTTGGCAACAAATTCCCGGTGAAAACGGTGATGAAATTTTCTGGCAAACTTGGTACGACGGTTTATTTGAAAATGCTCAAGATGCCAAAATTACTGAGCATGACTGGCAGTTAATTGATGAAGTGAAAACCGAGTGTAATAAAGCTTTGGAGCTAATGCGTAAAGATGGCAAGGTAGGCTCTTCTCTAGAAGCTGAAATCACCTTATATGCTAGTGATGCAATCGCTGATGTGCTTGAAAAGCTTGAAGATGAATTACGCTTTGTATTAATCACTTCGCAAGCCAAGGTTGTTAGGGGAACAGAAGGTAGCTCAACAGAAACTGACGGATTAAAATTGGTTATTACCGCTTCTACTGAGCCAAAGTGTGAAAGATGCTGGCACAGACGTGAAGATGTTGGGGCTAATGCTAATCATCCACAGCTTTGTGGACGTTGTGTAACCAATGTTGATGGTGATGGAGAGCAAAGGCTTTATGCTTAAGTTTGTTGATCATAATTTAAAGCCATGGCAAACAGGCTTGCAGTGGCTTTGGATAACGGTATTATTTTTTATTGTTGATCAAGCGACTAAACAATATGCCGTGGCTTATTTTAATGAAGTGGGTGTATACCATACGGTTGAAGTCATGCCGCACTTTAATTTTATATTGCGCTATAACCCGGGGGCGGCATTTTCATTTTTAGCCGATCAAGGCGGTTGGCAAAAATACTTTTTTAGTATTGTTTCGTCAATAATTAGCATTGGATTAGTTTTTTGGTTATATACGCTTTCAGCAAAGCAAAAACAACTTTCGTTAGCGCTTACATTAATTTTAGCTGGCGCGCTAGGCAATTTGTATGATCGTATTGTTATTGGCGAAGTCGTTGATTTTATTGATTGGTATTATGAAGATTATCATTTTCCTGCGTTTAACATTGCCGATAGTGTGATTATGCTAGGTGCAGCATTAATGTTGCTTGATGGTTTCTTTAACCAAGAGATTGAGCAAATTGAAAAAGAAGAGATTTCAAACTCTTCTAAAAGCTCGGAATAAGACAGTTATGAGTGAAGTAGTAGAAAACCATGTGATTGGCAAGTCGAGCAGAGTGCTTGCTGATGTTACCATTAAATTAAAAGATGGTAGCATTGCCGATTCAACCAAAGTTTCGGGTAAGCCAAGCTGGCTTGTGATGGGCGATGGCAGTTTTAGTGAAGTCTTTGAAGACTATTTAATTGGCAACAAAGTCGGTGATGAGTTGCAATTTGAGCTTGAAGCGACTGATGCTTTTGGCGTTTCTAACCCCGATAATATTCACTTTATGGATATTGCTCAGTTTCCGCAAGATGTTAAATTATCAAAAGGCGCAATTGTTAATTTTGCTCAGCCTAATGGCGGCCAAATTCCTGGTATTATCCGCGAAGTTCAAGGAACATCGGTTAAAGTTGACTTTAATCACCCATTAGCGGGTGAGTCAGTGGTCTTTGAAATTGCGATTAAACAAGTGAAATCAGCGGTATAAGTTTGTATTTAAAAACGACTTTAGGTTAATTATGACGATGAAAATTTATTTAGCTAACCCTCGTGGATTTTGTGCTGGTGTTGATAGAGCCATTGAAATTGTTAATCGAGCCTTAGACATCTATGGTGCACCCATTTATGTAAAACATGAGGTGGTTCATAATAAATTTGTGGTGGATAACCTTAAAGAAAAAGGCGCGGTTTTTATCGAAGATTTAGCCGATGTACCCGAAGGTGCTACTTTAATATACAGTGCTCATGGTGTATCACAAGCGGTTAAAAATGAAGCTAAAAGTCGCGGCTTTAGAGTGTTTGATGCCACTTGTCCATTAGTGACTAAAGTACATATGGAAGTGGTACGCAAAAGTAAAAATGCCGAAGAGGGTGTGCTTATTGGACATAAAGGTCACCCTGAAGTTGAAGGGACGATGGGGCAGTATGACAATGAAAACGGCGGTATGTATTTAATTGAAAGCTCTGAAGATATTAAAAAGCTAAAAGTTAAAGATCAGTCAAAACTCTTTTTTGTCTCTCAAACCACATTATCAGTTGATGAAACCAAAGAAATTATTAGCGATTTAAAAACTGAATTTCCTGAGATTAAAGGGCCTAAAAAAGACGATATTTGTTACGCCACGCAAAATCGTCAAGATGCAGTAAAACAACTGGCTAAAACCAGCGAGCTAATTTTAGTGGTGGGCAGTCAAAATAGTTCAAATTCTAACCGCTTAAAAGAGCTCGCGGAAAAAGAAGGCGCAAAAGGTTATTTAATTGACAATGCTTCTGAAATTCAAACCGATTGGTTAAAGGGCATTGAAAGTGTTGGGGTGACTGCTGGCGCATCGGCACCTGAAGTTTTGGTGGATGAAGTTTTAGATACACTTAAACAAGCGGGCGGAGAAATGGCAGACTTTAAAACAGAAAACCCCGAAAATATGTATTTTCCTGTGCCTGCGGAGTTACGTTAGTTAATCCACTCAACTTAGACTAACAAAGATAACAGTGTGAAGGCTATCACACTGTTTTTTATGAATTATCCACTTATCCCTCTATCAAGCACAACTATCGGACGTTGGTTGCTATTACAATCAATTTTAAAGATAGTAGACTGGTGAATATATCGTTGGATAACCAGTTGAGAAGTTTAGTGTTTAAATATCATAAGCAAAAAGGTGTCACTCTGCTTGAATTAATTATTGCCATATCGATAGTTGCTATTTTAGCTTCTATTGCAGTGCCTGCTTTTAATAATACGATCTCAAGCTCCAGAGTTACATCCAATACTAACTTAATCGTTGGCGCTATGAACTATGCAAGGGCAGAGGCTATAGAGAGACGATTAAGTGTTGAAGTTAAAGGCGACTCCGATAGTGGCTGGGAAGTAACCGTTGATCCTGGCGGTGACAATGAGGAGCTTCTTCAATCATTTACCCCCAGCCAAAAAGGACTTTCAATAACCTTTGTTGATATTACCTACGAAAATGATGGTTACAGAACAAGCGGTTCATCGAAAGCCGATGTGTTAGTAACAGATACAGACACAGATATAAAGAGGCGAATATGTATTAGTGTCTCAGGAAGTGTTGATGTGAACAAAGACGGGGCAGAATGCTCATGATTAAGACTAAGTTGCAATTGGGTGTATCGTTAATTGAAATTTTAATAACTACTTTAGTGCTTGGAGTAGGACTGCTTGGTGTTGCTGCTCTTCAGGTTTCCAGTATATCAAGTAATCAAGAGGGTTTTTTTACCTCGCAAGCTACAAGTATTGCAGAAGATTACGCTTCGAGAGTTCGTTCAGGTCGTCTAGTGACTGCTGTGCCTGAGTTTGACTCTGATGACTCTGCAACTACCCGGCATATTAATTATGTTAATCAATACGTAACAGATGGTGTGCTGGAGTGTGAAAGTCAAAGCGATCTTGAAAAAATGTGCCGTAGCGCAGGTGGAGATTCTCCTGAATCATGCTCTGTAAGTGAAATTGTTGCTTTTGATAAGTGGGAAGTTTGTGATGCTACCAAAAACACCCTACCTGATGGTCAAATAAGAGCCGCGAGAGTGTCAGGCAGACTTACAGTTGTTGTTGATTGGTCACCAACCAGTTCAAGGGAAGATATTGGTACTGTTGAAAATATCAATTCTAACTGTAGTACATTAGGTGTTGATGAATCGAGAAACTGCGTTATTGTGGAGCTTATACCATGAATGGTACGAGAGAGATTAACTCTATACTTAGAAATAAATCGTTAGACTTTGGCCAAAGTAGCAAAGGTTTTTCTATTGTAGAGTTATTAATTGCAGGAACATTAGGTTTAATTCTTTTAGGAGGAGCCATACAGTTATTTTCTGGCTCTAATCGTAGTTACAGCATGCAAGGTGAAATGGCATCTATACAAGAAGATGGGCGTTTTGCCTTAATGTACTTAGAAAGACAGTTTGAAAATGCAGGCTGGATAAATGACTTAACTAAAGCAGACTTTAATTTGCCAATCCTTGTTGATAAATCCAGTGATGGAGATAACGACTCAATTACTGTTGCTTACTACGCTGAAACTAATGGAGTTGATAATCGAGACTGCAATGGTGCCATTGTTGATAACGGCGAAATAGAGAACACCTTTTCTGTGTCAGAAAATAATTTAGTTTGCGAAGGAAATGGTGGTGGTGGCCCTCAGCCATTAATTAGTGGTGTTGAAAGATTTCAAGTTTTATACGGTGTTGAAACTGATGGCGCTTGTCCCGATGGCGTAGTTAATAACTATTTAAGTTTGTCTGATGTTGATGATTCTAATTTAAGTGAGAAAATTGTTTCTGTTAGAGTTGGGTTTATCTTACAAAGTGATGAAAATATTTTACCTACTGCTGAATCTAAAAACTTTTCTGTTTTAAATGTCGATTATAAGACCCCTTCTGATACTCGATTACGGAGGCTTTTTCAGCAAACTATTTTTATGCCAAATGCTGCCTATAGAGCTATAGGCGATCCACAACAGCTACTGAATTGTTTGGCCGATAATGTTGGGAATTCGTAATGACAAATTTAAATATTAATAGACTAAATGTTAATAAACAAAGTGGAGTGGCTTTATTTGTCAGCCTAATCCTACTTTTGGTGCTAACCATCATTGGGATTTCAGCCGCTCAAAGGGGTAGTTTGCAAGAGCGAATTGCAGCAAATGTGCATACCGAAAATATGGCTTTTAGCGCTGCAGAGAGTGCGTTAGGTGCTTTTTTGGTTGAGGCCGCAACTGGTGAATCTAGAGATGATGGGCATGTTCTTTTTGAAGCGCGTACAACTAATGATATTGAAAATAAATATTATGATAACTCTGGAAATAGAGTTGAGAGTGGTTATTTAGATAGTGATCATGGCGGAGATGTGTTTGCAACCATTACTCCAAGTATTTTTCAACAGTGTAGTGTTGGTATTTGTGGTGGGTTTAGTTTAGGGCAATCAACTGCTGGGGCAGGTGTCGGTTGTCGAGTTTATCAGTTAGATTCTCAAGGAAACGTAGGTAAAATCGGTGATCCTGTTCAAACCGTAAGCACCAGCTTATGGGCGTACGAAGTGACCATTTGTCGTCAATAGCGCTTAAGTTTTTACATGGTTGGAGTTACTCTTCAACACAAGAGCAATTTTGCCGGAGGTTAATGGCAATGAAAAAGTTTAGTGTAATTTTACGTAACAGCCTTCTTGCAGGTTTGTATAGTTTTGCGTGTATCCAATCTGCTTTTGCCGATGATACTGAGGTATTTTTTGCACCCGTGTCAGAAAACTCCACCAAACCTAATATTATGTTTGCCATTGATACTTCAGGTAGTATGGCTTGGGAGCCTGGTTCTAGCAATTATCCAGCGCGTGGTGAGCAAAGCCGAATGGACATTGTTAAAGAGGTCTTTGATGATGTGATTGTGGAGTTAAAGGACTCAAAGGTAGGGTTAATGCGCTTTAATTCAAGTGCTTATGGTGGTCCTGTCTTATTTCCCGTGTTAGATCTTGATTCACCTGCAAACCCGGTAGTTACTAGAGAAGTTTTAGATGGTAATGATGATGGTGTTGAAACTGAATTAGGCACTGTTAATTTAACCAGTAATACACTTTATGTCGATGGTGATAATGCAAAATATACTGCAATTCGATTCCAAAATTTAGGAATACCTCAGGGTGCGATAATTAAGTCTGCAAAAATTGCTTTTCAGTCAAACGGTGATGATTCAGCAGAGGCAAAGTCGTTAGTTTATGCCGAAAAAGTAGACAACGCTGAAGCTTTATCAAGTACAGACTCAAGTATTAGTAAAAGAGCGGAAAATCGCACCGTGAGTGCAGAAGCCTGGGAACCTGAAAGTTGGATTAATGGTAACTCTTATGTGACCTCGGATTTATCATCTATAGTGCAAGAAATAGTTGATCGCCCTGGCTGGTGTGGTGGTAATGATTTATTAATATTTATCGAAGAGTCTGGGTTAGGTGAAAGGCAAACTTACAGTGCAGATGCCGAAGCATCCTCTGAAGACGAAGGCATTGTATCACCTAGGATTAGAATTGAATTTGGTAATGAGTTACAAGAAGGTGCTAATGGCTGTTTCCAAGATGAATTAGTTGTTTCGGTTAACCAGTCTGGAGATGACGCCGAAAATCTGGGTGGTACTGGATCTAACGCTCTTGATTTTTATGAAGTGTGGGAGCGATACTTTTTCCAATTGTATCTTACTGGTACTAATGGAGAAACTGCGTTAAAGTTTAGAGATGTAAAAATCCCTAAAGACGCTGAAATAACTGACGCATACTTAGAGTTTGTCTCAAGAGCAAATAGAGACGATTCTAGTGTTGCAACCATAAGAGTTGTTGATAGTTCATCTCCTGGATCGGCATATGATATTTCAAGAGGCTCAACAGTCTTTCATTCAGATACTGTAGGCTGGAATATTCCAGAGTGGAAAAATAATGCTCGATATAACTCTCCTTCTATTACTCAGCTAGTGCAGAATATTGTTAATCGTGCAGATTGGTCATCGGGTAGCGATATTGCTTTTCGTATTGACGCAACATCTGGTGATAGAAGTGCCTATAGTTACGATGGAAACTCGGGTAATGCACCTAAACTAGTTATTAACTACAGAACAGAGTATCAGCCAGGTAACATCACAGTGCGTAGAACATTAAGGGATGCTGTGCAAGGATTACCAGCCGATGGTGCAACTCCGATAGCTGGGCTTATAGCCGAAGCTGCACAGTATTTTTCTGGTGATGCTGTTTCTTATGGTGTAAGCCGCTGGGGAAATAGAAATAATCGTATAAGTCATGATTCTTCCTATCAAGGGGGCGAGCGTTCTACACCCTCTAATTGCTCTGAGGATAATCCCAATTCTCGTAACTGTGCGAGTGAAAAGATCCTTGGCTCACCTGAGTATATTTCTCCAATAGATGATTCTTGTCAGGCATCGCATTTAGTTTATTTAACCGATGGTGAGGCCAACAGACATCATGAGTTAACTAGAACTATTTATGAAAATCTTTCAGGCTCTACTTGCAAGAGTGGTGATAATGGTAAAGATTGTGCAGTTAAGCTTGCAGGTTATATGAACAAAAATGACTTATCAAACCTAAGTGGCAATCAGACAGTAAACACACATATGATTGGTTTTAGTGTAGGTGCCGATCCAGAACTTATGAGAAATATGGCGACAGCTGGTGGTGGCGGACATTATGCTGCTACTGATAAAGAACAGTTGTTAGAATCGTTAAGTCAAATTATCGCCTCTATATCAAACGTAACGACAACTTTTGTGACATCGGGGGTTACAGTTAACCAGTATAATCGACTTACTCATAATGACGAACTTTATTACTCATTATTTAGTCCTCAATCTGGTAGTGTTTGGCCGGGTAATGTAAAGCGATATCGTTTATCTGGAGGTGATGTTGTTGACTTTAGTGGTAATCCCGCAATCGACCCATTAAATGGTGAGTTTTCAGAAGGTGCAAGAAGTTGGTGGTCAAGTGAAGATGATGGTAACGATGTAAGATCTGGAGGCTCTGCCGAAAAACTAACTACAGAGCGAACCATTTATTCTAATATCTCAGACAATAGCGATCTAACTCACGATGATAACCGCTTTAATTTGGATAATATAACCGAGTCGATGGTGGATGCGATTAATGAAAGTGACCGTAGAACTATTATTAATTGGGCGCTTGGTTATGATGTGAGTAGCAGTGAATTTGATGTTAATGATTTAGATAGTTTATCAGACACCCCTGCGCATAAAAACTTTGGCGATCCATTGCATTCACAGCCTACAGTGCTTGCTTACAACAGTTCTTCACCGGATAAAAATAAATCGGTGATATTTGTAGGCACTAACCATGGTTATTTACATGCAATAGATGCGGGGCAACCTTCTGATGAAGACGTATTAAGCTCTGATGGTGAAGAATTATGGGCATTTATTCCAAGTGAATTATTATCACTTTTAACGGATATTCAAAAAGAAACTACTGGTGAGCATAAATATGGTATTGATGGAGGAATATCAATTTATCTTGATGATTCCAATAACAATGGTGTTGTTGATGTAGATTCTGGTGAAAAGGCCTATCTTTATGTGGGAATGCGTCGAGGTGGCTCATCTTACTTTGCCTTAGATATTTCTGATCCAACAAAACCAGAGTTAATGTTTACAATATCGCCTTCAAGAAGTGGCTACGATAAGCTAGGTCAAACTTGGTCTAGGCCAACACTGGGTAAAATGGAAATTTCGGGTGTTAATTCGGATAAGTTAGTTTTAATTTTTGGTGGTGGATATGATACGGGGCAAGATGAAGCTGCAACTGCAACTACAACTGATACTGTTGGTAATCGTGTGTATATAGCAGATGCAATAACAGGAAATAAACTTTGGGATTCAACTAAAGCGGAGCAAGCTAGTTCTCCTGCAGGACCTATTAGTTCAATGAATGCGATACCCTCAGATGTTACTGCTTTTGATTTAGACGACGATGGATTTTTAGATCACATTTATGCTTCTGATACTAAAGCGCAGATCTTTAGGTTTGATATTGATAATGATACTGGCAGTATCACTGGAGGCAGAATTGCTTCATTGCAAACTGCTGCCGATGCAGAGAATAATAGACGCTTCTACTATTCTCCTGATGTTGCTCTTATCCGTCTACAAAGAGAGTCATTTTTATCAGTGTCTATAGGTTCAGGGTATAGAGCTCATCCACTGGATGATACGGTGACTGACTATTTTTATATGATTAAGGATAAGGGGGCTTTAAGTCAGACGTTTGATATGCATGTAGAAATGGATGATCTAGCTGATGTCACCAATTTAGTAGGAGATACAGACGGAAATGGTATTTCAGATGCTTCTGAGGTAATTAATGATACAAACTCTCCAAAAGATGGTTGGTATATTGGCTTTTCATTAAATGGTGAAAAGATAATAGAGCGATCATTAACCTTTAATAATGCAGTAATTTTTACTAGCTATATACCACCAGGATCTTCAACCACTTCGTGTGAAGCTGCTGCGGGTAATGGTAGAGTTTATGCAATGCAAATTGTAGATGGAAACCCTTATGTTGACACCAACTATGACGGAACACTTAAAGAAAGTGATCGCTATGTCGATCTAATTTCTAGTGGTATCGCACCCCAACCTCAAATTGTTTATACTGACAAGGCAAGAATATGTGTTGGTACGGCTTGTAGCGGGGGGTTATTACCTGATGATTTAATTCCTCCTTTAGCTAGAGGACTTACGGGAATTCGCTGGCGTAAAAATGATTAATTAGGTTGATATGATGAAAAAAGTAGACAGTGGTTTTACACTAGTAGAATTAATGATTGTGGTTGCCATAGTTGGTATTTTGGCAGCCATCGCCTATCCATCTTATGAAAACTATGTGATTCGGAGTAAAAGAGCCGATGCAATGGCTGCTTTATTAAGTGCTTCGAGTGCAATGGATCGCTATAAGGTGAATAATTATGACTATAATATTGGTACTAATTTAGCACAGGTATTTGCAACTCAGGTGCCTGTTGATGGTGGAAATGCCTACTATAACCTTACCATAACATCTGATAATACAACGTATACTATAACAGCTACCCCAACAGGCTCTATGTCAGGTAAAGATGATGCATTAACCCTTTCTCATACTGGAGCAAAAACCTGGGGAAGCAAAACTTGCTGGCCTGAAGGTGGAAATGGTTGTTAGTAGTTTTTATTTCAAAATTTAAAATATACCCATAAGCTTTGTTAATCATTATCTAGTCAAGAGCTTTGGGTATATTCATTATTTTAAGCTGTAACAGGAACTTTATGTTATCAGTCCCAAATTTAATCTTCATCATCACTTAAATCTTTGAAACTTATTTCATTGTTATATTGATAAATATTTTTTAATTTTTGATTTACCCAGCCAAATGCATTTGAAGATTCATTGAGCTTATTTTCAGATAAAACAAATTTAGCGGGAAAAATTGAAGGAACTTTTCCTTTTGCAGTTTTAAATAACCACTGATAAGAAGTTTTTGTTAAAAAAACATCATTTGGAAACTCTTTATATTGTTTAATAACTCGTACAAAATGTTTTTTTGGACCCGAAAGGTAAGCAACGAGCTCATATTTTCCTTTTTTTTGTAGTATACCTATCCAGTCGATCTTATTATCACCATTAAAGTCAGCTTCTATTTGCCAAGGGCATAATATTTCATATCTTTTTGACAACTTAAGCAAATCTCCCTTGGGTTTTGCATAAATAGGACTATGGCCTGTATTTTCAATTTGCTCTAATGTTTGATAAAACTTTGATTTGCAAGTCATGTAGTCGATAGCATAAATATCACTACTTACGGCTAAAAGTGATATTAATAGAATAGATTTTAAAAGATTCATTATTATTTCCTAAGGTTTTATGAAAATTATTATGTTTGCTATGGGCTGTTGATGAAAGAACGATAAAGCCTAATATAACAAAATTAATATCAATTAAGTATTTAAGTTAGGGATTGGTTAGTTTATTTCTGTTAGAATTCGGCCGCAGTTTTATATTAATACTCTACATCCATGCAAAAACAAGATTTTCACTTCGATTTACCCAACAATTTAATCGCTTACTCGCCTTGCGAAGAGCGAACAAAGAGTCGCTTATTGTTGCTAGATCCTCAGCAGGAGTCGTTAGCGGATAAGCAGTTTTTTGAGCTAATTGATTACTTAAATCCAAATGATTGCTTAATTTTTAATAATACTAAGGTGATCCCCGCACGATTAAATGGAAAGCGCGAAACAGGTGGTAGAGTTGAAATTCTTATTGAGAGAGTATTAGTAGAAGAAGGTAAAGCAGTTTGTATTGCGCAATTAAAGGCGAGTAACAAGCCTAAAGCTGGCTTAGTTATTAGTATTGCCAAAGGGTTTGAACTAGAAGTTATTGGGCGTGAAGGACAGTTTTATAAACTGCAATCTAATAATAAAGACTCATTACTTTCTCTTATTGAGGCGCACGGCGCGATGCCATTACCGCCTTATATTCAGCGTCAGGCTCAAGAAGACGACAAATCGCGCTATCAAACGGTTTATGCTGAAAAACAAGGTGCGGTTGCTGCGCCAACTGCGGGCTTACACTTTGATGAAGCTTTGCTTGAAAAAATTAAACAAAAAGGTATTAAAACAGGTTTTGTAACCTTGCATGTTGGCGCTGGTACTTTCTCGCCTGTGCGAGTGGATAATGTTACTGAACATCAAATGCATTCGGAATGGTATGAGGTTTCTGAATCAGTGGTTGAGCTTGTTAATAATACAAGGGCTAACGGCGGGCGTGTGATTGCGGTTGGTACAACTTCGGTGCGTTGTTTAGAGTCGGCATCACAATTAGGAAGCTTAAAACCAGCCAGTGGCGAAACTAACATATTTATTTACCCTGGTTATCAATTTAAGTCGGTAGATGCATTAATCACTAATTTTCATTTGTCTGAATCGACTTTAATTATGTTAGTTAGTGCATTTGCTGGGCGTGAATTTGTTTTAAATGCCTACAAGCATGCCGTTAATGAAAAATATCGCTTTTTTAGCTATGGCGATTCTATGTTTATTCAAAACCGAAACGATTAAACCTTTAGTTAATAAAGTTTTCTTTGAGAGTAATTATGAAATTTACCCTAAAAACAACCGATGGCAAAGCAAGGCGTGGTGTTATTGAGTTTGCACGTGGAACCATTAATACCCCTGCATTTATGCCTGTTGGAACTTATGGCTCGGTTAAAGGCATGTCACCAGAGCGAGTTGAAGATACTGGCGCTGAAATTATTTTAGGCAATACCTTTCATTTAATGTTGAGGCCAGGAACAGAAATTATTAGCCAACATGGCGATTTACACGACTTTATGAATTGGCAAGGGCCAATTTTAACCGACTCAGGTGGTTTTCAGGTGTTCAGTTTGGGTGAACTTAGAAAAATTACCGAAGAAGGCGTAACGTTTCGTTCACCCGTTAATGGCGATAAAGTGTTTTTAGGGCCAGAAGAATCCATGCAGGTTCAAAAAGCTTTGGGCTCTGATATTGTGATGATCTTTGACGAATGCACGCCTTATCCAGCGACTAAGGATGAAGCACAAAAATCAATGGAGCTAAGCTTACGCTGGGCAAAACGCTCAAAAGCGGCGCATGGTGATAGTGAGTCGGCATTATTTGGTATTGTTCAAGGTGGCATGTATCCAGAACTGCGAGAAGTCTCACTTAATGGGCTAACTGAAATCGGTTTTGATGGTTATGCCATTGGCGGGTTATCGGTAGGTGAAACCAAAGAAGAAATGAAAATGGTGCTCGATAATCTAACCCCTAAAATGCCGCAAGATAAACCGCGTTATTTAATGGGGGTTGGCAAGCCAGAAGACATCGTAGAAGCCGTTAGACGCGGTGTTGATATGTTTGATTGTGTAATGCCCACGCGAAATGCCAGAAATGGTCATCTTTTTACCTCTACAGGCGTTGTAAGATTAAGAAATAGCCCCAATAAAAGGGATACTTCACCAGTAGATGAAAACTGTGATTGTTATACGTGTAAAAACTATAGTAGGGCGTATCTGCATCATTTAGATAAATGCGGTGAAATGTTTGGTGCTGAGCTTGCGACCATCCATAACCTTCATTATTACCAGACTTTAATGAAAGGTTTGCGCAATGCCATAGAAACAGGTACATTGTGCGACTTTGTCGAAAATTTCTACCAATCTAGAGGCTTAGAAGTACCACCTTTGGATTAAAATTATGAAACAATTGCGAAATTACAGGTTTTAAAAGCTAACAACGCAATTATTTAAGTTATTTATAGGGGAATATCAAAATGTTTATTGCTAATGCCAATGCTGCTGCGGGATCTTCATCTGCGAGCGGAATGAGCTCATTAATTATGATGGCACTTTTTGCTGTTGTATTTTATTTCTTATTAATACGCCCTCAAAGCAAAAGACAAAAAGAGCATAAGTCGATGTTAGAGTCGATCCAAAAAGGTGATGAAGTAGTAACTAACGGCGGTATTTTAGGTAAAGTCACTAAAATTACCGACAGCTTTATTGTTTTAACGGTTGCTTCTGGTGTTGAAATGAAATTTCAAAAACATGCAGTTACTGCAACATTACCTAAAGGCACAATCAAAGCAGTTAATGAGTAAACTTAGTTGAAATAATTTTTAGCTTTTTAAAGGTAAAATAAACCAACTTATAATGAATATGAGCAAAATATGATGTTTGGCAATCAAACCCACACACGACCAATTAATTCTTACCCTAAGTGGGTTTATGCATTTTTGGCAATTTTTTTATCTTTAATGGTGCTATATGCTCTGCCTAATCTTTATGGTGAAGATTTAGCCCTGCAAGTAACCAGCGAAAAAGGTGAAGGTATTTCTGATGAGCTTTTTACAGAAATTCAAACCTATTTAACCAGTAATGATATTGTCATTAAAAAATCTGAAAATGATGAATCTAAAGCGCTCTATCGTTTTAATGATTCTGAAACCCAGCTAAAAGCCAAAGATCTGACTAATCGCTTTTTTAGAGAGCAAGATAAAGGAGATTATAGTGTGGCGCTCAATTTAGCACCAGCAACCCCCGATTGGTTAAAAGACTTTGGGGCAACTCCTTTAAAGCTTGGTCTTGATTTACGCGGTGGTGTTCACTTTTTAATGGAAGTGGATATGGATGCGGCGATCACTAAACGTGAAAACCAGTATGTAACTGATCTTAAAGTAAAATTTAGAGAAGCTAAAGCAAGATATGCCAGTGTAGCTAGAGTTAAAGATTTAGGCATTGTGGCTAAATTTAGAGATGAAGATACTCGCGATATTGCTGAAAGTACCATTCGTAAAGACTTTTCCGAACTGCAAACT
This sequence comes from Aliikangiella sp., assembly GCA_965214955.1. GTDB lineage: Bacteria > Pseudomonadota > Gammaproteobacteria > Enterobacterales > Kangiellaceae > Aliikangiella. Next base: position 201,301 of record CBDCCU010000004.1, on the reverse strand, counting down.
CGTAGCCGAGAACAAGGTGCTCTTTATGAGCTTGTGATCAGTATTAGCGAAACCAAACTCAAAGAAATTAAAGACTATGCGGTTAAACAAAATACTGCAACTTTAAGAAATCGTATTAACGAGCTTGGTGTGGCTGAGCCGCTTATCCAACAGCAAGGCGCTGAACGTATTGTGGTTCAACTACCTGGTGTGCAAGATTCTGCTCAAGCCAAACGTATTTTAGGAACAACCGCAACTTTACAGTTTAGGCTAGTCAACGAAAACGCTGGCTTAAACCCTTCAAGAGCGCCAGCGGGCTCTGAAATTCTGGACAACCGTGATGGTGGAACAATTGTTTTAAGAAAGTCGATTATTGTTGATGGTACTCACTTAACCGATGCATCTGTTGGTTTTGATGAACGCTCATTGCCACAAATTAACGTTCGTCTTGATGCCGAAGGTGGAAACAAAATGTTGGCTGCGACTAACAAGAATGTTGGTAAAAGAATGGCAATTGTGATCATTGAATCTAAAGGGGTTTATGAAACCGTTAATGGTGAGCAAAAGCTGGTTTCTACCTACGAAGAAAGAGAAGTGGTCAGTGCGCCAACAATTCAAAGCTCACTTGGATCAAGCTTTAGAATTACTGGCCAATTTACTCCTTCAGAAGCGCATGAATTAGCATTAATACTGCGTTCTGGTTCATTAATTGCGCCCATTTATATTGTTGAAGAAAGAACCGTAGGACCAAGTTTAGGTAAACAAAATATTGAGCTTGGTAAACAATCTATTTTAGTTGGCTTTATAGCGGTACTTGTCTTTATGTTGATTTACTATCGCATGTTCGGCTTAGTGGCCAATATTGCCTTAACCACTAACTTAGTTTTTATTATTGCCATTATGTCGTTGATCCCCGGCGCAGTTTTAACTTTACCAGGCATCGCAGGTATTGTATTAACCGTTGGTATGGCGGTTGATGCCAATGTACTGATTTTTGAGCGTATCCGCGAAGAGCTTAAAGACGGCACCAACCCTGCACAAGCAATTCATAATGGTTACGATAAAGCTTTTTCAACCATTGCTGATGCTAACGTAACAACTTTAATTGCCGCACTGGTGCTATTTGGAGTAGGAACTGGGCCTGTTAAAGGTTTTGCGGTTACATTATTTATTGGGATCATGACCTCAATGTTTACTGCCATTGTGGGAAGCCGCGGAATGGTTAATTTAATTTATGGCGGTAAAACGCTTAATAAAATTTCGATATAGAGTTGGAGAAATACAATGAGAATTTTGAAAAGTGACTTAAATATCGATTTTCTAAAGTTTAAGCTGCCAGCAACCATTTTATCTGTTGTGTTAATGGTGACTTCTATTACTTTAGTGGTGACTAAAGGCTTAAATTTTGGTCTCGACTTTACTGGTGGTACTTTAATTGAGGTTGGTTATCAACAAGATGCCGACTTAAGCAGTATTCGTAATAGTTTAGGTAATGCTGGGTTTGAGAAAACTTCTGTTCAATATTTTGGTACTTCTAAAGATGTGATCATTCGCTTAGCACCTGTTGAAGGTAAAAAGAAAGATGAAGTGGGTGATGAAGTATTAAGTATTTTAAAAGCATCCGACTCAGATGTTGCTATGCGCCGTAACGAATTTGTTAGTTCAGCCGTTGGTGATGAGCTTACAGAACAAGGCGGGCTTGCGATTTTAGTCGCACTAATTTGTATTTTAATTTACGTGTCTATGCGTTTTGAGTGGAAGTTTGCACTAGGCTCTGTTGCCGCATTAGCCCATGATGTGATTATTACTGTTGGCTTATTTGCGCTTATTCAAATGGAATTTGACTTAACTGTTTTAGCCGCGGTGCTAGCAGTAATTGGTTACTCGCTTAACGATACTATTGTGGTGTTTGATCGTATTCGCGAGAACTTTTTAAAGCTTAGAAAACAAGAGTCTAGCAATGTGGTTAATATTTCGCTTAATCAAACATTAGCCAGAACCATTATGACCTCTTTAACAACATTGCTTGTATTGCTAGCATTGTTCTTCTTAGGTGGCGCAACTATTCATGGTTTTGCAACCGCATTAATCGCGGGTGTATTAATTGGATCTTATTCCTCTATTTATGTGGCTTCGAGTGTTGCATTGGCGCTAGGTGTAACCAAAGAAGACTTAATGCCACCAGAAGTTGAAAAAGAAGGCGCTGATCAAGACGCATTAATCTAACTTTAACTTATTAGTTTTTTTATTATAAAGCTCTCGTTTATTAGACGAGAGCTTTGTTTTTTATCAATGATGTTTTTATATCACCTTTGGAATATTAGCTATACTTATTATTCCTTCCTTTTGTGGAAAATTTAATGTCCCAGTCAGATAATACCCCAGTGAAACCTTCACAAACCTTTGCCGATCTTAATCTTGATGCCAACTTAGTTAAAGTGGTATCTGAACTGGGGTATGAGTCGCCATCCCCTATTCAAGCCGCCAGTATTCCAGTTTTACAAAAGGGTGCTGATCTTATTGGTATGGCGCAAACCGGGACTGGAAAAACTGCGGCATTTGCTTTACCAGCTTTAGGTAAAATTGATCTTAAAAATCAAAGCCCACAAGTTTTAGTGCTAGCACCAACCCGAGAGCTTGCTATTCAAGTCGCCGAAGCATTTAACCAGTATGCTAAATATTTACCTGGGTTTCATGTGCTTCCTATTTATGGTGGGCAATCATTTTCAATTCAGTTAAAGCAGTTAAAGCGAGGCCCACAGGTGATTGTTGGAACACCTGGGCGTATTATGGATCATATGCGCAGAGGTAAAATAGACTGGAGCGAACTGCATACCTTAGTGCTTGATGAAGCCGATGAAATGCTGCGAATGGGCTTTTTAGAAGATGTTGAATGGATTATGTCACAAGTGCCTGAAAAACGTCAGGTGGCATTATTTTCGGCAACCATGCCAAAAGAAATTCGCCGAGTTGCCGACAAGTTTTTAAATGATCCGCAAGAGATCAAAATAAAAACAAAAACCACTACAGCAGTAACCATAAAACAGCAATATCTTGTGGTTAGTCAACACCAAAAGCTTGATGCGCTTACCAGAATTTTAGAAGTGGAAGAAAGCGAAGCCATTATTATTTTTGTGCGCACAAAAACGGCAACATTAGAGCTTGCTGATCGTTTAAATGCCCGTGGACATTCTGCCGCCGCAATTAATGGTGATATGCAACAATCTGCGCGCGAACATACCATTGATAAACTTAAAAAAGGCAAGCTTGATATATTAATTGCTACCGATGTTGCCGCACGAGGTTTAGATGTATCACGTATTTCTCATGTGATTAATTATGATATTACTCAAGATGTAGAATCTTATGTACATAGAATTGGTCGCACAGGTAGAGCAGGGCGTGAAGGAACCGCAATTTTATTTGTGACTCCGCGAGAAAAACGTATGCTCGCATTAATTGAAAGGATCACTAAGAAAAAAGTTGATCGTATTGGCTTGCCTTCAACCGACACAATTAATGATCAAAGAATTGAGCGATTTAAACAAAGCATCAGCGAAAAAATTGAGAGTAATGACTTACAGCCCTATTTAGAAATATTAGAAAACTATCAATATGAAACCAGTCGAACAGGGCTAGAAATAGCTGCGGCTTTAGCAAGTTTGGCTCATGCTAACACACCATTATTATTAGAAGACTTACCATCACCCAAAGAAGAACGTAGGCGCAGAGATCGCTCTGAAAGAAGTGAAGGTAACTACGGACGCGACAGAAAGAAAAAGCGTCAAGGTAGAGAGGGCGAATCGCGAAGCGGTAAAGGTTTTGCTAGAGATGCAGAAAAAATTGATAAATTCCCCGAAATGACAATGGAGCGTTTTGTGGTAATGGCGGGTTTTCAAGATGGGATAAAACCTGGCAATGTGGTTGGTGCAATCGCCAATGAAGTTGAAATCGAAAGCCAATATATTGGGCATATTAAAATTTATGATGAGTTTTCAACGGTCGATTTACCAAGCGGTATGCCAAAACAAACCTTAACCCATTTGAAAAAAGTGCGAGTCTGCGGCAAACCCATGCGATTAACCAAAGCCAAAGATTTTGATGAAAATAAAGGGGTTCCCAAAGGGGATGACAAGCCAAGAAAACCTAAAAAACAAAGAGAAGGTAAAAAGGAAAGAGCGAATAAGAGAAGTAAAAGAAAATAAATAATTTTTCCTAGGATCTGTTGATCTTTCAGATCCTAAACCCCCTTTTAACAAGTTTGTTGAAAGGGGGCTTGCTTTAGCTCTAAAGTAAAAATGTAATTTAAAGCAAAATTAATCTATTAAATTTCAAATTCAGCGCAATCTAGCGTGTTATTTCCAGCTAGTAAGGCGGCTTTGTGCATTTTAATGCGAGGCAAAATTCGAGCAAAATAAAAGTTTAGCGTGTCTTTTTTCGATTGTTTAAACTTGTCACTCATTTGAGTATCATCAACTTTATTGGCTTGTTGCAATAAAATATGAGCAACAGAAACATAGCCAGAGTACATTAAAAAGTCGAATGCTGCCGCACCCACTTCATCCATGTTTTTCGCTGCCTTTTGACCAATTTTCTGACTTAAGCCTAGCCATTCATCACAAAGAGATTGAAGTTGAGTTGATTGATTAGAAAAGTCATTTTTAACTTGCGATGCTTGTTTTTTGATCTCACTTACCCAACTAATCAAAGCTTCTCCGCGATCACGTAATACTTTTCTTCCTAAAAAGTCGAGAGCCTGAATACCACTTGTACCTTCGTAGATTAAGCTAATTCGGCAGTCTCTCACTTGTTGCTCAACTTCTGACTCACAAATAAAGCCATGACCGCCAAATACTTGAACCGCATGATTGGTTGATTCAAACCCTGTTTCAGTCATAAAAGCTTTACAAATAGGAGTAAGCAGCCCTAATCGTTTGTCGGCTTGTTTATCTGTATCTTGCTTACTTTCTGCTAAATCAACCAATGAGGCAACATAATAAGCAAGCCCTCTACAGCCTTCGGTAATGGCTTTTTGAGTAAGCAACATTCGTTTAACATCTGGGTGAACAATAATTGGATCAGCGGGTTTATCGGGCGCTTTAGTTCCAGAAAGAGAGCGCATTTGTATTCTATCTTTAGCATATTCAAGAGATGCTTGTAATGATAAATCGGCCAATGCATACCCCTGTACACTAGTGGCTAGTCTTGCGGTGTTCATCATGGTAAACATACAAGCTAAACCTTTATTTGGGGCGCCAACTAAATAACCTTTTGAGTCTTCAAAATTAATAACACAAGTTGCCGAGGCTTTTATTCCCATTTTATGCTCTATGGCACTACAAGTGACTTGATTGTCTGTAGTAGTAGAGCCGCTTGAGGTATTAAGTATTTTTGGAACAACAAATAATGAAATACCTGCGCTACCTTCAGGGGCATCGGGTAGGCGCGCAAGCACTAAGTGAATGATGTTATTTGCCATATCATGCTCACCTGCTGAAATAAATATTTTTGTGCCGGTGATTTGGTAGCTACCATCATCTTGGGGAATGGCTTTAGTGCGAAGTAGTCCTAAGTCTGAACCACAGTGCGCTTCGGTTAAGCACATTGTGCCTGTCCATTCACCAGAGATCAGCTTTGCAAGATACTGATCTTTCAATTGATTGCTACCGTGGTGAGATAAAGCATTAATTGCGCCATGAGTTAGCCCCGGATACATACTCCACGAAGAGTTTGCTGCGGTTGTCATTTCAGAAATAACTACCGCTAAAGAGTGAGGTAACCCTTGCCCACCATAATTAGGATCACAAGCTAATGCACTCCAGCCAGCTTCACAGTATTGTTTATAGGCTTCGGTAAAGCCTTTTGGTGTGGTAACAACACCATCATTTAAACTACAGCCTTGTTGATCGCCAGAGTAATTCAGCGGAGAAATAACTTCACCAGCAAATTTAGCTGATTCATCTAAAATAGCGTTAACAAGATCTTTATCAGCGGCATCTTCATAGTTTAGCTTTTCATAATGTTCGGTTATGTTTAAGCAATCGTGTAGAACAAATTGCATATCTTCTATTGGTGCTGAATATTTTGGCATTTTGAGATCCTTAGGTATTTTTAGTTGGTTAAATTTATCTGGTCGGATGAGAGATGGCAAGTAGTCAGATCATGATTAGCGCAAAAAGCAGTAACAAGGCTAGTATCTTTGGTATAATCGCTCTCGAATTAAATAGTAACCGCGTTAGTATCGAGTTTTACATTGCAAGTCGAACAACCAGAAATTTTTCATAACGACATTTCAGCCGATTTAAGATTTGGCGGCACTCAAAGATTATTTGGTAGTCAAGCCTTAAACAAGTTAAAAGCCTCTCATGTAATGGTTGTAGGAATTGGGGGGGTTGGCAGTTGGGCTGCTGAAGCATTAGCTAGAACAGCCATTGGAACAATAAGTTTAGTTGATCTTGATGATATTTGCGTGACTAACACAAATCGCCAAATTCATGCCCAAGCAGGCAATATTGGACAATTAAAAGTGTCAGTTATGGCCGAGAGAATTAAGGCAATTAATCCCGATTGTAAGGTAAAAGCTATTGAAGATTTTATTAGCATTAAAAATCAAGCTGAGCTTTTAAACCCCAAGCCAGACTATGTGATTGATGCTATTGACAGTGTTCCTGCTAAAGTGGCGCTATTGGCTTATTGTAAGCGTAATAAAATTAAAGTGGTTACCACTGGTGGGGCAGGTGGGCAAAGTGATCCGTTAAAAATTACCATTGCCGATTTAAGCCGTACTACTCATGACCCACTCGCGGCAAAAGTGAGAAATGAACTACGACGTAAACATAACTTTAGTAAAAATCCAAAAAGAAAATTTGCAATTGAGTGTGTTTATTCAACAGAGCAATTAGTTTATCCAATGCCTGATGGCAGTGTATGTCAGCAAAAACAATTTACTGAAGGTAGTGTTAAACTTGATTGCAGTGGGGGGATTGGCGCAAGTGTTATGGTAACTGCCAATTTTGGCATGATTGCAGCTTCAAGAGTTGTTAATAAGCTAGCAAAAATCTAATTTTTAGCGAGAAGGTTTAAAAACAAAAAGGTTTTAAAAATAAAAAGGTTCTAAAAATAAAAAGTTTAAATTGGCTCGTTAATTATATGTACTAGGCAGAAGGGTATCTACCCATTTGATTAAATCGGCGGATGTACATCATTAATTCAGATTCGGCTTCGCTTTGTGAAACAAAAGGGCCTTCTTCGGTTTTTTCACGAGTCATAAACCACCAGCCTTCATTAGTGTGATAGTAGCGATTTGTTCTAAACCAAGGTCTTACCTCTTCTCCTGCTCTTGTGCGCATTTTTTGCCTCCATACAATTGCCAACAACATGCTGTTATTTGAGCCTATTGATTAATTGTAGTTCATGAGCTTAGGTTTTTGCCAATTGATATTTGTCATTACCTAATAATTAGATATAACTTATGCTCATTAGGGGCGATAAATTGTATTTTGAGCTAAAATGAGTATTGAAAAGATAGACATATTTAACAAAAGCTAGTTTGAATACCTATTAATATACCCGTTCTACTTCAAGATGCTTGTTTCAGTGTTCAGCCAGAAAGTTTGAACAAGGCGCAGCTTGCAGGAAATGGCAAGCCCTTTTCAAAAGCTGCAACACAGTGCAAGCTTTTTGGCTGGGCACCCGAAGGGCAAGGCAGTAAGCCAACCTCTTCTTCGTTATCAATGCTTGAAGTAGAATGACTAATCCTGCGCATTAATGCCTCAAACAGGATGGCTTACTGACTTGCTGAAACATGCATCTTGAAGAAGAACGGGTATATATTTAAAGAGGCTAAAAAGCCAATTAAACAATTGAAATTTAACTAAAATATCTGTTTTAACTGTCTTAATCTAAAGTGTGCGTATACGCAAAAAACTATTGTGAAATTGCAAAACCTTAAAAGCAGAGCTACCGATAATTTTAATAACAACTAATCGAGAACCTATTTGTGGCAACAGTTGATATTCCAGGATACAAAATTGTAAAAACACTTGGCGTAGGTGGTCAGGCAACGGTTTACCTTGCCATCCAGAAAGGGTTTGAGCGAGAAGTTGCCTTAAAAGTGATGTCTCCAGTGTTAGCTGCCGATCCTTCATTTGGTGAACGGTTTATTCGCGAAGCAAAGATTGTAGCCAAGCTCTCTCATAAAAGTATTGTTACCGTGTACGATGTTGGCGAAAGTGGTGGTTTTTATTATTTGGCAATGGAGTATCTGCCAGGTGGCGACTTAAAGTATAAAATTAATGCAGGAATGAAAGCGCGAGAAGCTTTAGAAATACTAAGTAAGCTGGCAAGGGCATTAGATTTTGCCCATAAAAAAGGCTATATACACCGAGATGTTAAGTCTGAAAATATATTGTTTGATGCTGATGACGAGCCGCTTTTAACCGACTTTGGCATTGCAAAGGCTTCAAATTCTTCTACTCAAATGACTCAAACGGGTAAGTTAATCGGCACACCCGAGTATATGAGCCCCGAGCAGTGCCGTGGTAAAAAGCTAGATGGTCGCTCTGATCTTTATAGTTTAGGTATTATTCTTTATGAGATCTTAACTAAATCAGTTCCTTACACAGGAGAAGATTCAGTTGCTGTATGCATCATGCATGTAACAAAACCTGTGCCGCAATTTCCTGTAAGGCTCAAACATTTTCAATGGTTATTAACGTTCTTGTTGGCAAAAGATCCTAACAAGCGCTTTCAAACAGGGGCTGAATTAGCTAAAGCTATAGACGAATTTAGAATGTCGGGCAAACAAGTAAAAAAACGAAAAACTACAACCATTACGCAAAGTAAACAAGTCATAAAAAAGGCTGAAAAAAACAATAGTAATGATTTGCTCAACGTTGCAGAAGAACCTTCAGATCAATCATTTGAAGCGCTACATTCAGAGCAACGCTTATACTCTTTAGAGCCTGAAAAAAGTCATATTTCAAAATTTGTGTTTTTGTTTTTTATGCTGGGGTTTATTGCTATTGGCTTTTTAACTCAAGACAAATGGCTGCCTAATGCTAAGGAAAAATATGCTGAGTTAACAGGCAAGCCATTATCTAATGAGAATATGATTGAAAAGGACAAACCTTTAAAACAGCTAAAAAATAATGAATTGCCGGTTCAAAATGATAATTTAGCTCAATCTAAAATCAATGAGCAAAATAATAACAAATTAACAAATAAAACTAATCAACCAGCCGATCCTAAATTATTATTAGATCAAGCAGATCAATTGATCCGAAAAAAACCACTTAATTTAAATGATGCAAAACAAGCGCTTAAGCTTGTTACTACGGTTAAAACGCTTAATGCTAATAATCAAAATGCAGATTTACTTTACGAGAATATTTTAAATACTAGTTTGGCTCAGGCGGCAACATATGCCGAAAATAAAACATTTGATATTGCCAAACGTTGGATTAATTTTGTTGAGGTAGAATCGCCTAAACACGCGTTGCTAGTAGCAACTAAACAAAATATAAAAAGTCTTGAAAATAGTTTTAATAGTGAACAACAACAAGAGGCAAATAAAAAAGCAACAATTACTAATTTATTATTAAAAGCAGATAAGGCCCTACTAGAAAACCGACTATCATCTCCACCGAATGATAATGCTATTGCATTGTATCGGAAGGTTTTAGTGCAAGATAGTAACAACCAACAAGCAATAGATGGGTTAAATAATGTTGCTAAGTCGTACAAAAAACTAATCAATAATGCAATTGAAGAAAAAAGCTTTGCAAGAGCACGTTCAATGTTAACGCGTTATAACTCAATATCGAGCGATGAGCAAAGCAAGCAAGAAATTAAAAATGTTATTAATAATGCTGAAAGTAATTATCGAGCAGCCATTGCAAAGCAAGAAAAGCAAAAAGAATTAGCGAAACAAAAGCAACTAATTGAGCAAGCACGGCAAGAAAAATTAAGCGATCCACTTATTCAAATGAGATTAAATAGCACTTTAGAGTCGGCAAAAAACTTAGAGTCTCAAGGTGCGCTAGTTGAGCCTAGTTCCAATAATGCACTTGCAAAATTTAACGCAGCCTTAGAAATAGATGATCAAAATAAAGAAGCAAAATCGGGTATACTACGCATAGAGCAAGCGTTGATAGAAAAAATTAATTTATCTATTACTAATGCAGATAAAGCTCAAGCTTTACAATGGTTAGAAAAGTTAAAACACTACTCTGATAAACACCCCAAAATAAATGAGTTTGAACTTGCGATCAAAGAACTTGAAACAGAGAGTGAGTTACAAAATACTCAATCTCAAGAAAACTAAATTGAATGAACTGGTAATAAGAATGACTAAACCAAAACAAAATAATTTAAAGCAAACATTAATGGCTTCAATTATTGCCGCAACTATTGGTGCTTGTGGTGGCAATAAAGTTTTAATTTCTCAGTCAGAAATTGATCGGGCAAGCCAGTCTGGAAACTTACAAGCTTTATACCAAAAAGCAAGCAATTTAGTTGAGCAAAATAAAGGTAGTGAAGAGACAGTTTTATTACAATCAAAAATTGCAAAACTGCTTGTTGCTCAAGAAGGAAAAAGGGTTGATGATTTTTTGAGCCAACTTTCTAACTCTAATAACTCAATAACACGACAACAATTAATAGAACTGCTTAACAGTATTGAAAATATGAAAGCTTGGTCGAGCACAGACTATGAGCGTTATAAGTTAAAAATAGATTCTGCGATGGGTAATATTAATAATAAAATATTAGAAATTAGCGAAAAAGCCAATGATCCTGATACAGATAAAATTACAAAAGTAAAACTATTAGAGCAAGCCGCAGTTCTTGCTGGAGAAAACCAGCCAGAAACAGAAAATTATAATACTATTTACGAGCAAACATTATCTCAGTTCTTATACCTTGGTAATGATAGCTTGAAAAAAGGATTGTTTAGTACGGCTCAAGATGCGGCAAAGTCGGCATTAAAGCTTGATGCTGGTAATGTTAAATTTGAGTCAATGCTTTCTCAGGCGCAAGCGGGTTTATTTGAAAAAGATTTTAGGTATGCACTTGAAAATGGTAAACCAGAATCAGCCTATCAGTCGTTACTTCTTGTTGCAGATGAGCCAATATTTCTGCAACTTAAAAAATCTATGGCAAGTAGTATTGGTTTATTAGCTAATTATTTTGCGGCGAGTGCAGCAAAAGCAACCTCAAGCGGTGATTTACTTTTAGCCTATGAAAGCTTTAATAAAGCGAGAGATATTCAGCTTAAAACTATCGGTAGGGTTGAAGGGTTTATACAAGAGAAAAAGTTTTTAGATGCAATAATAAAAAAGTCTCAGTTAGCCTCTAACAAAGAAGGAAACAAACAAGCTTTACTAAGAATTGTTAATGAATTTGATCCTCAGTTTCCGAGTTTGTCGAGTGAATATTTAAAATCTACTGAGCTTATTAAAAATAGAGCTTTAACTAAATTGTCGGTTGCAGAGTTTAAAGAAATTCAAACAAATGATTCAATTTCAGCTTCTGTTGGAAGGCGAATTGGGAGTAAATTAGAAAAAATATTATTTAATATGCTTGGTAATGAAATTCAAATTGTTACTCAAGCGATGGTGAGCGCTCAAGAAAATCCATTTCAAGGACTTTCGCTTTTTATTGATGGAGAAATTCTTCAGGCAATAATAGAAACTCAGGTTAATAAAGGCAAACGTTCAAAGCGGGTTAAAACAGGTGTTAACCGTGTAGAAACAGAAGCTTATAAAGAATGGAGCGAGCGTAAACGCGGCGAAGCGCCTAATCAGTATAATGAAACACCAATAATGGAAGATGTTGTATTAGAGGTATCGCATATTCGCAAACAAGCCATTGCTGAGGTTGCTTTTAGAATTGTTGAGCCTGCAAGTGGTAATATATTATTAACGGATAACTTTGTGCAAGAAGGTGAATTTAAAGGCGAGTCTATTAACGAATATCAAAAAGGCGATTTTTCTCAGTCATATCAGCCTGCTAACTTGCCATCAGACATAAAAATAATGGATGAGCTAGCAACAGAGTTAGCAAAACAGTTAGGAGAAAAGCTTGGTGGCTACTTAAAAAATTCGGAAGAAATTTTTTACCAAAAATATATGGATGCCAAAGCACAAAATAATCAGGTTGCTGCGATTGAGTATTTATCGAATGCTATCGTAATTGCAGAAAATAAAAAGCTTGATAAATCAATTTGGCTAACCGAATTAAAAACGCTAGCGTTAGCTTTTAATTGATAAGCTATACCTGTTCTCCTTTAAGTATGAAATAAGCATATTGAAAGAGAGCGGGTGTATAAGCTTAAAAGGTTAACAATCTCTAGGTAGCATAGTGTTAACGGTTCTAATTAACTTAGTTAGTTTTGCGCTTTTTGTATTTTCCATTGAATTTTCAAGCTGCTCTATTGCCCAGTCAATATGTTCTTTTACCATCTGATTAGCGATTTCACGTTTGTTTTTTAGTGGGTTAATTAATGCTTTATTACCAGAGTTACCCATGGCAACCGATAAATTTCTTAGCCAGTTTTGATAACCAATTCGTCTTATTGGACTACCTTGAAGTTTGTTTAAAAAGGTTTCTTCATTCCATTCCCATAATTCCTCAAGCGTAATATTATTGAGTTGATTTCTAGGTAAAAAATCTTTTTCTTGGCTTATAGGTGCAAAGCGGTTCCAAGGACAGGCAAGTTGGCAATCATCGCAACCATAAATTCTATTGCCTAATAAAGGGCGCAGTTTTTTTGGAATTTCGTGATTGTTTTCTATGGTTAAATAAGAAATACAACGCCTTGCATCAACAATTTTATCATTTAATATCGCATCGGTTGGGCATAATGAAATACAAGCTGTGCAGCTACCACATAGATCTTTAACAGGAGCATCAACAGGTAAGGGCAGGTTTATAAAAATTTCGCCTAAAAAAAACCAAGAGCCAGCCGACTCGTTAATAATAAGCGAGTGTTTTCCCTGCCAGCCAAGCCCCGATTTTTCTGCAAATGCAGTCTCTAACACAGGCGCACTATCAACTAATACTCGATGAGATAGATTAGCAAAATTATTAGGGTTATTAAGCTTTTGTTTAAGCTGATTAATAACCAAGTTGAGCTTTTTTCGCATTAATTTATGGTAATCACGCCCCAATGCATAGCGAGAAATATTGGCTTTATTAGGATCAGATAGCGATTTAGCAAAAGCTGCATTTTCAGGCAGGTAGTCATACCTTAATGCTAATACCCGACAGGTCTCTGGGTGAAGCTCGGCAGGATTTTCGCGCAGTGATTGGTTTCTTTCTAAAAAAGACATACTGCCATGCAAGCCATCATTAACCCATTGCTTAAATTTTTTAAAATAGCCAGCAGTATTTATATCGGAAACCTTAAGATCGGCAAAACCATTTTCGATTGCCAAGCTACGAATATTAGACTTTAACTCGATAAGCTGACTTTGGCTGAGTTGCGTGGTGTTTGTCATGAGAAGATTAAATAGTAGTAAATACCAAGCTATTATGGCTTAAAGCCACTTAACTCACCAGTATTCAATTTAAACGATAAATAGATAATTTACCCACAAAAAAATAAAATTACTTGAGTCTTAGATCAGCATCAGTTAGATTAGCGCCTAAATATGCGCCATTAGCTCAGCTGGATAGAGCATCAGGCTTCGAACCTGAGGGTCGGGCGTTCGAATCGCTCATGGCGCGCCAAAAAAAGCAAAGGTCACTGTTAAGTGGCCTTTTTTTTTGGACACGATAAATGTGGGAGCGGGTATAAATTGAGAAAGATCAATACACTTTAGCTATTAGCATTTAAAATGAGTTTTATTTTTTATTAAGGAACTTACCATGTCTCGTTTGTTATTGATAAAAATCCATCTCTATCTCGCTTCAATTTTAACTCCTGTTTTAATTATTATGGCAGTATCAGGAGGATTATATCTATTAGGAATTAAAGGCAATGTTGAGTCAAAAGTGGTTTATACAGGAGATATTAGTGAGTTTAATGTTAAAGCCAGTGACTTAAAAAGTGAGTATGAACAATTTTTATTAAAACAAAATATTCACTTTAGTTTTGATTATGTGAAAAAAGCAGGAAATAATTACTTTACTCGGCCCACCTCAAAAGAACACTATATTCTTCAAGTTAAAAACCAGTCTGGCAAAAAAAATATTGAACTCATTCATCGCCAACCTGATCTTGTGAAAAGTTTAATAGAGCTACACAAAGGTCATGGCCCAAGCTTGTTTAAAACGTTTCAAAAAGTTGTTGCTGTCGGATTGTTAGTGGTATTAATTACGGGCTTTTTGTTAGGGCTTACGTCACCTAAATTAAAGAAGCTAACTATCATATTATCAACCGTAGGTACTTTATTATTTTTGCTTTTGGCACTATTTTAATGATTTTTTAAGCTTGGACTTTTAGTGGTGTAGGTAATTGTTGCCTGCACTCTACGGTTTTTTGCTCTGCCATTTTCAGTATGATTTGGTGCAATGGGTTTGGTTTCACCATAGCCAACACTGGTTAAGCGAGTAAGTGAAATTTTATGTTGCTCTACTAGTCTATTAACCACAGCTTGTGCGCGTTTTTGTGAAAGTAGTAGGTTATATTGTGAGTTACCAATATTATCGGTATGACCTTCAATCTTTAGATTTAAGTTTTTATATTGATTTAAAAAGCGTGCAATGCCACCAATTTCTTCAAAGTATTGCGGTGGAATATTAGTGCTATTTAATTCAAAGTATACTTCAAGCGTAACGCTTTGATTATTTATAACAAGTATTTGGCAACCTTTTGAGTCTACCATGTATTGTAATGGTGTGTTTGGGCATTGATCGATATCGTCAGTTATTCCATCTTTATCACTATCAGTTTTTTTAGGGGGTGTTGCTTTCTTAGAGGGTATTGCTTTCTTAGGCAGTACCGCTTTAAACGGCGGGGCTTTAAGCTCTTGTGTTGTATTTATTGGGTTTAAGCTGGCGTTCGCAGAAGATTTATCCCATAAATAATTTAAGCTAAAAAATACTTGTTGATCGTGGTTATCGGCATTGCTTCTTTTTTGAATTTTAGCGCCAATACTGGTAAATAAATTTTCATTAATACTAAAGTTATAACCTGCCCCAAAAGTTAAAGCCTGATCAGTGTCTTGCATACTTGTGTCAGCAAAGGTCGAGTTAACAAAATTGAGTTGTTCAATTCCTGCTTTAAGGTGAAAGCCCTGATAAGGTGATGCACCAAGGTAGTAAAGTGCAGATAAATCGAACGCTCGATAACCGCTTGATGCATTATCTAAGGCTCCTTCTTGCATGAGTTGCCCATTGAGATAGTTAAGCTCTATTCCCCAGTTTTCGCTTAAACGATAACCTATGCCCACAAAAGATTCTTTTATTGGGCGAGTTTGAAGATCATTGTTGCTTTTAAGGTTTATGTTTTTTCCACCAAGGCTAAGATAAAAATCGCTGGGAATATTTTCATAAGTGCTTTTAGCCGTTTGGGTTTCACTGGTTGCTACACTTGTTTTACCCATGAGATTAATCGTGATAAAAACGGTAAATAAAAAGTAATTGATAAAGCGCGAATACATCATTGTTATTCTTATAGCTGATTAATGGTTTGAGTGTGGTTTGGATATGCTTTAAGTATAGCCCGCTGCATATTATCAAAGCTTATGAAGTATTAAAATACATTGATTAAGATTGAACCCTAGTAATTAAGACGTCAATAATCAAAGAGACAAGGTGAGTTAATTGAAAAAAATATTATTACTTTCAGGGTATGATGCAGCAAGCCATCGTTATTGGCGAGAGCTTCTTAAAAATGAAATTAACTGCTACCACTGGACTCAACTACATTTACCCGATAGACATTTTGCTTGGCGAAGCCGTGGTAATAGCTTAACTTTTGCTAGCCAATATAAAACACAAATAGAGCAACGCTACGATTTAATTATTGCCACTTCAATGGTCGATTTATCGGCTCTAAGGGGCTTTATACCAAAGTTGTGTGATGTACCAACCATTGTTTATTTTCATGAAAATCAATTTGTTTATCCAGTCTCAAAATCGCAACCAAACCTTGTAAATGCTCAGTTAACCAGTATTTACTCTGCTTTTTGTGCAGATAAAATAGTGTTTAATTCACAATATAATCAAAACTCATTTCTACAAGGAGCTAAAGCGTTTTTAAATAAAATGCCCGACGGAGTGCCTAGCGATTTGGTTAATAAACTGACGCAAAAATCTCAAGTGCTAGCGGTGCCTATTAAAAGCAATAATGAAGTAATAAGTAATAACCAACCCAAAGTTCCTAATATTTTGTGGAATCACCGCTGGGAATATGACAAGCAGCCCGAAGTTTTTTTTGATGCATTAGTTCAGTTATCTCAACAGGGTGTTGATTTTAATTTAAATGTATTGGGACAATCATTTAGAAACTTGCCTTCGTGCTTTGAAAAATCAAAAGTGACTTTAAAAAGGCACATTAAACAATGGGGTTATTTACCACAAAAAGATTATCAAGAATGTTTGGCAAGCTCTCATATTGTTGTATCAACCGCCATTCATGAATTTCAAGGGCTAAGTATGTTAAACGCTATGGCAGCAGGAGCAACACCTATTGCACCCAATAGATTGGTGTACCCAGAATATATTCCTAAAAAACTGCTTTACATGGCTAGTGAAAGCCCAAAGCAAGAAACTAAAAATTTAGTGAGCTGTCTTTTAGCGGTGATTAATAATTGTGATTATCATCAGGTTGATGTCAGTAAATATCAGACCGAAAGCTTATTGCCTCGATATATTGAATTATTTGAGACATTACTTTAGAGCTGGCTGACAAGTGCGCTCAATTAATAGTGTTCAACCTTTTGTTAACACTCTTCTGCCAGAAAATAAGGCTTAAAAATCAATGTGTGCAATAAACATTTATCCCATTCATTATAAAAATAAGGTACAATTCGCCCCTTTTTTACACTAATTACAACCTAATAAGCGCGTTTAAATGTCTTACACAAAATTTATCCGAAACTTTTCGATTATTGCTCATATCGACCATGGTAAATCGACTTTGTCTGACAGACTCATACAGGAGTGTGGCGGGTTAACCGAGCGTGAAATGTCGGAACAAGTGCTCGATTCTATGGATTTAGAACGTGAGCGTGGAATTACCATTAAAGCGCAAAGTGTCACCCTTAATTATCAAGCTAAAGACGGTAATACTTATCAGCTAAACTTTATTGATACACCGGGGCATGTAGACTTTTCTTACGAAGTTTCTCGCTCTTTAGCTGCTTGTGAAGGTGCATTATTAGTTGTGGATGCGGGACAAGGGGTTGAAGCACAAACTTTGGCTAATTGTTATACCGCCATTGAACAAGATTTAGAAGTATTGCCAGTATTAAATAAAATTGATTTGCCCCAGGCCGATCCCGACCGTGTTGCACAAGAAATTGAAGATATTATTGGCTTAGAGGCTATGGATGCAGTGCAATGCAGTGCAAAAACTGGTGTTGGAATTAACGACCTACTAGAAGAGTTAGTGGATAAAGTACCCGCGCCAGAGGGTGATCCCGATGCACCTCTCGAAGCGCTTATTATTGACTCTTGGTTTGATAATTACCTTGGTGTTGTATCACTCGTTCGTGTTGTTAATGGCCGCTTAAAACAAGGTGAAAAAATGCAAGTAATGTCTACGGGCAAAATGCATCTTGTTGATTTTGTGGGAATTTATACCCCAAAACGAAATGACTTACCCGAGCTTAAAGCGGGTGAAGTAGGTTATGTAATTGCGGGCATTAAAGAAATTCAAGGTGCGCCAGTGGGAGATACTTTAACCACGGCTAAAAATCCTGCACAAACGCCATTACCAGGGTTTAAAAAAGTTAAACCGCAAGTTTATGCGGGTTTATTTCCTGTTTCTTCAGACGATTACGAAGCCTTTAGAGATGCTTTAGCCAAGCTGAGCTTAAATGATGCATCTCTGTTTTATGAGCCTGAAAACTCAACTGCATTAGGTTTTGGTTTTCGTTGTGGTTTTCTTGGCATGTTACACATGGAGATCATTCAAGAACGTTTAGAAAGAGAGTACGATCTTGATTTGATTACCACCGCACCTACGGTGGTGTTTGAGGTAATGACTAAAAAAGAAGAAGTAAGTTATGTTGATAATCCGTCAAAACTTCCCGATCCTAGCGAAATAGAAGAAATTCGTGAGCCCATTGTAGAGGCCAACATTCTTGTACCACAAGAACATTTAGGTAGCGTAATTACCTTATGCGTAGAAAAACGTGGTGTACAAACCAAAATGGAATATGCGGGTAATCAGGTTTCTTTAACTTATCATATGCCAATGAACGAAGTGGTACTCGACTTTTTTGACCGCCTAAAATCGGTTAGTCGCGGTTATGCTTCACTCGATTATAACTTTATACATTTCCAAGCGGCCGAGCTGGCTAAACTTGATGTGTTAATTAATGGTGATAAAGTTGATGCATTAGCGATAATTGTACATAAAGATCAAGCCCAATATCGTGGCAGAGAGCTTGTGGATAAAATGCGCGAGCTTATTCCAAGGCAAATGTTTGAAGTGGCTATTCAGGCGGCTATTGGCAATCATATTGTGGCACGCTCTACGGTAAAAGCGTTGCGTAAAAATGTAACCGCAAAATGCTATGGCGGTGATATTACTCGTAAGCGTAAGCTATTAGAAAAACAAAAAGCGGGTAAAAAGCGTATGAAGCAAGTGGGCAAAGTTGAAATTCCACAAGATGCCTTTTTAGCAGTATTGCAAGTTGGAAAAGACTAAAAGAATATAAGAGAAAATTAATGAGTAGTTATTACGGGCTAATTCTGGTTATTTTAACCTCTGTATCGGGCATTATTTGGTTAATTGATATTTTTACTACGGGCAAAAAGCGTAAAGACGCGGTGGCTCAGTTATATGCTCAAACATCAACTCCTAGTGTTGAAGCATTAGCGGCGGTTTCAAAAGAGCCTATTCACGTTGATTATGCTAAATCGTTTTTTCCCATTTTGTTTATTATTGTATTTTTTCGCTCATTTTTATTCGAGCCTTTTCAGATCCCATCGGCGTCAATGAAGCCAACATTAACCGAAGGTGATTTTATCTTGGTGAATAAATATAACTACGGGCTTAGGTTACCAGTAACTTCAAGTAAAATCTTTGAGGTGGGATTACCACAACGTGGTGATGTTGCCGTTTTTAAACCACCTCATAGACCACATGAAGACTATATTAAACGCATTATTGGTATACCTGGTGACAAGGTTATTTATACTCGGGATAAAGAGCTATATGTTATTCCGCATTGCCCCAATGGGACATTGCCAAGCGAATGTCCTAAAAAAATACACATGCAAAAATCACTAGTTGATTCTGAATATTTAGACACTAACCCCGACACGGGGATCACTAAAGTAAATCATCATTATTCTGAAACCATTAATGGTGTAGAGCATGGCATTTTAAATCGTCCTGGTGTTCGCTATGTTAATCAATTTGGTAACGAATATGACATGGAATTTAATGTTCCTGAAAAATCGTACTTTGTTATGGGTGATAACCGAGATAACAGTCAAGATAGTCGATTGTGGCCTAATGGAATGCACTTTGTGGCAGAAGATCAACTTGTTGGACAAGCCGTTTTTATTTGGATGCACTTAGATTTTGGACTAAAAACACCTTACTTAACTTGGGTTCCTACTGGTATTGATATTCAACGCATTGGCGCGATTAAGTAGGCTGTCACATAAGCGAGTTTGCGGTGTGTGCTAAGATGTTGCTATATTGTTGTTATATATGCAAATTTAGGGGATTTAAGGAATGAAAAGTTATTATCAAAAAGGCGCAACCATGTGGACAACATTAACCGTTGTTTTAATGGTTGGTTTTATTGCTTACTTGGCTTTTAAACTGGTTGATATTTATATTGATCACAGCATTATCCGTGGCTCTATGCAAGAGATTGCCAATCAGCGCGAATTTCAAAAAATGACATCGAAGCAAATTCTAACATCAATGAGTAAGCGCATGACCATTGATAACATTAGAGGTTTTGATAAAAGTGCTTTTACTGTAACTCGCGATAAACGCTCAAAAGAAAAATATATTATCATCAAGTATTCTAAAAAGGTGCATATCGCAGCAAATGTTTCGGCGGTGGTAGATTTTGATGAAGAAATTCGCAGTGGTAATTAGTGTTCCGTTTAAGCGATATGATCTTATTTATCTCTATTTTGTTTACCTCAACCCTTTTAGATCTCAATAATCATGGCTCAATCATTTAGTATTAAAAAACTCCAGAAAAACCTAGATTATTGTTTTAATAATATTCAGCTTTTACAGCAAGCACTAACGCATCGCTCTGCCAACTCACAACATAACGAGCGTTTAGAGTTTTTAGGTGATGCAGTTTTAGGTATGGTAATTGCCGAGCAACTCTACAGCCAATTTCCCAGTGCAAATGAAGGTCAATTAAGTCGATTACGCGCTTTTTTGGTGAAAGAAAAAGCGCTTTTTGAACTAGCGCAAACCCTTAATTTGGGTGATTTTTTAAGTTTAGGTAGTGGCGAACTTAAAAGTGGTGGCTTTCGACGTGCTTCTATTCTTTCTGATGCCTTTGAGGCAATTATTGGCGCGGTTTACCTCGACAGTAATTTCAATAAAACCAAAGACTTTATCTTAAATATTTATGCCGATAAGCTCAGTAACTTATCATTGGATATGGCACAAAAAGATCCTAAAACCAGACTACAAGAATGGCTACAAGCACGTAACCATGCCACACCAGTCTATCAAGTAGTGAGTGAGTCAGGTAAAGATCATGCTAAAACTTACAGGGTTGATTGCTCTGTAGAATATCAAAGCCTAAAGCTTCAAGGTGTTGGAGCTAGTCGCCGAAAAGCGGAACAAGATGCCGCCGCAAAAATTTTGGAAAATATTATTAATGAATAAACCTCAGTCAAAATGTGCTTTTATCGCCTTTGTTGGTCGTCCTAATGTTGGCAAGTCAACCTTGCTTAATCAATTGTTAGGTCAAAAGCTCAGCATTACTTCACGTAAACCCCAAACCACCAGACATCGTATATTAGGAATTGATACCTTCGATAGCACCCAGCTTATTTATGTTGATACACCTGGTTTACACAAAGAAGAAGCAAAAGCGATAAATCGCTTAATGAATAAAGCTGCCTCTAGTTCTATTCAAGATGTTGATCATGTGGTGTTTGTGGTAGAAGCCGACCGCTGGACCGAAGATGACCAATTGGTTTTAGACTATTTAAAGTCTCATAAAGCCTCGGTTACCCTATTTATTAATAAGGTTGATAAGCTCGAAGATAAAGAAAAACTTTTGCCTCAATTGCAAAAACTGAGCGCAATGTATGAGTTTGATGAAATTATTCCAGGGGCGGCATTAAGAGATCAACAAGTTGATGCCTTAAAAAAGCAGCTAGTTAAAATTGCACCACAAGGTGATTTTATTTTCCCTGAAGATTACTACACTGATCGAAGTGAACGTTTTTTAGCCGCCGAAATTATCCGCGAAAAACTTATTCGTCAATTAGGTCAAGAACTACCTTATTCAATTACCGTAGAAGTAGAGCAGTTTAAAACCGACGATAAAGGCATATTAAATATTAGAGGTTTAATTTATGTTGAGCGCAAGGGACAAAAAGCCATTGTTATTGGTAAAGGCGGCAGCCGATTAAAAACTGTTGGTACCGATGCCAGAAAAGACATGAAAAAGCTGTTTGGACAAAAAATATTTTTAGAGCTTTGGGTTAAAATTAAAGATGGTTGGGCCGATGATGAACGTGCACTGCGCTCATTAGGGTTTGATGAATTTGATAAACCGGTTTAGTGGTTTATCAAACTAAATGTTTAGGTTGAACCTAAGTTATGCTGGCAAATGCTAATCAAGATATGCTCGATGCCTTTGTTATTCACCAAAGACCATATCAAGAAACCAGCAGTATTGTTCATTTTTTTTCACAGCAAAAAGGTAGAGTTTCGTTAATTGCTAAAGGCTTGCGAGCTAAAAAATCTCAAGCTCGAAAAGCCATATTACAACCATTTAATTGTATTAGCTTATCTTATGCGGGTAGGGGCGAGCTTAAAGTGTTAACCCAGTGCCAATTAACCCATGAAGCTAGCCAGCTTAATAAGCTAACCGATGATCACTTGGCTTGTGGTTTTTATCTTAACGAAATTATTTATCGGGCTTTGCCAGAACATGAGCCTTTTCCTCAATTATTTAATGATTATGAAGCCGCACTTAAACAGTTAAACCGCCAATTACCAATGCCACAAATATTAAGAAACTTTGAAACCTCATTGCTTGCTAATTTAGGTATTGCCCCCGATTGGAAGCATGATATTGATGGCAATAAAATTAACCCTAATTTAGATTATTGGTTTATTGATGAGCAAGGTTTTATTGCCGTGCAAAATAATCTTAGTTCACGATCTAAACAAGCTGTTAGCGAGCAAAGTGTTAGGTATGAATCGCGACCTACTTATAGTGGCAGGGTTTTACTGGCTTTAAACGATAAGAGCTTGCAGCAAATTGATTTAAAAGCGGCTCAACAGCTAACCCAAAGGCTATTAAGACAAGTGATAGGCTTAAAACCTTTACAGAGCCGAAAATTATGGCAACATAGCCGCAATTAATTATTAATTTTTAGCAGAGCGCTTTAAATAGAGAGCGCTTTAAAAGAGAGCAGCTTAAAAGCGAGCACCTTAAAAGAGTCTATTCTAAAAGAGAATATTTTAAAAAAAGAACATTTTAAAAGAGAACACTATGGATAATCCAAATCAAATACTTCTTGGTGTCAATGTTGATCATGTCGCCACATTAAGGCAAGCACGCGGTGTAAGCTATCCGCAGGTTGTTCAAGCCGCTTTAGTTGCCGAACAAGCAGGAGCCGATGGCATAACCATTCATTTACGCGAAGATCGCCGTCATATTCAAGATCGTGACGTTGAGTTAATTAGAGAAACCATTAATTCTCGTTTAAATCTTGAAATGGCTGTCACCGATGAAATGATTGCAATTGCGTTAAAAACCCAGCCTGAATATGTGTGCTTGGTACCAGAGAAAAGAGAAGAAGTAACCACCGAAGGCGGGCTTGATGTTTGTGGCAATTATGATCGAATAAAAGCAACTTGCGATGCATTAGGCAGTGCTGGTATTAAAGTTTCTTTATTTATTGATGCCGAAGAAAGGCAGATTAAAGCCGCTAAAGAAGTGGGGGCACCGTTTATTGAGCTACATACCGGTCACTATGCCGATGCACCAACCGAAGTACAACAAAAAGAGCAGCTAATGTTTATCAGTAACGGGGTTAGCTTGGCTAAGTCTTTGGGTATTGTACCTAATGCAGGGCACGGGCTTCATTATCATAATGTGGCGGCAATTGCGGCTATTCCTGACATTTATGAGTTAAATATTGGTCATTCAATCATTGCTCAGTCGGTATTTAGTGGCTTAGCCAAAGCGGTTGCCGACATGAAGTCAATTATGTTGAGTGCAAGAAAATAACCATGAGTATTTATGGAACTGGGGTAGATTTATGTGATATTTCGCGGGTTGAAAAGTCACTAGAAAAACATGGCAGTAAATTTACCAAAAAAATCCTGCACATTAACGAGCAGAAAATTATGGCAACACTTAAGTTGCAGTCGCGCTATTTAGCAAAACGATTTGCCGCTAAAGAAGCTTTTGCCAAAGCACTTGGCACTGGAATTGCCAAGGGTGTTACATTGCCTGATATTGAAATCAGCAACGATAGCAATGGTAAGCCGTTACTTATATTACATGGTGAAGCTAATAGTAAGCTTAAAGCTATTCAAGCTAAGGGTGTACATTTAAGTATTAGCGATGAAAAACATTATGCTTTAGCGCAAGTGATTATCGAAATTTAAGGTGTAAGCTGATTAATACTTGGAACCCATTCACTTGCTGAGATAAAATAACAAAAATTTCAATAAGTTAGCGTTTAGCTTTTGGTCGTTAGTTAGTTTAAATTTGTTCTAGGAAAGCCCATTAAAAACTTATTTGCACAAGAAACTTCTCATACCACACGGTTATTTATCGTTGTGGTTCTTTCTTGTGTACTGATGTTTGTTGATCATCACCAGCAGCACCTTAAGTGGCTGCGTAACGCTTTAGGTACTTTGGTTACTCCCATTATTTACCTGTCTGATATTCCTGCTGATTTTTTTGCTTGGAGCGGCGAAAATTTAATGACTCGCAGCCAGCTTCGTCAGCAAAACAAACTCTTAAAAAGCGAATCGCTAATATTAAAGGCGCAATTACAAAAATTTGTTGCCATTCAAACCGAAAATGCACGCTTGCGCAATTTACTCGGCAACGAAAGCAAACCCATTGAACGTCGTTTGGTTGCCGAAATTATCCAAATAGATAGCGATCCTTTTAGTCAACGTTTTTTAATTAACAAAGGCACCATGGATGATGTTTATATTGGACAAACCGTTGTTGATGCTCAGGGCATTATTGGGCAAGTGATTGAGGTAACTGCTATAACCGCTAGAGTATTAATGATTTCTGACGCAACACATGCAATTCCAGTAAAGGTTAATCGTAATGGTGTTAGGGCTACACTAATTGGAACAGGACAAGTTGGCGGCTTGTCATTGCAATATGTACCACAAACCACTGATATTAAAGTGGGTGATCAACTATTAAGCTCAGGTTTAGGTGAGCGGTTTCCTGATGGTTACCCTGTGGCCACGGTAACATCGGTAACTAGTGATCCGGGTGAAAATTATGCCAAAGTTAGTGCAAAGTCTGTAGCAGAGCTGCAAAAAAGCTCGCTGGTTTTGCTTGTGTGGTCTGAAAATTCGGTATTAAAGCAAGCCAATTCCGCAGTACAAGAAAAGGAGAGTAATCATGCAAAATAAGCATGACTCTCGCGGTGGTCTTGTCATTGTCGCAACTTTTTTTGTTGCTATGTTAATTAACCTAATGCCACTTCCTGACTCTATTAATATGTTCAAACCAGATTGGGTTGCTTTGGTATTAATCTATTGGGTAATGGCAGCGCCAAGTAGGGTAGGGGTTTTTTATGGTTGGATTTTAGGATTATTTGCCGATGTGCTTTATGGCACACTATTTGGCATTCATGCCATGTCTTTAGCATTGGTTGCTTTTATTATTCAAATGATCTATCACCGCTTAAGGCTGTTTCCTCGTTGGAAACAAGCCATTAACGTAGCGGTTGTTGTGGGAATTCATAGACTAGTGGTAATGATACTAACAGGGCTTGTTGAGCCTGTTCAAGTAAGTTATCAGTATTGGTTGCCTCTTGTTGGCGTTCTTTTGTTTTGGCCTTGGGCATTTATTATTCTTCGTGATATTCGCCGTAAATTTTGTTAAAAGGTTTTACTTTTGCTCATCAATCAATATGATTACCCGCTTATTCTCGCCTCACGTTCACCGCGTCGTCAAGCGCTTCTTAGTCAAATTGGAGTTCCGTTTGAACTTTTAGATATTGAGATTGACGAATCGGTTAAAGCCAACGAAAAGCCACTTGAGTATGTTGAGCGAATGGCAAAGCACAAAGCGCAGTTTGCTTGGTCTAGCAAAGAGCGACTAGCTTTTATTGACGCTGAAAATCGTGCGGTTTTAACCGCCGACACGAGTGTGATTTATGGTGATGTAATTTTAGGCAAGCCTGAAAGCCTACAACAAGCAATATCAATGTTAACCGAACTTTCTGGTAACACTCATCAAGTGATAACTTCGGTAGCTTTAGCCAGCAAGCAAGGTATAAAACAGGCAACAACCATTACTCATGTTGATATGGCAAAATTAACCAAACAGCAAATTACTGACTATTGCAAGCAGGGTGAAGGTGTCGATAAGGCTGGAGGTTATGCTATTCAAGGACTTGCTGCCCAGTTTATTAGTAGTATTAAAGGCAGCTATAGTAGTGTAGTTGGGCTACCCTTATATGAAACGAGTTTATTGTTAAACACGCATTATCAAACGAAAATTAATCAATAATGAAAGAAGAAATTTTAATTAATATTACTCCTCAGGAGTCACGTGCCGCTATTGTTGAAAATGGTATGTTGCAAGAAATTTATATTGAGCGAGATTCAAGTCGAGGCTTAGTGGGCAATATTTATCGCGGTAAGGTCAGCCGAGTATTGCCGGGTATGCAAGCGGCTTTTATTGATATTGGCCGTGAGCGCTCAGCATTTTTACATGCCGCCGAGATTTTACCGATCACCGAAACTGAGATGATCGAAAATGAAAATATTACAACTCCAGACATTAACGAGCTTTTACATCTTGGACAAACCATTACTGTGCAAGTTATTAAAGACGAGTTAGGAACCAAAGGGGCTCGTCTAACCACGCATTTAACTTTACCTTCGCGCTATTTAGTTATGATGCCCGATAATCAACATATTGGCGTTTCACAGCGTATAGAAGATGAAGATGAAAGAGCGCGGCTTAAAAGTGTGTTTAATGAGCAGGAAGCTAGTGATGAGCCTGGTTATATTGTACGTACTGCCGCAGAAGGCGCTGAAACCGATGATCTCACTCGCGATGCCGATTTTTTAAAACGCTTATGGAAAACCATTAAGGGCAAAATTACCAAAGCCAAAGCACCCTCTTTAGTGTATGAGGAGCTCGACTTACCATTAAGACTTATTCGCGATTTAGTACCTTCCGATGTAGAAACCATTAAAGTTGATTCAGAAGAGGTTCATGCTCGTTTGTTATCCTTTGTTGATGAGTTTGTGCCAGCGGTTAAAAACTGCGTTGAGCTTTATCAGGGCGAACGCCCATTATTTGATGTTTATAACGTAGAAGATGAAATTGAAAAAGCCATTCATCGTAAGGTGCAACTAAAGTCGGGCGGTTATTTAATTATTGAACAAACCGAAGCGATGATCACTATTGATGTTAATACAGGTGCTTTTGTTGGTTATAGAAACTTAGAAGATACTATTTTTAAAACCAACCTAGAAGCTGCATCAGCTTTGGCTAGACAGCTACGTTTAAGAAACTTAGGCGGCATGGTGATTATTGATTTCATTGATATGAAAGAAGAGGAGCATAAACGTCAAGTGCTAAGAACTTTAGAAAAAGCCTTAGAACGAGACCATGCTAAAAATCAAATTTCTGAGGTTTCATCATTGGGCTTAGTGCAAATGACACGCAAGCGAAACCGTGAAAGCTTAGAGCACTTATTATGTGAACCTTGTCCCACTTGTGATAGCCGTGGCAGTATTAAAACCGCACAAACGATATGCTATGAGATTTTTAGAGAGCTGTATCGCTCAGCCCGTGCTTATGAGGCACAAAAATATCTTGTTCTCGCTTCACAAGATGTGGTTGATAGAATGCTTGATGAAGAGGCATCACATTTAGCCGAATTAGAATCAATGATTGGAAAGCCTATTCGCTTTCAGGCAGAAAGGCTTTATACCCAAGAGCAGTTCGATGTGGTGTTTATGTAATTTTTGTGGATTAGCTTGGTCATGTTAATAAGCTGGGTTAAATCAAACATTAAAAATCAAGCATTAAAAATCAAGCATTAAAAATCAAGCATTAAAAATTAAGTATTAAAGCAAATTCGTAAACTGCCATTAAGGTGTGGATTGAGTGAGTAAAACTAAGCAGTCAAAAGGGCTAAAAGCACTAACCTTTGTTATTAACAAAATATGGTTATTAGTAGCATTGTTAGTGATTTTAACCGCTGTGGTATTTACGCTACTCAGGCTTTCCCTTCCTTATATTAATTACTATAAATCTGATATTGAAACTTGGATTGAAGAGCAATATGGAATCGAAGTTACAGCAGAGAATATTAGTGGACAGTGGCGATCTTCGGGGCCTGTAGTTTCAATTAAAAACTTACAAGTTCGATCATCTGATGGTCAATTAGGTTTAGTTTCAGTTGAGCAAATATCTATTTATGTTGATGGGATTAGTTCGTTATTAAATAATAATTTTGTCAGCGAAAACATTGAAATTTTTGGGGCTTCACTCGATTTTGAATTGGGTCAAAAATTAGGTGTTAGATTAGATCCTTTAGAAAGTGATAAAGCCGAACAAGAAGATTCTGCGATAAAGTTTCAACAAGCCAGCCAGGTGTTTTTAAATACGCTATTTGCACAAAAGCACGTTGATATTCTTAATTCAGAAATCACCATAGAAACCCTAAGTGGAAGACGGTTTAACTATTTTATTAATGAATTATTTATTTCAAATTTTGATGATATTCACCAGCTAACAGGAAAACTAACCGATGATTATAATGGACAAATCAAACTAGTTGCTGAAATTTTTGGTGATCCTAAGTCATCTGATAGCTATACCAATTTATACCTTGAAGGCTCAAATATTGAATTAGCAAAGTTGCCAATTTTAAATGAGTCGCAACGCTTAAAACCCGATAGTGGTGACTTATCTTGGCGCATTTGGGCAGACTGGAAAAACCATCAATGGACGAATGCAACTGGTGATTTAACCCTAGAAAACATTCAATGGTCTAAAGCAGGCAACAGCAAAGAAGATGATCAATTAGATAAACTGGCAGAGCTAGATTTTTTTAAAACACAATTTCAATGGCAGGCTATTAATGATAATGAAGGCGTATTTAATCTTCATTATATGTCGCCTTTAAATAAGAAAAAAACTTCGAGTAGTCAAACAGTAGCTAATAAACCTCAAGCTTTTTTGGTGTATCAACAAAATCAAACTGACCTGCAATGGGATTTAATTTTACAAGAAATCGACATTAAAGCTTTTACACCATATTTCGATCTTTTATTTGGCGAAAGCCTACCTAATAACTTTTTTCAAGGCGCAAATTTATCATTACTCATTGATCAAGTTGGCTTACGTTTTTTACGCCAAGAAAATACTTGGCAGAGCCCAATGGCTCATTTGACTTTTTCTAACTTAAGTTATGATAAGTTAGGTGATTTGCCAACGGTAAAAGGTATTAGCGGTGAAGTAAGTTATCTAAATAATACTGGAATGGCTAAATTAATGGGTAGTAAAGCCGAGCTTAATTTTAATGAACTTTTTAGAAATTCACTTTATGCCGATGAGCTAGCCATTGATTTTTCATGGGCACTTGATAAAAACGAGCAAATTGATTTAAAAATTAATTCAGCTTGGTTAAAAAATGATGATATTGAAATTCAGGCAAGATCAAAATTTTATTTTATTGAGCAAGAGCCTATTTTTTCGCTATATGCAGAAGCGCGAAATATTAATGCAGTAGAAAAGTCTAAGTATTTACCAACAGGAATTATGGATGATGGGTTGGTTGATTATTTGGACAATAGCGTAAAGTCTGGTTTTATTCCACTTGCCAAGGCCGCCGTTCATGGGCCTTTATCGAGCTTTCCTTTTGATAATAACGAAGGCGAGTTTTCTATATTAGGTTTTTTACAAGATGCTGATTTTCAGTTTCAGCCTGAGTGGCCTGCGGTTAAAAACTTAAAAGCCGAGCTTTTATTTGAAGGTAATGGTATGGATATAAAAGCTTTAGGCGGAAATGCTATGGGTATTTTAGTGAATAACGCAAGAGCGGTTATTAAAGATTATTCAGAGCCTAATACCCCCTTATTGTTAGATATTGATGTCACTAGTAAAGATGATAATGCTATTGAGTATTTATCGCTTTCTCCGCTTAAATCAATTGCTGAATCGGTTGAAGTTTTTACGATCAATGGAGAACTAAATACTCAACTTGCAATAAGTTTTGGTTTAGAAGATGAACTAAATTTAAAACTTTTAGGTAAAGTTATTCCCGACAAAAAAGATACTGCAATTACCATTGATAAAATTAAAGTTACAAATATTGATGGTGCAGTTAATTTTAATGAAAAAGGCTTGGTGAAAAGTGAGTTATCAGCTAAACACTTGGATGCTCAACTAAAAGTTAAACTAGATGAAAAATATAATATAAACACTCAATCAAACCAAATAACGGCTCAAATTAATGGTGATTTTACCCCATTAATGATCACTAATTATATTGGTGATGAATGGTTTGATTTTCTGCAAAACAAAGCTCAGTTTAATGCTAGTGTTTTAGTTGATGCTACACAAAAAGATTCGGTTGTTGTTGATTTTAGCTCCGATCTAACTGGTTTAGAGATTGCCTTGCCCGATGCTTTTTATAAGAGAAAGCGTCAACAAACACCGTTTAAATTTTCCTTAAAATACAATGAAAGTGAAACTCAATTATTGATTGATTGGAAAGCGCTGAGTGGGAAAATGATATGGGATAATAGCAAACAAGAAAATTTACCAGCAGCAGTTTTTTATTATGCCGTTGAAGATACATTGCCAGAAAACATTAGCGATGAAATTTTAATTAAAGGAAACTTAAACGCTTTAACTATTGAGCCTTGGATTGATGTTATTGCTAAGGTAAAAGAAAATATTACTCAGCAACAAGCTGATCTAACAGCAACTCATCAGTGGAATAAAAAAATTACCGCTAATTTGTCGGTTGAAAATATTTTTAGTGAAATGATTGATTTTGATAAAACAGAATTAGCTTTATTTCATTCGCAAGAAAATACTTGGACATTTGGAATGCATAATAAAAATGGTAATGCGATATTACGTTATGCGGAGCAAAAGCCTATTGAAATTGAAGCAAACGATTTGAATTTAGTGTTTAATTTGAATGATGAAAAAGCTAATGATAAAGAAGTTAATGACAGTGAAAAAGATGACAATAAAGCTTTTGAAAATAACGATATTAAGGAAGAGGCTAAACCGATACAGCCGATTAAAGCATGGGAAAAACACGATTTTTGGCCAAACATTGATTTAACTTGTAACAACTGCCAAATTCAAAATCGTCACTTAGGTGATATAAAATTATCATTAAACAAAGTGCAAACAGCCGATGATTTGCAGAGTGTTATACAAGTTAAAGGCAGTTCTATTAATAATAAAAAACACCATGCAATTACCGAACTTAACTGGAATCAAACTCAAGTTGATGACAAATTAATCAATAAAACATGGACAAATATTCATTTAACCACCCCAAACATTAATCAGTTTATGAAGCATTGGCAATATCCTGTTGGTATTGAAGAAAGTAAAGGGAGTATTGCGACTAAACTGTGGTGGAATGATAATCCTTGGTCGTTTGAGCCAAAAAAAATAGAAGGCGATGCAAGCCTTATATTTGGTACGGGATATTTAAGTGAAGTGAGTGATGCAAAGGCGAGGTTATTCTCTATTTTTAATTTGCAGTCTATTTCACGAAGATTAAAGTTAGATTTTAGTGATATATACAAAAAAGGTTTTTTCTATGAAAAAATTACAGGAGATGTATCTTTAAGAAAAGGTATTTTAACCACTAGCAATGTTTATGTTGATGGCAATGCGGCAAAAGTCTATTTAAGTGGAAGTTTAGATCTGAATAAAGAACAAATTGAACAATATGCTTTTGTATTACCACAGCTAACCTCAAGCTTGCCAGTTTTAGTAGGGTGGGCAGCAGAGCCAACAACAGGGATCTTAGTTTATTTAATGAGTAAGATTTTTGAACCAGCAATTGATGTGGTTACACAAATTGAATATCGTATTCATGGTGATCTTGAAAATTTATCAATTGATGAAATTAGCAAAGAGCAAACCACGGTTAAATATAGTGTGCCAGAAGATTCTGAAGAAGATGAGTCTAATGAAGGTGAAGCAGAGCAAAAACCTGTTGAAAGCAACTAACTTACGGTATAAAAAGCAATAAAGAATAAAATTGCTCTATAAATAATTAGAGCAATATACATAGCAAATACCATGGCGATTGTTTTTATTAAACAAACCCACCAGCGTTCTGAAAATACTTTTTTACTAGAAAAATAAAAGTAAACTCCTACAGCCAAAAACAATAATGTCGTTGACGTCGATTCATGCCTAATAATGCTTTGTAAATTATAGTTGAGTAGTAGTTCAGATAACTTTGATAGACCTTGAACCAGAAAACTAAAGAACACTTGAAACAATAAAAGAAACGCATAAAAATGAGTAGAAAAAAATGCAGTTTTTATTAAGGCATGTTGATGGTTAATAAATATCAAAAACGACAAAAGCGTAAAAATAGGAATATTTAAAATTACTAATGATTTTGATAGTAGTGCTATGCTTTGATCAAACACTAATCTAAATTCTTCCATGCTTCTATTAGAGTCAATGAGTTCTTGATTAACCATCGTTATGGCTGTGTCTTTATGAAAAAAATTAGAGGCCGTTAAATGAATTTCAAGTGGGGTGTTGTAAGTAACTTGCCACATAAAGCTAAGCGCAAAAAAATATAAAATATTGGCTAAAATAAAAACTTGAAAAGGATTAAGCCAGTTTCGTCTAATGCCATTAAGATAGTTGTTTGATAGCGTGCCTGGTGAAAATATTAAAGCCTTAAAACTTCCAATCACTTTTCCATCAATATCAGTTAATGATTCTGCCAGTTGTTTTAACAGTTTTTTATAAGATAAATCAGCCTGAGAAAATCGTTTTTCACCGCAATGTGGGCAGTACAGATCAATAATAGGTGTATTACAGCTTTGGCAGTTTTGTTGATTAGACATTGATTTTCATCAGCTTTAAATTTTATTTGTTATAAGGCTTTGAAAAATATAATATAAATAGTTTGTTAATGAAAGGCTATTTAGCTATCGATTTCCATAATTAAACGAAAGGAATGCAATGAAAATTATAACTATATTCTTTATGGCAACTATTCTTACTGCTTGCTCAACAGGGTATAAACCATTAACGCCAGAGCAGCTCGATCAATTAAAAGAAGCTTATCCAAAGGTGGTTTATCAGCCTCGTTACCCTATATATGCTGCAAGAAATAATATTGAGGGCTATGTTAAGTTTGTATTTGATGTTAAAGAAGATGGAAGTGTAGATAACATTAAAATAATTGAGTCTTCCCCTGTTGGAGTATTTGATGAAGTTTCGAAAGAATCAATAATTAAATGGAAATTTAAGCCTGCAATTGTTGATGGGAAGAGAGTTAGACAAAAAAATATGGTCTATACAATGGAGTATGCGCTAGCTCAATAGTTTACTAAATTTCTATTACTTATATTTGAAAATATTAGAATCTCTATGACATTTAAAGATCCGCAATTAAATCCCCAAAAAGA
Source organism: Aliikangiella sp. (assembly GCA_965214955.1). Lineage (GTDB taxonomy): Bacteria > Pseudomonadota > Gammaproteobacteria > Enterobacterales > Kangiellaceae > Aliikangiella. The sequence goes on along the minus strand of CBDCCU010000004.1, from coordinate 168,111 downwards.
CGCTGAAACTAAGCTTGGCAAAGGTATGTGGATAGTTGCTTGGGTTTTTGCCATTGTTTTGCTCACCTTGTTTTTTGGTGATGTATTAGAAAAGCAAGTAAATCCAAACCAAACGCCAAGCAGTTATAGTAATGGCAATATGATAGAGGTTGTTTTAAAACGCAATAAATTTGGCCATTATGTAACTAGCGGCACAATCAACGATTACCCTGTTGTGTTCTTGTTAGATACTGGTGCAACGGGGGTTTCAATTCCCCAAGATATCGCCAATATTATTGGTCTTGAAAAAGGTAGAGAGTATTCAACCTATACGGCTAATGGCATTGGTAAAGGTTATGCCACTCATGTTGATAGCTTATCTTTCGGTGATATTAAAGTAGATAATTTAAATGCAGGTATTGCACCTAATATGCCTGGTGGGCAAGTGTTGTTAGGAATGAGTGTATTAAAAAAATTAGAGTTTACTCAAAAGGGTAATCAGTTAATTTTGCGGCAGTATCGGTAATTGCCTCTCAGTCAGTGCGTTTGTTGATTTATTGGCTAGAGTTATTTTTATGACTACGACAGAGCTATTCGATCAAATTCAGAAACTCGAATCGGTATTGCTAGTAGTTGTTATTTTAAAGCATAGATAAATTGTCTTTATTCACTAAAAACATAAAGCCAATCCTGAATTCAACACCAAAGTGCACCATAGAGATTAGAACATAACGACATCAGCTGTTAGTGTTTGGTTTGCAGACTAAACATTAATAGAGAGGTCGTTATGTCCTATAGCCATATTACACAAAGAGAAAGATATGTCATCTTTCATTTATATATTTCAGGTTACAGTTTTCGGGAAATTGGTCGTCGTTTATTGCGTTCACACTCAACCATTTCAAGAGAAATAAAAAGAAACCAGAACAAATTATCAAAATACCATTATAGCTTTTCTCACCGCTATTGCATTGCCCGAAAAAAACTAGCAAGGCACCAAAGGTGCTTAAATAATAAAAAGCTTGTTCGTTATGTTATTGCACGACTCAAGAAAAATTGGTCGCCTCAGCAAATATCAAATCGACTGAAACTCAAGTATGCTGATAATTTAAATATGCGAGTCAGTACTGAAACAATATATCAATGGGTTTATCAACAAAAAATAGCACTTCCCCAGTCATTTCAGTGCTTAAGAGCACAAAGAGCCAAGCGTAAAAAGCGTCGTAAAAGCAAGAATGATTCAGGGGTAATTGCCGCGCGTAAAATGATAAATACTCGCCCTTTGGCTGTTGCTGGTAAGCGACGTTATGGGGATTGGGAGGGCGACACTATCATTGGTCAACAAGGAACAGGGGCTATTGTGACTCATGTGGAAAGGAAAAGCTTATATCTCATTGCAGGCAAGTTACCGAGCAAACATGCCAAGCCATTATCAAAAGTAACCGCTCAGAAGTTTAGGAAAATTCCTAAATATTTAAGAAAAACATTAACGGTTGATAATGGTAGTGAATTTGCTGATTTTAAAACGATTGAGAAAAAGTCAAAGATTGATGTTTATTTTGCAGAGCCTTATTCACCATGGCAAAGAGGGTGTAATGAAAATATCAATGGATTATTAAGGCAATATTTTCCTAAAGGGAGTGATTTTACAAATTATAGTGATAAAGATGTTGAAATTGCGGTAAGAGAAATCAATAATCGACCAAGGAAAACTTTAAACTACCGAACACCTGCTGAAGTGATGCGTGATGTAAGAAAACGGTGCGCTTTGGAGTAGAATTCAGCAATTCTGTTAGTATATCTAAATTAAAATAACCTATTGATAAGTAAAAGCATTTAAGTAATCCAAATTTTTTTTACTGGTTGGCTTTATGTTTTTGCTGAATAGAATTACTGTTAGGAGCACGAAGTTGGTCGAAGTACATCCAAACCAATTAAAGCTACACAAATTTCACCTGTGGCTTGCAGGTATAGCTTTTATTCTTGCTTTATTTTTTATGTATTGGATTTGGGAAGATACGACTCCTTCAGGAAGAATTGGCATTCCAATTACATTGACTTTGCCAACGATCTTACATTTAGTTCTTGCATACGGAGCTAAAAATGGAAGTGAGATATCCCGAAAAGTCTCTGTCGGCGTTGGGATTCTAATGCTGATTACTTTTCCGGTTGGAACTTTAATTGCTTTTAGTTTCTTACCTTTGACGAAGTGGAAGGAATCTGATGATGAGCTTACATCGGGAGGCTCCTAACAATACATTGCAAAACATTCAGGTTATACTACGAACTGAATTTTTGAATTAAGCGTTAGAACTACAAGGAAATGCCATGAGTAATTCACCGAAAAGAGCTGCTTCTGCAACTTACCGTAAAGCGGTTAATGGAATAGCAGAAGTATTGGATAAAAACCCTAATCATTCTCGGTATCCTAGCCAAGATCTTGATATGGCGTTAGCTGATATCCCAGAAGCAATGAAGGAAAAAGCTATCGAATGGTATATCCGAGGAATAAAGCGCGGAATGTCAAAGGCTACTGACTTGATGGCTGATGGCGACATTTACATCGAGAATGAGACTGTTATTGCACCTAAAAGTATCAATATAAATGTCCGAACGAAGTTTAAAGGTGGCAACTGGGAGCCTCTTAAAGTTAAGATTAAAGCAAAAGAAATTGGCTTTGATTAAGGTTCTAACAAGGCCAGCCAGAGGGACACAAAAACCGCCGCTTCGCTCTGGTCTTCGTGCCCCTGCTGGCGGCGTTACATTAATAAATAGGATTTTGTACCAATGAAGAAAGTTATAGCTTTAGCGTTAATTTTAGTCGCCTCATACACACAAGCAGCAAATCAAGGATGGACAACTTACTCGAAAGTAGTAGAAGTTGTAGTTACAGCTAATGGTGGAGTAAATGTTCGCTTATCTCCAGAGTTAAGTGAGTGTACATCGCAAAGTGGTTACGGCCCAAAATATGCGTCGATTTATCCTGACCATCCAGGCATTGATAAAATTCAGTCTACTCTTCTTTCTGCATACATGGCAGATAAAGAAGTAAGACTTTATTTTAGCAATACAGAATGTAAAGTATTAGAGGTCCGTTTAGGTGGAAGGTAAAAATGTAACAAGTCAAAGCAGTAGATGAACTACTGTTTGAAGCGTTATGTTTGTAAAGGGAGTTAGTCTTGCTGGAGTTACCTGAAGAGCACGAATTGATAGGATTGTTTGAGTGTGAGCCTAAGCTTCTCGATCCAACAGATACGCCTTGGTGCTACAATGAATTGCTCTTTGACACTACTCGTGGAGAAGATCGTCTTAAAGTATCGATTTATCCTTCGTTTGGTGAGTTTAAGCTTGATTGGGCTAGAGCAGGACGACAATTACTCAAACTGAAAATAACGGATTTGGATTCCTTCAACAAAAGTAGACAGTCACCGAACTTCCAACAAAAGTAGACAGTAAAAAAATAAAAATAGACAGTCACCGAACTTCAATAAATTTCACTGATGCTAATTTTTAAATTTGCTTATTAATTTAATGATTTACGGGGACTAAATCGTTGTTTCTAAGCGATTGATGATGATATTTAGGTCAATTTTTTGAGTTCCAGACACGCCAATCCCTCAGCATTCACCAAGTCAGTATTTTTTTTGGTTGGTTTTGATTGTGTGATTATTTAAGGACTAGCATACAACAACTTAGCTGAATTAACCCCCTTAACCCACTGCTGTTTCAGCTTAGTTGCCAATGCCTGCATGGCTTCAATAGAGCCAACAGCTCGATAATAGTTTTGCCGATAAGCTTTCACCTGACTCAGCCATTCATCTTGATTAAGATTAAGCCTTTGGAATATTGGGGTAAGATTGGTTGGAATACTGGCTTTGTTATCATGAACAATGGTTTTCCCCGTCCATTCCACTAATTCAATATAATCTTTTAGCTTAATGGATAATACCTTTTCTTTAATGCCGCCTTTAATAGATTCTACCGCTTGGTTTAATTGTTCTTGTGATAATTGCTTAATTCGAGTTTGAATACTGGTATGCTCAGAATGTTCAAGCTTTTGATTGAGTCCTGCTCTAATGGGGTTTAAATCCACATAAGCCATACAAGTTAAAGCCGCTGATTCATCCAATAAAGCTTGAGAGTGAAACCTAGACTCCCAAAAGTGACCTTTTACTCCATCTTCTAAGTTACTACGTTTAGCTAATGGCTCATTAATACAACTCATCAATCGAGAGATAGAGCCCAGCTTTTGTCTACACGCCTCAACCTTGTCTTTATCATTTAAAATGGATAATCGTTTTGCTTGGGTTAAAGACTCAACATCCTGAATTCAACACCAAAGTGCACCATAGAGATTAGAACATAACGACATCAGCTGTTAGTGTTTGGTTTGCAGACTAAACATTAATAGAGAGGTCGTTATGTCCTATAGCCATATTACACAAAGAGAAAGATATGTCATCTTTCATTTATATATTTCAGGTTACAGTTTTCGGGAAATTGGTCGTCGTTTATTGCGTTCACACTCAACCATTTCAAGAGAAATAAAAAGAAACCAGAACAAATTATCAAAATACCATTATAGCTTTTCTCACCGCTATTGCATTGCCCGAAAAAAACTAGCAAGGCACCAAAGGTGCTTAAATAATAAAAAGCTTGTTCGTTATGTTATTGCACGACTCAAGAAAAATTGGTCGCCTCAGCAAATATCAAATCGACTGAAACTCAAGTATGCTGATAATTTAAATATGCGAGTCAGTACTGAAACAATATATCAATGGGTTTATCAACAAAAAATAGCACTTCCCCAGTCATTTCAGTGCTTAAGAGCACAAAGAGCCAAGCGTAAAAAGCGTCGTAAAAGCAAGAATGATTCAGGGGTAATTGCCGCGCGTAAAATGATAAATACTCGCCCTTTGGCTGTTGCTGGTAAGCGACGTTATGGGGATTGGGAGGGCGACACTATCATTGGTCAACAAGGAACAGGGGCTATTGTGACTCATGTGGAAAGGAAAAGCTTATATCTCATTGCAGGCAAGTTACCGAGCAAACATGCCAAGCCATTATCAAAAGTAACCGCTCAGAAGTTTAGGAAAATTCCTAAATATTTAAGAAAAACATTAACGGTTGATAATGGTAGTGAATTTGCTGATTTTAAAACGATTGAGAAAAAGTCAAAGATTGATGTTTATTTTGCAGAGCCTTATTCACCATGGCAAAGAGGGTGTAATGAAAATATCAATGGATTATTAAGGCAATATTTTCCTAAAGGGAGTGATTTTACAAATTATAGTGATAAAGATGTTGAAATTGCGGTAAGAGAAATCAATAATCGACCAAGGAAAACTTTAAACTACCGAACACCTGCTGAAGTGATGCGTGATGTAAGAAAACGGTGCGCTTTGGAGTAGAATTCAGCCATTACTCCTACTCTTTCTAATTGGATATAACTTAAGCCAACGCTCAACTACTTGACTATCAGACCATTGCCATGGGGCTTTAGGATTAAAATAAACCACCAGATGATAATGATTATGCATCACCGCATAGCTATAGACTTCAATGGCAAATAACTCAGCTAAAAACAATATTCGTTTTTCAATCCATGCTCTTCTGTGTTCATAGGAAATACCTGTATCTTCATCCACCCCGCACAAAAAAGCCCGTCTGACACAACGAGAAGATAAATGATAAAAGCCAGGGGTTTCGTTATCAATTAATTCAGAGCGTCTAATTGCCATGGTGGTTTGTCCTTAAACCGAGTAGTAGAGAGATTAATCATGCTAGAACACCCAGATAAACACAATCAGCCAGCTCAGTAATTGTTGTGGGAGATTGGCTATTGTTGGTGTGGGTGATTGTGGGTATAGTGAGTGTCTAGAAACTGGTCATATTACAGTAGATAATTTAAATGCTGGCATTGCACCTATATGCCAGGTGGGCAAGTACTGTTAGGAATGAGTGTATTAAAAAAATTAGAGTTTACTCAAAAAGGTAATCAGTTGATTTTGCGGCAGTATCGGTAATTGCCTTCTAGATATAAATTGCCCTTAGTAAGTAGAAGTATTAATGAATAACGAAAAGAAAAAATTTTCACACATCTTGCCAGCGTATTTAAGCGCTTATATTTTGTCTATATCGCTGTTACTTTTTACTAGGTGGATATTAGCAATTAAGTTTGACTTACTTGCACTGCAAGAAGAGGTTTGGGAAATATGGCTACCATTTATTGTTTCAAGCATATTTTGTTATTTAGCTCTCAATAAGAGGATTAAAATACTAGAGTTTAAAGAAAATAAAGATAATAAACATTTTGTCTATATTATGTTTGCATCTATAACAGTAATTCTGACTTCAGTTTTTTCACAAAGCTTGCTGATAAATAAAACTTCAACATTAACTGAATTAGAGTCAGTTAATGAAATTAGTTTGTTTGAAAAATCTCGCTATTATCGAATTAATAAATTTGATGTTGCTAAACACTATGGTGTTTCAAATACATATGTTAATACTAGTAGCAGTTCTAATAATGAACTTAATGTTAACTTATTATTTGCATTTCCTATCGTTGAAAATATTACTGATGATTTAACAAATGAAATTCGAGTGTGGTATGGCATAAGCTTTTATAAAAGTATTAATAAAAGGCTCGATACGGCGGAGAGAGAAAAGATATATAATCGTTTTTATGAGGCTTCAGTTAAAAAAGTAGATAACTATAATTTTTTCGACTTAAATATGTTTAAGAGATTGCCTCACTCTAAAGCTAGGGACAATTTTTTAGATGCAGTTAAAAATCGTCAAATAAACATTAATGAAAATAATTTAATAATATTAGTGCCTACTAACGAAACTATCGATGAGATTGTAGAAAGTGATTTAAGTTGGATAATATGGGTTTCAGTAATTGGTTTTCTTATTTTTTGTTTTTTAGTATTGATTCCGAGCTTAGATGAAAATGAGTTTGAGAGACAAAAGAAAGGAGTTATAAAGGAAGATGAAAACTCTATTAGCTGGAAATTATTGTTAATTCCACAAAAAGATTTTTTTGTAGCTCCAGTATTTATCATTGCTAATGGATTAGTTTTTTTATTGATTTCTATATATGGAGTAGATTTTATTAGCCCAAGTGCAATAGATTTATTGTCTTGGGGAGCAAATAGAAGGTTTGAGGTTGTTAATGGTGAATGGTGGAGACTATTGTCCAGTATGTTTTTGCATGGTGGAATTATGCATTTACTGCTTAATTGTTATGGTCTATTGATTTCTTGTATTTATATTGAGCCAGTTTTAGGAGGAAAAAGGCTTTTTATACTGTATTTGATCACAGGTCTTTGCGGTAGTTTATCAAGTATATGGTGGTATGAAAATACAGTGAGTGTTGGTGCATCTGGTGCAATATTTGGCATATTTGGTGCAATATTAGGTCTTATGTTGACAAATGCTTTTACTAATGAAGGAAAAAAAGCAATATTTATTGCACTAGCCCCATATATTGTAATCAGCTTGCTTTATGGTTTGACTGGTGGAATAGATAATGCTGCTCATTTAGGTGGTTTAATAAGCGGAGCATTATTAGGTATGTTAGTTTTTAGACTTACTATTAAAGGTGGCAAGTTTAATTTAGATTTCTAAATGTTGAACTAGACATTTCTAATATTTTTTAAGCTATAACCAATCCCACGAATTGTTTTAATATAATATTCAGAGCCTTCGGTAAGTTCTAATTGTTTTTTTAGATTAGAGACAAAATTATCAACAGTTCGATTGTCAACATAAACATCATTTCCCCATACAGAATTTAAAATATCTTCCCTGCTGCAAGATTGGTTAATATTTTCAAATAAATACAAAAGAATATCAAAGGCGGTTTTAGTTAAATGTACTTTTATGCCTTTATTATAAATTTCTCTTAGATTCCAATTAATCTGGTAGCCATTAAAGTTTTGCGATTGACTAGTATTATTTATATTTTTTCTTCGAAGTAATGCTTTAATTCTTAGTAAAAGTTCAGTAGCACGATAGGGTTTACTAACATAATCATCCGCTCCAGAAATAAACCCTTCAACAACATCTTTTTCTAAATTCCTAGCGGTTAGCATAAGAACAAGTACATTGGTTTTACTGCGTATCCAACGACATAAATCATAACCATTACCGTCGGGTAACATAATATCTAACACAACCAAGTTAATATTATTATTTTGTAGAAATTGCTGAGCATCTTTAACTAAGGCATAAGAATATACTTGGTACCCTTCGAGCTCTAAGTTGTCTGCTAAAGCTTCTCTTAAGTTGTCATCATCTTCAACAATAAGAATTTTATTATTCAATAGTATTGCTCCTTATTGCTGGTTGTGTGTTTTGAGTGTGTTGAATTGAAGTGCCCACTTTGTTCCAGTAGTGTCTGAGTTTACAATGCTTATAGAGCCTTTGTGAATATTCATTATTTGTCTGCAGAGAGATAATCCAACACCAGATCCTTGTTTGGTGTTGTTTGCACTTCGGTAAAAATCATCAAATACGCGGTGCCAGTCAGACTTATTAATACCGCAGGCATTATCTGATAAGTATAAAGTACTCTTCTCTTGTGAATATGATATTTCAATTGAAACTTCTGCATTATCACAATACTTAATTGAGTTAGAAAATAAATTGGTTATAACTAGCTCAAATAATAATGGGTCAAAATTAATGTAGATATTATTGAGATTTTTCTTAAAGTTTAACTTTTTTGGCTGATTATAATTAAAGCTATTACATACTCGGCAAAGTACTGAGTTAACATTTACTTTATCAATATTGAGTTTGAGCTCACCTGACTTTATTTGATTTAGCGATAATAAGTTATCAACCATAAGCCATAGCCTATCTACTTCGCCAATTATTTTGCCAGGGTAGTTTTTTAAGCTAAGTTTTTTATCATGCCTTTTTTGTAGTGTTTCTATCATTAATCTTATTGAGGCTAATGGTGTTTTTAACTCGTGACTAACTAGATTTATAAAGCTTTCTTTCAGCTTTATAAATTCGGTTTTTTTCTTATTTTTATAAGTGATAAATATGATCAGAGCGAAAAGAGAAGCTATAAAAACTACAGTAAGAGTGATCTTAATAATAAAAAAGTATTCTTGTTGCGATATCCGTTTTTCCCATGAGTGTCTATGAATATCAAAACTTAGATTCGATAAAAGAATATTCGTATCGTTAAGGTTATTACTAGTAATAGAAATGCTGTCAGTTTGGTCGAATATACCTTGTGACTTTAATTTTTCTTCTACAAGTTTTAACTCAGTGCTTATTTTAAAGGGTAATAATAGCATTAACTCATCTGAAGCATTCATTGAAATCCAGCTATTATGAATAATTAAATTATTAGCTAAAGTGTCAATATTAATTTGCGGGTTTTCTTTCCACAAAGCATCTGTGGCTTCGTTAAACCATGTGCTATCTATATTGGCACTTTCTAAGATCTGGGTAATATAATCAATCGAGCGTTTTAAGTCTGCACGTGTTAGTTTATTGTTTTGATTAAAAATATATTCGATTAATGGTGTTACCTGATGCGAACCGTTAAATATTATTAGCTCTATTAACTGGCTGTTCCACCTTGAATTTTTCTCTAGCAACAAAAAGCTTAAGCTGGAGATTATTTCTTCGATGGCAGAGAGTTGAAAGTTTTCAACCAACAAAAAATAGCTTTCAATTAGATTAATGACTTTTGTTTGGTCGCCTGCCTTAAGAGCTTGTTTTATTTTATTTAAGGATTTTATTCTTTGATCACTCTCTTTAGGTATAAATTTTGGAGTAGTTTTGACAGGCTTATTACTAGTTTTAGCATCTTCTATGTGAGTTTGACTATTAGGAGATAAATTATAAAGTGACCACAGGCTCGATATATCATTACTATTTACTCCTTGGAAACGCTTAGGAAATATCCAATGATTACCATCGCTAGCCAAAAAGTTAAGGGGCAATTGTTGCCAGTTATTTTCAATATCTGAAATTGTTAATGGGTTGGTTATTAACTTGCTTGAAACATTGTTTGTTAAAGTTTTTAACACAGTGCTTTTCATTAGCACTTTATTATTTTCAATTAGCTTGTTGGCTTCGTGGTACTCTGTAAATAACATCAAAAATATAGAGATACCTCCTGCAAAAACTAGGAGGTATATTGTAGTAACTGCTGAATTTTTAAAGTAATTAGTCAAGTAAAGGCACTCTATCGTAATTTATATTTGAAATAGGGTGTTGAGATTCGTATAAGTCATCTCTGTTATCAATATTAAATGCAGTGCGCACTTGTTGTTTTAATTGTTTTACTTGTGATTGTTTTTGATATGAATGAGGCAAAGAGCTAAGTAGATTTTCTATCGCCAAGTAACTATAAGTGCGAGCCCAATAAGATTGTCTAAGTTTTTCAGCAAAAGCTGCAATAGCAAATGATAAACGGCTATCAGGTGATGCTTTTTGAGCTGTAGGCTTTATTACTTTTGATGGAATATCTTTATGTATGTATCTAACTTTGTGGCCTTGCGGTTTTTTGTAGGCAATAGACAGCTTAGCAATGTTTTGAGTGTTTATTTCATTTGTAGTGTTCAACTTAATTTCATAGAGGGCGGTTACTTTATGCCCTGCACCTATTTCTCCACCATCTTTATTTGCATCGGTAAAATCTTGCTCATTTAAATGTCTGTTTTCGTATCCGAGTAATCGATAATTAGATACAAGGTTAGAATTAAATTTAACCTGAATTTTTGCATCTTTAGCTACAGTTTGTAATTGGCTATTTAATTCATCGACAAAGGCTTGTTGAATATCTTTTTGATTTGCAATATACAGGTAATTTCCATTGCCTTGATTAGCAAGTTGCTCCAACAAATGATCGTTATACATATCTCTACCAACACCAAGCGTGGTTAGGAAAATGCCTTTGTCTTTGCTTTCAGATATTTTTGCTAAAATAGCTTTTGGAGAACTAGAGCCTACATTTGCCATACCATCAGAGGTTAAAATAACACGATTGTTATAGCCTGGCCGATATATTTTTTTTGCTAGTTCATACCCTTTAATCAGTCCATGTTCAGCATTTGTACTTCCACCAGCACTAAGAGTGTTAATGGCATTAAATATTGTACGCTTGTGATACACATTTGTCGGGGGTAAAGCAATGCTAGCAGTATCGTTATAAACGACTAAGGCTATTTTATCGTCACTATTAAGTTGAGAAACAAGAGTTGTCATGGCATTTTTTAGAAGCGCTAGTTTATTATCTGAATTCATGGAGCCTGAGGTGTCAGCGACTAATACTAAATTACTAGGGTTTCTTTCTTGATCACTTAAAGATTTAGTTTGCAACCCAATATGCAAAATATGATAGCCAGAGCGAAATGGAGAAGGCATAGCTTCGGCACTCACAGAAAACAAATCTTCACTTTGATGATATTGATATTCCATAGAATTAACAAACTCTTCAACTCTAATACCATCAGGATTAGGCAGCTGATTTTGATTAAGCATAGCTGATGCTAATTTGTAAGAGCCATTATCTACATCCATTGAAAAGGTAGAGGTAGGGTTATGGTGAGTTTGAATGGTTGGGTTAACTTTATAACGCTTAAATATTTGGCCTGCTGCCTCAGGGCTTATAGCAATTGTTCGATAAAGTTGCTCTTTTTCTGTATCAGAAAGAATACCTTGTTGAGAGTTATTTGATCTTTCTTTAGAGTTTACTTTGCGTTGTTTTACTAGTGCTAATAACTCCTCAAGTGTACTAGCTGCCGACTGGCTAGGGGCTGGCGAAACAGGGGGTGATTCGACAACAACTAACTCTTCTGTTTCAGTCCTTTTTATTCTTGAGCCAGTGACAATAATTTTAGATTCATCAGCTTCTACAGTTGATTGACTTTCATGACTTGTAGTTGCACAGTTTGCTAAAAGCATTATTAGCATTAAGCAAAAAACTGTTTTTAAAGTAGTGATCAGTGTTTTCATTATTTTACCATCCATACAAATAATCATTGATGTACTTATATTACGCTTATTTTATTTGCTAATTGTCATGGTTTTATCATGATTTAGTTTTATTAATCAATAATTAAAAATACTACTTGATTTAAGGGGGAGTATCATCAAGCATTATGGTTATTAAAATATTAGTAGAGGTTTTATGTAGAATATAATAAATCATTAAATACAAAAAAATTCAGAACGGTATTTCATGCAAAACTTACTTTTCATTTGTAGTAAAAATCAGTGGCGTAGTCCAACAGCTGAAAATATCTGGCGCAATCATCATTATTATAATACTCGTTCGGCAGGCACTAGCTCAAAGGCTAAAAGAACAGTAAATAATGCTGATATTTTATGGGCAGATATTATTTTTGTTATGGAGCAAAAACATAAGAATAGGTTAAAAGCAGAGTTTAAATGTGCTTTAGAAGATAAAAAGATTTATGTTTTAGATATTCCCGATGAATATCAATACATGGATGAAGACTTGATACGAGAGCTACAACGCTCAGTCGAAGGAGTTATAGAAAACTAAAGCCCCCAAACTAGGAGGCTTTATGTAGGCTATTTTTTATCTTTACTTAGCATTTGAATTAATCCAACCAGTGCGGCAAATAAAACCGCACCAACTGGCCAGATAATCCAAGTAACACCCCAATTCATAGTCCAAAAGCTCCATGCTAAGTAAATTGCGACTAATAGTGGCCAGTAGAAAGCTGCAAATGCTTCTACATTTCTTGTTTTGTGTTTCTCACGAGGATGATATTCACCTTCTTTTATTAGAAGATTATAAGCAGTATATTCTGCTGATGCAGGAACAATAATATACAGTCCTGCTGCAATCATAAAAAACAGAACACACATCATTTTTAATATTAAACTTGTTGCTGCTCCATTAACTGCCGCATACATCAGTGGTACAAAGCTTAAAACAAACAAGCCAACACTGACTGATAATTTTTTATGATAGCTTGGGGTAATTTGTTGAAGCTTTTCTTTAAAAATGCTTCTAACGCCATATTCTAGTTCAAACTCATCTTTATCAATCGGGTCGATTTCGCTCGCAAACTGCCCAGTTCTTACAAACAGGCTTACTGCTATTACAATCATCACTAGCATAATGATAATGCCTGAAATTGTTGCCGTTTTTGAACTGATCTCCATTTGTTGTGTGCTTGCGTTTGAAAGTAGTAATAACAAAGGCACTACCGAGCACATACTTAAAATCGCACCTTTTACGTTAATGCGGCTAATAATATCTTTACATTCAACATACCGGTTAGCCATAGTTAAGTTAATGCTATTAACACCTTGCTCAACTTCTCCATCAACTGACTCAATCGTTTCAAGATCATCCTTTAATAAGTAATCGGTGGTTACACTAAAAATTTCCGCCAGTTTAATGATTTTATTTAAATCGGGAATACTATTAGTGCTTTCCCATTTAGAAACTGATTGTCTAGAAACCCCCATTTTTTCGGCTAATTCTTCCTGAGACCAACCCAACTGTTTTCTTAATTTAATAATTTTATCTGCAAGTATCATTTTCTTAATTCCTCTGTTTGAAAGTGTAGCCAGAATAGAAAAATGGACGGTTGCACACTACCAATCAGGCGCGGAATATTGTCAACCAGTGGTTGCAATTTAGATTATTTAGGTGAAATTCGCAATAAAAATAGCTTTATTTCAAGATGTTAGGGGGAATTGTTGGTTTTTATTGTTTAAGAGCGCTTGTTTTTAGCTTACCTGCTACCACCATAATGATATCATCAACAGTTTTAGCTTTTTCAGCTTCAGAATCTTCAATTTTAATATCAAAGCTCTTTTCAAGCGCGATTACAATTTCTACGTTTGCCATTGAATCGAAATTCCAGAAAAAGCTCAAGTTCTCTAAAAAATTATCAGAGCATTTTAGTCTCGATAAATCTACGTCAAGGTGCTTTTCAAGAATCTTTTTAACTCCCAGTACGATTTCTGCAGGAATATTCTTTGTTTTATAGTATTTGTCATAAAATTCTTGAGGTGATGAAGCTTGCCTGCCATCAAATGCAGCTTCAATAGTGCTTTGCCTATTTTGTTCACCTCTTTTTAAAGAAAAATACATAAAAACGCATGAGGCGATAAGTCCTAAAGCATATTCCATATGATCTTAACCTTTAGCGCTTGGTTAAGGCTCGTATTGTGCAGTCTCAACTCGATCTTCATTTAAATTGAAGTCCATTCTTAAATTGAACTTAGTATCACAGGCTTTCACCAACCAATGTTCAGATAAAATATCACTGTCATCATATTTACTATCTAATATGGGGCCTATTATCTTTCTATCGAAAGAGCTTTTTTTACAGCCATGAGCCTTTAAGTACATATGTATCATCGTAGTTGAGACACGACCCATAATTCTTTTCTTATCGATAGCACTTACAAAGTTATTTGGTCTAGTTTTATTTGCAGAACAACCTTGAATAATTAATACCATTAGAATCAAAAGGTTAAGGTGTTTAAATTTCATACGTATAATCTCCTTATTATGAGCTTTATTGCCCAGTTAAGAGGCAAATAATATTTGATTAAAATTTTAAAATGCAGTGATAAACGATCAAGTAAGAGCAAAAATTAATGACTTTTGAAGAGAATGTTGCTTAAGTAGCTCAATTATTTACAGTAGTTTTTTGTATAACTCAGTGTACCAGTTATCCAATTGATCGTGAGACCAAATACCGTATAGGAACTCAGTCAATAATATATTTATCATTTGGCTCATTAATTGAAATCACTTTACGAACTCCTAGACACAATCTATGAGAGTAGATTATTGGATTTATTCTTTTTATTCAATGTTCGTTTTAATTATGAAGTGTAATTTGCTCAAGCATAGCGCTGATAGCTAGCAAAAATAGAGAACTGGGAAACTCATATAAATAAAACACTAAGCTGTGCTTTAGCGTAGATAAGCCTAAAGTCATTTTTTTGATTGGCTTTGCATAGCGAAACTCAATTTCATTCAATAAGTTTATTGTTAAAACAGTTAATCACTAAAAAGAAAAACTAGAATCTCGCATTTATTCAAAGTTAAAATATAGGCTCCCAGATAGCGCTATTGATTTAATAGCATTACACTCTTGGTCTATTCGCTTGTATCACTGCTTGTCTTTTAACAAACTGTGGTATTGTGTGAATGCATATAATTGTTGAGTTAATTATTTTCTTAACAATTGGAATATAAAAATAAAAGTTACGTTATAAACAAATACTCAGCTCAGCTGGTTGTTTTTTGTACATTGTAGGAGAAGTTAATGGAATTAATATGGATCATTATCGGTATGGTAGTGATAGCGGCATTAGTTGTTTTCTTTAGGGCAACAAAAAAAGCATCAAACAAAGATTCAAGCGCAGATGAACAAAAAGGCGCAAAGGATAAACCTAATCAACCAGAAGATGATTTAATAAAGCTTAATCTTCGACTAAGAAAGTCGGCAGTTGATAGCGTGGTTACTGAAAAGTGTGAGAATGTTATTGATCAATTAGTCAACTTGATCCCTGCAATCAATGCTCTAGAAATGCCCAGTACCGATATGGCCTGGACAGTAAATCAAATTGCTAAAGAATATCTACCAAACAAATGTATGGGACCTTACCTTAACCTCACTAAAGAAGCCCGAGAAGAAAAAGAAAGAACTGAAACGGTACTATCGAATTTAGAGACTTTGAGTAAAGAGCTTAAGTCTGTAGAAGAGCTTCTTAACAAACGTGATGTAAACGAATTTAATAAAAAAGCAACTTTCCTACAACACAGATTTAACCAAAATGGAGAAGCCTAATGACAAAAATAATTGAACCTAAATGGGCCAAAGAAAGCAAGCTAGAAACGTTGAAAGAGCGTGCTACCCAGCTTGTTGTTACTACCAAAGAAAAAGCTGGTCCAGCGCTTACTCGTGTTGTGGATGGTATAGGTGCGCCTGCTAAGAAGAAAATGTCATCGGCTAATGATCTTATGGCAGGTAGTGTTAATTCATTATTAAAAGGACTCGAAGGTGAATCGCCTACGGGTGAAAAGTTGTTGGAGCTACGCTCAACTATGGATGAGCTTAATCCACATTCATTACATAATAGTTGGTGGTTTTCTTGGATGCCAACAGGCATTAAGAGAAAGGCCGTCTCTCGATTTATTCAACGTTATCAACCAATGCAGGTGCATGTTCAAGAAATTTTTAACGGATTAAGAAGTGGAAAAGATGATCTGCTAGAAACCAGTATTGAGCTTGAAAAACAGTACGATGAAATTACGAGTGCCAAACAAGAAATTGAAGCTGAAATTTATGTCGGTGAATTATTTATTGAACAAATTGAAGCCGAAGAAGCAAAAGTTGCCATTGAGGATATACAAGAAAACCAAAAATTGGCAACGGTAAAAAATCAGGCGGCTAGGCGAATACGCGATCTCAGAACAATGGAGCAAGCTGCGGTACAGTTTTTTATCAGCATCGATCAAACTATTGCAACCAACTCTCTTTTAAGCGAACAAATTGATAGCGCATTAACGATTGGGCCTATGGTGATGCAAAATGCGCTACGAATTCAAGCGGCATTGGCGAAACAAAAGTCTGTTGAAAAAGCCGTAAAAGGGTTTCAGGATGGATTAGGCGATATGATGGCGCAAAATGCGGCTGCGGTTAATCAGGCGGCTCAAAGCGTTGGCGATTTGTATAACAACCCAGTCATTGGGCTTGAAAAATTAGAAGAAGGCTTTGATCAATTAATGCAGGCTGTCAACACCGCAAACCAAACCATGGCAGATAGCACAATGAAAGCACGCGAGGCCAGCAGTCGATTAGAAGGTATGACTAAAGAGTTAGAGCCTATTGCCTCAGGAACACTGCAAGCTCGAAATGAGGCGAAGGAAATTAAAGAATCTATAGACAGTGATGAAAGCTCTTTTACTGTCAATACGGATAAATCAGAAGGTGAAAAAAATAATGCTTAGTGTTAAAGAGAGGCTAAGTGCTATAAGAGAGCTTAACCTAAACAATCATTCCAAAGATTCAAAGTTAACCTTAGAAAATTTAGGCTCAGGTGGTTTTTTAGATTTAGAAGGGGAAACTTTTAAGGTTATCAATATTTCTCATTATCTTGACGTGAAATGGAATAATTTTAAAAAAAGAAAATCAGACTACTGGGTAACGGAGTTAGAATTAATTAATTTGTTTTCTGGAGAGTCTTTATTTGTAGAGTGGGAAATAGACGATGAACTTGAAGTCAGTAAAACACTAACAGAAGTTACAATGAGAGAAATTCTACATCAAGGAAAAGCATTAACAAGGAATGTTCTTGATGAAATAGCCGAAGAAGAAGCAGGAGAGGTCAAATGTCGGGGTAAAACCTTTCATTATATCGAAGATGAGACTTGGGCTGCATTGTATTACAAAAGTAAAAATGCAGAGCCAATTCCTGTGAGAATGTTTGAATTTGAATCGGATGATGGTACATATTTAACGATAGAAGCTTGGGAAGATGGTGACGATAGACCATCACGAGAAGCCTTTATTAATACCAGTGTAAATGCGCAAACAATTAATGTGTTGCAAAACTAATGGGCTAATTTTTCAGGAAGATATTAAATGAGAAATATAAAAAATGGATTATTGGGGCTGGTAGCAATTATCATTATTTATTTTGCTTATGGTGCCTGGGTGAGCTTGCCAGAGTTTGATATTAAAGCGGCTCATTCAGCAAAAGCATTACTTGAGCGAAATATTAACTCAATAAACAAAGAAAAGAAAAATTTAGAATTATTGAAAGAAAGTAGTGAATGGGCTTTTTTAGAACCTTATGCAAAACAAAGAAAATGGAGTGAAAAAATTGAAGAGGCTGTAGGTAAAATCAAAGCGGCTGAATCTCTATATCAAGATACGATAGAGCCGATTCTTGATAAAAATCATGAAGAAGATCTTAAAGCTTTAAAAGAAGCGGTTTCAAAAGTTCGCTCTATTGGAAACAAAGGCTTGGCTTTGGCTAAAATTCCAGCGAATGAAGTTAAGGTGATTTTTGAAGGAAAGAGTAATAAAGAAAAATACTATCAAACAGCAACCTCTACACTAAAAAAAGCTAAAGCCGCGGTTAATGATTTTAAAAGTTCAGCAATTAATGCTACTTCAAAATACCCCAAAAAAGAAAAGTTAATTCAGAGTAAAGCTGAATCTATTGAACAGTTACTGGCAATGCAAGTAGCTAGTGTTTCTAAACTTATTACAGAATATGAGTCTGCTAGTCCTAACTTTTTTCTCTATTCAAGTGCGTTTGAAAATTCAAAAAAACAATATACTGTTTTAGATAAACAACTCAATAATGAGAAAGTAGCATTACAAGGGCTAGATAAAAGTTACGTTAAAATATTGAGCGACCAAAAAGTTGATTATAGCGTTATTGTTGGGCGTGCTAACTGGTGTGAGAATGATGGTTGTTACAATGGTTCGCAAATGCTTTATCCTGCCGTTAAAGTCGATGCCGATACCGCTAGCTATTTTGACAAAAGTAAAATCAATACAATCGCAAAAAATACCAGACGTTGGAGAAGCAATAATTTCAAGCTTTATATTCCTAAAAACCGATGGGATGCTCTTGGTATTGATAAATATTATCGTTGGAATCGTCGAGAACCTTACGCAGAATATTGGATAGATTCAATTAAAGAAAAAACCTATCACCGATATTCAATTATTGAAAATGGAAAAGTTACCCAAACCTCATGGAAAGAAGTTCCGAATAATTATTTTTGGAAACACTTTGACAATTTAGGCATGGCATTAGTTACCAAGCCGCTTGGTTTTTTTGAAGATGAAGCGATAACCACCGCTGAACCAGTGGGTCTAGCCACTATTGCAGAGCCAGTTATGGTTGATGGAGTAGCAACGGGCTCCAATAGATATGGCGAATGGCGTCAAGACAGTAGTGGTAGTTCTTTTTGGTTTTATTACAGCATATATCGAATGTTTGGTGATTTTGTTCCTGGAAGATATGGTTACAACGAGTGGCACGGATACTCTCAACGTAAACGATCACAACCATACTATGGAACTAGTGGCCAATACGGAACATTTGGCAAAAGCACTTATAAAAATAGCCGCTATAAAAATAGTACATTCTCTAAGCGTAATCCAAAAGCCGTAGCAGGTGCAATTACTGGTAAACGATCAAGAACGGCTAGTTCAGTTCGAGGTGCAGGTATTACTAGTCGTGGTAAAGGCCCATCGCGGTCGGGTAAATAATTTAAATAAAAGGAATAACAGAATGAATTTTGAAACAACGGGTATTTATTTCTTATATACCCTTATTTATATCGCATTTGCAGTGATACTTAAGTGGGTTTTAAACTATCGCTCATCTAGCTATTACAATGCTGATAATATGATAAAGAGCGGTAATGTCGCGGTAGGTTTAAGACGCGGTGGGGCGCAACTAGGATTAGCAATTGCCATGATGGGCGTAATGGCTTCGGGAAATACTGATGAGCTTACGAACGATTTAATTTCAACCGCAACTTATGGACTAGTGGCTACAGTTTTTATTATTAGCTCGCTCATTGTTACGGATAAATTAGTGTTACCCAGCATAAATAATATTGAAGAAATAAAAAATAACAACATAGCGGTTGGTATGGTTGAATTTGGTATGTTAGTTGCCACTGGCATTATTGCTTATTCGAGTATTTTAGGAGACAGCGGCGGTTTGTTGTCAAGTGTCGTATATTTTATTGTTGGGCAAGTAACGTTAGTGTGTTTGATTTTGGCATATGAGTTTTTGGTTCACCGCAAAACTAATGTAATTAATTCAATTAAAGAAAATAATTTTGCTTGTGGAATTTATATTGCAGGAAAATTAATAGCCTATTCATTGATACTAAAAAGCGCTATCGTTGGAAATGCACCTGATCTTACTATTGCAGAGCTTGCTGTAGATTATTTAACATTGGCAATAGTTGGCATGATTATGCTTTATGTATTTGAATATATTATTGATCTGATGATTATTACCACAACCAAGGTTTCTGAAATCTTAGATAAAGACTTGTTAGTACCTGTAATCCAACTAACCGCTTCAAAAATTGGTGTAGCACTTCTTTTGAGCGTAGCTATTTTATAATTATTTATGAATGCCCCAAGGTTTCTGCCAATACTTTTGGCTTTTTGCATGTTCTCGACCGGCGCAAGCGGGCTGGTCAATGAATATGTTTTAGCTACCATCACAACTTATATTCTTGGTAATTCGATTGAAAATTTTTCAATGGTTATTGCCTGCATGATGTTAATGATGGGAGTATCAGGTTTTGTTCAAAATAAAATGTCTGATAAAAATTTACTGCAAAAATTTATTGCAGTAGAAGTGCTTATGGCAATTTTAGGTGGCTTTGCTCCACTGGCTATTTATGCCGCCTTTGGGTTCCTTAATCATAACTTTCAGTTTGTTCACTACTTTTTTGTTCTGTCTGTTGGTTTTTTAATTGGTTTTGAAATACCGTTAGTAATGAGAATTATCGAACAACACAAAATAAAATTGAAAACCAACTTAACCATTGTTTATGCAATGGATTATGTAGGTGCCTTTATTGGCGCAATAATCTGGGTTAAATTTTTGTTAAAAAATTTTCCGCTAACAGAAATAAGTTTTATTGTGGCAGGTTTTAATTTTCTTGTAGCAACGATAACTATTATTTATTTTATGAATCGTGGAATTATAAAAAATAAAATAATTCAAGTTGCAATCTTAACGATAACTGCTCTTCTTCTTTTATATGGTTTTTCACAAAATAGAGATATTAGCAACTTGCTCGAACAACGGTTTTACGATGACCCTATTGTCTATAAAGAAACAACACGCTACCAGCATATTGTAATCACACATAATAACGAACTAAATGATACGCGTTTGTACATTAATGGTAATACGCAGTTTTCATCTATAGATGAAAAGCGTTATCACGATTTGTTAGTTCATCCAATGTTTAGTGTTGCACCTAAGTTAGAGCACGTTTTAATACTTGGTGGCGGTGATGGGCTTGCACTAAGAGAAGTTAATAAATATCAACAAGTAAAAAGTATAACCCTAGTTGATCTTGATCCAGCAATGGTTGAGTTAGCATCAACTAATAAGCGTCTTGTGAGTTTGAATGAAAATGCTTTTTCGAACGCAAAAATTACAACTGAAGCATTTAATTTACAAACTGAGAAAAACAAAAATGGTGTTTTTCTTGAGGAAGTTATTCAAGGAAAAACAGAGTCTCAGTGGGTAGCAAGTGTTGAAGTATTTAATGTCGATGCCGATCAGTTTTTGAAAAAAACACCCAATAAAAAATGGGATGCCGTGATCATTGACTTGCCCGATCCTTCCTCAATAGAGCTAAGTAAACTTTATAGTAAACAGTTTTATAAGTCACTCAAACGACACATGGCATCCGAAGCATTTGTTGCAGTTCAGTCAACCTCACCGTTTCATGCTAAGCCTGCTTTTCTTGCTATTGGTACAACAATGCAAGCTGCGGGCTTTTCGGTATTGCCTTATCGAATGAATATTCCATCTTTTGGAGATTGGGGGTATTACTTAGGGTGGCTTGGCGATGAGCAAGGCAAATCAATTAAGAAAAAACTTCAAGCGGTTGAAAACTTTGAGGTTAATACTAGCTTTATCACACCGGAAGTTTTGGTGGCATCATTTGCCTTCGGAAAAGGGGAGCTAACCATTGAAGAACCTTGTATTAACACGTTGATGGAGCCTTGTTTGTTAAATCACTATGTTAATAAAAGTTGGGTGAATGAATAATGCTTAATCTAGAAAATTGTGGGCATAAACATTTTGTACAGGGTTGTTTAAAAAATTGAACTCGATTGATTTAAAAATATTTGGAGTGGCTATATGAGTGAATCTGCAATTGAAGCGCTTGATGGTTTAATGATGCGAGGGGAAAAATCTTTTGCAGGTTTGCATATCACCGTTGATCTTTATGGTGCACAAAACCTCGACAAAATAGAGCTAGTGCAATCACTAATGGAAAAGTGCATATCAGCTTGTGGAGCAACCCTACTACATATACACCTTCATCATTTTACGCCAAATAACGGAGTTACCGGTGTTGCTGTATTGGCAGAATCGCATATTAGCGTACATACATGGCCAGAAAAAGAGTTTGCAGCATTTGATATTTTTATGTGTGGTAATTCACAGCCAGAACTAGCCATTGAAATACTAGAAAAAGGCTTTAATGCTACTTCAAAGAAAGTCAATATTATTTATAGAGGTGAAAAGTTAGAAGGTTAATTAAAGAGTTTGATTCTTGCTACTTTTTATCTCAGTCCCATTCCCAACTCCAATCCCATTCCCAATTCTAAATCTGCTATAAATAGAAGTTACACAGATTCATAATAAGATTTCTAAAAGAAACATTATCCTTCTTAGTAGCTTTCACCAACAGGAAAAAACCTAAATTCTGTATGTTCACGGCCTAATTCTTCCATAAGGGAATAAGCGTAAGTCGATCTAAGTTAACAGGCGATAAAATAACTTGCGAGGTTAAAGTTGTTTATTGCGAATTTTGCGAGCATTTTTAGGCTGCTAAGGAAACTTTATTCCCAGAACATTCAGTGCGTCGTCAATTGGAATAAGATAGTTAATGTTGGTCGTGTTACCTTCTTTGGTCACTAATCCTGAAACGGTAATTGCAATGACATTTCCATATTTATTAAATACGGGGCCACCAGAGTTGCCGGGATTTACCGTGGCATCAGTTTGATAATAAGGTTGATTGGAATACTGTCTTTTAGCTGAAATAATTCCTCTTGTAACTGTGAAGTCTAGCTCTTCACTTAAAGGTGTTCCAACCACGTAGATTGTTTCACCGATGGTTGTTTTATTATTCGACAAGGCCAAAGAAGTTTTAGGGTAATCTCCTGTTATGCGAAGTAGGGCTACGTCTCTTTCTGGGGAATTTCTGACTATTTCCGCAGGGAATTCTTTACCATCAATTAAAACTAAAAGCTCTCGACTATAACCAACCACATGGTGATTAGTGAGTATATATCCTTTATCTGAAATGATAAAACCACTTCCATGCCCAGAAGCGGTTCTAATGGTCACTGAGGCTTTCTTGATATTCGGCACATTAGCGACGAACTCAGTACCTTTAGATCCAATTTGAATTGCTAATTCTAAGGTTTCAGATATTTGCTGGCTGGTTTGCTTAACTGCAGGGCGATCTGAATTGTGCAGAAGACGTGCTGAAAAGCCTTGGTTTGACATCAACGACTCTAATGCGTTTTGGAATGCATTCGACAGGCTAACAGTAGCGCCGTTGAGTCTTGGGGCTTTGGCAAAGTGATGGTCTGAGCCTTCGGTGGTGGCAGAAAAGATAACCTCTCGCCTTAGGTTATCGAACAACTCCCAACTAACTTTTAAATAAGTTGAGTTTTGCGTATAGTCTTTTAGATTCGTTGAGTACTTGCTTCCGCAATGGGCTAGTGAGATATTTGTGATGACCGCCGCCAGACTTAGTTCAGTCTGTTCATTTTGTTGAAGAGCAAACTTTTTATTTGTTGATATCGTTTTGTAGCCATGTTTGTTGATTGTTTGTGAAAATGCAGGGGCTAGGTTAGTGTTTTTCAAAATATAATTAGCATTTTTTAAAGTCAGTTTTCCGTCATCAACGCAATTAAGTGGGGTTTTGTTATTTTTGTTGTTGCCTATTTGGCGAGCAGTTATCTCTGACTTTTTTGAATAGTTGTAATTCACACCTATTGCTGGGTTGTGTCCAAGTTCTTTATTTTCCAAAGCAATCGAAACGTGTTCCAAGATTACCCTTTTAGCGTTTGAAGGATCGGGGTTATCGATTGCTTTAAATATTTTTGCTTCTGGCACTTTGACCGAAGCCGTCGATTTTTTCTCTTCAGTCCCGAGAATGTTGAGCGCTTTTTTATTTTCCAAGTGAGCTGGTGGTTTATCTGAATAGTGAACTTTGCCATTCTTATCAACCCATTTATAGACTTTCGCGTTAGCAGGTTCGGATTGCAGAAGATAAGTTCCAAACAATATGATTAAAAACAACACTGGGCGCATAATTTAATTCCATCTTTTCGTTCACAAAGTCATTTCGATTGACTTTGTACAGCCAAATATCAATCAATAGTTATACCTTATTATTCTAAACATTTGTAGTCGCAAAGCGAAGATAGTTTTTCATAGTTTTGGCTACAGGCACAAAAAAGCCCTCAAGAAGAGGGCTTTTTCTAAATATGGTAGCAAGGAGTAGATTTGAACTACCGACCCCATCATTATGAGCCGAAATCTAGCTTATTCTTTGTCATTATGGAAAGTTCTTTATCATTATGTTCCATCCTCAACCCATTGAAATTTAAAGAATAAAGAGGTAAATACTCAATTAAGAATGGTTGAACAGATTATGTTCAATTATGCGTTTTTATGACTGATTCTAGGACATACCTAGGACCAAAAGTAATTAGATTCGAGTGTTAGAATGCCTGTACAACGAGTTATATTCACTAAAAAGCTTCTTGAAAACCTTTCGCGCCAGAAAAAGGAAGAGCGCGAATTTGGGATAAGAAATGCACTTATCTTTGTTTGCAAATAACGGCTAAAGGCAAAAAGACGTTCTATTTATATAGATATGATTCAGTCACAAAATCTCCATTGCAGAGAGCAATTGGCACATTCCCTGACGTTTCCATTGAATTTGCGCGATCAACGGCAATTCGATGGTTAGTAGAGTTAGCTGAAGGGCGCTTAACAGGAAAGAAAGATATTCCTAGACTGAGTGAAGCTGCGGCTACCTATATTCAAAACAGAGAATCAAAGCTTTCTAGTAATACGATTACAAGCTATTACAGCATGCTAAATAATCACTTAGCGGATTGGAAGAATAAATCCTTAGATGTCGTGTCTCGGCAAGATGTTGTCACTAGATTTATGAAGTTAAGTGAAAGGTCGACCTCTACAGCTAATAGAGTATTTAGGTTTTTAAGAGCTATTTATAACGAACAAACGGACTTTTTAAATGACGAAATTAATGGCCGCATTAATTTGACTAATCCTGTAATGATACTGACAAAGCGTAAATATTGGCATAAAGAAGAGCCTGCAAGCGACTGGATTCAGCCAGACAAACTGGCTTTATTCTTCAATATACTCACAGATATGAGAACCTTCGGTGAATTTTATAGCTTAGTGGCCGATTATTTTGAATTTCTAATATTTACAGGACTACGGCGTAGATCGGCATCAAACTTGTTAATTGATGATGTAGATCTTGATAACCTGACCTATTTGATTGTTCCGAAGGGGAAGAGTTTAGTTCAAATGCCGCTAACTCATTCTATTGCACAGCTATTAGAAAGAAGGATTCTTCTATCTAAGGCAATAGGAAGCAAATACGTATTTGCAAATCCAGAAAACTTAGGTAACCCAATTAATGATCCACGAAGAGCACTGCGATATTTGAGAAAAGAATTATCGCTCGACATTACGATTCATGGATTTCGTAGGAGCTTTGCAACTTATGCCGAATTTATAGACCTAAGTCAGTATGTGATAAAAAGATTGTTAAATCATACGATGGGCAGGGATGTTACAGCCGTGCATTATATTCAAAGGGATATTAACAGGCTTCGGGCGGCCTTAACTAAAATTGAGTCATATATAAGATCTACTCAGAATATTAAAATCCAACCTAATATCTCTTCTGTAAGTGAAGAATCTGCAAATTCTTTCAACATAAAACTTCTTAAAGCCACTAATTTTTGATTGAAAAAGCTTATTTTCTTACTTTTTCAGGGATTTTTTTGAGTTTTTTTCCAAATTTCTCATAAATTCTTTCTCAAATCGGATACTAGGAATATGAGGGAAAGGTTTTAGAAAAATCACTAAAACTTCTTTCATGCAACTATTAATTAATTTTGAGGAACTATCATGAACTATCCAATTAAGAAGATTAAAACCGATTTCGGCGGAGTATCCATTTATCAAGATAAAACCGTTTCTATTCACGTCGAAAATGGTTTTCTAATGCTCAATGCTGAGAGTCTTAGCATCTCACCAAATCAAGAACCAAACTACGTAATTCAACTAGATAAAAGTAATCTAAATCCTGAAAGAGAAGTTGATGCGATGACGTTTTGGTTTGGCTTGCATGAAGACCAAGCCAATCAAATCATTGCAGCGCTGGAGAGTTTAGATATTGATAAATTTAGCGGTCAAACTCCTTACTGGAAATTACAAGGAGGTAACTGATGAGAATAATTACAGAGGATTATTACAGCGATTGGGAGGTCGCTTGGATTTTAGGCATTTCAAAGCGTCGTCTCTTAGTGAAAGTTTGCGAAAACAAAGACGATTTACCTCCCTACATAAAGATACCGGGATTCAGAAAACGTTTTTGGCCGAAGTCTGAATTCGAAGAATGGTTTAATCAATTTCGAATTGTGTCTGCGAAGGAGGATTCTAATGGAAATTAATAAACTAAAGCCATTTCTGCTAGATGTGAAGCAGGAGCTGGTACAAGGTATTTATGAAAGCGAAAAAATTCTTGTAGAATTTATTCTGGAATATGGAATATTTACTGCGCTAGTTACAGGGCTAATATTTTGGAGTTTTCTAAGATTTCGAAACTGGATTCTTAAAGCATTATTAGCGCTTATGCTAATTTTCAGTATAGCGATAGCGCTGGGCTCTTTCGAATGGCTAAGCCACCGAAGAATTTCAGTATTCAGTCATAGTTTAGATTTTTCAAATATAGTCGCTTCAGCATTGATTATCAGCTTTCCTGCTGGCTTCTTCCTTATAAGATGGATTGAAAGGATTCTCGATAAGTTGAAATGGAAAATCAGCTCTAATTCGGCTAGAGCAAGAAAATCAAAAACTGATATTAGAACTGTAGGTGAATTCCTTCCTAAATCAAAGGAAGCTTTTAACCCAGAAAGTAAATTTAACATGGACAAAGGCTTTTTTTGTGGATTGAATTCTAATGATAAGCCTGTCTATATTGATGAAAAATTTCTTAGGAATACTCATTCAGTTATTTTGGGGCCTACGGGTTTTGGTAAAGGAGCCGCATGTCAGATGCGGCTTGTTCAGCACATTAGAGAAGGGGATTGCGTCATCTGTGTCGATCCCAAATATGACCAGTTTATGCCGCATGTTCTCAATGCAGAAGCTAATAAAGCCGGAAGAGAGTTTGTATTTATTGACTTAGGAGGGGATATGCCCCAACTAAACCTCTTAGATTATGGAACTATAGAGCAACAATTTGAACTGTACTGCGGCGGATTTGGTTTATCCGATCGTGGTGAAAAAGCCGACTACTATCAGAAGATCTCGAGGAACATACTTCGAAAATATCTTAGCTTTGCGATCTCTAAGAAAACTAGTTTTAGAAAATCAGTCTCTTCTTTTATAGAAGGGATTGGGACTATAGACAGTGATCAAAAAAGTTGCATAGAATCGCTCAAAGAACTATCTAACCTCCGGGTACTACAAGCTGAACAAGGACTTGAGCTAGAGGAATTAATCAGTAGCGGCGCGGTAATTTATGTCAAAGGCTCCATAAGAAATGATTCTATTTTGATCGCCCAAAAAATGTTGATTATAAAACTCCTACAAATTTGTGAGAGCAAGAAGCATCTTTCTCCAAACCATACAGTGATTATGCTCGATGAAATTAAGTATTTGTTGTCCAAGACTGTACTGCAAATACTTGGAACAGCTAGAGATTCAAACGTATCAGCGATATTGTGTATGCAGTCATTGCAGGATATTAATGACTGCGGAAAGGACCTTAATCCGTTAGCTGTGAAAGCGTCGATAACGGAAAACTGTCTATTAAAACTCAACTATAGAGTCATTGATCCGGATACTCGAGATTGGCTTGCTAGGCTCTATGGAACAATCAGCGTCGATGACGAAACTAGGAACTTTTCGACTTCGACATTGTTAACTGAGTTTGGAACCGGTGAGCGCTCATTAAGACAAATTGAAGCACCTTTAATTGATACAAACATGCTAGCAGCATTACCTTCAAAATGTGCGGTGTTATGCAGCGATAAACTTCCTGAGTTTATATTTACGTCTCCTATTCCTGTCGAGTTAAATCCCGAAGCTCTCAGACCCACACCGGTTCTAGCAAGAAATATCAAAAACGAAATCAATTCATCAATTGGTGAGGAACTAGTGGATGTTGATTAGTAATTATGATGAGAGGTTGCGTCGATCTCGAGACAGCGAGTTTCAAATATTAAAGTTTTTACGAGACGAAACGTTTAGTTCACCCGAAATTCTTGCTCAGATAGTTAATATTTCGTCTAGAGCTATATACAAGAAGCTAAATTCAATGAATAAAAAAGGATTGATTCATCGTCATAAGTACGAAGGTTTCGCATTTAACATTTGGGGAATTACACAATTAGGATTAGCGCATGCTTGGGGCGATGATGAGGAGATGGAATTTAGAACACCATTTCAGACCAGTAGGGTAAAGCCTCTAATGATTCCACATGAATTAGACGTACAAACAGCGCGAATCAAAGCGGAGTCGGCGGGATGGAGTGATTGGGTTTCTGGCAAGCAATTACCGTTAAACTTAGCTAAGAGACCGGATGCAATCGTTACTAATCAGTTCGGTGATAAAGTGGCCATTGAACTTGAAAGAACTATCAAATCTAGGCAGCGGCTAGAGAAAATTTGGTCAATTTACTTACAACAGATTACAAGAAAAGAAATTGATATGGTTCATTATGTGTGTCCCGATGTGGGATTTGCTAAGCGCTTAAAAAGAGTTTTTAGCCTTCTGAAAACAATACCTGTAGCTGGCGAACGAGTAGTCCTCACGGGCAAACATCGTTCTAAATTCATCATTTCATCTTTAACATCCTGGCCTATATGAAATTCATTAAATACGAAAAAGTTCTTGAAATGAAAAAGTCGTTTTAGTAATCTGGACTACTGGCCTGCAGAAAGTGCGGGAAGATTCTAAGCAGTAACAAGGTTAAAGCGGTAAAAGCTTGAGGCTTCATGGAGTTGAAGGTGAAGAAAGAACTAACACAAGCGGACAAAGAAATAGTCGAGTCAATAAATAGCTCCGACGCGAAGATATCCTTTTTACAAAAGCTAAAAGGGAAGCGGAATAACGTCCCTGAAAATGTATTCCGATTGCGAGAAATAGAGTCTCTTGGTGGAATTCGCTACGTAGTTCCATACGTGTTTCATGCGAACCAAATGGTTCAACAACTAGCTATTGAGAAAGTTCATGAGCTCTTTATACAGGCTGAAAGTAAAGACTTAAATTGGCTGGATCAGAGTATTCGTGGTGGTTATTACGTTCGCTGCGACTTACCAATTCAACAAGTTTGGTGGAATCTGGAGGCAAGCCATGTTCCTAAAATCAATGGAAGGAAAGAAGCACTAGCTTCTGTTTTGTCGATTCTTAGTTTTCATTCTAACGGATTTGTTAGGGAAGCTGCGCTTAAGCGTTTAACCTATGTTGATGGAAAGGCTGCTGTAAAAATGCTCTTCTTGAGAGTGAATGATTGGGTAGACGCTATTAGAGGATTTGCAACTCGTGAGCTCTCCAAGTTGATATCCGAAATGGATGAGTCACAGCTGGCTGACTTCCTATTTTTGCTTGAACAGCTAAGATCTCGTAGCCGACAAGATCATAGAGAGCTAATTTCACAAGTCGAGTCTCGTTATAAGACGGAAAAAGGCCAAAAAGAAATAGTTAGTGCACTTAATCTTAGTGACTATAAGGTGTGCCGTTCAGCGTTTTTTATTGCTAAGAAAGTCGTGAGAGACAAAGGTCAACTTCTTTCGTGCGCGGCTCAGCATGAAGACCCAGTCATTCGATCATTGTCTCTAAACTTAGCTAAAGAAGTACTGTACGGAAAAAGTCTTGTTGAGTACTTGCTCAATGCTAGCAAAGATAAATTAGGGATGCTTAGAAAGAAAGCTATTTACGCGTTGTTGGACGTTGAGTACGGAATTGTTAGAGAAGTCCTCATAGATACTTTGACTGATAACAGCCATGCGATGAGGCATATGGCTAGATTCTACTTAGAGCGTGAAGAGAACTTCGGTTCTGCAAAACATTATCGGTCGTTCCTCAAAGCAAATGCTAGCGAAGTTCTGAAGGGGGCTATTCTAGGATTGGCTGAGACTGGAGATGAAGCGGATTGGGAGATCGTCAAAGCTTTTGAATTTGACAAAAAGCCCAAGGTCAGAGCTGCTGTAATAAGTGCTAGCGAGAAGCTATTGGCCAACAATAAACAGTGGTTATTTGGAAAGCTGGTTAACGGTGGAGCCTGCGAAGTTAAGGCGGCGAAAAATGTACTGCTTTCATTAAACAACTATTCACTAGAAGAAGTTGAAGAAATTCATAGTCAAAACTCAGGTGGTTATGTTGGGAAAGCTCTTCGACAATTGATAGCCAAGAAAGAATATTGGCACGGCGCAAGAGCACTTACAAATACAATGCTTAGGAGCAGTGAAAACCTCAATGCTGAGTTGACCAATTGGCTTAATAAGTACGGTAGAGCATATTGGTTTGTTAAGCCTGAGGATGAAGTGCTAGTAGATGTAATTGAGAATTCTAAGAAGCTTGAGTCCCAAAGTGAGAATAACGAGGACCTAATTAGTTTGCGTCGAATGACTGAACAATTACACAACTGGAAAATTTAGTTGTTTCCGCAGATCGAGCTCTTAGAAACTAAAATGGAGTATATCAAGTGTGTTTTAGATTGTTATTAAAATTGAGGGGATTTGGTTTTCGTTAGTTATTCAAAACTAATGGAGATCACTATGGGATACAGTTGTTACTTTCGTCATCCTAAGACTACTCAAGAAATGAGGCTTTACTACGCATCAACTACCAACGAGGAGGGAGTACGTATAAACGTTCGTGGACGCAGAAAACCAAAGCATCTGCCTAACGCTTGGGATGATGTGTGGAAACCTAGTTCTCGAAACTGGAAGTCTTACCGAAAAAAACAATGGCGAGCCTAGACTCGCCAGACTCAATATAGATTTTCGAGAAGCTACTGACTCCATGCCTTTCGGTTCCTATATAATTCAAGTCGTTCATTGAATTCTTCAACATCGCGATGATTTTTATCCAATAACTTTATGGATTTTTTTTGTAAATCAACGGCCTTCTTAAAGTTTCCTGATTCTGCATAAGCCGCTGCCATAGTATCGATAAAAATGGCCTTTTCACCGAAATCTTTAATAACTTGTCGAATCAGCTTTAACGCAAGTTTACTGTCTCGCAACCTTTGATTTTTGCTGGTAGATAGTAACCATGCATAGTTATTTTTACGACTAATGACTTTTTGTTTTCTCGCTTCTTCGAAACATTCTTTTGCCTTAACCTGATTCTTCTTAGTACCGCGTCCATGGTTATACATATCTGCCAGTTCATTTAGTTTGGCGCTGTTTCCTATAGCGTATTCTGACTTATAGTAATTGAATGCAATTTTATAGTATTTCTTCGATAAGGCAGCGTCAGGTTTAACAATAGTACCTTCGCGATAGAGATCGCCGAGTTTTGCGGCTGCTTCTTTATACCCTTTATTCAATGACTGCTCTAGCCAGTACACGGCTTTTTGGGGCTTTAAACCGCAAGTGCCATCAATATGTCCTAGGGCGTACCTATAGTAGTACGCCGGATTAAGATAAACATTTGGGTTCTCGACCGACATGTTCCAATTCTTTTTTGCAGAGGCACAATTTTTCTTGACGTGATCACTCAAGGCGTATTCCACACCTAGGTTAAACTGGGCAGTTGCATCACCCAAACTTGCAGCTTCTTTGAAAAGCGAAAAAGCTTTTTTACCATTTTTCTCAACCCCCTTTCCATTGAGATAAAGGAAAGCAAGATTACCTAGACAGCCAGGATGGTTCTTCTTTGCGCCTTTTTCGTACCAATGAATTGCTTCTTCGATGCTTTTCTTTACCCCAAGTCCGCACTCTAACAACCAGCCGCAGTTTTGCATTGCATGAGCGAAACCATTTTCAGCTGATTTTTTGTTATGTTTGTATGCTTTAACGTAATCTTTTTTGCAGCCTAGTCCGTGCAAATACATATACCCTAATCCGTACTCGGAACGGTTATCAAAAGCTTCGATCCCTTTTTTGAACCACTTGATAGCCGTCTTGTTTGATTGTCGTACTCCAATTCCTTCTTGATATGCCCAGCCGATAGCGGAAAAAGCATTCGTTACACCGTACTTATGCGCTAGCTTAAGATAACTGAAAGATTTGGAATCGTCTTTATCTTTCCAGTCTCGTTTTTTATACAGGTAGCCTAACGAAAAGCAGGCGCTTCCGTTTCTTTGCTCTGCAGATCGTTTCAACCAGGAGACAGCGTTACGATAGCTCTTTCTAACACCTTTTCCATCTCGATATCGCCTCCCAACGATCATCTGTGAATAGTCATCTCCCAGTTGAGCTGCTCGTTTATGCCATCGAAACGACTCCTCTGGATTGCAAGGAAAAATATTTCCGCGATCATGCATATCTGCAATCTGAGAGATAGTGTTGTAGTCTTTGGATTGAAAAATCTTTGTGAGTACATCGTTAGATCGTTTCAGATTCTTCTTTATTCCGTTACCCGTAAAGTAAGCGACAGCCAACTCGATATCTGCTTCTGCACATCCAAGCTCAGAAGCCTTCTTGATATATTTAAATGCTTCCTTTTCAGACTCTGAATCTCCATCACCCCAGTTAAAAATATACGCTAACTCAAATATTATTTGTGCATCTTTGGAAGCAACAATTTCTCTGATCCACTTTTTAGCAAGAGTAGGACTATAGTGGCTACTATAGTTATCCATGTAGATTTCAACTAGCTGAATAAGGTTCGAATGATCACCGTTACTTACGGCTTCTTCAAACCAATGCATAGCATTCTCTAATGAGCATTCTATGCCATCACCATAATAGTATGTCCAAGCTAGATTATTCATCGCTTTCACTAAACCGAGTTTGGCTGCTAATTTAAAGTACTTGTGAGCCAATTCTTGATGGTCTTCAGATTCCCAATCATCTCGGTGCAGCAGAGCTAATTGATAGGCAGCTGAGGCATCATTCTTATCGACAGCTTTCTTATACCAATTTCTGGCTGCTTTTAGGTTCACTTTACAGCCTTTTCCGTATTCATAGGCCTCCGCCACTTTGATATAGTCCGCAGGGGCTCCGCTTTTGATTGCTTTATTTTTTAGTTTTTGTACTGCCAATTTATTTTACCTGATTAAATATTCCCCAAAGCTTAGGTGCTCTTTTAGGGAGGTCTTCTTCTGTCCAGTCTTCGCCTTTAGTTTGATGACTTAAATCATCGTAATTGAGTCCTTCATCAATCATTGTATCTCGAGGGAATGATTCGTCTTCTTCCTTACCCGTTATATTCGAATAGGCGCTTGTCGCGACATAGAGCAAACCTTCAAAGTCAGGAACGGTATTTTTGTCAACCAGAGGAGCCAGGTAGTCCGTATCTGCAATCACTCCATAGAATGCTTTTCTGCCTAATGAAATCAGCCAACAACGGAAATAGAGGTAAGAGTCATCTGACACATATCCATCGATAATTTTCTGGGCGACCATCACATTGAAATGATCTGCTTCAATGACCTTTTGTCTCATAATTCGCTCAAAATCGAATATGTCACTTTTAGACATTTTAGAGAGCTTATTCTCGAGTATGCGAGCCGTGTCATCTGAGTTGTATCTACTCTTTGCTGAAGCTTGTTCAATCATTGACCAGAACTTTGATTCGTCCATAGAGTAAGCTCCACTTGAGATAGTCATTAAAAGAACGGTAAGAAGTGATTTGAATGACATTGCCTGTCCTTGTGAATCCCTAAAATTCTTAAATTTTTATAGTTTGGAGCATTGTGCACATGTTTCATTTTATATTCAATCAGTCAGGTTAAGCTAAATAGGCAGGCTTTATCTTAATAGACTCTCGATAAGATGGAAGAATGGCTTGGAAGATGGCCTTCATCCATTGAAGTCATCCATTTTATTCCTCCATCTCACATTGACTCACTTCATGAGTAGAGAGCTATCTGCTAGGGCAGAATATCTCTCTGAGGGGCCTCCCTCTCCATTAATAACTAGTCTGGACGACTCGTCATTACTGGATTCACCTCACAACCACTCCTTGGACATACGTGGTCTTGGAAGGGCATAGCCCTCTGTTAAGCCGCTATTTTCTGGACGAAAATCTCAGCTCAACATTCACCCGCCGTCGTCGTCGCTAGCGCTTGACTCCCGGCTCTGCCGGCTACTATCGCTACCACTATCGTGGCAAGCAATATCCGCCCCTGCGGGCTACTCTGGACGAGTAGCACCACAGCCGGGAGTCAAGTGCCAGCTAGGGCTGGCCCTGACGACGGCAGCTAAAAACGCGCTGTAAACGCTGGGGCGTTAACAGCACTAATTCGCCGTAGGCGGCGAATTTTTCAGCTTAGGTTATCAATCTGGACGACTGATAATTCTGAGCACGTGGGGCGCTCAGAACAAAATCGGTATTGATTCACTAGGGCTCATCAAAACCTCTCTCAGCTTGGGCTGAGAGTTTTGCCGACTACGCGATTGGGATCGCTACGCAACAAATCTTTGCCTGAATGGCATTGGATTTGTCTTGTAAAAGCTTGATGAATAATGAAGTTTTAGATACAGTTGAAGAGAAGGGAAAAAAATGACGAATTACTTTTTTCTTAGTGATAGCCTTTAAACTATTCGTCCTTAGGACGAATAGTTTAAAGGCTATCATCAACAAAGTCAATAGAAGGGCACTTTTAAAGTGTTATTTTTTGTATTTGTTGACTTTTTAAGTATTAAATGTTAAATGTCCTTAGGACATTTAACATTTAATACTTAAGGAATCTGATGGAGATGCTTAAGGCGCTTGTTCTTTCTCTTGGGGAGATTGAAGAGCCGGTAATCACTCAATATAAATTTGGCTTAACTTTGTATGGTCTTTATAAAAAGAGAGCGTACAAAGGTAGAGACATTATTGGTTTTAAAAAAACTCATGCAGATAGGGAAGAGCTAAGAAAGTACTTGAACGAGTTACTAAATGACGGCGTTCTTGATCAATATAAAAATCTTCCTTCGACGGTGTACAGTTTGCTTGGAAGAAGTAACTATGAGTCTGAAGACGTGGCATGTAGTATCGATCCATTTTGCTATTTATCTCATTTGACTGCAATGTCATATCATGGGCTAACTGATCGAATTCCTTCGAAGTTATTTATCTCCTCTCCCGGACCTAAAGATTGGAAATTGTTCGCTGAAGAAAAAATGAGAAAAGATCTAGGTGAAGATCTTGAGCAATATATTGAAAACAAAATGCCAAAGCTCCAAAAGACGAAATTTGAGAAAATTGGCAAAACAGAAGTACATCGGTTTAATTCTGTTCATTTAGGTGCTTTTAAGAATGTCAGAGATCGATCTCTAAGAGTGGCAACGGTTGGTCGAACATTTTTAGATATGCTTAGAAGCCCGGAACTGTCTGGTGGAATAAATCATGTGCTGAAAGTATTCGACGAGTATGCTCATCAATATCTTCGGTTGATCGTCAATGAAATCGATCTCAATGGAGGTGATATTGATAAAGTTCGAGCCGGATATATATTGGACGAACGGCTGAATATCGAAAATGATATCGTTAATAGTTGGATTAAATATGCTCAAAGAGGGAGTTCTAGAAAGTTAGATGCTTCTTCCGAATACATCTCTGAGTGGTCTGATAAATGGTGTTTATCCCTAAATATCTTTGAGAAAAGAAAATAATGCTAGAAGATTATGATATCCATCAGTGGGTAGATAACGCCCCTAAGAAGGATGAAGAGTTCAGACAAGCCGTTCATACTATCTTAGCAGCAATAGCTAATGAGCC
This sequence comes from Aliikangiella sp., assembly GCA_965214955.1. Classification (GTDB taxonomy): domain Bacteria; phylum Pseudomonadota; class Gammaproteobacteria; order Enterobacterales; family Kangiellaceae; genus Aliikangiella. The sequence continues at coordinate 132,182 of CBDCCU010000004.1, read as the reverse complement.
TAAGCTTAACGCCAATATGGTGATTAAAGGCGGTATATTGTTAGCCATTAGATATCACAGTCATAGATATACAAAAGATATCGACTTGTCGACCTCTAAAACTTTGTTAGATATTAAACCTGAAGAAATAGAAACTAAGCTCAATGAAAGCTTAAGTTTGACGAGTTTAGAACTCGAATATGATCTCGATTGTCGTGTTCAGAGATTGAGAGTTGAACCATCCGAGAACGCTACTTTTCCAAATCTGAAAATAAAAATTGGGTATGCATATAAAGGCACACCTAAGCATAAACGTTTAGAAGCTAATCGTTCACCAACTGTGATTTCAGTTGACTATAGTCTAAATGAATTCACTCCAAACCTGGAAAAACTTGAAGTAGGGGCTGGAGGCGGTGTTTTCGCATATACGTTAACTGATTTAGTTGCCGAAAAGTTAAGGTCCTTAATTCAGCAAGTGGAAAGAAACAGGTATAGAAGACAAGATATTTTTGACCTGCACTTAATTCTCGAACGGTATCAAGATCTAGATGAGGTTGAGCTGGAAAAGATACACTCAAGTCTCGTTGAAAAGTCGAAGTCGAGAGGTATCGAGGTAACGTCTAAACACTTAGATAATGATGAAGTAAAAGAGCGAGCGAGAAAAGATTATCATACTCTCGAAGATGAAATTGAAGGTGACTTACCAGACTTCGATGCATGCTATGAGCAAGTGCAAGAATTCTATCATGGCTTACCATGGTCTGAATAAACCTAAAGTTATTAAAAAATAAAATAAAGAGAAAAACATATGCCAATTCTACAATGGCTTAACAAAGAAGAAGCTGTTACCACTGCAAAGAAGTGTGATTATCGATTGCTTGAGGAAGTTCCAGAGCTTTCATATGGCGATAAAGATAATGAGAACTTATTAATTCAAGGCGATAATTTAGAAGCACTAAAGTCACTGATTCCGTACTATGCTGGAAAAGTGAAGTGTATATTCATTGACCCTCCTTACAATACCAAATCAGCTTTTAAACATTACGATGATAATTTGGAGCATAGTAAGTGGTTGACTCTTATATACCCTAGATTAGAAATACTAAGAGAATTACTTGCCGAGGATGGCAGCATTTGGATTTCAATAGATGACAATGAAGCTCATTACTTAAAAGTTATAATGGATGAGATCTTCGGAAGAGCAAATTTCTTATGCGACATTGCTTGGGAGAAACGCTATGCTCCGCCTCCAGATACGAAAGGTTTAGGTTATGTCCATGATCATATAATCGCCTATAAAAAGAGTGTTCAATTTAGTAGAAACCTTTTACCAATGACAAAGGATCAGTCTGGCCGGTATAAGAATCCAGACAATGATCCTAGAGGGCCATGGAAAGCTATGGATTATACCTGTCGGTATTCGGCGGACGAAAGACCAAATCTTTATTATCCAATCATTCAACCAAATACTGGAGATGAAATATGGCCTAATAAAACAAGAGTATGGGCCATGTCAAAAGAAGTACATGAGCAGCATGTGAAAGAAGAAATGATTTGGTGGGGAAAGAATGGAAAAAATAGTAAGCCCGCATTGAAAAATTTTTTTTCTAAAATTAATAAAGGGATGATGCCAATGTCGCTCTGGAAACATGAGCTCGCAGGGCACACACAAGATGCCATGAAAGAAATGTTAGCTCTATTTGGCACTGAACCTTTTACAACTCCCAAACCAGAGAAGCTTTTATCTACGGTTTTAACAATAGCATCTAATGAAGGTGACTTAGTTCTAGATTCATTTTTAGGATCTGGTACTACTTCGGCAGTAGCTCACAAAATGGGCAGGAGATATATAGGAATTGAAATTGGTGAACATGCAATAACTCACTGTCAGCCTCGATTAAAAGATGTTGTGGAAGGCGAAAACGGTGGAGTATCACAAACATTTAACTGGATTGGAGGTGGAGGATTTCGATTTTGTAAATTGGGTTCAACTATATTCCCTGAATTCAACACCAAAGTGCACCATAGAGATTAGAACATAACGACATCAGCTGTTAGTGTTTGGTTTGCAGACTAAACATTAATAGAGAGGTCGTTATGTCCTATAGCCATATTACACAAAGAGAAAGATATGTCATCTTTCATTTATATATTTCAGGTTACAGTTTTCGGGAAATTGGTCGTCGTTTATTGCGTTCACACTCAACCATTTCAAGAGAAATAAAAAGAAACCAGAACAAATTATCAAAATACCATTATAGCTTTTCTCACCGCTATTGCATTGCCCGAAAAAAACTAGCAAGGCACCAAAGGTGCTTAAATAATAAAAAGCTTGTTCGTTATGTTATTGCACGACTCAAGAAAAATTGGTCGCCTCAGCAAATATCAAATCGACTGAAACTCAAGTATGCTGATAATTTAAATATGCGAGTCAGTACTGAAACAATATATCAATGGGTTTATCAACAAAAAATAGCACTTCCCCAGTCATTTCAGTGCTTAAGAGCACAAAGAGCCAAGCGTAAAAAGCGTCGTAAAAGCAAGAATGATTCAGGGGTAATTGCCGCGCGTAAAATGATAAATACTCGCCCTTTGGCTGTTGCTGGTAAGCGACGTTATGGGGATTGGGAGGGCGACACTATCATTGGTCAACAAGGAACAGGGGCTATTGTGACTCATGTGGAAAGGAAAAGCTTATATCTCATTGCAGGCAAGTTACCGAGCAAACATGCCAAGCCATTATCAAAAGTAACCGCTCAGAAGTTTAGGAAAATTCCTAAATATTTAAGAAAAACATTAACGGTTGATAATGGTAGTGAATTTGCTGATTTTAAAACGATTGAGAAAAAGTCAAAGATTGATGTTTATTTTGCAGAGCCTTATTCACCATGGCAAAGAGGGTGTAATGAAAATATCAATGGATTATTAAGGCAATATTTTCCTAAAGGGAGTGATTTTACAAATTATAGTGATAAAGATGTTGAAATTGCGGTAAGAGAAATCAATAATCGACCAAGGAAAACTTTAAACTACCGAACACCTGCTGAAGTGATGCGTGATGTAAGAAAACGGTGCGCTTTGGAGTAGAATTCAGCTTCGATGAGTTTGGCTGTATCAATTCGGAAATAAAATTTTCAACACTCGCTGCACATGTTTGGTATTTGGAAACTAAACAACCTTTAGCACAAAAGAAGCGCAGTGCTTTTTTAGGTGTACATGATGTAACTGCGTATTATCTCCTGTATAACGGAATATTAGGAGACCGAAGGCCTGGCGGCGGTAATGTATTGACTAGCAAAGTACTAAACGTACTACCCAAAATTGAAGAACATATTTCAAAAGGTAAAAAAATAGTTATATATGGTGAGTCTACTAGGCTAGGTGAAGCCAGACTTAATCAATCCCAAATTACATTCAAACAAATTCCCTATGATGTTGGGGCGCTTTAGGCGCATTTATAGAACAAAGAGAATAAATAATGTTTAAACTGAAGTCATACCAACAAAGAGCCGTTGAGTGTTTGGAAGCGTTTTTACTTCGATGCCAAACAATGGAAACAGTTGAAAGTGCTTACGAAGAAACGCTCAAAGAGCAGTCGCTTCCAGCCCTTGTATATAAGGAATATGGGTTCGAGCAAGTTCCTTATGTGTGTTTAAGAATTCCAACTGGCGGCGGAAAAACTATCCTTGGTTCGTACGCCGTCGATATCGTCGCTAGAAAATATCTTAATACTGATTCTCCGATTGCATTGTGGCTAGTGCCAACAAACACAATTCGACTCCAAACGGTGGAAGCGCTCAAAACACCTGGGCATCCATATAGAGCCAAACTTGATGCTGCATTTAATCGTCAAGTATTAGTACTTGATATAAGTGAAGTTAATCAAATACGTCAGCAAGACATCGGTAACAAAACAATTGTAATTGTGTCTACGCTAGCCAACTTGAGGGTGACAGATACCGCTGGTAGAAAAGTGTATGCCTATCATGAGGATTTTGAGCCACACTTTTCCAAGATTCCTGCTAACCATCCAAGCATGGATATGTTAGAAAGAGTATGTGAGGATGATGTTAAAGAGAACGGTTTGACGAATAAAGATGTTGGGAAAATAAAGTACTCTTTTGCCAACTTACTCGCACTGTATCGACCACTTGTAATTGTTGATGAAGCTCATAATGCAAGAACCAGTCTTACATTCGATACTTTGCGAAGAGTACACCCAAAAGCAGTTATCGAGCTAACTGCAACTCCAAACACCAGTAATACTAATGGCTCTAATGTTCTATTCCATGTGTCTGCTTCTGAATTAAAAGCAGAAGAGATGATAAAACTACCGATTGTTTTAACTGAACATCAAAATTGGCAGGATGCTATTCAGGATTCGGTTATTACCAGAAACAAGCTTGAACTAGATGCTCAAAAAGATACCGATTACATTCGTCCAATTGCTTTATTTCAAGCGGAGCCAAAGAACGGTGAGATTACAGTTGAAGTATTAAAAGACTATCTGATAAACCAGCTCCACATTGAAGAACATAAAATAGCAATAGCGACTGGAACTCAAAGAGAGTTAGATGGTTTAAATCTATTCGATACCAGTTGTCCCATTGAATACATCATAACCATCGAAGCATTAAAAGAAGGTTGGGACTGTTCTTTTGCATACGTATTTTGCTCAGTTAAGCAGGTTTCATCAAGTAAAGATGCGGAGCAGCTGTTAGGCCGAGTGCTTAGAATGCCATACGCAAGAAGAAGAGTTATTGAAGATTTAAACAGAGCATATGCTCATTTAGCGACCTCAAAATTCAGTAAAGCGGCTCAAGAGCTTACTGATAAGCTTATTGCGATGGGCTTCGAGGAAATGGAAGTAGCGGCGTTTCTGAAAGAACAAGCTCCAACAATAGGCCAAGGTGATTTTTTTAATGAAGGAGTATCAAGCGAGCCTAAAGTTGTGTGTGATCCTGCAATAGTTGTAGAGCTAACTGAACTGCCTGATGTATCAGAGTTATCATCAGAAGAGCAAAGTCAGATCTCCATGAGTCAATCGGAAGAAGGCAATGCCGTTGTGCGGATTAGGGGAGAAGTCTCTGAAAATATTCTAAAAGTAATCGAGCAAAAGGTTACTAAGAAGAAAGATAAAGAGAAAATACAAAGAGATGTACGAGTACACAACCAAATGCTTGAAGTAGCTAAGTCCCCTTCTGAGAGAGGGGAATCATTTGGAACGCTACCTATGTTGTGTATTCATTATCAAGATGAGTTAGAGCTAGTCGAACCAGAATTTTTTCTTCATGCCAATAGCTGGAATATACTTGATTATCCTGCAGAACTACCAAACTTCAGAATTCATGAAACCACAAGTAGCTTTGCAATTGATATCGATGGGAAATCCTTGTCTTACAAAGTTGCGAGCGAACAAGAAGCAATTCAATTTAATGAAGGAATGATTGATATAACTGAAAATGATCTGATCAGATGGTTAGATAGAGAGCTACGACAACAAGATATTCCTCAATCACAGATGCTTCAATTTGTATCTAGATTAATTAAAAATCTACTTCAACAACCTGAATTAAATTTAACTGCTTTGGTGAGGAACAAGTTTCCACTTTCTAGGGCAATCAGAGATTTAATTAGTTTGTACAGAAAGAAAGCCCAAAAATTGGGTTACCAGCAGAGCTTATTCGGTGATGAAAGTGCTGTATGCTTATCTGATGAATTTAGGTATGAATTTAAACCAAGTGTGTATCCTTCTCGCCAGCCATACTACCAAGGTCGATTTAAGTTTCAAAAGCACTTCTTTCCCAGCAACATGATTGAAGACTTAAAATCTACTGGAGAAGAGTATGAGTGTGCAAAAGCGATAGACGGACTTCCTGAAATTAAATACTGGATTAGAAACCTCGTGAGACGAGATGCAGCTTCCTTCTGGTTGCCAATGGCCCATGGAAAATTTTATCCAGATTTCGTGTGTGAATTAAATGATGGTCGCATGTTAGTCGTAGAGTACAAAGGAGATGCTTACGTAACTAACGATGACTCAGTTGAAAAGAAAGCTTTAGGGAATAAATGGGCAGAGCTGAGCAATGAAAAATGTTTATTCTTAATGGCCGTTGAGCAAGACGATAAAGGAAGAGACGTGCGAGGACAAATACTTAATATTATTTCTTCTTAACTAGTCTTTATTGATTTGAAGTCTAATCAGATGCTGTATCGAAAATTCGTATTGTGATGCAGCAATTCTGGTTAGTTACAAATATTTTAGAGATGGGTTTATAGTCAGAAACAACTCTAGGACATATCTAGGACCAAGAAAAAAGGCTAGTACGTACTAACGCACTAGCCTTTTGTATATGGTAGCAAGGAGTAGATTTGAACTACCGACCCCATCATTATGAGTGATGTGCTCTAACCAACTGAGCTACCTTGCCATAATTTGTTATTTAAACAGACTTTTATTTTGCTCTGCTTAAGAGGCGCGTATTTTGCTGATTTCGGGTGGTTTTGTCAACTGAAATTAGGTGAATTTCTGTAATTTTTTAGGGTGCGTTATTTATTATTACTCTTCTTATTAGTTTTTATTGCTTACAGCCATTAAAGGCTATTAAAGTGAGCCGTGTGTCAATAAAAAAACAAGAGGTTAGGCTAGTAGTGCACCTTTTAGGTTGCTTTATATTAGTTTGTTTTTATCCGTGTTGGTTTATCTCAATTTGAAATTAAAGTATTGATTTTAAAGTCCTAATTTTACTTTTAATTACCGACTTTGTAGACTTACTTTATGCAAATTATTAGTCTTTTAAATTAATAATAAAACTTTTCTCTCTTACCTAAGGCTTGGGGTTATATGAAGCATGGATAGTCAATCAGTTTATCAATTTGGCCAGTTTACGCTTGATCCTAAATCGCAGTCTTTTTATTTGAACTCAGATGAAATTAAGCTCGAACCCAGAATATTTGACGTTTTGCATTTACTAATTACTAAACCGAATGAAGTGATTACCAAAGAGGAATTTTTTGACTTTGTTTGGGAAGAAAAGGTCGTGAGCGATTGGGCGTTATCGCGAGCAATTAAAGAAGTTAGAAAAAAACTTAAAGATACCAATAATACCCCTTGGATTAAAACCATTTATGGTAAGGGCTATTTATTTACTCAGGCAGTCAAAGTTCTTTCTTCTGAGGAGTACAAAACATTAAACCAAAGCGCTCAACAATTGCCTAATAATTCATCTTCTCAAGTTCAACAAAATAACCATATAGAGCAAACATCGACCTTTCAGCCAAATAATCCTCAAGCGAAACTCAGTATAAAGCCAACAAGAAAAAGCTTTTTATTAACTAAAGTGATGCTAGTTTTTGTCGTTAGTGTCGGACTGTTTTATTTTGGCTCAAAAAAGCTTATAGAGGCCAATCAAAACCCTGCCATTGTGCACTCAATTGCAGTACTGCCTATTAATAATCTTGATAATAGTAGCGAGTATGATTATCTAGTTAACGGCTTAACCGATGTGATTATTGGTCGTTTAGCTCAAGATACAGATTTACGAGTAATTTCACGAACCAGTGCGATGTATTACCAAGATAAAAATATGAGCTCTCAACAAATTGCCCTAGAGCTTGGTGTGGGGAATATACTAGAAGGATCTTTTTATCCAGACAAAGGTGATATTCATTTAAATTTGCGGTTAATTAATGCTAAAAACGATGAACTTATTTGGTCTATTCACGAAAAACAGCCGGCTAATGCGGTTTATTCGTTGTATCAAACAGTGGCAAATAGGGTGGCCGAAAAACTTATGCCTGATATTCAACTTCAAAATAATGTTCATCAGGTTACTGATAATATAACCGATCAAGAAACCTTTAAACTCTACTTAAGAGCAAGTTACCTCTTTAAAAAAAGAGGAGAAGCCAATTTGCAAGAGGCAGAAAAGCTATTACTTGAAGCCCTTGGGCGCGATAATCAATTTGCCGAAGCATACTCCAAATTAGCTGCGGTGTATGTACAATTAAGCAGTTACTCAATTAATCGAAATTTAGATCGATTTTCTTTGGCGAAAAGTGCTCTTAATAAAGCATTAGAATTAAAGCCTCATTTATCTGAAGCTTGGGCACACCTTGGTTTAATTGAGTTTGGCTACCATTATAATTTTAAAGCGGCAGAGCAAGCTTATTTAAAAGCTATTGATCTTAACCCGGGTAATATTTCGGCAAAACAATGGTATGCCGAGCTACTATCGATTACCTCGCGAGATAACGAGGCTTTAAAATTAATAGAAGATACTTGGCAAAATGATCCGTTTAATCGTTTGTTAATTACTGTTTGGGCTTCAACTTATATGATCAAGGGAGATTACCCTAAAGCATTAGAAAAATTATCATTAGCAGAAAGTATTGGCGATAAGCTTATCTGGCATGATCGTGAGTTATCTTATACCTATCAGTGGCAAAAGAATTACGATGCGGCTTTAAAGGTTCGTCTTGGTCAAATGGAACAGTCACACTATACCAAAGAACAAATAGATAACTTAAAACATTATGCACAAACCAACGGCTTGTTAGGTTTTTGGCAATGGAGATTGCCTCATTTATTAAAAAAGTGGAATGAAGGAAAACTTAACGCAACACGATTAGCCGAAACTTACGCGGCTTTAGGTGATTATGAGCAAATGCTATTTTGGTTTAAAAAAGGCATTGAGCAAAAAAGCGAATATTGGGTTCAACTGGTTAAGCGCTCTCCTGAATTTTATCCTTATCGAAATGAGCCCGAATTTAAGGCTTTATTAACAAGCTATGGGCTCTCTCTTGAAAAAAAACATCTTGAGTAAAAATCTAATACTCACAGTCAATCACAATTAATCACGTTTCAATCCCAGTTTAGTCAATAATTTTTAACCGCTATTCATTAGGGTTGCTAGGCTTGTGGCTAGTTTGCATTTTAATAGTCACGTTTTTTATAGCTTAGCTATCACTTATCGATGAAGGATAAAAATGATGAAAATAAGGAGTCAATTGTGAATAAACATTTATTGTGGCTAGTATCGTTTGTTTTTAGTATTTCTATTATTTTAAGTGGGTGTGGATCAGGCTCTAACAATTCTGATTCATCACAAACAGAGCCACCACAGATAGATCCGCCAAGTAATAGTCCTCCTACGGCAATGGCGGGTGATGACTTGTCGGTAGACGAGCAAACAATGGTTACATTAGAAGGTAGTGGAACCGATAGCGATGGCACTATTGAGTCGTATAGTTGGGTTCAAGTATCTGGTGAATCTGTCAACTTAGAAAACCCTAACTCAGCCAATGTTAGCTTTACCGCGCCAACCACAACCGAGCAACTGAGTTTAGTTTTTAGACTAACGGTAACTGACGATCAATCAGCCACCCACTCTGATGAGATTACTGTGGCGGTTAATCCTGTTAATGCAATTCCAACCATTTCTCAGCTTGAACACTTGGGAGTGATTGAATCGCTTGTCACGCAAGTTACTGTAAATGCCAATGATGAAGATGGCGAAATTACAAGTTATTTGTGGGAGCAAACCTCAGGCCCGGATATTGGACTAGCTCTTGAAAATAGGCAAGCTGCTTCCATTGAGTTTACCGCGCCAAACACCAGTAGTAATGATGAACTCGTTTTTACCGTAATGGCAACAGATAATGAAGCTGCTACGGCTAGTATAGAAGTGAGAGTGACACTTTATGACTCAAAAGGTGTACCTCAATTTAATCGGTTAACCGACACGGGTATGTTAACTTGTGGAAATTATGCGGTTTCTAGTGAGCCTAATGATGTTCATGCAAATAATGTTGATTGCAGTTTTACTGAGTTTCCCGAATCTTATCCTGTACCACTAGGACAAGACGGTCATTATGGCAGTGATACCGAAGATAATGATAATAGTGATGGTCGTGCAAGTTTAAGGTATTTAAAGCTTGCTAGCGACGGCAGTATTTTACCTAGTGATGCACCAGACTGGAGCTGTGTACTTGATCAAGTAACAGGCCTAACATGGCAAATTAAAACTGAAGGAGCAAATATAACCGCCTTACAAAATCGATTTAGCTGGTATGACACAAATAATTTAACCAATGGTGGTGAAGTTGGCGAAATTAATGATGATGTCAGTTGTACTTTTTCGGGCACTGCATGCAATACCGAGCAATATGTTGAAGATCAGAACAACAATTTTATTTGCGAAAGTAATAATTGGCGTTTACCTCAACCTAACGAATTAATGAGCTTAATGACTTTACAAGAGGGAGCGGGGGTTAAAATTGACACTAATTATTTCCCTAATATTAACTTGGGCAATGGTACTTTTTGGTCTTCAAGCACTTATCTACCAATTAATCAAAGAGCTTATTATTTTGACTTTGCAAGCGCTAGATTGAGGTTAGCAGAAAAGTCAGATTTTCGTGGTGTACTTGTGGTAAGAAATGCTAGTTCTGATTAGCAAAACGGTTTAAAAAATTAATAAGGAATACAACAATGAAAATTCAAATCAAAATATTAATATGTTTTATGCTATTGGCTACCTCAGCATTAAAAGCCGATTGTGTTGACAATATTGCTAAAACCTCAGGCCCTTTTGACACTAATAGTTTACGAGGACAAATTATTGATCAAAGTACGGGTTTGGTATGGTATGTATGCTTGTTGGGTGAGTCATTAGAAGATGGTGTTTGCACGGGTGATGCTTATATTGGATCTTGGTTGGGAGCGCTAGAGCTAGTAGAATCATTTAATTTTGCAGACTCTAATCAATGGCGATTACCCAATATTAAAGAGCTACAAAGTTTAGTGGAATATTCTTGCAGTGAGCCGATATTTGAAGAAGGACTATTTTTAACTCAAATGCAATCACCACTGTGGAGTTCAACTCCCGAGCTGGTTGAAGAGGGTGAATTTAACCGAAAGGCTTATGTATTAACCTCTAGAGGAACAACGGTGAGTGATCAAAAAGATGAAGAATTTTACGCTATTGTGGTTAGAAATTTGTAAAGTTTTAATGACGCTACTGCTAAAAAAATGCTAATACAACATTGGTATTAGCGTTTTTTGGTTAAGTTATTTGAGCGAGCTAAGCGATTTTAGGGAAGTCCAGGGAAAAGCGTTTGTGGGGTAAAGTCATCAACTCTTATTTGCATAATAGATTGACCTTCGACTAAAAAATCATTCCAGTCTTCGTGTAATCCATCAACACGGGCAAGATAATATTGTTGCTCGCTACTGCCAGGGGTTCTTACTGAATAAATTAGTGCATCACCATGTGGTGACCATTGAATAATTGAAGAAATCCCTTCTATTGAGCCAACGTTTGGTGGTTGAATAAAGGTTGATTGCCCCGTTGATGTGTTAAATACCATAATACTAGGCAGCTGCTCTCCATTTGATAACTCTGTCTTTCCGATATAAGCAAAATAATCACCCTGAGGTGAAAAAGAGGCGCTCAATGATGAAAAGTCTCTAATGGTTGTTGTGACTAAAATTTCTTTATCAAACAATAGGCTAGCATCTAGGTTAAAGTATCTTAAGCGGGTTGTGCTATCTGAGCGAAAAAGAGCAATGACACCAAGATTATTTGGCGAATATTTAAAGTCGATATAAAAATCACTGCCTTCAACCCTATCAAGTAATTGAGTGTTGGCATCAATAACGCTACTAGTGCTGTCAAAAGTATCGTCGAGGCGATTGATCCACAAACTAGTATAAAACCCTGCACTTAAATCAGTTTCTTCTCCGCGAGCATAGGCAATGGATTGTCCATCAGGTGACCAGTCAAGTTTTATTACCGAATTAGAATCAATAGCATCATTCGGTCTACTTAAACGCTCATGGCTTAATTGATGCCCTTGCTGATAATCATTATAAAGATAAAGTTGCCCAGGTATTTCGTTTAATATTCGCTCGCTGCTTATTTCTCCATCGGATATGCCCGAGTGAATACGGCGATAATTAGTTTCGCTAGCAAAAGCTAAATCAGACTCAGTTGGCGACCAAGCGGCATCATAAACATGGGTTGCTTCAATAGGAGAGCTGGTAATAACTCTTTGTCCGTCAACAACCGGTTGTCTTACCGACAGGATTTTCATGGGATCGAGTAGGTTAGAAACCATGGTAGTGATAAAAGCGTAATGACCATCAACAGACGAGCCAATCCATTCGGGATTAACATATCTTCGCTCTATTGCTGTGAGATTAGGTAGGGTTAAAGAGATAACACAAAAATCATTGGGATCGTTTGCTTCGCAAGTTTCAAAAATTTCATTTGCACCATCAGTATCATAAGCAAAAGCTTCCTCGGCTATTTGATAGTTACGTTCAAGTTTTATGGCTGTTCCATGAACAGATGCATGATAAGGAAAAAAATCACCACTTTCATTATCAAATACGTTAAAAGCAACATCGTTACTACTATTAAGCCACTGGTGGCGACTAACTTGCGTATTGTTTAATGTGTCGAGGTTAAATGGATTACCACCTGCGCTAATTGGAAAACGATCATCTTCTGGCCACGTGGTGCCTATTTCAACTAGTGGGTTGTAGTTAAGATAAGAGGTAGAACTAGTTTCTATGTCGATAACATAAGGCTGAAATATTGCTTCACCATGATCGCCATGATAAATAATTTTTTTACTATCATTCGACCATCTAAATAAACTGATAATAGCTGGTGTTGAGTCTCTACCTAGTGCAGTGAGGGTTTGTGTTTGCAATGATTCAATATCAACTAACGTAATGTCGCTACACTGACTAATTAAGCCCGAATCGAGCTGACCTAATGTAAACGCAACATACCGACCATTGGGGCTCATTGCATAGCCACAAACTTTTTCATTTTGGGTGAAATTAGTAAGTTGAGTAATGTTAACATCAGGTACACCGTCATTGTCATTCGCTGCAATATAGTCAATAAATAAGTTCGAGGCTTCTTCGTTTTCGATATTGAGCACTAAATAACGTCGATTAAGAATATTTAAATTGATGGGCTGCTCAACACTTTGTCCATCTAAAGTAACCGTTACCATAAACTCGGCTAGTTGGTTATTTTTATCAACCCATGGAATATCAAGGGTAATTTCTTGAGTGTTTGCATTTTCTAGTGATATTTCAGGTCCCGACACTTGTTGCCACTGATAACTATCGGCTTCTAATGTGCTTGTTAAAGTAATGGACTTTCCTTCAAACTCAGAAAATTCTTGTAATGAATTATCATAATTAATTTCTGGGTCAGGTGTGGGAATAATGATTTCTTCGTCAATGGCATTATTAGAATCACTGCAGGCGCTTATTAGTAAAAGACACAGTATTGTTGAGGTAAAATTTTTAAGGTAAATTTTTTTTTGAAACTTAAGGTTGCTTAAAATATTTAAACCTAACTTCGCTTTATCAATAATCACTTAACTTTCTCCTTTTATTAACTGATTGTGTTGACATTACAAAAATTAAGCGAAGTGATCTTGAGTTTGAAAACAATTTTTTAAAAAGTCACATTTATTCACTTTAACTATTTGGCTTGTGTTTTATCTATTTGATAAATAAGGATTATTTTTGTTTTCTTTATTTAATCTCGATAACCTTTTTAACCTTGTGATCACAATTGATCCAAGTTTAGTCACCATAAAAACCCAAGTTCCTCATTATTTATAACAATTAGTTGATTAGTATTTGGCATAAAGTAGCCAGTTAAAAAACTATTGAAAGTTGAGGAGAAAAATAACTCACATGGAAACATCAAGCGTTTTAACATTATCGGCAAAGTTAATGATCGCAGTTTGTACATTGCAGTTGATGATCTTGGCCGTATTAGTTTATTTCGTTTTTGATATGGGACTCATTTCTCAAAGCAAAATTAATGCAAGCGCTCAAACACTAAGCTTTTCTTCAAATGATTATAAACAGCCTTACTATAACGATCAGGCAGCAAGTTGCCATAAAGAGCTTAACAAAAAAACATTGCTTGGCAGTGAACATGCCAATTTATTAAGCAATATTATTCAACAAAATTTAGCGGAGTATTTTAACGAAAATAAAGTCGTTATTAATAAAGCTAACCAAGCACTTATTGATAGTTTGCTTGATAACAGTAAAGGCGATAACAGTAAAGGCGATAACAGTAAGAGCGATAATAATAAGGGCGATAAATGGCTAGCCGATGAATTATTAGGGCAAATTAATGATTGGGTTATAACGGGCTATATAAAACAAGAAAATTTAGAAGAGCTCTATCAAAAATTTTCTTTCCTTAATCAACAACAAAGAAAACTAATTACTCAACAAATTGCACAATCGGTTAATTCGGGACAGGTTGAATTATTAAACTAAAACAGTAGTAACAATAACAATAACAGTGGCAGTAATAACAGTAGTAACAATAACAGCAGAGAAGGTTACAAAATGAAAATTCAATGGTTAAAAGTAAAGTGTTTTATAACAGCATCAATCATAAGTCTTTCTTTTGGTGCAGTAGCAGGGCAAGTTTCAAATGTTAATGTTTCAATTGATAAACTTGAACGAGTTGCCAAAGGAAATATGGCTGATGCTCGGTTTTCAGATAACAAGCACGAAATGATTGGCTGTGGTAAATCGGCTTGGGTTCATGCCGATGGAAGTTATAACGAGCAGGGTTTTTGTCAAGCAAGTGTTGCAAAAGGGGAAAATGTTATTTGCTTTACCGAGAATCCTGTTTTGCTAAATAAAATTAACGCAGTGAGTGATTATTCTTATCTCTCGTTTCGTTGGAATAAAGGTGGAGATTGTGAGTTTATTCATGTTTCTACGCAGTCTTTTTATATTCCTTAAGACTAGAGCGTGTTGACCTTTCGATGATTGAGATGCTGGAGACTATTTTTTATTCCAGCAAGGCAGAAGGAGTGAAGAATAGTTATTCTATTTAAACGACTGATAACGCAGTTGGAAGGAAAAATAGTCCCAGCCCTTCGGGTTGAAGCTAAAATCAATCCAATCTTTGTTATAAAACTTTTATTTAGCTCACTAAACCTCAAGTTTTATGCCGCGACTGGATTGATTTTCGCTCTCAACATCTCAATCATCGAAAGGCCAAAACGCTCTAAGATCAACAGCCCTTAATTTTATTATTTTAAAACAATATTAAAGAGTACGATAATGGATAAAATGGCAAAAAAAATACCTCAATGTATAAACGTTAATATTGTTGCCTTTAGTTTATTGGCAATGCTTATTGGTTGTAATAGCAGTAATAACTCAAGCTCAACTGCTGAGCCAGTCGATTCTTTAGGACCTGTGCTTGAATCAATTGAGCCTCAAGACGGAACGATAGAAATTGGCCTTAACACACAATTTATTATCGTATTCAACGAGCCAATTTCAGCAACCTCTATTAATAGTGATAGCGTATTTTTACAAGATGATTCGAACAATATTATCGATGCAGATTTAGCGCTCAACACTGATCAAATTAGTCTTTCTTTGCAATCTGTTCAGCCGCTTTTATCAGGCGCTAATTATACTTTAACATTAACTCAATCAATAACAGACTTGGCTGGTAATCAACTAACGTCTTCACAAAACTTTAGTTATAAAACTATTGATAATGAAGTACCTGTTATTACCGCAATGAATCCTGAAAAAGATGAACAATTAGTTGATCCCAATACTAGGATAACTGTGACTTTTGATGAAGCATTAAACCCTGAAACGGTGAACGCTAGTAGTATTATTTTAATTGATGACAGTGGATCAGAAGAACAGGGGGAGGTTAATTTAAGTGCGGCGGGTAATGAAATAAGCTTTGTATTAAATGAGTCACTTTCACTTTTTGCCGAACATCAAATCACGATTAGCCAAAGCATTAGTGATGTTGCCGGTAATACTTTAGCGGATAAAATTTCTTGGAATTTTAAAACCAATGATGGACAGTGGTCTACACCACAATTAGTAGAAATTAGTAACGCCGGTAATGCGATTAACCCTCAAGTAGCGATGGATAATCAAGGAAACGCTGTTGCTGTGTGGAGTCAAATGGGAAATGTTAATAAAAATATTTGGAGCAGTTTTTTCAATAATGAAACAGGATGGACAGATCCAATAAGGGTAGAGTTTAATGAAATTGGTGATGCAGATTTTCCCCAAGTGGCAATTGATCATCAAGGTAATGTGGTTGTGGTTTGGCATCAGCTAGATGAAAGTGGTAGCCGTTTTGATATTTGGAGTAATCGTTATCAATCGGATAAAGGCTGGGGTGAAAGCGAACTGATTGAATTTAATGATCAAAACATAGCCACTAATCCAAATTTAGTGATCGATCCACAAGGCAGTGTGATGGCAATTTGGCGGCAATCTTTTGGTGCTAATTTTGTACTCGTTGCTAACCGATATACTCAAAATACTGGTTGGGGAGTTCCCGAAGTGATTAGTGGGGTTGCAACAGGAAATGCAAGTCATCATCGATCTGTTGTTGATAATTTAGGCAATGTAACAACTGTCTGGCAACAGTCTGATGTTACTCAAAATGATATTTGGGCGAATCATTTTAATCCAGAAACAGGATGGAAAGTTGCTCAATTAATTGAAAATAACAATATTGGTCACGCCTTGACTCCCGAAATAACCATTGATGAGCAAGGTGATGCTAACGCAATTTGGCGACAATGGAGTGGATTTTTTTATTTGATTTATAGTGCCCAGTTTAGCCAAGAGTCGGGATGGTCAGATCCAGTTTTGGTGAGTCAAAACGGTAGTTCTAATGCCAGTGATCCTAGCATTGCATCTAGTGGAAAAGGTAGATTGCATGCAATTTGGCAACAATCGGAAGATTCAGTAACTAATCTTTATCAAAGTGAATTTATTCCACAAACAGGCTGGACAACTCCCGAGCTTCTTGAGTTTAGTGATACTAATCCCACTTTAGGCGCTAAGTTAGTTGCCGACTTTAATGGCAATGCCATGGCAATTTGGAACCAAAGAGAAAATGCCGTTTTTAGTTTATGGGCTAGCCGTTATTCAATAGAAACGGGCTGGCAGTCACCAACGCTTTTAGAAAATTCTGATATTGGTGATGCACTAGAAAGTGATATTGCCATTAATGCACAGGGTAATATTCAAGCCGTTTGGCAACAAAAGCTAGAAAGTTTTCGTAGCATTTATACTAGTCGGTTTAATTAAAATGGGTGGGATATATTTTTGCATCAATCGATTAGTTTCACTAATAAAAAACGGTTTTAGAAAAGAGCATTTGATTAAAAAAATATCCGTTGTTTTTTTATTACAAATTGTTGTCGGCTGCGGTAGTGGAAGTGATAGTAGTCCATCAATTGATGAAAATATTTTACCAACAATTTTCTTAACCGACTTTGATGTTTTAGAAGGTGATAATGTTAATTTAACGGCACAGGTTTCAGATAGCGATGGTCAAATTGCTAGTTATTTATGGGAGCAAATTTCAGGTGTTACTGTTGATTTAATTAATGTTAATACAGCATCTGCTAGCTTTATTGCTCCTCAAGTAGACATGAATGTTAATTTGGTTTTTCGTCTTACGGTTACCGATAATTTAAATGCAGCTTCCAGTGAACAAATTACTGTTACGGTTGTAGATTCTATTTCAGAAGAATTATTTTTTATTGCAGGGTCGGTTAATGGATTAAACGGAACAGTTGAATTAGCCTTAAATGAAAATGAAGTTTTAACAATAGATCAAAATGGAGAGTTTCAATTTACTACTCAACTCAATAAAAATGATAACTATACAATACAAATTAATACTCAGCCGCAAAATCAATTATGTGATCTTGAAAATGGATCGGGCATTGTAGAAGATCATATTAATGATGTTATTGTCAGTTGCCAAAACCAAGTGGTAAATGCCTGTAATGATGGTATAGATAATGACAACGATGGTTTGATCGATTGGCACTATGATTTAGGCTGTACCTCTCAATCTGATAATAGCGAAGGTGGAATAGCCAATTTAGCACTCGAAAATGGTTGGAGTGTCTTAGAACCTAGCGTTGATACAAGAATTTATTATGTAAGCTCAAGTGAGGGAGATGACAATAATAATGGCTTATCTCCAAGCTCACCGTTTAAAACTTTTTCTCGTGCAAAAGAGCAAGCCAGAAATAATTTTCCTGATTGGATTTTATTAAAACGCGGAGATGAGTTTTTTGAAACCATTGAACCAAATTCGGGACGTAGTGTTAACGAACCTTTTGTTGTTAGTAGCTATGGAAACTCAGTTGAACGGCCACTAATAAAAGCAGGCAGTCAAACAGGGATCAGCTTTGAAACAAATTTTGAATTTATTGCGATTGTTGGGTTAGATTTTTATGCCCATACTCGTAATCCTAATGATCCTAGTTATGTTAATAGTGATGGCGGTTATGGGTTTAGAATTTGGCGGCAAGAAAACACTATTGGACGCAATATATTAATAGAAAACTGTGCGTTTAGATATTTTGTTTTATCCGTTATTCAGGGGCCATCATCTCCTGAAGAAATTACCTTAAGAAGAAACCTAATAGAATATAGTTATGCAACGAACTCTCACTCACAAGGCATTTATTCACAAGGTGTAGTTGATCTTATTTTTGAAGAAAATATCATGGATCATAATGGTTGGTTAATTCAATCCTATAACGAACAACAAGATAGTGGGCAAGCAACCAAATTTAACCACAACACTTATTTTAATTCGATTAACGGACTAAGTTATCAAAGAAACGCCATTATGCGAGGTTCGAGCATGGGGAGTAAGTTTACCGCTCAAACTCATGCTAATAGTCTTAATATTAGCCACAACTTATACTTAGATAATGAAATTGGCATTGGTATGGGACAAAACTATCAGCATTTGTATCGTTTTGAAGATATTATAATTGAAGGGAATGTTTTTACTAATATGGGGCAATCTCGCCCAACTAATCGCACATTAGGTTGGGCGATTCAGCTAGATGGTTTAAGTCAAGGGCGGGTACAAAATAATACTATTATTAATAGTTTAAGCACTAATGTTGAAAATACATTTGCCTTTGAGCTTTATCCAAACCTTAGAAATGTTACCGTCGATAATAATATTGCCTATGATCTTTTTGCCGATAACAATCGCGGAATGTTCAGGCTTTATGAGGCCGCTAGTCAAGAAGGTTTGTCTTTAACAAATAACCAATTGATTTCTCCAACTTCGCAAAGAACTTTGGTTGAAGTAAGCGACTTTAATTTTGAAAATATATTTTTAAATGGCAATCAATATTACTCAAATAGAAACGTTAATACATGGTTTGAAGTGAATAATATTGATATCGACTTTACTGAGTGGTTATTGCAAACAGGAGAAGTTAATGCCAGTAGCGAAATGCCTAATTATTGTGATAGCTCAAGAACAATTGAAGCTTATCAAGCTTTTATTGATCAAGAGCCAAATTTACAAACGTTTATTGACAATATTAAGCAACAACAAAAATATAACTGGAACGATGACTATAATGTATTAACCATCAACCAGTGGTTGGCCGATGGTTATGCTATTTGTGAGCCTTAAACATTAAACCTAAAGTGAACTACATCGCCATCTTTAACAATATAATCTTTGCCTTCTAAACGCCATTTACCCGCATCTTTAGCACCAGATTCACCGTTGTGCTGGATGTAGTCGTCGTAGCTGACGGTTTCTGCGCGAATAAAGCCCTTTTCAAAGTCGGTATGAATAACACCTGCGGCTTGCGGTGCAGTGGCGCCAATTTTAACTGTCCAAGCTCTAACTTCTTTAACACCTGCGGTAAAGTAGGTTTGAAGATTTAACAGCTCGTAACCTGCTCTAATTACACGGTTTAAGCCTGGCTCTTGTAAGCCCATTTCTTCTAAAAATTCAATTTGCTCATCGGCTTCTAAGCCGGCAATTTCTGACTCCATTGATGCACAAACCGCTACAACGCTGGCGTTTTCTTCTTTAGCAAGCTCAGTCACTTTGTCTAAAAATGGGTTGTCTGAAAAACCATCTTCGCTCACATTAGCAATATACATGGTTGGTTTGCTGGTGATCATTTGCATCGACTTAATGACTTTAGCTTCGTCATCATCCCAGTCACCAGAGCGAATGGGTAAACCTTCATCCAGTAGCGCTTTACATTTGTCTAAAATCACTAGCATGGCTTTAGCGTCTTTATCGCCACTTTTAGCCACGCGAATATTTTTTTGAATGCGCTTTTCAACAGATTCTAAATCGGCAAGGGCAAGCTCTGTGTTAATGACTTCAATATCATCAAGTGGGTCAATTTTGTTTTCAACGTGAATAACATCATCATTTTCAAAGCAGCGAACCACATGGGCAATGGCATCAGTTTCACGGATATTGGCTAAAAACTGATTACCTAAACCTTCACCTTTAGAGGCGCCTTTGACTAAACCGGCAATATCCACAAACTCCATGGTGGTGGGCAATACTTTTTCAGGGTTTACAATTGAGGCAAGTTTATCTAAGCGTAAGTCGGGAACAGGAACCACACCAGTATTTGGCTCAATTGTGCAAAAAGGGTAGTTTTGTGCATCGATTCCAGCATCGGTGAGCGCGTTAAATAAGGTTGATTTGCCTACGTTGGGTAAGCCAACGATGCCGCATTTGATACCCATTTTATTCTCCAAGGTTTAGCTTTGCTCTTTTATTAGAGACTTTAGTATTTGTTGAGCCTCCATGTTAAAAGGGGAGACGTTTATTCCTCCCCCTGCGAAGGGGGAGGTTAGGAGGGGGTGAGATTTAAAGTTCAACCCCTCCCTATCCCTCCCCTTGAAAAGTGGAGGGGATTTTTATTTCCCCTTAAGGTTTGGGGAAAACTTTTGTTTATTCCTCCCTCTGTGAAGGGGGAGGTTAGGAGGGGGTGATATTTAAAGTTCAGCCCCTCTCTATCCCTCCCCTTGAAAAGTGGAGGGGACATCTTTATGCCTTAAAAGCATGCATTGTTTGCATGACTTTATTGTGATTACCTTCAATAATATCTTGGGTGTACCTTAAGGCTTCATCAATACTTTCTTCAATTTTACGCTGCTGAATTTCAGGCGCTTTGCCGAGCACATAATTAGAAACTTGGTTTTTATTGCCCGGATGACCAATGCCTATTCTTAAGCGATAAAAGTCTTTACTATTAGCCAAACATTTAATGGTGTCTCTTAAACCATTATGACCGCCATGCCCACCTGACTTTTTCAGTTTAACTGTGCCAGGCTCCATATCGAGTTCATCATGGGCAACTAATATTTCATCGGGCAGAATTTTATAAAAGGTTGCCAAAGCGCCAATGGCTTTACCACTTAAATTCATAAAAGTATTGGGAATGAGTAATCGGCAGTCGTTGCCGTTGATTAAACCGCGACCAACATGACCAAAGAATTTAGTGTCTAGGCTTAATGAAACTGAGTAGGCTCTTGCTAGCGCTTCAACGTACCAAGCTCCAGCATTATGTCTTGTTTGGGCATATTGAGGACCTGGATTTCCAAGTCCTACAATGAGTTTTATCATCTTTAATTAAGATAATAGGAAACCACTGATTACTCAGCAGCTTCTTCTTCGCCTGCTTCATCATCGTCATTAGATGATACTGCGCTACGGCTTTTGTGGATAGTAACGATTGCTTGGTCGTGATCATCACCATGAGTTAACTCAACAATTTCAACACCTTTTGGTAGTTTGATGTCTGATAAGTGAACCACTTGATCCATTTCTAGATCGGCAAGGTCAACTTCGATGAACTCAGGTAAGTTTTTCGGTAAGCAAGAAATTTCAACGCTTGTGTAAGCATGGCTGATAACACCACCTGCTTTAACACCTGGGCAAGACTCTTCATTTAAGTAGTGTAATGGCACAGATGTTGTTAGTTTTTCACCGGCTTTAACACGCATAAAGTCAACATGAGTGACTTTTGGTTTAAAAGGGTGACGTTGAAGATCTTTTAAGATCACTTTTTCAGTTTTTTTACCTGCTTTTAGCTCAAGAATATGTGAGTAAAAAGCTTCTTCTTCTAAGTGCTTAAGAATTTCAGGGTGGCTAACGCTGATAGGCTGTGGTTTTCTTCCTCCACCATAAACGATGCCAGGTATTTTGTCTTCAAGACGACGTAGGCGGCGGCTCGCACCTTTCCCCATATCTTCTCGAAGCTCTACATTTAATACAAATGAGTCACTCATTTTTTAGTTCTCCAAAAATAATGTTAAGCCTTGACCGCGACCAGACAAGACAGTAATTCAAGCAAAATGCTAAGCTTTGCTTGAGCCCCTTATTTAAAGGGCGGCGAATTATAAGATAGAGACGCGGTTGGTGCAAGAAAAAGGCGCTAATTAATGTTAATTAGCGCCTTTTTAAAAACGGTTTGGTTGCAGCCGGTATTTAATCTAAAAACGTTTAATCTAAAAACATTGAGCTTAAAGACTCTTCTTCGTTTACACGGCGAATTGACTCGCCAAGCATTTTAGATAGAGTTAATACCTCAATGCGTTCACAAGCTTTGGCTGCATCGGTTAAAGGTATTGTATCGGTTATAACTAATTTATCGAGTACAGAATTATTAATATTATCAATCGCTTTGCCCGACAATACGGCATGAGTTGCATAAGCAGAAACACTCTTTGCGCCGTTGGCTTTTAATGCGCCAGCGGCAGTACACAAGGTGCCAGCGGTATCGACCATATCGTCTAAAATAATGCAGTCGCGTCCTGCTACATCACCAATAATGTGCATCACTTCTGACTTGTTGGCTTCGGGGCGACGTTTATCAATAATGGCAAGTTCGGCATCATTCATACGCTTAGCAACGGCTCTGGCGCGTACCACACCGCCAACATCAGGTGAAACCACAATTTCATCACCACTCCAGTTTTCTTGAATATTTTCAATGAGTACTGGTGTGGCGTAAACATTATCGACTGGAATATCAAAGAAGCCTTGAATTTGATCGGCGTGTAAATCAACGGTTAATACTCTATCAATTCCAACCACAGCCATCATATCGGCAACCACTTTAGCGCTAATTGGCACACGGGCACTTCTTACTCTTCTGTCTTGTCTAGCATAACCAAAATAGGGAACAACAGCGGTAATACGGCTAGCTGATGCACGTCTTAAAGCGTCGGCCATTACGACAAGTTCCATTAAACTTTCGTTAGTTGGCGCGCAAGTTGACTGAATAATAAAAACGTCCATTCCGCGGACATTTTCTAAAATTTCAACCGCAACTTCGCCATCACTAAAACGCCCAACTTTGGCTTTACCAAGTGAAACATCAAGGTAGTTAGCGATTTTTTCGGCGAGTTCTGGTGTAGCGTTGCCGCTAAAAAGCATCATATCAGACATTATTTAGACCCCAATTGTCTTATTGACTTATAAAATAAGGTGGTTAGTTGAATCAGTAAATTTAAATAATATATCAGGATGGCAATTTGTGCTTTGAAAATTTTGTAGCAAAAGAGGTTGGCGTGTCTAAAGTTTAAGCTTGTAGGGTTAAAATTTAGAATTAAATTAGCCATCTGATCAAGTGTGGTAGAACAAGAAGAAAAATGGCAGGGGTAGCTGGATTTGAACCAACGCATGACGGGATCAAAACCCGTTGCCTTACCGCTTGGCGATACCCCTGTTGTGTTGATACATTATTCAATGCATCTAAATTTATTCAGCTGCATCCTGCATCAATTGTGAAAGCTTCAAGTGAAGTGGTGACTGGTTAGTACCACGTGCCACAAAATGAGGCCATTCACATCGGGACGCTATTTTACGCACTTCTTGCTCATTGTCAAAGGGTGCGAACAAACAACTTCCACTTCCTGTCATTCTAGCACTTAAATTAACTGATTTTAGCCAATTGAGTGCTAAATCAACCGCTGGATAGTCATTGCAAACTATGGTTTGCATACTGTTTTTACCACTAAATGGTAGCTCCAGTGCGTTGAGGTCGCGTATTGTGATGGCTTTGCTATTTCTTGTCAACATAGAATTTGAAAAAATTTTTGCTGTTGACACATGACAGTTGGGAAACACCACTAAATACCAGCATTCTGGGGTTTTAATCGGTGAAATTTTTTCGCCTATACCTTCAACAAATGCGGTTTTTCCATGAATAAAAATAGGAACATCGGCGCCTAATGACAATCCAATAGTGGCAAGTTCATCAATTGAAAGATTAAGCGACCAATGATAATTGAGTGCAATTAAAGCGGTTGCACAATCTGAACTGCCTCCGCCAATACCGCCGCCAGCAGGAAGCTTTTTTTCTAAATAAAGATGAGCACCACAATTAAACGTGGAATTTTTATTTTTAGCGTAGCTTTGCAGGGCTTTAGCCGCTTTAACCACTAAGTTGTCATGACCGTTAAGCTCGGACTTATTGCACTCGAAGCTAATTTTGTTTGATTGATTTGGCGTTACTGAAAGCGTGTCGCCAAAGTCGAGTAGTTGAAATACACTTTGTAGTTCATGGTAGCCATCGGCTCTTTGCCCAATAAAATGCAAAAATAAGTTTAGCTTAGCAGGACAAGGCCAGTTTAAAGTTTTATTGATGCTCATTACTATTATAAACGCTCGGTTGGCGGTAAAAATGTCCAGCTTTTAATGACAATTTTTAGTGATAACTGAGGATGAACCGCGCGAATAATTTTAGGCATTTGATAGCCCTGATAGCTCTGATAGCGACTAAAATAAACCTGCCAATCGCTAAACTGAATTTGGCTTAGGTTTTGCTCATTATCGCGCTCTATTATTTCACCCGATTTTCCAGAAGGTAGCCCTTTTACCCAATAAGATAAAGCATCAATTGGAAAGTCCCAACCTAATGTTTGCTGTAATAGTTGCTTAGAGCTATTACCCTGAAATTCAGGGTGATCGGGAATATTTAATGTTGCTTGGTTATTTTGCTGAATTAAATGAGCATAAGTGGCACCAAATAAACCATAAATATGAAAATCAAAATTATTTGAGCGCTTTTGCCAGTCGAGTGTGGCGGAAACATTTTCTTCGGGCGTATTAATTGCCACTCTTGCCTTAACATCCCAATGATTAATTGCAGAAAGCGGTATACTGCTAGGCAAATATTGTGCAGGCTTATGCAAACAACCACTTAAAAACAATACTAAAATAGCAATAAGACTAGCTTGCACAGTTTGATATAACAGTCGGCTCATTGTTATTTGCTCTACTATTCTAGGTTTAATTGCAGTCTTTTAATAACTTCAAGCAAAATGGTGTTTTCTTTGTCGAGACTGAGACCTTTTTTAAACACAGAGCGAGCAAAGTCTTTTTTGCCAGACACCCAAAACACTTCGCCTAAATGAGCCGCGCCTTCTGCGCTAGGTTGCATTTCAAAGGCTAGGGCTAAATATTTTTCGGCCTCTAATAGGTTACCTTTGCGAAATGCGATCCAACCTTTACTATCAATTACTGCCGCGCTGTTGGGTAATCCTTTAAAAGCTTCGTTAATTAATTGTTCGGCATAGTCTAATTCTTGTCCTCTGTCGGCAAGAGTATAACCAAGTGCATTTTTAATATTAAGATCGTCGGGGTATTTTTGTAGCAACTGTTTAAATTCTGAAATCATTTCATTAAATTGACCTAAAGGCTCACGAAATAGTGCTCGGTTATATAACAATTCTTTATCATCAGGCGAGTCAATAAGTGCTTCGGTAAACCACTGAATAGCTAATTGGTGATGTTTGTATTGGCGTAAAACTTGAGCGCCAGCAAATAAAAAGTCGCGTTGTTTTTCGCCTTCTTCTACCAAATCTTTCGCTTTTAACAACAGTTGATATAAAGCTTTAGGTTGATTACCTAAGTCGAAAAGGCGAATTTTTTTAATTAGTAAAGAAAGCTCCTCTGGGTATTGTTTGAGTGCTTGGGTTAACCTTTGCTTGGCAATAGGTTTGGTACGGTATCTTTCTAATAGTGATATTTCGGCGTTAACTAGCTTTATTTGATCATCTTTAGAAAAATTACCTACTTGAGAAACAAGTTCAATGGCTTTATTTGGGTTATTTTGCTCAGCATAAATATTGGCCGATTGAATTTTAGCGTTCACAAATAAAGGACCAGGTTCAATCTTATTAAAGCAGCTTAACGCAATATCTAGTTTTTTTATTCTTGCTGCCGAGTCGCCACAGAAAAATGCGACACGATGAGATTCAAAGCTTTCATCGAGTAGTTGTAAAAACGCATCTAAGCTTAGATGGTATTGCTGTAAACCATAATAGCTAGCGGCTTGATAATATTTGGCTTCTATATCCTGAGGATGATTTTCTAGCCAACCAGTAAAGTGGTTTGCACTGGCTTGGTAGTTTCGTAAGTCGTACAACATTTGCCCAAGCATATGTGATATTTGAGGTGAAGCAGGATTGGCTTGATATAATTGAGATAAAAAACTAATGGCTTCGCTGTCTTTTCTTAATTGATAAAGAATATTCGACTTAAGCCTAACCGCAGGAATAAATTGTTCATTGATTCTTAAAGCATTATCAATTATTGATAAGGCTTGATTGAGCCCACCTGCATGAGTTTGACTGGCTGTGGATAGATCGTAAAAAAACTTTGATTGAGCGGTGGTTATTGCAACTAATGAATCATTGACTGCTTTAAGCTTTTTATCGCTAAAGCTGCTTGATTGTTTGAGTTGCTGCTGAAAATGCTCTTTAAGCTTAGCCAGCACATTAATGGTTATACGAGGCTCTGAGTTTTGAACATGCTTTATTAAAAAGTGGTATTTATTGCTTGCTGTTGGCTTACTCTTTAATAGTAGCAGTGCAGTATCATGTGCTGCCATCAGGTTTCCTAAACCTAATTGAGACTCTAAAAAGACTTCTTGGGCAATTGGATTGTCGCTATTAATGTTTAGCCAAATTTTTGCTGCTTGTTCTAACCCTAACGGATCATTGGCTTTTCTGGCCGCGTTAATTCCCTTAATAATTAGCTCTGGCGACTTAGAGATTTCAGCGGCATATAAATAGTAGCTCATTGAGGCTAAGGAGTCGCCCTTATAAGCTGCGATGTCGGCGGCAATAATAGACTCAAGCAAATCAGCTTTTTGACGAGGGTTAAGATTATCAACACTAGATAGTTGATATTGATTATGCGGAGTAGAAAACTCTTGCGTTTTGTTGCTAGCACAAGAAACAACAAGGCTTGCAATGCCTAATGTTGCAGCAATTTTAGCGAACTTAAATTTGTGACCAATACCTTGAGTGTTTTTAGCCACGGGCTGATTTAACCAATTAGAAATAGTAAAGCTCAAAAAACTGACCTCTTAATACAAACGCTTAATTTAAACTGTGTAAAAAACAGCAGGTGGTATATCGGTTAGAATAACGATAAATATTGCTGAAAATCTTTTAACCTCTGATATAATCGCGCCCAAGCGAGAAAATCATGATTGTAACGATATTTTTAACTATGTTACCTAGGCACCTCTTTGATAACAATCAATATCTAAATTAAATCATTCGATAAACTTGTAACCATAACTTTTGTTTCCAAATTAGAAAACTTTAATACGATGCCAGTATCTATTTTCGGGATAAACCACAAAACAGCGCCAGTTGATATTCGCGAGAAAGTTGCTTTTTCTCCCGATGCTATGGCTGAAAGCTTGCGAGCCATTAAGTTGCAAGCATCGCTTGATGAAGTGGCTATTATCTCAACGTGTAACCGTATGGAAATTGTTTATCGTAGCAAAGATCACCACGAACAAGATTCAAACATTGCATTAAAATCGCAACAAATTATTAACTGGTTAGCCGAATACCATCAGTTAGAGTCAGAAAAGCTCTCTCAGTTCAGTTATTTGCACTCGGGTGAAAATGCCATTGATCATATTATGAGTGTGGCTTGCGGTTTAGATTCTATGGTGTTGGGTGAGCCGCAAATTTTAGGTCAGGTTAAAGATGCCTATGGTTATGCTAATCATGCAGGAACATTGGGTCTTTATTTAAATCGATTGTTTGAGCAAACTTTTTCATTAGCCAAACAAGTTCGCACTGATACTCAAATTGGCGAAAGCGCCGTTTCGGTTGCTTATGCGGCTGTAACCTTAGCAAAACGCATTTTTAGTGATTTTTCTAAAACGAATGCTTTATTTATCGGCGCTGGCGAAACCATTGAGCTGGCTGCCCGCCACTTATCACGGCAAGGTGTTACTAATATTAATGTGGCGAATCGCACCGTTGAGCGCGCGCAAAAATTAGCCGATGAATTTGGTGGAAGTGCTTATGGTTTAAGTTCATTGCCCGATTTAGTGTTAAATGCCGATATTATCGTGAGTTCAACTGCGAGTCCTGTGCCAGTAATTGGTAAAGGCTTAATGGAAAAAGCGATTAAAAAACGTAAACATTGGCCAGTGTTTATGGTGGACTTAGCGGTTCCGCGCGATATAGAGCCCGAAGTTGCCGAGCTAAGAGATGTTTATTTATACACCGTTGATGATATGCAAGGGGTTATTAATGAAAACATTAAAGTGCGTGAAGAAGCGGCTAACGAAGCAAAGCTAATTATTGCCCAACATGGTCAAAAATATATTAATTGGTTGCAGTCGCTTTCGTCGGTTTCGTTAATGAAAGATTTTCGTAGTCAATTTGAGCAGACTAAAAATGATGAGCTAAGTAGGGCGCTTAATAAAATTAAAAGTGGCGAAAATGCCGAAAAAGTAATGACCGAAATGGCTAATCGTTTAACTCAAAAGTTTATGCATTCACCCAGTAAACTGATCCGACAAGCGGGTGAAGCAAATCAGCAAGATGTTTTGGCGGTTATTGCCAATACTTTTTCAATTAAGCCCGAGAACTAACCTTTTATACCTCTTTGCCTTTATTTGGTTTAGTATTCACCTTTTAAAAATGTGTGATCTCAAATAAATAGGCATTTCTTAATTTAAAGCTTCAATTAAATACTTTAATATTTGATTGATTAAGCAAAAAAACAATCATTAAAATTATTAAAAAGATAGGTATCTTATGAAAGACTCCATCATTAGAAAGCTACAAGGATTAACCGAGCGTCACGAAGAAGTGGGGCATTTATTGAGCGATCCTGAAACTATTGCCGATCAAAATCGTTTTAGAGAGCTTTCAAAAGAATATTCTCAACTTGAAGAAGTGGTTGGTGCTTATTCTAAATATAACCAAATTATGGAAGATTTAGCCGCCGCTGAAGAAATGCTCAAAGATTCTGATCCCGATATGCGTGAAATGGCAGAAGAAGACTTTAAAGAAAATAAAAAACTGGTTGAGCCAGCCGAGCTAGAGCTACAAAAATTACTGTTACCCAAAGATCCCAATGACGATAAAAATATTTTCTTAGAGGTTCGCGCCGGAACTGGCGGTGATGAAGCGGCTATTTTTGTGGGTGACTTGTTTAGAATGTATAGCCGTTATGCAGAAAAAAGTCGCTGGCAAATTGAAGTAATGAGCGAAAACCCTAGCGAGCAGGGCGGTTATAAAGAAATTATCTGTAAGATTTCGGGTGATAGTGTTTATTCAAAGCTTAAGTTTGAATCGGGCGCTCACCGCGTGCAGCGTGTGCCAGAAACCGAATCGCAAGGGCGAATTCATACCTCGGCTTGTACGGTGGCGGTTATGCCAGAAGCCGACGAGCTAGATGAAATTGATATTAACCCAGCCGATTTACGGATTGATACCTTTAGAGCCTCTGGTGCGGGTGGTCAGCATGTTAATAAAACCGACTCAGCCATTCGTATTACTCATTTGCCAACGGGAACTGTGGTTGAATGTCAAGATGGTCGCTCGCAGCACAAAAATAAAGCACAAGCTTTAAGCGTGCTTAAATCGAGATTACTTGCGGCACAAGAAGAAGCGGCTCATGAAGAACAATCGGAAGCGCGTAAAAGCTTGGTAGGAAGTGGCGACCGTTCGGAGCGTATTCGCACTTATAATTTTCCGCAAGGTCGTATGACTGATCATCGCATTAATTTAACTTTGTATAAGCTCGATGAAATTATGCAAGGCGATTTATCTCAAGTGCTTGAGCCTTTAGTGAATGAATACCAAGCTGACCAGTTAGCAAGCCTTGCTGATCAAGATTAATTGATAAAGATAATGAATATGCCCAAAAGCAATAAAGTAACCTCCGTTGCCATTGTTGGTGGTACTCATGGTAATGAGCTAACGGGCATTCATCTTATTAAACAGTGGCAAACAAAACAAAGACAAAATCAGTTTTTAACGGAAAAGCATCCCGCCATTCAAATTGAAATGCTATTGGCAAACCAGCCTGCAATTGATGCTAATAAACGTTACTTACAAAAAGATTTAAATCGTTGTTTTAAACAACAAGAATTAAACGATTTATCCCTTAAAAATGGCGAGCAAAAAATTGCCAAACAAATTAATCAAGCATTAGGACCTAAAGGACAAGCCAGAGTTGATTTTATTGTTGATCTGCATACTAGCACTGCCAATATGCAAACCAACTTAGTGTTAATTAAACATGATTGTTTTTACTTAAACCTTGCTGCTTATTTATCTACCGTTATTCCCGATCTAGTGATCACTTCTGAAACTTCATTAATGGATGATCACCATTTTCTTTGCTCAATCGCTAATAAAAGCGTGGTAATAGAAGTGGGACCTATTGCTCAATCGACCGTTGATTGGAATATTTATCATAAAACGGAAAAAGCGTTAGAAGCAGTGCTTAACTTTGTTGAATTATATAATCAAGATAATCTTGTTGAGCTAAATTTGCCGTCACAAATTGAAGTGATGAGCTATTTTGATAAAGTCTATTTTCCAACTAACGAGCAAGGTGAAATTAATGCTTGTATTCATCCTAACCTTATTCATCAAGATTACTCATTGATTAAAAAAGGTGATCCAATTTTTAAAACCTTTGATGGAAAAGATCTTTTTTATAAAGGCGACAATACTCATATTGCTTTTATTAATGAAGCAGCTTATTACGATCAAAAAATAGCATTTTGTTTGTGCAATCCAAAAAAAATCTCTGTACCCAAAGAGAAATGATAATCGTATGAATATTAATCAAGCCATTCAATACGGCAAAAATTTATTGAGTCAATTTGAGCATTTAGTGAATGCCAACTCAAAAATTGATACGGAATTTTTACTTGCTTTTGTATTGAATAAAAATTTTACTTGGCTTAAAACTTGGCCTGAGTATGAGTTAACCATTGAGCAAGATAATCAATTTAAACAACTATTAAAACGTCGCGGCAAAGGTGAGCCCATTGCCTATATTACTGGCAGTAAAGATTTTTGGAATTTAACCTTAAAAACTAATCAATCTACATTAATTCCACGTGCCGAAACGGAACTTTTAGTGGAGTTATCGCTTGAAGAATTATCAACAAAACCAAAAGCCACAGTGCTAGATTTAGGCACAGGTACTGGCGCGATTGCTTTAGCCATTGCCAGTGAAAGAGCCAAAGATAAAATTTATGCGGTTGATTTTAACTTAGATGCTGTAAAACTGGCGACAGAGAACGCAAGGCTAAATCAAATTAATAATGTGAGTTTTGCAAAGAGCGACTGGTTTAAATCGGTTCCAAATTTGCAGTTTGATTTAATTGTTGCTAACCCGCCATACATTGCCAAAGGTGATCCGCATTTAAGCAAAGGCGACCTTATTTTTGAACCCGCTAGTGCGTTGGTTGCAAGTGGTGATGGACTAGATGATATTCGTCATATTGCTAAAACGGCTAAATTATTTTTGGTTGAAGGCGGTTTATTACAAGTTGAGCATGGTTATGAACAAGGCGAAAAAGTCAGAGACATTTTTAATCAAAACGGATTTCAAAATGTAATGACGAAAAAAGATCTGTTAAATCATGATAGAGTGACTCAAGGTAGGTTTTTATCATGTTAAATGATGAGCAATTATTACGATATAGTCGCCAAATTATGTTGCCTAAAATTGATATTGAAGGGCAGAATAAACTACTTAATGCGCATGCTTTAATTGTTGGCTTAGGCGGATTAGGCGCGCCAGTTGCTCTTTATTTAGCCGCCGCAGGGGTTGGAAAATTAACGTTAATTGATGATGATAATGTTGATTTAACGAATTTGCAGCGTCAAGTCATTCACGATAGTCAAACCATTGGTATGGCAAAAGTCGAATCGGCTAAACGCCGCCTAAAAGTGATTAATCCAGAATGTGACATTCAAACGATTAATAAAAGATTAAACGAAGCCGAGCTAATTGAGCTAGCCAAAAATGCCAATGTTATTGTTGATTGCTGCGATAATTTTAACACCCGCTTTATGCTCAACAGAGTTGGGTTTACCACTAAAACACCACTTGTTTCTGGTGCGGCAATTCGCTGGGAAGGACAATTATCCACCTATACTTATCAGCCTAATACACCATGCTATCGTTGTTTATATGAAGAAGATAGTTTTGATGATCAAACCTGTAGCTCAAACGGAGTAGTAGCCCCGTTAGTAGGTATTATTGGCTCGGTGCAAGCACTTGAAGCAATAAAAGTTATTTGTAGTGTTGGAGAATTAATTAATGGTCGGTTAATGCTGTTTGACGGCTTGGAACTTTCTTGGCGAGAAATTAAGTTTAAGGTTAGAAGTGGGTGTCCTGTTTGTGCCCTAGTATAAACACCCTTCGACAGGCTCAGGGTGAGCGGTGAGAAAATGACTTTGAGTTTAAATCAAGAATTAAAATTTTATTTAAAAACAATAGTTGGCTTAAGTGTAATTGGTTTTATTACAGTCAAATTTATTAAACTTATTTATATCGAACTTATCAATATGTTTGGTGATATTCATTATAAAATAAATATATTTTCTGATTACTCAAAAATAGACCACTCTAAATTATTATCTCCTTTGATTATTGCTCCACTGATAGAAACATTTATTTTACAATTAATGATATTTAGGTTATTTGAAAATAATAAAAACCGAAATGTTTTATTTATTATTGTAAGCTCTGTTTTATTTTGTTTTTATCATGTTGCTTTGTTGAATAAAAACTTTCCTATTTACACTGCACTATATAGTTTGCTGATGGGCATGGTTTTCGCTAAGTGTTTCAGCCTAATTTATACTAATGCTGAAAATAAAAATTATCATAGGAATAAATATTACTTCTTAGCTTACAGTTCGACTGTAGTTTGTCATTCAATTTATAATTTATTGGTCACTTTTATATAAGGTGACAAAGAAGCAGCTAATCAATGTTAACTGCTTTTATAACCTTAAACCACCTCCACCACTTGAGGCTCTTTAAGAAAATAAATTGCCAATATAACTAAAGCTATTGGAAAGAAAAAAGCCGAGGCAATTGAAAATATTACGCTCAGTTGCAACAAACAAGCTACTAATAATAGGACTCCAAACCCTTTTAAGATAACTGAACTTTCTTTAACGATTAATAATATGCTAAATAATGATGCAACAACCGCATAAAGACTGATAGTAACTAGTGCAATAATTATACAGGCACTTATCATCCAATCTTTTGAGGCTTCTTGTAGTCCACTTCCAATTACAGCAAAAATTAGATCAAACAAAACGGTTAGGTGAAAACCTGCAACTAAAATGCACATTAGTAACAAACAAGCGTTTAGCATAGATGAATTAAGTTGCTCTTTAATTGATTTGCGTAGGCTTAAGTACAAATAAATTTCTAGTATTCCTATAGTAATAAAAAGCAAGTCTGAAAAAGTTAAAGACAAAATATCATCTCTTAAAGCTGTTTCAAAGTCTTGGAAATCAGAGGTAAACATAAAAAACCAATACAAAGGAAAAAGTAAGGCTAAAGCAACAGCGGCAACCGCTGGTTTAAAGTATTCATTATCTGACATAAGTTCTCCTTGTTAATAAATCTAAATCGACCAGTTTTTATTTTATAATGCTCATACAAGTTTATATTTCGTTTTCACCGATAGTGTTCGTCTTATAGCTCAAAATATCACCTGGCTGACAGTTAAGTGTTTTACAGATAGCTTCTAGCGTACTAAATCGAATAGCCTTAACTTTACCCGTTTTTAATAGTGAAAGATTTGTCATAGAGATCCCTACTTGTTGAGATAGCTCAGTTAATGACATTTTTCGTTTTGCTAGTTCTACATCGAGGTTAATTTCAATATTCATGTTATTAATATATACCTTTAAATTATGTATATCAAATAATATTTTATGTTTAACATAAAAATTTAAACTCTAAACATAAATGTGCGTCTTTAAGATAATATATAACAATTGCAACTAAAGCCTATCGTGTGCATGAGTATCAATTTAGAGTATTAAAGAAAATAAACTTCTTAGAGCGACTGAATTCATTGACTATGATGGTTTACTTAATTCTAAGGAAAAGTGTTCTCTAATTGAAAAAGAAGTTAAATAATCAATGTAAAAAAATTAAATAAAAGCTTTTCTATTTATTAAAGTGATAGTTGATGGAAGTTACAATGGTAAAATATTTTCCTATTGTGGCATTAGGGTTTTCTCTAATTTGATTCTGCAATAACCACTGGTGCACATTGACCCGTAGACTCAAATTGAAATTTTAGTGGATAAGGCTTTATTGCCGTGGGAATTTCAATTTTGTCACCTAGTTTTAAATGATCGGCTCTTAATGACACAGGATATGCAATGGCTTTTTGTCCAAATGATTTTATCACCTGAACTTGCCCTGCTGGAGTTGTTGATATTCTGCCATCTTGTTTTTTTGGATATACGGCCAATTTTTTGCCCACTATAAAGTTTTGTTTTTTAGCACTCAGCATCAACTCGTTTCCATCAATTTGAGTTAAGGTGGCAAATTGTGACTCTTGATTTAATCTTTCTATCGCTTTGGCAATCAAAAAGTTACTTGCCGCAATATACGCTTGTCCTAATGTTGAATGGCGATAATCATTTTGCAGTTTATTTTGATTATTTACCCAAGTTGCAGCTTGTGGCTTATTGTTAAGATCGCATTGAGTTAAGGTCATTTCAACCGTATCTTGCCAAGCTTTAATGGGAAAGTGGCCTCGGGTTAAAGACAAGCTTAGTTTTACGCTGGCTGGTTTTCTACTAGCAAAGGCTCGCTCTAAATTATCACTGGCTTTTTGCCACCATTGATCATCTGGGGAATATTGATAGGGATGCTCATATTTTTCTATAGATAATTGTAGTTGATATTCGCTGGCATTGTTTGTCGTAACATTAAAATAACGTGAAGCAACTAATAAGTCGGCAAAAAGTGAAAATGTTTGTGCGGGTATTTTTCCATGTTCAAAATAATCTTTATCTGCTTCTCTATGCTCAATGGGTATGCCCGAATAGTTAATTGTGGGCAGCAGTGAAACGGATATTCCTGCTGCTTGTGTTGGCCAAATAACATGAGTGTATTGTGATGCTTGGGTATATTGAAAGTGGCGTTTAGATTGCTCTAAGAGTTGTGAAGTATTTTGAGCGACTAATGGCGATGTAAAAATGGCTAAAAAAGCGATAAAAAAAGTTACCGTAATAGTTTTAATTTTAGCTGATAAAGTCATATTGGTTAACTGTTTACTCAATAGGTACTAGTTTATCGGCAACCAATATAGCCAACTTTAGTTATTTTAGCGGTTTGACAGCTGTTTGCGTCGATCTTTTACTAAAGATTGAATTAAATCTTTTTGTTCTGGCGCATCTTTAATAATCTTTAGGCGGTTAGCTTCTATTAATTCTATGGCTTGTTGTTTGGTAGGTTCTAATATTTTAGCTCCTTTGTGATCAGTAAAAATGTGTTTTGAGGTGGTTTTAGATATTAAGGTTAAAGTGGCTTCTAACCAGTTATTTTTACCGTTTTGATAAGCAACTCTAGTACCCACCTGAAATTTATTAAAAGTGTTTTTGGCTTGAAAGCGAATTTTGGCTTGGCGCTCTTCTTCTTCAATAGCCGCTTTTTTTGCTTGAGCTTCTTGCTGCTTTCGAGTTTTTTCGGCTTCGGCTTCGGCTTGCAGTTTTAGGGCTAAAGCTTGAGCTTCTTGTTGCTGCTTTAAGGCAAGAGCTTGAGCTTTGCGTTTTTGCTCTGCAAGTTCTTGTGCTTTTAGCTGTTTTTCTTGCTCTTGAGCTTTTATTGCTTTTTGTTGTTGGATTGACTGATATTCAAGCTCTAATGTTTCAAGCTTGGCTGTAAGCTCTCTTATTAGTGCGCTTGTTGCATGGCTATAGCGTACTGATTGTTCAATTTCGGTTGGTTGAATATTGGTAGCAAGAAATTCATGCTCATTAAAGTTTAAATTAAGTACAACTTCACCAGATAAGTTGACAAATATAAGCTCTTCGGTTAATTCACTAGAAACCAATAACCGAGCGTTGACTTCTTTGTCATCAATTAATAAGCGATACCAAGTATCTTCTTTTAACTGATCTTTTAACTGGCTAATTGAGTGCTGGTTATTAGATGGTGCAAACCATTCATCAAGCTCATCTTTTTCATATTCTTCATCGGCAAAAATATCAGCAGAAATCATTACATCATAATCAATTCTTTGACCTTGAAGTTTTTTGTTATGGATGGACTCTGCTTCTATAAAAAAATCTTTTACATATTCATCCAGCTCACCGTCTGCGGCAAAAGCGTTATACATTCTTTTCATTGCTTCGCTAACATCGGCTTCAAATCTTACTGCGTAGGTTGTATCGCCGTGATGAGCAGTAATACTCCAAGTAAGGGTATCCATGTCAGTTAAAATTTGCTGTGTTTCTTTATGATTAACACCAACACTTTTTATTTTTTCATAGAGAACTTTAGCAACATGATTTTCAAAAAAATCGAGCAAAAATATTGGCATTTCTTCGCCTTCGGTTTTACCTTTAATCAACTCCGAGGTATAACGATTGGCTTGGGCAAGTTTGTTTTTTTCTGATAATTCGCTAAAAATTTGCGTAGTATTACTTTCGACCTTTTGGTTAAAGCCTTGAAAGTATTCCTCTACTTTAATGTTGGCCATAGTAAAAGTTTGATTGGTAACATTATCGCGATTTATTAATCGATCAACTAATAGTTCAATGGCATGAATAAAATACTGACAAAGCTTACCTGCGCTACTATCAAAATATTGGCCTAAGGTAATAAGTCGTTCTAAAAATTTTACTGCAACGTGTTTGTTGTTATCTAAAAAGGATAAGTCATTAAGTGATAAATGAATAAACGATAGTTGAAGGCTGTTGAGTATATGATAGTAATCTTTATCAAAATGGGAGTTTTCGCGAATATAGTTAAACAAAATTTCTACAACCTGCATGGCATTTTTTTCAAATGCGGGAAGCGGGCGATTATTCAAACTCTCAACTCGATCTAACATTTTTAATACTGAAAGGGTTGGATTGGGGTTGCTCACTATTTGATTAGCAAGATACGATAAAGCATCAGATAACTCTTTTCTTGTGATTAGCTGATCACGCCATCCTTCACCAAGAGGCTCGCAATAAAGTTCCTCTTCGAGATAGCGAATTCTTTTTAATAATGTTCTTATTTTTCTCGACATGTATTAAGTAATGTAGCAATTTAATCAGTTAATTTAAAAGTGTGACTCTATAAATATAGCTTAGAAAATTTGGCTAAGCCTATACTCTTTTAGCGTTTCCTTACAATTTAACTCATTATGAAAGGGGACTAGGGGTTAGTTAAAATCATCGTAATAACTACTTAAGCAGTGGTAAAGCTAGTGTTTAAGTAACATTTTACGCAGAATAAAAGCTAAAAGTTGTGAACTAGTTGATAATTAGCAACAAAATAAGCAAAGCATGGGATAAAATTGTAAAATTAATGGTCTTATGAGTCGCAATTAAATTTATCTTAGCCTTAAAAGTGGTTAAAATGCGTAACTAATTTTTGACTGAAAATTTAAATGCCAGTCTTTTTTGTTGTAACATATTGAAAATTAAAGAGAAGTTAAATAATGAATTTCTTAGAGTTTGAAAGACCAATCGCCGAAATGGAAGCACAAATTGAAGAATTGCGTTTGGTTGGTAATGATAGCGAAATTAATATCAATGAAGAAATTGAAAGGCTTAAAAAGAAAAGTGAAGAGCTGACAAATCAGGTTTTCTCGGATTTAGATGCATGGCAAATTGCCCAAATTGCCCGTCACCCTATGCGCCCATATACCAGTGATTATATCAATTTAATCTTCACAGATTATAACGAACTGGCTGGTGATAGAGCCTATGCTAATGATTTAGCCATTATTGGTGGTCCGGCAAGGTTAAATGGCAAGCCAGTAATGGTAATTGGCCATCAGAAAGGAAGAGACACTAAAGAAAAAGTTGCCCGTAACTTTGGTATGCCACGCCCCGAAGGTTATCGTAAAGCATTACGTTTAATGGAAATGGCTGAGCGTTTTAATTGGCCTATTATTACTTTTATTGATACACCAGGGGCTTATCCAGGTGTTGGCGCAGAAGAACGTGGTCAGTCTGAAGCAATAGCCCGCAATCTTAAAGTGATGTCTCGTTTAAAAGTGCCAACGATTTGTACCGTTATTGGCGAAGGTGGCTCTGGTGGCGCATTAGCGATTGGTGTGGGTGATAGGGTTAATATGTTGCAATATAGTACCTATTCGGTTATTTCGCCCGAAGGTTGTGCGTCTATTTTGTGGAAAAGTGCAGAAAAAGCCAGTGATGCAGCTCATGCAATGGGAATAACTGCGGAGCGATTAAAGTCTTTAGATTTAATTAACGAAATAATTCCCGAGCCAAAAGGCGGGGCGCATCGTAATCACCCTGAAATGGCGGCTAATTTGAAAAAACAGATTGAGTCAGATTTAGAAAAGTTAGTAAAACTCTCAGAAGATGATTTGCTCGATACTCGCTACGAGCGACTAATGTCGTTTGGTGTGCAAGAAGAATGGTCTTCAATGAGCTAAAGTTAGTTCATAAACAAGTTAAAAAACGGCGAATTATCGCCGTTTTTTGTATTCCTTAAATTCCTCGTTACAATAGCCAAAACTAATCATTAAAACTTTAGCAAATTAATCACTTAGTAAACTATGGCTAAAACTCAACTTCATTCACTAGAACAACTGCTATTAAAGCAGCTAAATGTGTATGCAAAAAGTAAAAACATTGTTGTGGCCTTAAGTGGTGGATTAGACTCAAAAGCTTTATTAATTGCGGCAAACTCTCTTAAACAGCAAGGAATGATTCAATCATTGAGTGCGTATCATATTGATCATGGAATTAATAAAAACTCAAGCCAGTGGTTAAAAACTTGCCAAAATGATTGTGAAAATTTAGGTATTACTTTTTACTCAACCCAATTAAACCTGTTTAAAAATCAACAAGGCTTATCAACTCAAGTTGTGCCTGAAAATAATGCGCGTAAACAGCGTTATAATTTTTTTAGCTCGCAACTTACTAACGATGATTGTTTGTTATTTGCTCATCATCAAGATGATCAAGCCGAAACCTTGTTATTTCGATTGTTAAGAGGGACAGGAATTAACGGTGCTATGGCTATGCCTGTGCATCGACAATTAGGTAAAGGAATTTTATTACGACCTTGGCTCAATGCTTCTAAGCAGTCAATAGAACAATATGCCAATGAAAAAGATCTTTGCTGGATTGATGATCCTTCAAATGATGAAAATACTTACGATAGAAATTTTTTACGCAATGAAATTTTCCCCTTATTAAAATCGCGCTGGAAAAATGTTAATCATGCTTTTGCAAGGTTTTCTCGTTTAGCTAAAGAGCATTCAGATTTAGCTCAAGAGGTTGCCAAGCAAGATTTAGATTTTTGCAAAACAGAGCAAAACATTGTTATTAAAAACTTTAACCAATTATCGTTAGTTAGGCGAAAAAATTTATTGCATTTTTATACACAGAGTTTCTTTAAGCAGCCGGCATCGTCTAATGAAATTGATGAAGCGATCAATCAATTACAATCAGAGAAAGAGCAATCTATTAAAGTAAAAGTTTCAAACGGATGGCTAAGAAGTTATGCAGGAAAAATTTATTTATTAGAAAAAAGTCAACCATCAAATCACTTTGACACTTGTGAATGGAATGATTTAGGTAAGCCGATAACCTTATCTAATAACCTAGTGCTTTATGCCACTAAAGAGAAAAGTGATTTTAAGCTTCGTCTGCCACTTGATAATGAAAAGGTGACGGTTAGAATGAGAAAAGGCGGAGAAAAAATTTGCCCACACTATCGAGATAAATCCAATAGTTTAAAAAAAGTTTATCAAGAATGTAATGTGCCTGTTTGGCAAAGAGATTGGCTTCCGCTCATTTATTTTAATCATGAGCTAGTTGCTGTGCCTAATGTCTTTATCAATAAAGCATTTGTTGCTAAAAGTTCAGAGCAGGGTTTACAACTAAAGGTAAACCCAAACCCAAACCGAAAAAAGTAATGTGCTTTAAAGCGCCCACACTTCAATACTATCTTTAGTATGCGCTAGCTCTGGAATTTGCAGGGTGTCGAGCACGTTAATTTGATTGATACTAAGATCTTGTGCAAGCTTTTCAATTCTGCTTGATTGATTAAAATCAACGAGCACAATTTTTTTATGAGTATTTTGTTTAAGATAATTTTTTAATCGTTGAATATCTCTTTGCTCTTTTGCTTGATCTGCATTGGTATCAATTGAAGCAAAATTAACGGTTATTCTACGCCCAATAGCAGAAAGTTCACGATACCGATCAGTAATGTCTTTTTCTAATGCTTGAGGCTGATAATGAGTTGGATAGTAAGAAATTAGCCCAACATGTTCAGCCAATTTTTGCCCGTCATTATGAGTAACAAATCGAATAAAATCTTTAGCAATATCTGCCTGCTCACTACCTGTGGTATAAAAATAAAGTTTACGCGATAAAGGATATTTTTGTGTGCCAATAGTATAGCCCGATGGTTTAGAGCCTGTCTCGGTATTATTTGCAGAAACTTTCAGCAGTTTTGATTCATTAACATAAGCAACCCCAACAAAACCAAGAGAGCCTGGTGTTGATGTCACCCTGTTAACTAGTTCGTTACTTGATTCAAAACGATAAGATGATTGAGCTAGCTTTTTGTCAAATGGTTTTAATACCAAGCTT
Organism: Aliikangiella sp.; assembly: GCA_965214955.1. Taxonomy (GTDB): domain Bacteria; phylum Pseudomonadota; class Gammaproteobacteria; order Enterobacterales; family Kangiellaceae; genus Aliikangiella. The sequence continues at coordinate 91,201 of CBDCCU010000004.1, read as the reverse complement.
TTAAAAGTATCCCATGTACCTGATTGATTATCACGGCTAAACAAACTAATAGGTAAATCATTACCGCCTATTTCATTCCAATTGGTTATTTCACCAGAAAATATTTTTGCAATTTGCTCGATAGTTAATTGGTTAATTGGATTGGTAGGATAAGTGACTATTGCAAGTGCATCTAAAGCGATAGGGTGTTCATTTACAGCACCAATTTTTGTACTTATCGTATTGAGCTCATTTAATTTAATTGCTCTAGAACTCATTGCAATTTGAGTGCTTTGTTCGTTTAAAGCTTTAAATCCAGTGCTAGAGCCGTGTGCTCGAATATCAATTTTTATTTTGATATTTTTTTTAGCCAGTATACCTTCTACATATTTTTCAACTGGACTTTCAAGTTGAGTGGTTGTAATGAGTTTTGCTCCCAAAGATTTTAAATAAGCTTCGGCAAGCTTAGGCGCAAAACTTTCACCAACGGTATTTGAACCTTTTAATGTTAAGGTTTTAACATTAAACGTTTGCTCGGTATTTGTTGGTTGTAAAAGTTTTGTTTTGTTTTGATAAAACCAATAACTAGCGCTGGTTATCATTAAGACGAAAAAAATAAAAATTGCAGTCTGTTTGCTCATAATAAAATTATTCCAATAAAAATTGGACGGAATTTTGACGAATGTTTATGACCGCTTTATTACAAACAAGTTAATCTTGTCTTAAAAGAGAGTCGCTTCTAGAGAGGCAAGTTGAAAAACTGTTGAATTTGTTTTTGTTGTTTTAGTGCATCTTTATAGCCTAAGCTAATAAGTTCTTGAGTGTAGCTAGATTCAAATAACAAATAACTTAAAACGGTTGAGCCTTCGCTGGCATCAATGCCAAGGCGTTTAAAGAAAAATTGGATAATTTTAGGTAGCTCATTAAAATGCTTGCTAGCTAGCTCACTTAAATCTTGTGACGGAGAAATAGTCAGCGTTTCAATAGGGCGCAATTTACTTTGCAACTCTCTTACCGGTTCAGGAATTAATGATAGCGTTTTGTTTACCCGTTTTATTCGCTCGATATCACTATCTAAACTATCAATAAAAACACTATCAAGAACATGACCTGCTATGTCTGCAACCGAGGGATAGTTATTAGTTTTTTGTTTATGCTCTATTTCTTGTGGCTCAGGATCGACCCCAATAACTAACACTCTATCAGCACCTAAATGAATGGCAGGGCTAATTGGTGCTAAAAATCTCACCGAGCCATCACCAAAATATTCATGTTCAATTTTTATTGCGGGAAAAACCAAAGGAATAGCTGATGATGCAAGCAAGTGATCAAGCTGAATATTGGTGCGAATGCCCGAGCGCCTATAACGCTTCCAATTGTTAATGCTTTTACTTCCTTGGTAAAAAGAGATTGAGCGCCCCGAGCCATATCCTGATGCAGTTACGGAAAGCGCGTGAAGCTGACCACTGTCTATTGCTTGTTGAATATTTTGATAATGAATAACCCTTCCTAGTAAATTTTGTAGAGGCTGGTTATTGAGTAGAGCGATTTTATGATTGCGATGATAATGATTAGAAAATAAAGAGCGTATCCAACGTCCTGAGTTTTGAATTACTCCCATAAAGTCGGCGCGAAAAACTTGCTCAACACTAAAGTTGGCCCAAACTTTATTTAAGCTTTTAATGCCAATTCTTGGCGTTCTAGCGTGAGATGCAAGCACTGTTGCATTGATAGCACCAGCTGATGTGCCTGAAATTATTGGAAATGGATTACCACATTCGTGGCGATAAATGAGATCAGAAATGGCTTTTAGCGCACCTACTTGAAAAGCTGCTCTTGCACCACCACCAGTAAGAACAAGTGCTGTTTTAGGATTTTCAGGATCGTTGTAACAAACAGGCTCCATAAGTTAGTTCTCGCTTAAGGGCGCCAAACCTGGCGCATTTTTTTATAAACCCGCATAGGATACCAACTTTGACCTCGACTTCCATTGTAACGAGACAATGCGAGAGTGAGATCGTTTTTTTCTTTTTCTAAGTACAAGCTTAATATGGCGCAACCATATTTTAGATTAGTATGCATATCAAAAAGGCTGTCATCTCGCTTGCCTATTTCATCTTTCCAAAAAGGCATTACTTGCATTAATCCTCTTGCTCCAGCAGATGAGAGTGCATAATGATCAAAGTCGCTTTCAACATGAATTAATGCTAATACAACTAGTGGGTCGAGCGAAAACTTAGTGGCTTCTTGATGAACTAAGCGAAGAATTTTAAAGCGCTCATCTTCGGGAATTTGTGGCGCTACTTTTTGTAAGCGCTTAGCTTGTTGAAGTAGCCAAACTTCGGCATCGAAGCGGTCAACAAAAGAAGAGTCAGCTTTTGCGATGGTGGCAACGAGTTTTTTTCTAAATTCATCATCGGGTTTTTCTTGAGCCGCAGCGAAGGCTTTAACGCTGGCAAAACCAAGCAGAAGCAAAATAAGCCAATTGAATATTTTAGGATTAATTTTCAACGCTTAGTTTGCTCCTTTGATGGTAAGTATCGTAAATATGCTTAACTATGCCAGCTTTTGTTGAATAAAATCAAAAACATTCTCAATGGCTACGTCAACTTTTTCATTTTCGCGGCGGTGTTTATATTCAAATGTGCCTGCGTCGATCCCTCTTTCACTGATCACAAAACGGTGGGGTACACCAATAAGCTCTATGTCGGCAAACATAACACCAGGGCGTTCTTTGCGATCATCAAAAATAACTTCTATGCCAGCTTGGCTAAGTTGTTTATAGAGGTTTTCAGCAGCGTCTTTTACCCTTGGGCTTTTAGCCATATTCATTGGCACAATGGCGACTTGATATGGGGCAATATTATCTGGCCACACAATGCCATAGTCATCGTGGTTTTGCTCAATTGCAGCGGCAACTACGCGAGAAACACCTATGCCATAACAACCCATTGATAAGGTTACTGACTTGCCAGACTCGCTTAAAACGTTAGCTTTCATGGCTTTAGAATATTTAGTACCAAGCTGAAAAATATGGCCGACTTCAATGCCGCGTTTTATTTCTAGCTCACCTTGATTATCGGGGCTTTTGTCGCCTTCTACAATATTTCTGCAATCAAAAACCTGATCAATTTTCGCATCACGTTCCCAGTTTACACCACTTAAGTGAAAGCCAGATTCATTGGCGCCACAAACAAAATCACTTAAAACTGCCGCATCACGATCAACAATAACGGTAAGTTTGGTATTAACTGGACCAATAGAACCCGGCTCGGCGTTCATAAGTGATTTAACTTGCTCATCACTCGCCAGCTCAAAAGGAGAAGCAACCAAAGGATGTTTTTCAATTTTAAGCTCATTCGCTTGGTGATCGCCGCGTAAACAAATTGCTACAGCGGTATTTTCTTCTGCGCCTTTAACCAATAGCGTTTTAATGGTTTGTTTAGCGTCAACTTTTAGTTGCTTGCAAACATCTTCGATAGACTTTGCCTTGGGTGTCGCAATTTTTTCAAGTGTTTGACTTGGCGCCGCTCGTTCAGTCGTGGGTGCTAATGATTCGGCTTTTTCAACATTAGCGGCATAATCACTTTGATTACTGAAAGCAATGGCATCTTCGCCTGATTCAGCCAACACATGAAACTCATGCGATTCACTACCGCCAATAGCGCCAGTGTCGGCAATAACGGCTCTAAATTTTAACCCTAAGCGATTAAAAATATTGCTATAAGCGTTATACATTACCTGATAAGTTTCTTTTAGCGATTCTTCGCTGGTATGAAAAGAATAAGCATCTTTCATTAAAAATTCGCGTGAACGCATGACACCAAAACGCGGGCGAACCTCGTCTCTAAATTTGGTTTGAATTTGATAATAAACCGCAGGACATTGTTTATAGCTACGAATTTCATTACGAATGACATCGGTGATCACTTCTTCGTGGGTAGGACCTAAGCAGAAATCACGTTGATGACGATCTTTTATTCTGAGTAACTCTGGTCCAAAGTCACCCCAGCGCCCCGACTCTTCCCATAAATCAGCAGATTGAACCATCGGCATTAGCATTTCGTTAGCCCCCGCAGCGTTCATTTCTTCGCGCACAATTTGTTCAACTTTTCTTAAAACTTTAAGCCCAGTGGGTAACCAAGAATAGAGCCCTGATGCTTGTTTACGAATAAGCCCAGCTCTCAGCATTAGTTTATGGCTAATCAGCTCGGCATCACTGGGTGTTTCTCTTAATGTGGCTAAAAGATACTGGGTTGTGCGCATAATTGTGGATCTCGTTATTTAGGTCGCTCAAAAAATTTCCGCTATTTTAACAGTGAATAACCAATGGGATAACCCAAAATAGTCGCAATTAATAGAATTTATGGTTTTTTTCATGGCTTTTTTAAACCTTAGCCTTTTAATTTGCTAGCTTTAGCCCTATATTCAGCGCACTGTGAATAGTTGATAGTTGATAGTTAATAGTTGATAGTTAATAGTTGATAGTTAGTAGTTGATAAGTAATAAGTAATAGGTAATAGGTAATAGGTAAATAGATGCCAATTTATGAATATAAGTGTAGCGCTTGTGATCACCGGTTAGAAAAGCTACAAAAAATGAGCGACAATCCGTTAACAGACTGTCCTGAATGTGATAAGCCAGCATTAAGTAAACTTGTTTCAGCGGCAGGTTTTAGGCTAACAGGTACAGGGTGGTATGAAACTGACTTTAAGAATAAAAAGCCTGCATCCAAAGACGCTAGCAGTAAAAGCTAGTTGGCTAAATAATGTTTAATGCCCAATTATTAAAGTTTGGTTACTGGCAATATAATTTATTGCTGGTGCTGGCTTCGCCCGTTATTTGGGCATATTTTATTTGGCGAGCGATTAAAGCCAAAGATTATCGAGAGGGGTTTTTACAGCGGTTTGGATTAGTTAAATGTTATAACAACCAAGATAAATTACTCGTGCACTGCGCTTCAATTGGTGAAGCCAAAGCCGCTATACCACTTATTAAGCAGTTGATTGAAAAGTATACCAATCATCAAATAGTCGTAACTTCTACCACTCCCACAGGTAAACAAGCGTTAATTGAAGCATTTGGCAATAGCGTTACGCATTATTATTTGCCAATAGATTGGGTTGGTGCTTGCGCGCGGTTTATTCGCTCAGTAAATCCGAAACTAGTGATTATTATGGAAACTGAGCTTTGGCCTAATTTATTAAAACAATTAGATAAAAAAGCGATCCCTGTTTTACTAGCCAATGCAAGACTTTCACAAAAGTCAGTGAATAAATATTTAAAGCATCGTCAATTTTCTAAACAAATTTTTTCTTATGTGAGTTTAATTGCAGCTCAGTACCAAAGTGATGCCAAACGGTTTGCACAATTAAATGAAAAAAACGCAGTTGTGATTACTGGTAATATAAAGTTTGATTTAAGTTTACCCAAACAGGTAATTACCGCGCAGAAAGAATTTAAAACGAATATTCTAAAAAATAGAAAAGTTTGGTTAGCCGCCAGCATTCACCCTAAAGAGTTTGAAGCGATTGTTTTAATTCATAAAAAACTTTGTGCCAAATACCCTGATTTACTACTTATTGGGATCCCTAGGCACCCTGAAAAGTTTACTCAGTTTGAAGATTGCGTTAAACAAGCGCAATTAAATTATGTTACTCGCTCAAGTTATGAAGTGATAAATGCTGAAACACAAGTGTTAGTTGGTGACACTATGGGTGAAGTGACTTTATTTTGTGGTGTGGCGGATGTTGCATTTATAGGCGGAAGCCTTATCCCAAGAGGCGGTCATAATCCATTAGAAGCTACCGTTAGTGGAACACCTGTGATAATGGGAAGCTCTATTTATAATTTTGCTGATATTAGTGACCTACTCATTAAAGAAGGCTGCCTTGTTAAGGTGAATAACAAGACTGATTTATTTCAGGGCTTAAACGATCTTCTTGAGAATAGAGTACAACAAGAGGTAATGTCTAAAAGCGCATTAGCGCTAATGCAAAATAATCGAGGTTGTGTTGATAAACTGGTTAATTTGGCCGAACAATTATTGGTTAAATAACTTTCTCATCTAAATGGTAAAAGTTTTGGTATCCATCAATAAGCCACTGCCAGTTTTGTTGATTAAAGTAAAAAGTTTGGTGCAGGTTTGTTTCTTTATTAAATGAACGCCTTAGCCTTTTTAAGTTTTCTTGTTGCCAGCTTAATTCAACCGATCTTTTGTCGCATTTATCAAAATCAATTAACCAAATATTAAGATCGTTATCAATTAAAATATTATGGGCGTTGAGATCAGAGTGATAAATTCCCGCTTCGTGGAACTTGGCAATTGTTGCGCCAATCTGATGCCAAACGGCCTCGGTTAGTGAGTTTTGGCTTAGTTTGGCAACTAAGTCTTTAGTGTATGGAATTTTTTCAATAAGTATATCTGCGCGATAATAAATTCCTCTTTTGTCAATACAGGCGGCTATGGGTTTTGGTACGGGTAAACCTTGCAAATGCATAATTTCTAGCAGTTTTAGCTCTTGATAAGCCCGAGTGTTTTCAATATTGCTATACCAGTATTTATCCCCTAATATTTTGGCAACAAGCCCCCCTCGATAATAATGTCTAAGCACCCACTCATCGTTTTGGTGACCAACAAACCAAGTAATATTTCTGCCTTTAGAAGATCCAGTGATAGCATTTGCCTCGCGCCAATATTCAATATCAAACCATTCAGGCTTAATAAGCTTGCTTAATGGTTGATTAATTTGAGGGAGCAGTAAGGTTTTACTGTTGTAACTAAGCTCAGTTATCGACAATTTATTTTCTCTAGCAATAATTATTGTGAGTAATTCACATGGCGAATAAAGCTATTTTACATTAAAATTAACTCGTTGAAGACTTTAAACTAATTCCGCAGTAATAAAAGGACAAATATTAAGTTAAATGAACATCACTAGATGATTCAATTTAACTGATTTAATTCAAAAGATGGAACCATTACCAAGCACTAAGCCCTCTATGGCACCACAATCTATTTGCATTTTGCGTTTTTCTGCAATTGGTGATGTGTGCCATGCCGTAGCCACAGTACAAGCTATTCAAAAGCATTACCCTAAAACAAAAATTACTTGGGTTATTGGGCGGGTTGAATATCAATTGGTAAAAAACATGCCCAATGTAGAGTTTATTCAGTTTGATAAATCTGCGGGGTTTTCTGCCTATAATCATTTGCGAAAAGCTTTGGCTAACCGTTATTTCGACATTTTGCTTCATATGCAAGTGTCTATTCGAGCAAATATAGCAAGCTTGTTTATTAAAGCTAAACAGAAGTGGGGCTTTGATTACTCTCGCTCTAGAGAAGGGCAGTGGTTATTTACTAATCATCAAATTAGTCAGCAGTTTCAGCCTCATGTTGCAGAAGGCTTTTTGGCTTTTGCTTATGCTATTGGTGTTGATAAACATTACCAGCCAAACTGGCAACTTTCTACAGATTTAGCAGAGGAAGCTTGGTTTAAAAGAAATTTTGCCCAGTTAAAACAATATATTGTAATTTGTCCGTCAGCCAGTAATGAGGAAAGAAACTGGTTAGCAGAGCGTTACGCTGCTTTGGCCGATTATGCATCATACCGTGGCTATGAAGTGGTTTTGGCGGGTAGTGACAAACCTTCAGAATATTTATTTGCAGAGAAAATTATCGCACATTGCTGTAATAAACCAATAAATATGGTTGGAAAAACTAATTTACAGCAGATGCTTTGGGTACTAAAGCATGCCGAGCTGCTTATTGCTCCTGATACTGGTCCTGTTCATATGGCTGTTATGATGGATACACCAGTTATTGGTTTGTATATGCACAGTAACCCTAAAAGAACAGGGCCTTTTAAATATCAACAATTTGTCGTTTCTCATTATAAAAATTATCTTGAGGCAACAACAGGTAAATCGACTTTTGAGCATAGATGGGGTAAGCGCCTAAAGTCTAAAGATTTAATGAAGCAAATTAGCGTTGATGAAGTAAAAAATATGTTTGATAAAGTTTGTGCTAACAGTGTGAATAGTTCACAAACACTAAAAACTAATATCGTTAACTTACCAGTAAAGAAATAAGCGCTGAGAGCGTTACTATTTTAACTATTTTGATTGCGCATGATTTTAATGTTAACGTTATAATATATTAACAAAAAAGGCTAAGTTTTTGAGTTCCACCTGCAATCGTCCCCAAACTATTGAATTTCCAAATAAAACTTGTATTGAGGTTGATGTTGATTGTTATAACAAAGATTCTGCACTTAATCTTTTTTGGAAAGCGCTAGATATTGGTGCTGACTGCTATCATGCTGCCGTGGCCTCTCTTGGCGTTGTTACTGGCTGTAAGTGGGTTTATGCAACGAACACCGATACCAGCACAAATTCAGCTCAAGTAATGGCTATGTGGCAGACTTGTCAATTTTCTCAGTGTATTGAATATCAACTAGCTGGAACTCCTTGTTATTTGGTTACTCGATCAGAAAATCAAATATTGATCAGAGATGTTGTTAGAGAGTACCCAGAGGATCTGTATTTAAAAGAGCTTGGAGTGAAAGATTATTTAGGTCAAAGCATAAAAAAAATGAATGGTGACATTATTGGGCACGAGATTATTGGACACATAGGTATTATGCACGACTCATCATTTGATAATTTAGAAATCATTGAGGGTGCACTAGGGGTTATTATTAAAGCACTCGAATTAGAGTTAAACTAATTTTTCTTCACTCTTTTTTATGATTAAATCAATTTTAAAATATGGGCTAATACTATTTGTCTGTTTAGCCGGTTTTAAGTTTTTAGAGTATCAATTTTTTAGTCATAAGTTTTCCTTCGAGTTATATCTTGGCATTATTGCCAGTTTATTTTTAATTTTGGGTTTTGCCGTTTCTTGGTATTTTAAACCGCAAAATAAAGATAAGCATAAGTTTAAAGTTGATGCAGAAAGACTCAAGCAGTTTAGCCAGCGCGAGCAACAAGTTTTGGTGCTATTAGCACAAGGTTATACCAATAAAGAAATTGCCAGTAGTTTGCAAATATCACCTAATACCGTTAAAACGCACTTAAAGAGTTTATTTGAAAAGCTTGGTGTATCTAATAGAACTCAAGCCGCTGCCGAAGCTAAGCTCTTGAAATTATTGTACTAATGTTTTTGTCACCCATATGGGTGATAGACTTTTGGTGTCAATTTATTGATAAATAACCCAGCTGATTAAACTGAACGGAGCAATAAAGTGAATAAATATATTATTAAATACGGAATAATAGCTGGAGCCGTTGTTGTATTAATTTCAGTGATTAGTGGCTGGTTTTTAGGGCAAGATCCTGAGAATTTCCGTATGGGCGAAATCATTGGTTATTCAACCATGGTTTTATCTTTGCTTTTGATTTTTTTAGCGGTTAATGAATACAAGCAAAAAAATCCGCATACTCAGCTTTCATTTGGACAAGCTTTTATTATTGGAATTGGGATCAGCGCAATTGCAGGAATAATATTTGGGATCTATAACTGGGTGTATGTGAGTTATTTAGCGCCTGACTTTATGGATAATTACTTTAATTATTATATCGAAAACATTAAAAATAGCGGTGAACCTCAAGCTCAAATAGAAGCGCAAATTGCCAAACTAAATGAAGAAAAAGCATTTTTTATGAATCCTCTAGTGAGTTTTGTGGCAATGTTTATGAGCGTGTTTGGTATTGGATTAATTATTTCACTTGTATCAGCCGCCGCGCAGCGATCTAAAACTGATAGTACGAAAGATTAATTAAGGAGAATAACCAATGAAATTATTAGGAATACGATTTTGTAGCGTGGATGATAACGCTAGCGACATGATTGACTTTTTTGCCAATGGATTAGGTTTGAACAATACCATGGAGCCGCATCCTGACTTTGTTGGAGGTGTTTTCCCTAATTACAAAGGTGACTCATGGATAGAAGTTTGGCAAGCTTCAGAGCAAATGCCTAAAGGCATAATGTTGCAATTGGTTGTGGATAATGCTGATGAATATGCTGAACATGCGAGATCGAATGGGCTTAAAATTAGTGATCCTATGGATGCTCATGGTGAGCGGATTTACTATGTAAGCGCGCCCAATGGCATGAACTTAAGTTTTCAATCAAAATTGTCAGATTAATAGGAAGCTTAAGTGTTTGCAGAAATTCAGCAAGCTAATAAAAGGCTAAAACAAGTTGCACATTGTACTCCTGTGCTTCAATCACAATACCTTAATGACAAACTTAGTGCTGAAATTTTGTTTAAGTGTGAAAATTTTCAGCGGGTTGGCGCATTTAAGTTTAGAGGGGCTTTTAATGCGATGTCTCAACTGAATGACTCGCAAAAACAGCAAGGCGTGATTGCTTATTCATCAGGTAATCATGCCCAAGCGGTGGCTTGTGTTGGTAAATTGCTAGATATTGAAACCCATATTGTTATGCCAAATAACGCCCCTAAAGTTAAACTGCAAGCCACGCGTGAATACGGCGCTAATGTGATTGAGTTTGATCCCAATAAAACCACTCGCGAAGAAATCGCTGAAGAATTTTTAAAGCAAAAACAAGCTCAAGGCAAAATATTAACCTTAATTCCGCCGTTTAATCATCCACATATTATTGCAGGGCAGGGAACTGCCGCTTATGAGTTTTTACAACAAGAAAACCCTATTGATTTAATGCTAGCACCCTGTGGTGGTGGCGGATTATTAAGCGGTACTGCAATAGCCACTAAAGGACTCTCCAGTAATACTCAAGTAATTGGTATTGAGCCAGAATTAGCTAATGATGCAGTTTTATCATTTAAAACGGGTATTCTTCATCAAAATCCTAATCCGCCAACCATTGCCGATGGCACAAGAACAACCCAACTTGGCGACTTAACTTTTGAATTCATAAAACAATATGTAGATGATATGAAAGAGGTGAGCGAAGAAGCCATTATGCAAGCGGTACAATTCTTTTTTTATCGAATGAAAATTGTCGTAGAACCTTCGGGCGCTTTAGGCTTAGCAGCTTTGTTAAGTGGAGTTGTTAAACCGCAAGGACGGGTTGGTGTGATTATTAGCGGTGGGAATATTGATGCGGATACGATGAATAAAATATTAGAAGCTAAAACTCAATTTTAAGTAAAAATAGTGAGTAATTAAATAGACATCTATAAACTCATGATAAATTTCATAATATTTGATGCTTTTTGTGCTTCTACCTCTTTTCTAAATGCAGGGTTTCCGTAGCTATAATTTCTATAAATTTTACCATCAAGCAGTTCGACCACGATACTAAGACCATCTAAAACAAGAATCTTGGATTCTGGTAGCATTGATTCATTAGGTAAAGACCAAATATCTAAAGATAGTAATTTTTTATATATTTTAGACCAGTCAAAATATTCATTTTTTTTATAAGAACAGGCTTCGAAATTATTACTTCTATGAATTACTTTGCAATAAGAGTGGATGCTTTCTAAGAACTCAAACTTAAAATTTTCTTCATTCTTATCTATAGGTTCTACTAATCGATAAGTTAATATCTTTTTACCCGATACTAAATTATTATTGTCTATGCTAATGATTAATAGTTCTTCGGGAGAGATAGTACCAAAACCGATCCAAACTCTAATCTCTTTCGATTCAGAGTTAAGTGATTTCATTCTTAATGGTATAAGTTTGGCTGCTTTAGCTTTATCGTCGGTTGATTCAACCAAAAAACTAGCTTGATCACCAACTGTAGAATTTTTGACATGGAGATTTACTGAGCAGCTAGATAAAAATGTTAAACAGATAATGAATAAATTTCTCATCGTATAATCTCAAGTATTTTAATAAAATTCGATAGAATCTGTAATTCTATATGGGCAAACCAATAATTGCCATTGCTCCTTGTTTGTCGTCTCTATTCTTTAATGAGAGTTGACCGCCATGATTATGAATAATTTGTTGACTTAGCACTAGCCCAATGCCGCTGCCTTGTTTTTTTGTGGAGTAAAAAGGAATAAATAAATTGTCTGGATTGGTAATTCCAATTCCTTGATCTTTTATACTAATAAATAACTGTTCTTTTGATTGATTGGCTTCAATTAAAATTTTGTTTTTACCTGTTTGCAAATTGGCTTCTTCAGCATTTTTGAGTAAATTAATTAATGCTTGCTCAAACTGTTTTAAATCGAGTGGCAGCTTTTTTATGATGGTGTTTTGAAAGTGGAAGCTAATTTCCTGACTCGGAAAAAGCTGGGTTAAATTACTAATCGACTTTTTCCAATCATGGCGTTTTATTTGCGGGTCGGGCAAATGTGAAAGCTGACTATAACTTGCAATAAAACTTGTTAATGAGTCGGCTCGCTCACTAATGATGGATAACCCATTTTTAAATTTTTCAATGTCTTCAATCGCGTTTTGTTTGTCGAGTTTGCGCTTTAATGTATTGCTAAAAGTTGTAATTGGTACTAAAGAATTATTCAACTCGTGGCTTAAAACTCTGAATAAGCCTTGCCAAGCATGTTTTTGTTTTTCTCGTAATAGTTTTTCAGCTCGGGTCAGTAGAAATAATTGGTGCTTTTTATTCGCGCTAATAAATGAGTCGCGAAATAAAATAAATTCACCATTAAGCTCATTATCGCTAAACTCAATGGTATTGCTTTTGGTTTCTTTAGTTAGCTGATTGAATAATTCATTCGATAAAATCATTTCACTACTGAGTGATTTTCCTAACCACTTTTTGGCACTAGCATTAATCATGGATATTTTTTGATCTTCATCTATAGCAATAAGCATAGGCTCCATTTGATCAATGATTTTATTTAATAATAACTGGCTTTCTTCGGCTTTAAGTTTATGTTGGTTTAATGTTTCGGCAAGGCGGTTGATCAAGTCGAGCAACTCTTGAAACGCGGGGTTGCTTTGTTTTCTGCCTCTTAAGGTGTAGTCGCCATCAATAAGTGCTTCAACCAAGTTTGACAAGGTTTGTAGTTGATAGTCGGCTTTTTGTCTGCCTGCTACTGTTGCGTAAATAATAATGAGCAAAACACTAATGGCGATGAAAAAAAACAAATACCAAGTTGCTCCCGCAAGATACATGGCATAAAGCATAATAAAATAGCAAGGAAGGCTGGCAGTAAGGATTAATTTTGCTTGAGTGTTTGCGTGTTTTTTTAAGCTTGGAAAAAGCTGGTTTAAATTAAGTTTCATAAATTAATCCAGCCCATATTTTTGCACGCGGCGATAATATCCACTTCGACTTAAACCTAATGATTTTGCTGTTTCGGTTACATTGCCATTATTGAGATCTAATCGAGAAATAAGAACTTGTTTTTCAATTTCATCTAAGGTTATGTTGGAATGATGAATATTGGATTTAGTTTTTAGTGTGGGATCTAAATTTAAATGTGTTGGCTGAATTTTATCTTCGTTACACATAAATAAAGCGCGCTCTAATAGATGGCTTAATTCTCTGATATTACCCGGCCAAGCATAACTTTCAAGTTGGCTTATTGCATCTGTCGATAGCTTTGGAATTTGCCGATTATATTTTTTTGCATATTTCTCTAAAAATGATTCAGCCAGTGGTTTTATATCTGCAACTCTTTCTCTAAGTGCGGGAATTTTTATTTCTACTGTATTCAGTCTGTAGTATAAATCTTGTCTAAAACTACCATTTTTAATGTTGATATTGAGATCGGCATTGGTGGCAGAAATGATCCTAGCATCGGCTATTTGGGTGCGGCTACTGCCCACTTTTTCAAATTGGTTTTCTTCTAATACTCTTAATAGTTTTGCTTGTTGCGAAATAGGGATGTTGGCTAACTCATCTAAAAATAAAGTGCCACTTTCTGCCATTTCAAATCGACCAATGCGATCATTTTTTGCGTCGGTAAAAGCCCCTTTTGTATGACCAAACATTTCACTTTCAAATAAATTTTCTGCAATCGCGCCCATATTTACCGAAACAAAGTCAGAATCTTTTCTTGCTGAATATTGATGAATAAACTGAGCAAAAAGACTTTTGCCTGTGCCATTTTCGCCTGTCAGTAAAATATTCATATCAGACAAGGCTAAATTTTTTAGGGTTGAAACAAGTGACTGCATTTCTTCTGATCTGGCAATAATGCCAGAGTCGAAATTGGGCAAATTTTCAGCACTTAAAATTTTATTATGCTGACTAAGTGACTGGGCTTTTTTTACCGCACAACAAAGTGCAATATGAGTGTTAATACTTGATATTAGTTGTTCATCTTTCCAAGGTTTTTGCACAAAATCTTTTGCGCCAGACTTTAATGTTTTTACCGCAATATCAACAGTTGCCCAGCCCGTCATTACAATAATGGGTAAATCAGGAAAGGCTTTATTTACTCGTTCAACTAAGGTAATACCTTCTTTACCCGAAGTGGTATCTTCATGAAAATTTAAGTCGGTAAGCAATAAGTCGATTGGCTTTTGGTTAATTGCCGCAAATGCCTCGGCAGGAGAGCTCGCTTGGTAAACGGTAAAGCCTTCTTCACTGAGTAAAAAGTTCAGGCTAGCCAATACATTAGTGTCATCATCGGCAATTAAAATGGTTTTATTCATAAGTTTAGTAACAAGTATTAACGACTTATTTTGAGTTCAGCAAAGTTTAGTTAAAGATAAGTTTACCTGCAAGAAACTTGCAGATAAACCTTGGGATTGATTACTCGTACCTTAATGCGCTACTAGGTTCCATTGCAACTGCTTTTCGGGTAGGAAAATAAATCGCAAGCATGACAACAACTGACAAGCTGATAGTAACAACCAGTGCTAGCATTAGAAATATTTCATTAGGGATATTACCATCGGCAAAGTTATTAAGTGCAAAGGTTATTAAGCCAAATAAAAACAACGCACTAGACAAACCAACAATTAGTTGCCTGCTGCCTTGTTTTAAAAACATTCTAATAATTTGTTTGTCAGTTGCTCCAACGGCGCGCCTGATACCAACTTCGTGAGTTCTTCTGGCAACAGCGTTTGAGGTTAATCCATAGATCCCTGTTAAAGCGAGTAAAAGTGCAAAACCGCCAGCAATAAATGTAATACGAGAGGTTAATTTCATAGCACTTTTCATCATGTCTTGATTACGAAGTGCCGATTCTACATAGCTTGGCTCTAGGGTATTATCTAGCGAGAAAGCCACTCGATAAAAAGCTTCTAAGCCTTGTTCAAGTTCGCCATGATATTTGTAATAAATACGATAATAATCATAAGGAAATTGATAACCCGAAACATAAAGCTCATCTACGCGATCTTGATTAGCAAATAAAGCGCTGGTATTCACTTTGTCGGTAACAACACCCACAATGTAAACCGTATGTTCTTCATCATTAAGTTTAAAGGTTAGTGGTTTATCCAGTGGGTTTTGATTTTGCCAGTGGCGTTTAACAAATGACTCACTGACCAGCGCAACTTTGCGATTGTTTTGGTTATCACTTTTATTGAGATGACGACCCTCAATTAATTTTGCGCCATAAAAATCTGTATTACCGTACAGTGATAAGGTGTCCATTTTAGCAATACTTTGTTGATCGATATTGTCAAAATCTTCAAGTAATGGTGTTGCTTCGCCACGGTAAATTCTAGCGACAGACGCAGATACTTCTTCATTTTGATTTAATCGTTCAATAAAGCTTTCAAAGAAAATATGCTTTTGCTCATCGGCTTCATATTTTTTACTATTTAGATACATACTTCCTTCGAGCACTTGCTCTAAATTTTCACCAGTTTCTATATTTAATAAATAATGAGAAATAAACGCAGAAACCGAGCCAATTAAAATTAATGTAGAGATCAAAAATATTTGTACCGTTACTAACATACGCGAAGCTCTACCCGCTTTTTTACCTTGTGCGCCTCGCGTTCCATCTCGCAAAGTCATATTAATATCTTGGTTGGCAATTTTCCATGCGGGTAAAAAAGAGGCTAAAAATAAAGTGACCAAAGTGAAAACACCAGCCATTAAAACGGTTTGCCAATCCATTCCCCAATGCCACCAAAATGGAAGGTTATCAGAAATAGCGGTATGCAAAGTAGTATCGGCAAAGCTGAGTAAATCACCGACGAGTAATAATGAAAGTAGTCCACCTAATAGGGTAATTAATACACCGCCAACCATAATTTGAAAGGTTAGCTTTTTTATTGGTGCGCCAATGGCAGCTCTAATGGCTGTTTCTTTTTGTTTTTCTATGGCTTTAGCCAGTAGTAAGTTACCAACATTAATACAAGCAAGTAGCAGTATAAAAAAGGCAACTAAGTTAAAAAAGGTGAAAACAATTCCGCCTTCGCCATCGGTTTGAGCATGAGGAAAAGTAAGAATTAATCCTTGAGTTAACGCATCTGTTTTTTTATAAAGCTTTACTGATTGTTGATAAATTCCAGTATAAGCTTGAGTAAATTCTTGCTCGGCTTGCTCTATCGAGATATTCGGTTTTAGTGTTAAATAAGTACGAAAGTAAACTTCGTCGGTAGGCTCAGGGTTTAACATTCTATGCGGCATTGGAAGCCAAATTCTTGAGGCAACGGGAAAACCATAACCTTCGGGCATTACCCCAATTACTGTGGTTAAAATATCGTTAAGACGAATTTTTTCACCAACAATATTGGGATCAGCATTTAAATGCGTTACCCAAGTATGATAGCTAATAACAACGCTTGGTGATGCGTTTGCTTGCATATCGCTATTATCAAATACACGCCCTAAAATTGGCGCTGTATTGGTTACATCAAACATATCTTGTTCAATATAACTGCCATTTAAGGTAACACCAGTGTCATTAATTGATAACCTTGCCGATGTGCTTGCTATCGCACCTAAAGCACTAAATGAAGTTAGTTGCTTGCGAGCTTGTAAAAATTCATACGCAGGTAGCCTGCCGCGATCACCATCATACTTTACCGACAAGCTAAAAATATTTTCACCGTTTGGTACTGGTAGTGGCTTATAAATGAGTGAATATAAAAACGAAAAAGTAAATAAACTTATGGATAATCCACCCACTAAAACAATTAAAGTGAGTGCGGTAAATTTGGGTGCGTTAAACACTTGTCTAAACGCATATTTAATATCTAACATTAAAGACATTGTTATTCTCTCTTTAAAATCAATGATGATTTTTGATTAAGCAATTTCTGATAATTGATCTTGAGCGTTATGTTTTGGCTTGGCTTTTTGATTATTGTTGCTATCAACAATAATTTGACCATCAAACATTTCAATTCTTCTATCGGCTTGAGCGGCTGAGCGTGGGTCATGAGTTACCATGCAAATAGTGCTACCCTCGGCATGTAAATTTTCTAATAAATTCATTACCGCTTGTGCATTTTTAGAATCTAAATTTCCTGTTGGCTCATCAGCAAGAATAAATGCAGGGTTATTCACTAACGCTCTTGCAACTGCCACACGTTGTTGTTGACCACCTGATAGTTGTGAAGGAAAATGATTTTTACGGTGTGACATTTCTACCTTATCAAGTACTTGATTAACTTTGTCTTCAGTAGCTTGTTTCGCTAATCCTGTTTGGTAGGTTAGTGGTAGCATGACATTTTCAAATACTGTGAGATCAGAAATTAAATTAAACGATTGAAAAATAAACCCAATTTTCTCGTTTCTAATTTTGGCGCGTTGATTTCTATCAAGTTGTGAAACATCAACATTATTGAGCAAATATTTGCCATCGGTTGATGTATCGAGCAAGCCTAAAATTGAAAGCAAGGTTGATTTTCCGCAACCCGATGGACCGCTTAACGAAACATAGTCACCTTGATTTATAGAAAGGTTTACTTGGCTGACTGCTCTGGTTTCTATTTCTTCGGTAATAAAAGTTTTACTAATGTTTGAAAGCTGAATTAATGGCGTCATATTTTTTCCCTTAAGACTAATTAACTAAAATTTGTGGATGTTGAATCAATTTTGAAATATCGGAGGTAACAATTTTTTCACCTACTGATAATCCTTCAACAATTTGTACTTGATTAACCGAGCTAAACCCTATTTTGACTTTTTTACGGTTAATAAAATTTTTATCTTCAGATAATGTAAATAATGTCACTTCTGAATGTTTTGGTGCAAAAGCAGGGCGCTTCACATATAACGCGGTGGCAATATCATTAATGATAATACGTCCATCAATATTAAGATCAGGGCGTGCTTCTGGTGGAAACTGATCATCAATGACAACATCAACGGTAACCATGCCAGCTTCTACGCGCGGATCAATTCTTACTACCTTTCCATTTAGCTCAGTTGAGCGGGTGTCTACAACCACTTTTTGCCCAATAGCAATTTCTTGTACTTGTAGCTGCTGCACTTTTAGCTCGGCAATTAAACTTTTGTGATCGGCAACCACTGCCACGCTTTCACCAAGATTAATTTGCTGACCTAAGGTTAAAGAAATTTCTTGTACGGTTCCCGAAGCATTAGCAATAATATTTAATTGCTTAACTTGCTGCTCAATGCTTTGATAATGGCTTTGCTCAACAGATAAGCGAGCGTTTTGTGCGACTTTATTTGCGGCGGCATTATTCTTCATTTTTTCATAACGGCGCTTTTGGGCTACCCAGCGCTGCTTTTGCTGTTCTACTGAAAGGCTAGTTCTTTGGTAATCTATTTTTGATATTGAACCTTTACCACTTTTTAATAATTGAGTTTCGGCATCGAGTTTAAGCTTGGTACTTTTATAATTAAACTCGGCTTCATCAACAGAATTTTTCATTTCTAATAGTTGTGATTCTAATTGAACAATTGAAGCCTGCATTTCCGCTTTTTTAGCTTTTAGCTCCCATTTGGCTTTTTCTAGTGAGCGCTTAAGTTCAGGATTTGAAAGTACCGCTAGAACATCACCTTCATTAACATTACTGCCAGCTTTAACCAGTATTTTTTCGACTCTTCCTGAAACTTGGCTAGAAATCCACAAGGTGTTTTCAGGCTTTAATTGACCAATTGCGCTAATTTCAACTTTAAAATCTCCTTGCTGAACTTCGGCAAATTGCAGTGTGCTTTTTTCAACTATATAAGAGGCTTCACCCAAAAAGGCTTTTACTGCAAACGAAATGAAAACTAAGAGAGTGATTGGAAAAGCATACCAATAGGTTTTGACCCAAGACTTTTTCTTAACAATGCGTTGTACATCCATAATTAACCGATTTATATCCAAATTTATTTGATAATGCTTTATGAATTACAAGTAGCGTGCCAGAAATATTCTGCTGCTATAACCTGTTGATAAGTAATGATAATTTCGATTTATAAAAATATTGTTGTAATGGGTTTTTATTAGTTTGTATCAGAAGTGAAGCATTGAAAATGACAGCCTGTGTCGAAATTGATACAGGCTGCGGCAAAGCTAGGTGGGGCTATTTTTTTGAAAAGACTTTTTCGCCCGCAACCCAAGTTTCTAATACTTGAGTTTGCCAAATTTCTTGCGGGTTGCCGCTGATAATATCTTTATCAACCAAAATAAAATCTGCCCATTTTCCTTTTTCTAATGAACCGATGATATTTTCTTGATGTGCAGCAAAAGCAGCATCTAAAGTAAAGCTTCGTAATGCTTCGGTTGGTGTGAGGGCTTCTTCAATAATCCATCCTTTATTAGGTTGGTTTTGATGATTTTGCCGAGTAACAGCTGCATGAATGCCATGGAATGGATTGGCAAGCTCTACGGGAAAGTCCGAGCCCGAGGCAATAATAGTGCCTTGATTTAAAAACTTACGCCAAGCATAAGCGCCTTTAATGCGATCACTGCCCACTCGATCTTCTGCCATATTCATATCACTGGTTGCATGCACGGGTTGCATTGAGGCAATAATATCTAGGGTTTTAAATCGCGGGATATCATTTAAGCTCACCACTTGTGCATGTTCAATGCGATTTCTTAAATGTTTACCGCCCACATTTTTATAGGCTTTGTCAAAAGCGTTAAGCACATTTTGATTACCGCGATCACCTATGGCATGAACATTGGCTTGAAAGCCCTTACTCAAAATTAACTCAATAAGGTTATTGAGTGTTTTTGGCTCAGTGACTAATAATCCAGAATTATCAGCATCATCACTATAAGGTTTAAGCAATGCTGCACCTCGGCTGCCTAGTGCGCCGTCGGAATAAAGTTTTACACTTTGAATTAACAATCTGTCATCACTGCTTTTAATAACTCCGCTATCGAGCCATTGTTTAAGATGCTGGCTTGCACCCGATAACATGCCATAAATTCTTACTGGCAAAGGTTGCTGTTTTTGCGCTTGAAGGTAGTAATTTAAGTCAGCTTGCCCCACACCTGCATCGTGCACGCTGGTTATTCCGACACTAAGAAGATGGTTAAAAGCTTTATCGAAGGCATGGCTTAATTCAATTGAAGACAATGGTTTAATATGCTGACCAACTAAGTCAATGGCATTATCAATTAAAACCCCTGTTGCTTCGCCATTGTTATCTCGAACAATTTTGCCGCCTTTGGGATCAGGTGTTAAATGGGTGATCCCTGCAAGCGCTAAAGCTTTTGAATTAGCCCAAGCAGCATGACCGTCAATGCGTCTTAATAAAATAGGGCGGTTAGCTTCAATTTTGTCGAGTGATTTTTTATGAGGAAAAGTTTTGTTTAGCCACAAAACCTGATTCCAGCCGCGACCTAATATCCACTGGGAATGTGGGTTTGCCTGAGAAAACTGTTTTACTCGGTTAACCGCTTCGGCTTCAGAGCTAGTGCCGCGAAGGTTAACTCTAAGTTTTTCTTTACCAAGCCCCGAAACATGACCGTGGGCATCAATTAAGCCGGGTAATAAGTAGTGATTTTTACCATCAACTTTTGTGCAATTCTCTAGGTGCTTTGTTGGTTTTTGAGTGCCCGTTGAAATCACTTTACCATCGTTAATGGCTAGCCAATTAAATTGCTGTAAAGTTTTTGAGTTTGCTGTGGGGGTTACGCCATTAATATTTTCAATGAGTTTACATTCAGCTTGAGCTTGGGCTTGAGTTAAAGAAGGAGCTAACCCAATGGCTATGGCAACACCGCCAATTAAAAACCTTTTTACTTCCGAGGTGATAGTCATTGGTTGCTCCCGATATTAAAATTAAAACTGATAAGTAATTTCCACTAAAACCGATGATTCTGTTTCACTAATTGAGTTATCAATATCGGATGATTCAATATTAACTCCAAGTTTTAATGTCCATTCATCAAAAGGCATCAAGTAACTGCCTGATAAACGCATAAGATCTTCAATATTTCCTTTTACCGCAGGAGAAGGGCGCTCACCATCGCGGTTTAAGTTGGCATAGTCAAACTGAACTTGAAGCTCTTCGCCTTCGGTAAAGTGCTTTTTTAAACCAATGGAAGTTACTCTGGCATCACTATCAAAAATTGAACCCATTACTCTGCCGTTATAGCGATAACCTGAACGATAATCACTATGCTCATAAAAACAATTTTTAGTAGTAGAGGTTGCGCTCGCACAAGATACGCTAGTATCGCCAGTTTCCATATAAACTTTACTATCCCATAGATAAGTAGATAGTCCAAAAAGGTAAGTTCTGTCGGTGACTAAATAAAAGTCTTTGGCATCTTCACCAATGGCTTGAACATAAAAGTTGGCTGGGTTATCAAAGAGATTAAAAGTATATTTTAAATCGACTCCCGCAATATGGTTGCCCGGCTTGGTATGAAGCTCACTATCACAGCTACTACTGCCGTCAACACAAACTGCGCGGAAAGTGATGACATCAATAAAGTCACTAAATCCATTTCCAAAGCCTTGTCCACCCCACATAGCCGCCCAAGATAAGCCTGCTTCTAAATTATCAAGCGGTTTAAAGTTAAAACGTGAGCGCCAAAGTTTTGTGTTGGGCACTTCTCTATCAGATTCTAGCTCGCCTAATTGAGCCGAAAAATACCAAGGCCCTAAAAAGCTAATCCAAGAGTCAGGATCAACATTGGGTCTGCTAGTGCTAACACCAAGCATGGGAACAGGGTTAGCATTGTTGGTTAAAATAAAACTGGTGGATTCGCCAGGTCCCCACCACTGGTCAATTGCCGAGGCACTAAACTGCCACTGACCTAAACGAAAGGCTAAGTAGCTTTCGTCAAAATTTTCTTCACCGTCCGACTCAAAATTAATTGAAACTTGTCCTGCCCAGTTATCTGTTTCAAATCGTGTTTTTAGGTTGAGTTCGCCTTTTTTGGTTTGATTGTGATTAAAGCTTGTAAATCGAGGTGCCTCTGATGCGCCGCGAATTCGAATTTGGCTTTTGGCTAAATTGCGCCGCTTTATTGCCTGTACTAATCTAAATGCGGCTAGTTCGGCAGCCTTGTGTTCTGGCTTTACTCGAATATTTTTAATTTTTTTTGCAATACCTTGCCATGGTAAAGGGTAGGTCATAGATAAGGCATCGAGATAACCGTAGTCCACTAAGGTTTTTAAATCATCGTGAAGGGCTGGGTTATTGGTGCCAATCCATGGAGATGCCATTAGATTTGCGTGCCCAATGCTTAGGGTAATAATTATGATTATAGGTATGAGTTTATTCATTGGTTTCTCAAAACTTAAATATTGTTGTCTTGTTCAATAGTGATTTTATTCAGTGCATTGCTTAGTATCTTACGATACCTAAAATTACTGAGTTTGAAAGCCAATTGTTGGCTAATTTGTTTAAATCGGTTGCGATTAGCTTTTTGTCTATTACCTTGCACATCAATTTCGCTGGTTTGATTGGTTTGCACCTTAACGGGAGCAGGCTCTAAGCCAAAAGCCAATAAAGATTTTTCAGCGCAGTGTTGTAAGTCGATATCAACAGGGCGATAAATTTTTTGACTGTGTTTGAGGAGTTTCTCTGCGCCTTTTAGGCTAACGACTTGCGCTATTGTACTTGCAGGTAGCTTATTAAAAACACCTAGAATAAAATTATTAAGTTGTTTTTGAGCATAAAAATCACGATGTCTGTGGTGATTTGCCAGCTTAATGTAATCCCATTCTCCTTTGATAGAAGTGATGCTATTAATGGCTTCTGGTAAAAGAGAAATATCGTGCAAATCATCTTCTAGAACAACGGCAAAGTCTAACTGTTGATCAATAATTTTCTGCCAAGCAAGCCTATGGCTTAAAAAGCAACCCAGCTCACCATTATTGAGTTGTTTGTAATAGCTTTTGGTGGCTTTATAGTTGTAAAGTTCATCAGCTTTTTCATTGGATAACAAGCTACCATCAACCGCCGAAATTCGGCTAAACTCAATTCCAGCACCTTCTAGTAAGATTTGACAGTGGTTTAGGCGAGTAACCGAGCGATCTAAATTAATTAAGAAGATCTTAAAGTTCGGTTTGCTTGTGCTTAAACTTTGTTGCGAATGGTTTTCCATAGTATTAAATAGCTATTTTATCTAGTCCTTTAGCTTATGAATGGATGATACTCACTGTGGTCGGTGATACTATTCGTTTTTGCCTTAAATGTGAAGCTTTGATCCAATGATAACACCTTCTACACGATTAACTGAGCAACAGTTGGCTTTTGACCAAGAGCATCTTTGGCATCCTTATACAAACCTAAAGCAACCAACCCCAACTTTTGCAGTCAGTTCGGCGCAAGGGGTTTATATACATTTAGATAATGGTAAAAAACTGATTGATGGCATGGCATCTTGGTGGTCTGCGATCCATGGTTATAACCATCCTGAACTTAATCAAGCGCTTACTGAACAAACGGAGAAAATGTCCCATGTGATGTTTGGTGGGTTAACTCATAAGCCTGCCATTGAATTAGGGCAAAAGCTTATTGGCATGACTGCACCAGCGCTTGATTGTTTATTTTTTGCCGATTCTGGCTCAGTGGCGGTAGAAGTGGCTTTGAAAATGGCGTTGCAGTATTGGTTTTCTATTGGTAAATCACAGAAAAGTCAGTTTTTAACGGTTAAAAATGGCTATCACGGTGATACTTTTGGCGCGATGTCGGTTTGCGATCCTGAAAATGGTATGCATTCGATGTTTAGTGGGGTTTTGCCCAAGCATATTTTTGTTGAGCCGCCGCAGTGTAAAACTGATGATGAGTGGAGTGATAACGATATTCAGTCTTTAAAAGCTGAGCTTGAGAAAAATCATCAAACCATTGCCGCCGTAATCATTGAACCTATTGTGCAAGGTGCTGGTGGTATGCGGGTGTATAGCACAGAATATCTTCGCCAGCTACGGGCGCTATGTGATCAATATAATGTGTTGTTAATTTTAGATGAAATTGCAACAGGCTTTGGTCGTACTGGCAGTTTATTCGCTTATGAGCAGGCAGATATAGTGCCTGACATACTCTGTTTAGGTAAAGCGCTAACAGGCGGCTATATGTCTTTAGCGGCGACTTTAACCACTAGAAAAGTGGCGGATACTATTTCGAGCTACGGTGGCGGTAATTTAATGCATGGGCCTACTTTTATGGCAAATCCACTGGCTTGTGCGGTAGCCTGTAAAAGTTTAGCGCTTTTAGAAAAAATGGATTGGCAAGGCAAAGTAGAACAAATTGAAAGTCAGCTTAATGCACAATTACAGCCACTAATTGATTTGCCCTCGGTTGCTGATGTGCGAGTAAAAGGCGCAATTGGTGTGCTAGAGCTGGTTGATCCTGTTGATATGAATGCTATTCAACCAATGCTTGTTGAGCTTGATGTTTGGTTACGCCCATTTGGTAAGCTGCTTTATACTATGCCGCCGTATATTATTAACAGAGATGAGTTAACCCAAATTACTCAAGCTATGGCAGAAATTGCTAAAAAAACTTATTAGGTTAATTTTAAGATCCCTGCATTTTAATCTCCCTGCATTTTGGTATCCCAATCATGCTTTAGCGCTCTAATTTCTTGCTCTGCGGCAAAAAAGGCTTCTACCAAGCGGGGATCAAAGCTTGTACCAGAAGTGTTCTTTATTTCACTAAAAGCATCTTCAACTGGCCATGCTTTTTTATAGGGTCTAGCGGTTGTTAATGCATCAAATACATCAGCTAAAGCTGCTATTCTAGCGCCTTCTGGAATTTGTTCACCTGCAATTCCTGTTGGGTAGCCCGAGCCATCCCATTTTTCGTGATGGTATAATGCAACCTCGGCCGCAAGCTGAAACAGTGGGGTATTACTTTTTGAAAGAATATCAAAGCCAAGTTGTGAATGAGTTTTCATAATTTCCCATTCGTTAGTGTTGAGCTTGGAGGCTTTCTTTAAAATTGAATCGGGTATTCCTATTTTTCCCATATCGTGCATTGAAGCGGCTAGTTTTAATTGAGACGCTCTGCTGTCGGACCAACCTGCTTGCTGTGCAATTACTTTGGTATAAGAAGTCATTCTGTTAATGTGTTGCCCAGTGTCAGCATCATTAAAGTGACCTGCTTCGCCTAACATAGAAATAGCATCTCTTTGAATTTCTTTTAATTCTTTTGTGCGTTGCTTAAGCTGAACTTCAAAAGCTTTTTGTTGATCGTATAAAAACAAATGAGTTTGAACTCTGGCAAGTACAATAGCAGGGGATATTGGTTTGGTAATATAATCTACGGCGCCAATTTCAAAGCCGTATTGCTCGTCTTTTACATCTGCTTTTGCAGTAACAAAAATAACGGGAATGTTCGATGTTTTAGAAATTGACTTTAGTTTAATACAAGTTTTATATCCATCGAGCTCAGGCATCATTACATCTAGTAAAATTAAATCAGGCTGTAATTTTTTGGCTAAAGATATTGCTTGATTACCATTAGTTGCCATTGATAGTTGGTATTTGTTTTTTAATATTTGTCTGAGCAGTTGTAAGTTATTAGGCTCATCATCAACGATAAGAATTCGCCATTGATTATTTTTTGAATTCATTGATTAAACGCCTCTTGCTCAATAGTGGAGAGTAATTCGTCGGTTAAATTTTCTAGTGTTTCAAAATCAAACTGTTGCAGTGAATCGTTCATTGCCATTGATACACTTAGCTGATGAGGCTCTAATTGTTTAATTGCGCGCTCAGCTATGTCGGGATCATTTTGATAACAAGCATGTTTAATGTTACGCAAAATACTAACTAAGTTGGTTTGATTAGGTGTATGTTTTGCCGCTTTGTGCTCTGTATCTTTGGATGAGATGTTGTAATTATTAATAATACTTAATGTTTTCTGTAAAACGGTATTAAATTCATAAACGGTTAATTTAATATTTTTGGTTTGCTGAATATGAATTTTATTTTCTAAAATTTTTGCTTGCTCAGCTAGTTGAAATAAACACAAATTTCCAGCTACGCCTTTTATGCGATGAGCTTCTTTTTCTAAAGTATTAAAATCATTTTTTTTCGCGCTAATAATAAGGGTTTCTGCCAAGTTTTGATTGCTTTTTTTAAAGCTAATTAATGCAGATTTTAACGCGTTAGGTTCAATCCAATTATTTAATGCCGCTTCA
The DNA here is from genome assembly GCA_965214955.1 of Aliikangiella sp. Lineage (GTDB taxonomy): Bacteria > Pseudomonadota > Gammaproteobacteria > Enterobacterales > Kangiellaceae > Aliikangiella. The sequence continues at coordinate 64,826 of CBDCCU010000004.1, read as the reverse complement.
GAATCAAAAATAGCTTGAGATGTGTTTTCAACTGTTGACGCAAAACTTGAAGTAGAGTGATTGTGTTGTTGATAAATAATGCTAAATAATTGTTTGTAGCTAATTGGTTTGCTAATTAATGAAGTGATGTTTAATTTTTTTAATCGAGAAATATCAGCATTGTCACTACCTGCTGTGGCTATAATAATATGTACTTTTTGATAGTGCTCATTGAGTTTTCGGATCTTTTCGCAAGCGGTATAACCATCCATAACAGGCATTTGCAAGTCAATTAATAGTAAGTTGTAGCAATGCTCCTTTGCTTTTTCTAACGCTTGTTTTCCATTGAGTGCTTCATGTACGGTATGTCCTGCTTTTTCTAAATGAATGCGCATTAAAACAATGTTTTCTTTCACATCATCAGCAACTAAAATTAGCATTGGATCAACCTTATTACTTTCAGCTTCGTGGCTGTGTTGCACTAATGCCGTTGCGGTATTTGAAGGAGGAAGTTTTATTGTAAAATAAAAACAGCTACCTTCACCCAACTTGCTTTTGATACTGAGTTTCCCTCCCATAAGCTTAACAAGATCGCTGGCAATACTTGTTCCCAAGCCGGTGCCGCCATAATGACGAGAAATAGAAGCATCTACTTGAGTGAAAGGCTCTAATATTTGTTCAATTTTATTTTCTGGAATGCCTACACCAGTATCAATAACGCTAAAAACAAATTGATTATCAGCGTGCTCTTCTAATTTAATGACAATAGCACCTTCGTGGGTAAATTTTATTGCATTACTAATAAGATTAAATAAAATTTGCTGTAGTCTAAAAGGATCTCCGCAGTAGCTTTTTGCCATTTTATCGGGAATTGATAATGTAAGCTTTAGGTTTTTTTCCTTAGCTTTTATCGCCATAAGCTCTTGTACTTTGGTGAGTATATTAACTAAATCAAATGATTGCAGATCAAGCTCTAGTTTACCGCTTTCTATTTTACTGAGATCAAGCACATCATTAATTAGTTGCAACAAAAAATGTGCTGAACTTAATGAAATAGTTAAATGCTTTTGTGTGCTTTCAGTTAAAGATTTGTCTTCAATTGCCAGCTCCAAAAAACCAATAATGGCGTTCATTGGTGTGCGGATTTCGTGGCTCATAACGGCTAAAAAATTACTTTTAGTTTCTGTTGCTTTAATGGCTTGGTTTTTGGCTACTTCTAAGTTAGTTTTAACCACTTCCATGCGTTCTCGTAATTGGCGTTCAACTAATATCGCTTTACGTACTTTGTTTAAAAGTGAGTTGAAAACTGAAATTAGTGAGCCGATTTCATTTTGTTGTAAATGCGCTGGTACTTCTACTTGAGTGTTATCTCCTGGTTTGATTAATGTTAATTGTTTAACAGCGCTTGTGAGAGGGGTTGAAATTAAATGTCTTATTAATTGAGCCGTGAGAAAACAAGTTGAAAAAATGACAATAATTAATCCTATTATCAATTCCAGTGCTCGCTCTTGGCTATTTTGGTTGACCCAATTTTCACTCGGAGTAACTACTATTTTTCCTAGAGTAGCATTTTCATCAAACGGTGATTTTAGCTCTAAACTCATTTCATTTAGACTATTGTCGCTATTGGCATTAGCCGCAGACCAAACAAATGATGGGTTTAAGTCATCGGCATATCCAATGAGCTTTACAGAATGAATAGAATCGTTGCTTAATAAACCATTAATAACATCATTACCAACATCTTTGTTATTAGAAAACAAGGCCGCAGTAGCCGTTGAGCTTACTGTTTTCATTAGGTAATTAGCTAGTTGGTAGCTTTCATCGCGCTCTTGAGATTGAATAACAAAATAGATAATGGTGCTAAAAACAAAAGATAATAATAGCGCGCAACCTGCCATTATCATAAAAATAAAATGATCTAAAAACTTATGTTGCATTTTATATTGCTTAATGAATGTTCATTGTTAAAACAGTTTTTAAACCGTGTGCCTCAATTTGTTGAACGGAATCAGCAGGCAAATAAGCAATTGTTCCTACTTGTTCACTAACCGCGTTGATTATTTCATCAATGTCAGTTAAAGGTTTTGGTGAATTAGCTCGGCCTGAATATTTAAGCCTTGCCCAGTAAGCGTCTATAGTGGCAATGTTTTTTCCAGTAAGTGCTTGATAAAAATCAGCACGCAACTGTGAATTAATAGGATGATCAATAGCCCTTACTTTATTACCCGAAGGAAAAAACTTATTGCGACCCAAAAACAAGTCGATAACTTGCTTTTGACTCAAAGAATCAATCTTGGCACTACCATGAACCACAATTAATAATTCCTTAAACTGAGCACTTTTACTGGCTGGTGCAGGAATAAGCAATAAAAATGTAAAAATATAAAATAGTATTTTCATCATTAAAATACCCACTCGTAACTAGCAGAGCACCAAGTGCGCGTTTCATCATTAGGGTAGATTGCATCTACCCGCCCATTTAAACTCCCAGAATTTGCGTCAAAATAAAATCTATCGCATTGAAATTTTAGTGCTTGATTATTGGTAAAATCCCACCTTAATCCTGCAGTAATTGAATATTCATTATTGCGTTGATTGGTAGAGATCTGCTCTGCTCCTTGTCTAATTAGCTCAACTAAAAATGCTTCTTGTGGAGTGCTGACAGGAGGTGGCTCATATTGAACTTGTTCATCATCAGAAACAAAGCCATAAGTAATGAATGGAAGCCAACTATCAAAACGATAAGCGAAATGCAGGTAACCTCGTTTACCACCAAAAGTTAAAGTGTCTTCTTTAGTATCACTATATTCTAATTGCAATTTGAAGTTTCCTGGATTCCAAGAGACTCCAATTGCTGTGTATACGAGTGTGTTGTCAACTTCAACACCTTCTAGTAAAGCCAAACCTTCAACACCTAAAAAGTCGATAACCAGTTGGCTTTCTCCAAAATCTTGTAAGTGCTGAGTAAAGTTTAAATCGGCATGGTTAAATCTAAAACTCCAGTCTCCTGTATCCCAGCGTAATTCAATATTATAAATAGGTGTGGCTTCGAGGATGTTTTCTCCTAATATATAGTTTCCTTCTTGTGGTGCAAATGATATTGCATCGTACTCTTCATCGAGATTACCTATGGACAAACCTAGTTGCCATGAGTGATCAAGAGTATCCCAAAAGCGACTGAGTTTAATTCCATCAAAAGAATCGTAGGGTAAGTGCCCATAAAACTGTGATGGTGGCCTTACCCAATCGAATGAATAACCAACATTGGTGTGATCAGACAGTAAGAATAAATCAAAGGGCTGACGGCCTAAGTTTAGTTGCCACTCATTAGATGATTGATATCGTACAAAAAGAGCTTGTATGTATTCATCAATTCCTTGAGAAAATTGCTCTTTTAAAACAATTTGCCCTACAAAATCCCAGTTAGTATTAATTTCAGCATTGATTTGAAAACCAAGTCTTGAATCAATTAAAAAACCATTATCAGCAAGCTCTTCACCATTTTGAGAAACATTTCGTCTTAATACACGATCACTGTATTTGTCTGTTTGTGCATAACCTAATGTGCCAAACCCGGTGAACTCTATACTTGATTGATTGGAACTTTGTGCCTGAGCAAGTGGCAAGCTAAGGCAAAACCAAAAAAGTAAAAAAAATTTCATTAGATAAACTTTAACCTCTGCAATTAAAGGAGCATTGCTTTTTATTAAATGATGTTTGCTTAAAATAGTTTTTTTACAAAAGTTCATTCGATAGAAGGGGATTAAACTAATTGTAGTAAAGTAAATTTAAGTTTGCTAAATTTATTGAATAAGATCGACACTTTTTCTCCTTAAAGGAAAAAAAAGTATAAGGCTAGGATCTGTTGATCTTTGAAAGATCAACAGATCTTAATGTCAGAACGCGCTATTTATCTTTATTTGTTTCAAGCGCCAAAATTAAATCGCGTCTTTTTAAAATGGCTTTAACTTGAAAACGATTCAATAAGCCGTCCATTAATTTAGTGAGCTCTTTTCTATTAAGCCTTTCTAAGGCTTGTTTGACTTTAGGAGTGATGTGCAGATCTGCGGTATTAATTTGATCGGGCAATTTTTCTCTTTGTGCAAAAGCGCGAGAATGATCAATCCAAACCAGTTGTTCACGTTCTTGCTCAATTAAAATATTTGATGCATTTCTGTCGGTATTATGAATTAATAAATCAAATACCCGCATCATATTTCTTTGCTTATCATAGCTACAATAACCCTGATATTCCCAACCTTTTTCATCGGCGGTGTACTTTGAATAACTATCTTCAACCCAATATTGAACAACTCCTTTGGCTCTATTAATCCTTCGTTCAACAGATACAGGAACCATGTTAAAACCCATATATTTACTTAAACGATAGGCAGCTATGTCAAAATGGTAGCGATCAGGCAGGTGTGAAGATTTTGAGCGTTTTCTTCGCTTTTCGAGTTTTGGATTGGTGTCGATATTTTTAAATACGGCTCTAACTTTAATATTGCCAGATTCTATAGTGACCCTTAAAGGCTCAGTGATCCCCATGTTTAATTTTTCAACTAAGGTAATTTTGCCCTTTTTTAATATTTTCTCAATGTCTTTTTCAGAAAACTTTCGAGGATATTTAATGGCTTGATGTGTTGCTTCTTGAGCAATGTACTGATTGCCGTCGCTATCCAATACAGTTACTTCATTATTAAAAATTTTAACTAGATTCCCTTTGCCTCTATACACTTTTGCTAGCATACCAGTGTCCATAGTAGTCACTTTTTTATCGAGCCTGGTTTCTACCTTGCGACTTTGGGTGACAGAGTGACCAACAAATAGCTGATTGGCCGAAAACTGCTTGAGCTGCTGTGTGACAGAGTCAGTCTCGTAATAAGGATGGCAATAACTTGCACCTCGATACCAAGTAGGACTATTGGTATTAAAAATAAAGTCTTTGGGATAGTTTTTAAGCAGATCTAGGGCTTTTTGATTATCAGAGTTGAGCACTAAATGACGTTTTTTAAATTTGCTGGCAATTGGCAGCTGGTTTGATTTAATTAATTGATGCCAGTTGGATAAATAATCGTTTAAATTATTTTTAAGTGTTTGGTTAAGCGCATCAAGTTGTTTTCCAGTAAGCTCGGAAGATAAACCGCCATGAGCAAATAAGTTATCGTTCACTTTTAAGATAACAGGCTTTTTTAATAACCAGCTACCGTATTTTCCTTGCGGAGAAAATGCTTCATAGCGAGCAAAAAATCCATGAGGATGCTCTCTATCAAATTTGGTCTTAAGTTGATTTGTATCTGTTATTTCTTTCGTTTCTAGCTTTTGATTAAATAAATTTTGGTAAGCAACATATTGGTTAAAATAATTTTCTCGTATTTGTGGGGTTTCGTCAGCAGCAAATTCTAAGTACTCTTCTTTAGCCACATAACGTAAGTCACCCACTAAAATCATTACTTCATGATTGCCCAATACAAAATGAAAGGCGCCCCCAGCTTGAGCGGCTTGTTGTTCCAGCTTAATCATTAAATCTAAAATTTTTCGCGGATGAGGACCGCGATCAAGCACATCGCCAGTGGTCACTAAATGAGCTTTACCGCCTGTCCAGTTAAGCTCTTCATTGATAAGCTTTGCCTGTTTTAGAGTTTTGATCAGCTCATCATAAGCGCCATGAGTGTCGCCAAATGCCCAAACGGGCTCTGATGTTGTTATAAAAGATGTGGTTATAAAATTAGTTGCCTTTGAAAAACTTGACAATGTGATGATTAGGGTGAAAAAAATAACCTTGGCAACCATGAATATCCTTAATTGATTTGAAAAGATTTAGATTTAGGTAATGATAGCTTAGCGGTAATTATAGTTTAATAGGTTAAATATTGATTAATCTTGAATTTTATGGGATTTACCTCAAACATTGTTAAGACGTTTAAAAATATTCATTTAATCATAAAATATTCTCTCAAAGCGTTGATTTTACTGGTGTTGATCCGTATAATCGCGCGCTCTTAAACCGAGTTTGGACTATTAGTACATTATATTAATAGCCAGCTTATTATTTACAATCTGACCTAACTCCTTGTTACTAAAGTGCTTTTAGCCTTGTAGTAACTGGAAACCGTGAGGAGATCTTAATGCGACACTACGAAATCGTATTTCTGGTGCACCCTGATCAAAGTGACCAGGTTCCAGCTATGATCGAAAGATATAGCGCTGTTATCACTGATGCTGAAGGTAAAATCCACCGTTTAGAAGACTGGGGACGTCGTCAAATGGCTTACGCTATTAACAACGTTCACAAAGCACACTATGTGTTAATGAATGTTGAGTGTGAGTACTCTGCCATTGAAGAGCTGGAAAATTTATTCCGCTTTAACGATGCAGTGCTTCGTCAATTGATCATCAAAACCAAAAAAGCTGTTACCGAACCTTCTCCGCTTGCAAAAGCAAAAGAAGAAGCGGCTAAACGTTTTGACAAGTCTGCTGATGAAAAACCAGCAGAAAAAAAAGAAGCGCCAGCTGAAGCTGCTGCTGAGTAACGGAGGAATTTAACATGTCTAGACATTTCAGACGTCGTAAATATTGTCGTTTCACTGCCGAAGGCGTTTCAGAAATCGACTACAAAGATTTAGCGACTTTAAAAAGCTATGTAACTGAAACTGGTAAGATCGTTCCTAGTCGTATTACAGGAACTCGCTCAAAATACCAACGTCAGCTTTCTACAGCGGTAAAGCGTGCGCGCTTTTTGGCCTTATTGCCATACTCAGACGCACATAAGTAAACTTTGATAACGAATTAGAGGATAGACTAATGCAAGTCATTCTACTTGAAAAAATCCGCAATCTTGGTGAACTGGGTGATAGCGTTACTGTAGCAAATGGTTATGGTCGTAACTTCCTACTTCCACAAGGAAAAGCGGTTCCTGCGACAAAAGATAACTTAGAAAAGTTTGAAACCCGTCGTGCGGAATTAGAGAAAAAAGCAGCTGATACATTATCTGCGGCTGAAAAACGTGCAGAGCAATTTGCTGAATTAACCGTTACTATCGAAGCTTATGCGGGTGACGAAGGTAAATTATTTGGTTCAGTTGGCACAAAAGATATTGCCGATGCAACTTCTGCGGCAGGTGTTGCGCTTGAAAAGAGCGAAGTTCGTTTGCCAGAAGGTGCTTTCCGTAACACTGGTGAGTATGATGTAAGCGTACATTTACACACTGATGTTAACGCAACGCTAAAAGTGGTTATTGTTGCTCAAGAAGGCAAATAATCCTTTTGCAAAGGCGAATTAGCATTGCTTTAAGCGGATGCTAATGACAGAATAAAACACCCCGTACTAGTGAATAGTCGGGGTGTTTTTTTATTTCACATTTGCTTTTTGGTATTGTTTTAATGCTTGATGATCAACAGCTTAAAAATATTAAAGTTCCGCCGCATTCTCTAGAAGCCGAGCAATCGGTGCTTGGTGGTTTATTACTTGATAATGATGCTTGGGAAAAAATATCAGACAAATTAGTCGTGGATGATTTTTATCGTAAAGAGCATCGCTTAATCTTTAAAGCGCAAAAATATTTGTCAGAACATGCCCGTCCAATGGATGTGGTTACCCTTTATGAGTTTTTAGAACAAGAAGGCGAAGCCGATAATATTGGTGGGCTTGCCTATATTGCAGATTTGGCAACTAACACACCTAGCGCCTCCAATATTGTTGCCTATGCAGAAATTGTCAGAGAAAGAGCCGTATTAAGAGAGCTTATTGGAATATCTAATGACATCGCTGATGCGGCTTTTTACCCCAAAGGACGCGATGTTAGCGAGCTTTTAGATTTAGCCGAAACCAAAGTCTTTAAAATTGCTGAGCAAAGAGAAAGCAATGATGGCGGCTTAAAAATTGCCTCAACTTTTATTGAAGAAACACTCGGAAAGAGTGCAGTTTGCGGTTGACTCAAAAGGTGGCATAACAGGATTAGACACTGGTTTTAAAGATTTAAATGAAAAAACTAATGGCCTACAAAATTCAGATTTAATTATTGTGGCAGGCAGACCTGCTATGGGCAAAACTACCTTTGCGATGAATGTCGGTGAACACGTTGCCGTACACAGCGGTAAATCGGTATTGGTTTTTAGTATGGAAATGCCCGCTAATCAATTATTAATGCGTTCCTTTGCATCAATTGGAGGGATTGATGCTACCAAGTTAAGAACTGGAGCATTAGATGATTCTGATTGGAGTAATTTACAAGTTGCCAGCAATATTTTAAAAAATAACTGCAAAATGTACATTGATGATTCTGCTAACTTATCGCCTTCTGAAGTGCGTTCAAGAGCGCGAAGAATTCAGCGAGAAACCGGTAATGTTGGGCTAATCATTATTGATTATTTACAGTTGATGTCGGTTCCTGGTATGTCTGATAATAGGACGTTAGAAATTTCTGAAATTTCACGCTCGCTTAAAGCCTTAGCTAAAGAAATGAATGTACCCGTAATTGCGCTTTCTCAGCTAAACCGTTCACTCGAACAACGTGCCGATAGACGCCCTGTTATGTCAGATCTGCGTGAGTCGGGCGCGATTGAACAAGATGCCGATATTATTATGTTTGTCTATCGTGATGAGGTTTATAACAAAGAATCGGAAGATAAAGGCATTGGTGAGGTAATTATTGGTAAGCAAAGAAATGGTCCTATTGGAACGGTTAGAATTCAGTTTCAAGGGCACTTTAACCGCTTTAAAGATCTTGCGACTAACTACGAGCATTATTAGTTTTTATGCGTGCCACTAAAGCCATTATTGATCTTAATGCCATTAAGCATAACTTATCGGTAGTTAAACAACTGTCACCAAATAGTCAAATTATGGCTGTGGTTAAAGCTAATGCTTATGGGCACGGTATAGTGCCAGTTGCTCAAAGTTTAAACTCAAGCCGACGCGATTGCCGTTGCATGTTTAGATGAAGCTATCAAACTCAGAAAAGCGGGTGTGAATAGTGAAATTATTCTGCTCGAAGGTTTTTTTTAGTGAAAACGAATTAAAGCTAGCTTTTAAATATAAACTGCAAACGGTTATTCATCATCAACAACAGCTTCAACAATTAATAAAAGTTGATAGCTTAGTTAAATCATCAATTGTTGTTTGGGTGAAACTTGATTCAGGAATGAATCGTTTAGGTTTTGATGCCACAGATTTTAACCATGCTGTACAAACAGTTAAGTCACTTAGTTGTGTGTCTTCTGTTCGAGAAATGTCTCACCTTGCTTGTGCTGATGATATTAAAAATGCAATGTCTAAACGACAAATTAACCAATTTAATCAAATCACTAAAGCTCAACCCTTACAAAAAAGCATGGCAAATTCGGCAGGCATTATTGCCTGGCCAGAGGCGCATTATCATTGGGTAAGACCTGGCATTATGCTTTATGGATGTTCACCTATGCTCAATTTAGAAGGGCAAGATCACCACTTGCTTCCAGCAATGACATTAAAGTCACAGCTATTTGCCAAAAAGCAACTCAAAACCAGGTGACTCGGTTGGATATAGTGCAGCATGGACAGCGGATAAACCAACCCAAATTGGTGTAATTGCAATTGGCTATGGCGATGGTTATCCTCGTCATGCTAAAGCGGGAACTCCTGTTTTGGTTAATGGAAAAGTGTGTAAACTAGTGGGTAAGGTTTCTATGGATATGATAACCGTTGATTTAGGAGACAATAATTTTAACTTGGGCGATCCAGTAACCCTTTGGGGAAAAGGGCTGCCTGTTGAAACAGTAGCCAAGTGGGCAGATACTATTCCTTATACATTATTATGCGGAGTAACATCGCGGGTTAAAATTGAAATAAGAGAGTAAAAATATACCAATTTATGTGGATACAAAAAGAAATCACTTTAAAACCTCGCGCAAGAGGTTTTCATTTAATAACAGATGAAATCCTGCATCAGGTTCCTGAAATTACTCAACTTAGTATTGGTTTGATGCATGTATTTATTAAACATACCTCAGCATCACTTACTATTAATGAAAATGCCGATCCAACGGTTAGAGAAGACTTTGAAAGTTTTATTAATAAAATGGTGCCAGAAAATGAACCCTATTATAAACACACCTTTGAAGGTAGTGATGATATGCCCGCACATTTAAAAAATAGTATTTTGGGAGTAAATGTTCATTGTCCTATCACGAATGGCAAATTAAATTTAGGTGTATGGCAAGGAATTTATTTATGTGAACATCGTAATTATGGCGGCACAAGAAAATTAGTGATTACCATTGAAGGGACTAATGTCTAAAAAAAAAGTATAAAAATCAAAGGATAAGTAAAGAATATAAGGCAAAGTTATTTGGTATCAGCTATGCTCAGAGTATAGTATGAACGAATGAATGAATTAGAAGTTTAATAAGAAATCAATAGAAGTCGTTGGGTATTATTTTCAATAAAATTTTTACCGCGATATAAAATTATTATCGAGAACTACTATGAAATTAACAGTTACAGCAAGAATCGCTGGCGGATCAGGATTAGTTATTTTGTTACTTATCGCTTTAACCTTTACGGGATTAAGTGGCGTGAGTAGCATTGATGAAGGGCTTTCTGCGGTTACTGAGCGTGCAAGCCCTATGCTAATTAGCGGCAACGAAAATGTGTCTAGTTTGTTAAATGCGGAAATAAAAATTAACTACTTTCATCAAGAAAGCAGCCTCGATAAATTACCTGAGATTGAGTCTGAATATAATCAATTGATGGCACTTAATGCACAGTCAGCCAATCATTTATCTGAGCTTGCTCAAGATTATCCCGAAGTGCTTTCTTCATTAGATTTAAGCAAGCAATCAATAGGTTCGTTTTCATCTACCGTGCCAAAAATGTTTGATAGACACAGAAGCTTTTTACAGTTTGGCCTGAAAGTGGATGAGCTGAGCGATAGTTTTGAGGAAACTGCTGATGAGCTCGATTCTTTTTTATTCGATTTTTCCGACTCAATCACTCAAAGTGATTTATCTACAGAGCTTAATGATTTATCAAATTTGGTAAGAGAAGCCACCGTAACGGTAACCGACGCCTTGTTACTAACTGACTTAACTGGGCTTCAATCTGCGATGAAAGATATAACCGCTTTAATTGATGATTTTAATACAATTGCTAACCAAGCTTTAGCGCACTCGGAATCTCAATCGAATGAGTATTTTGCCGATACTGAAGCGGCCATTAATAAATTTAGAGCATTAACTATTGGTGAGCAAAGCGTGTTGGCTATTTATGAAAAGAAATTGCAAGCTGCCGCTTCATCACAACAACTTTTAGTTCAAGCAGAAGAATATGCAAGGAATGGCTTAAAACACCTCAATAATGTGTCTACAAAAGTAAAAGCCCTTACTCAAAACATTAAGCAACAAGCTAGTGAAAAAGTGGCTTCAAGCAGAACGTTGATACTATCTTTTGCGCTAATAGCAATAATTGTGGCAATAGTGATCAATATTTGGGTGCTTCGTAGCGTAACTGGGCCGCTTAAAGAGGTTTTGCGTGTGATAGGCAAAGTTTCTGATGGTAATTTGCAAGATAAAGCTCAAATTTATAGCGATGATGAGCTTGGTAAACTCTCTAAAGGGTTTAATCAGCTTATAGACGCGCTTAGTGCAACCCTAAAAGAGATCCACGCTAGTTCTGAGCAATTATCTGCATCGGCAGAGCAAACGGCAGTTATCTCTAGCCAAAGCAGTGAAAATATTAATCATCAACGAGAACAAACCGATATGATTGCAACTGCCATGACCGAAATGAGTGCAACGGTTGATGAGGTTGCAGATAGTGCCAATAATACTTTGCTTGAAGTACAAAAGGCTAATACTGAAACCGTTGAAGGTAAAGAAGTTGTTCAACAAAGCGTAAGCACCATTAATCAATTAGCGAATGAAATTGAAAACGCAGCGCAAGTCATTGATAAACTTGACCAATACAGTACAAACATTGGAACAATTCTTGATGTTATTAGAGGAATTGCCGATCAAACTAACTTACTAGCACTTAATGCGGCCATTGAGGCGGCTAGAGCGGGTGAGCAAGGGCGTGGTTTTGCCGTGGTTGCCGACGAAGTAAGAACCTTAGCCAGTAAAACTCAAGAGTCTACTTCTGAAATTCAAGATATGATCGAAAGGTTGCAATCAGGCACTCGTGATGCGGTAAGTGTAATGGAAACCAGCCGAAACGAAGCAAATAAAAGCGTTGAACAAACAGCCACAGCAGGTGAGTCTTTAGGAAAGATCACTCAAGCTGTAAATGTAATTAACGATATGAGTACGCATATTGCTAGTGCCGCTGAAGAACAAAGTTCAGTTTCAAAAGAAATGAGTCAAAACATTAATTCTATTTCTGAAATGTCAGATAAAACTTCTCAAGGTGCAAGTGAGAACCTAGCGGCAAGTCAAGAGCTAGCTCGATTAGCTGAGCACTTACAACAACTTGTTGGTAAATTTAGGTTTTAAAAAGGGTTAGAAATTAAGCGTTAAATGAGTAAATGAAAAGCTGTTAAGATCCGATGAGCTTAGTCTTCTAGAAGAAAAAATAGAGCGGCCTTAGCCGCTCCATATGCTTCGAGAGGAGCTAACTCATCGATAACAATCTTTTAATAGGATTAGAATTAAAGCTTTGAAGCATAAAAGTCTACAAATGCTTGCTTGCTAGAATCACCCGCAGAAACAAGTTCTTGGGTGTATTGCATTATGGTTTTGCCATCAGATTCAGCTGCACCAAGGTTCGACTTGCCTATTTTCACCGCAATAAAAGTTGCTGCTTCCATCGCTCCATTCTTGGTTGCTACTCTAAGTAAGCTACCATGAGAGCCACAGTGAATATCTGAATAAATATTTCTTAGGCGTAAACGAGCTGTTTTTAGCTTTTTACGCATACCGCTACGATCATCGGCTTTAGCTGCTTCACATAGGCTACTTACAAGACGATCAATATCGTTGGCTTGAGTAACTGTTGATACGCTTGCTGCACTGAATACTAATGCCATGGCAGCTGCCGAACTAGAGATTTTTTTGATTAAAGATTTAGTTTTCATGAATTTGCTCCTCATATGATTAATGGCATCAATTTAAATACCAATAAAAAAACTCCCTGTTCAATTAGCAAATTATACTACTTGCTTCTCACCACCTTGGCGCTCATTTATTAGCAAATACTGTGTCTAATAAAGAGTTGATACAAGATGTATCGGCAAGTTTTAAAATTTCTTAACAAAAAACTTAAGAAAATATTTATTTAAAATCTAACTATTTGATATTTAAAGTAATAAATATTTTTAAATTGATAAAAAATTTAACAAATGTCATTGATTTTGAGTGTGATTTTATATTTTAACAACAAGTAATAGGGTGAAATCATATAAAATATAAAAATGGTCATTGTTTCTTGTAAACTGTATAATTAGATTTAAAATTACACTAATTTTTAATTAATACAAAGTTAGTAAAAGGCTGTATTATCAAAGTGTTATCATCACATAAATTATCCATTGCCCCCATGCTCGAATGGACAGATCGTCATTTTCGATACTTGTTAAGACAAATTACCCAGCAGACATTACTTTACACCGAAATGATTACCACTGGTGCTATTTTACAAGGGGATAGCAAGCGCCATTTACATTTTAACGAACAAGAGCATCCTGTGGCTGTGCAACTTGGTGGCAGCGATCCTAAAGCTTTAGCTGAGTGCGCTAAAATTTGTGCAGATTATGGCTATGATGAAATTAATTTAAATGTAGGGTGCCCATCTGATAGGGTGCAGTCAGGTAAATTTGGTGCTTGCTTAATGGCTGAGCCTGAGCTTGTGGCAGAATGTTATTTGGCAATGCAAAATGTGGTTAATATTCCCGTGACTATTAAACATCGCACTGGAATAGATAATTGTGATAGTTATGAGTTTTTACACCATTTTGTCTCGGTAGTTTCAAGCGCAGGTTGCCAAGATTTTATTATTCATGCTCGTAAAGCGTTTTTACAGGGGTTAAGTCCTAAAGAAAACCGAGATATTCCGCCATTAATTTATCCTTTTGTTTATCAAATTAAACAAGAATTTCCTCATCTGAACGTATCCTTAAATGGCGGGGTAAAAACCATTGCGGAGGCTAAAAACCACCTTCAATATGTTGATAGTGTAATGATTGGTCGCGAGGCCTACCATAATCCATTTATATTATCAGAAGTTGATTGTGAGTTATTTAACCAAGAAAAATCCTTGATAACGCGTAGATCTGTTGTTGAAAGCATGTTGCCTTACATTGAGCAATCATTAAACAATGGTTCACGGCTACAGCATATATCTCGTCATATGCTAGGGCTTTATCATGGGCAACCTGGCGGTCGGTTATGGCGCAGGCATATCAGTGAAAATGCCCATAAAGCAGGAGCGAATAGTCAAGTTATTATAGATGCGCTTCAGTTTGTGCAATAGTTTTTAGTGGTTTTTAACTGTTTGTGAATTTGCCTAATTGTTAGTTAAATCCCTTAAGTTGGTTTAACTTAAAAATATTACCTTTGCTAGTCTTAAAATAATTTAAACGAATAAAACTTATGTATTTCAACTGCTTACACATTGTTTTGTGAGGTTGGCACGATCTGTGAATTGATAGATTTAACTTTCAAAGAAATTTGATTAAAAAGTTAATTTTTAGTTTGCAAAAAGAGAGGAATGCCATGAGTGTCTTTAAACGTTTTTCTGATGTGGTTAATAGTAATGTTTCGGCAATGCTAGATAAAGCTGAAAACCCTGAAAAATTAGTTCGTATGATTATTGCTGAAATGGAGTCAACACTATTTGATGTGCGTACTCAGTCTGCGAAAACCATCGCCGATAAAAAAGAAATGCAGCGCCAATTAAAGCAGTTAGAAACTGAAGTAGCTAGCTGGCAAGAGCGTGCTGAAAAAGCTTTAAGCAAAGAGCGAGATGATTTAGCTAAACAGGCGCTTCAAGAAAAACATCGTGTGGAAGAAACAATTGTTGCACAAACAAAGGAATTGTCTAGCTTAGAAGCCGCCCTAATGCGATTAGAGCAAGATGTAGCAAAATTGCAATCTAAATTAAATGAAGCTATTGCTAAAAGAGATACCATTGTTGCTCGCCATCAAACGGTTCGCTCAACCATTCAAGCCAGAAAACGTGTTGATGATTCGGCTATTACCGAAGCTTTAGGTCGTTTTGAGCGATTTGAAAAAAGAATGGATGAGCTAGAGGCAGAGGTAGAAGCTATGGATCTTGGTAGAAACGTATCCTTAAGCGCACAAATTGATGCGCTTGATCAAGATGAAAAGCTTGATCAAGAACTTGAAGCATTAAAGAAAAAAGTGCTTAAAAAAGCATCTTAATTGAGTTTTTTGTACCATTTTAATTGAGGATAAAAAATATGAGTCGTTACAGTCATTATCGTGAGCGTGATTACTATCCTAGTCGTCCACCTGCTCGTAGTAAAATTATGGGAGTATGTTCAGGACTTGCTAGACAGTTTAATTGGGATGTGACTTTGGTAAGAGTGGTTGCAGTGTTGTGTTTGCTTACCTTCACAATACCTACCTTTATTGCTTATGTGGTGGCTGGAGCTCTGTTTTACTAAAGTTATGTATTTGTTCTCTTTCAATATCGACTTATTCAAGGTTTTTGGCTGAACCCTAAAATAAGATCTTGAAGGAGAACGGTTGTAGTTAGTTATTAAACAGCAAACAGCAAACAGCAAACAGCAAACAGTAAATCGCGAATATTAAATCGCAAAAATATGACTAGCTACTTTTATTCACGTCATTAGTTGCTACAATTGAGCTTTAACTTTACACCATTAAAAACGGGATAACTAAATGTTAAGGTATTCTCTTGTATTTTTGCTTTTTGCGATTAATTTAGCTTTTCCAATAAAATTGCTTGCCGATCCTAAACAACCTAAAGTCGCTCAGCAAAACGCACAACAAGTGATACAACAGTTTTTAAGTGTGAGCAATATAGGCACTTCGGTAATTACCCCAGTGAGTAGAACCGCAGCCGTTTATTTAACAATTAAAAACAATAGCGACAAGCCAATAACCCTTGTTGATGTAGAAACACCTGTTGCAAACCACAGCATGATCCATAAAACCGTAATGGAAGATGGTGTGGCAAAAATGTTACATCAAAATACAATCATTATTCCTGCTCAACAAGAGATTGAATTTAGCCGTGGTGGACTGCATATCATGCTAATGGGAATTAATAGTCAAAAGTTGCTTAAAGGTTTTAGTTTAACTTTGATTTTTAACGATCATAAACCACTTAAAGTTGCTGTAGAAGGTAGAGATTAATTATGAACTGGAAATTTTGGCAAAAAGAACAAAACAATAGTGATGCACAAGCGACAGACTCTGCTGTTGATCGCTCTACAATGAGTTTTTCAAAATTAATCATTAGTAGCATTGTCTTCTTTATTGTTGCGCTCTATTTACTGGGTATTTTTTGGAGCAGTGAGCCCGAAGCATTTAGCGTAGATTTTGAAGAGGCTTATGTTTCTAGTGGTCAAGATAAAAACTTTATTGTAGGTTACACCACGGTTGCGGCAACCGAAAAAGTTGCACAAACATTGCTCAGTAAACCGGGCGGATATTTAAGTAATGATGTGCTGCCGCCTTCGGTTATGCTCGATAATATTCCATCGTGGGAGTTTGGTGTATTAGTTCAAGTGCGAGATATGGCATCGGCACTAAGAAATCATATGAGCCGTTCACAATCTCAATCGTTAGAAAACGCTTATTTAAAAGATGCAGAGCCATTATTTAACAACGACCATTCTCAATGGATTTGGCCAGCGGCTGAAAATAAGTATCAATCGGGTATTGAAAAACTTGCTCAATATCGACAAAAACTTGCTGAATCTAATAGCCCCGAAAATCAATTTTATGTTCGTGCCGATAACTTAAATGAGTGGTTAAGTTTAGTTGAAAAAAGGCTAGGCGGTTTATCACAAAGATTGAGCGCATCTGTAGGAGAAGAAAGAGTAAACACTGATCTTTCTGGAGATAGTGCTGCTCAACAATCAACCGCTAGTAGTAATCGTGTTGCGGTTAAAACACCTTGGCTTGATATTGATAATACTTTTTATGAAGCTCGCGGCTCATGTTGGGCGTTAATTCATTTGCTTAAGGCTATAGAAATTGATTTTGCGCCAGTGCTTGAAAAAAAGAATGCTAAAGCAAGTTTGGCTCAAATTATTAGGGAACTAGAATCATCTCAAGAGGCTGTTTGGAGCCCTTTTATTCTTAACGGAAGTGGCTTTGGGCTAGTCGCTAATCATTCATTAGTTATGGCATCGTATATCAGTAGAGCCAACGCTGGAATTATTGATCTACGCGAACTGCTAAACAATGGTTAATCTTATTATAGCCTGATAAAAAACTCTGAGTTTAACCAACACATAAAGGTTTAAATGTTGAAATTTCTTTTGACGTTTAAACCTTTTTGTTTTTCTCTTCGTCTAATTAGCTATGTAACAATAAACTCAAGTCGTTTATATTTTTAGTGATTAATCATAATAGAGAAAATGAGTTGCCAGAATATAATGGATCACAAACTGAAATCGAAGCGTTTGTTATTGAGGCTCAGCAGGGTAACACTGATGCTTTTGAAGCGCTCTTTCAGCTAACCCATAAACGATTGTTGATGTTTTGTTGGCGTATGATGGGTAATTCGTCGGCGGCTGAAGAAATGGTGCAAGAGTCGTTTATAAAAGCTTGGTTAGCACTATCCTCCTTTAGGGGAGAGTCTCAGTTCTACACTTGGCTTCGACAAATTGCATCACGATTAATTATTGATAAATTGCGCCTAAAAAGTGAAAAAGTGTGGCAAAATCAAGCCGAGCTTGATGGCGAAATTATCGGCAAAGCCAACATTAGTAGTGAGTTAATAGACTTATCTAAAATGATAAAACTATTACCGCCAGCAGCAAGAAGCGTTTTAGTATTGCACGATATTGAAGGTTATTCGCATAAAGAAATTGCAAGCTTAATGAGCATTGCCGAAGGTACATCGAAGGCGCAGCTTTCTAGAGCAAGAAGCTTATTAAAAGCGGCATTAGTTTAAATTGTTAGAAGTTACTAGTTGCTAGTTAATAGTTAGTAGTTAGTAGTTAGTAGTTAGAAGTTACTAGTTAAAAGTAGCTAGTTAGAGATTAATCGTTAGTAATCGATTGTGGAGACTCTTATGAGTGAGATTACAAAAAATGATATTGAGGCGCATCGAGCTTTAAAAAACGCTTATAGTCAACTGGAAACAGAGCGTGAGCCCAGTAAAGATCTATGGCCAGAAATTAAGCAACAGTTATCTGAGCGCTCACAAAAGAAAACCAATATAACAAACCGTTGGATGGCTTGGGGAATGGCTGCCACATTGTTGATGAGCGTGGGAGTTTTGTCTGTGAGTTTTAATCAGTTCAAACAAGCTGAGTTTATGTTGGCAAAAGTTGAATCATTAAATGAGGCTTTTGAAGATAAATTAATAAGGCAAGTTGATTTTATGGAAAGAGAATATCAACTAGCAAAAAACTCTTACTTAAATCAAATTCGTTATCAATCATCTTCTTTTAGTAGCATAGAAAGCTCTCAGAAAATTGCGAAACAATTAGAAGCTTTTAAAAAAGCTACTTTGGCACTAAAAAGTGCTATTAAAGCTGAGCCGAATAACCCCAATTATCCAAGATTATTAAAAGCAACTTATCATCAAGAATTAGAGGTTCTATCGCAACTAGCAAAGTTGAACCAAAACGTATTTAGTGAGGAAAGAATATGAAACAGCTAACCATTTTATTTTTACTTAGCATAAGTTTAACTGCATTTGCTGGTGACAAGGTAGATAAATCAATTAATGTTGATAGCGCTGGAGTTGTTGAAGTGCATAACACACGTGGCGAAATTTCAATTTTGGGGTGGGATAAGAATGTTGTGAGCGTTAAGGGAACACTTGATGATTTAGCTGAGTCTTTTGTTTTTGAAAAACAAGAAGATACTGTCGTTGTTAAAGTTAAGTTACCTAGAAATACTAACTTTAAAAGCAGAGATGGTTCTAACTTAGTCATTAAAGTACCTGTTGCATCTAAAGTTTCTTTTTCGGGGGTAGCCACCGATTTAAAAGTAAATACGATTCATAATGGTATAGAGATTAACTCTGTAAGCGGCGATTTAGAAATAAAAGATATTAAAAAGCGCACTTATATTAATAATGTAAGCGGTGATATTAATTTATCACAAATAGAAGGGGCATTAGAGGTTTCAACTGTGAGTGGCGATTTAAAAGGTGTCGTTTCTAGTCCTAAAATTGTAGTGAGTGGTGTTTCAGCAGAAATTGAAATAAATGCAAACCAAATTGAGTTTGCTAACGTCAGTAATGTATCAGGAGACTTAAGTTTGCGTGGTAAGCTTTCTGATGATGGCGAGCTTAAAATGAGTAGCGTGTCTGGTGAAGCTTTCTACTATGTTAATGGGGAGCTTGATGCAACCGTTAAGGTAGATACTGCACCAGGAGGGAATATTATAAATCAGGTTACTAGCGATAAACCTAAAACCAGCTTTATTCAATCTCAAAGTTTAAAGTTTAAAAGTGGCAATGGTAATGCTGCAATTAGAATGTCTACGGTGAGTGGCGATATAGGGATCAAACGTAAGAAATAGCAAGCCGTTTGGCGCTTTTCGGTAAGTTGAAATAAAAATAAGACTGCTATTAGAAAAGTATTCTGCATTCAATTGAACTTGTATTTTAATCGTATATTATATAAAGACAGAATACTTTCGTAGTTAATTGATAAAAGCATTAGAGGAAAAAATAAACTAATCATGTCGAGTGTTTGGGAAAAAGTTAAAACTCGTAAAATATTCAGGGCAGCAACAATTTATGCTGCTGTTGCTTGGGGTATTATTCAAATTGCTGATGTTTTATTACCCGTATTAGGTTTAGATGATTGGATCATGTCTTCCATGGTTTTAGTTGCGTTTGCAGGTTTTCCTGTTGCGTTAATATCTGGTTGGATGCTTGATATAAAAATTGCTCGCCAGCTTAAACAAAATCCAGATCTTGAAGCCGAAACCGAAAGTATAGCCTTTAGAGCATTAGAAATTGTTGTTATTGGCGCATTTGGGATCAGCGCGGCTTATCTTTATTACAATAGCACTAATGCTCCAGTTAAAGCTTCGGTGCAAAGCTCTACAGAGCTACAGCACATTTTATCTCCTCAACAAGCACAAAAAACCATTGCGGTGTTACCTTTTGCTAATTTTTCTAGCACCACTAATGATGAGTTTTTTGCCGATGGGTTATCAGAAGAGCTGCTTAATGTTTTAGCTAAAAATAATAAACTGAGAGTTGCGGCAAGAACTTCGTCATTTCAATATAAAAATACCAATATTAACATCAAAAAAATTGCTCGTGAGCTGGGTGTTCAATATGTATTAGAAGGCAGTATTCGCCGCTCGGGAGAGCTTATTCGTATTACCGCTCAGTTAACCAAAGCTGATGAAAATCGCCATATTTTTTCAAAAACGTGGGACAGAAACACGGGTAATGTATTTAAGGTTCAAGATGAAATTGCTCAGTCGGTTATGTACGAGCTTAAAGTGAGTTTGCTAGGTGAACAAGAAGAAATTGCCGACACTGATATTGGTACGCAAAGCATTGATGCTTTTGCAGAATATTCTAAAGGTATGACCTATCTTAGAAATCGTGGTGAGCAAGATTTTGCTAATGCCATAGAACATTTTAGTGAAGCTCTTGAAATTGATAATAAATATGCCGAGGCCATGGCAATGCTTGCCGAAACCTTTCTGCTTCAAGTGAGTTATAATTTTGTACAATTTGATGAGGCAAGTAAAAAAGCTAAGCCGCTCATAGAAAAAGCCTTAGCGCTTAAGCCGCAATTAGGTGCCGCTCATGCAGTTAAAGGGTTATATCATTGGCAAGAAGCGGGGTATGCAAGAAAACAAAGTCCTAAAGATGCGATGCAAAAGCTTGAAGTTGCCAAAGATCATTTTGTTAAAGCCATTAATTTAAACCCATCAAATGCCGAAGCCTATATGTGGTATGGCAGTATTTTACAATCACAAGGTGAGTTTAAAGACGGTGCCGATTTACGACGCAAAGCTTTTGAAATTGACCCTCAAGCGGCTGTTGTGGGGTTTAATCGAGCGCAAGACTTAATTGGCTTTGGTGATTATAAAGGGGCAATGGATGTATTTAATACGGTAGTTCGTAATAACCCTAACTATCCTCAGGCTTACCATATTGCGGGTAATGTTAGTCAGCAAGTAGGTCAGCTTGATCAAGCTTATAGCATGTACAAACGTATTGTTGACTTAAATGGTAACCAAAATGATTGGCTAGCAATGTCTACTAACTTATTAATTCCATTGGGTGAATTTGCTCAAGCACAGTCAAATATTAACTTATTAAATGCAGACAAAAAACATTTAAATAATAAATACCGTTGGCTGCAAGCCAGTTTATGGATAGCGTCTGCAGATTTTACTAGCTTTGCAAAATGGGTAGAATCTTTTGAAGAAAACACTAAAGACGATACAGAACTTTATTGGCGTGGGCTTTGGGCAATGAAAAACAAAAAATGGAAATATGCCATTGAAGATTTTTCTAGTATTTTGGCAAATATGGAGTATAGCGAAAAAGGTAAATCGAGTGAGCACGCTATTCGTTTAAATATTTTTATGGCTAAATCTTATGCAATGTTGGGCAATAAGCTTAAATCCGAAAGCTTTATCAATGAAGCGAGCAGTCGTTTAAACCACATACGTAAACAAGGGATCATTAATAACCAGTTACGCTATTTCGATTCTTCATTGGCTATGTTAAATAACAATAAAGAGAGCTCTTTAGCGCTGTTAAATCAGTCTATTCAGGAAGGTTTTGTTGAATTTTGGTGGGCAGAACATGATCCAATATTTGATGAAATAAGAGAGCAATCAGATTATCAAATGATTAAACAAGAGTTTCAAATTCGTATGGGTGCCATGCGCGCTAACATTGAAGGGCAGTATGGGCAGTTTGCTGCTGTAAAGTAATTTTATTTAAATAAAAAGCCGATTATTTAATCGGCTTTTTATATTTTGGTAAGTATAAGCTTAATGTTTAATTAAAACGCTGGCTTTTCTGGTGCGTTTTCATAGCGTTCAACACTATCAATAATTTCTTGTTTAGCTTCGGCAGAATCACCCCAACCATCAATTTTAACCCACTTGCCCGACTCAAGATCTTTATAGTGTTCAAAGAAGTGTTGAATTTGATTGCGTAATAGCTCATCAACATCTGAATACTCATTGATCTCTTTGTAGATAGGCGTTAGCTTTCTTACTGGAACTGCTAAGATCTTTGCGTCGGTTCCTGATTCGTCAGTCATTTTTAACATACCAACTGGGCGACATTTAATTACTGAGCCAGCTAATAGTGGAAATGGTGTTGGAACTAACACATCAACGGGATCGCCGTCTTCGGATAAAGTATGCGGTACGTAGCCATAATTGGTAGGGTAGTGCATACAAGTAGCCATAAAGCGGTCAACAAAAATGGCGCCTGAATCCTTGTCTACTTCGTACTTTACGGGATCAGCATGGGCTGGAATTTCAATAATTACATTAATTTCATTTGGCAAGTCATTGCCTGCGGGAACTTTATTAAGGCTCATTTTAGATCATATTTAGTTGCTGAAAATTTGGGCGCGTATTATAACGATAGTGCGCTGCAAAATAAACACAATTAAGAAATTAAAAAAAGCACATAAAAATCAATAACATAAAATAACAATAATTCCTTTATTTACCTTTAATACAATTATTGATATACAAGATACTTCGATTATTTTGAATTAACACAATCAATAATCAAAATAGATTGAAAACCTATGGTAATTGGGCGAAGAAATACCCTGTTTAACTGGGAGTTTAACATTACCATGTAGTTGGTTACCGCTTAAGTAGTTCTTTTTAACTATTGGGGGAAGTATGACCGATTTTGTACAATTACCGCCTATTCTAGGTGTTGTAGGGCTAATCGTAGCCTTTATTATTTATCTCTTTATTCAAAAATATTCTGGTGGCGAAGGCAAAACCAAAGAAATTGCTAAGGCCATTCACGACGGTGCGATGGTATTTATGCGCCGCGAATACTCAATTCTTGGTATTTTTCTGGTTGTTTTAACTATTTTATTATTTATCGGTTTTAAGTCTTGGCATACACCAACGGCCTTTGTAGTTGGTGCGCTAAGCTCAGCGATAGCTGGCTACATTGGTATGTACACAGCAACAAAGGCTAATGTAAGAACCACCGTTGCTGCTGCAGAAAATGGCGCGGCGCCTGCGTTAACTGTTGCCTTTTATGGTGGCTCAGTAATGGGACTTGCAGTTGCTTCAATGGGGCTGTTAGGGCTTGGCGGAATGTACTATGTATTTGGTGGCGATCCTACTCATGCTGAAGCTATTCATGGTTTTGGTATGGGCGCATCTGTGGTGGCTTTATTTTCAAGAGTTGGCGGCGGTATATTTACTAAAAGTGCCGATGTTGGTGCTGATTTAGTCGGTAAAATCGAAGCGGGCATTCCAGAGGATGATCCGAGAAACCCTGGGGTAATTGCCGATAATGTTGGTGATAACGTAGGTGATGTAGCAGGTATGGGATCGGATATATTCGAGTCTTATTGCGGCTCTATGATTGCTTCAATTGCTATTGCTTCAACCATGGCTGGAACCGTAGTTGCAACATTAACTGGCGGAGATAACCGTGAAGCGCTTATGTTCTTGCCACTAGCTTTAGCTTCTGTTGGGTTAATTTGTTCAATTATTGGTATTGTGATTGTAAAAATGGCTTCAAATGCAGAGCCAGCTAAAGCCCTAAGAACAGGTACACTTGGTGCTACTTTACTTTTAATCGCTGCGGCTTATGCGCTAATTGAATTTATGGGGCTATCAATCAATATATGGTATTGCGTTATTTCTGGTGCGATTGGAGGCTCTATTATTGGATTAGTGACTGAATATTACACAGGTGGTAAACCAGTTAGAGAACTAGCAAGAGAAGGAGAAACAGGGCCCGCTACAGTGATGATTGCCGGGCTAGCCGTAGGCATGGAATCTGTAGTGATACCAATATTAACTATTGCGGCTATTATCTTTTTTAGTTCATTCTTTTTGGGTGAAGCTGGGGTATATGGTGTTGGTATTGGAGCGGTAGGAATGCTTGCAACAGTTGGAATAACTATGGCAATTGATGCCTATGGTCCAGTTGCCGATAACGCTGGCGGCATTGCAGAAATGGCAGAGCTTGGTGAAGATGTGCGAGAAATTACCGATGGTTTAGACGAAGTGGGTAATACTACTGCGGCTATTGGAAAAGGATTTGCTATTGGTGCTGCTGGTTTGGCTGCTCTAGCCATTATTGCGGCTTATATTGAAACAGTTTCTCGAAACATCGAAGGCTTTAAGCTCGAAATTAATGATCCACTTGTATTAATGGGGATGTTTATTGGCGGAATTTTTCCATTTTTAGTTTCAGCAATCACAATGCGAGCGGTTGGCTCAGCTGCATTTGATATGATCAAAGAAATTCGCCGTCAGTTTAAAGAGATCCCAGGCTTGTTAGAAGGTAAGGCGGAGCCTGATAATGCTAAGTGCGTAGACATTGCTACCAAAGCGGCATTAAAGAAAATGTTATTGCCTGGAGCCTTAGCTGTTGCAGCACCAGCTGTTGTTGGTTTTGCTCTTGGTGCTGAAGCATTAGGCGGTATGTTAGCAGGAGCATTAATTACTTGTGTTCTTTTAGCATTAACTATGGCTAATGCAGGTGGCGCTTGGGATAATGCGAAAAAGTATGTTGAAAAAGGTAACTTTGGCGGTAAAGGCTCAGATGTTCACAAAGCTGCGGTTGTTGGTGATACGGTTGGCGATCCCTTTAAAGATACCTCAGGCCCTGCAATGAATATTTTAATTAATGTTATGGCAATAGTAAGTTTGGTTATTGCGCCGCTTTTATCTTAATTGCTATTGAAACAGCAATAGATCTTAAAAAAGGATCAAGAGTTTTCTTGATCCTTTTTTTATCTTTTACAACATTACCTAATTATTTTTGCCATAATAAATGGAAATTATTTTATGCTAACGCTAGGGTCTGAAAGATCAACTGCCCCTAATAAAATGATTAAAGGACTATCCATTAATATGTCGCAACTCATTACAAAAAATCAACTTTTTGATGATCTTGATGATGAAATAAAGCAAGAGTTTTTTGCTGATGTATTTGCCTGCATTGAAGATATTAACGATTGTGCTTTAATGCTGGAGCAAAATCATGATCTAGATATTATTGATCGCATGTTTAGAGCGTTACATACCGTAAAAGGTAATTGCAATATGGTGTTTCTGGAAGAATTTGTAGAAACTAGCCACAAGCTTGAAGATTTTTTTACAGGGATTAAAAAGGGTGAAATTGACTATCAAAATGAATATGGGCAATTTGCGGTAGTTGTTGTTAATTCAATCGGGAAACAATTAGAAGCACTCAGAAAAACTCATGTATTTGACCTTTGTGTTTTACAAAACCTTGAGTTAATTATTAAGCAAATAGCCGATTTTCCTGCTGATATGCGGCTACTTAATGCAAAAAAAGCTTGTATTGCTATTGAAGATAACCACTTTAATTTGACTAGAGTTTTGTTAGGAGCCAAAAGCTCTCAAGCGTTTAGTTTTGAAAACGCAACCGACTTAGAATTTTTTAGCTTTATTAGTAATCACCTTACACAGGCTGATGAGCAGCATAAAATATTTATTAAAATAACTGAGAAAGTCGCACTTTCTTTAAATAATCAACTAGGTAATAAAGCTGATGATACGCAGTTAAAAGCCGCCTTATTATTGCTATTACTTTCTAATGTTATTCGCTCTAAAAAATGTAAAATTAACTTGTGCATTGAGCAGGTTTTTATGGCGGCAGGTTTTTTAAAGCGGATGTCTGGTTGGTCTCAGGCAACTAAGTTAGTGCTCCAGTCTTTAGAATGTTTTGATGGCAGCGGAAAGCCTTATGGTTTAAAAGGTGATCAAATAGAGCCTGCCGCTCAGGTTATTGGTTTAGCCTTTGAGTTTGGTTTAATTGTGACCAATAATTTAAATTTGGACTACAAGCAGTCTTTATTTAAAGCGGTTAAGCAAATTAATACTCAAAGAGAAACGCGTTATAAGTCAAAGCTAATTGAGCGGTTTAATTTATTGATTAAATCCGAATACTTAACTCAGCAGCAGTGGTGAAATTAGGAATGCGGGTGTAGGTATTGGTAGGTTTAGGTAATAAGGATAGGTATAGCATAGTGCCTCGTTAACTTGAGTCACTATGCTAATTGAAAATATTGCTCGACTAAATAGTAAACTTCTTACGAATTTTCTTTTTTACCCCTTCGTTTTTAAGCGTTACATATTGCGGTAATCCATTTTTATAAGTCGGGTAAGATTCCCCTTTAATTAGCGGTAACATATAGTCTTTGCACGCTTGAGTTATATGCATGCCATCTCTAGTAATGTAGTTACGAGGCATCATTTTTTCGACATTGGCTACTTCTGAAAGCTTGGCTTCACCAATCGTCCAGCGATAGCTTTTGGTGTTTTTACGCTCAATAGTTGGCATCACGGCATTTTTACCCGCAACGGCAAATTCTACGGCGGCTTTACCCATAGCATAAGCTTGCTCAACATCGGTTGCCGAGGCAATATGGCGAGCGGCTCTTTGTAAATAGTCGGCAACTGCCCAGTGATATTTATAACCAAGTTCAGCTTTAACCATTTGTGCAACAACTGGGGCAACACCGCCTAATTGCTTATGTCCAAAGGCATCCACTGAGCCTGCATCGGCTAAGAAAGTGCCGTCTTTATAAGCTGCGCCTTCAGAAACGACAATGGCGCAGTAGCCAAACTTTTTAACGCAGCGCTCTACTTTTTTAAGGAATTTTTCTTTGTTAAAGGCTATTTCAGGGAAAAGAATAATATGCGGTGCATCACCTTCATTTTCGGCTGCTAACCCGCCTGCTGCGGCTATCCAGCCGGCATGACGACCCATAACTTCCATAACAAAAACTTTGGTAGAGGTTTTTGCCATTGAGGCAACATCGAAACCTGCTTCTCGAATTGATACCGCAACATATTTAGCCACACTACCAAAGCCTGGGCAGTTATCAGTGATGGGTAAATCGTTATCGACAGTTTTAGGAATGCCAATACAAGTAATGGGGTAGCCCATTTTTTCGCTGATCTGTGAAACTTTATGTGCCGTATCCATAGAGTCGCCACCACCATTATAAAAAAAGTAACCAATATCATGGGCTTTAAACACTTCAATTAGTCTTTCATATTCGGCTTGGTTTTCTTCTAGGCTTTTAAGCTTATAGCGGCAAGAGCCAAATGCGCCAGATGGGGTATGCTTTAGCGCGGCAATGTCTTTTTTAGATTCTTTACTTGTGTCGATTAGATCTTCGGTTAAAGCGCCGATAATTCCGTTACGACCAGCATAAACTTTTCCAATTTTAGACTTATGTTGTCGTGCAGTTTCTATTACTCCACAGGCGGAGGCATTGATTACCGAGGTAACACCACCCGATTGGGCGTAAAAAGCGTTTTGCTTTTTTGCAGGCATTGGGACTAACTCCTAAAGAGATTATTAATCATTAAGTTGCGCATATTATAGAGCAAAGCGCTTGATAATTAACCAATAAAATCCACTCTTTTTTTTCTGCTTTTGCCAGCCAGAGATGTTTCTGTTCATGCTACAATGCGTCAACTTTATTATTTTTGATTAACGACAAAAAATTATCATCTTATGCATATTCATATTCTTGGTATTTGCGGTACTTTTATGGGCGGAATTGCAAGGCTTGCGGTGGAAAAAGGCTTTAAAGTAACCGGCTCGGACAAAAATTGTTATCCGCCCATGAGTGATCAGCTTGAATCAATGGGGATCGCGCTACATGAAGGTTATGATTCTGCGCAGTTATCACCAGAGCCAGATTGCGTGGTGGTTGGTAATGCCATGTCTCGCGGGGTTGAAGTGGTAGAAACACTGCTTAACAGTAATCAAAGCTTTCGCTCTGGACCTCAATGGCTTAATGAAAATATTTTGCACGACAAATGGGTGATTGCCGTTGCGGGAACTCATGGCAAAACTTCAACATCGAGCATGGTGACATGGATATTAGAAGATTGTGGCTATAACCCTGGTTTTTTAATTGGCGGGGTATTAGAAAATTTTGGTGTCTCGGCAAGATTAACCGATTCACCTTTTTTTGTGGTAGAAGCCGATGAGTATGATACGGCATTTTTTGATAAGCGATCTAAATTTGTACACTATCGAGCAAGAACTTGTATTTTAAATAATTTAGAATTTGATCATGCCGATATTTTTAATAATCTGGCAGAAATAGAAAATCAATTTCACCACCTAGTGAGAACCATTCCTGGTCAAGGCGCGGTAATTTATCCATTTAATGAACCTGCATTAGCTAGAGTATTAAATCGCGGTTGTTGGAGTCCAAAACAAAGTTTTGCAGTGCTAAATAAAGAACAAAATATTGCTGATGCGAACAAAACAGAGTGGGCAGCAAAAAAAATAAAGTCTGATGGCTCTTGTTTTAAAGTGTTTTATCAGGGAAAAAGTTATGGCGAGTTAAACTGGTCTTTAATTGGTGATCATAACGTATCGAATGCGCTTGCGGCCATTGCGGCGGCTCATCATGTGGGGGTGGCTATTAGCGATGCTATTAGTGCAATGGCTAGTTTTAAAAACGTAAAACGCAGAATGGAGCTTAAAGGCGAGGTTAACAATATTAGCGTGTTTGATGATTTTGCCCATCACCCAACGGCCATTAAAACCACTTTAGCAGGGCTTAGAAATAAAGTGGCTGATGATAAAATTATTGCGATTGTTGATTTGCGCTCCAATACTATGAAACAAGGTGTTCATAAAGACACTTTGGTTAATGCTTGTGAGCAGGCTGATCAGGTTATTTTTCATAAGCCAAGTGACTTTACTTGGGATTTTGATAACTTGAGTGACAAAGCAATATGCTTAGGTAATGTTGAGTCAATTATTGAGCAAGTGTTAAATCAAGTTAAACCGAATGATAAAGTTTTAGTGATGAGCAATGGCGGGTTTGGTGGTATTCATGACAGACTGCTTGAAGAGCTAAGAGCTAAGAGCTAAGAGCTAAGAGCTAAGAGCTAAGAGCTAAGAGCTAAGAGCTAAGAGCTAAGAATTAAGAGCCACAAGAGAAATAAAGAGACATATTGGATGGTATCGTTGAAAAGCTTGGTGAATAATAAACGTATTTCGGTTGGTGTAACTGGCGCATCTGGCGCTATTTATGCGTTAACGCTTTTAAAGCATTTACACCATAGTTATGATGAAATTTATTTAATGATCACCGAAGCGGCAAGAGTGGTTTTTGCAACCGAAGTTGATTTGGCACTACCTAGATCATCACAAAAAATTGAAGCGCTTTTATGTGAAACCATGGGTTGTGAACAAGGAAAACTCAAAGTATTTGCCAAAGATAACTGGTTTTCACCAGCGGCTAGTGGATCGGCGGCGCCAAAGCAAATGGTAATTTGCCCAGCGAGCATGGGATGTGTTTCTGCCATAGCAGCTGGGGCAAGTAACAACCTATTAGAGCGGGCGGCTGATGTGGTTATCAAAGAAAAAGGGCAGCTTATTGTTGTGCCGCGCGAAATGCCTTTTTCAACCATTCATTTAAAAAATTTATTAACATTAAGCGAGGCGGGTGTAACAGTAATGCCTGCGGCACCAGGCTTTTATAATCAACCACAATCCGTTGATGATGTGGCTGAATTTGTTGTGGCTCGAATTTTGAGCCATTTAGGTGTTGATACTCAAATCAACAAACCGTGGGGATACGCTTAATGATTGATTTGAAAAAATTAAGCAAAATAACCATTAAATGTAGTTAAAAAATGACACAAAAAGCAATTGAAATAAAAGATTTAAAAAAAACATATGGTAGTAATGTACATGCGCTTAAAGGCATTTCATTTGAAGTTGACCAAGGTGACTTTATTGCTTTGTTAGGCCCTAATGGCGCGGGCAAATCCACCACCATTGGCATTATTTGCTCGTTAGTGAATAAAACCTCGGGTATGGTTAAAGTATTTGGTCACTCCATTGATAAAGAGCTAGAAGCAGCCAAGCGTTGTATTGGTTTAGTGCCACAAGAGTTTAATTTTTCGCAGTTTGAAACCTGTTTACAAATTGTGGTTACCCAAGCGGGATATTATGGCGTTAAAAGAAAAGAGGCGCTTATTAGAGCCGAAAAATGGCTTAAGCAACTTGCTTTATGGGATAAGCGCAACACACCAGCAAGAGAATTATCTGGCGGTATGAAACGTCGCTTAATGATTGCCAGAGCCTTAATGCATAACCCAAAAGTTTTAATTTTAGATGAGCCTACCGCAGGGGTAGATATAGAAATTAGACGTTCAATGTGGGAATTTTTAACTGAGCTTAATAACAATGGCACAACCATTGTTTTAACCACCCACTATTTAGAAGAAGCCGAACAACTTTGCCGCAACATTACAATTATTAATCATGGCGAAATTGTTGAAGACACCAGTATGAAAGACTTAATTTCACGCTTAGATACCGAAACCTTTATTTTCGATCTCGATAAAATGCCAGAGACTTTATCTGATATTGAAACCATTAAGGTTCGCGCAAAAGATGAGCACAGCATTGAAGTGGATATTCCTAAAGAAAAAGCCATCAATAAAGTGTTTGATTGGTTAACCAGTGAAAATGTTCGAGTGCTAAGCATGCGTAACAAAGCGAATCGATTAGAAGAATTATTTGTGCAACTAACCGAAACTAGTCAATAAATTAAAATCAGTAAACAAAATCAAATTGAGTTAAATATGTTTAGTCAGCAGTCTCTTATTGCATTGCAAAGTATCATTTTAAAAGAAATTAACCGCTATTTTAGAATTTGGGTACAAACCTTATTACCTCCAGCCATAACCATGACCTTATATTTTGTGATCTTTGGTCAGCTTATTGGTAGCCGAGTAGGGCAAATGGGTGGTGTGAGCTATATGGAATATATCACTCCAGGTTTAATTATGATGTCGGTTATTACCAATTCTTATTCTAATGTAGCCTCTTCTTTTTTTAGCGCAAAGTTTCAGCGCAGTATCGAAGAAATGATGGTTTCACCGGTACCTACGCTTTATATTTTGCTTGGGTATGTATTAGGTGGTGTGAGTCGCGGCTTAATTACCGGCGCAATCGTTACAATAGTTGCCTCACAGTTTGTTGATATTCAGGTGAATCATTGGGGAATTATTGTTTTAGTGGTGTTTTTAACGTCTATGTTATTTGCCGCAGGCGGTTTAGTGAACGCTATTTATGCAAAAAGTTTTGATGATGTCTCTATTGTTCCCACTTTTATACTAACACCGCTAACCTACCTAGGTGGTGTGTTTTACTCTATTAGCTTACTGCCAGAGTTTTGGCAAAATGTTTCTTTAGCAAATCCTGTTTTGTATATGGTTAACGCCTTTCGTTATGGTTTTTTGGGGTTTGCGGATATTGAAATTACTCACGCATTAATTTTAATTGTGGTATTTATTATTGGGCTTTTTTCTCTGGCTTATTATTTGTTGAAAAACGGCATTGGAATGCGTAGTTAAGGCGTGTTTAAAAAGTAGTATTTAAGCATTTTTGGCAATTATCACTTAAAAAAAGTGCGCCTGAATTAATAGGGGCGGTAAATTGCATAAACTGATTTTGCCAGGTAAATGCTATTTGATAAGCGTGTAAGTAGCCTCGGTCAGAATCACTACCGCCATAACGTTTATCCCCTAAAATAGGCGAGCCTAGCGATTTCATGGCAACTCTTAACTGATGGGTTTTGCCTGTTTGTGGTTTAAGACGATAAAGCCGATATCCATTACCAATGGACTGGCTGGTAAATTGAGTAATTGCTAGGTTTTTAGTGCTTCGATTAAGCTTCCAGCAGCCATTACGGGACTTTTCCATCCCGCCTTTAATTAGCCCTTGCTTCTTTTTGGGCTTTTTATTGCTAATGGCAAGGTAAGACTTTTCCACTTGGTGCTGGTAAAACAAGTGAGAAAAATCTTTCGCTGCCTCTTTTGATTTGGCAAACAAAAGTATGCCCGATGTCATTTTATCAAGGCGATGAACAGGCCACAGCTTACATTGAAGTAACGCTTGAGTTTCAGCAAAAACGCCTTTTTTATTGTCTTCAACATGAAAAGAATCATTGATATTTTTATTAATAACAACAAAATCCTCTGTTTGGTAGATAATTGAAAGGTCGAGTGGATGTTTGCTCATAGTGTTAAATTGATGCATCAAAGATGAATAAATTGAGTGAAAAAGATTTTAGGCAAAAATGAGATTTTATCAGAAAAAGTTGCTAATCTGCGTTTATCATGCAAGAAAATTTAGTTATAATCGAGTTGTAAGCACAATAAAATAATAAAAGTTTTGGAAGCAGTTATTTATATTGCTTTTTCTCACAGACACGGAGAGCTTTGAAAAAGTTATGGCTTTGGTACTAATCGTCGATGACGATCCTCAAATGCTACGTTTGTTAACCGATGTTGTTGAAATAGAACAACATGATGTGTTGCTTGCCCAAGATGGCGATTTAGCGTTGGAATATTTTACTCATCAAGTCCCCGATTTGGTCATTACAGATATTTTAATGCCCAATAAAGAGGGCTTAGAGCTAATATCTGAAATTAGAGAAAGATACCCTCAAACAAAAATTATTGCCTACTCTGGTGGTGGCTCATCCGATCCAGAAAGCTATCTTGAATTTGCCAGTGGTATGGGAGCTGATAAAGTATTTAGTAAGCCAATGCCGATTAATGACCTTCGCAATGAAATTAACTCTCTTCTTTCGCACGTTGTGAATTAAAAAGTCTGATAGAGCGCTCTACCTAATTTTTCTCTAAATTAATTCAACAAATCAATTGTTAGCGACTAATATTTAATTATCTTGTTCAGAAAACAGTTTTAATTAGGAGCATTTATTATGATGAAGCTTTTAAGTGTAATTAGCTTTTTATTGCTATTTTCATGCAGCTCAACTCCCTCTGATCCTATTGAAGAAAAAAAACAGCAGCAAGCCCTAATGGAGAGGTGTAATAAGCTAAAGAAGGAGATTATAGCTCTTAAAGGAAAGCCTGTGCGCCGAAATGCGGCGATTAAATATTATGAGTCTGAGTGCTCATCTACTAATGTTAATCCTCACTCAATTCAATAAATATTTAACATTGAAGCAATAAATAGAATTAATTTTTTATTTTGATTGAACATTTCTATACTTTAGCAATCAAATTGGCACTTTTTATCGGCACTGTTGAGTTGTTAACTCGAATTTAAAAGATCACTAACAGTGAATAATAAAAATATTGGAGATCATATGATTATCACACGACAAACCATCTGCAAAATAGCTTCTGTTGCTTTAGCGTTTTTTATGCTTGCTGGTTGCGATTCAAAAGTTGAGGTAGCCGAAGATAAACAGTTGCGACCTGTGCGTAGCATAACGGTTAGCCAGCCAGATTTAAAACGCTTTTATGAATTTTCAGCGGTTGTCGATGCCTCTAAAAAAGCAGATTTGTCTTTTAAAATTTCGGGAGAAATTATTGAGTTTTATTTTGATCAAGGTGAAGATGTAAAAGCTGGTCAGCTAATCGCAAAGCTTGATGATAAAGACGTGAAAATTCAGCTTAATGAAGCAAAGTCATCTTTTGAAAAAGCCAGTGCTGATTTTTCTCGTGCTAGAAATCTCATTCAATCTAAAACCATATCGCAATCTGACTTTGATCAACTTAAAGCCCAGTATGAATCATCTAAAGCAAAGTTAGAAGCCGCTCAAAATAGCTTGGCATATACAGAGCTTAAAGCTTCTTTTGACGGCGTTGTTGCCAAACGCTATAGCGAAAAATACCAAGAGATCACGGCTAAAGCGCCAATTGTGTCGCTACATGATTTAGATAATATTGATCTTAAAATTTCTGTGCCAGAAACCATTATGATAAGAGTGAGAAAAAATGTTGAGCCGCCAAAAATGTCGGCAAAATTTGCAGGTATTAAAGATCAAGTTTTCCCCGTTACATTTAAAGAGGTTTCTACACAAGCCGATGAAATTTCTAAAACCTATGAAGTGACTTTAACTATGAAAGCCCCGCAGGGGTTTACCATTTTGCCGGGGATGACTGCTGATGTAAAAGTGGAGCGCTTATTTCCAGCTAATGAATTTGCGGCTAGTTTTTATCTGCCACCTAAAACCGTACAAAAAGATACCAATAGCCATTATGTTTATATTGTTGAGTCTCAATCAAGTGGTGTTGGGGTGATTAAAAAACGCGAAGTTCAGGTGGGTGATATTACTCAGTTAGGCATAGAAATATTTTCTGGAATTAATATTGGTGACAGAGTACTCACCGCTGGTATGAGTAAAGTTACTGACGGTATGAAGGTAAAAGATGGTATGCAGGTAAAAGATGATTTGCAAAGTCAGTCTTCTACTCAACCAAATGAACAATAGGAGATTGCTGTGAATATTACTTATGCTGCAATCAAAAATAATCGCACCTCATTTATGTTGTTGTTGGTTATTTTGCTGTTTGGCACAATGGCTTATCAGCAAATGCCAAAAGATTATGATCCGGGTTTTATTATCCGCCAAGCTCAGGTAATTACGTCTTTTCCTGGTGCTAGTCCGCAAAGGGTTGAGCAACTAGTAACGGATATTTTAGAAAAAGAAATTCAAGAAATCCCTGAGCTTGATTTTGTGTCGAGTGAATCAAGAACGGGTATTTCAATTATTAAGGTGAGTATTAAAGAAAGCTTTAAAGAGATGCGGCCAATTTGGGATGATTTGCGCCGCAAAATTGAGTCGGTGCAAGGCGAGCTACCCGAAGATGCTCAAACACCGATTGTTAATGATGAGTTTGGTGATGTTTTTGGCATTGTCATTGGGCTTACCGCCGAAGGTTATGAGCATCGGGAAATTGAAGAGATTGCCGAAAAAGCCAAAGATGACTTTTTAAGGTTATCAGAAGCGGCCAAAGTGGATATTTTTGGTACTCAAGAAGAGCAAATTTATATTGAATATGACAATACCAGGTTATCAGAATTAAACCTTTCGCCATCACAACTTAAAGAGCAGTTATCCAATCGAAATATTGTAATACCGGGTGGCTCAATTAATATTGATAATGAAAAAATTGCCCTAGAGCCTTCAGGTAATTTCGAATCAGTTGAAGAAATTCGCCAAACCATTATTCAAATTCCTGGCAGTGAGCAAGTGTTGCATTTAAGTGATATTGCGACTGTTTACCGAGGCTATGTTGATCCTGTAACCAGTTTAGTTAGCATTAATGGAGAGTCAGCTTTAAGTATTGCTATTTCAATGCGAGAAGGTGGCAATAACATCATTTTAGGTGAGCAGGTTCAAGAAACGATTCAAAGGCTTAATAGTTATTATCCCATTGGTGTCGATTTTTCTTTGGTTTCATTTTTGCCTAAAGAAGTCGATAAAAAGGTTGATGATTTTGCCAGTAATTTAATTCAAGCGGTTATTGTCGTTACTATAGTAATGCTATTTAGCTTAGGGCTGCGAACGGGGCTAATAGTTGCCACGCTTATTCCCGCAAGCATGATATTTGGCATATTAGTGATGTCATTTTTTGATATTGGTATCGATCAAATTTCATTGGCCGCATTAATTATTGCCTTAGGTATGCTTGTCGATAATGGCATAGTAATGTCAGAAAGTATTATGGTTCAAATGGCGAATGGTAAAAATCCTATTGATGCGGCTGTTGACTCGGCCAATGAACTAAAAGTGCCGTTGTTAACATCATCATTAACAACTGCTGCCGCATTTTTACCCATTTTTTTAGCCGAATCGACAACGGGGGAATATACGGCTTCTTTATTTAAGGTGGTAACTATCACGTTATTGTGTTCGTGGGTTTTATCAATGACGATAATTCCTATGCTTTGTGTTTATTTTATGAAAGTTGAAAAGCAGTCGCAGAATTTTCAATCGAGCTTTTATCTGAGTTATAAAGCTGTTTTAACCCAATTATTAAGTTTTAGATGGCTGACGCTATTGATAACGTTTATAGTTTTTTATATGGCTATTTGGGCGCTTAACTTTGTGCCTAAACTATTTTTCCCTCCATCCGACAGAGCTTATTTTAAACTTGAGCTAGAGTTGCCCATAGGTAATAGAATTGAGGCAACGCAAGAAGTTGTGAGTAAAGTAGAAGCCTATATTAATAATAAATTAATGGTTAATAATGAACGCAATCAAGGTATTACCAACTGGGTAACCTATGTTGGCTCAGGTGGTCCAAGATTTTTGCTCACTCATAGCCCTAAACCTAAAAGCGCTTATTATGCTTTGATGGTAATTAATGTTTCTAGCTTAAATGTGCTAGAAAATACCATGCAAAAAATAGAATCTTTTGCTTTTGATTCTTTCCCTGATTTACACGTTAAAGCTAGAAAAATTGAAAATGGTGCGCCCATAGAAAACCCTGTTGAAGTTCGTTTAAATGGTGAGTCGAGTGATAAATTGTTTGCCATTGTCGATGAGCTAAAACAGCAAATGTCGGCGATTAGTGGACTTAAATCTATTAAGGATGACTGGGGTTTACCAATTAAAAAGTTAGTGGTAAAAATTGATCAATCACGCGCAAGAAGAGCGGGTGTTTCGTCGAAAGATATTGCTATTTCATTGCAAACAGGCTTAACCGGGTTGGAGCTTAGCCAGTATAGAGAAGGGGATAATATTATTCCTATTCAAATGCGCTCTAGTGCGGCAAGCAATCAAGATATTACCAAGCTAGAAGCTATTTCGGTTTACTCGCAATCCTCAGGAAATTCAGTGCCGTTAAAGCAAGTGGCAGAAATAACCCCTGTTTGGGAGCCTGCACAAATATTAAGGCGTAATCGTAGTAAAAACATTACGGTTGGCGCACAAATTAGTGATTCTATTACGGCTAGTGAAGCTTTTGCCCAACTTAAACCATGGCTCGATGAGCAATCTAAACAATGGCCTTATGGTTATAGTTATGAGTTTGGTGGTGAGGCTGAATCATCGGAAAAAGCGAATGAATCAATTGCTGTTAAGTTACCCATTGCAGCATTAATTATTGTTTTATTATTGGTTGGTCAATTTAATTCTATTCGGAAATCTATCATTATTTTATCAACTATTCCGCTAGGTTTAATTGGTGTGGTTGTTGGATTGCTGGCAGGGCAATCTTTCTTTGGTTTTATGACCTTGCTTGGAATTATCTCGCTTGCGGGTATTGTTATTAATAACGCTATTGTTCTTTTAGAGCGAATAAAAATTGAGCTAGAAACCGGTGAGTTTGCCCATTGGGAAGCCATTATTGAAGCTTGCCTAAAAAGATCACGCCCAATATTGCTAACAACGGCTACTACAGTAATGGGGTTAGTTCCGCTGTATTTAGGTGGTGGTGAAATGTGGGAGCCAATGGCACTGGCAATTATGGGCGGGCTAATTATTTCTACACTATTAACCTTAGGTGTTGTGCCCGTAATTTATGCATTGCTTTTTGGTGTTAAAGTTGAAAAGAGTTAGAGTAAGATTACAGTTGAAAAAATGCCTAAGTTTAGATGTGTTCCGCGCTAATTTATCTAGCGCGAAGCACATTGCTGATCGTACTGTTTGATCATATCGTTTGATCATGCTGTTTGATCATATTGTTAATGGATATCTTATTCAGACTCTTTAAAGGCAACGGTAAACCAAAATTGTGAGCCTTTACCTGGTTCGCTAATAACACCAATTTCACCGCCCATTAATTCGGCTAAATTTTTAGAAACAATTAATCTTAAACGCCCAGCAAAGCTACTGTTTGTAAGCTTAGTTTGTCTTTCTAAAGAGTCGAATAAGCCATGTTGAGCTTCAGCAGGGATCCCAACACCAGAATCTTTTACGGTAAATCGAAGGAGTTGAGTATCGTCTTTATTATAAAGATCGACATAAAGTGAAACTTCGCCTTCACGAGTGAAGCGAATAGCATTGCCTAATAAATTTCTTAAAATTTGTCTAATTCTAGCTGTATCAGCATTAACCAGTGATGGTATTTCGGGGGCACAACTTGCTTGCATTGCTAAATCTTTTTCTTTCACATAATGAGATAACTCGGCAGATAAATCGTCTACTAGCTCGCGTACGCTAAAAGTTAACGGCTTTAGTTGTAGTAGCTCGGCATCGAGTTTTGAAAAGTCGAGTATGTTATTAAGATTATCAACTAAAGTTCGAGTTGAGCGTTTGGCAATATTGAGCAACTGTTTAGGCTCACTTTCGAAGTCGTATTCAGATAATAGCTTTAACATGCTAACGACTGATTTCATAGGGGTAGTAATTTCATCTCCCATACGAGACAAAAACTCAGATTTGATCCGAGGCGCCGCCATGGCTTTGTCTCTTTCACTACTTAAACTGCTTGTAGTGGCTTTTAATGCTTGTTCGTTTTCTTGAGCTTTCCTTAATTCAATATTTAGAAGCTTTTTCTGCTGAACTTGTTGCTCAAATCGTTGTTTCATGGACGTTATTAAAGCAACTGTTTGTGGATCGTGAGTATGATTGATTAAGTTGGTTAATTGGGATATTTGCTCTGATATGGGTAGTTTTATATCTAAGCAATTGTCAATAGATTGAATATTATCATTTGATGCTTTTATTTGTTTGGCAATGAAAACCGCTAAAATAAGCGTGATAAAAATGCCTATCCCAATATAGATCAATGTGATGGATATTGCGGAAGGCTGGTTAACTAATAAAACTAACTTCCAATTATCATTAGTAACAAATTTAGGCCAACTAACATCGAGTTGAATATAATCATTTAGGTTTGGTGAGCCATCAACACTAATAGATTTTAGCGTATCATCTTGAACGATTGCTACAGGTATTTTTGAGAAGTAATGATATTGTTTTAGGCTTTTTTGGTTTAATAATTTAATTCCAACTAGGGCACCTAATAAATTACCATCAATATCTTTTATCGGTACAAGCGTGATCAGTGATGGATCACCTTTAAAAGGTATAATACTCGAAACAGCTTCTTTAGTTGAAGTTAGTGATTTTATTGAAGTATTAAGATCACCAAATAATCCTGCTCTTGAAGGCTTATCTAAATAAAGTACATTATTTTGGCTTGAATAAACACCTAAATAATTAAGTCCTGCGGTTTGATAAATTGGTGCTTGGGTTTCTAGCCAATAAGACCATTCTGCTACGGGAGCTGTTTGCCAGAAGGTATGGTATGACAATGATTCCATAGATTGCTGGATTTCACTCCAGTTCATTGCAATATGATCAGATAACTGAGCAGCATTATTGGTTGCTTGACTAATATCGTTATCGGGTGTTTTAACTTGACTAGTGTGGCTACTAACAATAATTAGGGTAAATATAATACCAGCAATAAACACTGCAAGGTAAGAGGCTTTCGCGGGATTCATGGTTAACTCGCTAGACGTTATTTAAGAATTAATGATTAATTATTCAATATTAAGAATATCAGATAAAATTAATTTTCTCTTGGTTTTTGTTGTAAATGTGATCCGCTGCTAGTTTAACAAGTTTGCTCTTGATTTAATTTGCTCAACAAGCCCCTGATTAATCGGTAATGCTAGATTATATTGTTTACCTAAGTTAATAAAATAGCCATTAATAAAGTCAATTTCAGTTGGTTTATTGTTAATAACATCTTGCAGCATTGATGATCGATTATTGGCAGTTGAAAGCGCAACCTGCTCAATACTTTGTTTAGTTTTTTGCAGTGATAACCTAGGAGCAATTTGAGTAATTATTGGCCAAAGTTCCATCAAAACAGCTTCTGCTTCTTTAGATAGTGTTGCATTTATCAATATGCTTGAATTTGTTTTGCCTGATAAAGCAGTTAAAGGATTAATAACCGAGTTGATAACGAGCTTTTCGATAAGTCGCTCATAGTGATTGTTTTTCCACGAAAACGGAGGCAGCGCCTTATTCAAAAAAGGAAGCTCTTTTTTAACCTGACTAACGTTGGTTTGTTTAATATTGCCAATTATTGTTTTACCTAAACCAGCATGGATAATTTTAGTGTCAGTTAAATAGGCTCCATGTGTTAAGTAAGCATGAAAAACGGGAATCTGAGGCAGATATTTTTGAGTTATTTCAACTAAGCCCATACCATTCATCATTAAAATAATTGGAGGGGGATTACATGAAGCTGCTTGTTTTTTAACAAGAGGAGCCAAAGACTGGCATAAAGACTCAAGCTGAAAAGCTTTAACACAAACCAGAATTAAGTCACAAGTTTGCCATTGTTTTAGGGAATAATATTTAACATTAACGGTTTCGGGTTTTATCTGGTTTAATGGCGATTTTAGAATAAATGCCTTTTCTGCTTTTACTTTTTTACTATATAAGCAAACATTTATACCTGCTTGTTTTAAATAAGCATACCAAAGGTGACCTATTGCACCTGCGCCGATTATGTTGATAGTTAATTTTTGCACAGTTTGTCTATTATTCGTGATTACAAATGTTTAATATGATGAAGTAGAACAGTTACATATCATAACAAAAACGATTAAATAAGGATCTTATACTTTGTCAGAACTCGCACGTCCACAATTAAAAGAAGTGTTACTTAATAAAAAAATGCTCGTGTGTTTATTTACTGGCTTTGCATCGGGTTTACCACTTTATTTACTTATTCAACTAGTGCCAGCATGGCTCCGTAGTGGTGGTGTTGATCTTTCAACGATTGGTTTATTCGGTATTATTTTATTTTCGTATAACTGGAAGTTTGTTTGGTCTCCAGTAATGGAAAGATTTACTCCGCCATTTTTAGGTAAGCGAAGAGGTTGGATGCTCCTCACTCAAATTCCGCTTATTGCCTTAACCGCTAGCTTAATGTTGTTAAATCCATCAAGTCAAATTGGGTTAATAGCCCTGCTTGTTGGGTTTATTGGCTTTTTTAGTGCTAGCCAAGATATTGTGCTCGACGCTTATCGCAGAGAGCTATTGAAAGATCATGAGCTAGGCATGGGAAACACCATTTTCATCAATGCTT
Organism: Aliikangiella sp.; assembly: GCA_965214955.1. GTDB lineage: Bacteria > Pseudomonadota > Gammaproteobacteria > Enterobacterales > Kangiellaceae > Aliikangiella. Next base: position 23,658 of record CBDCCU010000004.1, on the reverse strand, counting down.
ATAAATTTTCATCGCTAATACCAGGTGGCGTGTCACTGATTATCGAAGATTTATTTTCGTGGGAATGGGCTATTGGTGTTGCAGTAATTTTTCTATTGGTTGGATTAATAACCAGCTTGGTTATTAAAGAACTGCCCAAATCTAACTATCAACCGTTATCTATAAAGGAAGCGGTTATTGAACCATTTAAAGAGTTTTTTTCGCGTAATGGTTGGAAAGAAGCCTCAATTGTTTTGCTCTTTTTGGTGCTTTATAAATTAGGTGACAATATGGCGGTCGCCTTAGAAACACCATTTTTCTACGATATGGGGTTTTCTGGAACCGAAATAGGGAGTGTTGCTAAGCTTTCAAAACTTTGGGCAGCGATTGTCGGTTCTATTATTGGCGGCATGATGCTGACTTATTGGGGATTAAACCGCTCTTTGTGGTTGTTTGGATTTTTTCAGATTTTCTCAATTTTAGGCTATGCCGTTTTATCACAATTTGGCGGTAATATTTGGGTGCTTTTTGCCGCAGTGAGTTTGGAGTATTTAGGCGTAGGTTTAGGAACCGTTGGTGTTTCGACTTATATGGCAAAGATCACCAGTTTAAAGTTTACTGCAACCCAGTTTGCATTATTGAGTAGTATAGCGGCAATACCAAGAACCTTTGCGGGTGCTACAACGGGATTTATAATTGAAGCGGTTGGCTATTTTCTGTTTTTTATTATTTGCTTTGCTTGCGCTATTCCAGGAATGTTATTGTTGTTTAAAATTGCCCCTTGGAATGCTAAAGACAGCACTAAACTTTAAGTTCTGGTTTTAAAAATAAGGCTGATTGTAAAGCTTAAGTCCGCTCAGATCCCCAACTAAACATTGCGCTACCAATGGTTAAAAATACAATGGTCATTGCAATTAAAACTAGCAAATTTGAGCTTACATCCACTAAGCCTGCACCGTCTGTTGTAACGGCTCTTGCCGCTTCAAGAATATGAGTGAGGGGAAATACTTGGGCAATATTTTGAATAATTGGGTGTGCGCCTTCTAGCGAAAACCAAACACCCGATAACATCATCATTGGCCATGAGGCAAAGTTTAATAACCCGCCAGTAAATTCTTCGCTAACAGAGCGTGATGCGATCATTAATGATAGGGCTATCATGCTACAGGCACCTATAGTGGCAATAACTAACAGATTAAATACCGATCCTAAAACATAAAAATCGAGGATCAAATTACAGCCAATAAATAATGTGCTTGTTACAACTAATACGATTAATAGTCTTGATAATACTTGCGCTGCTAAAAATTCAAAAGCCGTTAACGGGGTTGCTTGAAATCGTTTTAACACACCATTTTTGCGGTATCTAACGATTACATAGCCAACACCAAATAAACAGCTGAACATCATGTTCATGCCTAAAATGCCTGGCATAACCCAGTCAACATATCGAACTGCTTTTCCATCGGTTTCTGAGCGGGTGAGATTAGAAAACTCAGCTAGCAAAAGTTTTTCGGCAATATAGCCTTTGCTTGAGGTTTTGTTAACCCAGTATTGCTCGTTATTAAAATCAATTAATAAATCAATTTTATGTTGGTCAACTTTTATTATTGCTTGCTTTTGAGAGTTATAATTAACAAAACTGATATGCTTTATGGATTTTATTTGCTGTGTAGCATTTTTAGATTTATCCGATAGCTCTGCATTGAGCAAACCTATTTTATAGTGCTTTTGCCCGTTATCAGAAAAGATAAAAGCAAAGCCAATAAGTAAAAGCACTGGAAACATAAAGTTCCAAGACATTGCGGCTTTGTCGCGAATAAACTCTTTGTTACGAGCATTAAATAGAGCCAAAAACTTATTCACAATTAACCTCGCAACTGATGACCCGTGAGTTTAATAAAAAGATCTTCAAGGTTAGGTGATCTAACTTGTAGTTCATTTAATGAAATATTATTTTCTAGCAGTTGTTTAATGGTTAAATCAATATTATTAGTGAGCAGCTCTACGGTTTGGTTATTTTCTGAAACTGAAAAATTTGCCGTTTCTAAATATTGTTTAAGCGAGGCAGGCAGCTTAATAATTGAACCATCAAAATGCTCTTGTAGCATATTATTGGGTGTACCTTGATGGATAATTTTACCCCGATCAACAATGACAATTTCATCACAAAGTGACTCAGCTTCATCCATGTAGTGGGTAGTTAGCAAAATGGTCTTGTTTTGCTTTTTTATGCGATCAATCAATTGCCAAAAATTTCTGCGCGACTGAGGGTCAAGCCCAGTAGTAGGTTCATCAAGAAAAATAATTTGTGGATCATTAAGCATAGCTAGCGCAAGTAATAATCGCTGTTTTTGTCCACCAGATAACTTACGAGTGTCGCGATTGATAATTTCCTCTAATGCACAAATTTCAATTAAGTTATCAATAGGCAAGGTTTTTTGATAAAAGCTTGAGAATAAAACAAGGGTTTCTTTTACGGTTAAAAAATCTTGAATAGCGGTATTTTGAAACTGAATGCCTACGGTTTGATAATAATGATTATCGAGCGGTTTGCCTTGGTATAAAATTTCACCAGAAGTAGGCTTTAATATACCTTCCATCATTTCAATGGTGGTTGTTTTGCCCGCACCATTTGGACCAAGCAGACCAAAACATGAACCTTGGTGAACAGAAAAGGAAATATTATCTACGGCGAGGGTTTCGGCGTATTTTTTACTCAGGTTTTTTATTTCAAGTAAGGCGGTCATCAGCAGAAACTAATGACCTGTGAAATCGGAGAGCATTCAGTTAATTTTAAAAGTGATAAAAGATACTAATGTATTGACCATCAAACTCCAAATCACCTCTAAAGTCATCTTCTTCAACATCGAGGGTAAAAGTTCTTAAACCTGCTTTAACACCTAAACCAAATTCACTTTCATAACCTACGGCAAATGATAGATCAGATACTTCATCATCATCAACGCTGATAATATTAAGTTCGGTATCAACAAAGAAGCCTGTAAATGGTAGATCGGCACGACCTCTTAGGTAAAGTAGTGGAATGGTAAAGTCGAGATCTTCTACTTCGTTGATGTTACTGCCAGAAGGATCAGTATTTAATTGCACTAAACCATCATATTCGCGCAAGGTTAAACCCAAATCAAGGTTAAGCCAGTTATCTAACACTTCATAGTAAAAGGTGTATTCGGTATTGCTTAAATCTAATACGGTTGATATATCTTCGCTAGCGCTATAAGTTTCGCCGTTAAATAAAATTTCACGGCTTAATGATGAACTGGCTGATGATTCAAGATCAGATGAAACGATTTTAATATTGGGAAGAAAAGGCACTGGATGCTCAAGTGCTGCCCAAATAACATTATGAGATTCATCGTTAAAACCTAAATCATTTTGAATATCAATGCTTGAACCCAATACGCTATCGGTATCAGAGGCTAAAGTTCCTTCGTAGTCTGGCTTCCATTGATAGGTGCCAATTTCAAATCCTGCGGTATCGGCTTTAAGCTGAGGCATTGCTAAAGCACAGGCTAGAGATAAAGTGCCAATGATTTTTTTCATTTAAAAATTCTCTTTGCTCGTTAACTATTGCTTAATTATGGACTATGTTTGTTAAAAATGGGAGAAAAGTGTCACAGAAATCAGCTTGAAGGCTCAATGATGAAGGTTTCTGTGGTTTCAACAGGGGATTTCTCGCTCAGTGCTAGTAATTCAGGATCGCTAAACAACTTAGACAACTGCGCCGAAAGCGCCTGATTAGTTAAACCTGTGATATCATTTGAGTTAACAGGAATAGCAACCTCTTGACTGCGTGAAGTTTTAAACAACTTGGTTAGGTTGTGACCTTTACGAGCGGCTTTAAGCTTTAGCCAAACTACAGATTCTAAATTAGCTTTTAAAATACCACTATCGATACTGGTATGTAGTTTTTCGAGTTCAAATTTTAACGAAAGATCAGCAAGTAATGGATCTGAAATAATTTTAAAACCATCTTGAGTTAACTTCTCTATAACTATTTTTCGAAGTGCAGCCGCTTCATTAGTGTCACTTTTGGCAAAAGTTAAATCATTATGTTTGGCTTGAGGAGCTCTTTTATCAACTACCGAAACCGAAATAAGCTTAATATTCTGCTGAAGCGAGGTTGTTGACTGAATTTCGGGGCTAAGCTTATAGATTAAAGCGGGTTTACTACAAGCAGTAATGGTTAAAACTAATAAGAAAAATGATAGTTGAAATAGGCGTTGCATATTATTTTTTCCAAATTAAATAATTAAATTGTTATTGAAAGGGAATATACCATATTCACACTATCAGTCATGTATTTTGCAAATATCCGTTCTCCTTTAAGATGTTTTTTGGTGGAGACGGTTGATGAAAGTTTAGAGTCTAATAAAAAGAGCGTTATTGGGCTAAAAATTATAACCAGCTATTATTTATCTCAAGATGTTATGCCTATCTAATCGTTAATATGAAATTATGTGAATTAAATCACGCAAAAAATGTGAATATTCACGTTTTTTAAAAATGGGTTGTTAATTCAATAAATATTCAATATTCTTTTTGGTAATAAAAAACGAGATCTAAATCGTCTTAGGGAAATTCTCATTGCAGGTTAATGAGTAGAGAAATACGCTAATTTTCTGTTTTTCCTCACATTCTTTCCTGTATTGATGTTTGATCTTGATTAATAAAAATTAATTTAAATAATACTGGTTTAGGGGTTAAGGATGATGCGTTTATTGAGAATTGTTTTTTTCTTTGGGTTATTAGCCAATTCTTTGAGTATTTTAGCTTTTCCTGGGGGGAATAATGGTTGCCTGATTGGCATTAGTTGTGGATCAACTCAAAATTACCCACCAAGTAAACCGAGTAGCTTGTCTCTTCCTAGTACCGATATTGATGGTGACTATCAACTCACTTGGAAAGCTTCTACGGGCTGGCGTAAAGTTGGTAATAATGATGTTGGCTGGTATGAGGTAATGGAGAGTAAAGATGACTCACATTATGAGCAGCTTGATAATGTCAACTCTTCTAAAACCTCTTATGACTTTTCAGATCAAGGTAATGGCATTTATCAATATCGAATGAGAGCCTGTAGTGTCTATGGTGATACTGATCTATGCAGCGACTGGGTAACTAGTGATGAAATCGAAGTTCGCATTAAGCCATCAACCCCCAGTAAACCCAGTGATAAAAACTCAACCAGCACTTCTTTTTCGATAAGTTGGAGTAAACCTTCGGGTACAGTCACTTATTACAGCGTACAAGAAAAGGTAGGCAGTGGCAGTTGGTCAACGATTGTATCGAGTCAAACGGGCACCTCGTTATCACGCAGTGGTAAGTCTAATAACAGTGTTTATTATTACCGAGTTAGAGCGTGTAATACAGAGTCTTGGTCGTGCTCTAGCTATAGTAGCCAAAATACAGTGAGGGTTGAGCTTAAGCCGAGTACTCCTAGTGCGCCGAGTAATATCAATAGCACCGCTACGGATTATACGGTTAATTGGAGTAAACCTTCGGGAAGTGTTAATTTTTATCAAGTACAAGAAAGAGAGTCGGGCGGAAGCTGGTCAACCATTGCTACTAATAATACCGCTACCTCAATTAACCGTAGTGGTAAAAGCAATAATAAAGACTATGAATATCGAGTAAGCGCTTGTAATAGTTATACTTGGTCTTGTTCGGGTTATTCGAGTGCTAATAGTGTCAAAGTGAGGATAAAGCCATCAACTCCCTCTGCACCGAGCCGTCCCTCCACATCAACAGGCAGTGCGGCTGTTAGCTGGACTAAACCGAGTGGTACGGTAACCTATTATGATGTACAAAAACGTAAAGATAATGGTGATTGGAAAAATGCCAAGTTGGGTGATACAGGCACCAGTGAAACCCTTACAGGTTTAACCGATGGTTTATGGGATTTTAGAGTGAGAGCGTGCAATAGTGCCAGCTGGTCATGCTCAAGTTATTCCAGTGCATCGAGTGATACAAAGGTTCGGTTAAAGCCATCAACCCCTAGTAAACCCACTTTATCTAATGTTGGCACGGGTAGTCATAAGGTGAATTGGACTAAACCTTCTGGCACGGTCACAGAATATGATGTGATTGAATATAAAGACAGCACCAGCAGTTATTCTACGGTGGCTAATGATACAACAGGCTTATCGTTATTATTATCGGGTAAAAGTGATGGCGATTATACCTATCGGGTAAGAGCATGTAATGATGAAAGCTGGGCTTGCTCTGCTTATAGTAGTCATAGTAGTAAAGTGACGGTACTAAACAAACCTGGCACACCATCGAGTATTAGCACTCCTAGCCAAAATACCGATGGAAGCATTAGTGTTAGCTGGGGTAGTAGCAGCGGGCAAGTTGATGAATATCGGCTAGAGCAGCAAACAGGCAGTGGCAGTTGGACACAAGTGTTATCCGACACCACCAGTACTAGCACAAACCGCAGTTTATCGGATGGTGTTTATCACTTTAGAGTTAGAGCTTGTAATGAAACAGGCTGTAGCGACTTTAAAACCAGTGGCGAAACTGAAATCCGCCGTAAACCAGCCACTCCATCAGCGCCAAGCGTGCCTTCAACTTCATCGGGTAGTGCCAATGTGAGTTGGTCGAGCCAAACCCATGCGACTTATTATGATGTACAACAGCGTAAAGGCAGTGGCAGTTGGACAAATGCTAAAACAGGAGACACAGGTACTAGCGAAACCATTACCGATTTAACCGATGGCAGTTATCAATTTAGAGTCAGGGCCTGTAATAGCGAAAGTTGGTCTTGCTCAAATTATTCCAGTGCCTCTAGCGACACTAAAGTACGTATTGCACCATCGGCTCCTGCCAAACCCACCTTAAATAAAACCCAATCAACCGATGGGGCTTATAGCGTTAGTTGGACTAAGCCCAGTGGCACGGTTACTTTATATGATTTACAAGCACGAGAGGGCAGTGGCAGTTGGAGCACGGTTGCTGATAATACCACTAGTCTTTCAAAAGGCTTCTCTGGACAAGATACAGGGGATTATACCTATCGGGTAAGGGCGTGTAATGAGTTTAGTTGCTCAAGTTATAGCGGAGTCAGCAATAGTATTGCCGTTAGGGTAACACCATCTGCTCCCAGTATTAGCAAACCCACCGGCAGTAGCGATAGTGATGGGGAATATACCCTTGAGTGGAATAAGCCCAGTGAGGCGACTTACTTTAACCTACAGCGCAGAAAAAATAGCGGTAGCTGGACAAACCTTACCAGTGGTACTAGCTCAACGGGCACCAGCTATAGTGAGTCAGTAACTGACAATGGCACCTATGATTATCGAGTCAATGCTTGTAATCAAGCTACTTGGTCATGCTCTGGCTATAGCAGTATAAAGTCAGTGCAAGTGGATATTGTGCCTGACCATGCTTCAAGAGAAACCGTTACTATTGCCAATGCTACCTTAAATACCCTTAATGTTCCTGATAATGAAGCGGTTGGCGCACTAGAAGGTCAGGCGGGAGTATCAGGCGGTGCTGCCACTTATTCTATTCCGATTGCTATTCCACCAGGTCGTGCGGGAATGCAGCCGAGTGTGTCGCTTAATTACTCCTCACGCAGTGGTAATGGTATTGCGGGAGTGGGTTGGAGTTTAAGTGCGGGCTCTAGTATTCATCGTTGCGGCCAAACTGTGGCGCATGATGGAAAATCTTATGCAGTGACTTATGATGCCGATGAGGACAGATTGTGCCTCGATGGACAGCGGTTAATGGTGGTGAGCGGCAGTTATGGTCAATCGGGAGCGGTGTATCGAACTGAGCAAGATAGTTTTGTCAGAGTCACTCAAACTGGCGGTATCAATGCGAGTAATACCTCCTTTACCCTAAGCAGTAAAAATGGCAATACTACTCAATATGGTGGCACTAGTGATTCAAGGCAGCTTGCCAGTGGTCGCTCGGAGATTTTAACTTGGGCGATAAGTCAGGTTAACGATCCGTCTGATAACACCCAATCTTATCATTATACCCATCATGGTAGTGGCGAATATACCTTAAATACCATTAACTATACGGGCACAAGCAATAGTGAAGGCAACCGAGAAGTAGTTTTTACTTATGAGGCGCGCTCTGATGATAGCTCAAACTATTTAGCCGGCGGTTTATCTCGAAATACCCAGCGCCTAGCGGCAATCAGTACCTATCATAGCGATAACTTATTACGGGAATACTCATTAAACTATCGTCTTAGCGACACAACCTCGCGCTCTATTTTACAAGGGGTTACTGAATGCTCTGAGACTAATGGTTCTCGCCAATGCTTACCAGAAACGAGTATTGATTGGCAGGCCAATAGTGTTAGTTATGCTGAAAATAATGAGCAAAATGTATTAACCGATATTCCTGATGGTAATGGTTTTAATCAAATTAACTTTGCTGATGTTGATGGTGATGGATTGCCGGAATTTATTCGCAGCTATAACACGATACGCTCTTACTTTTTTGGCATAAGTGCAGGTCAAGATGAAGTGATTTTTGTCGATGATAATCAACAAGAGCTAAGCCGGCTATCATTTGATGACTCTTATGCTTATGAAGGTGTTAATGTTGATTTTGACTTAAACGGCAAGACCGATAGAGCCCGATTAAACTGGACGCTAATTAATAGTAATCAATTTAAAACCTTTTATGCTTATGGCATTAAATATGCCAGTGTTGATGATGGATCCGTCGTAACTAGTGAGATTGATTTTCCTTCAAGAGTCACCGTTACAAAGCAGCCAAACGCACCAGAGCCTGAGGTGAGCTTTGCCGATATGAATGGTGATAGTTATCCTGATGTGTTGGTGGAAACGGTTGATAATGGTCAAAGAAAGCTAACACTCTTTCTACATAATGGTAGCTCAACACCGGGTTTAAGTTTATGGGGAGACATTACCAATTTAGAAACTAGCAATTATTTTTCTAGTGCTAGTGAGCCGGCTATTTGGGAGCGTTATGCGATCACCGATATTAATGGTGATGGGGTTAATGATGTGGTTTTAACCTTAAAGAAAGATTTAGCCGAAACCGAAACTATGGAAGTGGTTTTGGGTCAGCATAATAATGGGGTTTTATCCTTTGGTAGTCGCCAAAGTGCAGAAAGCTTAAATCTACCGGATAACACCTTTTACCAATACACTAATTGGGTTGATATTAATGGTGATGGGCTCTCGGATTTTGTTTCCGTTGAAGGTGAAGACTCCCCCTATTGGGCGGTAAGGCTAAACCAAGGTAATAATAGCTTTACTGCACCAAAGTCGCTAGGCACAAGCTCGGGCACCCATTATTGGGACGGTTATGCAACGATAAAAGACTATAATGTGAATTCAATAGTCGGCACCAATGTTAATACAACTTATGTTTCTAGCTACAATAAAGCTCAGCCGACCTTTGGTGCGGCCATTTGGGTGGATTATAACAGTGATGGCAAGCCAGAGTTATTGGTGCCAACTGAGGCGATTGATAATCTTTGTGTGACCCATGTGGTTACAGCAACTGAATCAGAGGCACCTATTTGCGATGATAACCTGCACCGAGCACACAACAAAGAAAGTGACAACTCTAAGGTTCGTGCTGATAAAAGCTTAAGGGCAGTAAAGGATATTCGCCGCTTTAAATGGAACCTTATTCATTTTAATGAAAACCAAGCGGGCAACTTTAGCGCCGAGGTAACTACCGATTTTATTGAGGCACCACTGAATAATGTTGAGCAAGCCTCATTTCGATTTACGGACGTTAATGGTGATGGTTTGGTGGATATTGCGATAAAGTATGCGCAAAACTATTGTGTTGATAATAGTAATTACGATTGGTGTGGTAGTGGCGTGAGTGAAGACTTTATTACTACTGCATTAAACCCTGTCCCTGATGTGGCTGGCACCTTTGAGGTTTTAATTAATACTACCGCCAAAACCAGTGATGGGGTTTATGGGGCTTCTGATGCGGTTACTCAAATTACCGATGGTTTAGGCCGTGCCGCTCAGTGGCGTTATGCACCGCTTTCTCGCTCAGCGGGCAGAGCAAGTGATGCCATTGAATTTTATAACGTGCCTAAAAATAATGATGAACGTTATGTTGAAGGAGATAATAATAGCGAGCACTTTTACTTTGCATCAAGTATGCAGGTGGTGAGTGAGTTTATTCAATCTGATGGCATAGGCGGTGTTAATGAAACCGAGTATAGCTACCGTGAAGCCATCTATAATCGCATGGGCCGAGGCTTCCAAGGCTTCAGAAGCATTATTGTCGATAGCCCCAGCGGCATTAGAAGTGTCACCGACTTTCATCAAAAGTTCCCCCTTGCCGGTCAAATCGAATCGGTAAGAACCTGTCTTGTCAGTGATAACGATGCGCTTTGTAGCAATGAGCCATTAAGCCAAATGGAGATAACCAGTGACTATAAAAATACCACCAATGATAAGGTTTTTTGGGTTATCCCGACACAATCGGTTGAAGAAACCTTCGACTTAACCGACCGTAGCAAACGGCTATCTAAACAAACTCGCAGCATTAACTTAAGTGATACCGACAGCTTCGGTAATATTCTTAAAAGCAGTCAAACTGTCGATAACGGCTATAGTGAAGTAAAAACCACCACGGTTAATGCCTTTGATAATGATGAAGACATCTGGTGGGTTAATAAACTTACCCAAAGCCAAGTGACTACCCAAACCCTAAACAATACCAGCGGAGTCTATGACAGCAGTCTCGATAGCACCAAAGCCCTGCAAACCGATTATACTTGGACAGCCGAGCGCAAGGTGGATGTAATGATCACCAGCGTCACCCAAGGCGAAGGTAAAACCATCAGTGTTAATACCGACTACAACAGCTATGGCCTGCCCATTAAAGTCACCACCGCCAGTAGCGGTGAAACCGACCGAGTAGTTGAAACCGGCTATAGTGATGATGGTTATTTTGTTGAATGGATTGATAGCGGATTAGGCAAAGCCTATAGTGAGGTTAACCCTAATCATGGTCAGCCTGATTCCACCACCGACATTAACGGCCTAATCACCCAATATCAATATGATGCCTTCGGCCGAGCCGAGCAGGTTACCCCGCCAACCGGTCAACCCCTTTATACCCGTTTTGCTTGGTGTGAGGGAGACTGTGATGGTCATGGGTTTAACAATAGCATTAGCGATAATATTGTTTATAAACAAACCAGTTATCAAGCAGGTGCCCCTCAATCGGTAATGTATAAAGACAAACTCAACCGCACCATCGCCACAGCCACCGAAGGCTTTAGTGAGAATGACTGGGTGTACACCACAATGAGTTATGATGAGCTAGGGCGTCAAACCAAGGCTACCCATCCCAGCTATAATGGCAGCAACACCAAAGGCACCCACTATCAACGCTATGATGTGCTTGGCAGACTCACCGAAAAAGCCATCGACCAAGCCTACAACCAGCAAATGGAAGTAGCCTATAGCTATCATGGACACCGCACCGATATTGTTGCAACAAGCACCGATAAAGTGCTCAATATGAGCCGCACCTATAGCAGTAATGGGCAGTTGATCCAAACCACCGATGCCGATGATAGTGTCACCCAATACGCCTATGATGCAATGGGCAACCCCATTGTGTTAAGTGATCCCAATGGTAATGCCATTACCGCCGAATATAACGGCTTGGGGCAAAAGAAATATGTCAGTGACCCCAACATGGGCACCAAAACCTTTAGCTATACCGGCTTTGGTGAAGTGCATAGTGAAACCGATGCCAATAAAGATACTTATCGGTATGCCTATGACACTCAAGGCAGACTCACTGAGCGTTATTTAAACGATAACCTTGAAGCCAGTTTTACATTTGACACCGCCAGTCAAGGCAGTAGTGGCCACTGTATTGGCCTGCCAAGCAGTGAAACCAGTGAAAACGACAACCAATTTAGCCGCAGCTATACCTACGATGGCTACTGCCGACCAATCACCACCACTACCACCATTGATGGAGAAAGCTTTACCAGCCAAACCCAATATGATGATAACTATGGGCGAGTGAAAGGCACCATCTATCCCACAGGCATTACCCTAGAAAGTCGCTATAACGATAGAGGCTATCTCACCGAGCAACGTAATGGTCAAAGCGGTTATGTGTATCATCAAGTCACCGAGGTGGACGCCAGAGGCCAAGTGCTCAATGCCTTAAAAGCCGATGGCATATTAACCGAGTCGAGTGAGTATGATGAAAACAGTGGTCAAATGTTATCGGTCCATACCCATGCCACCAATGGTGGCAGCCAACGTCACCGCATTGACTATGTGAGTTATGATGGCTTTGGTAACCTCACCTCACAACAGGTAGAAACCACTCAAAGTGATGGCAGTGTGCTAACCACAACCGAAACCTATGCTTACGATAACCTGCATAGACTCACTCAATCGGCATTAGAGGGCAATGCCATTAACTATGCTTATGATGCCGCCGGTAACCTCACCCAAAAAGATGACTATGCCAGCAGTTTTACCTATGGCAATAGCACAAAATCCAACCGTAATGCTGGCCCCAATGCGGTGTATGAAATCACTAAAGTCGGGGGAGACACGGCTTATTTTGACTATGATGATAACGGTAATCTGTTAAGCGGTGATGGTAAAACCCTCACCTATAATGCCTTTAACAAACCTATTAGCATTAGTAAAAACAACATCACCAGCCGTTTTTACTATGGCAGTGATCAAATGCGTTATAAGCAGGTGAAAGAAAGACAATCAGGCGGTGATGAAACCACCTTATACATTGGCAAAGCTTATGAAGAAATTCGCTATGATGACAAAGTGATAAAAAAATCTTACCTTGGTGATAGCATCATTACCGAAACTGAAGAGAATAATAGCACCGATTATCAAATCGGCTTTGTTCACCGAGACAGACTCGGCTCAGTGGTCACCATCACCGATGAAACCGGTCAAGTTATCGACAACAAAAGCTATGACCCCTTTGGCAAACCCAGAAAAGCCAATCTTGAAAAGGTAACCCCTGCCACCTTAACCAACATTGCCAGTATCGAAAACTATCTCGCCACAGATAATGCCATCGACCTCACCACTAGACGAGGCTTTACCGACCATGAGCATTTGGATGATGCACAGCTTATTCATATGAATGGTAGGGTTTATGATTATAATCTGGGGAGGTTCTTGAGTGTTGACCCGTTTATACAAGCACCGACTAATTCACAGAGTATGAATCCGTATAGCTATATTATGAATAATCCATTGGCTGGGACTGATCCGAGTGGGTATGTTGCTTGCACATTACATGATGAGAAATGTCGAAATTTACCACCTGAAAGCTTAAGTACTGAAAGCGGGCAACCTAATGTTATTGAGGTGAATAATGGTAGTAAGAAAAAGCAGCAAATTATAGCCCGAAATATGAATGACTCTGAGTTTGAAAAGGCTTTAAAAAATGATACCTATGTTAGCACTCAAAATTCAGATGGAACAACAACTGATGTGAGTAATAATTTTGGTACAAAGATAATTTTTGGGAATCCAAAACATGGTGGTGATTTAGATGCATCTAAAAAGATAACAGGCACCAGTCAGGTAAACTCAGTAATAACAGCAGATGCTCCAGCAGCCTCTTCAACACCTTCAATTAGTGTTGGGAATTTTGTTAAAGCTGTTTCAAGATCTCTTCTTAAAGGTGGTCCAATAGCATCTGCAATAATAGGCGCGCTAACACCGTCAAAAGTTGCTGATGCGACAATAACTGATGCTGAACGTGAAGCGGCGATTACTAACTATATTGTTCAAAATACTTCTGAGAAAGAGTTATCCGCAAAGTTAACAGAAGCACGAGTTGCTTCTAAGTCTAATGAAAAAAACTTTTATTCTGTTTACCACAGAAGAGAATCTCCAACTCAAACAGTAGCGGACTCAATTTTACAAACAGTTTCTCAATCTATATGGGGAAGTTCTGGGAGGATGAATTTTGAGCCTGTGGTAAGGGCATTTGTCGGTCCATTGCCCGCTGGAGTTCCTGGAGTTGAATTTGTAACTAAAGTTACACCTACCAGTGTTAGTCCTGCCCCTGGAGGGCAATGGGCACTGTGGTATCAAAGTAGTCCAGGTGTGCAGTCTAGAAAAAGCGGAGACTATGCAGCCATTCCTGTTTTCCTATATAAAAATACACAAGTCTTTAGAGAGTAAATATGAGTTCTTTTAAAAATATTGAGCCTAACCTATGGCCAAAAGGAAACTATGATCCCGTAGCACATATTAATTTGGAGTCTGATTATTTTAAAGATAAATTTGGATTTCATTTCTTCATTGATTGTGATGATTTAGGTGAATGTGAAATGTGTTTAATAAACTTAGTAGAAGGTAGCAAAAATTTCTTTTTTTCACTTTTCAAATATTGCGGAGTTGGTGAGGGGCTGGATGTTCTTATGGACAATTCTTTATTATCTGATAGCGAGTCCCTAGAAATAATAGTTCGCTCTTTGGGAGTTGACTCTAAGCTAGTATCATATCCAATCCTATAGAAAATAAGGGGTCGTGTACGTTTTACTATAAATAACAAGAATCAATAGAGGGTCGTAACAGTTGATTTTAATTGTCTTGTTGGTTCTTAAATAGTAGAGAAAAACCCACCCAAAAGCGCTATCAAAACTGACGGAGTTTTTTGTTTTAGCTGCTTATTTTTTTAGTTGCTAAGTAGAGCGAGAAAATAAGGGGTCGTGTACGTTTTACTATAAATAACAAGAATCAATAGAGGATCGTAGCATTTGATTTTAATTATCTTGCTTATTCTTAAATAGTAGAGAAAAGGGTACTCTAAAGCGCTATCAAAACTGACGGAGCTTTTTTTGTTTTTTACCGTTCCTGTGCATCCATACAACCACGGCATTAGTAAATCCTTTTACGTCAGCGGCTTATTTTTTTAGCTGCTAAGCCGCAGAGTTAGACACCAGTTGTTTAAACTGATCTTGTTTAATCGCCATATCTAGGAAGTGACAAACCACTTCTTGATCTTCCGTTTTTAAGTGGTCAATTTTTTTGCATAGCTCTTTGAGCTTACGGTTTTTGATCTCGAATTGGTCGGGTTGCTCAGGATCATTGCCATTGAGGAGTCTGTCAAAACTGACTTCCAATACCTTGGCTAATTTCACAATGTAATCAAAATGAGGTTTAGCGACTCCTTGTTCCCAACGTCCAATCATTCTGGGTTGAACATCTAACAAAGAAGCCAGTTCAATCTGGGTTAAGCCGCGTGTTTTACGAAGCTCAGCAACATTATTGCCGAAATCAATCATCGACCAAAACTCAATTAAAGAATACTTGCTCAACATCTTATCACCGTCTTTTTAGTCCTCACTTGAAATGCATTATAAAGTCCTGTATAAAATAGGTCAAATAAGACCTTGACGCTATTCTACGAAAAGGACAGAAAATGGCCAGAATAAAGCAAGAAATCATCGAAAAACTAAAAAGCGAAGTCTCACTGGTTAGGTTGATGGCCTCCCAGGGCTTTGAGCTTAAAAAGCATGGTAAGGATTATGTGACACGTTGTCCGTTTCATGATGATAAAACGCCCTCTTTAGTGGTGAGTCCTGCAAATAATCTATGGCATTGCTTGGGTGCCTGTGGTGTTGGTGGCTCTGTGATTGACTGGGTGATTAAGCGAGAAGGTGTGTCATTTAGGCGAGCGGTTGAAATCCTGCAACATGACTTAGGATTGATTACTGATAAGCATGAGCCAGTGAAACATGACACAACAAAAGTGATTAGCTCTGGTTTAGTGGCAGAGCGGGACGAGCAACAAGCTTTGCAACAGGTGATTGAGTTTTACCATGAAACCTTAAAGCAATCCCCAGAAGCGCTGGACTATTTGGAAAACCGTGGTCTCAATGATGTGGCGCTGATTAATACATTTAAACTCGGTTATGCCAATCGAACCTTGGGATATCGGTTGCCAGAGAAGAATCGTAAAGCGGGGGCTGAAATTAGAGGGCGATTACAAAGTGTTGGTATCCTGCGCAAAACAGGCCATGAGCATTTTAATGGCTCGATAGTGGTGCCAGTATTTAACGAAGATAACCAAATCAAGGAAGTTTATGGTCGTAAGGTTTTAGGTAACAGGCTTCGCAAAGGTACGGCTCAACATCTGTATTTACCAGGAGAGCATCAAGGGATATTTAACTTCTCCTGTTTAGCTGCTAATCAAGAAATCATCATCTGTGAATCCTTGATTGATGCCATGACCTTCTGGGTAAATGGATTTAGAAATGTCACTTCATCTTATGGCACTAATGGATTTACTGAAGAAATATTAAACGCCTTAATTAATAACCAGATTAAGCGAGTGCTGATTGCTTATGACAGGGATGAATCGGGTAATGTTGCGGCTGATAAATTAGCTATCGAGTTAAAGGCTCATTCCATTAGTTGCTATCGAATACTGTTTCCCAAGAATATGGATGCGAATGAATATGCCTTACAAATGACACCAGCTAACAAAGCATTGGGATTAGTGATAAGGAAAGCTGAGCCAATGTTAAAAGCTAAAGCCAGAAAGCTAGTTGAGACAAAATCAAAAGATGTTAATCAGAAGGAAGAGAAAAAGACTTCTTCCTTAGTTGCTGATTTAGCAGAGCCAACAGCCGCCGCAGAGCCAAAAGCATTGAGTGATGTTGACGCAACCATTACCGAGCGTGAAATCAAAATGACCTTTGGTGATAGGCATTATCGGGTAAGAGGGCTCACTAAAAATCAAACCTATGATCAACTGAAAATTAATATTCTGGTATCCAAAGATGAAGCGTTGCATGTGGATACGCTCGAACTTTACAACGCCAAGCAACGCCAGACGTTTATTAAAATTGCCGCCAGTGAGTTAAGTGTTGAAGAGCAAATCATTAAAAAAGACTTAGGCAAAGTGCTATTAAAGCTAGAAGCCCTGCAAGATGAGCAGATTGAAAGTAAGGCTGAGCAATCAGAAAATCTCATTGAGATAAACGAACAAGACAAGGCGGATGCTCTGGAATTACTTAAAGACAAAAACTTAACCGCTCAAATCCTCAATGACTTTACTCAGTGCGGTATTGTTGGTGAGCAAACCAATTTACTTATGGGTTATTTAGCGGCGGTCTCTCGTAAGTTGGATAAACCATTAGCAGTGATAATTCAGTCATCAAGTGCCGCAGGAAAAAGTAGTTTAATGGATGCGGTGCTGGCAATGTTCCCGTTTGAGGAAAGAGTTCAATACTCTGCTATGACAGGACAAAGTCTGTTTTATATGGGCGAGACAAAGCTTAAAAATAAAATCTTGGCTATCTGTGAAGAAGAAGGCGTTGAGCAAGCCAGTTATGCTTTAAAGCTCTTGCAAAGTGACGGTGAAGTGACGATTGCCAGTACAGGAAAAAATGCCACCACTGGCAATCTGGAAACACAAGAATATCATGTAGAAGGACCAGTGATGTTGTTCTTAACAACCACAGCCATTGATATTGATGAGGAATTACTCAACCGCTGTTTGGTATTAACCGTTAATGAATCGGGTGAGCAAACCAAAGCTATCCAACAAAGTCAAAGAGCCAGTCAAACGCTCGATGGATTATTATTGAATGAAAATAAAAAGCACCGTCTACAGGTTCATCAAAATGCACAGCGATTATTAAAGGCGCTAAAAGTGGTCAATCCATTTGCTGAGCAATTAACGTTCAGAAGTGATCAAACTCGAACCAGACGAGATCATATGAAATACCTAACCCTGATCCAATCAATTGCATTTTTGCACCAGTATCAACGAGAAATTAAATCAATCACTCAAAATGGTAAACGGATTGAATATGTTGAAGTGACGATAGACGATATTAAAACCGCTAACCATTTAGCCCATGAAGTCCTTGGGAGAACGCTTGATGAGCTGCCACCGCAAACTCGAAAGCTGCTTAAACTCATTTATCAACTGGTGCAAGATGAATGCAAAGCCCAAGGCATTGAGCAAAGCGATTATCGTTTTAGTCGCAAACAAATTAGAGCGTTTACCGGTTGGGGAAATACTCAATTAAAAGTTCATTGTGGGCGATTAGAAGAAATGGAATACCTCATTGCTCACGGCGGTGGACGAGGCAAAGCCATTGCTTATCAGCTTAATTATCAAGGTGAAGATGAGCAATGCGATCAATTTATGATGGGCTTGATTGACTGTAATAAATTATCGTGTGATGAAAAGAAGTCGGGGCAAAAGGATAAGAAGTCGCCCTCAAGTCGGGGGCAAGTCGGTGAGGTGTCGGTGGTAAGTCAGACTGATAAAAATAACACTAAGTTCAATGGTTATAAGGTTGCTGACGATTTACTTAAAGTCGGTACTCAAAATGCACAACCTGCACTTAAAAATAATGAGCATCATACTCATGCCTAGAAAGGGAACAACCTTACCTAAAAAAACTTATGGAGATTTAAGTGATCCCAATGGTTTAGCGGCTTATCGGATGCGATATTTAGAATGGATGGGGGTGAGAAATTACTCAGCCAAAAGTGCAGAATCGCGAGAGCTTTACATCAATTATTTTATTGCCTGGTGTGAAGAGCGCGGCTTAACTCAGCCTTGCGAAATCACCAAACAAATTGTTGAGCGTTACCAAAGATATTTATATCACTACCGCAAGGAAAACGGTGAGCCATTATCCTTCCAATCACAACATTCCAGACTAGGCGCATTGCGCGCTTTTTTTAAATACTTAAGTAAACAAAACTATACGCTTTACAATCCAGCGGCAGATATAGAGTTACCAAAATTAGAAAAGCGATTACCTAAACACGTATTAACCATCGAGGAAGTCAATACCACCCTCAATATCCCAGACTTAAATACCAGTACAGGAATTAGAGATAGAGCTATCCTGGAAGTGTTTTACTCGACTGGTATCAGACGCTCAGAATTAATTAATCTGCGCCTGTATGACCTCGACAGAGAGCGCGGCACGTTGATGGTCAGATTAGGCAAAGGCAAAAAAGACAGAATGGTGCCCATCGGTCAAAGAGCGATTGACTGGTGTGATAAATACCTCATGGAAGTCAGGCCAGAACTTTACACTGGTGTTGATGAAGAAACCTTATTCCTGACTCATCTAGGCGAGTCATTTACCCCCGCCAGAATGAGCCAGCTGGTGCGTAACCTTATCAACAAAGCCAATGTTGGCAAAACAGGCAGTTGTCACCTGTTCCGCCATACTATGGCCACCGTGATGTTAGAAAATGGCGCGGATATTAGATATATCCAAGAGATGCTAGGCCATGCCAGGGTGGACACCACCCAGATTTATACTCAAGTCTCAATCAGGCGACTGAAAGAAATCCATGATGCGACGCATCCCGCTAAAGCTAATAAGCCAAAGTAGACGAAACTTAAATTCGATAAAAAGTGAAAAATATTTAGATTTAATGTGAACCCTCATTATTTACTCCAGTTAGTTTTTTTAGTTCACACCCATTATAAGGAAAATTTTTAACGAAAATGCCAGTTACAAAAATAAAAATAGCTAACATAAAATATTGTTTGTTGAGCTAGATTATCACCGGCTACCGCCCGTGACTCCCCGCGATTCAAGACCGATAAGCTTTTAGCATCGACTCAAGATAAGCAGCTGCTTCGGCTGACTTCAAGGCTTGTCACCAGTCTTGCAAAAAGCAAGTCCAGCGCCAATCCTTCAAGCCAGCCTCCGTGTATTTATCTCACCCCTATAATCCCCTCAAGGGGATAGCCCCGTATCAAGCCGATGGTTAACATAATGCCCCGTTATGCGCAATGTCACTGAAAAGCGTGCCACTGTCCGCTTCGCCGCATAACAACCCATTATGTTAAATGCGGGGCTAAAAGAAGTAGGGCTTGCGCAAGCGCAGTTTAAAAACAATTTACCCCGCTTACACGCACACACGTTCACTCTAATTGCCACCAACTCCCCCGCCCACCATGCTCCCCTTCGTTATGGGTTGGGTTCCCGTTGTGGCATTGGCTTTTAAGTTAATGCCCGCCATTGATTTTAGCGGCTAAAGGGAGCAAGGCGCTCGGTGTCTTGGGAGAAAAGTTCTGCAAGCAGAATTATGTCAATTTGATTTTAGCTGCTCACTTGCTGACAGAAAGTGTGTTTGCTGAATAAGCCAACACTTTAGCACGGTGCTCGAACAGGCAAGGGTAAACAAGCCGCCATAGCGGCCCTTGCCAATTCTGCGCTCCGTGCTGCCGTTTAAGGCTCATTCATCAATTCCACTAAGGAGCTCAACAATGAGACATCATTTACTAATTAATCGTATCAAAAACCGCAGTGAAAATTATCATCGCTATTTAAGCTCTCCTGAAGCAAAAGTACTATCGTTAACCAATCGTATTAATCAAATTGGTGGCATGGTTGAGTTAGCAGAAAGCTTGCCGCAACCCATACACCAACATCTACTTAAAGCACTAAAAGCACATCTTCAAGCGTTAGCAACCTTACGTTGCCAACTTCAACAACAACACAGCGGTTAGCACCGCTGTTGTTTTATCATAGAGTTTTAATGCTTGATAAGCGGCAAAGGAGTAGCTTCCGCCACTGCTCGCATTGCAGATCTACATCCATGTAAGCAAAAATAAAGCTTTACAAAAAAAGGTGCGTCTGGGAAAATTTTTAGTCATCAGGGGATGCGCCTGAGAATTTGCTCTTTAAGTGGTTGATGGTACTAGGGAAAAATGGGTTGAGGTATGATGTTTGCGTTGGGCTATTCTGATGCACCAGTCAGGTAAACTCAGTAATAACAGCAGATGCTCCAGCAGCCTCTTCAACACCTTCAATTAGTGTTGGGAATTTTGTTAAAGCTGTTTCAAGATCTCTTCTTAAAGGTGGTCCAATAGCATCTGCAATAATAGGCGCGCTAACACCGTCAAAAGTTGCTGATGCGACAATAACTGATGCTGAACGTGAAGCGGCGATTACTAACTATATTGTTCAAAATACTTCTGAGAAAGAGTTATCCGCAAAGTTAACAGAAGCACGAGTTGCTTCTAAGTCTAATGAAAAAAACTTTTATTCTGTTTACCACAGAAGAGAATCTCCAACTCAAACAGTAGCGGACTCAATTTTACAAACAGTTTCTCAATCTATATGGGGAAGTTCTGGGAGGATGAATTTTGAGCCTGTGGTAAGGGCATTTGTCGGTCCATTGCCCGCTGGAGTTCCTGGAGTTGAATTTGTAACTAAAGTTACACCTACCAGTGTTAGTCCTGCCCCTGGAGGGCAATGGGCACTGTGGTATCAAAGTAGTCCAGGTGTGCAGTCTAGAAAAAGCGGAGACTATGCAGCCATTCCTGTTTTCCTATATAAAAATACACAAGTCTTTAGAGAGTAAATATGAGTTCTTTTAAAAATATTGAGCCTAACCTATGGCCAAAAGGAAACTATGATCCCGTAGCACATATTAATTTGGAGTCTGATTATTTTAAAGATAAATTTGGATTTCATTTCTTCATTGATTGTGATGATTTAGGTGAATGTGAAATGTGTTTAATAAACTTAGTAGAAGGTAGCAAAAATTTCTTTTTTTCACTTTTCAAATATTGCGGAGTTGGTGAGGGGCTGGATGTTCTTATGGACAATTCTTTATTATCTGATAGCGAGTCCCTAGAAATAATAGTTCGCTCTTTGGGAGTTGACTCTAAGCTAGTATCATATCCAATCCTATAGAAAATAAGGGGTCGTGTACGTTTTACTATAAATAACAAGAATCAATAGAGGGTCGTAACAGTTGATTTTAATTGTCTTGTTGGTTCTTAAATAGTAGAGAAAAACCCACCCAAAAGCGCTATCAAAACTGACGGAGTTTTTTGTTTTAGCTGCTTATTTTTTTAGTTGCTAAGTAGAGCGAGAAAATAAGGGGTCGTGTACGTTTTACTATAAATAACAAGAATCAATAGAGGATCGTAGCATTTGATTTTAATTATCTTGCTTATTCTTAAATAGTAGAGAAAAGGGTACTCTAAAGCGCTATCAAAACTGACGGAGCTTTTTTTGTTTTTTACCGTTCCTGTGCATCCATACAACCACGGCATTAGTAAATCCTTTTACGTCAGCGGCTTATTTTTTTAGCTGCTAAGCCGCAGAGTTAGACACCAGTTGTTTAAACTGATCTTGTTTAATCGCCATATCTAGGAAGTGACAAACCACTTCTTGATCTTCCGTTTTTAAGTGGTCAATTTTTTTGCATAGCTCTTTGAGCTTACGGTTTTTGATCTCGAATTGGTCGGGTTGCTCAGGATCATTGCCATTGAGGAGTCTGTCAAAACTGACTTCCAATACCTTGGCTAATTTCACAATGTAATCAAAATGAGGTTTAGCGACTCCTTGTTCCCAACGTCCAATCATTCTGGGTTGAACATCTAACAAAGAAGCCAGTTCAATCTGGGTTAAGCCGCGTGTTTTACGAAGCTCAGCAACATTATTGCCGAAATCAATCATCGACCAAAACTCAATTAAAGAATACTTGCTCAACATCTTATCACCGTCTTTTTAGTCCTCACTTGAAATGCATTATAAAGTCCTGTATAAAATAGGTCAAATAAGACCTTGACGCTATTCTACGAAAAGGACAGAAAATGGCCAGAATAAAGCAAGAAATCATCGAAAAACTAAAAAGCGAAGTCTCACTGGTTAGGTTGATGGCCTCCCAGGGCTTTGAGCTTAAAAAGCATGGTAAGGATTATGTGACACGTTGTCCGTTTCATGATGATAAAACGCCCTCTTTAGTGGTGAGTCCTGCAAATAATCTATGGCATTGCTTGGGTGCCTGTGGTGTTGGTGGCTCTGTGATTGACTGGGTGATTAAGCGAGAAGGTGTGTCATTTAGGCGAGCGGTTGAAATCCTGCAACATGACTTAGGATTGATTACTGATAAGCATGAGCCAGTGAAACATGACACAACAAAAGTGATTAGCTCTGGTTTAGTGGCAGAGCGGGACGAGCAACAAGCTTTGCAACAGGTGATTGAGTTTTACCATGAAACCTTAAAGCAATCCCCAGAAGCGCTGGACTATTTGGAAAACCGTGGTCTCAATGATGTGGCGCTGATTAATACATTTAAACTCGGTTATGCCAATCGAACCTTGGGATATCGGTTGCCAGAGAAGAATCGTAAAGCGGGGGCTGAAATTAGAGGGCGATTACAAAGTGTTGGTATCCTGCGCAAAACAGGCCATGAGCATTTTAATGGCTCGATAGTGGTGCCAGTATTTAACGAAGATAACCAAATCAAGGAAGTTTATGGTCGTAAGGTTTTAGGTAACAGGCTTCGCAAAGGTACGGCTCAACATCTGTATTTACCAGGAGAGCATCAAGGGATATTTAACTTCTCCTGTTTAGCTGCTAATCAAGAAATCATCATCTGTGAATCCTTGATTGATGCCATGACCTTCTGGGTAAATGGATTTAGAAATGTCACTTCATCTTATGGCACTAATGGATTTACTGAAGAAATATTAAACGCCTTAATTAATAACCAGATTAAGCGAGTGCTGATTGCTTATGACAGGGATGAATCGGGTAATGTTGCGGCTGATAAATTAGCTATCGAGTTAAAGGCTCATTCCATTAGTTGCTATCGAATACTGTTTCCCAAGAATATGGATGCGAATGAATATGCCTTACAAATGACACCAGCTAACAAAGCA
>CBDCCU010000003.1:0-249613 GCA_965214955.1 Aliikangiella sp. | reverse complement strand
TGTATACGTTTAATGTATATGCGTAAAGCGTAAATAACACAAGGAAACGTATATGTATTCTAACTTAAAAATGGGCGATTTTCTATATCGAACGAAAATCATGGTTGAGCACGCCGGTATCTACTTAGGCGACGGTAAGGTAATCCATAATCAACCCAAAGTAGGCGTTACTGTGACCACTTTCAATGAATATTCAGAGGGTAAAGAGGTCAAAGTTATTAAAGCCAATAGCATTAACAAGCAGGAGTTACGTACAAGAATTCGGCAAGTTCTCAAATCTAATAAACCATATTGTTTGCTTTCCAATAATTGCGAGCATATAGCTTCTTTGATTTATCAGGGAACAAAGACAAGTTCTCAAGTTAAAGCGGTAATTCTCTCAATTATTCTTGGACTAATTGTAAGTAAAAAGGTTGATGGCAAGAATTTGCTGAAAATAATTGCTATAGGTGGTTTGTGCGGTTTGCTTCTTTCCAATTTAAGCCGTAGTTATGATGAAGTAGTTTACCAATCTACTTAATTTAACGGGAATACATCAAAGGGCGATTCGATTAATCTATAGAATAAGGAATTAACATAGGAGTGAACTGAAGTGGAAATTAGAAGAGAACTTAAAGTCATTGGGTATTTGGCGGTGTTACCCGCATTGCTAGCATTCTTTTTTGGTGGTGATGGATTACTAATGACAGTTGTTAAAGCCCTGACTGCCAACAAATGGATTATGTACTATTCAATGGCCGCAGCTGCAATGTTTGTTTCTCTCGCTTATATTAAGTGGCGATTCATGTTCGGAAGCAGAAAACTTGAGAAAAAAATCAATGAGACTGCATGTGATCTAAAAGAGTCCGCGGGTTCCTTTCTGGGGATTTTGAGGGTGAGTGCAGGATTGTTATTGACTATTCCAGTCTTATGGCTGGCTGTAGAATACAATGCCGAGCAATTACCGCAAATGAGCTATCTATTTCTTGTTGGTTTTATAGCTTTGGTGGAATGTGTTTACCTTCGAAAGTGGCTCAAACACATAGAGGTTAATTGGTTGCGCTCGTAGTTTAGTTTTTTAGGCTATTTAGAAAGTTGATCAATTGAAAACTGTAATTCGTAGAGCAAGGATTGTTTAAGTTCAGCAGGGGACAGTATTTCTATATCAGGTAACCAGTATTTTAAAATCGGAATAATTTGCTTCTGGTCAGTAATGCTTGAGGTTACCAATAGCGAACCATCGTCTAAATCTTTCAATAACTGCTGGCTTGGAAGTATATCGGCCTTCCTAAAATGCCCAGCGATTGTAGAGTCAATTCTCAACACAATTTCAATCGGAGAATCTGTTACCCACATTAGGCATCCATCGGTTACTTGTTTCTCTATTTCAGGTCGAAGTGCAAATTGATGATTCGACACACATACTTTAGCGATGTTTAACACCTTAAAAGATTTTAGGCTTCCGTTGTGAACTGCCGCTAAATACCACCAACCTCGATCATTGACCAAGCGATAGGGGCTAACTTCGTTATAAGCTTTCTGCTTGTAATGAAATTTAACCTTTCGCTTTTCTTGAATAGCTAAAGTTACAGACTTAAATGTTTCCTCATAACCAGTGGTATCTTCTATCTTAATATTTCGAAATAAGAATGGTGCAACACGTTCGGTACTCAGCTGGGAAAATAGCAGTTCATCAAAAGAAGGAAATATTTGCGACAATCCTAGCATTTCAAGTAATGGTTTTACATCGGACTTTCTCTGTCTACCAAGGAATCTCGGATCAATAAAATAAGTAGAGTTTTCTCGTTGTATAGGTAGGTATGAAAGGCGATCATTGAAATCTCTTTGCAGCGTTCTTTTTGATACATTAAAGTCTCTTTCGAGGTCACTTAAATTTAAGTGCTCTCCAGAATTAAGACGCGTTAAGATTATACCCAAGCGCTTTGCTAACTTATCATAACTATCCATTACTTAATATTAAACATGTCGGGTGACAGGGCGTGTCGATCAAGTTTGGATATTTACGCGTTACGACAGGGAATGCTAACTCTTTTGTTATTAAAGGCGTTTATTAATCTGAACGATAACAGTTATCCCAATAATCTCTATTAGCGCGACATAACCTGTCGATCACACCTCTTATAATTACTTAGCTCCATTAAATGATTGAACCCGAGCTATGACAAAGCTTGAACGCTCTCTTTAAAAACGAGTAAAAATACTGCAAGTAAGAATGTTTAAATTAATAGAAAGGAAAAGTGCTATGGGAATAATACGAAGTATGAATAGTAATCGAACTTGGAGCGGTAGCTTGAAATCGGTTGTTTTTTTGCTAATGGCTCTCAGTTTTACTCATTTTGCTCAAGCCAATAATTCGAAAGATCAGAATGCCTCGAAAGCTTATTACAGTATGCCTAAAAAGGCTCAGCTAACCTCACTAAACGGAAATATGGGAGTGCGGTTTTACAAGTTTGAAGAAGGTTATCTAGTTGTTGCAGTTGACAAAGATTTTACGCAAGACGTTATGATGTTTAAAAATGTAGGAGGGTATCTATATCGTTCAGGAGGCTTAGAGCTTAAATTCAAAACAAGATTAGAAACCGATGATGAAATTATTATGAGGCTGGGAGAAGAGGAGAAAGGCTTCTTCGACGGAAAACCACAGCAAAAGGGAGAGTCTTATGAAAGCTTCATTCGAAGAGTTGGCGAAAAAGAGTTTAAACGTTTAGCTAAAGGCGGGCCATATGGCTACACCTCTAATGCGGACAATACCAAACCAGCAGAAAGCCGATATAGAGAGTTATTCCATGAAGTAGCTATTATTGCTTCAAACGGAATATTTAGATTTGCAATCGTAGAACTATAAAACACTGATGAGTATGAAGAAACTTATAGACTCCATCACCGATGATGGTGAGATAAAAGGGAAAAATCTTCGCTTACTATCTCTTCTTTTCTTAGCCGCTTGCGGGGCAATGTCACTTGTCCCGTATACTAAGGTTAGGGACTATCTACCGGATACGGAATTGGTCTTCACGCCGGGATTAATTTCAACTGTAGTTGCAATTTTTATCATTTCGCCACTTTATTTAAGAAATATCCTTCGATGGAATAAGTCTGTATATACCTTAGTTTCCCTAGTTTTGATTCTAATGGTGTTTGCTTCATTTATTGAGCTTGCCGTAGGTGGTGACAGAGGAGGGAGCTTGACCTATGCGTTGCTAGCATCTTCGCTCATTCTATCTTGGCTGGGAATACAGGCAGTAGCAGGATTTGGATGGATATTGACTTTCGCAGCTGGAATAGTTTCACTTTTGCTCAATAATATAGCTATGGGATTCTACGGTTTCATTTACATTACTACTGGCTTTATTGGGCTAGTTCTTCATTCAGGATTAAATCCTGGAAGTTTAATAAAAGGGATTAAAGCAGAGTACGGGGATAGTGAAGCATTAAATTCAATTAAAAGTGATATTACTAACACGGCTAATATGCTTGAAGAAGCGCCAATTAACTCAATAAGCGATAACAAGAGTCCTAATAAATTAGAGAGTCAGATCTAATCAAAATCTTCACTGACTAAAAATCCTCTTTAAATACATATTTTATCAATGTCATGTATTTAAAGAGGGCTTATTCATGCAACGAAAGTTTTATTTCACCAACGCAAAAATTAAAGCACTAGAATCCCACAGCACATCTTCGGCTTCAACGGAATGTGAATACACCGATGATAGTTCTGTATCGGGTTTGAAACTGCTTGTCGGAAAGTCAGGTAGTAAACGCTTTTTGCTTCGCTATACTTTCCAGTCCCGTAAACGTTCAATTGCTATAGGTAAGTTCGGGGATATTGATGTTCAAACCGCAAGAACTATAGCTAAGAAATATCGAGCACAAATCGCAGGTGGTATTGATCCAAAAGCGGAGAGAGATAGCTATCGCCAAATTCCTACCATTTCAGATTTTTTCTGGAATACATATCTAACAGTAATTAAAACCAACAAGCGTTCATGGAAAAAAGATCTTCAGAGGTTTAAAGACTTTATTGAACCGCAGATTGGTGATATTCGATATACAGATCTAAAGCCTGTAGACGTTCTATATTTACAGCAGCAGATTGCGAATCCCGAGAAGATCTCCCGAGTCTATAGCAAAGCGACAAATAATCGCGTCATTTCAGTCGTCAAGACTATGACCAACTACGCGCTAAAACTAGGAATTGTTGAAAATAATGTTGCTTCACCAATCAGCTTGTTGAGGGAGAATAACATAAGGGAAAGATACTTTGATATCAACGAGTCAAAAAGAATAATTAAAGCAGCTTTAGAGTTTCATAATCCCTATATTGGTAGTGCAATAGCAATGTTGTTTATTACCGGAAATAGAAAAGGAGAAATATTCAATCTGAAATGGTCAAACTTTGATCGTACAAACAGAACTATATTTGTCGAGCATAGTAAAAACGGTAAGACTTTCTATATTTATTTGTCGGATCTTGCGTTTAATATTATAGCCAAGCTTGAACGGAAGGAGGGTAACCCCTATATTTTCGCAGGCCGTAAGAGACGCCAACCTATCAAGGAAGTTAGGGTTGCTTATCGGAACATATTGGGGGCGGCAGGGATAAAAGATTTTACCGGCGTGTGTTTTCATTCAGCCAGAATATCTTGTGCAACTAACCTTGTCGCAAGCGGTCAATTCAGCCAAATTCATGTGAAACAACAATTGGCACACTCAAGTATCAATTCAAGTGCTCGATACATACGAGAAACTCCTCAAAGTGCTAGAAACATTAGCCAAGGTTTTAGTGATTTACTTAAGGATAGTGACAGCAAAGAAGATTAAACCAATTTAAATAAACTAACCGAAAAGGCCAGCTCCTAGAAATAGGGGCTGGCCTTTTCTTTTATGGAGAAAAAGAAATGCAAATTCTTAATCACTGGCCAGAAAAGTCAGAGCTATGTTTGCCTGAGAAAGTCAAGAATGCTTTGTTGAAGCATTTGATTGAGCCTTTCTTTGGTGATGAAACTGCGGCTAAGGCTTTCTGGGTTGAGTGTCCTTCAACAATATTTATTTTCAATGAAGAAGAGCTAAAAAATCTAGACAACTTCGAATGCACTGTTCAACAGCAAGTCGAATTTGCGCTAGCCAATCCTGAATATACCGACGCTTTGACTGATTCATACAGTATTAGCTTAGCGATATTTAATGATGAAGGGGCGGGTATTTACATAGTCACCAATAAGGGCTATGAGGTTTCAGACTTCAATAGTGTAAATGATGATTGATAAATACAGTCTTGCCAAGAACTATTCGAAACACTAACGTTTTTTCAACTAACCAAAAGGTAATTCATATGTCTAAATTAAAAGCACTAGAGAAGAAGAAAACTAAAGAAGTTATCACTCTTGCCAAGAAGAAAGAAGCAACTAAACCGAAAAATATACCAGCCAAACTAAAGGCGGATAAGACTGAGGTTAGTGTTGTGTTTAAAAGTAAGGCCAAGAAGTTAAGTCCTAAAGCTGAAGGTCATATTACTTATCAGTTAATAAAAGACTCTAAGGGAGTATTGTCAATACAACTAATGGAAAATACTAGTGGGGGAATTTTTAGTAAGACTCCTATTCCTGTGAAATCAGTTACTGATATCTTGAGCAAACAGGACCCCGCTAGAGCTTTTAAATCTTCGATAGTGAAAGATGTGTTTTCTGGTAAAGGTAGTAAAAGTGCTAATAACACTTCCTTCCTGATAGCTGTACTGAGATCAAAAGAAATTGGTTTAGTAGTGCCTAACGGTAAAAGCCAGTTTTTGTCCAATCTTAGTTCCGATTTCAAGGCTAAAGCAAAATCTCTTTTAGCTAAGTAATTCTCAAAACTCATTACACACAATATTTCCAAACGTCATGCTGCTACGACTCTCATACTTCGAGCGTCCAACATGACACCCAAATATTCCACCGAAGGAGTGACATAATGCGAATGCAATTTAACACCGAAAGTTGCCCGTTTGCGCTTTCCAGCCAGCTTTTAAAAGCGCTGGAAAGCGCGTTGCGTAAAAGTGATGTTGATGTAAGTAGCGAATCCTGTTTAACGCTAGTTTTCAGAGATGAGAGTTATTCAGTTGAAACGGGAGGTTTTCATCCTGTAGAGATTAGACTGGTTAAAACCGGTGACGAATGGCAAATCGATTACATTACCGACTTTTGTTTTGTTGGTAATGGTTACGATGCTGAACTCACTAAAGAAATTGATTTCGACTTCGCAAATAATTACGGATTTCACCTATACACTGGTGAATCTAAATTAAGCGAACTTTCTGAGCTCTTTAATATCTGGCAAAGCAACTTCGTTAGTTGTGTAGAAAGGGGTGTTTTCCAAGTCAAAATCACGACCTGCTAACTTACCGTAAAAGTTCACTGTATAGACAGGAAGAAAAATTGACTGTCTAACAGTTGAAGTTGGTATTCCTGTCTGTACCTTGTCATTTAAGAAGTGATGAGGGCTAAGTAGGTAACTACGTTCAAGAATTCAAGGATTTTTAAATCCCCTGTGTTCGTAATTCTTAATAATCAATATTTAAAGGAAACTAAATAATGCGAAATGTTGCTGTTTTGTGTTTTATTTTTTGGATCTCAGCTTGTGATCAAATGAAGGTAGAACGACAAATTTACGATAAAGAGATAGAGCTACAAGAGCTAAGGCTTGAAAACGATGCGCTTACAAAGGAAGTTAA
This sequence comes from Aliikangiella sp., assembly GCA_965214955.1. Lineage (GTDB taxonomy): Bacteria > Pseudomonadota > Gammaproteobacteria > Enterobacterales > Kangiellaceae > Aliikangiella. The sequence continues at coordinate 242,901 of CBDCCU010000003.1, read as the reverse complement.
CGAACTTAATGCCCAAGTGGCCAGGTTTGCCGTTAAACATCCTGATGGAGCTATGGTTGAGGAACTGCGCAAAGCATTAAGCCAGAAGGAAATAGAGCTTCAGCTAAGAGAAAGTAGTTTTCAAAGGGAGTGGCAGAAGTTAACCTTAACGAAAAAGCGCATTAACCGGATGGAACAAGACTTCTATCAAGACAATGAAGAAAAGCTGATAGAGATCGGAAAAGCCGAGCAGTTGAAGAAAGATTACTCAAACATGCAAGAAAAGCTAAAACGTTCAGAGGATCGAGTGAATTATTGGCTAACTATCCTTCTATTTCTTGCGATTGGGCTTCTAGTTTTTATAATGTATCTTCTTAAGCTAGCAGTTACAATTTCTTTACAAAGACGAAAAGAACGGCCTAGAGAGTTGCTGGGAACGAATCCAAAGAATAGGCTTACCACTTTTTAGTTCGGCAGTGCTTCTATATTGGCAGTCCTTTAGTGGGCGTTTTGGGCATGTTTTTTACAATTTTTAAAAAAAGTAATCTTATTTATTATAATCTGTAAAAAACAAAGTAAAAAAATAGAGAAAAACATGCCCAATGTGCCACGCTCAGTTCTTTGGACCAAAGATTGCAGAAGGCTTTGGTTCGGGAGTGTTAGAAATTCTGTGTCATTCAACTAAACTCTTAAAAAAGAGGAATGACACATTATGGATAAATCATTTGATTTAGAAAAAGCATTAAAAGAATTACAGTCAGGTAAACCAATAACCGGTAAAGGTGGAGTGCTTACTCCATTGATTAAACAGCTGACTGAAGCGGCTCTCAATGCTGAGCTAGTTGCTCATTTAGACGATGATGAGCAACCGAATCGTAAGAATGGCACTACAGCCAAAACAATTAAGTCTTCTCATGGTAATTTTGAACTCAATACGCCTCGTGATCGCGCAGGTAATTTTGAGCCGCAAATCATTAAAAAGCATCAAACAACGCTCACTGATGAAATCGAAACGAAAATACTTTCACTTTTTTCTCATGGTATGAGTTACCGAGATATTACACAAAATTTGACCGATTTGTATGGTGTCAACATATCCACTGCAACACTCAGCAATATTACCGATAAGCTTATTCCTGAGCTTAAAAACTGGCAACAACGGCCATTAGAAAGCCACTATCCTTTTGTTTGGCTCGATGCCATTCATTATAAAGTGAAAGACCAAGGACGCTATGTTAGCAAGGCCATCTATACCGTTCTCGGACTAAAACTTGATGGCACAAAAGAGATATTAGGGCTTTACTTATCAGAAAATGAAGGCGCTAATTTCTGGTTATCTGTGCTAACCGACATGAGCCATCGTGGTGTTCAAGACATTCTCATTGCCTGTGTGGATGGTCTAACAGGCTTTCCTGAAGCGATTAATAGTTGCTATCCTAATACCGAAGTACAACTTTGCATTATTCATCAAATTCGCAACTCGATGAAATATGTGGCTTCAAAAAATCAAAAGACTTTTATGGCTGACTTAAAACCGGTTTATCGTGCTGTTTCCAAACAAGCGGCTGAGCAAGCGCTCGATGAGTTAGAAACTAAATGGGGCAAACAATATCCTATTGTGCTCAAATCCTGGCGCAGAAAGTGGGATAACTTGTCGGTTTTCTTTAAATATCCAGAGCCAATACGCAAAGTTATTTACACGACCAATGCAATTGAATCGGTGCACCGCCAGTTTAGAAAACTCACCAAAACCAAAGGCGCATTTCCTAATGAAAATAGTCTGCTAAAATTATTGTATTCTGGCATTGGGAATATGACGAAGAAATGGACAATGCCAATCCAAAATTGGAATTTGACATTGTCGCAACTGGCTATTTATTTTGAAGGTCGTCTTGACGACGTTTTAGATATTTAGCATTCACTGACACAGAATTCTAAACGGTCTCTTCAGATATACGTTCTTTCTCTCAGAATGAACAGGAATTATCTGAAGAGCTAGAAGAATTAGATATTTACCATTCATCTAATGCGCCTAAAACGGGATTTTACTATTCAATACCCAGGCAACTGATAAACGAAGCAAATCTAAATAGCCAATATATAGACCCAGATCGAGAAAAAATAATCCTTCCTACGCCTTCAATTGATCTTTCAATGCCAAAATATAAATTCAGTTCGTTCGAAAATGAACCTCTTGGATTTAGACGCATGCGTTTAATGTTGAGCTATTTCTTTCCGATGACAACGGGGACGGCAATCACTTTCTATGTTGATAAAGGAGAGTTCGAAACTCCTCAACTAATTCTACCAGAGCGCTGGAACGAGCTAGTAATGGCTATTAAAGGTCATAATCCAAAAAGACAAAGCCCCAGAACCGAAGAGGTCATGACAGAGGGTAATTTCCGAGAACAGTGTAAAGCTGCGCTACACGAAGGCTTACACCACGCAAACCAAGAGTTCATGAGAGTGCTACCGTCAATTTCGAATACTTCAGCTGAAGATGTGATGAAATACTAGGCAATAACGAGCATGAGTGTGTAATTTTGTATATATACCCCCATTGCTAAATTGCACACTTGATTAAAAGCCAATAAAATCAAGTGGATGGTTTATATTGAGGGTACGATCTTTCATCACATTTGCTTTTGACCTCATTGTGAAATCTAATATGAGCTTATGTTGTTGATTAAACGATTGAATTCTTTAAACAGATTCTAATGTTTGAAAGTAACGGTTGAGCTAAATATGGGAAATCCAATAACAGAAACAATACTTATCGGAACAGTAGGTGAGTTGTTGGTTCAAACAAGGTTACTTCAATATGGTGTACAGGCCGCTCCTCCTATTAAGGACTCAGGAAATGATCTTATTGCTGTTAAAGGAAATGTTTTCAAAGGTGTGCAAGTTAAAACCACCGCTGTGGGCCAGTTACATTGGAACAAACTTCCTGAGTATTACCATATTCTTGCGTTAGTTGACCTTACAGGAGATGGGAATGAAGTATTTCTAGATCAGTCGGTAGTTTATCTAGTTCCCCGCACTGAAGTTGATAATATCCACCCAACAAACGGAAGTTTAGAGGAATTTAGAATTTCTAAACAACTAGTAGATGAACTTTTTAAATAGATTTAAGTTTGAGAAATTAGCTTACAAGAATAGCTGGAGAAGAAATGTTACCTTATGAATTTAGTGTGGGGGGAGAGTACAGTAAGAATGACATATATCGTATCTGCAAAGTACCTCAAGAACGACAAAAAGGTAGCTGGAATACCGGTTATACGCGGTTTGAAGGTGATTGGTTCATCTTTTGTAATGTAGGTATAGCTGGACGCACGGGCCATGATTACCAAAATAAGTTCCATGGTGATGAACTTGTTTGGTTTGGCAAGAACCAATCACATATCAATCAAGAGTCCATACAGTCGCTCTTAGCTAAGGAATCGAATGTCTATCTGTTTTACCGTGAACGAGATCGTGCACCTTTCACCTTTGCTGGTTTAGCGTTCGCTAAGAGTTATAAAGAAAAGACTCCCATAGAAATTACATGGGCTTTCAAAGGAGATTCAGAACAACGTGTTGAAGTTTTACCGGAAGAAGTTGTCGAACCAAAAAAGTATTTAGAAGGAGCCACCAAAACTATTTCAGTCAATGTATACGAGAGAAATCCACAAGCACGTAAAATGTGTATTGAAGAATATGGCTACTCATGTAGTGTTTGCAGCTTTAATTTTCAGAAAGAGTTTGGGGAGTTAGGAAAAGGATTTATTCACGTTCACCATCTTCAGCAACTTGCAGATATCGCAGAAACTTACCAGCTCGACCCCATAAAAGACTTGAGACCTGTATGCCCTAATTGTCACGCAATGTTGCATAGGAGGAGGCCTGCATATTCGATAACGGAGCTACGAGAAATACTTATAAAAAAAATCAAATGACTTACTTCAGGAACTCGCGGAGCACTAGCATTGACTATAGAATCTAAGACGCAAAGGAAATTCAAAAAGAATCTAATTTCGAAACTTCCTTTTTTTCCGAATGATAAGGAAACACTTTCAGAACTTGAAGGGCAGAGCTTAGATAATGTCATGTTTCACTATTTACATTGGTCTACTAGACAAATACCGAGAAGAGCCAGAAAGGTTTCTATTTACCCCGAGTTGACTTCCGATGAACGGTACAAATCTTTGAAGACACAGATAAAAGCTCTCCGAGCTAAAGTGAGTAAAGGAGAAGATCTTTCACCTTTTCTATCATTACGTGCCCATAAGAAAGGATACACTCCAAAACAGAGAATCATCAATGGCGAGGTAGATTCTTGGGAAGATAAAGATCAAATCTTGAATACTAAGGGCTTTCACCACTTCCATCTGGACATGACAATTCAGAGTTCTGGCTTATCTGTTAGAACCGACGAAGTACTTTTTGCCAAAGTAACTAGGACCGAGTTTCATGCTATAGCTTTATTTGGCCACTCTGTATTTGAATCTCCAAAAGAAAATGGAGAGATTGAAGAAGAGTGGAAGAGAATGTGGGACATACATGAGAAATATACCACCTTAGGCATGAAACCTGGTACAACATACATTAGCAACCCGATAACTACGTCCGGTCACCCTGTCGGTCTAAGAATAATCGCAGATAGTTATATGAAAATCATTGAACATTTCGATTCAAGGCTTTCTGAGAGAGATTTCGTAAATGAGTTGTATTCGAATGCGAAAATGGAGCCTCCTGCGCGTTACAAGCTTGAGTGGGAAATTAATGCATTGGATCTTATCCTTCGAGATTCGAAGTGTGATGTGAGTTTCATTCTCGAAGAAGGTTTTTTGTAATGAATACCCGTAAATAAATATTCATATTCTAAAAAATCTAAGAAACAATAAAATATAAATAGGAGTCATTTCGTGAATTTTAAGGATTGGCGCGAATATCAAATAGAGGTCGCTGCTTTCTTTAATAGGCAAGGCTGTAAAACTGAAGTAGAAAAGAAAGTAAAAGGTGTTCGTGCGACTCACGAAGTAGATGTTTTTGTGAGCTTTTACAGGTCAGGAATTGAGTGTGCGTGGGTCGTTGAATGCAAATTATGGAAGACAAAAGTACCAAAAGAAAAGGTAATGGCCTTAAAGTCGATTGTAGATGATGTTGGCGCTGATAGGGGGGTTATTGTAAGTGAAAATGGATTTCAACTTGGTGCATTAGACTCTGCAAGAAACTCTAATATTACGTTAGTAACATCGTTAGAAGACTTTGAGAGAACTGCATCTACTATTTCACACAAAGAATCACTAACTTTTCTCGAAGATGAAAATGGTTTGCCAATATATAGGTTCCCAAATGATGAAAAACCACAACACTTGTTACGCTACGGAGAATTATTGCTCACTGCTAACTGGGGAAATGGAACAATCTCAATTGTAGATCCTAGAGCTAAAACGATAGTTAGAAATATAGAACTAGATAAATACGAAGCAAGCTCCCCTACGTCAGGAGAACGTCTCATAAGACAATACCCCCCTGGAGACATGGTTACCGCAGATGGAAAACTTTTTGTGGGCCAGATATTTTCTGATTTTTTAATCGTGATTGATATAGATACACACTCAATTGTCAAACGAGTTTATTTACCCGGTGGAGGAAATGGGCAAATAGCGGTTTCTCCTGATGAAAGAAGCGTTTATTTTGCTAGTAATAGTGAAGACCAATTTTATATATTGAATAGTGCTACTTATGAATATGAGACTGTCAAATATCCTGTGGGAGGACGCGGTTGTATGTCCATATCATCTGACCTTAGTGGAACTAGACTCTACATTGGAATTCAGCGTGGAGGAAAGTTAGATGGAGTATCTTATTTTGGGGGAAATTGCTTTTTAGCGATCTATGATTTAGAGAAAAAGCGGTACTTGAAGAACACTTATCTTGCGGAGGTTTTTAATAGGCATTCTGATGATGCAACTCCAGCCTGTATCGAAATAGATCCTGAAGATGACAGGATTTATATTGGCATGTTCCAGTCGATGCGGGGGATTTGCGTGATTGATCCTGAGTCTAATGAGATCTATAAGAATATAAGGTTTCCAAAAAGCAAACATAATAAGCACTTTGACTGGGTCGATCCGTTATCTGTAAAAATATATGGTAATTACTTACTTTCATTAAATAGAAATAACTGTGAACTCGCAATTATCGATAAGAAATCTTTAGAGTTAGTCGAGTTGTATTATCTGGGTAATGCTCCAAATGGCCCGAGAGATATCGAGATTATTGATGAGTTTTTGATAATTAGTTATCCAGAAAGAAACGGTCTGATTATATTGGATATACGAACAACGCCGTTAAAAACATTGACAAAAAACTAATGAGTTTAAAAAGGAATAGCAAGTTAAAGTGAATTTATATCATTGTTAATTCACGTTCTAAACTGGAATAATTGAAGTAAGGATTTTTGATGAGACTCGAATCAAAGTGGTTTAAAAATATTAATTATGGCAATAGACTTGTAGAGTAAAAACGAGTCAATTTTTTTCGGTTAAAAAGCGACTAAGAATTTGATTCAGATTGCCAATGGAGCTCACCATGATGTTAGGCGAACAAATACAACAAAGCTAAAGCGAAACTATATGGAGAATTAATGGAATATTACCTCAGCCTCTTTACCAAATTAGAACTTTTCTTGTTTTTTTACTGCCCTGTCTTAGGGGCTGTGGGTGGAATGGCCCATATGCTCTTGCTCGATTTCGATTGGTCGAAAACACCTGAGCTTGAGTTTACTGATAAACCAAAGAAAGAGGATAAGAAGCTTAGAATTAGCCAACTATCTTCAAAGAAAAGAGGAGGCTGGTATTTAGCTAGGATTTTACTAGTTTTTCTAGCCGGAGGCGTTATTTTCCTTTTCGTCCACGGAAGTATTAACGATACCGGCGAAGCTGCATCTAAGGTGCTTATCTTAGCGTTTTTTGCAGGAATGAGCGCCCCTTCTTTATTCAAAGAGATGGAAGCTAAGTATAAACAACGATTACTCGCAAATGTAGATAGTAATGAATAATAGTGAACCAGCTTGGCAGCAATTTGAAATACTAGTTCAGAAGATACTGGAAGCGAATAATTTTTCGATTCAAATCTATTCTCCAAGAGGAGATATAGGATTTGATCTTCTTGGTGAAATTGCAAATGAACGTTGGGCGATTGAAGTAAAGTTCTATAGAACTTCTCGTGTCCGCCCGTCTTTGATTGAGTCTGCAGCAGCGAGAGTAGTAAATAATGGAATAAAACAAGACGCCGATAAAGGCATGCTTGTGATATCAAGTATTCTTTCGCCCGAAATTCGAATGACTCTGGAGCAAAAATACAGTGTGGTCTTTGTAGATAGAGTCGATCTAAGGATGTATGCATCACGTAAACCAGAGCTTTTAGACGAACTTGATGTAATACTCGAGTTAGATCCAGAGTTTGTTGAAGCTAAAGAATCTAAAGAGAAATCGATAAAAGACTTAGGAGAAAAGCTAGGAAAGAAACCACGCCCCATAATTGATACAAAAGGAACTGAATTGTGTAACCAACTCAGTGCCGTCAAGAGAGGAAAAGTTGGTTGGGCTGAATATGAAAAAATTTGTGTAGAAATACTTAAATACTTATTCCCTAATGACTTAGAGGGATGGCATAAACAGAAAAGCACTGACGGTGGTGCTAATCGATATGATTTCGTTTGTCGAGTTAGGCCTGTCACAGAGTTCTGGAAATTTTTGGTTGAAAACCTGAATAGCCGCTATATTGTTTTCGAATTTAAAAATTACACTGGCAAAATAAAGCAGGGGCAAGTACTAACAACCGAGAAATATCTACTCGAACGTGGACTAAGAAAAGTTGCAATTATGTTTACGAGAGTTGGGGCCGACAAAAATGCCATTGGAATGATGCAGGGGGCGATGCGAGAACACGGTAAACTCATCCTCTATATTGACGATGAGACAGTGTGCAAGATGCTTCATATGAAGGAGTCAGGAGAAGATCCAACTGATTTACTATTTGAGTTAACGGACAATTTCTTGCTGTCGCTGCCTAGGTAGCGATTCAGCGATGAATTACATTCAACAACGTTCAGATATCTCATTCGTAGAAGTTGATGGTGTTCAATTTGTAATCAATATTTATTCCCGATACACTGCAACACTTCCATAGGGTTTTGTTTCAAGGATGAAGCAGTGCAACAATTTTCCACATTCAATCCAGACTTGCAGCTATTCGACCATCAAGGGGCTCGTCTCTATTTAACGAGTGACGAACGTGCCGCATTTTTGCGCGCTGCAAGGTCCGAATCTCCCGAAGCCTATCTATTTTGCCTGCTCGTTCATTATACGGGGTGCAGACCAACCGAAGCGCTCGAACTCACCGTCCAAAGAGTGTTAATACTCCAGCAAGAGATCGTTTTTCGAACCATTATAAAACGTAAGCGAGATCGCTTTGGCAAACTTAAAAGGGCGCAATATCGGCATATCCCCGTACCGAAGGACTTGATCGATTATCTCAATTTAGTGTTTAGTATTCGCGAAAAACAAACCTGCAAAATCTCACACGGAGAATTTTTATGGAATTTCAGCCGAGCGACTGCTTGGCGTTTAATTAAACGGGTAATGGAGCGTGCCGATATCCATGGCAAACAGGCGACAACTAAAGGACTGCGCCACGGGTTCGGCATAGCGATGCTGACTGGCGAGAAACCGATGCCAATCAGTATTCTAAGAGATTTGATGGGACACAGTGATAGTAAAACAACAGAGGCGTATTTGCAGGTGGTTGGATCAGAAAAGCGTCAATTAGTGATGCAGGCCTGGAGCGCTTAACAATAACAATTGATGGGAAGAGTAATATGATTAGAAAAAATAATAGGATCATTTCTGGTGTTAATGACTTTTCCTGTTTATTCCGATGAAATGCAAATGACTGTCGTTGATATGGGCGCTGGGCTTTGCACGGTGACGAAAATGTCGAATGGAGCTTTCGTGGTCTTTGATGCAGGTAAAGGCAAGCACTGCAAAAACAAAATCAAGAGTATCGTTAAAGATAACCCAATTGAGCTTCTTATAATCAGCCATGCAGATAGTGACCACTATGGCGGTTCTAAATACATTCTGAAAGATATGACGGTTAAAACCTTATTGCATACAGGCTATATCAGAAAGAAGAAAGCGAAGGGCTATACCGCACTGTTAAAGCAAATTGCTGAAGGCGCTGCCGCAGGAAGGTTTAAAGAGATCAGTATGGCCAATGTGGAAGAGTATCGAGAGAAATTTGAGTTTGGTGATTCTTCGGTGCAGATCATGGCTGGGTACGGACACAATCATTATGGATTCAAACATAGTAAAGACTCTTATATTCGAAATTCGATCAGCATCGCGGCTAAGTTTGAATTCGATGGTAAAAGCATTTTGATTACTGGTGATGCGAAAGGTAGGGATCCGATAGAAGAGAATTCTTGTAAGTACGCCGAAAAAGAAATGGTTGACCATGACTTAATCAGACCGCTTAAATCAGATGTATTAATTGCTGGCCACCATGGTGCGAATGATACAACTGCGAGATGTTTTATTAAAAAGGTAAAGCCTAAGTATGTTGTTTACTCGGCTGGCAATAAACATGGTCACCCCAGAGAACTAAATGCAAAGCGCTTAATGGAGTTTAAGGTCAAAAAAGAGAATATTTTCAGAACTGATCGTGGCAGTGATGAGCAAAGTTACTACACAATGAAGAGTGGAAGCATTATACTCAGTCCGGATGTAAGGACGGAAAAGGGGATGACGATGTGATTATCTCAATGGTCGAGAATAAAAAAACGAAAGTTAAGTACCTTTCTGATACGAATATCTGTACAGAATAGAAGAGTCATTTCTTTATGGTATAAAACTGATAATGGAGAAGGAAAAATGACGGGCGATGCAGTAATTTTTATTCCGGGTATTAAAGGGACAAAACTACTAGAAACTAATAGAGTTGATTGGGATACTATTTGGTCTGGAGTTCAATCAAACTTTGAAACCATCGAGGATCTTGAGTTAACCGCAGACCATGGTGGAAAGTTCTACGAGGAAAAGCAAAGTACAATCATCAAGCCTGGAGAAATTGAGAGCATCGCATATGGTGAATTCTTAAGCGATTTAAAGACAGATAAACCAGTCTACATATTTAATTATGATTGGAGAATGTCCGCGCAAGAAAATGGTCAACGGCTAAGTGATTTTATGGATTACTTAACCGCTAAATCCAAAGCCCGCACGAATAATCCTGTTCCCATCAAGAAGTTTGACTTCATTACTCATAGCTTAGGAAGTTTTGTTTTGCGGAACCTTATGCATAGGGAGAAAATGAAGCGCATTAACAAAATCGTATTTACTGTCCCGCCATTTCAAGGATCTCTGGATATCGTTATCACGGCGCTAATAGGAGAAGGCTTCTTTAAAGGCGTAAAAGCAAAAATACGGAAGTTAATCAGAACTATGCCTGGTGCTTTGGAGTTGTTACCTTCCTACGATAAAGCCAGTTACTACCCATCTACTAAAAAGCACAGCTTTTTCAAATTCGCTCATTGGCAATCGAACATTCAAAGTTCGGATACAAATATCCCTGAGAAAATGAAGAAAGCACTGTATTTGGCAAAGAAAACAGTCGAAAAAGAATTGCTAGATCTTTCAACTTTGAAAACTTCTGAACGAAAAAGAATTCTTGTTCTTGTAAGAGGGGGCGTAGAAACATGGCAATCTGTTCCCATACGCGAGACTTTTGAAGGTATTGATCACTTTGTGGATTTTAAGACCGGGTTACAGACCGGGGATGGTGATGGACGAGTCCCACATATCAGTTCATGCATATATCACAAGAGCGTACAGACTCTCGTTATAGAAGATGCCTTTTGGTTTAGAGATTACGGCCATGGGCTGTTTCTTAAGGATGAGCGAGCACAAAAATTAATAAATCGATTTTTGTTTAGCAGTAAGATGTTTGACTTCAAAATCCCAGGAGGAGCCGTTAGAGAAGTCAAAATGCTAACGCTTAAAAAAGATGACGAAAGACCTTATTGGGTAGTCTAAACCGGTATATCTTTGAATGGGAAAAGTTTATTAAACTACTATTATCTAGGAGAATTACAAATTGCCAAACAGAAATGCAATAAAGAGAAGATTGATTGCAAGAGCACAGCTTAGAGCAGCGAATTATGGTTTTTCATCGACTTGTGAACAGTATATTAAGCAGTATATAGAGCAAGGAATATATGAGCTCGATAGCTCGGGCGTACTTAACGACTTCGATCGAATCAATCAGGCTGAGAATAATTTGGACAAGTTTGTTGATGAAATGATTGAAGAAGCGGTTGCTAGAGGGGATGACCAATTAGGGGAAAATACATTCTATGCAGCGAAAAATAGACTCTGTCCCTTGTGGCCATTTTGCTAAAGGTAATGAGTATGGATGATCAAAGAAAACTTGCATTTGAATTTGCAAAGGATACTACTAAACAGTTAATCACTTTGAGTACTGCAATTGTAGGATTAAGTGTAACTTTTGCAAAAGACATTTTTAAGAGTAGCAGCCAAGTAGACGAGACTTTATTAGTCAGCGCTTGGATTACATATCTTGTTTCAATCTGCTTTGGCGTTCTAACTCTAATGGCTTTAACAGGCTGCCTTGATCCGCTTTCTGAAGATAGTTCTGACAACTCTAAACTAACCGTTAATTCAAATTCGATTAGAGTAATGTCGATGCTTCAAATCCTAACATACGTTATGGGCTTAATATTAACTGTAAAGTTTGGTATAGAATCTGTGTCTTGATACAAGAGGTTGCAGAGTAATCAGATTAAAATACAAGCTGAATTTATTCTTACAATGGAAGTTTTTGAGGATTCAAAAATGAAAATAAGGCGATTAATAAAAAAGTGTAAAGCACTCACGGCAATAATATTGACAGCCCTTTTTCTTGGAGGGTGTTCTTCAATACCTAATTCCAATATTCCAGGGGCAAGCATGCTCGGCGTGGAGCATGAGCGACTAAATAACAATTATAAAATCATCGACTCCTCAGGCCCGAGTTACTCAGGTGCCTGGCGTTCTGATAAAGATAGTCTTGGAATCTCTGGTGCTAATTGGAAGGTATATAGAACAGCCCTCATACCCGAAGATCAACATGATGACTATTTGACGAGTTTGGGAGACAAAAATAGACTCGTTATAAATTCCTGTGGTTCAAAAGAGTTAGGAACATACGAATCTGTCCATGTTATCCCTTACTCTGTAGCTACAAAAGTAGGAACAATCAGAGTAGATGGCAATCTATATTTCCAACATCCCTTAATGCTTATCGAATTTGATACAAAAATTGATCCAACGCCAGGGACAAGAGTTGAGGCGTATCATCTTAGCAATCTTAAATACGAAATATTTGGTACTCATAAAAAGTACAATAAAAATCAATCCCCTATTGTTTCTGTAGGACTTTCTATCGAGGAACCTGATGCTAGGGGGCTCTCTATTGCAGACTTTGATATAGGACCAATTGATTTGGCCGCTGTAAAACTCCATTGTGTATCACCTGGTGAAATCAAAATGGTAGGGGATAACGGTTTTCTTGGTGATTCAAAGTGGGCTCCAAGGGCGACTAGTGTATTCAACTTATCACTTTTCTTTTTAGAAACTAGAGCAAAGAGGAGTGAGAACTAATGATGAAAAATATGTTTATCAAAAAAGTTTTATCCAAGGATGTACAAGATAAGACCTATTTGTTTGGAGGCTCTGGAATTTTAAAGGCATTGAATAATAATGTAGTGCTGATGTTAAGAGTTGATGAACAGGGTGAGCCAATTAATGTATTTACGAATAAATTGGCCGACGGTTCGGCTGAGTATAATGTAGGAACATTAAATGCAGGAGAGTTTTTCGTCATCCCCCTTAATCAGTTAGTTAATGTTTATGCGACAGCAGATCATGACTCGAGTGTTGAAATTACATTAATCGGCACAGCCTAACAAAAAACAGGAGTTAACTAAATGTCAGATGTAGTTAAAATTCGCTCTCTTCGTGCACAAGCTTGTCAAACAGTTGACGTAGGCTTCAATATGCCGGGTGTTATCGCTCAGCAAAATTTTGACCAGCAATCACGTAAGGGATTAAGTCAATTAGGCAGTCGTGTTTCGTTCTTTGATCTTACTACTAATGTATATGATATCTTGGCTGATAAATTGGGCACAGGCATAAAAGAAGCCACCTTTAAATACAATAGTACAGAGATTTCGAAGTTGTTATCTGATGGAATCAGACCTCCTTATCTTTTCTCACTTCGTAATCAAACGCTAGCAGTTTCCTTAGATCAAACCATTGCGAAACGCGCAATTTCTTTCTTTGATAAGTACAAGCATATTAAAGAACTTAAACAGCTGATGGAAAAATACCTTCCAGATAGTATTAAGAGCCTAGAAGGTTTATTAAAAGCAGTTACAGATCGGCATAGTGCCATTGAGTCCGCTTATCAGGAAGATAAGGTGACCGATGTAGTGAAAACTAATGTTAGTGAAACCCAGATTCCAGGGTCAAGTACGGCAACTTCTTCTAATCCTATAGCCATGGTAAGTTCTGGATTTTCAGTGAAAACCGGGCCATCTGAAGGAGAGATTACTACTAATGTTTATGAAAAGGCTACTGATTCCTTACTATCTCGACAAGTAACACCAATGACAGGTACAGTTCCAGTGATTAATGCGGACGGCGGTTGGCGGCGCCCAGGGCCTGGCGAGATGGTTTCTTCGAGTATTTCGGAAACAAAAGCTGTCGACAAACAAGTAACCACGACAAAAATTAATAGTTATTCACATCCGAAGCTTGAGAACGATGCGCAGTACCATCAGGCTTTAGTAGCATTGTATAGTCAAATACTGAGTGTAAAATCAACGAATTTGAGGATTCCTTATCTTGACAAAATTTTTGCCCTTGAAATGGAATCACTAGATGCTGAGGTTCGAGCTATTCAACTCAACTTTGTACATACCTATCTAACTCCGCCTATTAATGGAGTGATTACTGCCATTTACAAGGATCTAGGAGAACCTGTAGAAGCTGGAGAACCTGTTCTACGTATTGAAAATGACGAGCATCTTTTTTTGGTCGGTCAATTAATGAGTCGAAAAGTAATTAGAGCGGGGGCTTTTGTGACATTAACCGCTACGTTATTCGAAGGTTCTGAATCCGAGTCAATTAATGGAATAATAAAGGTTGTACGAGGTCATGACGTCGACTCAGACGAATGGGAGGTGATAATTGAAGTTAAAAATCCAAAAGATGATAGCGGTAACTATCTTATTCCCTTGAATTACCAATTTGATTACCAAAGAGACCAATTGGAAATTCATTAACATGACAATACCTGTTCCAACTAATTTGTCTCTATTCGGTGCCGATGAGACTGAGCGGGGCCGCTCTCGCACAGATGGCCAGATAAGACTTTTTTTTGAATCAGTTAATGCTGATTTAGTTTTTGAGCTAAAGGCAAATGATGAAACTATAGACGATTTTAGATCTGGCGCTTGGGTCACAGATCTCCCTAGCCAATCCTTAATCACATTTTCGATTAGAGCAACTGATGGACAAAACTATTCACCTTGGTCAAGTTTGTTTACAACTATGACAAGGCCTAGAGCGCCCGCTAGTGTAACCCGCATGGATGTAGATCAAATTAAGATGGCCATTAGTTTTTATTGGCAAGTGGCGAAAAACGATGGCCACAATCTAGTCTTCGCTCGAACTGATGAGCAGGGAAGATTAGCTGTTTTAGCAAATCCTGCAGCGTTAGAACAGGCTTTTCATGATATTAGTTATCCATCGGGAGCGAAAAAATATTTATTGAGATGGGAGATGCCTAGGGGTGGGGTTCCCGACGATGTGTTGAGCGGTCCCAATGTATCAGATTGGAGTACCCCTGTTACAGCATATTCTTCCTCTTTTGCAATGACCTCTACTGAAGTTCAAGATTACATTTCTAGTCGAAGAAAAGGGGAGGAAGAGGCCTTAACTCATTGGTTTAAAGGGAGTGGTATGTTATGAGTCTTGTTAGCGCGAGTCTTCTTCAACGAGGTTGGGTTCAAGAAGTAGAAACCAATTCGTTTGAAACTATTTCAAATGAAGTTAAATCTATCGAAAGTTTTCGTCGATATAAACACTATGCTAATAGGTTAAGGGATAAAATTACTCCGGCTCGAAAACGCTCTAAGGGAACTGCTCTCTTGAGCCGTCAATACCTTAAAGATGATTTGAAACAAATAATAACGAATCATGATGGCTTATTAAATGATAAGAAAGTGGCAAGGGGCAGCCAGTCTGACATAAAAGCAGTACCACCCCGAAATAAAGGGGGAACTAAAGGAAAAGTCAGTTCAGTGGGTCTTGGCTATAGGAAGTCTTCTAAAAAGATCCCTACTTCTATTTCAAAAGCACCTGATTTATTGACTGTTAAATGGGGAACTCCTTTTTATGGGGAACGACTAGGCCCTTTTAAAATGGACAAGGACGGTTATTTTGTGGGAACTGACGCTATTACCCCCGTAGATACAGCTGCTTGGGTCCATGATGAGGAATATGGATCAATATATAGTAAATATAATCTTGGCGGTGATGAAACGCCATTAGATTGGGCACAAAAGGTAACGTCTACGAACCATCTCTTTCAAATAGACTCGATAGTAGCGGATGCAAGGCTTATTGGGAACAGCTGGTCTAATATGCTCAAAGGATTGTCAAATGGATTTTATAGTAGTAAAGAAGGACTAAAAACATTTTCTACCGACCTGGCATGGGCCTCGGCTATTACCACAAGTCATACTGTATTGATTGGAATTCGAGCGCTTTCGGCGGGAGTGGGGTTCATAACTAACATAATTAGCGGAGCATTAACCGGACTGGCAGGAGCCGCTGAACGCAATATGGGAGTATTAGGGAAAGGTATTGGATACGTCTTAAGAGGCGTTGATAAGGTGTTATCAGCGGCGGTAGGTGTTACACGAGCTGTTATCGGAATCGTTGGTGGAGCTGCAATGGCGGTGACTGGTGCTGTGGGGCTGGCTGTTGGCTATATTGCGGGAAAAGCGATAGAGTTTGGCGCTGCTATAGTGGACACCGTCGGCGATTTTGTTAGTGATCTAGGTAGCGCAATCAGTAATGGCTTAGATACTGTTGGCGATTTTGTTGGTGGAGCTGCGGAAGCAGTTGGAGACTTTATTGGTGGAGCTGCAGAAGCAGTTGGAGACTTTATTGGCGGAGCTGCGGAAGCAATCGGAGACTTTATTGGTGGAGTTGGCGATGCTATTGGGGATGCAGTAGATGCCGTGGGAGATTTTTTGGGCGGTGATTCGGATGCCTCCGCTGAGTCGGGCGAACACAATGAATCATCAGAACAAGACCATGATACCGGTGGTGAGGGACGAGATGGAGGCGGAGATTGGTGTTTTATTACGGGTGCCACACTTACCTCGATTGGGGGGATTGATTCTCGTTACGAATTAGAATTGCTTCGAACTTTTCGAGATACTTATGTTATCAATCGAGGCAATGGAATTTTCTTGATACGGGAATATTATGTTGTTGCGAAAGAAATTGTGCTAAAAATTAATCAAGAAGCAGATTCGCAGACTGTTTACAAAGGGATTTATAACGACTATTTAAAACCCGCCTTAAATGCTATTGAAAAACGACACTACTTAAGAGCCTTGAAATTGTATGAGGATATGGTTAATGATTTGTCTAATACGTTTGGGATATCGAAACCAATGCGATTGCCGGTCGAGCCAATTAATCGATACACTGCACTTGCAGCGTAAGTGATTTAAGGACAATGTCTAGGAGTTATTAAAAAAGCGACAAAGCAATGCATTTTTAAAATAGTGTTTATGGGTCTCAAACTGTCGGTCCGCCTGCACTTTCCTTGTAAGTTTGGTGTTTAAGTAACTCCTAGGGGAATTTGGGGCAAGCTATTGTACATTTTATGGGCGGTGCGGAAGTGTAAATAGTAAACGTTGGCAATTAACTTAATTAGAGAGATTCAATTCTATCTATTAGTATCAATCGCTTGTAATTAAATTACTCCCGACTTTGCAGGCGAGACGGTTTGAAGCTGTCCTTCGAGGATGCATTAACTCCTTGTCTTAAAAGGTTTAATCGCTTTATAGGATTGAAGGGGTTTTTTTTAGAATTTCTTCCAAAATATTTCTTTCGGCTTAAATGTCTCTACGCTCTGCCCAGTTTATCTATATTTTTACGATGCACCAGAAGGGCCCCATTGAGATCTATTTATATAGGCAGTAAAGCACAGTTAGATTAAATCGCAAATAACGAAGGCTAAGGAATCATGGATATACTCTTTCAGTGGGAATGAAGAGTATTGTGAGTTATGAATATTTTCGGAAAAAATGTAGTTTAAAAATTAAGAGATTTTTTTCATATTTCTGAAATGTTTCACTTTCGTTTCAGGACATCTAAATTCTTTGCGGTAAAATTATAACTAGGATATCAACTAATTTTAAATTAGATTACATGCGTAGTTATAGGAATAATAATGGAACGACCAAAAAGCAAAATAAGAGAAGCGCTTCTTGAACTATCCAAACAAGAATTCAAAGAAGGTATTAAAGGCATTTGCTGGCGGAAAATTGGTACATGGGATCGAGAAAATATCGGTACACTTTTTTTTGATGCGTCAAAAAGCAACGAAAGGTACGCGAAGTATGAAATTACTGCAAAGCCGGCTGATATTTTACGCGTGGGTAAGGATGCTTATATTTCTGAAGAGGTTTTCTTAAAGTATGTAGAATTTCACCGTCAGAAATTGCGTCAAGATAAATTTGGATATTATGACGCTATACGTAAGCGCCAAGTTAAATTGATAGAGCAATTGGATGGGTTTGTACAGATGTTTCTGGAAAATGGTGATAGTGTTGCCTTTCAAAATCTATTTGAACACTTAGCAGATTTACATGTTTTGTTCGATTTTGATCGAGCGCTATCTGACGCGATTGAAGAAGAGATGCGAGATGAGTTAGGTGATAGCGGTAAAGGTATCGAATTAGATAAGATATTTGATGCGAGTCATAACACGGAAGCACTTTCGATGATCAAGCGATTAAGAGTGATTAAAAAAAGTAATTTGACCGGTCAATTATTACACAAAGCTGTTGATGAAGTTGCAAAGCAGTACGGTCACTTAGGATTTTACCAATTCAGAGGTCAATCGTTTTCAAAGGATACGATTATGAAAATGATTGAAGATATACCTGACAAAACATCCAAGATTGGTTCCTCTGAACCTCAGGGAAGTGGCGGAAAGCGATTTGAGAAACTTGTTGCTTTAGCACAGGAATTTTCGCAACATCGTTTGCAGAGAGTAGAAGCTTCGAACAACGCGTTTTATCGACTTAGAGAAGCTTTTGATAAATTCTTCACGAGTCAAGGCATAGGAAAATATGTTGATCTGATAGCCCCTCAGGTTGAGTTAGTTGGTATAGGGAAAGTACTTAAGAGTTCGCTGCAGCCACATAATCAAACGGTAATACATATATCCAGTAAAGAGATAAGGCGAGTTAACCAAAAAGATGCAGAGGATTTCATTGCAGAGTTTAGTGGTGAAACAAAACAGTCAGAGCTCAGTGGAACACGCGCTTCGAGTGGTACTTATAAAGGGAAAGCTAGAGTGGTATTGGATCCAAGCTCCACGAAAGATTTTTCACATGGAGAGATTTTAGTTTGTAGTATGACGGATCCAAACTATTTACCGCTCATGATTAAGGCGGGCGCCTTTATTACTGAAAAAGGCGGCATACTTTGCCATGCGGCAATACTCGCAAGAGAGCTTGGTAAACCTTGTTTAATTGGTGTTAAAGACCTTTTAAGCACAGTGGAGGATGGAATGCTTATTGAAGTTGACTGTGACTCTGAGAAAGTTAGAGTCGTAGAATGAAGAATCAAGAAGATATAGAGCAAATTGATTTTAGCGAAAAGCTGGGAGGAAAAGCTGAAAATCTGATGCTCCTAAAAGAGTTGGAATTACTAGTTCCGGACTTTCTGGTTATTCAATCTAAGCAATTAATGAGCCTTCTACCACAAGAAGATTTATCGGGGCTAGAGGATTTGATTGGTAGTCTAGGTTTTGGTGCAAATGAACAAAAACAAGTAGAGCAATTTATTCATTCTATAGATCTCAATCCTTTGCTATATGAGCAAAAACTAAACCTCTATGTTCAAAGTAGTGAAAAGTTTGCTGTGCGTTCTAGCAATTCGTTGGAAGATGGCGTGAGTGCATCCTGGGCTGGGATCTTTGAATCTTACTTAAATGTTAAATCTGAAAACATTTTAGAGGCAGTAAAGCAGTGTTGGTGTAGTGCATATACAGAAAGCTCATTTCTTTATTGCACTATGTTGCAGAAGAAATCATTTGTTGATTTAAAAGTGAATGTGATTGTTCAGAAAATGGTTGAATCGCAAGTATCGGGTGTTATCTTTTCAAGAAACCCTGCGTCTGGAGACGATTACGCACTAGTTGAATTCGTTAAAGGGTACGGAGATAGTTTGGTTTCTGGACACGTAAACCCGGAGCGACTGTTCATACCCAATAGTTATTCGAAAAGCTTCGATAATATCCCTTTTCCGATTGAAAAATTAATATACGGATTGAGATTGGCAGAAGGAAAGCTGGCATGTGATGTCGACATTGAATGGGCATGGGATGGTAAGGAATTATACTTTCTTCAAGTAAGACCAGTAACAGCTTAGGAGTTTCAATTTAATGTTAGTTCAGACAAATTACCAAGAAAGCGGTTCGGAAAAAAATCAAATGGTTAAAAAGTCAAATGTTGTATTGCAGCTATCAACACCAAGATCCGGCTCGAACATAACAGCGCGAGTTCTGGGAGAGTCGTGTGATGAATGCGTTGTTGCACCTTCTATCGATCTTCCAATCGGAGAGCCATTTGTAAATCATATTGTGCAGGCAGAAGAGAGTCTCGCGTCAAAATATACTAATATGCGAGCAAATCTTTATGTAATGGAGCACGCTGCTTGTTTAGAATGGTCTGATTATCAGGAGCTTGCTCAAAGAGTTGACTCTGTGTTGATAACACAACGGGATCCGTCGTTAGTAATAGAGTCCCTGTTACGCAAATTGCTAATAGATGACGAAAGTCTAGGAATAGCATGCAGAGCCTACATTCATTTAGAAATGCTCATGAATAATGAAGAAGCTAGAGAGAGAGTTGCGAAAAAACTGCTACCACACGGAGTCGATATTAGTGCCAAGGATTTGGGGGGTAGTTGCGCGGAGTCAACAAAGCATGTTCTTGCGGAGTTTTCACAAGCACAAGGTTTTGAAAGCTGGAAGGGTCTACAAAACTATATGTTGAAAACGAAAGATTACAGCGTATCTGATAGGTTATTGAAGTTAACTCATCCAGAGTTGGGCATGGGGCTTATCTCGCATAAAAGCCCACAAGAGTTTATCACAGGGGATCCGTTTGGCTTCGTAAGAGCTTGTGCACTTAACGTCAGTGAGTTTATGAATTTTGTTGACGAAAATAAAGTACAAATAATCGATGCAAGTCTTTTTCGTTCAAGTTCAGAAGTACGAAATCGAGTCTCTGCTGCTATTGGACTAACAAAGTCCCATGTGAAAGAGTCTTTAGTTCCAATCGACATTGCTACGGCAAACATAGCTGAAGAGGCGATTGTTTATATGAGCCGGGCATTATCAAGCACCGAGCTACAGAGGCCATTTGAAATGCCGATAGAGCCGGGCCAGCTCCCAAATATTTTGCAAGGACCTAATGGATTATTTAATGTGCTTGTTACCAAGTATATCGGAGATGTATTTTCGAATTCGTATGTCAGACCCAAAAACTGGAATTCATTAATGGGAATTCTTGAAGAACAAAATGCCGCATTATTTTCAGTCATGGAACGAAACCCTATTTTTGCTTATGCCAATGTGAGCGCGTTCGAGGATGTTCCCCCTAGAGATAAGGAAATGCTTCTGAAAGAAATTCGTAATTATTGGAAAGGGTTTGAGGCAATTTTCGATCACATAGATAAAATTAAAGTTAAACTAAATTTGGAGTAATCACAATGAAGAGAATCTGTGTATATTGTGGTTCTAGTTTAGGACGTCTACCAGATTACGAGTACTTTGCTAGAGAAATGGGGTTGGCAATGCTAGAACAGGGGATTGGTTTAGTATACGGTGGCGCGAGTATAGGTTTAATGGGAGAGATTGCTGACACTGTCATTAGAGGTGGTGGTGAAGTGATAGGAGTAATTCCTAAGCATCTCCAAAATAAGGAACCTCCTTGTACTAACCTGACTAAGTTAGAGGTTGTTGAAACAATGCATGAGCGAAAAACTCGTATGGCTCAGTATTCGGATGGATTCATAGCTTTGCCTGGCGGGCTTGGCACTATTGAGGAATTATTTGAAGTGCTCACATGGAATCAGCTAGGCTTTCATAATAAACCTTGTGGCATATTGAATGTATCAGGATATTTCGATAGTTTACTCACATTTATAGAACATGCAACAAATAATGATTTCATGAGGCCACAGCACCGACATATGCTTTTGGTGAAGCGTGAACCTAGGGCATTACTCGATGCTCTACTGAGTTATGAGTTTCCAATTTCGAATAAGTGGGAGCTGGAATGCGATATTGATATTACTACCAAAAAGGAGAGGCAGAATATGCATTCAGACTGTGTGACTTAAAGCGAGTGAATAAGCATTATTATTCAGTTGCAAATATACCGTAAAACCAAATAATAAATAAAGTTGATTAGACATATAAAAAACAAGTTTGCAGTTTTAAAGATTAAGAATGAAAATGGTGGCACATGATTTTTAAATTTTCTAAATTTACCATAGACACGAATGCATTTAAGGTATTTAAGGGAAGCGAAGAGATTACGCTTACTAAGCGACCATTTAACGTGCTATTACTTCTTCTTAAGAATAGGAAAAAAGTTCTCAATAAACAGACCATTCTGGAAGAGCTATGGGGCAAAACTCAAGTAAGAGAAGACTCTGTTACAAGAGCTGTATCAACAATTAATACCCGTCTAGGTGAGAGCATAATAAGAAATGTTTCCGGCGTAGGGTATCAATTCAATCTTGAGGTTAAAGAGACGGAAGAGCAGGTTGAAAAAGCTACAGGTAGCAATGCATACTCAGAAAATGAGTACACACGTAGAATTGGAGAAGATTTTTCAAGGATTAAATGGAACCCTTCTGAAGGCTTTCATTGGTATGTGATAGCGGGAGCATCATCATCTGGTAAGAATGTAGTATCTGGTATGGCGACGCAGAGGTTGAAGCACAAAGGAATTGAGGTTGTCCGGCATAGAAAAGTGTCAACCCGTAAGCCGCTAAGCAGTAACGAGTTTGACATGTTGATTAAAACTGAA
Organism: Aliikangiella sp.; assembly: GCA_965214955.1. Lineage (GTDB taxonomy): Bacteria > Pseudomonadota > Gammaproteobacteria > Enterobacterales > Kangiellaceae > Aliikangiella. The sequence continues at coordinate 220,457 of CBDCCU010000003.1, read as the reverse complement.
GATGAGTTTAATGATATGCACAAAGAAGGTAAACTTCTGTTGCCCTATATCAAACTTGGCTATAAGATCGGCTTCTATGCAGAAGATCTGTTCAGAGCAATGCAGAATGGTTCCCCTATAATTTCATTGTTTAAAGAGTTTTCCAGGCTTCCTTATATGCATAATTGGTTGACTGAAAAACAGATTGATTTCACTATCATTTATCTTAAGGTTCCGGCGTCTGAGCTTCAAGAAAGAACTAGGTTCAGAAACCTTGCCCCAGAGCTAATGCAACATAAGCAAGATAGTATTCCTGCAGAAGTAGAAAACATATTTACCTCTCCCGGATTTTTAGACATTTGTAAAACGTTTCCAAATGGAAATGGTTCTGCTCTGCAGCTCACAGTTGACGAACTCGTCAACTTAATTGAAGGCAATTATCTAAGCGCTGAGTATGATGTTGAAGAGAAAGTTGGATAAAAGTAGGGACAGAGAACTCAGATAAGACTATTGACAGATGTGCTATAAAGCACACAAATTTTCATTTGTGTGCTTTTTGTGTTCATGAAAAGTGTGTAGTTGTAATGAATAACAATTGATTGTGTTTGGTAAACCCGTTAAAAGTAAATAATATCCAGTAATATCAATTGGTTGTAACTACTATTCCAAGGATTCAAAATCCCCCGCCGTTAAAAGCGTGTCGGTTCGAGTCCGACCTCTGGTACCATGCTTTAAAGTTCTTGTCTGTTGTTTTTTTATTGGTTTTTAATGTATTGTTTCAAAATCAAGCTCTCTGACACTATTATTGGTTAAATCTAGTTATGGTCGGAATGAAGATATTGCTGAGTATTTTAATCTAGGGAGTAAAAGCGGTTATATTTAGTAAAATGTGCCCGACCCCTTATTCTCTATCAATAAAGTAATTGCTCAAAAATCGTGGGCAAAGTGATGTTCACTTTATAATAAACTGACTTAAATCGGGTATTTTTTCTAGGTTTTCTATTCGATCTTTAAGATAAGCCCAAAATGATATTTGATGGCGCTGACAGGTTTTCTTTAATGAAAGAAACGTATCAATCACATCGCGACCATCATCGCTTTTAGTGCAACCACTCAGTTTTCGTCGTTTGACATACTCTCTGATATCTGACTCGCTCAGATTGTTATGTAAAGGAACTAAAGGTTGCTCTAAACACTTCAATAGTGTGTCTTTCATACTGAGCAAATGATTAAGAGCCTTGTTAAGCGACTCAAATTGCTCAACGGGTTGACACAAGTTGTCAAATCGTTTTCGTAACTGCCATTTTCTTTGGCTACTGAATTTAGGCTCTACTAATTCTTCTTTGAAGGATTGGTAGAGTTGCCAAAAGCAGGCAAGCTTTTTCTGCTTTTGATGACTTTGTTTATCTTGATTAGGAAGGACTTGAGTCAGCTTTCTTTCAGCATGAACCCAGCAAGCTGCATTCCTTCCCACATCAAATTGTTTGGCTTCATCACTTAAAATCACTAAGTTCGGTGGAAATACCACCTCCGACAAGTAACCAATCATCGCAGCTTCAAGCAGAAGTTTATCGGATGAGCGATTAAAGGGCTGACAACGTAAATAGTTTAAGAATTCATTTTGACTGGTATAAGTCAATGCCTCATTGATTGCTAGTTCTATTTTAACATTCATCAAGTCAAAGTTTGAAAATTGTTTTCTACTGCTCAAGTAATCAACTGCGGCTTGGTTGAGTCTATAGCCACAATGGTGCTTTTGTAGAAGCGATAAAAAGTTGGTCTTGCTTTTACTTGGGCTTGTGCTGAAATAGGCGAATTGCTCGTTACCCAACTGAGTGCAATAACCATTTTTTCCTTGATGTCTAGCTCCCGTGTCATCTACTTGGATATAAGCACTGGTTTGTAGTGCACAGGCCAACAATCTTTCCTTTTCATTGTGCCATGTTAGTTTGTTCTTAATCAGCAAGTTAGATAGTTGCCCTGATGATATGGAAATACCTAACTCTCTTAATTGATTCAGCAGTAGAGGCTGAGTCACATGGTTATGATAATACTGATAAAGAATAAACTGGCGAAGTTGAGTACCAAAGTGGTTACCTTTTATTGACTCGGGCAGTTGACCGAGTAAGGTTTGACCTTCTGGAGTTTGCCAGCGCTCTCTTCGATAGCGAATATGGCGCGCTTTAATTTCAAGCTCTTGAACATAATAATCTTTATAGCCTTTAAAGCGACAACCTCTTGGTAATTCTGTAACCTTTATAATATGTGACTGGCTCACTTCAAGTGTTGATTTCTTAGGGTTTTTGACCTGAGTTCGTTTTCGCTTGGACGCTTGATAACTTTTGTCACTACTGGCAATAACACTGGGTTTGAGTTTCGGCTTTTGAGCGCGCCCACTTAGTCTGGCATTTTCTGCTTTAAGCTTTTGGTTTTCATCATAATAGCGCTGTGCCATATCTTTTAAAATATTTAAAGTTCGATAGAGTTGGCACTCAAATTGGCTACTCCCGTAATGAGGCTTTAAATCGTCAAAGATATTAATAATTCCGTCTTTAATAGAGACTAGTTTGCTGTGGACACTGTTGACGTCTGAAGTTATTTTATTCATGACTGTGATTATGCCCAAAGCTGGGCTAAGTGACTGTGATCTATTTTAGGTAGTTTCTTTGAGCTATTTCTGAAAGTTGTGTGATCTTTGGCTTACATTCTGCCCACGATTTTTGAGCAATTACTCAATAAATGGTAGTGATTTCCCATTAAGCAATAGGCATGAATAATTGCACCATAGCGTTTGTGGGCTTCTTCTAGTGTTGTTGAGGAAAATTTGATAGTAACGCTCATCATGGAAAATCATTCGACGATGACGACCACGATTCATCACATGGTGAAAAGCACCTTCGTATTCGATTCTTGCGGGTCTAGGCATGGTTGTAGACTATAGCATACTTTTTATTTATTGTTAAATGTGCCTGTCCCCTTATCTTCCTAGATATGGTTGTGGACTATAGCATACTCTTTATTCATTATTAAATGTGCCTGACCCCTTATTTTATTCATTATTAAATGTGCCTGACCCCTTATCTTATTATCCATTGGATCTTATTGAAATAAGCAAATAAAATATGAAAAATATTGTCTAATTTCGTTTAGGATTCTATGCTTTCTCAGCTTTAATTTCCTCTTTCATCTTTAATATCAGTGGTTCAAACTCTGCTTTCCACGTCCTTTCGTCTAAAACTCCCGCAAATCGTTTACGTACAACTCCTTTCCTGTCGATAACAAAAGTCTCAGGTGCACCATAAACTCCTAGGTCAACTATATATCTAGACTTAGGATCAAATAGGCTGAATAGATAAGGATCTCCCAATTCATCTAGCCATCCAGTGGCGAGGCTCTCTCTTATCTCTGTAATTAAGGCCGTACAATGAAATATCATTTCTTTTAGACAACTTAAGTAAGAACTTATGTTCAAACTTACAATACACACACCAGGTTCCCCACACGTTAATAAGTATGATGTCACCTTTCAGATCATGGTTCGTAACAATACGTCCTTCATCTTTTACAATAGACAATTCAAATGTAGGCAAGCTCTTTCCTAGTCTTTGTGAAGGCAATTTGGTCGGATTTTTACCTAATCCAGAATACAAAAATACCAGTAGTCCTAGAAACAGCAAGACAGGAGCTATTCTTAAAAGCACTTTCATTATTTCATCGGCAAAATATAAAGATTCATTCTTCTGGCCTCCGCTATACATGGGCCAATTTATTCCCTTCGCTATTGTATAGTAAAAGTGAATTTTATCAACGATAATGTCCCGAAATAACTTCTGCCTTTTCTCTTCTATGTGATAAAACTATTCCCTTAGAAAGGTAACTATCGTGTCTTATATGTAGTATTTGCTTAGAAAACCAAATACAATTGAAAATCGTTCTATTTCCAGCATTTATTAATGAGTTATAAACGTTTTATTTGTAAAGAAGGTCTAGTCAACATTCCTAGATACAAAGATCTTGTTATATTTAATTGTTTCTTTAATAGTGAGTTCTATAGTGATGATCTTTTTGAAGAGCTAAAATTTTTACGTCCAACTTCACTAAATCGAGCCGTTATAAAACGGAAATCAGAATTTTTTTGCTGGTAGATACGCAGCATTTTCAGCCTTGAAGAAAATTGGATATGATTGTAGAAATATCCAAATCGGGTCCAATAGAGCGCCAGTCTGGCCTGAAGGAATAGTAGGCTCAATATCTCATACTGCCGACACAGCTTACGCAGCTATTGCGACTAAGGAACAGCACAAGTATATCGGAATTGATATTGAGTATTTTGTGGATAAAGAAATGCGAAATTCAATTCAAGAGAGGATTATAAATCATAATGAATCTCGTTTGTTACAAGAGAGTGAACTAGCGGACAATTGCGCTTTTACACTTGCCTTTTCAGCTAAAGAAAGCCTGTTTAAGGCAATTCAAAAAGAAATTGGAAGTTTCTTTGATTTTAGCGCCGCTGAGATAACGAAAATTGACCAAAATGCATCTACTTTTAATATTAAGCTTTGTGACCCTCTTTCACCCATCTTTTATGAGGGTCGATCTTTCACTGGGAGCTTTGTAAATTACTCCAATTCTATGGGAGTGTTAGAAATTCTGTGTCATTCAACTAAACTCTAAAAAAAGAGGAATGACACATTATGGATAAATCATTTGATTTAGAAAAAGCATTAAAAGAGTTACAGTCAGGTAAACCAATAACCGGTAAAGGTGGAGTGCTTACTCCATTGATTAAACAGCTGACTGAAGCTACTCTCAATGCTGAGCTAGTTGCTCATTTAGACGATGATGAGCAACCGAATCGTAAGAATGGCACTACAGCCAAAACAATTAAGTCTTCTCATGGTAATTTTGAGCTCAATACGCCTCGTGATCACGCAGGTAGTTTTGAACCGCAAATCATTAAAAAGCATCAAACAACGCTCACCGATGAAATCGAAACGAAAATACTTTCACTTTTCTCATGGTATGAGTTACCGAGATATTACACAAAATTTGACCGATTTGTATGGTGTCAACATATCCACTGCAACACTCAGCAATATTACCGATAAGCTTATTCCTGAGCTTAAAAACTGGCAACAACGGCCATTAGAAAGCCACTATCCTTTTGTTTGGCTCGATGCGATTCATTATAAAGTGAAAGACCAAGGACGCTATGTTAGCAAGGCCATCTATACCGTTCTCGGACTAAAACTTGATGGCACAAAAGAGATATTAGGGCTTTACTTATCAGAAAATGAAGGCGCTAATTTCTGGTTATCTGTGCTAACCGACATGAGCCATCGTGGTGTTCAAGACATTCTCATTGCCTGTGTGGATGGTCTAACAGGCTTTCCTGAAGCGATTAATAGTTGCTATCCTAATACCGAAGTACAACTTTGCATTATTCATCAAATTCGCAACTCGATGAAATATGTGGCTTCAAAAAATCAAAAGACTTTTATGGCTGACTTAAAACCGGTTTATCGTGCTGTTTCCAAACAAGCGGCTGAGCAAGCGCTCGATGAGTTAGAAACTAAATGGGGCAAACAATATCCTATTGTGCTCAAATCCTGGCGCAGAAAGTGGGATAACTTGTCGGTTTTCTTTAAATATCCAGAGCCAATACGCAAAGTTATTTACACGACCAATGCAATTGAATCGGTGCACCGCCAGTTTAGAAAGCTCACCAAAACCAAAGGCGCATTTCCTAATGAAAATAGTCTGCTAAAATTACTGTATTCTGGCATTGGGAATATGACGAAGAAATGGACAATGCCAATCCAAAATTGGAATTTGACATTGTCGCAATTGGCTATTTATTTTGAAGGTCGTCTTGATGACGTTTTAGATATTTAGCATTCACTGACACAGAATTCTAAACGGTCTCGTTTTTTAAATGGGTGTCCTCATCATCCTTTCGTGATTAAGCCTAACTATGCTTCTTGAGTCCATATACATTTCAAGCAGTTTGCCTTATCAATTTCCGGTGGAAATGAGGTAACTCCCGCTAGATAACCATCAAGCAGTTCTATTGCTTTTTTTTCGTATTCTCGATCTTTATTCATGAAGCTATTTAATCTTTTTGCTCATTAGCTGCTTGTAAGGTATTAGCTCTGTGCCATGAACCCATTGGTTGTGTAAAAAATACACGCTATATTCATTGGCATATACGATTTCTACTACTGGGCTGCTTGGGTCTTTTTGTGTTCTAACAGCCACAAGAGTTGGGGTTTTTATTGCGCGACAAGATTTAAACTTATCAAGAACTGCTGGTGAATATTTTCCACCTCGATCAATTGCCCAGTTATACGCTGCGACATAATCTTCTCTTTTTCTGCAAGTAAAACTGCCTGGGTTCAGGATATATGCTCCATCTGCGTACTTATCAATATTTAGTCGGTAGTCCTGAAACTTTTTACAATCATCCATTAACCGATCTCGGTCAGACTCGTCCAAATTTCCGCTTTGGCCGATCTTTTTAGACACACCATCTTCGCAGGTGGAATTTGCAATACAAGGAAGCGCCAGTAACGCCAATACAAATAATTTTAATAGCTTCATCTTGATTCCTTCGAACTCGACCCGTGAGGGTTGCTAACGCGGCCAACACGCGCAGCTTTGCAGTGAAGGCGAAGCCGTAGCGAAAAAGCTGTCGCTGTGATTGGCTTTGTTATGCATTATATTTCCCGGCACAACTTGCTTATATATGAGTAATGATGTTGCTTCGCAAAACTCTTTAATTCAATAACCATTTCTTGGGAAATCTCACCACCCCGATTATCCCAAACGGCTTTGGCCGCAAATGATTTTCCATATTCATTACCTACATAATATCCAACCCTCTGGAGTGCATATGCCGTAGTTTCAAATAATGCGGGAGGGAACTGTTTAATAGAAAAATTTGTTAATATATCCAGAATAAGAGTTAAATTATCAGCATATCCTTGAAATGCACCATTAGGCTCAGAACGAGCCCATGTCTCATCAATGCATTTATTCAAGAATGAAACAAAACCAGATATGAGGTCATTAGAGAACGTTGACAAAACTTTCAGTACATCTTTTCTGAATGCAATATCATCAATGAACTTTTCGATCATAGACTCATCTGGATCATCAAGTTGCTTTGCCAGTTTGCGTAAACTTCTATTTTGCTTCCTCTCTTCGTCTACTTTTTCCTTTCTGACCTTAGAAAATTCTTCAAAGAAGGAGACTAAGCTACTTGTTTCAACAATAATAACTGCGTTCTTATCTCTGTAAGGTTTTTCTTTTGGGTTTTCTTTTCTTACCACCTGAATCACTTCATTTGGGTAATTTTCTGACTCGCTCTTAAAAACGTTCTTTGACCAATCTAAGGCTGTTAGTACATTAACATCACCTAAGCCATAACCCAGAATAAGCATGGTGGACTCTTTAATCATTAATGCGAGCTTGATCTGCCTGTATTCAGTAGGTCTAAATAAACCAACATAATCCTCTTGAGCAATAATTATCTCTTCTGGATTAGTTCTAACACCATGCAAATGAAAAACTGGAACAATGCCACTGGGCGCGATGAGGGGATCATTTGGCCCTAGAGGGACACTTTTCCCCGTCAGAAGACTTTCAATGACCAAGTCATAGTTTGTGGTGATAACCCAAGATAAATTCAGCTCATTCAGGAGTGGAGAAAACTCTGCTCTCTTTTCTTTATCTGGATACCAGCTAGTTAGTTTTGCAATTTCCTTTTTCAGTCTTCGTAGACTTTGGTCATATGTTTTTCCCGATTTTTCACTATATTTTTGGCATATCTGTGAGGCAATATCAGGGTATCCCACACCTTCTTTCCATATATCCCCATAATCGACATCAAGTTCTTCCGACACTTTTTCTAATAGCTCGCCCCACGAAAGTGCAATATCGTCGAAGTTATCGTTGAGTACAGCTTTGGAAAAACCTGCACCAATAAATGCGCCCAAATTTCCATAAGTAGCAGAGTGGGAAAGAAATTCTAAAATTTCATTTCTTTCTGGTGTATCAGAAATCTTATTCATTTAACTGATTGAAACTCCAAGATGCATAACAGTAATTCTATTCAGCAAAAACATAAAGCTAACCAGTAAAAAAATTTGGATTACTTAAATACTTTTATTTATCAATAGGTTATTTTAATTTCTATATTCTACCTGAATTGGCTTTATGTTTTTTGTGAATAAAGTCAATTTATCTGTGCTTTAAAATAACGATTACTATCAATAGCTTAGACTAAGTTTAGCAACCTATCCAACCTAATAAAACCAATTTCAAGGATCAGGACGTAAAGTCGCTTATTCCTAACAAGCATTACTGAAAACTTTAAGGAATTAAATACTACCTACAATAATGCTTATTTTTTAACTAAATAATTATTCAATTCCAACGCCGACTAATATAAAAACAAGCTAACCCACCCAAAATAAACATTAATGCAGGGGCAAGAAACCAGTTTTTAGAATGGTTATTGGTTGAGACTTGAAATCCAATTTTTTCATATAAACGTCTACCTTTTAACGTAGATTTAACATAGGCGTTGCCTTTATCAACAGGACTGGTTTTGTCCATTTGGCTGAGCCTTTTTAACAGGGCTTTTTGTTTTGCAATGACTGCATTGTTTTCAGGTATATCGTCGAAAGGATCAGAGCATCCAAACAAAAGGGTTAGGTCAATATTGGTATTATCAAATTATCAGGGTATTATTCTTCATATACCTTATAAAGCAAACAACTTAGAGACTCTTATGTCATCAGAAGACTATCAACTTAGCATGCTGGTTAACTTTTTACGCCAGTCTACTATCGAAGGACTCCTTAATCCTGCGGTGGCGAAAAGCCGTTTAAATGCGGTTGAAAATTTGCAGTCTGAAATGACTGAGGATGAAAAAAACGACTTAAAAAAGATTGATGTAGATAAGCTTTGTGCGCAGATTTCTTTGGGACACCCAAACAAAAAACTTGACAAAAGCTACTCATATAACTAGGTTTAAATTAACTCCATCACTGAAAAGGATTTCAAATGACCCGCGCACGCCAAAGCATCATCGACTTAGACTCAACTCCTTATTATCACTGTATATCCCGCTGTGTTCGTCGGACTTTTTTATGCGGAGAAGATGAATTCTCAGGTAAAAACTTTGGGATTTCTTTGGGACATATATGGTCACTCCCTCTAAATCAATAGTATAGAGTTTTTAATTCTGTTTTTTCGTCAATTCATCATGTTAATTAATTTTAAAACTTCTCGATTTAGCGCTGAAAAAATAACGGTTTTATGACATATATCCGGCGTCTTTGTGGCAGTTTTTTATATTGGTAACTGCCGCGCCTTCTTGAGCTCCAAAAGAAGTCTTATTTGCCTTTGCACCCAAAATGCCTATTATGGCAGCTGTCCTGCTGAGGTTCCAAATAAGACGAGTCGTTTAACTCATCAGTGCTAATGACCGTTTAACTTTTAAATTAATTTCCTTTATGCCGATTAATGGGTTGAATCATTTTTATTACCTTTGCCCTAAGCACACGCAAGCTTTAAATCAAAATTTTGCTTTTTAGCTAACACACCCCAAACTATTCGAGCCAGCTTATTGGCTAGTGCAACCACAACTTTGCAAGCATGCATCCGCTTTTTTAAGGCTTTCAACCAGCGACTTAACCGATCATCTTTTTTACCACACCAATTCAGCACCGTCCTGGCACCGTGAATAAGTAGTAAACGTAACGTTTTGTTGCCTCGCTTAGTGATTTTTCCTAGGCGGCTAGTTTCACCGCTAGCATAGAGTGAAGGTGTTAGACCAATCCATGCCGCAAATTGTCGTCCATTTTTAAAGTTTCTCGGATCAGAAACAGCACCTAATATCGCTGCTGAAATGACTGGGCCAATACCAGGTATGGTGATCAACCTTTGATATTCTTCTTTGCTCTGAACTAATTGATTTAACGCCAAAGCCACTTCTTCTGATTGTTTACTTAAGTCTTTTACATTGTCATACAAACGCTTAATAAAACTTCGGCTAACAGGGGTTAATTCATTGTCTGGATTCTCTAATTCATCTGGAACTGATTGCAGTAATGCTGGAATAGTTTTAGGAAAAACTAAGCCATATTCTGCAAGCAATCCTCTCAGTTGATTAACCATGGCGCGCTTTGATTTGTTAAGCAGCTCTTTAACTTTATGCAACGACTGAATATCTTGTTGCTCTACACTTTTAAGACTAACAAATCTTATTTTGGGTCTAAATGCCGCTTCTCCAATAGCAACTGCGTCGTTATGATCATTCTTATTTCCAATCAAAAAAGGTTTAACAATAAAGGGAGGAATAAGCTCAACTTTATGTCCAAGCTTTTCAATTCTTCTTCCCCATGGATTAGAGCTATAACAGGCTTCCATAACAACCCGAGTAGGCTCAATTTGACTGAGTTGATAAACCAAATTTGAGCGCTTAACTTTTTTATTAAAAATAACATTTCTCTCGCTATTAAAGGCGCAAACCTGAAAAATATTTTTTGCTAAATCGATACTAACTAAGGTACATTTCATTTTGGTCACTCCTGATTATTGAATTTGCTTGATTACTCTTTCAATATTGGCACATTGCGATGCCTATTGGGAGTGACCATCTCAAGCACCCAAGAAAGGATCAATCAGATAGGCTGTGAATAGCTAGTGTGTGGAGTTCAAGAACTTTACACTTAAATAGTAATTAAAACAAAAAGCGCATAGCCAACCATTAAGAATAAAAAACTGTTGTTGAGATTGATGTGAATTGAATGGTATTGTTTTTGTCTCTAAAATTTCACAAATTTAGTTGTAGAAATAAGTTCTATGTAATTAGAATTTAAATTATGGATAAGCAATGAAACCTATAAAAGTTTTATCTTTAATAATTTTAGCATATCTGGCTTCTTTTATTGTCGCAGCAGAACAGATACTCCCTACAGAATTTGAGAGTAATAGAATCATATTAGTTCCTAAACTTTCGGATGGAAAAACAATAAGATTTTATACTGATACGGGAGGTGGGTGGAATGCAATATCCCAAGAGTTGCATCAGCAATACGACTGGCCTGAAATCACAAAAACAGCTGATGGCGAACAGTTTGTTCTTACTAGAATGCCCAAATTTCAAGAAAATTCGACAATCCCATTAGGTGGTATCAATAACTTTATGGAAGGGAATTTATTTATAGTACCTAAGGAGAAGCTTTCCATCGGAGGTAATGTTGATGGATTTCTCGGAGGCAGATGGCACGCTGAGAAAATCATTAGATTTAATTATTTGACTCAAACGATGTCAGTTCTTGAATCTTTAAAGGAAGTTAAGCTAAGTGGCTTAAAAAAGCTGAATCTTGGATTTCAAAAAGACTCTGATAATAACTATACAACTGCGTTCCCTAGAATAGAAATTGAAGTTGCAGGTCGTAAACTTCAAATGCTATTTGATACAGGTGCCACTTCATCATTAACTGAGGTTGCAATGGAGCAAATTAATAGTTCAAGCAAATACATTGGAACTTCTTTTATTGCAGCTAGCGTATTTGATGAATGGCGGTCAAAAAATCCAAATTGGTTAGTTCTCAATAGTGGAGAGGAAGGTACGGGGGAGCCTTTGATTCAAGTTCCTATTATTAATATTGCAGAACAAAATGTAGGTCCTGTCTGGTTTACAAGAAGGGCAGACCATAGCTTCTATGAGTACATGTCATCTATGATGGATGAAAAAATTGATGGTGCATTGGGAGGATCAGGACTTCAATATTTTGACATTATCGTAGATTATATTGGTGAGACTGCATATTTTAGAACTAGCGTTAAACCGTAAATCTTTAAGGTTTAATTCTAAAGTCGTATGAATGCGGCTTCTACACTCCACCATTACATAAAACAAAATCAATTTAATTAGTTAGGCTGAGAATGATTTTTACGTGGAATTCAAGAAATAAGCAATTAAATTTTAACTAACTCCAGTAATATACAAGAAGTCTTCAAGATTAAAAAACATTATTGAGATTGAGGTAAATTGAGTGGTATTGTTTCTTAATATGCCTGTTCCAAAAAAAGATAAATATGGAAATAAACTATGTACTAATCGATTTTGAAAATGTCCAGCCTAAAAATTTAGAGTTGTTTTTAAAGCATCCATTTAAAATTTTTGTTTTCGTTGGTGCCAATCAAACAAAGGTGTCTTTTGACTTGGCGTCTTCTATGCAATCTATGGGGCATAATGCAGAATATGTCAAAATTTCTGGGAACGGCTCAAATGCATTAGATTTTCATATTTCGTTTTATATTGGCGAATTAGCCGCAAAGACACCAAGTGCTTCTTTCTACGTTATTTCAAAAGACAAAGGCTTTGATCCATTGATTTCTCATTTGAAATTAAAGGGGGTAAAAGTACAACGATTAACTAACTTAGCTGAAATCCCAATTTTGAGAGCTTCAGGTAATTCGACCACTGATGAAAAAATAAATACGGTTATTACTAATTTAATTAGTCGAGGTCAGTCGAGACCAAGAAAAGTAAAGACCTTAAAAAATACTATCAACACGCTTTTTACTAAGAAACTTGATAATGATGAAATGCAAGAGGTTGTAAGCTCTCTCATCCAGCAAAACTATATCCAGATATGTGATGACAATGTTTCTTATAATTTTTCAAAAACACACTAACAAGGCAGTGCAGTCGTAAAAAAATACTTGCTGTGCTCTTGATTTTACACTGATTAAAAATCAATAGTGTTAGAGTATTTGATATTGATTTCGATTCCTGAATTCTATTTCAAAACATCCCAAACCTCTTACAGTTTTAAGGTCATTTTTATTAGGGATTAAACAGTTTCTAAGGAGTGCTCTTTTAAACTGTTTGCAATATTGGTTTTGATAATGTTTAAATTGAGTTGTAGTATTAATTTTGCATGTTAAAGTAAGTTAATGCGATTAGTCGATATAAGGATTTTTTATGTGGAAGAAAGGATTGAACATACAGTACATTGTCTTATTGAGTTTTTTGTTAGCTATCTCCTCTATTGCTCAAGCTAAAATTTATAAATGGGTTGATGAAAATGGTAAAACTCATTTTAGTGACAAGCCTCCTGAAAATTCAGACAATACAGTTGTATTAAAAACTAATAAGAGCCTGATTAAAAAACAACTTTCTTCGGATAATACAACAGCCGTTGAAGAGGGATTAATTGAAATTAGAGAGCTTTTTATAAAGAGTGAGTTTTTAACGGTTTCTGCTATTTTAGATAATCTACAGAAGCAGGCTGTAAATGACCTATCTAAAGAAAATAAGCTGCTTAGCGCTTACAATGCTTTTGGTCTTAATAATGTTAGTCATTTAGCTAAATTTAAGGAGTGGATACAAATTTCTCCCAATAGCTACCAACCCTATTTAGCCCGTGCTCAATTCTATCATTTACTAGGTTGGAAAATGCGTGGTACAGATTGGTCAAAAAATACAACGGCAAGCCAATTTAATGCAATGAATAAGTACTTTGCAAAAGCTAAAGCCGACTTGGCAAAAGTGCTTGCTCTAAATCCAAAATCTATGGTTCCTTATTGCTTGCTAATTAGTATGGAAAAAGCTGCTGGTGATGATGAAAAAGCACATGATATTTTGCAAAAGGCGCTTAGTTATAATTCTTCGTCTTATATTGTGAGAAAATTTTACATGGGTAATCTTTACCCTAGGTGGGGAGGAAGCATTGAAAAAATGCGTGAGTTTTCGCGTACCTCTCAACCATTTGTTGGACTTAATAATAAACTAAAACTTTTAGAAGGATACCCAAGATTAGTTTTAGGTATTAATGCCTATTCGAATGATAAATATGCATTAGCTGAAAAATTTTTTAATGAGTCATTAACTTATGGTGATAATCACGAAGTGTATTTTAGTCGTGGTAAAAACTATTACCGAATGAAGCAATATAAAAAAGCATTAAATGATTTTAATAAGGCAGTTGAATTAGATGATGAAGATGCTGATTATTATTACTGGCGTTCACGTACCTACTCAAAACTAAACAAATTTAATGGTTCATTGTTTAACATAGAGCGGGCTTATAAGCTCGATCCAACTGATAGCAGAGTAAAGGCGCGTTTTAAGAAGATTACTTCTCAAATAAAAATACCAGGTATTATTAAAAAGAGTAAAGAGGGCAATGAAGTTGCGCTTAAAAAAGTGATATCGAATTTAAACCAAAGCCCCAATAATGATTATCTATATTATAAAAAAGCAAAGTTGCTAATCGCAGATAAAAAATTAAATGTTGCGGCTATAGATTTAAAAAAAGCCATTGAATTAAATCCTACAGAGTTTGAATATTATCGGTTGCTAGACTTTGTTTTATTTAAGCAAAGTAAGCTTGATGAAATAATTATATTTTGGAATAAATATATTAGACTAATGCCGAATGATAGTAGAGCTTTTTTAGAGCGAGCTGGAACTTATTATCATCAACATAATATTAATGCGGCATTAAATGATGCAAAGCGTTCAGCTGACTTAGGAAATCAGGAAGCAGAAGAGTTTTATCAAAGATTGCTTAAGTTATGATTTGAAAATGGAAAGTGAGTTGAATGGTGGTGTTTTTTTATATGGCTGTCCCCAAAAACTGGTCACCCAAAAATACAGAATCAGTTTTATATTTTTTATTCGCCAAGCCATTTAAATTTAGCCTTTTTAATTATTTCTTTAAATTCAATCTGAGTGAGCTTGCCGTTAGCTAAATTATCTTCTGCTAACCATTTGGTCTTCTGGTATTTATATTCTATAGCGGCAAGAATATAACCCAATTGTCTTTCTGTTATTTTTCCCTTATGAAAGTGTTGCATCGCTAATTTTTTATTCCATAACTTACCGTTTGGTGGTTGTGGCAATGTAAAGTCAAGAGTAAGTAGTCTTTCATCTGATATTTTTAAGCCTTTTGCTATTGATTCTTTTGCACATTCATAGAGCATATAATCAATTGAATCTTGAAGGCCATATAAATGCCAGTTATAACCAGCTTTACAACCGCCTACTATTTTTCCTTCGTTATCAGTAATATCAATTGCTCGCTCAGCGCAACCTGAAAGAAAAATTAATACGATGAATACTTTTAGTAAATTTGGATGCATAACAGTGATTCTATTTAGTAAAAACATAAAGCCAAAGTAATTTGCAAAATTAAATCCTTTGACACATTAATTCAATTTTTGCTTAAGTTAATTTGTTGTTTAGCACGCTAAAGATCATAATTATTTTGCATTGCCAACCAACTTTTAGGTGTAATACGTCAATTACCATTCACCAAGAATAAGAAATTTTGTGCGTTTTACTATAAATAACTATCAAAAACCGCTTCAACCGATTCACCTTGAATCAGTCGCTCAATAATTTCTTGTCTAAATTGAGATAAATTAACTGAGCTGTATTTTGCTTTATTGGCAAAGTAGTATTGTGACATTAGCTTGGTTGCGGCGTTTAGGTTGCCTTTTACGGTTTGTCTTTGCTCCATAACCAGTTTTTTTGGTTGTTTATGCACGGATTTTCTATTGGTGTCTTTTACAGGCTGAATGAGTGACGATTGAGTTAAATTCGCTTTAACTGGCTCGGCATTAGTTTTATTGGCTTCTTGAGGTTGATGTGCTATTGCTGGTGTGGCTATTTGCGCAAGCTCTAACTCGTTTAATGGTGTGGCAAGTAATCGCTCTAACATGGCAAACCTTACTCGATGCAATGGTTGTTCAGCGGCTTCCATTGGCAGGAAGCTATCAAACCATTTGGCTTTTTGAATAGGGGTAATAATGTTGTCCCAGTATCGTTGAAACTCTTGTTTTTTTAGCGGCTTAATATCAAGTGCATCACACAACTTTGACTGGCTGTGTTCATTTAAGCAAACAAATTGATCGGGGCGTTTTAAACTTAAGAGTCTTGTTGCTGGGTATAAAGGACTTTGTTTGAACCCGTTAGCGGCAAACCATTGTTGATAAGTATCAATAAACTGCATAAAGTGCCAGCCATCTATCGCACCGTTACTTGGAATAACTTTCATTACTTTGGCAAAGCCTTCTGCATCGGCTTTAATCACTTTTTTAAAGCTGGCATAGCTGGTCATATCACCAAGCAGTTGATGATCAAATTGAAGGCTTTTAGTTAATTGGTTATCGCTAACACCTGCTATTAGGTTTCTTTCTTGGACGGTTGTAGTGGTTAAGTCTTTGCCTTGGTTTAGTATTTCATCGGCGGCGTTCAGTAATTTAAGGCAGTTAGGAAGCTGATAGCCTTTGCTTAATTGGCTTAAGGTTTGATAGTAGTTTTCCCATGAAGCGCTTAAGCTTGCTTGTAGTATTTGAGCGTTAGAGATGTTTTCCATAAGACTTTTAATGTGATTTATTTTGTTGCTTATTCTAGTGGTTTACCTGCTTAAGTAAAGACTGCAATTAATAACTTTAAAAGCTCGAATTGTTAGGCTTTATCCCCTATAATTGCGCGTTTTGCTATTGGTAAGTTGTTTATGACAACCGATATTTCTCATATTAGACAGTTTCTTAGGTGCGATACACCGAAAGCATGGTTAGACTATGCTATTTCGCGGATTGATATATTGCTTATTGATCATGCTAAGTGCGAAAAAAAAGCCGCATCTACGGCTTTGAGTTTAATGTTTAAGTATTCAGAGCGAACTGAACTGCAAATTAAAATGTCGCAATTAGCTAGGGAAGAGGTTTTACACTTTGAGCAAGTATTTGAATTCATTGTGAAAAGAGGAATTGAATATACTATTTTGTCTCCTTCTCGCTATGCGGGTAGTTTACGTAAGTTGGCTAGAGATAATGAGCCAGATAAGTTAGTCGATTTTTGTATTATTGGCGCCATTATTGAGGCGAGATCGTGCGAAAGATTTGCAAGTTTAGCACCGTTATTAGAAAAGGCTGGTGATATTGAGCTTGCTAAGTATTATCGTTATTTATTAAAGTCTGAATCGCGGCATTATGAAGATTATTTAGATTTAGCAAAGCGTTATTCGGTAAAGGATATTAATGAGCGACTTGAGCTATTTTTAACCAAAGAGGCCGAGTTGATTAATACACCAGATAATGTTTTTAGGTTTCATTCGGGCTTGCCACCACACCAGTCGAGTAATTAAGGAACCTTTAGCTTAAAGCTAGGTCGAAAAGCCACACAAAAGAGAGTTTCAATTATGACTATTAACACTCAAACAAATAAGCTAACAGGTAGTTGGGTTGCGCTAGTAACGCCAATGTTAGAAAACGGTGAAGTTGATTTTGAATCATTAAAAGATTTAATTGATTGGCATGTTGAATCAAAAACTGATGGGTTAGTTATTTTAGGGACAACAGGCGAGTCATCTTTGGTATCTGATGATGAATTTTTTAGTATTGTAGATTGTGCGGTTAAACATAGTGAAAACAAGATACCATTAGTAATAGGCTGCGCGGCTACGGCAACTGATAAAAACATTGCTTTGGCAAAAAAGCTTGCTCAGTATCCCATTGAAGGCTTGCTTTGCGTTACTCCTTATTACATTAAACCTTCACAAAAAGGTTTAATAGCTCACTTTACCGCCATTGCAGATGCAGTAGATATTCCTGTTATTTTATATAATGTGCCATCAAGAACAGGAGTAGATCTACATGACGACTCGGTATTTACTTTAGCCAAACATAAAAATATTGTTGGAATTAAAGATGCTACTGGTGATATTGAGCGATTTAAAAATGGCATTAGCCAAATTGAAAATTTTGTGTTGCTAAGTGGTGACGATTTAACCGCACTAGATTTTATTAAAGCGGGTGGTCACGGCACTATTTCGGTAACTGCCAATGTTGCTCCGAAAGTGATGAGTGATTGGATTAATTTAGCCTTAAGTGCAGATGAAAATGTGGTTAAAGCAGAAACCATATTTAATCAGCTAATGCCAACTCATCAAAATTTATTTTTAGAAGCTAACCCTATACCAGTGAAATGGGCTTTAGAGCGATTAAATAGAATTAAATCAGGAATTCGACTGCCACTAACTCGGTTGTCAAATCATAATCAAATTGAACTTGAAAAAGCATTATTTTCAAGTCAAATAATTAACTAATAAGTTGGAGAATTGAGTTTTGAATCAATTTCAAAAATTGTCCTTTGTGTTTGCTTCTTTAGCGTTAACTGGCTGTAGCTATCTTTATAGTGAAGATGGGCTTATTAAAGATCGAACGTATGAATATTTAGATGCCAAGCAAGCTAAAGATTTAAAAGTTCCTAACGATTTAAAGCAAAAAAATAAAATTAATTATGCTCAAGTACCTGCAATTGGTGAAGATGCTAAAAAAGCACCCTTCGGTAAAGATTTAAAAGTGAATGCTCCTGTTCAAATTTTAGCCGTATTAGAAAATGTTAGGCTGGATAAATCTGCAAAATTTCCTACAGTATTTATTACGGATGATATTCAGTTTATATGGAACAACATTAACGAGGTTTTTGAAGAAAAAGAGATCTCTCCCTTAATAATGGACGAAGCAGAACACTTTATTGATACGGGCTGGCTAGCGCAAGATGAAGATGGTATTTGGCTAGGCTTAGAAGGCAATGATGAGATTGATGAGTTTAAGACTCGATACGAAATTCATATAGGTAAAGGCCAATTGAATAATGAGTATCGCATTGAAACTAGGCGCGTAGGTGCGCAGCGATTAGATGATGAAACTGATCAGTGGGTTAATGTACCAAACTTTTGGCATGACTCGGCGGAAATGCTTAATTTAATTATTTCTAATTATGATCTAAAAGTTGCGCAGAGAGATAAGAAAAAACGTAACAGAGCAATTGCTAACTTTAAAGTTGAGTTGTCAACAGATGAGCAGAATAATGCCGCACTAGTTACCTCAGCTGATAAAGAAGATGTGTGGCAAAAGCTACCAGAAGTTTTATTAGATTTAGGTTTTGAGGTTAGTGATAGAGATCGTCAATTGATGACTTATTTTGTTGAATTTGTTCCTGAGGAAGAAGGCTTTTTTGCGTCATTGTTTGGCGAAGAAGCACAACAATTAGAGCTTGAAGAAGGTAACTACCAAGTTTCGGTTAGCGAAAAAGGCCAGCAAACTGCAATCACGCTAAAAGACGAGCAGGGAACGCCTATAGAGGCGGCTTTGTTAACTAAGCTTTATCCTGCATTAAGCGCTCGATTTGGAGAGAAAAGCTAACGAGCTATTGATGTGACAATTCGGATCACAAGCCTTGGATCAGGTAGTAAAGGAAACGCCACACTGATCCAAGCTGAATCGACCTATATTTTGATAGATTCTGGTTTTTCTTGTAAAGAGCTAGAATCGCGCATAAGAGCAAGAGGTGTTGAGCCTGATCAGATCAGTGCGCTAGTAGTGACACATGAACATAGCGATCACTTTAAAGGTGTTGCGCCTTTTGTCAATAAATATCAATGTGAATGCTGGATGAGCAAAGGAACCTCTTTTCACCGTTTAGCAGAAAATATTCGCAAAATTAATTATTGTGTAGCGAGTAAAATCTTTGAGATCGGTAATTTAAAAATATTACCATTAGCTGTACCGCATGATGCTAGAGAAGCCCTACAATTTATTATTCAATATAAGCAAGTTCGAGTTGGAATTTTAACCGACCTAGGTCATATAACCGCTCATTTAGTGAGTGAGTTTAGTGATTTAAATGCGTTACTAATTGAATTTAACCATGATACTACAATGCTTAATAACAGCCGTTACCCTGCTAAGCTTAAAGCAAGAGTTGGGGGGAGTTTAGGGCATTTAAGTAATGAGCAAGCTAAGCAATTTCTTCATACAATTAACTGCAATCAAATAAAGTTATTAACGGCTATGCATTTAAGTGAAGAGAACAACAAAAGAGAAATTGTAGAGCAAGCATTGGACTCTTTAGAGTTAAATGAAAATGCTAGAGTGGTTATTGCATCTCAAGAGAATGGTTTTAATTGGGTATCACTATAAGATACCCAATTTAGGGGAGCGCTGATAAAGAGGCGCTAATAGACTAATAGAAGGTTCGGCTAAAGAACAAAACTAAAAGGTGCTTCAAACTCATATTCATTGAGTTTTAATTCCGCTGGAATTGCTTCAAAAGGTGCTGCTTTTCGTATCATTTTATAAACAGCTCGATCTAAATTTCTTGAGCCTGATTTTTCTAGTAAAACAATATCCATTACTTCACCGTTTTCATCAATTGTCACTTTTGCTAATACATCACCTTCTTCTCTTCGCAATTGTGCCTTTTTGGGATAGGTTTGATGTTGTCTAATGGTATTAATTAGATCTCTTGTGTAAGAGCCACTCAATAAATCTTCATCAACAAAGTTATCATCTATGGTTTCGATTGAAGGTGATTGTGGAAGATCTAAACTTGCAACTTTTTCAATTGCTGCCGAATCTGCTTGATTGGCTTTTTCGATTTGCTCAACTTGCTCGTTTAAATTATCTTCATTAGCAGGAGAAATATCTAATTCTTCTGATCCTGCTTCTAAGGTTTTTTGTGCAAGCTGAATGGGTTGCTCGATATTTAATTCTGGCTTTAGTAGTTCTGGCTTAATACTAAGCTTTGTTGCTTGGTCATTAGTAGAGCTAGTGTTGTTACTTGCTAGTCGAGTATCGGCATTTTTTACTGTGGCTTTAGGTGAATTATTTTGTTTTTTGGGCGGGTTATTAGTAGCCACTTTTTTGCTAGGTTCTTGTTTTATTGCAGCTGTTTTTACCGGAGGCTTTTTATTGATTACTGCTTTTTTAGTCGTTGCTTGGCTTGCGGCTACTTTGGCTTGTTGTGATTTAACTTTACTGCTAGATGATCTGTTAGAAGCTAATCTTGTAACGGGATCTCTATCGGCATCAAAACGGCCAATTTGAGGCTGAAGCGTGTTAAAAAGATCAACAAATTTTTGTTGAGTTTCTGCATTGTCTTCTCCACGAATGCTTTTCTTAAAAGCTTTTGTTGGAGGATTAGTTCCTAACCAAACATTGAGTAAAAGCTGAAAAAATTCGGGATTTTTAACCTCGACAAATTGAGTACCATTTAAGAATATTTTGGTTCCGTTATTTGGTGAGTAGTCAATATTTATTTCATCACCAGCAATTAACCCACGTTTGAATATACGAGAAAACTGAACAATTTCTTTGGTAAGCGGTTGCCACTTACTGCGTGAGTTGTTCATTGCTAAGCGTTCTTTCCAATGCCTAGACATTTTGCGATTTGAATAGCGTGTTACCAACCTAATAGACATTCTTTTAGCAATTTCAGGATTGGTAATAGAGCTAGTGCTGGTAACTTCTTTAGGTGCAAATAGCACCCCTACATAAATGTCATTTCTTAATTCTTCATGAATGCCTATTCCGTGAAGCTCTAAGTTTTCACCAGACTGTAGCTCGGCAGTGAGGTTTTCAGTCGCTTGTACATTTAAGTGTGCAAACAATAATGAAGTTGCAAAAACGATTATTTTTACTAGATATAGCGATCTAGATGACATCTTAGGCTCCAACAAGTTTAAGCAGTAATTTTTTAAAAATATCCTGTCGTTTTGCACATAAAATCATGTGCAACGATTGCCTATAAGCTGCATCCTGCTTTAGTTAGTTTATTGATAAAAAATTGAGCAATGGTTGCTTAATCTTCCCCGAAAACTATCGTCGATAGGCTAATTTTATTAAAGATTATTATTATTTGTTGACAGGTATAATAATGTGAATAGGAAGAAGGTTTCAAGCTGGTTAGGAAAATAAATTTAAAAAAAGTTGTGTAAAATTACCATTTATAGGGCTTTTCTTGATAATTAATGGATTTTCATGAAAGTTATTGAAAAAACGAGGTCATATTGGGTTGACAATTGATTTCGCCTTAAGTAAAAAGAGAACAGTCATTTAAAATAAATTGATAAACAATGACTGCAACAAGGACGAATAAGATTAAATAATAATTCGAAATATTAGTGCAATAATTCAAAATATTAGTGCAATAGCAACTATAACGTTCGTTCTAGAACAAACTTTTGGGGACAATAATGAGACTGGCTAAATTCTTCTTATTTATAAGTATTGCTTTACCTATCAATCATGTAATGGCTGAAACAGAGCAAGAAAAAATGCTTGCCGTTCAAAAGGTTACTTTAGCAGGTAACGAACTAGGAATGATTGGTATGGGTTTAACCCAACTAATGAGTGATGATTATTACATTGGGGCATTCTACATAGACGAAACGGCTAATGTAATTTCGGCTGAAGATTTGGCCGACTACAATGCCGATAGAAGAATGGTGTACCGATTTGCTTCTGATCGAAAAATATCAGCTCGTGGGTTTAGTCGAAAAATAGCGCAAAGCATTCGTATTAATAGCTCTGCGGCTAATGTAAAAGAAGAGTCGGTAGCACTAAAGCGTTTACTTAGCTTGTTTAAAGGTAGCTATAAAAAAGGCGATGTTATTTGCATTGATTACTTAAGAGGCTCTAATAAAGTTCAAGTAAGACTTAATAACAGGTTACTTGGTGAGGTAGAGCGAGCAAGAGAGCTTTATCAGTTAATTGTTAAAACATGGGTTGGTGAACGTCCCCCGTCATCACAGTTTAAAAATGGTATCTCAGGTAATAACGAAGGTACTTATGCTGTTAGCTTGCTTAAGCGGTATGTAAACCTATAAATAAAAACTTGGCTATAAATTCTAAAAAGCGCTTATTTTATAAGCGCTTTTTTCTTTGTCTCACACTTGCTGTAGCCAGATTATCTTGAAGTAGAATGAGTATATAAATTTTTTGTTTTGTTATTTACACATTTAATTTATACCGCTATTCTTGTGCGCCATTTAGGTGATGGTATCGGTTTAACCGAATAACCGTTGCTTAATTTATAACGTATATAATGTGAGCAAATAATTATGTCTAATATTCTCTTGCTGGGTGCAGGATTTGTTACAGGCCCTTTAGTGGAATACTTACACCAAAAAAATCATAAAATAACCGTTGGATCTCAGTTTTTATACGAAGCCGAAGAGCTGGTAGCTGGTAGAGATAATTTAACGCCACTACAAGTTGATGTTACCGATAACAAACAGCTTGCTGAATTAGTTAGAGAAGCTGATTTGGTGGTTTCATTTGTTCCTTTTCAGTTTCATGTTGCTGTTGCCAAAATTTGTGTTCAAGAAAAAAAGAACCTAGTTACTGCCAGTTATACTCACGAAGATATGTGGGCTTTAGACGATGAAGCCAAAGCCGCTGGAATAACCATTTTAAATGAAATTGGGGTTGATCCTGGAATTGACCATATGACTGCTATGCAAGTGATTGATGAAGCTCATGAAAAAGGTGAAAAGGTTGAAGCCTTAGTTTCTTGGTGTGGTGGCATTCCAGCACCAGAAGCCAGTGATAATCCGTTAGGTTATAAATTTTCATGGTCACCTATGGCGGTGTTATCGGCTGTGTCTAATGATGCTGTTTATTTAAGTCGAGGCGAAGCGTGTGAGATCGCAGGTGATGATTTATTGGCTTCTATGCGAGAGGTTACACTCACTAAAGATATGGAGCTTAGAGGTTACGCAAATAGAAATTCTTTGGGTTATAAAGAAGAGTATCGAATTCCCGAAGTTAAAACTTTGCTTCGTGGTACGTTAAGATATCCTGGGTTTGGGAAAGTGATTGATTCGGCAAAGAAGGTCGGGTTACTGAATAATCAAGCATTTGGCGATACAGCACCAACAACTTGGCGTGACTTGATGAGCGAATTAACCGGTGTTTCAGATCTTGAAAATAATGCTTTTGATTCTGCCGAAATGAATGAAAAGTTTACATGGCTTGGCTGTTTTTCTGAGCAAGCAATAAAAGGCAGTTCGCCAATAGAGGCCTTTTGCTCGTTATTAACTGAAAAATTAAAGTACGAAGATGGCGAACAAGACATGATAGTTATGCAACATCGTATGATTTTAACAGACGAGCAAGGTAATAAAACCTTTCATCGCTCTACGCTTGTTGAGAAGGGTGAGCCTAATGGATATTCTGCCATGGCTAAAACCGTGGGGTATCCAGCGGCTATTGCAGCAGATTTAATTTTACAAGGCGAAATTACCCGCAAAGGCGTTTGTATTCCTGTCACTAAAGATATTTATTTGCCCGTATTAAAAGCGCTTAAAAAACTTGGAATTGAAATGGAAGAGAAGATCATTGAAGATCAATCAGAGGCTAGTTTTTTAAACCATTTATAGATATGAATTAGTAAAATCTATCATTTAAGATTTAGTGATAGATATTTGCAATGATGCGATTGAAAGCCTCAATTTGGCGAAAGCGAATTTTATCGGTACTATCGCTTCAAATTTTAACGCATAGTACTCTCTATTTTTAAATAAGTTATTAAAATTTTAGAGCTTACTGTAAAACATTTAATTGATTGAAATACAAATAAGTTTAGGAGAAATAAAATGGGTGTATTAGTTGGACGTTCGGCGCCAGATTTTACCGCAGCAGCAGTTTTAGGTAATGGTGAAATTGTAGATAGCTATAATTTCAAAGAAGCAACAAAAGGCAAAAAAGTAGTTCTTTTTTTCTATCCACTTGATTTTACTTTTGTTTGCCCATCAGAGTTAATTGCTTTCGATCACCGTTTAGAAGAATTCACAAAGCGTGGTGTTGAAGTTGTTGGTGTTTCTATCGACTCACATTTCAGCCACAATGCTTGGAGAAATACTGCGGTTGAAGATGGTGGTATTGGTGCAGTAGGTTACCCATTAGTTGCCGATGTTAAGCACGAAATCTGTAAAGCATACGATGTTGAGCATCCAGAAGCGGGTGTTGCTTTCCGTGGTTCTTTCTTAATTGACGAAGAAAGTAATGTACGTCATCAAGTAGTTAATGATTTACCACTAGGTCGTAACGTTGATGAAATGTTAAGAATGATTGATGCACTTAATTTCCACCAAGAGCACGGCGAAGTTTGCCCAGCAGGTTGGACCGAAGGTGATAAAGGTATGGACGCTTCTCCAGAAGGTGTGGCTAAATACTTATCAGAAGAAGCAGATAACCTATAATTAAACGGGTTAAACATGCTTTTAAAATGCCGAGTTTTTACTCGGCATTTTTGTATTTGGAATAACCAAACCACATTCGTCGTGTCTAAATTGACGCTATTTTAAAAGCAACAGTTAGGATGTTTGAAAGATCAACAGACCCTAAAATCATTAAGTTCATCACGCTTAATCTGCAATTATTGTGCTAGTCTAAACAGCTACTAATACAGAGCTTAATTAAGTTTTTATATGCAGAATTTCACTTTTCCAATAAACCGTTATTTTAAACGGATACTCATTTCTAGCACTTTGCTGTTTACTCAGGTCGCTCAATCCGATGTGCCAACTGAGGTTCAAAATGTGTTTATTAATAATGGTTGTTTAAATTGCCATAGTGGCGCGGCTCCAAGTGGTGGGCTGTCTTTAGATGATGCCGCTATATCCGAAACCTCTTTGCTTGATGTTGCTTCTACGATTGGTGGATGTGATTTGCAAAGAGTCGATTCTGGAAACCCAGAAAATTCAACACTCTATGACAAAATTGCAAATCAAACGCCTCAATGCGGAGGAATTATGCCGCCTGGAGGCCCTCAGCCTAATAGCGAAGATGTAGAAACTATTTATAACTGGATTGTATCTCTAGGTCCTGCTGGTCAATTTGGTTTAATAGAGTTTGACTCTGCTACTTATTCAGCTCAAGAAACCGATCCTAATGTTACTGTAACCGTTAATAGAAACTTAGGAACACAAGGGGAAGTTTCGATTAATTATTCGGTACTTAGTGTTGCAGGCGATACCGCGACAGCTGGTGAAGACTATGTTGCCGATGCTAATACACTAACCTTTGGTAATGGGCAAACATCCCAAACAATAGTGATTAACTTAATTGATGATGAGGTTTTTGAGGGGGCAGAAGAGTTTTCGGTTGTGTTAGATACTCCCACTGGTGGAGCAGAGCTTGGTACTAGAGTTACAAGCAAAGTCACTATTATTGAAAATGAAATAGATAACCAACCTGGTAGATTCTTTTTTGATGCGGTTTTTTATGAAATTAATGAAGGTGATGGCTCATTAGATTTTGAAATTATCAGGGCGAATGGAGAAATGGGGCAAGTGACTGTTAATTTAAATACTGAGCCTGGTACTGCTACAGAAAATACTGATTACCAGATGTTTAATCAGACCATAACTTTTGAAGAAGGAGAAAGCCGAGCCTTAGTATCTATTAATATTATTGATGATCAATCTATGGAAAATACTGAAGTATTTAGCTTACGCTTAAGTGCGCCAACTAATGGTGCTGAGCTGGGCACACCATCAACTGTTGAAGTCTCTATTTTTGATAATGATTCGGATGACTCTGATGGTGATGACCAAACAGGAGATGATAATACTGAGTTTGAAGTTCCAGAGGAAGAAGAGTTTAGTGCGGCAGGTGTTGTAGATTGGATTGGTATTTTGTTTTTGATATTGATTTTAAAAGGGAAAAAACGTGAATTTTACCTTTTAACTTTAATTAATAATGATAAAGTGAGCGGCTAATAATTACTTTATTTAAGGTTATGAATGATTCTAAATATCAAAAAAATTTTATCTACTGTGATACTACTAAGTGTATTATCCAGCTGTTATAAAGATGTTAATAATCAAACTGGAGAAAAAGAAGAAATAAAAAGAAATAAATTGCCTATTAAAGAATGTGCCTCTCATTCACCTCCAGTTAGAGATCCTGAAAAAATTAAAACAATGTTAAAAAAAGAAAATATTATTACTGCCGAAATGACCGAACAAGAGGTTCACAAAATCGTAAGTAATTATATTAAAAATAAATATCAAGCAAATTCAAGTTGTAATAAGGATAAGTAAAATGAAATTGACTTTAAAACTAACCTCAATAGCAGCCTTAATGTCACTTTCTATGACAACTGCTATTTCGGCTAAACAATATGACTATTCAGTAGTACCTAATGATCCCGCTTTAATCAACCAAGAAAGAATTGTTTATTGGATGAAAAAACGAGGAGAATTAAGTCCAAATGCGTCAGATGAAGAGGTTTCGGCTAAGGTTAAGAAATATATTAATACAGTAAAACCTATTGTTGATATTCCCGCACCTTTTGGCTCAAAAAGTACAATCAAAAATACTCAACATTTTCATCAAAAAAATCAGAGTACTAATAAAACGGTAAAGGTACTGAGTTTATTAATCGATTTTCCTGATCTTCTGCATGATAACCATGGTTTATCATCAGGTGATACAGATATGTATTATCCTGAATATCCTAAAGAGCATTATCAAGCACTACAATTTTCTGAGGATGGATACGATGGTCCATCAAATCAAAATTTACAATCAGGCTATCAATATTATCAAGCAGAATCTGGTGGTTCTTTCTTTTTCACAGGACAAACTTTTGATTGGGTAACTGCCGATAACGATGCTGAGTATTATGGCGGTAATGATCCTGATGATGAAACCTCAAGAGATTTAAATGTAAGAGATTTAATTAAAGAAGCTATCGCAAAAGCAGTTGAAGAACATAATATAGATCTTGAAGAGTTTGATGTTGAAGATCCTTATGATTTAGATGGCGATGGTAACGTCGAAGAACCAGACGGCATTATTGATCATATTATGGTTTATCACTCTAGTATAGGTGAAGAAACTGGCGGTGGAGCACTAGGTAGCGATGCCATTTGGTCTAAGCGCTGGGTTATTTTAAATGATGCGGGCAATGATGCTTGGCCTGTTCCTAACACTGATTATAAAGCCTTTAATTTTACTATTCAGCCAATTGATGCAGCCGCTGGTGTTGTTAGTCATGAGTTTGGGCACGACTTAGGATTACCAGATGAATATGATTTAGGTAATTCAGATTTAGGCGAACCTGTGAGTTATTGGTCAATTATGTCGTCAGGTAGCTATGGTGGAAACTTAAATGGTGATGCACCAGTTGGATTTAGCCCTTATGCAAAAGATTATTTTCAAACACGTTATGGCGGTAATTGGATTGACCAACAAGAAATTAATTTTGATGAATTTAGTGGCGAACAATCAATAAGCATTGCTGAGGCAGTTGATCATGATTCTACAGTAAATCAATTAAAGATTATTTTGCCTCAAGTTGATGGGGAGTCATTTGGCCAACCTTATACAGGAGATTATCAATATTACTCAGGTAGTGGTGATGAATTAGAAAATACGCTTGCATTTGACATTGAAATACCTAGTGGAAGTGAAATTGAATTATCAATGAAAGCCAGGTGGGATATTGAGGAAGATTATGATTATGTAAGAGTTTTAATTAATGATGAAGCTATTGCAGGTAATCATACCAAGGAAGATAATCAATATTACAGTAGTATTTCAAATTTTATAACGGGTAAATCACTTGATATTACTGGTTCAGAAGGTGACTTGGGCTGGCTAGAGCTAACTTTTGATCTAACAAGTTTTGCAGGACAGTCTGTGACTGTAACTTTTGAATATGTTACCGATCAAAATACTGGAGGGTACGGTTTTGCTGCTGATGATATTCAACTCACAGTAGACTCAAGTCAAAGTTATTTTGATGGCGCTGAGTCAAATGCAGACATCACGCTTGATGGTTTTTCAAAAATTCAAAGTCACGAATTGGTTAATAACCACTATTTTGTACAACTTCGTAGCCATAATGGAGTAGATTCAAGTTTAGACTTAGAAGGATACGAGCCAGGAATTATCATTTGGTATGCTAATGAAGCTTATGATGACAATAGGGTAGATGACCATCCTGGCTATGGGTTTATTGGTGTTGTAGATGCTGATCAAAACCTAATCACTAGAACCAATGTTCAATCACAATATCAAAAGTTAAGTCGTTGGCAAGTACGTGATGCAGCATTTTCAACTTATAGCCAATCTAGCTATTCAGGTGATAATCATCTTGATCCAGTCAGTATATTTGATGACTCACTAGACTATTCTTCACCAAATCAACCTGAGTCTGGTTTAGTTTTGCCTAATAATGGATTGAAAATAGAGCTAACCGAACAAGCGGAGGATAGCTCCAGTGCTACCATTCTTTTAAGTAAGCAAACTTTAGCTGCTACGGCAAACTTTAGTTATAGTGTTTCTGGTACAGAAGTAAGCTTTAGCGATAGCTCAACTGGCCCTAATTCATTTACCTATGAATGGAACTTCGGCGATGACTCAGACATATCAACCGAGCAAAACCCAACTCATACTTATGCTGAAGAAGGGGTATATACAGTTGAATTAACGGTTACTGATACCGTAACTGGTGATGTTGATTCTACGGAGCAATCGGTAAGAGTTGGTTCTTTACCAACGGCTGCTTTTTCAACGTCAATTTCCGATCTCGATGCAACCTTCACTAATGATAGTACAGGCGGTATTGGTGAGTTAAGTTACAGTTGGAACTTTGG
This sequence comes from Aliikangiella sp., assembly GCA_965214955.1. Lineage (GTDB taxonomy): Bacteria > Pseudomonadota > Gammaproteobacteria > Enterobacterales > Kangiellaceae > Aliikangiella. The sequence goes on along the minus strand of CBDCCU010000003.1, from coordinate 190,989 downwards.
TGATGGGAATTCATCAACTGAAGAAAACCCTAGTCACACTTATAGTAGTGGCGGTAGTTACACTATTACCTTAACCGTTACGGACTCTACTGGAGAAGAATCATCACAAAGCACCTCTGTTACTTTGTCCGATCCAAATGCAGGAGGAGGTTCTGGCGGTGATTCTGGTGGTTCATCAAGTGGAGGCGGAACGCTTTATTGGATGCTACTTGGTTTAGGCGCATTAGTTGTTAGGCGCAAAAATAGATAAACCTTTATTAATTTAAACTAAAGCCGGATGAATTCCGGCTTTTTTGATCTTGTGCAAGAGATTGTTATTTTTTTAGTGATAATTTGACAGCATAAAATCCATTTGCTTCACTTGATGCAGATAAAACTTTCTTTAATTTAAAGAACTTAAACTTATGAATGAATCGAGTCTATTTTTTCAAGGTTTTCAGCTTATGCTCGTTGGCATGGGAATGGTGTTTGTTTTTCTTTCTGTATTAGTGATTTGCACCAGTCTATTAAAGCGATTGTTTGCCGAACCTACAGTGGTTGCTATTAAGCCCAAAACTTCTCCAAACATTCAAGCAACAGAAGAAGAGTTAGCTGCAATAAGCGCAGCTATTCATTTATATCGATCTTCAAACTTCAAACAATAAGGTTAATACAATGAGCAAACCTTTAGGTATCACCGAACTGGTATTAAGAGATGGTCATCAATCTTTATTTGCCACCCGAATGCGTATTGAAGATATGCTTCCTATTGCCCAAAAGCTCGATGAAATTGGCTATTGGTCTATCGAAAGTTGGGGCGGGGCAACGTTTGATTCCTGTATTCGTTATTTAGGAGAAGATCCTTGGGAAAGGCTAAGGCGTTTAAAGGCTGCAATGCCTAATACTAAACAACAAATGCTGTTTAGGGCACAGAATATTTTAGGTTATCGCCATTACGCAGATGATGTAGTTGAAGCTTTTGTTGATAGAGCCGCCGCGAATGGTATGGATGTATTTAGAATATTCGATGCCATGAACGATATGCGTAATCTTAAAACGGCTATTAAAGCCACCATTAAAACGGGCAAACATGCTCAAGGCACTATGTCATATACCGTAAGCCCTGTGCACACAATAGAGATGTGGCTAAATATGGCAAAAGAGCTGCAAGATATGGGCGCGCATTCTATTTGTATTAAGGATATGGCTGGTTTGCTAAAACCTTATGTTGCCGAAGAACTTGTGTCTCGATTAAAAGAAGAAATTGAAGTACCAATTGCACTGCATGCTCACGCTACAACTGGATTAAGCACAACAACTATTGCCAAAGCAGTAGAGTCGGGCATTGATACGGTTGATACTAGCATTTCATCAATGAGCATGACTTATGGGCATTCGGCAACAGAGTCGGTTGTGTCGATATTTGAAGGCGAAAAAAGAGATACAGGACTTAACCTAGAAGCGTTAGAGGAAATTTCAGCTTATTTTAGAGAAGTAAGAAAAAAATATGCTAAATGGGAAGGTAGCTTAAAAGGGGTAGATTCTAGAATATTAGTTTCTCAAGTACCTGGCGGTATGCTTACCAATATGGAAAACCAACTTAAAGAGCAAGGCGCAGGTGATAAGTTAGATGAAGTTTTAAAAGAGATCCCAAGAGTAAGAAAAGATTTGGGCTATATTCCACTGGTTACTCCAACGTCACAAATAGTCGGCACTCAAGCGGTGCTTAATGTTTTAACGGGTGAGCGTTATAAATCAATCAGTAAAGAAACTGCTGGTGTGTTAAAAGGTGAATATGGAGCAACCGCAGCGCCTGTTGATAAAGCACTACAAGATAAAGTGCTGGAAGGTAAAGATCCTGTAACTTGCCGTCCTGCTGATCTGCTAGAGCCAGAGCTAGATAAACTCACAAAAGCGCTTAAACAACTAGCCATAGATGAAGGCATTCGTTTGGCGCAAAGTGAAATAGATGATGTTTTAACTTATGCTTTGTTCCCACAAATTGGCATTAAATTTCTCAAAAATCGTGGTAATCCCGCAGCATTTGAGCCAGTGCCAACTGAAGAGGATGCTAAACCAGTAATCGCTAAATCAGAAGCCACCGCGCCCGAAAGCTATGATGTTTTGGTTAATGGCAAAAAATTCCAAGTAGCTGTTGCCCCTAGCGGACAACTGGGTGATTTAAAAGCGGTGCCAATTGCCGATAATAAAGCGCCTATTGTTAATTCATCAAAACCTGCGGCAATTACCACACAAATTGATGCCCCCTTGGCAGGAAACATATTTAAAGTTTTGGTTAATCAAGGGGATACGGTTGAGTCGGGACAAACCATTATTATTTTAGAAGCAATGAAAATGGAAACCGAAGTGAAAGCCAGTGAAAATGGCACAGTAACTAAAGTGTTTGTTAAAGAGGGTGACTCTGTTTCACTCGGCGATCCTTTAGTGGGTTTAAGCTAAGCGAATAGTTGAAGGAAACTTTATGTTAGACGGTATTATTCAGCTTTGGCAAAGCACTGGTATTGCTAATTTCACAGCTTCTCAACTTGCTATGTTACTAGTGGGTGGAGGCTTGCTTTATTTAGCTATTGTTAAAGAATTTGAGCCACTTTTGCTATTGCCCATTGGCTTTGGCTGTATGCTCAGCAATATTCCTGTAGCTGGCATTGCCGAGGTTGGTGGTTTATTACATTACATTTATAAAATAGGCATAGATACAGGTGTATTCCCATTAATTATTTTTATGGGAGTCGGTGCTATGACCGACTTTGGCGCGTTAATCGCTAACCCGAAAACATTATTTTTGGGGGCAGCAGCTCAGTTTGGTATTTTTGCTACTTTACTTGGTGCATTGGCCTTAAACGCTGTGCCTGGTATTGAATGGACACTTCAAGATGCAGCCGCCATTGCGATTATTGGTGGTGCCGATGGACCAACCGCAATATTTCTTGCCAGCAAATTAGCGCCTGAATTGTTGGGTGCAATAGCAGTTGCAGCTTATTCGTATATGGCTTTAGTGCCTATTATTCAGCCACCAATAATGAAACTGCTTACCACAGAAAAAGAGCGCGCCATTGAAATGACGCAGCTTAGAAATGTATCGCAAAAAGAAAAGATACTTTTTCCTTTAGTGATCCTTATTTTATGCATTTTACTACTGCCTGCGGCTGCACCACTCATTGGTATGTTTTGTTTTGGTAATTTAATGAAAGAAAGCGGGGTAGTTAACCGTTTGTCTGAAACAACCCAAAACTCACTGATTAACATTACCACCATCTTTTTAGGGTTGGGTGTGGGCTCAAAACTTTCGGCTGAACAATTTTTAAACTGGGAAACCATTGGTATTTTATTGTTAGGTGCAGTAGCTTTTTCTATTGGCACTGCTAGTGGCATTTTAATGGCTAAGCTTATGTCTCGGCTTAGCTCATCAAAAATTAATCCTTTAATTGGCGCCGCAGGTGTGTCCGCAGTACCTATGGCGGCTCGTGTTGTTAACAAAGTAGGCTTGCAAGCCAATCCTCATAACTTTTTATTAATGCATGCTATGGGGCCTAACGTTGCCGGTGTTATTGGCTCTGCTGTTGCTGCGGGTGTTTTACTTGCACTTGTTGGCAATTAACCTGAGGTTAAAAGGATATATTGCGTCTATACTTTAGAATGATAATGTTAAATTAAGGCAAGGCTATGACTTTAAGATTTTTAGATGATCCATTGTATCAACTGTTAAGGGAAGAAAAGGTTGATGAATTTAATGCGCAAAGAGCAAGCAAAGTTACAATTGATTTTAATAATTGTGATTTTCGCGGCTTAGATCTCAGAGGATTAAATGCTTGCGGCATTAATTTTAGCAATTGTTATTTTCGTGCAGCAGACTTAAGAGGAATTGATTTTTCTCAAGCAGATTTAAACGGTGCCAGTATTGCTTCTGCTCAAATTTCAGGTTGTTTGTTTCCTAGCGGTATTGATGCAACCGAAATATTTTTATCGGTAGAAAAAGGAATGCGAATGCGTCAAAGATAAAAAAGTTTAATTTTAAATAACAATTAGTTATACGCTATTGAACCTATCCTCACTCTTTTATATGTTTGTCGTGCAGTCATTACTGATTGCGTTTTCAATTTTGCCATTTTAAATTAACGATGAATATTAACTTATTATTACTCAATCTCTTTACTCTCTACCAACCCGTTGGCGGATAGTTTGTGGTTGAAATAAGCATATTCATTAAATCCGCCAACTGGCGGATTTTTTTTATCAAGAGGAATAGTAGGTGAATCCATGTATAAACACCGATGATAATAACATTATCATTTTTGATACCAGTTTAAGAGATGGAGAGCAATCTCCTGGTGCAAGTATGACCGTAGATGAAAAAATTAAACTTGCAAAGCAACTCAAAAAACTGGGTGTTGATGTCATTGAAGCGGGTTTTCCTGTGGCTTCTAATGGTGATTTTGATGCTGTTTCTCAGATTGCAGAGCAAATTACTGGGGTAACTATTTGCGGCTTGGCTCGTTGTTGCTCAGCCGATATTATTGCGGCAGGTAATGCGCTTGCTAAGGCTGAAAAAAAGCGAATTCATGTTTTTATTGCAACCAGTGATATTCACATGAAATACAAGCTAGGAATGACTCGGAAAGAAGTGATCAACAACTTGCAAAAAAGTATTCAGCAAGCCAAACAATACACTAATGACATTGAGTTTTCTGCTGAAGATGCCACTCGCAGTGATGTCGATTTTTTAGTGGAAGTTTACTCTGCGGCAATTGCCGCTGGTGCAACTACTATCAATGTGCCTGATACTGTTGGCTATACCACACCCAATGAATATGCTCAGTTAATTAAAACATTAAAAGCTAAAGTAAAAAATATTGAAAAAGCGATTATTAGCGTGCATTGCCACAATGATTTGGGGCTTGCAACGGCTAATAGCTTAGCGGCTTTACAAGAAGGCGCTCGTCAGGTTGAGTGTACGGTTAATGGCATTGGTGAACGCTCGGGTAATTGCGCCTTAGAAGAAATAGTCATGGGGCTTAAAACTCGCAACGATCAATATAGTCATTCTACCCATATTAATACTAAAGAGCTTGTAAATATTAGTCGTTTAGTCAGTGAAATTACCGGCATGGAAGTTCAGCCTAATAAAGCCATTGTAGGGCGAAATGCATTTGCTCATGAGTCGGGTATTCATCAAGACGGTATTATTAAGCATCGTCAAACTTATGAAATTATGAAAGCCGAGGATGTTGGCTTTGAAACTAACTCTATGGTGATTGGTAAACACAGTGGCCAAAGTGCAATCAGGCAGTGGCTAAAAATTCATAAGATAGATATGGATAAAGAAAATATTGCGCTTTTGTCACAAAAAATTAAACAAATGGCCGATACGAAAAAACAGTTGAGTGAACAAGATATTTACTCGTGTGTAAAACAACAGCAGGCAAGCGCTTGAAGCAAAATTTAATGTGAGTAGTAACATGGCAAAAACGCTATTTGATAAGGTTTGGGATAAACACTTAGTGGTTAATGAAACCAAAGAGACTCCCGCCGTTTTATATATAGATACTCATCTCATTCATGAGGTAACATCACCTCAGGCATTTCAAATGCTAAGAGATAAGAACTTAAAACTACGCAGAGCAGACAAGACTTTTGCAACCTGCGATCATTCAACACCCACCAGTAAACCCAACAGTGAAGGGCACTTTCAATTTCACGGTGAGCAAGAGAAAAAGCAAGTAGAGCAGCTAGAGAAAAACTGTAAAGACTTTAACGTAACCATTTTTCCGCTGGGTAGTTACAAGCAAGGAATAGTGCATGTTATTGGCCCCGAGCGAGGTATTACTCAACCAGGGCAAACCATTGTTTGTGGCGACAGCCACACAAGCACTCATGGTGCTTTTGGCGCATTTGCTTTTGGTATTGGTACTAGTGAGGTAGGTTATACCTTTGCTACTCAGTGTATTCCGCAAAGAAAACCGAAAACTTTTGGTATTGAGATCAACGGAGAGCTAACCGAAGGGGTTACCGCTAAAGATGTTATTTTGTACATTATTAGACAAATTGGCATAGGCGGCGCAACAGGGCATGTCATAGAATACTTTGGCACAACGGTTAGCCAGTTTTCGATGGATGAAAGAATGACTGTATGCAATATGTCTATTGAAGCTGGTGCTCGTGCAGGCATGATTGCCCCTGATGATAAAACTTTTGATTACTTAAAAGGCAGAGAATATGCACCTAAAGGCGAAGATTGGGATAAAGCAGTATTATCTTGGAAGACCCTTTATACCGACAGTGAGGCTAAATTTGATAAAAAAATAACCATCGATGCCACAAAAATCCAACCCATGATCACCTATGGTACAAACCCGCAAATGAGCGTAAAAATAGGTGAAGCTATTCCAGTTAAAAATGAGGACAAAGCGCTTGAATACATGGGCTTTAATGTCGGTGAGGATTTAGTCGGTAAAAAAGTTGATGTGGTTTTTATTGGTAGTTGTACTAACTCTCGTTTAAGTGACCTGCAAGATGCCGCCAAAATATTTAAAAATAACAGCGTGGCTAAAGGAGTAAGAACACTTATTGTGCCAGGCTCTTTTGAAATTAAACAGCAAGCTGAAGCGCAAGGTTTGGCAAAAATATTTACCAATGCAGGAGCCGAGTGGCGAGAGCCAGGCTGTTCAATGTGTTTGGGTATGAATGGCGATATTATTCAAGAAAAACAGATTTGTGTAAGCACCAGTAATCGTAATTTTGAAGGGCGTCAGGGGAAAGGTGGAAGAACCATGCTAGCTAGCCCAATTACAGCGGCGGCAGCGGCAGTAAGTGGCTATGTTGCCGATCCTAGAAATTTACAATCAATACAAGCTCATTCAGCAGAGAGTGTGATATGAAAGCCTTTACCTCATTAAAAACAACCGCAGCGGTGATCAACGTTGAAAATATCGATACCGATCAAATTATTGGCTCAGATCACTTAAAGATCACCAATAAAAACGGACTGGGCAAACATTTGTTTTCTGATTGGCGCTATTTGAGTGATGGTAGCCAAAATCCTGAGTTTGTACTTAATAAGCCGCAAACTCAAAATGCCAAAGTATTAATTGCAGGAGATAACTTTGGTTGTGGCTCTTCAAGAGAGCATGCTCCCTGGGCGCTTTTAGATTTTGGTATTAGGGTGGTGATAAGCTCATCAATTGCCGATATTTTTTTCAACAACGCGATAAAAAATGGCTTACTACCAATAAAAGTATCGCAAGAGTCTCATCAGTATTTACTGCAAAAGAACGCACAAGACATTGAAATTAGTTTATCCGACATGACAATTAAATATGATGAGAAAACCATTAGCTTTGAACTAGAGCCTTTTGCTCGCTACTGTTTAATTAACGGTGTTGATCAATTAACCTTTTTAATGAATCACACTAAAGATATTGAAAATTACGAGCAAAGTTTAGCGGCTAGCTAAATAGACATACAAGTTTTATAAACATAAGAGGTTTTATTCATGAATTTTTCTATAGCTTGCCTGCCTGGTGACGGAATTGGTCCCGAAGTTACCGAGGCGGTAGTTGCCACCCTTGAAGCTATTGGCAAGCGATTTAATCATCAATTTAATATTCAAAGCTACCCTATTGGAGGAGCCGCTATTGATCAAACTGGCGAGGCATTACCCGAGGATACCTTGTCGGCTTGTAAAAATGCCGATGCTATCTTCTTGGCCGCTATTGGCGGGCCTAAATGGGATAAAGGACAAGTTAGGCCCGAACAAGGCTTATTAAAACTTCGTAAGGAACTTGGTGTATTTGCCAATATTCGCCCGTTAACTTTGTTTCCCCAATTACAGTCGGCATCACCACTTAAAGCAGAAATTTTGCAAGGTACAGACTTTGTCATTGTTCGCGAACTAACCGGCGGCATTTATTTCGGTGAAAAATCGAGAGGTAAACAAAATACCAAGCAAGAATACGCGATTGATCAATGTCAGTATTCAATTGAAGAAATTAGCCGTATTGCCCGTGTTGCTTTTGATTTAGCCATGCAGCGAAACAAAAAGCTTACCTCGGTTGATAAAGCCAATGTTTTAGAAACATCAAAGCTTTGGCGAGAAACCGTGAGTAAAATTGGTGAGCAAGAGTACCCAGAGGTTGAGTTACATCACCAACTAGTAGACTCTTGTGCAATGAAATTGATTCAGTCACCTGCTGAATTTGACGTGATATTAACCGAAAACATGTTTGGTGATATTTTATCTGATGAAGCCAGCGTTATTGCAGGCTCAATGGGGATGTTAGCTTCGGCTTCTACAGGTAGTAAGCACGGGTTATTTGAGCCTATTCATGGATCGGCTCCTGATATTGCCAATCAGGGAGTTGCTAATCCTTATGCTTCTATTTTAAGTGCAGCAATGATGTTGCGTTGGTTAAAGCTAGAGGATGAAGCTCGCACGATAGAGTCGGCAGTTAGTGATGTCGTAGAGCAGGGAGTATTAACTCCTGATCTTACATCGAATAAAAGCGTCTCAACCCAAGAGGCTTATCAAGCCGTGGTTAATGCTATCAAATGATTATCCTAGCCTTAATTAGGGTCTGTTGATCTTTCAAATATCAACAGACCTTAATCAAGGCGCGTTTTAAAGAAAAACGGGATCAACATTAAACTTCAATGCTTTCTAGCCAGCCATATTGATCAGGGGTTTTACCATCAAACAAACCAAAGAACAGTGCTTGTATTTGTTCAGTTATTGGCCCTCGCTTGCCTAAGCCTACTTGCATTCCATCGACGCTACGCACAGGCACAACCTCGGTTGCAGTGCCTGTCATAAAGATCTCATCAGCTAAGTAAAGCGCTTCTCGGCCAATAGTTTCTTCTTTTATTGTTAGTCCTGCATTTTTGGCTAAGGTAATAACAGCATCTCTGGTTAAGCCAGGTAAAATAGAAGCGGTTGTTGGCGGAGTGTAGATAATATCGTTACGAACAATAAATAAATTTTGTCCTGCACCTTCACTGATATTGTGATTAATATCTAAGGCGATACCTTCGGTGTAACCGTGTCTTGCCGCTTCGGTTGAAATAAGTTGTGAAGATAGGTAATTTCCTCCTGCCTTAGCGGTTGTTGGCATGGTATTGGGAGCCAGTCTATTCCAGCTAGAAACACCCACATCAACACCTGCTTCTAATGCCTCATCACCCAAGTAAGCTCCCCAAGGAAAAGACGCAATAATGACATCCGATATAGCATCTAATGGTGGTTTGAGGTTCATTCCCACTTCACCTAGAAATACCAGCGGTCTAATGTAAGCTGATTCTAGCTGATTTTTGCTAATGGCTAGTTTACAAGCATTGGATATTTGTTCGCGACTAAAATTAATGTTCATTCGATAAATTTTTGCCGAGTCAAACAATCGATCAATATGCTCTTTTAACCTAAATATGCAGGTGCCTTGATGAGTTTGATAGGCTCTTATTCCTTCAAAAACTGACGAGCCATAATGAAGCGCATGGCTCATTACGTGAACTTTGGCATCCGCCCAAGGTACAAATTGACCGTTATACCAGATTAAATTATTTTCATTATTAGACATGATTAAATTCTCAAAAAACTGCTAAAAGATAGTGATATTTATGTTGTTTATTTTTAGCACGGAGAGAATTTTTGTTGCAACCAATTTGCAGGAAATAAGCGGGTTTAGCCATAACTTGTAGCTATAAAAGTATTCGGTATATACTGTGTGGGATAAATCTAATAAATACTTATTATAATTCTACTAAAGGGGCAGTCGTTTGGACGCTATTAACTCATTTCTTCTTTGGCTCGATCAGTTTTTAGGATCGGCACCTTATTTTATGCCGCTCTTAATCGGAACAGGCTTAATTTTCACTCTTTATCTTGGTTTTCCCCAAGTTCGATATTTTGCTCATGCAACCCGAATTTTACGAGGCAAATATGCCAAAGATGATGCGCCTGGTGATACCAGCCATTTTCAGGCGTTAACTACGGCATTATCGGGTACTGTTGGCACGGGTAATATTGGTGGTGTAGCGCTTGCTATTTACTTAGGTGGACCTGCCGCATTATTTTGGATGTGGGTAACTGCCTTTTTTGGTATGACAACCAAGTTTGTTGAGGTCACTTTATCGCATAAATATCGTGAACAAACTGCCGATGGTACTATGGCGGGTGGTCCTATGTTCTTTATGGAGAAGAAACTCAACATGAAGTGGTTAGCGGTAATATTTGCCGTTGCTACCGTTATTAGCTCCATGGGAAGCGGCAATATGCCGCAAATTAACTCTATTGCTGTGGGTTTAAATGCCTCATTTGGCATTGAGCAGTGGATTACCGGTTTGGTTTTAGCGGTAATTTTAGCTTTTGTTATTATTGGCGGAATAAAAAGAATTGCCCAAGTGGCAGAGAAAATCGTACCAACCATGGCAATTATTTATATATTTGGCGCCTTGGCGGTAATTATTACCAACTTTGAAAATATTGGTCCTTCATTTGTTTCTATTTTTGAATATGCATTCTCTGGTAGTGCTGCTGTTGGTGGTTTTTTAGGTGCTAGTTTTGCCTATGCCATGCAACGTGGTGTTAATCGAGGACTATTTTCTAACGAGGCAGGTCAAGGATCGGCGGCTATTGCTCATGCTAGTGCTAAGGGAAATGAACCTGCATCTGAGGGCATGGTTTCATTATTAGAGCCTTTTATTGATACCATTATTATTTGTACTATCACAGGGTTAGTTATTCTGTCATCGGGTGTTTGGAATCAAAAGCATCAAAACGATTTTGATAATGCTGATATGCAATATGTGGAAGGCATTTATGAGGACACCCAAGAGCAAGATAGAAGTAATTTGTTCCACTTTTTAGATCCCAGCAGTGATGAAAGCGGTGGCGTTAAACACTATAGCGGTGAAATTAATATAGAAAATGGTATTGCCACAAGCCAAGGCTTCACATTAATTGCCGCACGTTCTATAGCCGAAGAGGTAACTTACACCGTTGATGGTAACGCTTTTAACGGCAAAATTACTGTTGATAATGGCAGACTATCAAATGAGTCATTGGCAACTGGTGTGGTGGTTTCGGGTAAATCATTGGTGCACTCTGTCAAGCTCACTTCCGAAGCCTTTAAAAGAAGCTTTTTAGGTGACTCAGCGCAATATATTGTTTCAATTGGTTTATTACTTTTTGCTTTTAGTACGGCAATTGCTTGGTCATATTATGGTGATCGAGCAATGATTTATTTATTTGGTCCTAAATCAGTTATCCCTTATCGTGTGGTTTATGTGGGTGCATTTTTTACCGCGTCAATCGTTGATACCAAAATAATATGGGATCTTGCCGCAGTAACCGTAGCACTGATGACTATTCCTAACTTGATAGGAATATTACTGCTACATAAAGATATGAAACAAACTGTGGCTAAATATTGGGAACATTTTAAAGAGAATAAAGCAGATTAAAACACTTGTTTGAAAAATTGTGCTAGAATTCACTTAATCTTTATTAAAAGGCTCTATTTAGAGCCTTTTTGTGTTATTTACCATGATTTTTAGGTTATTTAGCCGAATTTCCAAACAGTTTAAGGATGCTTATGAGTTATAAAGCCCCGCTCGATGACATGAACTTTCTTTTGAAACAAGTATTCAATATTGAAAGCTCGCTTGCTGAAATTGAAAACTTTACTGATTTTGACCAAGATCTCTACAGTGCTATTTTAGAAGAAGCCGCTAAGTTTTCAGAAAATGTTTTATTTCCAATAAACCGCAGTGGTGACGAAGAAGGCTGCCATTTTGATAATGGTATTGTAACCACACCCAAAGGCTTTAAAGAGGCTTATCAATCCTTTTGTGAAGCAGGTTGGCAGGGTACAAACGGTGATCCTAATTTTGGTGGTCAAGGTTTACCAAAAATGCTACATGTGTTAATTGAGGAAATTATCTATTCGGCTAACACCTCATTTTGTTTGTATCCAAGTTTAACCAATGGTGCTTATCATGCTATTCATGCACATGCTAGCAACGAATTAAAGGAAACTTATTTGCCACCAATGCTTGAAGGTCGTTGGGCTGGCGCTATGGGTTTAACTGAGCCTCATGCGGGATCAGACTTAGGCATTATTAAGTCTAAAGCCATTGATAACGGAAATGGTACTTACAAAGTTTCTGGTACTAAAATATTTATCACTGGTGGTGATCAAGATTTATCCGAAAACATCATTCATTTGGTTTTGGCAAAGTTACCTGGTGCGCCAGAAGGCCCTAAAGGTATTAGCTTATTTCTAGTGCCAAAAATTAAAGTCAATGCCGATGGCTCTTTAGGAGAGAGTAACAATGTTAACTGCGGCAGTATTGAACATAAAATGGGAATTAAAGGCTCTGCCACCTGTGTAATGAATTTTGATGAAGCCGAAGGCTATCTAGTGGGTAAGGAAAATCGTGGCTTGTTTGCCATGTTTACCATGATGAACTTAGAACGCTTATCAATTGGTATTCAAGGTATTGGTTTGGCAGAAACCTCATATCAGCTTTCAAAAGCCTACGCACAAGATCGTAAGCAAGGTCGTGATGCAAAAGGCACAGCAACCAATATTATTAGTCATGCCGATGTACGCCGTATGCTTATAGAGCAACGTGCATTTACCGAAGCAGGGCGAGCACTTGCGGTATTTATGGGAATGCAAATAGATAAACAGTATTTCCATCCCAATACTGAGGTTCAGGCTAAATCTTCTGCATTAATGGCGTTACTTACTCCTATAGCCAAGGCCTTCTTTACTGATAAAGGCTACGAAGCCTGTAATCATGGGGTACAAGTGCTGGGTGGACATGGGTTTATCAGAGAATGGGGCTTAGAGCAGTTAGTAAGAGACTGTAAAATAGCACAAATTTATGAAGGAACTAATGGTATTCAAGCCCAAGATCTATTGGTCAGAAAAGTGGCCTTAGATAAACAAGGTTTGCTTGAAATACTAAGCCAGCTTATTAACGAGGAACTAAGTCAGCCTACAGAAAGTGAACTGGCAAATCAGTGTAATAGGGCTTTAAAAAATGCATTAACCGAGTTTTTAGCAACTAGTGACTGGATTAAAAATGAATATTCTGAGCGCGGCTACGAAATTCAGGGCGGTGCGGTTGATTATTTACACGCGGCTGGTTTAGTGGTTTATGCATGGATGTGGTTAAAAATACTGAATGAACTTGATAGAACAGAAAATAATGAGTTTGTGCAACGCAAGAAAGTAGCAGCAAGTTACTTTATTAGTCAATGTTTACCCGAGGTTTCAAGGCGCTGTGACAAAGTTAAACAGGGCTACCAAGGCTTAATGTCTGTGAGTGAAGAGCTTATTTAAGTAGTAAATATTAAAAAGAGGCTTCAAGCCTCTTTTTTTTGATTGAAAGGATAACAGATATAAAACAGAGCTAATTTGTTGTTAGTTGTGAAATAAATCATTCAAATTGTTTAATTTGTGACTTGTTCACTATTGGTAAAAAGCCAATTATAAGCTATAGTTACCGCATTATTATAAAGAAAGTTCTTAAGTTACTCATGTAACTTTATGGAATGGTTGAAGAAAGCGAATTTATAGCTTGAATAAATCAATTGATTATTTAACTGATTAAGTTAGAAATGATATTAAGTTTTTAACTTGGGTTGACTACAAGGAAAAATCACATGCTCCGTAAACTTATCCTCCTATTTATCTCGATGGTAAGTATTTTTTCTGGTTGTGCTTATGCCGTTGGCTTAGGTGATTACGAATTAAAATCAGGTCTTAATCAACCGCTAAGTGCTAAAATAACCCTGTTGTCGGCAGGAGAGCTCGATGAGCACGAAGTTCAAGCTTCATTAGCGAGTCTACAAGAGTTTGAAAAAATTGGTGTTGAGCGCTTATTCTTTTTAAATAATATTAAGTTTGAAACAGTAAGAGCAAATGATGGTAGTGTAAGTATCATTCTTTCTTCAAGAGAGCCGATTAAAGAGCCATTCTTAAATTTTTTAATAGAGCTTAATTGGCCCAATGGTCGAATTATTCGAGAATATACTTTCTTACTTGACCCACCATTATTAGATGACACAACAAGTTCTACCTTTAATAAGGCAAAATCATCAAAACAAGCGGAGCGACAAGCTCCGCAGTCGCGTAGAGCATCACCAGTAAATAACTCTAGCAATGAACAACCTTCTTTTACTGGTTCTCAGTTTGGTCCAATTTCTTCTACAGATACACTATGGAGTATTGCATCTAGAGTTAAACCTAATTCTGCCAGCATTCATCAAACACTTGTTGCGATTTATAGAGCAAACCCAGAAGCTTTTTTAAAAGGTAATATTAATAACTTAAAAAAAGGGGCAGTGCTTAATATTCCAAATGAAGACTTTATTGCTCAAGTTCCTCATCGTGCTGCATTACAAGATGTGGTAGTACAAAATAATCAATGGCGCTCTGGTGGTGCTAGAAAAGTTGTTAGTGGAAGCAGCGAAAACCTTTCTAATCAATCAAGTGATAGCTCACCAAGATTATCATTAGCAACACCAACCAATAATACTTCAACAAATGACTCTAATAGCGCGGGAACAACCGAAAGGCTTAAACAAATTGAAGATCAATTGGTTGAAACAAAAGAACAAAGTGCAACCCTGCAAGCAGAAAATGAAGAGTTAAGGGCAAGATTAGCTGACGCACTTTCAAAACTTGAAAGTAATCAACAAGCTGATTCAGCTTTAACAGCAGATAACAATTTAGCGGCAGATAGCAATAATGATAATTCTAGTGTTGTTAACATCGAAGATTCTGAACTGGCAGTGCTGTCTGACAGGCAAAATACACCTGAAACCACTAACCAAGATAATCAGTTAAAAAATGAGCAAGAGCAAACAACTCAAGCCAATGAAACTCAGGAGCCACCACCCAGCAAAAACGAAGTTAAATCAGAAAATAAAGTCAATAATCAACCAAGACTAATTGAAAAACCAAAAACAGATTTAATTATGGGCTTGCCAACCATGTATTGGGGAGCAATTGGTGGTGTGGTTTTATTGATTGCTTTGGCTGTTTTTTGGCGAATGAGAAAACGCATGGAAGAAGAAGACTTCCAAGATGATTTAGTAGCAAGTGCTGGTGCAGGTAGTATGGACACTACAGAAACCTTTGAACTACCCGATGTTGGTGACGATATGTTAGTTGAGCTTGATATGGATGAAGAGCAAGAAACGAGCATGGAGTCTGATGATGAAGAATTTGATCCGCTAGGTGAAGCTGATATTTACATTGCTTATGGTAAATACGACCAAGCTGAAAACTTACTAAAAGAAGCTATAGAAGATAACCCTATCCGCTCTGATCTAAAAGTTAAATTATTAGAGTGCTACGCAGAAACTGAAAACAAAGATCAGTTTGATGAAATGGCAAAAGAAGTTTCTGAGGCGGTTGATGCCGACGAATGGCTAGAGCAAGTTAACGAGCTAAGTAGTCGAGCCTTTGGTGAGTCGAGTGGTGCGACTGAAGATTTTGATCTTCCTTCAACCGAAGATATTTTCGGTGATGATGATGATCTTGGCGAAGTGACTGATTTTTCTGAAAATAGTGAAGAGAATAACGAAACCGAAGCAGATTTTGATTTAGATCTAGAAGCTGATGAAGTTGATTTAGACGATATTGATTCATCAGAAAGTGCTACAGAAACCTTTGATTCGCTTGATGATGAAGATTTTGACAATGCTTTAGATGATGATAGTTTCTCACTAGATGATTCAGATTTAGATGATTCAGATTTAAGTGACGCTGACTTAGATAGCTCAGACAGTGATGAAATTGATGAATTTTCGTTAGATGATGAGCTAATTGAAAGTACAGATGATGAAGGGCTAGAAGATGAAATTGATTTAGATTTATCTGAAGATAACCTTTTAGATGATGATGATTTTGATCTCGAAGGATCAGATGAAGACAGCATTGATTTAGATGAAGATGATTTTGACTTATCGGATGACGACGGACTGGGTGTTCAGGAAGAAAATGGCGAAGATGAAGTTGCAACTAAGCTTGACTTAGCTAGAGCCTATATTGATATGGGGGACTCAGAAGGTGCCAAAGAAATTCTCACTGAGGTTGTTTCTGAAGGTAATGATGAGCAAAAATCTGAAGCAAAAGACTTACTCAATAAAGCAGAGTAGTTTTAGTTGTAGAATAGTATTTTGTTGTAAGAACGGGTATATATCAAAATCAAAAAAAGACGGTTTTTTAGCCGTCTTTTTTAATTTAAGCAGCAAGTAAGGCATAGCAAATGAGATATAGCAGGTGAATATAGCGCTAGGCATTGAGTATTTAGGTCGAAATTATTGTGGTTGGCAAAAACAGTCACATTCACCCTCGGTACAAGAGTCACTAGAAAAAGCATTATCAGAAATTGCCAACCACACTGTAGAAGTATTTTGTGCTGGCCGAACCGATACTGGTGTTCACGCAACAGGTCAGGTTGTTAATTTTGAGCTTAATAACCCAAGACCACTAAAGGCTTGGTTAAAAGGAGCTAATACTTTACTGCCTGATGATATTTGTGTTCGCTGGGCACAACAAATGCCCAATGAATTTCACGCAAGACATAGCGCAGTGGAACGGCGATACCGATATGTTATTTTAAATACCCCTCATAGAGCAGCACATTTAGCTAACCAGGTTACTTGGGTGAGAGATAAACTAGATGTCAGCAATATGGATATAGCAGCCCAAGCTTTATTGGGTGAGCAAGACTTTAGTTCATTTCAAGCATCTTCTTGCCAATCACGCACACCTTTTCGTTGTGTGAACGAAGCTAAAGTTATTCGATATAATGATTTTGTAGTAATAGAAATTGCCGCTAATGCCTTTTTACATCATATGGTGCGAAATATAACAGGGTGTTTAATTGAAGTGGGTACTGGGAGACAGAGCAAGCAATATATTGCTAAGGTTTTATCTTATAAGGACAGAACCAAAGCCGCTATCACCGCAAAACCCGATGGGCTTTATTTGGTTAATGTTGATTATCCTAAACCTATTGAATTACCTAAAGTAAGCCTAGGACCTTTGACTTTTCCTGATAGTTGGTGAAGTTTTGTCCTAAGCAATAGTGATAAGACCAGTTTTTGTTAATTGGGAACTTAATCTTTAACTAAACAATGTTAGAATATGCAGATATTTTTAACTCGAAAGATGAGATGTTATGAGTTGGTTTGAAAGAATTCTACCTAAGCGTACCACCTCGGTTGCAGATAGACGTAAATCTGTGCCAGAAGGTGTTTGGGCTAAATGTAAAAATTGTGAATCAGTGATTTATAAAGCCGAATTAGAGCGTAGCCAAGAGGTTTGCCCTAAATGCTCATTCCATATGAGAATTGGTGCAAGAGCACGTTTGGTAAACTTTTTAGATGAAGGCGAACTTGAAGAAATTGGTACCGATTTAATGCCAGTTGATCGCCTTAAATTTAAAGACTCTAAGCGATATAAAGATAGAATTACGGGTGCACAAAAAGTATCGGGCGAAAATGATGCTTTAGTAGTTTTAAAAGGAGAACTTCACGGCTTACCAATTGTAGCTTGCTGTTTCGAATTTGATTTTATGGCAGGTTCCATGGCTTCTGTTGTGGGTGAAAAATTTATTAGAGCCGCATCTCGGGCAATTAAAGAAGGTATTCCATTAGTTTGTTTTTCAACCAGTGGCGGCGCCAGAATGCAAGAAGCGTTAATTTCATTATTCCAAATGGCTAAAACCAGTGCTGCTTTAGCTAGAATGTCAGAAAAAGGTTTACCATTTATTTCGGTATTAACCGATCCTACTATGGGTGGCGTATCAGCTAGTTTAGCCATGTTAGGTGATGTTAATATTGGTGAGCCAAATGCACTAATTGGTTTTGCAGGCCCTAGAGTTATAGAGCAAACCGTGCGAGAAACCTTGCCCGAAGGTTTTCAGCGTAGTGAGTTTTTACTCGATCATGGTGCCATTGATATGATTGTTGATCGCCGTGAAATGCGCGATAAAATTGGTAGTTTATTACTTAAAATGACCAATAAGCCAGCAGTTGTTAACGAAGAATAGTCTACTTATTTATATCGTTTAAAAGCCAACACTAATAAGTTGGCTTTTTTGCTTTTTGCGGCAGTCATTTTTAGGTTTAAACACTTTCACCCGCCGCATGCCCCGATGCCCACGCCCACTGAAAATTGTATCCACCTAAATGCCCTGTAACATCAAGCACTTCGCCAATAAAGTAAAGGTTATTTCTTAAGTTAGATTCAAAAGTTTTTGACGATATTTGACTAGTGTCAACGCCGCCAAGTGTTACTTCGGCAACTCGATAGCCTTCGAGATCATTAGGGTAAACCTTCCACGCAGTTAAAAATTGGATTAACTGCTTTATTTCTTTGTGATCGAGTTGTTTAAGCTTTTTATTAAGCGTGTTCTTTTCGGCAATAAAACTGGCTATTGCTTGGCTAAATTGACTGGCGAGGCAGTTTTTTAAAGATTGCTCAGGTCGAGATTTGATTGACTCATATAACCAAGTTTCACAATCTAATTGAGGGAGCCAGTTTATTTCTATTGGCTCGCCTTTTTGCCAATAACTCGATATTTGCAATATTGCAGGACCACTTAACCCTTTATGAGTAAAAAGCACCGCGCCATTAAAGCTATGGTTATTACAGCTCACACTAGCATTAAAAGAATTACCCGAAAGTGCGGCGAAAGATCCTTTTAAATTGCCACTAAAGGTGAGTGGACTTAACCCCGCTTGTGTGGGAAATATGTTGTGACCATATTGCTTAGCAATTTCATAACCAAATCCTGTGGCTCCCATGGTTGGAATAGACAGCCCGCCACAAGCAACAACTAATGAGTTAGCTTGGTATTGACCTAAATTGGTTTCTAGTAAAAATGAGTTATCTTCAAGATCTTTAATTTTACTAATTGAGCACTTTAATTGTATTTTTGCACCAGCCGATTGGCATTCGTTTAGTAGTAAGTCGCGTATATCTTTTGATGAGCGTTCACAAAATAATTGCCCGTCTTCTTTTTCAAAGTAGGGGATTTCGTATTTTGCCACTAAAGCAATAAAATCCCACTGAGTATAACGACTTAACGCTGATTTAAAAAAATGAGGATTATGGGAAATATAATTTTCATGCTCAATATTTAAGTTAGTAAAATTACAGCGCCCACCGCCAGACATTAATACTTTTTTAGCTATTTTATTGGCATGATCAAGCACTAATACTGATAAGCCTTTATTGGCTGCGGTAGCCGCGCACATTAAACCTGCGGCACCAGCGCCAATAATGATTACATCAACTTTTGTCATTGATTAAGCTATTAACTTTATAACGGCTGGCAATTCTAACTGATTTATATTTATTTCTCTAAATTAGTTATCACTTAATCTTTAGATGTAGGCTATTATTGGTGTAAGCTTTAGTGGCAAATCTTGTTAGTAACAAGTTTTGAGCGGTTTAAAATTGAGGAATTGTAAATGTATAAAGATAAATATTTTCATCGAGACCTAGAGAATTTATCCGAAGAAATTGTATTCGAGCAAATTGATAAGCTAATTAATGATAGCGATATCGACGTTCCTGATTCAGAGCTATCTATTCAAGATATTGCGGCAATCGCGCTGAATAATATGCCAGCAAAATATATTTGTAATTTTTTAGAAAAACAGTCTCCAGGTCAGCAACTGCAGGAAGAAGTTAAAGACTTAAAAAAATACGCTAAAAGACAAGTGTTAAAAGCGATAGAAAAAGTTCGAGAAGTGCCGCACGACTAAATTAATAACAAAACTAAAATTACTTAACCATGCTTGAATATCAATTGCAACTTTGTGGAACCCAGTGCTCTGTTGTGGAATGGAACCCTAATGCAAAAACCACTGTATTTGCCATGCATGGCTGGTTAGATAACTTAGCTAGCTTTGAAGTTTTGGCTCATCATTTACCCAATTATCGTATTATTGCCATTGATTCTCCAGGGCACGGACATTCTGAACATATTCCCGCAGGGTTAAAGTATCATTTTTATGATGGTATTTATCTTATTGACGATTTAGCAGAACACTTTAAGCAAGATAAAATTAATTTGTTAGGGCACTCAATGGGTGGTGCATTGTCATTTGTTTATGCGGCAAGTTGTCCTGATAAAGTTGCTAGTTTAGTGTCTATTGAATCAATAGGCCCTTTAACGGCTAAGCCTGAACAAATGCTCGATTTATTCGCCAATTCAATTTCACAAAGAAGAGAGTTAACTGAAAAGCAAAAGCCTATTTACGATAATTTTGAATTAGCGCTTAAAACTAGGGCTTTTGCTTCAAAAATTAAACAAGAATATATCGCACCTATTGTAGAAAGGGGGTTAGAAAAGGTTAGCAGTGGCTACACATGGCGTGCCGATTCACGTTTAAGAGTTGTTTCTCCGTTAAGGCTGTCTGAGCCCCACTTGCTTGAATTATTAAGCCAAATTACTATTCCAGTTTTATTAATTGAGGGAAACGAAGGCTATTTAAAGGGGCATGAATTATTTGAACCTAGAAAACAGGCGTTAAAAAATATAGAAGTTTCTAGCCTAAAAGGTGGTCATCATGTTCACCTTGAACAACCTAAAGATTGCTCAAGCTTAATTGATAATTACTTAGCTCGATGTGCTTACTGACAAAAAGCGCTAATTGGGCAAAAGTTTGATTGTTTAGGTTAGGGGCTGTTGATATTAGAAAGATCAACAGACCCTAAATATTCAGCAAAAACTGCAAATATTTGCTCGCTCTCAAAAAAGCCTTTTGTCATTCTCTAGCCCCTAGTATAATTTACCGCAAAGGCAGTATTGTTTATCTGAAGATATTGTCCACCTAAAATTCTTGAATTGTACAAATAAATAAAGTTTTGGAGATCAACCTATGCAAAAGTTGTGGCTGGATTCTTATCCTGAAGGAATTCCCCATGAAATTGATGTTAATGAATTTCAATCAGTTTTAGAAATTTTTGAAGATAGCGTTGAAAAATACCGAAATGACGCGGCTTTTGTCAATATGGGCAAAGTGTTAACTTATGGTGAAGTTAATGCAAAAGCTGAGCAATTTGCCGCCTACTTACAATCTGAACTTGGTTTACAGCATGGTGATAGATTAGCCATTATGATGCCCAATTTATTGCAGTATCCTATTGCTATTTTTGGCGCAATGAAAGCCGGTTTAACGGTTGTTAACGTAAACCCTTTATACACACCAAGAGAGCTTAAGCACCAATTAAATGATGCCAGTGTTGATGCCATAATTATTGTGGCTAATTTTGCTAAAACCTTGGAGTCGGTAATTGAGTCAACACCAGTTAAGCATATTATAGTAACTGAGCTTGGTGACGAACTAAGCCCAGTGAAGTCTTGGTTGGTCAATTTTGTGGTTAAGCATATAAAAAAGATGGTGCCAGCTTATCACCTGCCGCAAGCCAAAAGTTATAAAAAAGCGTTGTCTAAGGGCGCACAGCTTAGCCTTCAAAAAACAACCTTGGAACATACCGATATTGCCTTTTTACAATATACTGGTGGTACAACAGGGGTTGCAAAAGGCGCTGTATTAACTCATAGCAATATGGTTGCTAATATTCTTCAAGCCGATGCTTGGCTTTCTACTATTGTGAGAAAAGGTCAAGAAACTATTATTACTGCATTACCGCTTTATCATATTTTTTCGTTAACGGCTAACTGCATGGTATTTTGTAAAAATGGTGGTTTAAATGTTTTGATCACCAACCCTAGAGATATGAAAGGCTTTGTTAAAGAGCTTTCGCAACACAAATTTACTGCAATTACTGGGGTTAATACCTTATTTAATGGGCTGTTACATACACCTGGTTTTTCTGACTTAGATTTTAGTCATTTACATTTAACACTTGGTGGAGGCATGGCAGTACAAGAGTCTGTTGCAAAAGAATGGCAAAAGGTAACAGGAAGACCATTATTGGTAGGTTATGGTTTGTCTGAAACATCACCAGCGGTTTGTATAAGTCCTATGAACCAAACTGCAAACGATGGCACCATTGGTTTGCCTGTGCCTTCTACCGAGGTTTCCATCCGTGATGACAATGGCATGCCTTTAGGTGTTGGCAAAGCTGGAGAGTTATGGGTTAAAGGGCCTCAAGTTATGCAAGGCTACCTTGGCAGACCAGAAGAAACCGCTAATGTTTTAACCGAAGAAGGGTGGTTTGCCACAGGCGATATTGCCGAAATGGACGAGCGCGGCTTCTTTAAAATTGTTGATCGTAAAAAAGATATGATTTTAGTGTCTGGCTTTAATGTTTACCCTAATGAAATTGAAGATGTTATTGCAACCCATGAAAAAGTTTTAGAAGTTGCCGCCATTGGTGTGGAAAGTGAATCTAGCGGTGAAAAAGTGAAAATTTTTGTGGTTAAAAAAGATCCTTCACTTACTGAAGAAGAGCTTAAAAGCTTTTGTAAAAATAACTTTACTGGCTATAAGCGCCCTAAAATAATTGAGTTTAGAGATGATTTACCTAAATCTAATGTAGGTAAAATATTGCGCCGAGAGCTAAGAGACTAAAGCTTAGAATTAAAGGAAAATACTATTAATCAAATACCCACCATTTGGGTTGATAGCGCTGAGCAACTCGAATCAATTTGTGAAACTTGGTTAAACAATGGTAAACCTAGTATAAATTGGCTTGCCATTGATACCGAGTTTGAGCGTAGAACAACCTTGTATCCTATTTTTGCGCTACTACAGATCTTTGATGGCGATAATATATACCTTGTTGATGTTACTCAAATTAAGCAAAGCAATGGTTTTAGCGCTATTTGCGTCGATCCTACAATAACCAAAATAATGCATGCAGGCAGAGAAGACATTGAAGTCTTGTGGCATAGCTGGAATTGCCAAATTAACAATTACTTTGATACACAAATTGCTTATGCTTTTTTAGAAGACAATCTTTCGATTGGTTATGCCGCATTAGTGAATGAAGTTTGCGGGGTAAGCCTTGATAAAGAGCAAACACAATCTGATTGGTTAGCTCGCCCGCTTTCTTCAAAACAACTGGCTTATGCGGCAAATGATGTGGCTTATTTGTATAAAGTTTATTCTCATTTATTTGAGCAGATTAAGACTAAGCCTTATATTAATATTGTTAAGCAAGAGATGAAGGAAGTGAGTGAATGGATTTTAACTGCTGAATTTGATGATGCATCTTATCGAGAAGCTAAAGATGTTAGTCGCCTTAATGGCGAACAATTAGTGTTATTTAAACGCCTATTTTATTGGCGAGAAACCATTGCTAAACAAGAAAATCGAACGCGCAACCATATCGTTAAAGATCATCAATTAGTCGATATTTGTGAGCGAGAGCCGCAATCCATTACCCAGTTAAAAGGGATAGCAGATATTCATCCTAGGGCTATTCGAGTTTATGGCAATCTAATACTAGAACAAATTAAATTTTATCAAGAGCAAAGTGAACCCTCATTAAAACCTGTGGTCAACCCAAGAGATGTTGTAGCGCTTAAATCATTGAATCAAGTGTTTGCCAATGTTGTAAAACATAAAGCCAAAGCTTTAGGCATTCAAAAAGCAGTGTTAATGAGCCAGAGAGTAATAAAAAAAACAGCACTTGCTTTATTAACAGATGAAAAATTACCAAAGCCACTGTTGGGCTGGCGAGGTGATGTTTTATTAAATGATTTTCAGCAAATAATTAATGACTTATAAAATGGTTGAGGACTAAACGTGTTAGCCAGTGTTTACCGTAGTAATAAAAAAGACGAAATGTATCTTTATATTCCCAATAAAGATGATTTTAGTAGCGTGCCAGAGCCACTAATGAAAGTGTTTGGAAAGCCTGAGTTCTCTCTGCAACTTAACTTAGCTAAAAGGGATAAACTGGCAAGAGTTGATCTTAATGAAGTAAAACAAAAAATAAAAGAAGAGGGCTTTTATTTGCAAATGCCGCCTGTAACTCACCCTAATTTAGCGGGTAAAAATAAACAAGAAGGGATCATTCGGTGAAAATGAAATATTTATTGCAAGGGATATTGGGGTTAAGCCTAAGTTTTCAGCTATTGGCTAACCCTGAAATTGAATTTGAAGCCTGGAAGCAGGGTTTAAAGCCACAAATTTTAGAACAAGGTGTTAGTGAGCCATTAGCTGATGAGCTGATTGAATCTTTAAAATATATTCCAAGAGTTGTTGAATTAGATAGAAGACAACCCGAAGGCACAATGACTCACGAACAATATATGAAGCGCGTGATCCCTGAGTGGAAAGTTAAAAAAGCACGAAAAGCCTATCAAAATAATATTAATGAGTTAACTAAAGCCAGTAAAAAGTCGGGAGTGGCTTCACGCTTTATTGTAGCGCTTTGGGGTAAAGAAAGTAACTTTGGCTCAATCACTGGTGGGTTTCATGTACCTAGCGCTTTAGCAACATTAGCCTTTGATGGTCGGCGAGCTAAATTTTTTACCAAAGAGCTATTAGCTGCGGCAAAAATAATTGGCGAAGGTCATATTGGTATTGATGAAATGAAAGGCAGTTGGGCAGGAGCAATGGGGCATTGTCAATTTATGCCAAGTAGTTTTTTACGTTATGCCGTAGATGCTAACAGTGATGGTAAAAAAAATATTTGGGGTGATAAAGCCGATATTTTTGCTTCTATGGGTAATTATTTAGCGGAATCTGGCTGGATAAAAGATCAAACTTGGGGCAGGCAAGTTAAATTAACTCAGCCCTTTGAAAATTATCAAATGGGTAAGGCTCATAAAAAAACATTAGCTGACTGGCAAGCATTAGGTGTAAGACGCAGTGATTTAACCGATTTGCCTAATGTTGATATTCAAGGGTATTTGATTGCCCCTGGCGGTGAAAAAGGTAGAATTTATTTGGTTTATAATAACTTCGATGTGCTTATGCGTTGGAATCGTTCACACTATTTTGCCACTGGTGTTGGCTACTTAGCTGATAGAGTAGGTTTTCCTAAGATAAAAAATTAAAAGGCATGTTTTATGGATTGGTTTTATCCTCAAATTATTGATCCAAGCTCGGGCAATAAAACTCAATTTAAGCAGGCAACCAGTAAAGTAGTGTGTGTGGGCAGAAACTATATTGCTCACGCTAAAGAATTGAATAATCCTGTTCCATCAAGACCACTACTTTTTATCAAGCCAAATACTTGCTTGGTTGCTTTAGAAAAGCCGATTAACATTAGTGGCCTATCTAAGCATGTTGAACAATCAGTTCGCTGTGATTATGAGCTTGAAGTAGCAATATTAATTGGCGAAAAACTCACTCATGCTACCGATGAACAGATAAAAAAGTCAATTGCAGGGGTTGGTTTAGCACTCGATTTAACCTTAAGAGAAGAGCAAAGTAAACTAAAACAAAAAGGGCATCCTTGGGAACGAGCCAAGGCATTTGATGGCGCTTGTCCTATTTCTCACTTTCTTTCTTGGCAAGAGGAAATAAATTTAAACAATATTGCCTTTCAGTTTTCTATCGACGGAAAAGTTGCTCAAACTGGAAATACAAGTGATGCAATATTTAAAGTTATTCCTTTAATTAAAGCAATTTCAGCTCAATTTACTCTTCTGTCAGGTGATATTGTTTTAACAGGAACCCCTGAAGGCGTTGCTCCATTAAAGGTTGGTAGTCAACTTAGTTTTGAGCTTTTAGGCAAGGCATGGGAAAATACCCCTGTTATCTAGTTATCTAGTTATCTAGTTATCTAGTTATCTAGTCGTTTTAAAACTAAAACTATCATGTCGGAAATAGTCATGTCGGACAATCACTCTAAACCAAGCAAAAAATCTAAAGATCGCTTTTGGGAAACCATTCCTTTTAAAGAGTTAAATGACTCACAATGGGAGTCTATTTGCGACAGCTGTTGTCAATGCTGTGCTCATAAACTCATTGATGATGATACCGATGAGCTTTTTCAAACCAATGTGGTCTGTCAATATTTAGACACTAATAAATGCCAGTGTACAGTTTATTCTGAGCGGCATAAGTTTGTGCCCGACTGCATAAAAATCACCCCTGAAAATGCAGGAGAGTTAACTTGGATCCCAAAAACTTGCGGCTATAGACTACTAGCAGAAGGAAAACCACTTCCTAAATGGCATCCGTTAGAAACAGGTGATCCGCTTTCGGCAAAAAAGGCAGGATATGCAGTCACCGACAAAGTTATCAGTGACGCAGATGTTAATATGGACGAATTAGAAGACTATTTAGTTGATGCTGATTACTTTAATGAGCACGATAATTCAGATTAAAAACTATCTAAGTCGTCTTCAATAGCTATTGGATCAGCTGCGTCCATCATTTCAAGTAGCTGGATAGTAATTTCTACAAAGTCGTGATCAGTAATTATGCCAACTAAATGATTATTATCATTAACTACGGGTAAGCAGCCAAACTTATACTTATGAATTAAGTTTGCCGCATCGGCAATTTTCATACTGGGGTGTACTGTTCTCAAACCAGTTGTCATTACATCGGCTAAAAGCGTACCTTTTTCTATTTTTGCCAACTCTTCTTTATCAACAAAGTTTTGTGAAGAAATCGCATTAGCAAGCACATTTCTTTGCGTAACAAGACCAATAAGTTCGTTGTTGTTATCAATTATTGGAATGTGACGAAAACGTTTTTCTTCCATTAATTTCCTAGCATCATCTAAGCTACTATATTGAGATAGCGTAATAGGATTTCTAGTCATAACTTCTTCGACAGTAATCATTGGTTTTCTCCGTTTTCTAAACTGATTTGGTCATTTGTTTTTTATCTTACAGAATGTATGTTTTATTCATTTGATTACGATCAACTAGTTGAAAGAACATGAATTTTGAACCAAATTGTTGAATAGAATTAACTTTACAATTATAGTGTATCTAACTGAAATATATGAAAATTACCTTATTTTAAGCTAAACTTTAATTGAATTTTATCAACTTTAATTAGGCGAACCCAATGAAAAATAAAATATGGCTTATTTATAGTTTACTTTTTTGTTCCATATTTTTGCCTGCTAGCGATATTTTGGCGGCTAAAAAACAGCCAAAACCTGATATTAGAATTTTGATTGATATTTCAGGTAGCATGAAAAAGAACGATCCTAATAACTTAAGAATTCCCGCTCTACAATTGGTAACAAACCTTATGCCTACTGGTGCAGACGCAGGAGTATGGGCTTTTGGGCGTTACGTTAATATGATGGTTCCATTGGCAAAGGTTGATAATAAATGGCAATCTCAAGCAACTGAAACAGCTAATAAAATCAACTCAAGAGGTTTGTATACCAATATTGGTGGTGTTTTAGATAAAGCCAGTTATGGATGGATTAAACCGAGTGAAACTGAGAAGCGAAGCATTATTTTGTTAACCGATGGTATGGTTGATATTTCTAAAGATCCTGCGGTTAATGAAAAAGAGCGAGAAAAAATATTAAATACCATTTTGCCCAAACTGGCTAAAGCTGGTGTTGCAATTCATACAATTGCACTATCAAAAAATGCTGATCACGAGTTGTTAAAATCTCTTTCTACCCAAACCGATGGTTGGTATCAAGCGGTAGAGTCAGCAGAAGAGTTACAAAAGGTATTTTTAAAAATATTTGAGCAATCGGCTGAGCGAGATAGCCTGCCATTAACTGAAAATCAATTTAAAGTTGATTCAAGCATTAATGAAATTACCGTATTGATTTTTAAAGAAAATCCGCTAGATGAAACTAAAATTATTCAACCAAATGGTGAAATACTTCAAGAGTCAAGCCAAGACGGCAGTGTACGGTGGTTTGCTACTGCAAATTACGATTTAATTACCGTGCAAGATCCTCAAGCAGGCAACTGGAAAGTTGATGCTAAAGTAAGCCCCGATAATCGAGTGATGATTGTTAGCGATTTAGGCTTAAATGTAGCAGAGGTTCCCAATAATCTTTTGGCGGGTGAAGCCATTCATTATGAAGTTTCTTTGGTTGAAAAAGGAGAAACTATAACCAAGCCCGATTTCTTAAATTTGGTTGAATCAAAGCTTATTCAAAATAAAGACGGTCAAACTAGTCGCTTAGCGATGTTTTTTGACAATACCAATCATTCATTTAAACAAAACTTTTTTACCGATGACTATGAAGGTGTTTTAGAGCTAACATTGGAGCTTAAAAGCCCAACTTTTGAAAGAAAGCGTAATCATGCAATTAATGTTTATGGCTCACCATTAACTCACGAACTTACCGTTTCAGAAGATGGCAACCAACCTCATCGCTTATTATTTAGTGTGCGTGAAGATATTGTGCAAAAAGAGTCGCTTAATGTGAACTTAACATTGAGTTTCCCTGATGGTGAAAAACAGTTTTTAGCTATTAAAAAGTTTGATGTACCGCTTGAACTTAAAACGTTTCCCGAAGGTGGAAAATATAAGATAGAGCTGGATATTAAAGGTCAATCTATTTTAGGGCGAGAGTTTTCAGTATCCCCAGCACCAATTAACTTTGAAACTAAGCCAACTCAAGCATATTTAGACAGTCAGTCTAATAATGAGAAGGCCGCGAATGAAGAGTCGATTAAAGAAGAGCTAGAAGAACAAGTAGAAGAACCAGCAGAGGATAAAGTAGAAGATCCTAAAGTTGAAGATATTCAAGACACAAAAGACGAGCCAGAAGAAACAGACTGGATGTCGCTTATTTATATAGGCTTGGGAGCAAATTTAGTTATTGTGATTTTAGGTTTTATTGGCTGGAGAGTTATAAAGTCTAGAAACGCTAAAAATATCGCTAAAATGTCTGAAGAGCTAGGTATTGAAGAAGATGATAATGAAGAAAATCAACAAGATAAAGAAGAAAGCCAAAAGGCTGGAGCAGAATAAATGAGTCAACAAATTATTTCTGGTATTTTAACTTTAGAGTTTGCCCTACCTTTTATTCTGCTTAGCATTGTACTCTCAATCGTTTTAATTAATGGTAAGCGAAAGAATAAAAATGCCATAAGGGAACTAATTCTTAGGATTAAAAATAATGAAGGCGCTCAACGCGAGTCATTAGAAAACTTTTTAAATACAAAGCTTAAATTTGAAGCAGAAGCATCAAAAAAGCAAGTTAAGAAAATTATTAACGAGAGAAAATTTTTATTTAGAAATATGATTAGTGCATTGCTAGATAAAAATGATAAAGCGCTCATTGAACTAGAAAACGACCTTTCTAGAATTACTCAGCACTATCATGATTTAGATATTAAGCTTGAAGTTAATGAGGTAGTGGCAGATGAAGAGGTTGAGCAAGTTGACGTTGAGCCTTACGAAGAAACAATTAAAGAGCAAAAACAAGAGATAAAAACATTAAAACACGAAGTGCATATTACTTTAACAACGCTTAATAATATCTTTGGTGAGTTTAGCTCTATGTTTGGTGAAGAAGTACCAGATACTGAAATGTCTGTTGAGCAAATAATTTCGGCAATGGAATCGTTTTCTAATGGCGCTAGCGGCACTCCTGTTGATAATAACGAAGAAGACACCTCTGAAGATTTAGCAGACGAGCCTGACGCATTTTCTGAATCGACCGAAACTTTAGAAGACACTGGTGCTAGCGTTGATACTAAGATAGGTAGTGAAAGTGATAATGGTGAAATGGAGTTAGATCTCGATGAACCAGATAAACCAGAGCCTAAGGCACAAGAAGATAATTCACCTGGTGCAAACACTATAATGCAAAGTGATTTGGTCGAAGAGCCTGATACTAATGCGCAAGCTGAAGAGCCTCTTGATTTTTCAATTGACGATGAGCTAGATGAAATTGATAACGCATTAGATGGTCTTGAGCTAGGCGCAAATGAAGACGCCGAACCCTCATGGGATGATGCCTTTGCCGAAAGCGGTGATAAAAAAGAGGATGAAAATTAATCAATTTGTCTAAATTCTATTCAATTTTAAAAAAAGATCCAATTTTTTTAAAATTATCGTTGACAGTGACCAGTCGGATTCGTATTATTGCGCCCGCTGACACGCAGTGACTCACAACAGAGTTACTCAGAGCGGAGTGGTAGTTCAGCTGGTTAGAATACCGGCCTGTCACGCCGGGGGTCGCGGGTTCGAGTCCCGTCCACTCCGCCATTATTTTAAGAAGACCGTCTTTATGACGGTCTTTTTTTTTGCCTGAAAAAAACACATAAAAGAGAGCGGGTATAAATAAATACTATTTACTTGCGTAGTAGGATATATTAGATTACTATTTATCCAGTTAGTGCTTATTTAACTTTTTAGTTAATTAAGTTTTAGCGCTATTAATGAGTAAAGCAACCGAGTAAATGGAGCATTCAATGAAAGAGTTAACCCAAAGGCAAAGTGAAGTTTTTGATATTCTTAAAGAATATGTAGAAGATTATGGTATTGCACCTACTCACGTTGAGTTAGCTAAGCTTATTGGTGTTAGCTCATCTAAAGCGGCTGCTGATCACTTAAAGGCCTTAGAAAAGAAAAACGTGATCCGAATTTATGCTGATAAACCTAGAGGCATTCAAATATTAGAAACCAATGAAAATGAGCTGCCTTTAGTTGGCTCTGTTGCTGCGGGCTTGCCGATTGAGGCGGTTGAAAATGTAGAAGCCTATATTACTATCCCTGAGGTATTAAAGCGAAAGAAACCAACATTTTTACTGCGCGTGCGAGGTGATAGTATGATTGATGAAGGCATTTTAGATGGCGATTTAATCGCGGTAAGAAAGTCTAATACAGCTGAGGTTGGTCAAATTGTTGTTGCCCGAATTGATGATGAAGTAACCGTTAAACGATTGGAGAGACAAGGCAATAACGCAGTGCTACAGCCAGCAAATGATAATTATGCTCCTATTGTACTGCCCGCTGAAAATCTAGCCATAGAAGGTCAGTTTGTTGGACTAATTAGAGCTTAGTTGATCTTATTTATTGCTAAGAAAAATAAGCGTTATTGGTTTTTCTTAGCAATTAGTCTCGTAATTATTTAATCTCATTGTTCATTATTACTACTTTCGGCTAAAATAGCGCCAATTTTTCCCCAAGATGAAATTTAATGAAATTTGTAATTAAGCTATTCCCTGAAATTATTGTAAAAAGCAAGCCTGTTCGTAAACGCTTTATTAGCCAGCTTAAAAAAAACTTGAATAAAGTTTTAAGCACTATTCATTCTGATATAGAGATTACTGGCGCTTGGGATTTTTTAGAGGTGACTTTCAATCAAGGTGAGCTAGCTGAGCAAGAATACCTACAAATTTCTGATCAAATATTGTCGCGACTAAAAACCACATCGGGGATTGAGTTTATATTAAAAGTAAAACCCCATAGTTTTGAAACCTTAGATGATATTGCCGACATAGTGGTTGCTGAATATGCTGATATTGTTAAAGACAAAACTTTTTGCGTGCGAGTAAAACGTAACGGAAAACATGCCTTTAATTCGACTCAAATAGAGCAAAAATCGGGCGGGGCATTATTGCATAATAGTCAAGCCAAAGGGGTACAGCTTAAAGATCCTGAAGTTACGGTTAAACTAGAAGTGAAACAAGATGTTCTTTATACCATTGAGTCTCGCTCGCAAGGTATTGGCGGTTATCCAATGGGTCAGCAAGAATCTTGTGTGAGTTTAATTTCTGGCGGTTACGACTCTTCGGTGGCGAGTTATTTAATGATGAAGCGTGGAATAAGAACGCATTATTGTTTCTTTAACCTTGGCGGTATGGCACACGAAGTGGGGGTAAAACAAGTTGCCCATTTTTTATGGGAAAAATACAGTGCATCACACCGTATTTTGTTTATTACCATTCCGTTTGAACAGGTAGTTAATGAAATTTTAGAAAAAGTGCATCATAGCCAAATGGGGGTTGTGCTTAAGCGAATGATGTTAAAAGTGGCAGAAAAGGTCGCACTTGAATTTAATGCACCTGCTATTGTTACTGGTGAATGTGTAGGGCAGGTGTCTAGCCAAACACTAACTAACTTAGCAGTAATAGATAAAGCAACAGACATGTTAACATTACGTCCATTAATTAATATGGATAAGCAAGATATTATTAATTTATCGCGCGCATCGGGTAGTGAAGAATTTGCCAAAGTAATGCCTGAATATTGCGGAGTAATTTCTGATAAACCAACTACAAGAGCTAAGTTAGAGCGAATAGAAAGAGAAGAAGAATGCTTTGATTTTTCGATATTAGATCAAGCATTTGAAAATCGTAAAGTTGAAAATATCGACGAAATTTATAACAGTCAGTTAAATCTTGAAGCGATTGAAGTGGTAAAATTGCCAGAAGCCGATGATATTGTTATTGATATTCGTCATCCACAAGAGTTGGCATTAAAACCATTAGCATTAACAAAAAATACCGTTTTACCTATTCCGTTTTTTAAGCTCGATTCAGATAATGGTTTAGCTAAAGACAAAAGCTATCTGCTTTATTGTGATAAAGGCGTAATGAGCCAACTACAAGCAGAAACTTTAACGGCCAAAGGTTATAAAGTTAAAATCTATCAGCCATAAAGAAGCTATTTATTTTGCTCAACCATGCCTGTTTGCCATGCATGAATAGCCGCTTGAGTTCTGTCTCTTAAATGCAGTTTGCTTAAAATGTTACTCACATGGCAACGAACGGTTTTTATCGCAATATTTAATGATTCTGCAATTTCTTGATTATTGTTGCCAGAGCCTATCATTTTTAATATTTGCAACTCTCTTACGCTTAACTGATTTAATGAATTTAGTTTTTGAGAAGACTCTGACAATTTTTGCTTTTCATTGGCGCTCTTATTTTGCATTTCATCAATAATTCGATTGGCAACCGATGGTGATAAAGTCGATTCTCTATTCGCCGCTTTTTTCACCGCTTGGTAAAGATCTTGCGGATGAATATCTTTTAATAC
This sequence comes from Aliikangiella sp., assembly GCA_965214955.1. Lineage (GTDB taxonomy): Bacteria > Pseudomonadota > Gammaproteobacteria > Enterobacterales > Kangiellaceae > Aliikangiella. The sequence goes on along the minus strand of CBDCCU010000003.1, from coordinate 158,102 downwards.
ATAAGATAATGCGCCTGCTTTTATCGCGGGAAAAATATATTCATCACTATGATATGAAGTTAAAACAATGATTTGTGTATTAGGGCAGTGATCTTTGATCGATTGAGTGGCTTGTATGCCGTTTATTCCTTGTCCTAAATTAAGATCCATGAGTATAACATCAGGTAATTTTTCAATTGATTGAGTTATTGCATCCATGCCGTTAGCCACACTAGCAACAATTTCTATATTTTCTTGAGCCCCTAAAAAGCTTTCTATTCCTTGACGAACTAATTGGTGATCATCAACAATCATTAAGCTTATTTTATTTTCTGACATGGTTTTCATCCTTAATTGGAATAAGGAAACTGAGCGGAAAGATCAAATGTCCAACAAGTTTTTTGTGGGTTTAGTGCTATTTTAAGTTCACCATTAACAGAGCTTAATCGATTTTTCATTAAGGTTAATCCATGACCATATTCAATATCAAAATGTTTATCGACTAAATTAGATACTTGCCAATAAATATTATTTTTATTTTGCGTTAGCTTCACTTTAACTTGCTTTGGCTGACTGTGCTTAAAAATATTTTGCAAAGCTTCGTTAATACTTCTGAATATAACTTGTTGCTGAATTTCAGACAATTCAGAGTTAAAGTTAATGTGAGTATCAACGGTTATTTGGGTCTGTTCTTCCCAGTGTTTTATTGATTGCTTTAACGCTGAGATTAAATCACCACCAATCGAAACAGGGTTAAGCGAAAGTATTAATTGGTTAATTTGATTAAAAGTAACTTGGTTTTGTTTGATTGAATCCTTTAATAGTTTTTCTGCTTGTTTGGGATTGTTTTTTAGCAACTGTTCTGCGCTGGACAAGTTTAAATTTAAAGCAAACAATTGTTGTTTAACAGTATCGTGCAACTCTGCTGCAAGGTGCTGTCTTTCTTCAATACCCGCAAGCTCTTTAAGTTCATTTTGATGCGATTCTAATTTTTGGGTCATTAAGTTTAATCGCTTAAAACTTTGCGCGATTTCATCGTTGCCGTAAATATTAAGCTGGGGTAAAAAATTACCTTTTTCCCAATATGAAATTGTTGAATTAAAATGAGCCAGTTTTTTGGAAACCACATAAGCCACAAGAAAGCCAAGGATAATGGTAGAGGGTAATATCCATAAAAAAGAAACTACGGTTAACCCAAAAGCCAGCAGCATTACCTCGAATATGCTGATATAAAAAAGTGGTGTTTGGGTTTCGTCAATTTTCCATGATTGCTCACTAATAATTGCACCAAGCACATCGCCTTGTTCATTTTTTAGCGGTTTAATAATTAAATAGTTTTCCACTTCGTTTTGCTTATTTTTCTTTGCTTTAGATAAAGGTTCAATACCACTGTTGTTTCTTCCTTGAAGTGCATCAGATAAATCATCTCTTGATGCAATAGGAAGTTGTGAACCTAAATCGCCAAAGTTAAAGTCCGCTTTTTCTGACTGATAAACAAGCATTGAATTAATATCGACTAAGGCATAATAACGAATAGTTAAATGGGTAAAAAAGTTGTCTCTATGAGCAACTGTGTGCTGACTATCTAATAGCGGATTTATTATTTGATCGATATCTAAGCGACGGTGTTTTAATGTTAACGGTGATTGAAGTGTTGTGTCTTTAAGCTTTGATGTAGTCAATAATTTAGTTATGGGTTGTTCAATATTTTGTTTTTGCCAGCTTTGAATAGGTGATTGACGCATGGTGTAAGTAATATCACTACTGCCTAATAAATATAAAGACAAATGAATACCAAAACTAGTGATAAAACCAATAGCGGTTAAATAAAATACCAGTTTCCATTTGAGTGATAAATTAGAAATCATATCTTAAAATTAATTATTACAAAGCCTAATTATTGCATAATCCGGTTACTGCAAAGTCCAATTATAGTAAAGCCATCATTAAATAGCATCAGTCTCAAGACCTATTAATAAATTTCGCATTGCTCGGTATTGCGCCCGATTTCATGATTAATCTTTTGTGATTAAATCGTTAATGATTAAAACTAATTTTAGGAAAGTTGATGTCAAATATTATTGAAGTGTTTGAAGTAAGTAAAAAGTTTGGAGAAAAAACCGTATTAGATAAAGTTTCGATCAATGTGCCCCAAGGATCGGTTTATGGCTTTTTGGGCAATAATGGTGCAGGAAAATCCACATTAATTAGAGTGCTACTTAATTTAATAAACTCCAATAGTGGCGAGTTTAGTTTATTTGGCAAAAAAATTAATCCTAAAGATACAAGTTATAGGCAGAAAATTGGTTGCTTGGTGGAATCGCCTTGTCTTTATTTACAGTTAACACCATTGGAGTTTTTGTCAATTGCGCAAAGATTAAAAAAATTACCTCAATCAAGTATTGATAAAGCGCTCGATGTAGTTGCTATGACAGAGTTTAAAAATCAACCAATGAGTCAATTTTCATTGGGAATGAAACAGCGCATTGCCATTGCCAATGCTTTACTTGGCGAGCCACCACTATTGATTTTAGATGAGCCAACTAATGGTTTAGATCCACGAGGCATTCAAGAAATCCGTATGTTACTTAAAAGTTTACCAGAGCAAATTAATTCAACTGTATTTTTATCGAGTCATTTACTCGATGAAATTCAAAAAACCGCCAGTCATGTTGCCATTTTAAATCAGGGCTGCGTGCAAGTTGAATCAACACTAAAAGATTTATTAGCTACGCAAACAAGTTATTTACAAGTTGAGTCAACTCACAATGATGCGTTGTTTAATGGGCTGAAAGAGAAGAACCTTAACGTCAATTATCAAGATGATCGCTTTATCAAAATTAAAGATATTGCCATTGAGCAGTGTCCCGATATTCATCAGGTGCTTTATCAACTGGGCTTACCGATTGTTCAAACTCGCTTTATTAATCCTTCTTTAGAAAAAGTATTTTTTAATCAAACGGCAACGGCTTAATAGGAGTTTATTATGTTCGATCTTATTTATTTAGAATTATTAAAAACCAAACGTAGCCTTGCATTATTAATGATGCTGTTAAGTCCATTAGCCGTAGTGATTGTTAATTTAATGCTGTTCTTTCACAGTGATGGAGAGCTGGTTGCTGAGAAGGGCTGGGCGGTATTTTGGGCAATTAATTATTCGATGTGGGGATATTTTATGTTGCCTCTTTATATTGCATTAATAACCGCATTGCTCAATGGTATTGAGCACAAAGTGGGTGGTTGGCGTTTAATGCTGAGTCTGCCTGTAACCCAGTGGTCATTATTTTTAGCCAAAGCAATTTTAGCTTGGATCTATATTTTGGGAGCAAGTTTTATTTTATTTTTAATGATATTACTTTCAATTGTTGGATTAAACGCGATGGGTTATGAAGGCGAAGGTATGTTTAATTTTGAATTTAGTGCAAAGTTAGGTTATTCGCTTTTTGCCTGTGTGGCGATTTTAATTATTCAGCATATTGTTAGTTGGCGCTGGACAAATATTGTTGCGCCATTAGCGCTAGGAGTGATTGCAACAATGAGCATTGTGCAAGCGAGCAGCTCTAAATTTTGGAAGTATGATCCTTGGACTTATATTTTAATGGCAACTAACGCATCAAGCGAAACTAATAGAGTTTGGGCTATCGGGTTATCACTCGCTTTAGCGGCCTTAATATTAGCTTGTGCAAAACTTTGGATAGATAAACGCGAGATTACTTGTTAGTCTTTCTATTCAAATTAGAATTTAGATAGGTAAATAATGGCAACTATTGTAATTACAGGTGCAAACAGAGGAATAGGGTTAGAGCTAACAAAAACTTTTATTGCTAGAGGTGATGAGGTCATTGGTGTTTGCCGTCAATCATCACCCAGTTTAAATTGCACTGGAGCAAAAGTGATTGAAAATATTGATGTCACCAATCCACCGGATATTAACCAGCTAAAAAGTAAACTGCAATCTACCTCTATTGATATTTTAATTAATAATGCTGGGATCTTAAGGCCATCTAGCATTAACGATTTTAATTTTTCAGATATGTACAAACAATTTGAAGTAAATGCTGTTGCACCATTAAGAGTGGTTGAAGCTTTAATTTCACAATTAAATACAGGTAGCAAAATTATAATGATCACTAGCAGAATGGGCTCAATGACCGATAATAGCTCAGGCGGTGGTTATGGTTATCGAATGTCTAAGTCTGCATTAAATGCGGCAGGTAAATCACTGTCTATTGATTTAAAAGAACAAGGAATTGCCGTTGCTTTATTGCACCCAGGCTGGGTGAGTACCGAAATGGTCAATTTTAATGGTTTAATCGAACCTGATGAGTCGGCGCAAGGGCTTATTAAAAGAATTGATGAGCTAAACATGGATAATACTGGTGGTTTTTGGCATACCAATGGCGAAGAGTTACCTTGGTAGTGCTTTTTATTCTAAACATTTAGTTGGAATATCTTCAGGTAGTAATGGCTTAGAAAATAAATATCCTTGGATAAGATCGCATTTGTGCTCGATAAGAAAGTCGAGCTGTGCCTGAGTTTCTACACATTCAGCAACCAGCTCTAAGCCTAAGCTATGTGCCAAAATAATAGTTGATCTAACAATACCTTGACTAGCTTTAGTGTCTAAACTTTGCACAAACATACCATCAAGTTTAAGCGTATCAGCGGGAAAGTTTTGAATATATTGTAGAGATGAATAGCCCGTACCAAAATCGTCAATGGCTATTTTTACCCCAAATGCTTTGAGTTTTTTTAAGTTTTCAATAGTTTGGTTGGTATGCTCAACAAATACCGCTTCGGTAATTTCTATTTCTATTTGTGAAGCGTCAATATTATGTTTTTTAACTTCTCGCTCTAAATGGTTGAGTAAAATTTCACTGATCAAATGACCCGCAGACACATTAATGGCAACGGTTAAATGATTAAGTCCAATTTTATTCCAAATGCTAATTTGTTTACAAACCTTTGAAATTACCCACAAATCAATTTGATTAATAAGCCCCGTTTCTTCTGCTATTGGAATAAATATACCCGGTGAAATAGGTCCATTCTTGGGCGAGTTCCAACGAATTAATGCTTCTAGGTTTTCTATGCGCTTTTTATTTAAGTTTTTTTGCGGTTGATAAACCATGTGTAGTTCATCATTTTCAAGAGCCGCCCTAAGCTGGCTTTCTATTTTCAACCTTTCTAAAGAAGTTTGGTTAATTTCATTCGTATAAAAACTATATTTTCCTGAGCCCTGTTGTTTGGCGTGGTACATACTAATGTCGGCATTTTTTAGTAAAGCTTTTTCATCATCACCATCTTCTGGATAAATACTGATCCCAATACTGGTTGATACGTGCAATATATGATCTTGAATTCTAAAAGGAACTTTAAAGCTTTCAATAATGCGCTTTGCTGTTCTTGCTGCGCTTTTTAGAGAAGAAAGATTTTCGAGTAAAAAAACAAATTCATCACCACCAAGACGAGCAACAGTGTCGCTTTGACGGGATAATTTAAGTAATCTTTTGGCAACTTCTTTTAAAAGCTGATCACCATTTTGATGACCAAGGTTATCATTAATTATTTTAAAGCGATCCAGATCTAAAAAAAGAAGAGCCAGTTTATTATTTGAGCGAGATGATTTTGCAATTGCTTGGTGAAGTCTATCAACCAGCAGGTAACGATTAGGTAAACCTGTAAGAGAATCGAAGTGTGCTTTTTGATAGAGTTGTTCGGTTCTAACATCAACTAATCTTTGTAGTTGCTTACTTCTAATGGTTAGCTCGTTTTCTCTTTCTTGAACAGTTTGCAGCATTTTGTTAAAGCCACTAACAAGTTCACCTATTTCATTGTCGTGACTTTCCTTTAGGCGGCTTTCAAAATTTCCTGTTCGATAAATGTTTTCAATATGTTTAACCATATTAACAATGGGTTTGGTAAGAATTCGCTGTAGCCTATCGGCAATTAATATGGCAATTATGGTCATGATCAAAAGTGTGACCAGTATATAAATTGGGTAAAATTGATCTTTGGGAAACAATACGTTACGCAGATAACTAATATAAACATAACCAACAACATTGCTGTTAACTAGCACCGGCACCGTCATTTTTAAGTGAGAGGGTGTTTTGATGATTTCTTTTTCAAAGTCAATTTCAGGGATCGGTAAATCTTTTGTTCTAGAGAAATAATTGAGAATAGTGTGATTAGTAGTGACTAAGGCTACTTCATCAACTGCTGGATTTTGTCCAACATCATTAACTAATAGACCCGCGAGTTGATCATTTCTTTCTAAAAGGGCGTATGTAGCTTGTTGAGCTATTAGCTGATTATCAAGCTCTAGTAATTGTAACTTTTGGGTTTCAACCGTTTCATTAGAATAGTGATATTGATAATAAGCAGAAGCAATTAAAGTTAGGCTAATTACAACAAACATCATAATAGATAGTTTAAATCTAAAGGTTAGATGTGAGGTTAGCTTTGCGGGCAAAATAAAGCCTGTGATCTGTAAGTTGATAGTTAATAATTTAACAAGAATTAAACAATATCTCTAGCTTTGCCAAGCGATTAACTCAAAAAAACACTAAATATTATGGTTGAATGAATTAAACTAAATTAGGGCAGTAAGGGCAATTATGTTAGAGTTAGCGCGTTTTTTCTGGCTATCATAAAGATAGTATCTGCTCGATTTAAATAAAAGTTATTTTTTAATTAACCTTAATTTGGGAGTTTTTATTAGTGTTAAACCCTATAGAAAGTAATATTCTAAAAATGATTGGTAATACGCCAATGATTGAGCTGACTCACTTAGACACTGGTTGCTGTAAGTTATTTGTAAAGCTAGAGCTTTTAAATCCAACAGGCTCAGTGAAAGATAGAATTGCACTGGAAATGATTGAAAATGCTGAAAAAGAAGGGTTGTTAAAACCTGGAGACACTATTATTGAAGCCACAGCGGGTAATACTGGAATGGGGCTGGCGCTAGTGGCTGGACAAAAAGGCTATAAGCTAGAGATTATTTTGCCCGATAAAATGAGCAAAGAAAAAGAATTTAATTTAACCGCAATGGGTGCCAAAGTTACTAGAACACGATCAGATGTTCAAAAGGGACATCCCGAATATTATCAAGATCTAGCCGAGTCAATCGCTAAAGAGAAAGGCTATTTTTATGTTAATCAGTTTGCTAATCCTGCTAACACCAAGGCTCACTATAAAACTACAGGTCCAGAAGTTTGGGAACAAACTGATGGTAAGGTAGATGCTTTTGTTTGTGGCGTAGGCACTGGCGGGACTTTGTCGGGAGTTGGTCGCTATTTAAAAGAGCAAAATAGTCATGTTGAAATGGTACTGGCTGATCCCAACGGCTCAATATTAGCACCACTAATTAATACTGGGGTTGCACCTAAAGCTGGTAGTTGGCTTGTGGAAGGAATTGGCGAAGATTATGTGCCTAGCATTTGCGATTTAGATTTAGTTGCTAGTGCTTATATGGTAACTGACAAAGAAGCAATGTTAACCGCAAGAGAGTTGTTAATTAAAGAAGGCATCATGGCTGGCTCATCAACGGGGGTTTTACTCGGTGCAGCACTTAAATATTGTCAAGAGCAAACCGAGCCTAAAAATGTAGTAACACTGGTTTGTGATACTGGAAATCGTTATTTATCAAAACTTTATAATGATGATTGGATGCGTGAACAAGGTTTTATTGATTAATTAATAAAAATTTAAATATTAGGTATAACAATGTCTGAAGATAAAAATTTAAAATTTGATAGTTTGGTTATTCATGGTGGTCAATCTCCCGATCCATCTACGGGAGCAGTTATGCCGCCAATTTATCAAACATCAACCTATATTCAATCGGCTCCGGGTGAGCATCAAGGATTTGAATATTCTCGTTCGCAAAACCCTACAAGGTTTGCTTATGAGCGTTGTATTGCGGCTTTAGAAGGTGGGAGTCAAGGATATGCCTTTGCTTCGGGCATGGCTGCTGCTTCTACAATATTAGAGTTGGTTGATTCTGGTGAACACGTTATTGCCATGGATGACTTATATGGTGGAACTTTCCGATTGTTTGATAAGGTTAGAAAACGCTCTGCTGGGGTAGAATTTGATTTTGTCGATTTAACTGACTTAGATGCGCTTAAAGCCGCGATAAAGCCCAACACTAAAATGATTTGGATAGAAACACCAACTAATCCTATGTTGAAGTTGGTTGATCTAAAAGCCGTTGCACAAACTGCCAAAGAGAATGGATTAATTTCGGTTGCAGATAATACTTTTGCTACACCTTATAACCAAAAACCGATTCAACTAGGCATTGATATAGTTATGCATTCTGCAACTAAATATGTGAATGGTCATTCAGATATGGTTGGAGGATTAGCCATTGTTGGCGATAACGACGATTTAGCCGAGCAGTTAGCCTTCTTACAAAATTCATGCGGTGCTATTGCTGGACCATTTGACAGTTATTTAGCATTACGGGGCTTGAAGACTTTATCTTTAAGAATGCAGCGTCATAACGAAAGCGGCATTAGAATTGCCCAATGGTTATCGGCTCACTCCAAAATTGAAGATGTGTATTTTCCTGGCCTGCCATCGCATCCTCAGTTTGATTTAGCAAATGAGCAGATGAGTGGTTATGGCGGAATGATTTCGGTGGTGGTAAAGGGCGGGGAAAAATCAGCAAGCCTATTTATGCAAAAGCTTAAACTATTTGCTTTAGCAGAGAGTTTAGGTGGGGTTGAAAGCTTGGTTAATCATCCTGCTATTATGACCCACGCCTCAGTACCTAAAGAAACCAGAAAACAATTAGGCATTGTTGATAATTTAGTAAGACTTTCGGTTGGCATAGAAGATGTCGAAGATTTAATTGATGATCTTCGCCAAGCGCTTGACGCTATTTAAGCCGTATTTAAGCTTTTTGACTGAACACTTTAACAAGCACCTTGAAGAAGAACGGATATAGAAGTAGAGCAGGGATATCTCTGTTCTACTTTAAAAACTAGGATCTGTTTGAAAGATAAACAGTTCCTAATCATCTGATCGATTTTCAAGCGCTGAGCTGGTTTTTTGCTCTAATTGTATTAACTCTGTCTGAGTATCAGTATGCCGAGAGTAATCTGGGTGTTTGCCTTGGATAAAGTAAGCAAAAGCAATAATTTTGGCCACAGCTAAATAGAGTTGCTCGGGGATTTCATCGCCAAGTTCAAGCTTAGACAACACTTCAAGCAGCATTGGATCTTGATGTATGTGAATATTATGTTGTTTGGCAACTTCAATAATTTCTTCTGCTAGCTTGCCTTCACCTTTAGCAACAAGTTGAGGCGTATTTTTACCATCATATTTGAGAGCGGTAGCCGACTTTTTAGGTTTGTTAATCCTCATACTTTTATGTCTACTCCCTGATTAAGTGTTTCGACTAGCTCATTGGGCACAATTCCTTTCTGACCTGTAAGTGACTTTACCTTAACTCCAGCTTTAAATAAGCTTTGGTTGAGCTTATCAATGTTACTTTCGATAAGATCAACCGTTTGTTGATCGTTAGAATAAAAATCAGTCGTAATTTCATCGTTATTTAAGCTTACGCGCGCAAATATAGGCTTAAGTGGGGGGAGATCGAACTTTATGGTGACTTTCCAGCTCTTTTTGTTTTTCTTATTGTCTGTTGTGTCTGATTCAGGCGAAAACAGTAATTCAAAAGCATCAATGGTTCCAAGATGCATAACGGGTAATTCAACTAAATACTGTAATGCACCCGAAAAATCACTTCTAACGCTTTGTAACTGGCTATGCTCAATTCTGCTTAGTAACTGCTCAGATTGAGCAATAATTTTATTTAGTAGCTCTAATTGTTGCCTATAGAGCTTATTTGAATATAAAGGGCTGATAAAGGCATTTAAGTTTTGTTGAGCAGGTAGTTGGTTTGGAAATAGTCGGCTAATACTTTCGCCTAAAAACTTTAAGCTGGCTTCAATGTTTTCGTGGTTAGCACTTGGGATCTGTGATGATCCACTGAGCAGTTGTACTAAGAAGTTAAGCGGGTTTGTTTGAGAGGTTGTTGTGTTATTAAGTATCAATCCGCCTAGTTTGTTAGGTAAGTTTGACTGGTGAGTTTGTGCTATTTCAATTTGAGTGTTGTTTGAAAATAATTGGTTTAAAGTAAGGGATTTAAGCGCAGGCTGATTGTTAATATGTGAAATAATCACTTCAATTAATGGCTTGAGAGCTTGCGGAATATTTATTGGCGAGTTGTTTGAGCTAGAAATTATGCGAATTAAGTTTTCAGCAAGTTGTTTTAAACCAAACCCAACGCTTTTGAGATCTTGAGTTGTGCTTAAATTTTGTAATGCTTCATTCGGCAGTTGGGCATTGGTGGGTTTATTGGGTGTATTTGTTTGCTTGTTTAGTGTGTTAATAACTGAGCTAATAGACTGTTGTTCAAATTGATTGCCACTAGTTTTAATTCTATGCGGAATAGACAGACTGAGTGATTTATCTTGAGGTTTTAAAATTGATGTTAAGGTATGGTTAAAGTTAAGCAGCAGTGATGGTGATACCTGCTGATCATTACCTGATTTTAAAGGAATTAAGTTTAATAGTGCTTTGGTTTGTGCTTGATCTAACTGTATAGACTTTGTTTGCGAGTTAATTTGTGGGCTTTGGTTAGGAATATCACTTTGTTTTTTTGCAACAGGGTTTGCCGAAACCGTTAATATTGAGTTTATCAGTTGATTTAATGCTGAATGAAGCTCAGGAATACTGGTGGAAAGCGCTGATGGTTTATCTATATATTTGGTTAAATATTGATTAACAATATTAAGAAAGTTTTGTTGTTTGTTGTTAGTGATTTTTGGGCTTACATTAGCTGATTCTGTTGGTATAAGCAGATTTTTTTGTAACCAACGCTCAATCTGTGGTTGATTGAGGAGCAGAGATAACTCTAAGGCATTGTTTTTTAATAGATTGGCTTGAGCAAATTTAAGTAATGGAAAATTTAAGCTGTCTTTACTATTTGATAATAACTTTACACCTATTCCTTGATTGATTACACCGGCTGTTTGATTTAACACATTAAGCTTTAGCTGTGAGATGTTTTGGATTAAATAATCAATGAGTGATGGTGTTAAGCCGCTGAGTTGTATTTGATTGATATTGCCTGATGCTACAAGGTTTAGTGTTAAGTTTAAATTAGGTAATAACGAAAACTTCTCTATGGCTAAACCATGAGATTGATTACGTATTAAAGCAGAGATAGCTGGATCTAATTTAGCACTAGATTGAGCTACCTTGGCATCGGAATTAAGGTTGTTTTCTGCTGATATTTTCATTCATTTGCAATATTTAGTCTAAATAGCGTTTTTATTCGTATATTCATTATTTATATACCCATTGTTTATATATCCATACTCTTGCAAGCCTTGTTTCGTTCAAGCTTTTTGGCTGAACACTGAAACAAGCATCTTGAAGAAGAACGGGTTTATTATAGCGCTTAGTGTTAATTTTAGGCGATTGAAGGTTAAAAAGTGTGCAGTTTAATCAAATTAATAGAACGATTAGAATTAAATGAGGTGTTTAGAAGTAAATTTGTGATTAAATTATCAAATTAATGTTGAAATATTTTCAATTGTGGTGCATCTTTTTAACTGTAAGAAAATACTTTCTTACAAGATCTTTGGAATTCGCGGTATGTAGAATTTTAACACCTTGAATATCAGAGAGGTTATGGCTTTGTTAGAAAATTATTTCTTAAGTTGTAACAAACATAAAAACATTAACTCTTTAGAATACCCACTTTATATTCGGGTTTACTTAGATATTAACAGGAGCAAAAACTCTCATGAAAAAACTATCAAAAATTGTAGCTTTAGTCGGTTCTTTATTCATGGCTTTCTACTTAAATACCGCCTCAGCTGATGCAAATCCTTTTGCTGAAGCTTCACAAGTTCAAACCATTGCTGGCGATGACGGCAAATGTGGCGAAGGCAAGTGTGGCGACAAAAAAGGTAAGAAAGGCAAATGCGGTGAAGGCAAATGCGGCGACAAAAAAGGAAAGAAAGGCAAATGCGGTGAAGGCAAATGCGGCGACAAAAAAGGAAAGAAAGGCGGCAAATGCGGTGAAGGCAAATGTGGCGACAAAAAAGGAAAGAAAGGCGGCAAATGCGGTGAAGGCAAATGTGGCGACAAAAAAGGTAAAAAAGACGGCAAATGCGGTGAAGGCAAATGCGGTGACAAAAAAGGTAAAAAAGAAGGTAAATGTGGTGAAGGTAAATGTGGCGGTAAATAATCCGTAATATTTATTTTTACAAAACCTTTTAAAAACCCCAAAAGTAATTACGCTTTTGGGGTTTTTTAGTCAATATTGATGTAAAATTATTATACCCACTCTGCTTCAAGATGTTTGTTTTAATAAACAATCAAAAAGCTTTAACAAAGACAGCTTGCAGGAAGCGAGAGACTTAAATGAGGTTTAGGAATATTAATGCAATATAAACTATTAATAATATTTTTGGCTAGCTTTTTAGCTGGGTGTGCCAGTACTGGTGAAAATCCTGATGATCCTTGGGAAGATTGGAACCGTGGTGTTTATAGTTTTAATAAGTCACTAGACGAAAATATAACCAAACCAATTGCTAAAGGATATAAAGCCATTACACCAGATCCAGTTGAAAAAGGGATCAGCAATGTTTTTTCTAACATTGAAGATGTGCCAATCATGGTCAATAACTTATTGCAAGGTAAGGTGGTTGATTCACTGTCTGATTTAGGACGGTTTGTTATTAATTCAACCGTTGGTGTCGCGGGCATTTGGGATCCTGCTTCGCATATGGGTTTAGAAAAGCACGATGAAGATTTTGGTCAAACATTAGGTGCTTGGGGTGTTGGCTCGGGACCTTATGTTATGCTCCCAGTATTTGGCCCTTCAACAGTAAGAGATACTTCTGCATGGCCTGCAAATTCTTATCTTGATCCAATTAACCAAATTGATCATATTCCTACTAGAAATCAAGCAACTGTTTTATCACTTATTGATGAACGAGCCGCTTTGATAGCATTTGAAGAGCAGTTAAAAGATGCTACCGATGAATATGCATTTATCCGTGATGTTTATTTACAAAATCGAGAATATAAAGTGTTAGATGGCGATATTCCCTTTGATGATGAGTGTGATGAAGAAGATGATGAAGACTGTGAAGAGTTTTAGAGTTTGAATGATCAACAGATCCTAATCTATTTCTCGCTGTGATTTTCTTCGTTCATTAATAACCGAAGCAAGTGCCTTATCGAAAAGTTTATTCTCTATGGTTAGTGTCACTTGTTTATCAACCACTAATTGAGCTAGCTCGTTTATAGTTGGCTCTAACACTTTTATTCCAGCTCTGTCGGTAAAAATATATTTTCCACTTGAAGCGAGTTTGGCTGCAAGCTTGCATTTTATCACTTCGTTTGACTGATGATATTCGATCCAAGAGCCAACGGTAATAGCGCTCAAGTTTTGTGCTGTTTTTTCTATTTCAGCGGCTCTTAATTGTTGTTGACGCTCTTTCTCTAATTGCTCTTCTTTTTGTTTTTTAGCTAAGGCTTCTTGTTGCAGACGTTTTTCTTCTTCTATTCTTCGTTTTTCTGCTTCTAAAGCTTGTTTTTTACCAATTTCCTGATTGATTGAAACTGAAAAAGCTTTAGAAAAATTAGGGCGGCTAGGAATTCGGTTAATTTGATTCTTTTCAATTAAGCGCAAAATGTCATTTTGATTGCCTTCAAAAGTTTTAAGCCCTTGAAAAATCAAGAAAAACATAATGCTGTGTTTCTTCAATATAAGCAGATAGGCGGCTGCGGACAGTTTGTTTATTAACTTTAATATCAAACCAATCTCCAGTATTCCAATTAATAAGAGATTTGCTTTTTGATTGAGTAGGCTTTTGTGAATGATTGGTTTGCTTAGTTTGGTATTGTGAGTCAGTTTGGTTAAAAACAAATTCCACCCACTCTTGATCTGACAAATTGTCAATATTCAATGATTGAGTGTCTTCTTCTGAGTTGGTCTCAAAGTTTGCAAAATCTTTTGGTTTAAGGCGAATAATTTTTTCTTTGCTGTTTTCAATAATTAAATCATCCGATTGGATTTTAGTTTTCTGAAAATAGGTGGTTAATTTTGTAATGAATGCAGCAGCATCATTTTCGGATAAGTTTGTTTTTTCTAAAAAGGGTTTAATTTCTATGAGCGTTTTTTCTTGGCAGTTTTCGAGCTTTGTTTTTGCTGCTTTATTATCAACCACTTGTAAGCAAATGATCAGCGACTTGGCTAAAGATAAGGTTTCTAAATTTTTTTCTGTTGAAGATTTAAGTTTTTCTAAAAATACAACATGACGCCAAACTTCATTGATAAATAACAATACAAAGCTAGGTAAGTTAAATGCCTGTGTTATTTGCATTAATTGCTCGCTAGCCCAAGCTTTAGTAATATCGGTTTTAGCTTTACCCTCGGCAATTTCTCTAGTGCGTTTTTCAAAAATTTGTGCACGTTTATTAATCGTGTCTATAAGGTTACTTAGTTGGCTTAATGTTGCCTGTAAGCGCTCGTTAATTTGTTCTGGTTGGTTGGCATTTTTTGTTCCATCAACCAGGTATTGAATAACCTGATTAATTTCTTTTAATAGCTGACTTTTACTCGATAATGATGCACCTAACATCACTAAATTATTGAGTAGTGTTTGACCTATATGATTAGATTCGACAAGAAAATTAGGGTTAATAATGGATATCTTAAAAAAAGTGATAGGTAACTTTACAATTGAATTTAAAAAGCTAGAACTGAGTTTTGCTTGCAAACTAAAATAATCAAACAAATTGTCAACTAGGTTAGCTGTTGCAATTAACTGTTTTGCAAATTTTTGTAATTCTAAAAAGTCTTGATTTTGTAGCTGTTGCTCAACTTGCTGGCTGACTTTTAAATGATTGGAATCAACCATTAGCTTATTGGTAAGCTTAATTAATACAGTTGATATGTGGGGGGGTAGCTCTACAGATTTCCAAGCAAATAAACCAGTTAAAAATTCACTCTGCTGATCTAAAGTAAATTGATCAGCTGCTTGATGAGAATGTGAGTTATGATTATTATCAATTGCCATTTCTGTAATACGAAACTTTGTCCCAAGTTTATCAGTAACATCACTAAGTATAGCTACAAAAACTTAAAATAATAGTGATCTTTAACCGTGTTTTTCATTAAAAAATAGCCGAGGTGAAAGGGCTAATATTACTATTGTAGATTAATCGGTTTAACTTTAACCGCAGGGCTTCCAAGGTATAAAGTATTAGCTGGGTAATCGCCTCTGGTAACTAAAGCATTTGCGCCAATAACGCTATTATCACCAATTTTAACACCAGGTAAAATAATGACACTAGCCCCAATCCAAACATTGTTGCCAATTGTGATATCTTCGGCATAACTCAGTTTTTTTAATCGATCTTGGGGCGAGAGTGGGTGATTGATTGTAATGAGTTGCACATTGGGACCTATAAGACAATTATCGCCAATAGAAATAATGCCGCCGTCGAGCATAGTACAATTAATATTGACATAGACATCATTGCCAAAGCTTATTTTGTTGACATAGTCACAATGAAAGCCACGCTCTATAATTAAGTTATTACCTGCTGAGTTAAAAAGCTTTTTAATTTTTTTAAAATTACCCTTAGATGGTGCTCTATTATATTCAGCGCAATAGCTGTGGGCAATATCTCGCTGGTGTCTGTTTTCGCTACTTAGACTATTGAATGTCTGCGGTTTGGAATGGTTATTTGCCATGCTTGTGGTTACAATGATCTTTTGTTGATAGATTAGCATGACTTACAAGCCAAACCTATGAAAACTCGTTTAAACCAGCTTCAATTTAAAAACTATGAGCCATGGCAAAGTCAGCTGTTTGCTTTGGCATTACTGCACAGAATGTTGCCAAACTATCAATATTTTTCTAAAGCTGTTGGTTTTGGTGATCCTCAAGTATTGGCTAATCAGCTTGATATTATTGGACAAAAGCTTGCTGGGATGCCGATTAAATTAAATGCAGAGTCGCAATTAGAAAAACTTTACCCTAATGTTCCCAAGCCACAAAATTATGATTTTTATGCGGTTTTTCCTGCACTGGATTTTTGTACAGGGCTAGAGTGTTTGTGGCATAGTTTTATTGATAAAAGTATTTATTGTGCAGATGAACTGAGCCAGTTGTCAAAATCTTGTGTTGAAGGCTATATTGAATTTATTGATGAACAAGGCGGAGAAAGCGGAGCGGCATTGTTAGAATGGGAGCTAGCCACTCAACAAGACTTGTTTGATTTAATTAAAGAGGCAAAACCTAATAAATCGAATTATCAAGCGGTTAAAGCAATGGCTATTGGTGAGAGAGTATCGAGTTTGGGAATAGAATATTAAAAAGTGATGATTTGAGTTTAACAAACCACCACTTTACTTAAGCTATTTTAATGCCGCTAGCTCGGCTTTTTGCTCAGATAATTTTGCTAGTGCCGATTCTGCATCTACCAGTTTTTCTTTCTCTTTAGCAACAACCGCCTCAGGTGCACGCTCAACAAAATTGGCATTGTTTAGCTTGCCAGATAAACGCTGAGTTTCTTTGTTGAGTTTATCTATTTCTTTATCAAGCCTGTCTATTTCAGCACTTACATCAATAAGCCCTGCTAGTGGTACTAATACTTCCATATCGCCAACTAGTGTGGTTGCCGCTGGTGGGGTAGAGCCTTTTAATTGTTCAATGGATTCTAACTTAGCCAGCGCCGATAAAAAGCCTTGATACTCATCGACACGGCTTAAGTCTTGGGCGCTAGCATTTTTAAGTAAAATTGAAACAGGTTTGGCAGGTGATACATTAAGCTCACCGCGTATGTTTCTAACCCCAACAATAATGTTTTTGATCCAGTCTAAGTCATCTAGTGATTTTTGATTAATTTTAGCGGCATCGTATTCTGGAAAATTTGCCACCATAATTGAGTCACTAGCAGTATTAACCATTGGTTTTAATCGTTGCCAAATTTCTTCGGTAATAAATGGCATCATAGGGTGCAATAGGCGCATCATATTATCGAGCACGTTAACAAGCGTATGACGAGTGCCGCGTTTTTGAGATTCAGAATAGTCATCACTGTATAAAACTGGCTTAGACAGCTCTAAATACCAATCGCAATAGTCTGCACGGCTAAACTCATAAAGGGTTTGAGTGGCTAAGTCAAAGCGATATTCGCTAATGTGTTTTTCATAATCTTTAATGGCATTTTGTAAGCGGCTAATGATCCAGTGATCGGCAATGGAAAGCTCAAAATCGGTATTATCTTTACCGCAATCTTCACCTTCGGTATTCATTAATACATAGCGTGCAGCGTTCCAAAGTTTATTGCAATAATTGCGATAACCTTCAACTCGTCCCAAATCAAAATTAATATCTCGGCTGGTAGAGGCTAGGGCGCAAAAAGTGGTTCTTAGTGCGTCTGTTCCGTATGATTCAATGCCTGATTCAAACTGTTTGCGCGTACGTTTTTCAATTTTAGAGGCAATTTTAGGGTTCATCATGCCGCTAGTGCGCTTAGCAACTAATGAGTCAATATCAATGCCGTCAATGAGATCAATAGGGTCGAGCACATTGCCTTTTGACTTTGACATTTTATCGCCATTTTCATCACGAATAAGACCAGTAATATAAATTTCTTTAAAAGGCACCTTGCCTGTGAACTTTAAGGTCATCATAATCATTCTGGCAACCCAGAAGAAAATAATATCAAAGCCAGTAACTAATACGCTTGAGGGGACAAATTTGTCGAGCTCTGGTGTTTTTTCTGGCCAGCCCATAGTGGCAAAAGGCCAAAGCGCCGATGAAAACCAAGTATCTAAAACATCATTGTCTTGTTTTAGTTTAACTTCTTCACCTAAGTTATTGTTTTTACGCACTTCTTGCTCTGAGCGTCCAACATAAACTTTGCCGTTTTCATCGAACCAAGCAGGAATTCTATGTCCCCACCAAAGCTGGCGGCTAATACACCAGTCTTGAATATTTTCCATCCAGTGATAGTAAGTTTTGTCCCAGTTTTCAGGCACAAATTTAATATCACCTTCTCTTACGGCATCAATAGCTGGCTTGGCAAGTGATTCAACCGCAACATACCATTGGTCGGTTAAAAGCGGCTCAATAACATCATTACTGCGGTCGCCTCTGGGGACTTTTAGCGCGTGATCGTCAATTTTATCGAGCAAACCTTGAGCTTTAAAGTCGTTAACAATTTTTTCTCGCGCGCTAAAACGATCTAAACCAGCATAGTCGGCGGGTAAACTGGTATCTATGTTAGTAATGGGTTTTCCGCCAAATTCATAGGTTTCAGCAGCCGCTAAAATATTGGCTTGTGGCGATAGAATATTAATGAGCGGTAAGTTATGGCGCTTGCCAACTTCATAATCATTAAAATCATGTGCCGGAGTAATTTTTACACAACCTGTACCAAATTCGGTATCCACATAATCATCAGCAATAATTGGGATCTTTCGATTAACTAATGGCAACATAACAAACTTACCGATAAGATCTTGGTAGCGGGGATCTTCAGGGTTAACGGCTACTGCACTGTCACCCAGCATGGTTTCGGGGCGAGTGGTGGCAACCACTAAATAATCTTTACCGTCTGCTGTTTTAGCACTATCTGCAAACGGATATCTAAAGTGCCATAAAAAGCCTTTTTCATCATGGTTTTCTACTTCAAGATCAGAAATTGCCGATTGAAATTTAGGATCCCAGTTAACTAATCTTTTACCGCGATAAATAATGCCTTCTTCATAAAGCTGAATAAAAACTTCTTGCACGGCATTAGATAAGTCTTTGTCCATGGTAAAGGCTTCACGCTCCCAGTCAGGAGAATCGCCCAAACGGCGCATTTGCTGGCTAATGGTGCCGCCAGAGGTTTCTTTCCATTGCCATACCTTTTGAATAAATTCTTCACGACTAAAATCCGTGCGTTTTTTTCCTTCGGCATCGAGCAATCGCTCAACCACCATTTGCGTTGCAATGCCAGCATGATCAGTACCGCACTGCCATAGCGTGTCGTCACCTTTCATACGGTGATAGCGAGTGAGCGCATCCATAATGGTGTGCTGAAAGGCGTGTCCCATATGCAAACTACCAGTAACATTAGGCGGCGGAATTAAAATGCAGTAGGGCTCGCCATTACCTGATGCTTTAAAATATTGGTTGTTTTCCCAGTGTTGATACCACTTAGTTTCAATATTTTGTGGTGTATAGGACTTATCCATGATGTATTAATACTCGTTGATTAAATTTGATCTTTGCAATGAATTGATTATTGATTTTGAATTTTTCGATGATTAAGCGGATAGCCGCGCTCGCGATAAAAGCGGTATTTTTGTCGAGCCTTTTCGGTGTTTTCTTCATCGCCGTAAGCATACTCGAAAACCCATTGAAAATAACTAAAAAACTGTGGAATTTCGCTACTTAAATTAATTAAAACATCGGGGGACGTTTTAGGCTCTTGCCCAAAACCAATTTGAATAGGCGGTGTGGTATCGCTTTGCTCATCGGCTAATAGGTGCGGCAAAAAACTTTTGGGATCTTGCTGCCATAAGCGCTCGTCAATTCGTTCCGCTAAGGATTTATTGTCGGTATGAATAAACACTTGCTGACCTTTGCGATAGGCTCTTAAAACAACTTCGCATAAATGCTCATAAGGCAAACGGCTAGGTTTGACTTGGGTGGCATTTTCAGTGTCTTGAGCTTCTGTTTTAGCGGCAACCGAATAAAATTCGACTTGTGTCATTTTTTTAATTCTATTAATAGATAAATTCAGCTCTAGCTTTTTATTGCTAGAGCTGAATTTTTAAAGTTTATTTACTTAAGCTTTCGCTACGGTTAATTAAATATTGGCAAAGTAGAGGAACTGGGCGTCCAGTTGCGCCTTTTGCCTTACCTGATTGCCATGCTGTTCCTGCAATATCAATATGCGCCCAATGATATTTTTTAGCGTATCGAGATAAGAAACAACCCGCAGTAATGGTTCCCGCCGCTTTACCACCAATGTTTGCCATATCGGCAAAATTAGACTCTAGCTGCTCTTGGTATTCGTCCCAAATGGGTAGTCGCCATACTCTATCGCCACTGTGTTCACCTGCGTTTAATAAATCGTGAGCAAGCGGGTTGTGGTTGCTCATTAAACCAGAAGCTTGATTACCAAGGGCAATAATACATGCGCCAGTTAATGTAGCAACGTCAATTACGGTATCGGGTTCAAATCTTTCTACATAGGTGAGCGTGTCGCATAATACTAGGCGACCTTCGGCATCGGTATTTAATATTTCAACGGTTTGTCCCGATAGCGTAGTAACAATATCGCCAGGACGGCTGGCGTTACCACTTGGCATATTTTCAGCCGCTGCAATGGCAACAATTAGGTTGATCGGTAAGTTCATTTCAACCGCTGCAACAAAAGCGCCAAATACACCCGCTGCGCCGCCCATATCGTATTTCATTTCATCCATGCGCTCACCCGGCTTTAATGAAATACCGCCACTGTCAAAGGTAATGCCTTTACCCACTAAAACTAATGGTTTTTGCTCTGCATCACCACCGTTGTGTTTAAGAATAATCAGTTTTCCGGGGGTGTCAGCGCCTTGTGATACCGAGTAAAATGCGCCCATGCCCATTTCTTTTATTTCGGCTTCATCAATTACCTGACAATCAACAGACTCATTATTGATGGCTAGTGTTTTAGATTCTTCGGCTAAATAAGTCGGGTTGGCAATATTGGGCGGAAGATTCGCCCAATCTCTGGCTTTATGAGAGCCTTTAGCAATGGCTAAACCTTCTTCAATGGCTTTTTCGCCAAGGGTTAATTCTTTGCGGGTCGTTACATTAAATGTTAAACGGCGAAGTGGTCGTCTAGCGCTATCGGTTTTACTCTTAAATTGTTCAAATGAATAGAGTGTATCTTGTGCTGCCTCGACAGCTTGGCGCACCTTCCAGTGAGTATCACGACCTTTAACATTGAGTTCACTTAAAAAACACACAGCTTCCATTGAGCCTGTGTCATTAAGTGTGGTGATGGCTTTTTCAATAACTTTGGTATACTGCTTATCGGCAAAATCTCGCTCTTTACCACAGCCAATTAATAGAACTCTGTCGGAAAGTGTGTTGGGAACATTGTGCAACAATAGGGCTTGGCCAAGTTTTCCTTCCATATCACCACGGCGTAGTAAGTTACTTAAATAACCTTCACTCACATCATCGAGTTGCTCCCCCATAGCTGAAAGTTTGCGTGTTTCAAAAACACCAATGACCACACAAGCGCTACGTTGTTTTTCGGGGTTACCACTTTTTACATTAAATTCCATAGATTGAGAACCTTAATTTTTAATTAAAACTGTATGTTTTGTAGCCAATTATAGGCTGAATATTATCATTTTGTTTATATTTTTACTTTTTAGCTAAAAATGCAAAATTGCTTAATATGCTAGCAGGCCTTTTTACTTCTCACTTACTTATCAAATTGAGCTATGCTATATTGGCAACCAACTAACAAGGTGTCTTTAAACCGTGCATTTGAATAAAAGCTTGTAAAATGGAAGTTTAGCTTAAAAATAGACAATTATTAAGTAAAAGTACAACTTTTAATTGAATAGCAATTTTTTAATTAGTGAAAATTAATGATCTTAAGACAGTACGTTAATAAAGAAATAGTGAAAACTACTTTAGCTATTTTAACCATTTTGGTTTTACTCTTTATTAGCACTCGATTTATTCGCTACATACAGTTAGCTGTAGATGGTTCTATATCAGCTTATGCAGCATTTGTACTGATGGCGCTTAAAGTTCCTTCTGTAGCGGGTTTTCTCTTGCCCATGTCATTTTTTATTGCCATGTTAACCACAATGGGGCGACTGTATGCCGAAAATGAAATGGCAATTATTCAAAACTCAGGAATTGGTGAGCTGGGTTTTGCTAAAATGCTTTTGCCTTTGTCGCTGATTATTGCTTTTTCTTCTGGTGTGATGTCATTTTTTGTAACACCATGGGCTAACTTTGAATCGGCGGTTTTTTCCTCGCAAGAGTCTGCAAAAGCACGACTTGGTGGTTTAATTGCTGGTCGTTTTTCTGAAAGCAAAGACAAAAATAGCGTTGTATTTATTGAGTCTAAGGATCAAAGTGGCGAAATAAAAAATTTATTTGCGGTTAATGGGTTGGTTGAAAATAGCGGCAGCTTTGAAATTCAAATTGCCAATAGTGGTAAGATAAAAAAACTTGATGATAATGGTGATGGATCACTCAATGATAATAGTACTTCTTATTTGGTGTTAAATAGCGGAACAAACTATGCGTTTAATAACAATAATAAAACATGGCAAACCACTCAATATGAACAATATTTTATGCCGTTAGTGGAGCAATTACCGATTGAAGTTCAACGTAAAACCAGTAGTGAAACCAGCTTAGAGCTATTAAAAGCCAACGATAAGGAATCAATTGCGGAGCTGCATTGGCGTTTGTCTGCGCCGCTTTCAGTATTAATTTTGGTGTTTATGGCTGTACCTTTGGCTAAAACTCAACCACGAAAAGGTAAGTTTTCGCGTTTATTTCCTGCCATTATGGTTTATATGGTTTATGCGTTATTAATGATGAATGGTCGTCAGTTAATTGAAGATGATAAGATACCTAGCGCTCTTGGATTTTGGTGGATCCATAGTATTGCTATTGTATTTTGTTGGTGGCGTTATTCAGCTAACAAAAAGTTAAAAAGACTGTCTAAGAGAAAGCTCAATGTTTAATCTTATTGATCGTTATATTAGCAAACAAATCATATGGGCAAGCTTATTAATATTGTTATTAATCAGTGGCTTGCAAGCTTTACTTGGGTTTTTACATGAACTTTCGCAAGTTAACGAAACTTATCAAGTAAGCGAGGCTCTGTTATATACAGGACTAATGTTTCCTTCTAGGCTTTTAGAGCTATTTCCTATGAGTGTACTGATTGGTACGTTATCGGCACTTGGCAATATGGCAACCAATAGTGAATTGACGGTAATGCGTTCGGCAGGAATGACAACTTGGCGTATTGCTGGCTCGGCAATAAAGGGATCAATATTATTAATGATTTTAGTAGTTATTGTTGGGGAGTGGTTAGCACCAATTTCTAGTAAGTCGGCACAACAATTAAAAGCCGCAGCAATTAGTAGTGGTGAAGTTAATCTTTCTGATTCGGGAATTTGGGCAAAGCGTGGTACACAAATTATTTATGCAAAGCATATTTATAATGATAAAGCGCTGGGAGAGGTGAGTATTTTTGAATTTGCCATGGTCGATAATAATCTTTCAGAAAGTCAAAATAAAAATACTTCGCAAAAGCCTTTAAAATCGATTACTTACGCAAAAAGCGCAACAATTGTCGATGGTGACTGGTATTTACACGACATAAAAGTCACTGAGTTTTTACCATCAAAAATCACTACCCAGCAAATAAAGTCAAAGCTGTGGCAGTCGCCAATTCAGCAGGCCCAACTTGATACGCTTACGCTAGCACCCGAAATGCTAAACTTCAATGGCTTAATAAAGTATGTTGAATATTTAAAAAGTAATCAAATGGACGCTAGTGGTTTTATGCTGGCATTGTGGAGAAAGCTTGCTCAGCCATTAACTATTGCAATTATGATCTTTATGGCAACCTCTTTTGTGTTTGGTCCTATGCGAAGTGTTTCCATTGGCGCAAGGGTTTTAACAGGTGTTGCATTAGGTTTTGCGTTTTATTTGTTTAACCAGTCTTTTGGACCAATTAGTTTGGTATATCAAATGCCTCCTATTGTTGGAGCCATAACACCATTAATTATTTTTGCTGGTGTAGGCTTTTGGTTAATGAAAAAATCAAGCTAGAGATATACCAGTTTGACAGAGTAAAACGTGGCAATAAACTAAAATAAAAAAGAGAAGAAAATAAGCATAGGGCTAACATGGTTAAATTATCACAGTTTTTTGGCTTGGTTATTGATGAAAAACTATCCGATTTTGCGCCAATTTTGCATAAACTTAAAGTGAGCACTGCGATTGAACAAACAGAAGTTGTTCGGCAACTAAAAAAGCAAAATGGACGTGACGCGCCTATTGTTAACGTGGGTCGCAAGCAACAGGTATTAAAACTAATTAAGCCCTTATTAGACGCTAAAATGCTACCTTATGATGAGCGCTATTTTAAAAAAGAAATTAATACTTCTACTGAGCGTGATAGGCGCTATGGTGCTGAGGAAAAACTACTAGAATTTGCCTTGTTAGTAGCAACTAATAAAAGCCGAAAAATTCGTGAAGCTGATGGTAAAGCACAAACCATGAAACATTTAAGAGATCCAAGCTTAGAAGATAAACGGTTTAAGCGATTTTGGGATCTATTAAGTGAGTCTACGGCTCATATTGTTGCAGCATACCGAAAAGGTAAATAAATTGAATAATAGGGTTTTTATTCTTATTTCCTGAAAAATATAATTTAGCAACTAGCAACTAGCAACTAGCAACTAGCAACTAGCAACTAGCAACTAGCAACTAGCAACTAGCAACTAGCAACTAGCAACAAATATTACAGGCAAAAAAAATCCCGGTTAGATTGGCAGATCAGGCCGGGATTAGGCTCCATGACAGGAGAACTACTAGGGAAAACTGGAAACAAAATATTATTTACATAACTAATAGATTTTAATATCGGCCAAAAGTTTAAAACTTAAGGAATATTTTTATCTTTTAGCGAAAAATATTATAGAACATGGTGTTTTTTGTGATTTATTACACAATAAATACTTAATTCTGCTTGAAAGTCGCGAATTTAATGTTGTTTGGATGATTAGAGTTATTGGCTGTATAGCTTGAGGTTATAGAAGTTATTAACCAATATTTAATAACGATCTATAAAAATAATATTAAAAGCAAATTGGCTCATAATCTATTATGGAAAACGGGTATATACCCGTTCTCCTTCAAGATGCTTGTTTCAGTGTTCAGCCAAAAAGTTTGAACAAGGCGCAGCTTGCAGGAAATGGCAAGCCCTTTTCAAAAGCTGTAACGCGGTGCAAGCTTTTTGGCTGAGCACCCGAAGGGCAAGGCAGTAAGCCAACCTCTTTTTCGTTATCAATGCTTGAATTAGACTGACTAATCCTGCACATTAATGCCTCAAATAGGATGGCTTACCGACTTGCTGAAATATGCATCTTGAAGGAAAACGGGTATACAATGCAAAATGAAATAACAATTTACTCCTTTGGCTATAACGACCGTTCTAGCAAAGTTAGGTGGCTGGCAGAGGAATTAGATTTATCTATTAATGAAAGCCAGCTTGCACTAGGCGAGCATCGTAAAGAAAATTACCGAGCCATTAATCCGTTTGCTTCTGTTCCAGCAGTTAAATGGGGTGAAAACATACTTACTGAATCTACAGCAACGGCAATATATTTAGCAGAGCAGTTCCCAAACCGAAAATTGATTGTGAATGAAACCGAAAGTGCTAGGTTTGATTATTTGCAATGGGTTTCATTATTTACAGAGTCGTTTGAAGAACGCCTGGTTGATTGTATTTTGGCTGATATGGGCTTAGTTGATAAATCAGCCAGAGATATATTTGAAAAAAGCATTACTTTTAAGTGTCATGTTTTACTAAAAAAGCTTCCTAGGTCGGGCTTTCTAGTGGCTAATCGTTTTACCTTAGCTGATATATTTGCTTGTTATTCGATTAAACTTGCTATTTTAACGGGCTTTATCCGCTGGAATGATGTTTCTGGTTATCTAGAGCCGTTAATTCAGCGGCCTGCGGCAAAGCAATCACGCTTTTTTGAGAGCCTGCTTAAATCGTCTAATAGATAGCTAAGAGAAAACTTTTTACTATGACTGATACTGCGGCTGAAAACTTATTAAATAATGATCCTGCTTCACAAATGCTTGGGATAAAAATTGATCTTTTAGCACAAAGCTTTTGTCAATTAAGCATGAGGGTTAGAAGTGAAATGACTAATGGCTATGGATATTGTCATGGTGGATTTATCTTTACTTTGGCAGATACAGCTTGCGCTTTTGCCGCAGCAGATCAAGGCTTTGATATTCTTACTGCAAACAATCAAATTGAATATCTTATGCCAGCTTGTGTTGGTAGCTATCTTTTTGCCGAGGCAAAGATCTCAATAATTAGTGGAAAAAATCGATATTGTGATGTTAAAGTGCGCGACCAAGATCAAAACTTAATTGCGATAGCCCGCAGTAAGTTAATTGCTAAAGCCAGTAGTGAGTAAGATTAATTTAATTAAAGGTATAGAATGAACTCGGGTAATACTTTAAACACGGTTTATATCTGTGATGCTGTTAGAACACCAATAGGGCGATTTGGCGGATCTCTATCGGGAGTTAGAGCTGATGATTTAGGTGCTATTCCAATGTCAGCGCTAAAACAAAGAAATCCACAAGTGAACTGGGAAGCGGTTGATGATGTTTATTATGGCTGTGCAAATCAATCAGGGGAAGATAATCGCAACGTTGCTCGAATGAGCGCTCTTTTGGCAGGGCTGCCAATTAGCGTTCCAGGTGTTACTATTAACAGACTTTGTGGCTCTGGAATGGATGCCATTGGCAGTGCTGCTAGGGCAATTGCAACTGGCGAGCAAGAACTGGCAATTGCTGGTGGGGTAGAGCAGATGTCTCGTGCGCCTTTTGTTATGCCAAAGGCAACAAGTGCTTTTTCTCGTCAGGCAGAAATTTTTGATACCACCATGGGTTGGCGCTTTATCAACAAACAAATGAAAAGTGTTTATGGTGTTGATAGCATGCCCGAAACAGCCGAAAATGTAGCAGAAGAATATGCAATTAGCCGAGAAGATCAAGACAAGTTTGCCCTTAATTCACAGCAAAAAACTCAAATAGCTCTACAAAACAATATTTTTAATGATGAAATCGTGCCAGTAACTGTTAAAGTTAATCGTAAAGAAACTCGTGAGTTTTCAGTTGATGAGCATCCTCGCCCAAGCACTATCAAAGGCTTGGCAAAACTGAAAGCGCCGTTTAGAGAAGGCGGCACAGTTACTGCCGGCAATGCTTCGGGAATAAATGATGGTGCTTGTGCACTTTTGTTAGCATCAAAAGAAACGGTTGATAATAATCAGCTTAAACCACTAGCTAGGGTGGTTGGTATGTCAGTAAGTGGGGTTGAGCCTAAAATAATGGGAATTGGTCCTGTAACAGCCACTCAAAAAGCCCTTAAAAAAACTGGCTTGAGTTTAGAAGATATGGATGTGATTGAACTGAATGAAGCTTTTGCCGCTCAGGGACTTGCCGTATTAAGACAGCTTGGTTTAGAAGATGACGATAAAAGAGTAAACCCCAATGGCGGGGCAATTGCTTTAGGTCATCCGCTCGGTATGAGCGGCGCAAGGCTGGTAACCACTGCTGCATATCAGTTAAAACGCACTGGTGGTAGGTATGCATTGTGTACTATGTGTATTGGTGTTGGGCAAGGCATTGCACTTATTATTGAAAATGCAAGCTTATAAGCTTGTTTAAACTTATTCCTAATAAATTTAAGTTGTTTTATGATGGAAAGATCAGTAGAAAAAAAATGGTATTTGTTGGCTAGTAAACCTAAACAAGAAGAGCGCGCGGTAGAAAACTTACTTAATCAATCAATTAATGCTTTTACTCCTAAAATTAAAGTTGAAAAGCTTAAACAGGGGCGCAAAATCATTAAAGATGAGCCTTTGTTTATGGGGTATTTATTTGTTCAGCTCAGCACTCAAGATCCTAATTGGCATAAAATTCGCTCTACCCGAGGAGTAAGAGATTGGGTAAGGTTTTCTGGTGTTCCTGCCACACTAAACAATAAAACTGTTGAAGCTTTTATTGAAACTACCCAATCAGATAATAATTCTGTTCAGGAATTAATGAACAAAGGCGATAAGGTTCAAATTGAATCGGGTCCATTTAAAGGCTTAAGTGGAATATTTGAGTGTAATGATGGTGAAATGCGATCAATGATTCTAATCGAGTTTTTAGGTTCAACTAGTCGTATATCGATAGAAAATGAGCAAATTTCAAACAATTAGATAAGTCGCCTTTTTTAATTAGTATTTTGGGTTAAAAATATTGTATTCACACTATGTTTCCAAATGTTTCCAAGGTATAATCCCGCGCTTGATTTAAAGATGAATTTAACTATTTTCAGTAAATCGAGAAATAGTTAACTAAAACAGAATTTACTAAATGCTCAATTAAGGGAAAAGAATAAAATTTCAAGGAATATTAAGAGTAATCAATTCCATTCCTAAATTTATTCTGCTCAAATGATTTAACTTAATAAACAATCATTAACCCTTTTTTGGCTCAATAGCAGTATTGCGGCGGTCTAAGAGCCATAACTTAGGGGCGGTAGCGTGCCTAGAGCATTTTCAGAATGATTAAAATATATAATAATGGTTAAAGTATGCATCAGTTCATAATGCAAAAAAGAACAAATTGTATCTCAGTAATACTATCCTTGACTGCTTTGGTCTCTTTTCAGGGTGTAATAGTTAAGAGTGCTGCAGCTAATGATTTAAATCAAATTAAGTCTCAATGCCGTAATATTACACCACAACAAAGGCAGTTAGCGAAAACCGCAGGTTACGATATAGATTCTTTGTGTCGCTCAGCTAACAACATATCAATTGCAAATACTCCAGCCACTCAAGTGCAAACGGTTGTGCCCAGAGGTACACCTGTTTCTAATGACAGAGGAGTATTAAGTTCTAGAAAAAGTACTAATAATTATACAACTAAAAAGCTAAAAAAGTATGGTTATGACTTGTTTTCAGGCTCCCCAACCACTTTTGCACCAGTGACTAACATTCCTATACCCGTCGATTATATCGTTGGTCCCGGTGATAATTTTACTATAGAGTTATTAGGCAAGGTGAGTCAGTCACTTCAACTTTCTGTTAATCGCAATGGTTCAATATTATTTCCCGAGCTTGGGCCTATTTCGGTTACAGGTTTAAAGTTTACAGAAGCGAAAAGCCTAATTGAAAGCAAAATAGCTGAGCAAATGATTGGTGTTCGTGGTGTTATTAGTTTGGGAGAACTCCGTTCAATTCGTGTATTTGTATTAGGCGAAGCTTTTAAGCCTGGCTCATATACGGTAAGTTCTCTTTCTACTATTACCAATGCTATTTTTGCTAGTGGCGGTATTTCTGATATTGGATCACTAAGAAACATACATCTAAAGCGCCAAGGTGAAGTCATTGGCAAACTAGACCTCTATGATTTGCTTCAAAAAGGTGACACCTCAAGCGATGTTCGTTTACTACCTGGTGATGTGATCTTTATACCGCCTGTGGGCAAAACGGTAAGTATCACAGGGCAAGTAAAACGTCCTGCAATTTATGAGCTGAAAGATAAAAATAGCTTAGCTGGCTTAATTGATCTTGCTGGTGGCTATTCGTCCAATGCCTTTCCAAATATTTCTCATATTATCCGCAAGAATGAGCGTGGGTTTACATCAATTATCGATGTTGATTTGTCGCAAAAAAGTGCTTTAAAGACCAAGCTTAAACGTGGTGATAACGTTAATGTTGGCTCTAACTTAAAAACACTAGAAAATGTTGTTACCTTAAAAGGTGCATTTCGTAGAAACAGAACGGTTGCTTGGAAGTCGAATCTAAAGTTGAGTGATTTAATTCGTTCTGCCAGTGACTTAAATAATGATATAGATCTTAATATCGGTCTAATTATTCGCAAAGAAATGCCATTAAAGCAAATAAGCGTATTACACTTTGATCTTAAAGGGCTTATTGAAGGAAAAGCTGAAGCGGATATTCCCCTTCAACCAATGGATGAAATTCGTACATTTAGCTGGTATAGCGGACAAACTGAGCAGACTTTTGAAAAAGAATTGGCTGACTTTCAAAAAGAGCAACAAAGAATTAAAAAGCTTGAGCAAGTAGAAGTGATTGAAGAAGGAGCGGTCAGCATAGATGTTGGAGAATCGGAGGGTATTACTCAAGAGCTCGAAGAAAAACTTAAGAGTAATAATAAAAGAACATCCGCAGTTTATGATTTAGTCAAAAAATTACAAGAACAAACGGCAACCGGTGGATTGGTAAAAATAGTTGATATTAGTGGCAATGTAAGATTTCCTGGAACTTATCCTTTAACGCAAAATATGACCGTTAGAGATTTGGTTATATTAGCTGGTGGTTTAAAAGAAGCCTCTTATCTTGACCATGCTGAAGTTACTCGGCGTAATTTAACGGGTGGACAAAATGCTCGCATTGAGCACTTTAATGTACGATTAAGCACTGAGCTTACAGGGCAAACAGCAAATGAGTTAATGCCAAAAGATAAGCTAGCCATTTATAGTACACCAGAATATCGAGATCAACTTTCTATTCAAATAGACGGAGAAGTAAAGTTTCCAGGTTTATATGAATTTAGCCGTGGTGAAACTTTGTCACAAGTTATAGCAAGAGCAGGCGGCTTTACACCTATGGCGCATATTGAAGCTGCGGTTTTTTCTCGAAGAGATCTCAAAGTGCAAGAAGCTAAACGATTAGAAGAGCTTAGAAAAAGGATGCGTGAAGATATTGCTGCCAGTGAGTTAGAAAATGCTGAAGCTGGTGAAGGAGGTAATATTCAAGATGCCGAACAGCTACTAAGTGCACTATCCGAAACTGAAGCTTTAGGTCGTCTAGTGATTTCTTTGGAAGATATTGTTATTAATCGTAGTGTTGATATTAGTTTAAAAGATGGTGATCGTCTAGTTATCCCGGGTTTAAGACAAGAAGTCTCTGTGATTGGTGAGGTACAACATTCAACCTCACATTTATTTAATGAAGAGTGGACATTAGAAGATTATATTGAAAAAAGTGGTGGCATGACCCAGCGTGCAGATGATGATCGAATTTATGTGGTAAGAGCTGATGGTTCGGTATTTTTACCAAACCAAAGTAATTGGTTATCCCATCAAAATGAATTACTCAGTGCAGGAGATACCATTGTTGTTCCTCTTGATACTGATAGAATTAAAAGCCTGAGTCTGTGGACTAGTGTGAGTCAAATTATTTATCAACTGGCACTTGGGGCTGCTGCTTTTAATAATCTTAGTAACTAATTAAAGACTAGAGGAACGGGGTTCGGAGTTCTAGGAGCGGGGTTCGGGGTTAGAGGTTCGAGACTCTAGGAGCGGGATTCGAAGAGTAGGGGTTGGAGAATTAAGATGCAGTTTGAGAATATGGATGTTTGGAAAAGAGCCGCTGAGTTAAGCACTAAGCAAAATGATTGCGCTTTAATTAGTAAAAGAAAAGAATTTATTAAGTAAACAAATAATTTTAATTTGTTTTAGGAAGTTGAAGATTGAATATTAGGTTGTGGGTAAAAAGTAAAAAGAAAAGTGCTATTGCACTTCCAACTCCGCACCTCGCACCTCGCACCTCGCACCTCGATCTTCGCACCTCGATCTTCGCACCTCGCTCCTTATTAGTTACATTTTTATTGATAAATAGTCTAATAAGTAATGCAGATCCATGGGTTAATACTCAAGATTCATTTATTAGAGCCGACATTGAAACGCTAAATGAAATTGGCGTAATCAAAGCCCCTATATCTACTTACCCTCTTATGTGGGCGGGTATTGTTAAAAGCTTAGATGAGTCGTCAATTGAGTCAGTGCCGCAGCAGTTTAAAAGCACTTACTGGCGAGTAAAAAAAGCCGCAAAAAAAGCATTAGAAAGTTCAGAGCAATCACTTTCACTTAATGCCGGATCAGATAATATTATATTTCGCTCATTTGGTGATAGCGCTAGAGAAAAAGCGGAAATCAAAGCAAAACGGACAGGACTGTCAAAACGTTTTGCTTGGAATTTTGAAGTCAGTTATGTGGATAACCCAACAGATAATGAAAAACAGCGTTGGGATGGAAGTTATTTGGCAGCCAGCATGAATAATTGGGTTGTGAGCTTTGGTAAGGTTGAACGCTGGTGGGGAAATGGTTGGTTTTCGAGTAATATATTATCCAATAATGCAAGACCACCGCTAGGAATATCCATTCAAAGAAATTATTCAGATCCCATTAAATCTCCATTAGTTAATTGGTTAGGTTATTGGACAACTTCTTTTTTTGTTAGTGAACTGGATGACAACCGATTAGATACTAAACCCAATTTGGCTGGGCTTTCTTTTACTTTTAAGCCGCATAACTCTCTAGAGATAGGCTTAAGAGTCACTAGCTTGTTTGGTGGAAACGATAGAGAAGGCGATCTTAGTAGTTTAATTGAGAACTTTGTAGCACAGCAAGAGTGCGACTTAGGTTCACTTGACGTTTGTGATGAGGAATTTGGAGAGTCGGCCTATAGTCAAAACGGTGATCGACTAGCAGGTATTGATTTTCGCTGGCGATTACCAATAGATTTTCCAACCTCTTTTTATGCATCAGAATATGGTGAAAGTGAGTCGGAGCTATTCCCATCAAAACGTATTTCTCAATATGGATTTAGTGGTAATTTATTAGCATTTAACCGTAATTGGCGCTGGTATATAGAGTCGAGTGATACAGCGCTAAATGGTGATGATATTGCTTATGAAAGCATTCATTACCCAACAGGTTATCGGTATTATAATCGAGCGATTGGCTCAACGATTGATAATGAATCAAAAGCCTTTAGTATTGGTATGATAGGTAATATTAATGCATCGAACTCGATAAAATTAACTATTGATAATATAACGCTCAATCAAAATAGCTTTCAGCTACCATTTGCGGATAACCAATTAATGCAGCAGCATTCTTTATTAGATACTGAGCAAACCACGAGTGTTAATATTGACCAAATAAAACTATCTTGGCAGTTAATAACATCTCAATATGGACAGTTTGATTTTAGTGTTAATTATTTGAGTGATATACAAGCACTGAGCTTACGAGACAAACAAACCAATATCGCCATTGGTTGGACTTATTACTTATAAAAAACAATTGGTTATATGTAAACAGGTAAATATTTAACTTAAAATGTCAAATACTGAAAATAAAGATCTACAAGACAAGCTTAAAAGTTTAGAAGCTAGGAACGCTCAACTAGAATCAGAAGTTACCATTTTAGCTTTGCGCTCTCCTCTTCAAAACTTTCAACAAGACTCAGCTGATGAAATCGATCTCCGTGAACTATGGAATGCTATTTGGAAAGGCAAGTGGTTAATTATTGCCATTACTTCTGTTTTTGCTGTGGCTTCTGTTTTATACGCAATTAGTTTACCAAATGAATATAAGTCAACGGCTATTTTAGCACCAGCTTCTCAATCGGGTGCAGGAAACTTATCTAAGTTAGCTGGGCAGTTTGGTGGGCTAGCATCATTAGCGGGTATTAATTTAGGTTCAGGCGGTGCAGAAGATAAATCGGTTATTGCCATGGAAATTATTAAAACCTGGGGGTTTTTAGAAAAATTTATTGAAGATAACAATATTCAAGCAGAAGTTTTTGCCGCTAAAGAGTGGAATCGTTTAACTAATGAACTTTCTTACGATACGGAAATTTACAACCCTCAAACTAAAGAGTGGGTGAGAGAGTTTGATCCTGCAAAGGGTGAAACTGCAGAGCCGAGTAGTTGGGAGCTGTATGAAGTGTTTAAAGACAGAGTTTTAGTTTCGCAAGATAAAGAAACTGGTTTGATTCAGATTACTGTTGAGTATTTTTCTCCACAAATAGCAAAAGACTGGACAGATAAGTTAATTATAAAAATTAATAACCATATTAAGCAGCAAGAAAAAAAAGAAGCTGAAAATAGTATTGCTTACTTAACTAAACAAATTGAAGAAACTAAAGTGGCTGATATGCAGTCGGTTTTTTATCAATTGATTGAGGAGCAGACTAAAACCTTGATGTTAGCTGAAGTGAGTGAAGAGTATGTTTTTAAGACTTTAAGTGCAGCAAAAATTGCTGAAGAAAAATCAAAGCCAAAACGAGCTTTGATTTGTGTGTTGGGGGTAATGTTAGGGAGCATGTTATCGGCATTAATTGCTTTAGTTAGGTATTTTATTAACAAAAAAAAATGATTAATTTATTGTTTTGAGTTAACGAAGTTATAGCAAATAGATTTAATATTATTGAGTAAATGATGAATTATACTAGCATCCCTATTATCGGTTTAGGTTATGTTGGTTTGCCGCTTGGGATTGAATTGGATAAAAATTTAACATATTAGATTTTGGTATAAATTAAGCAAGAATTACAAGAAACTACACAGTTAGTGTATAGCGCGGATAAAGAATCGTTAAAAGATTATAATCTGTATATTGTTATGGTGCCAACACCAATTGATGAACATAAGCCAGTTCTAACTCCGCTGATTAAAGCCTAGGCACACTGGTAAATAAAGAAGATGTTATTGTTTATGAATCAACCATTTAATAAGATGCGATAGAAGAAGATTGCTTACCTGTTGTTGAGCGATTATTTGGCTTAATCTTTAATAAATACTTTTTTGTGGGTTATTCAACAGAGCGAATTAATCGAGGTGAGAAAGAGCGACGTGATACCAATTTTTAAAAGTAACTTCTGGCTCAAATGAATTAGCAGAATATGTTGATTCACTTTACTGCTCAATTATTACAGCAGGGACTCACAAAGCTAACTCCATAAAAGTAGCTGAAGCAGCAATAGTGATTGAAAACACACAATGTGATGTAAATATTACACTAATCAATGAATTCCAATCATATTAACTTGGTATTGATATATCAAAAGCGCTGCTAGCTGTTATCACCCTGAAATGTTCCTAGACGTTCTTCATTTGAATTATAGTATGGGCGAATATTTTGTCTCGCAATTAGTTAAATAAATGGTGAAAAAGTATTCAGATAAACCGGAACAAAGTGCTTGTCATGAGATTAACTTTTAAAGATAACTGACCAGATCTACTAAACAAAAAGTAGTAGGTATTATCAAAAAGCAGTAAGAGTACATCATGGTTGTTGATATTGTTGGTCTTTGGTACTCACACGATTAAGTTAAATTTATGATGCAATAGTTTTGGCTGTAGCCCATGATGAATTTAATAAAATACTAGTGTCCAAGCTATTCGCAAATTAGAAAAGTTAACCATGTTATTTATGATTTGAAATGACTCTTTAAACGAGAGTATGAAGATATTTGACTGTAGCAACTCTAAAATTTAAATTCGATTTAAATTCAGGTATGAAACGTTAATATTAACTGCTTTTATATACGTAGTATTTCTACAACTTATAATAAATGCAGATTGTTTTTTTACGGTAGTGCAAACACACATCCAAAACAAGTTTAATATATACAAAGGTGTAGAAGTGACAACTATTGCAAAAACTGGAAACTTACAAGTGCTAAAGTACGGTATTATAATTGAAGGAAATATGCTAGCCAATTGGCAACTAGATGTTTTAAATAATTTGCAAAACTCAGGATTAGCTGAATTAAGACTAATAATTATCCCACCAAAAAAAAACTTGCAAGAAGACTCTACTTTCACTAGAGTAAAAAACAAATTGTTTAGTAAAGAATTGCTTTACAGTATTTGGCAACGTTTAATTACAAAACCCCAAAGTGCGACCCCTGTAGATCCTTCATATATTTTCGATGGTGTAAACTTAAAAGAGTGTAACGTTCTCAGAAAGGGACGTTATAGAGATATATTCTCGGACAAAGATGTAAATGAAATCAAAAATGAAAACTTAGACTTTATCTTACGATTCGGTTTGGGGATACTGACTGGGGATATTCTAGGAGCTTCCAAGTTTGGCGTATGGTCTTTTCATCATGGTGACGAAAGGCTGTACAGGGGGAGACCCGCATGTTTCTGGGAAATGTATGATGGGCAGTATACAATCGGTGGAATTCTGCAAAGGCTAACAAATAAATTGGATAGCGGTGTTATCCTGAAACGATGGAGTATTCGTGCTAATCCAACAGGTTGGAGTGATAACTTAAATAAATTACAAATGAGCGGTACGTATTTACCTGTTCAGGTATGTAAAGACATATTGTATGGCGAATCAAGTTATCTTTCTGATTGTCCAAGTATGACTACTGCTCCAGTTAAGTTTGTTCCTACTAATTGGGAAATGCTCCGCTTTCTAATATATCTTCTTTTTTCTTATATCAAAGGGCAAATTAATCGATTTTTCATTGAAGATTGGTTAGTAGGGGTGAGCAAGGGCGAACTAGAAAATATCACAGTGAAGGGCATTAAGAATCCTAGGTGGCTTTTTTCTAAAGTGAAAGGAGTATTTCTAGCCGATCCCTTTGCTATCGTTAAAAAAAATGGTCTAGATGTGTATGTCGAAAAATTTGATTTGCAGAAAAATTTGGGGGAAATTGTAAAGTATTCTTTCAATGAAGAAGATGGTTTTAGTGATGAATCACTTGCCTTAACTCTAGACTCGCATTTATCGTATCCTTTTTTAATTGAGTATAATGGTATGAAATACTGTATTCCAGAGTCTAAAGACGCGAGTAATGTATGCATATATCAAATTTCTGAGTCAGATGGCAGGCTAGTTAACCCGTTACTTTTATTGGATAATGTTCAACTTTCTGATGCTACAGTTTTTCAGTACAAAAATAAATGGTGGATGTTTGCGCTGGAAGGGGATGCTTCACTAGTGTGTTATTATGCGCACTCATTATTTGGACCTTGGATAGTGCATAATAATAACCCACTGAAAATTGATCCGTCTAGTTCAAGGCCTGCGGGTCCAGTTTTTATGGAAAATGGGACTCTCATAAGACCTAGCCAGGATTGCAGTAAAGAATATGGTTGGCGTGTTTGCTTTAATCAAATAGATGTTTTAAGCGAAAACAGTTTCCAAGAGAAAAACTGTGGTTATCTTGAAGCTGATAAAAGCTGGGACTTTAATCACGGTATTCATTCTATATCCCAAGTAAACGGCTACCTTATTTTTGATGCAAAAAAGAAAAAGTTCGATGCTAAGGAAAACCTAAAGCGACTGTATAAAAAGCTTAGATTAGGTATAAAGAGTTGAGCGCTAAGTTGGACAAAAAAAGATATATATTTGATAGTATTTTATCTGCACTAAACAATACAATTGCTAGTGCGTTGATTGCATTTATATTTATACCTCTGATAATTAGTAATATAGGGGCTAATAATTATGGGATATGGGCAATAGTCTCTGCTTTTACTGGTCTAGCTGGACTTGGTGATTTTGGTTTGTCAAAAGCAGTAGTTTATTTTTTGTCGGGCAAGGCTATAGGGGTTAAAAGGAATTTATATTTTTCAGCTGCCTTTTTGATAAATATATCTATAGTCTTTGTCATCTTAATGATTGCTATACTTTTACTATTTTCTAATGTTGATTTATTTTCAGGTAACCAAGAGATATCTCAAGAGCTAGGGAGATATATTTTGCTGGTCGGAAGTGCATGTTTAACTGCAACAATAATTATGGGGTTTGTAAAGGCTTTAATGGAAGCTTCCTTTAAATTAAGTTTAGCAAACAACCTCTCTTTGCTTCTTACTTTTTTAATTTATGTGCCAGTCTATATAGCTTCTTTTTGGACTAAAGATTTGTTTTTTCTTATTGGTTTTTTTGGAGTTGCAAATTTTTTCGTTCTCACATTACATTTGATATTTACAGTTTACAGGTTGAACTTTTCATTTGTAATGCCGTCAAAAAATCTAATTACTAAAGTTCTTCGGCATTCGCTAGGCTTTTTAACTATAGGGATTATTAATATTCTATTGCTTCCAATATGTAGGTACTTTATTATTTCAAAATCCCCTGATGGAGTGGCACACGCTATTTTTGATTTAGCGACAAAAATTGCATTTGCAGCAACATCTGTATTAATGTCATTCTGTGCTCCCCTGTTTAGCCTATTTAGCTCTAATACAAATAAGAACATACAAAATGTCGTAAGTGATGCGAATAGATTCTCAAAAAGAATATTTATATTATTTTGTCTAGGGAACTTTATATTTTTTTTGGTGGGAGAGTTTATTTGTGAAATAATGATGCCTTCTCATTACAAAGATTTATATATAATTACTAGCGTTATATTGTTTTGTGTCGGATTTACTGCCTGCTCAGAGCCATATGTAAGGGCATTATGGGGATATGGTAAAGTTCATGTCTCGGCATTAATAAAGTCAGGACTCATATTTTTTAATCTTGTTTTACTTTACTTACTATCTGATCTTACTCCATTAATTAAGTTTTCTTTTTCTTATTCAGTCCCGTTTTTTATTGTTTCTCTTATATATGTTGTATATTTCCATGTTCGATTTCAAAAAAGCTATTAACAAAGGAAAGCATTGTTGTGACTATTCTTAAATTGATATCTAGTGATTTACATATGGCGGGCTCATTATCTAAAGAAAAGCAAATCAATTACTTTGATTTACTTAAATATCTAGTTTACAAGCATGCAAGGGTAGCTACTTTGGTAAGGTTAAGAGTATCGACTAGGGGAATTACGAAAACAATAGCTAGTTTTTTTCTTAAATTTTTTTACAAAATCGAAATTGGAGAAAACGTAAAGATTGGCAAATGCTTTTTTCTTCCACACCCACAATGCATTATTATAAGTAGTGGGGTTGTCTTCGGAGAATTTAATAGTGTTGCGCAATATGCCACCATAGGCGGGAATCAAAAAAAAGTTAGAGAGGTCGGCTCAATGGTTCAACGAGTTCCAATTCTCGGAGATAGAGTATGGATTGGCCCAGGCTCTGTCATTGGCGGGCCTGTAGTTTTAGGTGATGATGTCTTGGTCGGAGCAAATTCAGTTGTAACCCATGATGTAAAAAAAAATTCTTTAGTTTATGGTCAAAACCAAAAGTCTAAGAAGAGAGTTGAAGTACTCCCATTTGAAGGGACTTATAGAGTTATCGAATAAAAAGAAATGTTAACATTTTCTCTATTAATGTTGCTGCTTGGATTATTTTCAGTTTTAAAAAAACCTAGAATATTTATATCGGTATACCTTTTTGTGTGGACTGGTTATTTAGGACTAGCAACTGCTGATGCTTTAAAGCCTTTTTCCTTTGAAAATTTAATATTTCTATTTAATTGTTTTATTTTTATTTCTTTAATTTGGGGTTTTTTTCAACGTAAGTTCTTTAATGTAAATGGCCTTATAATATTTTATTTGTTATTTTTTTTAATAGGCATATTTTACCCTTTTATAAAAGGTCAGTCAGGACTTTTTCCAGCTTTAGCCGACGGCAAAGATTTTTTATGCATACTTTTGGCTGGTTATTTATTTCAGAATAATAAAAAAATAAATTATTCATATCTAGAAAAGGTTATATATTTTTATTCGATAATAATTTCATTATTTATCTTATTTTATGTTGCTTTTGGTGTGTCTCCTCCTGGGTACGAGCCTGTTGTATATGGTGATAGAGCAGAAGGGATTCATGTACGCTATTCAAGTCTAGTCGGTTTAGCTTTTATACTTTCATTGATAAAATTCCATTACAGAGGGAGTTACTCACATTTAGCCTTTTTGCTGTTTAATCTAATTTTTTTAATGATCCAACCTCATAAAGCGGTTTTCCTAACCACTTTAGGTATGGTAGTTGTCTATTACTTGTTGCTTTCTAATATTAAAACAAAGTTGATTTTTAGCTCTTTTTTCGGAGCAATATTAGCATTAGTATTTTTGACTGGGAATATAAATATTGTCCAGGACAATGTAGTTCAACCAGCAGAGCAAGTAGTGAAAGGTGAGGGAGTAATAGGCTCTAGGCTTGAAATAAGCGCTTTAAGGATTTCTCTCTGGCTACAAGAGCCTGAGTTTGGATATGGATTTATAGACAAAAATACACCCTTAGGTTCATACATTGAGTCACAAGCCCCATCAAGATTTAGCGAGAAATTAGGTGTGGTAGATGCCGGATATATAGATTTATTAGTAAGGTTTGGTTATGTGGGATTGGGCATTTTTCTTCTTGCTTATTTATATTGGTTTTTTACTTTTTATAGGAGTAGCGATAAATTTAGCGTTAAGATGTTGTCTTTGTTAATTTTATCTTTCCTATTGATTTCAGTTTCGTGGTCTGTAATGACGTACCTCCACGGTATAGTTGTTCTTAGCCTAGCGTTTTATTTTATTCATTTATCTAAAACTCAATTTAAATATTTCTTAAGGTAACATGTTGAAAATATTGCATTTACTTCCTAGTTTGAACCTGTATGGTGGTACTCCTAAGAAGGTGCTAGATCTAGCTACTAACTCGGAGTACCAACATATAATATTTTGCTGGTCTACATGGGAGGGAAAGGAAAAGTTTATGATGTTTAAAAAAGATTTTGAACGTCAAAATGTAAAAATCATTGAGATTTTCTCCCAAATCTCTAACCCGTCAAAACTTAAGTTGATCAGTGAGCTTTTTAGATGTGTCAAACAAAATAATATAAATGTAGTACATAGTTATTTTGAGTTAGGTCAAATTTTGGGTGGGCTAGTAAAGCTTAGGTACCCAAAAGTTAAATTGATTTCGGCTTTTGTTGGAGCAAATGCCGACCAGAGGGGGTTAGGCAAAGTTCTTGTTAGCCTTTCTCATTTGCTGTATTCGAAAATAATTTATATTTCAGAGTTTGTTAAGGCTTCACAGCAGTTAAATTATCCATTATTACGCATTCTTCCTAGCAAGATTATCTTTAATGGAACTTATAGAAAACAAAACCTCCGCTCAATTGAAATTGGCGAACGCGATGATTTTAAACTAATTACCGTTAGTGGGCTGAATAAATTCAAAAACGTAAAGGTTATTATTGAGGCTATGCACATTTTAAAACATAGTGGGAGACTAGGGAGTATAAAGCTGTTCATAGTCGGAGATGGTCCTTTAAGAGAGGAGTTAGAAGAGTTAATTGATAAATACGCTTTAAACAACTGTGTGAACTTAATGGGGTATCAAAAGGATATTGGTGCAATATTAAATCAAGCGGATTTGTATTTGCACCCATCTGATTTTGAGGGGTTTGGTATAGCTGTAATTGAAGCTATGAGATGTGGAGTGCCAGTCTTAGTGTCGAAGGCAGGTGCGTTACCTGAAGTGGTTGGGCACGATCAACAGATGTTAGTTGCTCCGTACAAGCCTGAAAAGTGGGCCGAAAGTATAAGCTCATTAAAATCAGACAATAACTTGAGAAGAAAGTTAGCAATAAAGTGTTATTTGAGGGCTCGCAAATATTTTAGTGTAGAACGTTATGTAAATAACCACGATTCTACATATTGTGAAGTATTTAAATCTAACAAGGATTAAAAGTGGTTAAGATGAAGAGAGTTAAAGTAGTAATTGTAACCAATATCCCTGCTCCATATAGAGAGAAAGTTTATGAAAAGCTATCAGAAAAATACGGTGGAGAGTTAGATGTAATTTATTGCTCAAAATTGGAAAGTAATCGTAAATGGGAGTTTAAATATGGTAATTACAAGAAGCACTTTTTGAATAGCAAAACATTTGCATTTGGAGAGGTTAATTATCATTTAAATACTTCAATTTGGAGAAAGTTAAACGAATTACAGCCAGATGTTGTCATTACAGCTGGGTTTGCAGTGCCAATGATTTTATCCTTTATTTGGGCACAAGCAAAAAATAAAATACATATTTGCTTTACTGATGGAACTAGGGACTCGGAGCAACATTTATCAGCCATTCATCGTTTTGTTCGAAGGTTCATATTTTATCGCTCAGGTGCATTTGTTGGTGCAAGCAACAAAAGCATTCGCTTATATGAGAGTTATGGTATATCTTATGAGAAAATCTTTAAGAGTTGTTTGTGTGTTGATAATGAGAGATTTTTAAAAATTAAAAAAGCCTTTTCTGCTAAAAAATATGACATTCTATTTTCAGGTCAATTTGTAAAACGTAAATTACCATTTTTTTTTAGTTCAGTTTCAAACAAGCTTCATAGAAATACTAATGGGTTGAAAGTTGCAATTATTGGCAGCGGTCCACTCGAAAAAGAGTTACTAGCTTCTCTTGATGGTGATATAGATGTTGATTTTTTGGGGTTTGTCCAACAAGAGGAACTCCCCAACATATATTCAGACTCCAAATTCTTGCTTTTTCCGACAAAAAATGATCCTTGGGGGGTTGTAGCTAATGAGGCTATTGCAGCAGGGTGCTTAGTTGTGACATGTGAAAATGCTGGAGTGGCGGGAGAGATAGTTAAACATGAAGAAACCGGACTTGTTCTTACATTATCTGAAGAGTTATGGAGTACGAAAATCCTAGAGTATATGAATCATATTGATAAGTATACAAGTTTGACTAAGAATGCGACCAACCTAATCACTGATTACAATTATCAATCAGCCAGTGATGGTCTTCATCGCGCAATTCAATTTTCACTTAGGCAATAATTAACATCTCATCGCATGAAAAATAATACATTTAAAATATTAGATTTTTTAAGACCATACAAAAGAGTAATTTATATTCTGCTAGAAGTTTTTTGGCTCTTTCTTACTTTTTGGCTACTGGATTTGGCCAGAATAAGGTTATCACAAGAAGCAACATTCATGCTATGTATTGCTGTAGGGATATCGTTAATTTTGCTCGACTATAAGTCTGCCCTTCTTTATCGAGATCATAATTACTTTGTTAATATATTATTAAGGTGCTCATTTATAAGTTTATGTCTATTAGGCTTCTGGTATACAAGCAATGAGCTACTTTCCAAATTGCAAGCTTTTTCATTTTTATTGACTTACTTTTCAGTACAGTTTGTCTCTAATTTGATCGTATTTGTGCAGTATAGCAAGTTGTATAAGGATAAAAAGCGCAAAAACGTTTTAATATACGGAGCTGGAGAAGCAGGGGTTCAGATAGGTCGAGCAATAGCGCTTAGTAAAGATAAAAGGTTAGTTGGTTACATCGATGATAACAAAGAGAAAGTAGGGCAGAGAATATCGGGTGTCCAAATATTTAATTATAAAGATGTCAACCATTTAGTTAGTAAACTAAATGTTCAAACTGTCTTTGTAACTATGCCTTCGGCTGACTCTAAAATAATAGAAGAAAAAATAAGTAATTTGAAATCATTAAACAATGTTGAAATTCTTATATTACCTAAAGTGTTTGCAACACAACCTAACGTAAATATTACAGATTTATACTCGGCTGACATTAATGAATTGTTGGGGAGGCAGGAAGTGCCTCCTAAACCTGAATTATTAAGACGGGATATTAAAGATAAAACTGTACTCGTTACTGGTGCAGGCGGTTCTATAGGAAGTGAAATTTGTAGGCAAGTTAGTAAAGGTAAAGCACGATCATTAATAATGGTCGAGAGTAGTGAGCATGCTCTTTATCAAATTTTGAAAGAATTGCAAAGTGACATAACTGCTATAGATAGTGCAGTACCTAAAAGAAATTTAGTTATTAAACTAGGAAGTGTTTTAGATGAGAGTTTTTTAAGCGATATATTCAAAGAGTATAAAATAGATACTGTATATCATGCAGCTGCGTATAAGCATGTACCAATTGTTGAAGATAATATTATAAGCGGTTTAAAAAATAATATTTTCGGCACATATAATATAGCTAAGTTATCAAATATATTTAAAGTCAGTAAATTTGTTTTGATATCAACGGATAAGGCTGTTCGGCCAACCAATGTTATGGGGGCAAGCAAAAGATTTGCAGAAATTGTAATTCAATTTTTTGCTTTTAATATGTCAAAAGAAACTATTTATACAATGGTAAGATTTGGAAATGTATTAGGCTCTTCAGGTTCTGTAGTCCCACTGTTTCAGGAACAAATTCGTAAAGGCGGCCCTATAACTTTGACTCATAAGGAAGTAACTAGGTATTTTATGACTATACCAGAATCAGCTTCATTAGTAATACAAGCTGGAGCGTTGTCAAAAGGTGGAGAAGTGTTTCTCTTAGATATGGGAGACAGTGTTAAAATTTATGATTTAGCCTCCAAAATGATCGAACAATCAGGCAATAAAATAAGAAAAACTATTAATGAAACAGGGATTGCTATTGAAGTTACAGGTTTACGTCCAGGTGAAAAGCTGTACGAGGAATTACTGATTGATTCAACTGCGACACTAACCGAACATGAAAGGATTTTGAAAGCAAATGAACCTCATTGTTCGAAAGTTGAGTTCCTTGATATGCTAGGTGACTTGCAACAAGCTATTAAAGATTTAGATGAGTCACGTGCCTTAGCAATTTTAGAAAAAAGCGTTAAAGGTTTTAAGTTAAATAGAAATATAGGTAAAAATGATGGGAACGGGTATGAATAAAAAGTCAATACCATTTGCTGCTCCGGTAATAGGTCAAGATGAGATTGACGAAGTTGTTAGTACTTTAAAAAGTGGTTGGCTAACAACAGGTAAAAAGACTAAACAGTTTGAAGAAGATTTTAAAAAATTTTTAGGTTGTAAGTATGCTATAGCTGTTAATTCAGCAACAGCAGGCTTGCACTTGTCTCTTGAAGCAATAGGTATAGGACCAGGTGATTCAGTAATAACAACGACACATACTTTTACCGCTACTGCAGAGGTTATTAGATACTTAGGTGCAGATCCAATTTTTGTCGATGTTAATGAAAATGACTTTAATATTTCTGTTAAAGCAGTTGAAGAAAAATTAAAGACTTGTTCAAACGTAAGAGCAATCATGCCAGTACATTTCGCAGGCCAGGCTTGTAATATGGATGAACTAAAACGACTTGGTTCTGAATATGGTGTTAAAATAGTTGAGGATGCTGCTCATGCTCTACCAAGTGAATTTAATGGTCAGTTAATTGGATCAAATTCAGAACTTTGCGTATTTAGTTTTTACGCGAATAAAA
Organism: Aliikangiella sp.; assembly: GCA_965214955.1. Lineage (GTDB taxonomy): Bacteria > Pseudomonadota > Gammaproteobacteria > Enterobacterales > Kangiellaceae > Aliikangiella. Next base: position 113,276 of record CBDCCU010000003.1, on the reverse strand, counting down.
CGATCACAACTGGTGAAGGTGGAATGGTTGTAACCAATGACTCGGCTTTAGCTGATAGAATGAAAACTATGCGTTTGCATGGGATCAATCGTGATGTATTTGACAGATTTACGTCGTCTAAGCCTAATTGGTACTATGAGGTCGTGGCTCCTGGTTTTAAATATAACCTGACTGATGTGGCATCATCAATAGGGATTCATCAATTAAAAAAGGCTTACAAACTATATCAGCGAAGAAAAGAAATAGCGAAAATCTATAACTCTGGACTGGCTGATTTAAGGCTGAAATTACCAACTCAAAATAGTGCTGATGATATGCATTCTTGGCATCTATATGTGGTTTGTATAGAAGAACAAATTGTCTCTAGAGACGATTTTATTGCAGAGTTGGCTTTGAAAGGAATAGGTACTTCTGTGCATTATATGCCTTTACATTTACATCCATATTGGAAAGAGCAATATAATTTGGACAAAAACGATTTTCCAGTATCCTCTGCTCTATTCGAGAAATGTTTTACATTACCAAATCATCCTTCCATGACAAATGAAGATGTGCATTATGTAATAAATACTATTAAAGAATTACTAGCAAAATTAGGTTAGTTTTTTTCAGATACCTAATAAGTTCTACACTATTTATAAAAACAACATTGAAAGAATAGTATTAATTGAGTTTACATTTATGAAAGTATTAATGTTGGCACATATTCCACCGCCAATGCATGGTGCTGCTATTGTTGGCCAAAGTATATTTAATATACTGAAAAGGAATAATATTGACGTTTCGATAATAAATTTATCCACCTCTAGCACTGTTGGCGAGATAGGTGGTGTCAATAGCTCAAAACTTAGGATGCTGTTGACAATATATTTTACGTTGATTAAAGAGTTTTTATTTACAAAATATAATAAATTTTATTTTTCCCCTGCAGTAACAGGTAGAGGGCTTACTAGGGACTCATTGTTTTACTTTACGGTTAAACTAATAAATCTATTCAGATTTAATAATAAAATGCAATGTATTATGCATATACATATGCAACCTGATAAACATCTATCATTTATAAAAAGGTTTTTATTAAAAATTTTGTTTAAAGGTAATATTGTAATTTTTGCAGACAAGTCATTAATAAATGCATATCCTTCCAATACATTTGAACAGAGCTCTGTCGAGGCAATACCGTATTATGTGAAAAGTGTAACTTTAAAAGAAGCTGCTTTAAGTCGATGGGAGCGTACATCTTGTCAAGACAAAAATGAGCATTCTCTTTTATTTATTGGTCACATGATTCCTTCGAAAGGGTACCAAAGGGCATTGGATATTGCTAAAGAATTAAGCAGAGCTAATTTTAATTTCAAGCTAAATTTCGCAGGTGCGTTTGGTAGTTCTACGGATAAGGATTATTTTGATAGTTATATACTAAAAAATAACTTGAGTAATGCAGTTTATTATCTGGGTGAGATTTATGGGGAAGAAAAAGAGAAAACCTTTTTAGAATCAGATTTGATTATTCTACCTTCTTATAGAGAACAATATCCTTTGACTTTACCTGAAGCATTCTCTTGTGGACTTCCCGTTGTTTCCACTGATACCGGTGCCGTTGCTCATATAATTGGGAATAATAAAGGAAAAGTTGTAAAGCAAGAAAGAGAAGACTTTATATGTGAGTTCTCTAAACAGGTCATAGAAGTCTGCAACTGTTGGGGATACCAGAACGCTAAAACTGCCATTAGGGAGTTTGAGTTAAATTGGTCGGAAAAAGTATTTGAAGAGAAGTTTATGAAATTAATACTCTCTCCGCAAAGAAGCTAAATTTAATTTTTACTTATTTTTATATTTTTGGACAACAATGATGAAAAAAGCATTAATAACAGGTGTAACTGGCCAAGATGGTTCATACCTAGCTGAATTTCTATTAGAAAAAGGGTATGAAGTTCACGGTATTAAACGCCGTGCCTCTTCATTTAACACAGAACGTGTTGACCACATTTACCAAGATCCACATGAGCAAAATCCTAAATTTCACCTTCACTATGGTGACTTAACTGATACGTCAAATTTAACACGTATTTTGAAAGAGGTTGAGCCTGATGAGGTATATAACTTAGGTGCGCAGTCTCATGTGGCAGTGTCTTTTGAGTCGCCTGAATATACTGCTGATGTTGATGCAATTGGTACCTTGCGCTTGCTTGAAGCTATTCGCTTTTTAGGGTTAGAAAAGAAGACTCGCTTTTATCAGGCTTCAACTTCTGAACTTTATGGCTTAGTGCAAGAAACCCCACAAAAAGAAACAACACCATTTTACCCTCGTTCCCCTTATGCAGTTGCAAAAATGTACGCATACTGGATCACAGTAAATTATCGTGAATCTTATGGTATGTATGCCTGTAACGGTATTTTATTTAACCATGAGTCACCGCGCCGTGGTGAAACTTTTGTTACACGTAAAATAACACGTGCAATAGCAAATATTGCTCAAGGCTTAGAAGCCTGTTTGTATTTAGGTAACATGGATGCACTTCGAGATTGGGGGCATGCAAAAGATTACGTTCGTATGCAATGGATGATGTTACAACAAGATAATCCAGAAGATTTTGTTATTGCCACAGGTAAGCAAATTTCGGTTCGTGAATTTGTTCGTATGTCGGCAAATGAAGCAGGTATTGAGTTAGAATTTTCTGGTGAAGGTGTTGATGAGATCGCAACCGTCCTTGCAGTTGAAGGCGATAACGCACCAGGCGTAAAAGTTAGTGATGTGATCGTGCGAGTTGACCCTCGTTATTTCCGTCCTGCTGAAGTTGAGACATTATTAGGTGATCCAACTAACGCTAAAAATAAGCTTGGTTGGGTTCCTGAAATCACCGTTGAAGAAATGTGTTCAGAAATGGTCTTAGCAGATTTAGAGAAAGCTAAGCAGCATGCTATTTTAAAATCTCATGGCTTTGATGTATCTGTCTCTAAAGAAAATGCGCCTAATATTAAAATATCTTAACCCTTCCTTCTCAATTGTGAATATGGGCATGTGCTTTAAAAGTACCTGCCTTTTTGAGTGATTACATAATGACTAAAAAAGTATTTGTAGCTGGCCATAAAGGCATGGTTGGTTCTGCTATCGTTCGTCAGTTAGAAAAAAGAGGCGATGTTAAGTTATTAACACGTTCTCGTAGTGAGTTAGATTTAACGTCACAAGTTGCTGTTACTGAGTTTTTTAAAAACAACCATATAGATGAAGTATATTTAGCAGCTGCAAAAGTTGGTGGCATTATTGCAAATAATACTTACCCAGCTGATTTTATTTATGAAAATTTGATGATGGAATGTAATATTATACATTCTGCTCATATCGCTGGCGTACAAAGATTACTGTTCTTAGGGTCTTCATGTATTTACCCTAAAATGGCTGAGCAGCCAATGAAAGAGAGTGCTTTGTTAACAGGAATACTTGAGGCAACTAACGAGCCATATGCTATAGCGAAAATTGCAGGGATTAAGCTTTGTGAAAGCTATAATCGTCAATATGGTAGAGATTACCGCTCTGTCATGCCAACCAATTTATATGGGCCTAATGATAATTTCCACCCAGAAAATAGCCACGTTATTCCTGGGCTCATTCGTCGTTTTCATGAAGCAAAACTTAATAACCAAGAAGAAGTCGTTGCTTGGGGAACAGGGAAACCAATGAGGGAGTTCTTATACGTTGATGATATGGCAGCTGCTAGTATTCATGTAATAGAACTTGATAAATCTGTTTATGCAGCAAATACTGAGCCAATGCTCAGCCACATAAATGTAGGAACAGGTGTTGATTGTACTATACGTGAGTTAGTGGAAACCGTTGCAAGGGTCGTTGGTTACCAAGGTAATATTTCATTCGATGTTACAAAGCCTGACGGTACGCCTCGTAAGCTGATGGATGTAAGTCGTCTAGCTTCTCTTGGTTGGAACTATAGTGTATCTCTAGAAGAAGGTTTGACTCTGGCATATAAATGGTTTCTAGAAAACCAAGATAACTATCGAGGCTAATGTGCTTTCTATAGATGACTTTAAGCAGGTTGTTAGCTTAACACCACTTATCTCTATCGATCTCATAATTCGAAATTCTGAAGGTAAAGTTTTACTGGGTAAAAGAAATAACCGGCCAGCTAAAGGTTATTGGTTTGTACCTGGTGGCCGTATTTTAAAAGATGAGTCTGTTGATTGTGCTTTCACTAGATTATTAAGGCTAGAGCTTGGTGTCGATGCAAATAACGTTAAAGCAAGGTTTTTGGGAGTATATCAACATTTTTATGATGACAATTTTTCTGATAATTTATTTAGTACACATTATGTGGTGCTGTCTTATGAAATGAAATTAGACAATTTAATTGCTCAACTACCTGCAGATCAACATAACGAATATTGTTGGTTTAGTGAAGAAGAGCTAGTACATAATAATGATGTTCATAAGCATACTAAATGGTATTTTCAACAAGATAAAATGGCAGACTTTCCACTTGTTGAAAAATAAATTTTTTTAAAGGATTTTATAATGATTATCCCTGTAATCATGGCTGGGGGCTCAGGTACGCGTTTATGGCCTCTATCACGTTCACTTTATCCGAAGCAGTTTTTTCCCCTTGTCAATAACAATACAATGCTGCAAGAAACGCTATTACGCTTGAATGGGCTAGATTCAAGCCAGCCAATTACTATTTCTAATGAAGCTCATCGCTTTATTGTCGCGGAACAGTTAAATAATATTGGCCAACTAGGAACAATAATCCTCGAGCCTGAAGGACGAAATACTGCTCCTGCCATCGCGTTAGCAGCTAATGTTGCAATAGAGAGTGATGCTGAAGACCCTTTGTTTCTGGTTCTTGCGGCAGATCATGTCATTGATAATGAACAAGAATTTATTAATACAGTTAATAGAGCTATTCCACTGGCTGAAGAGGGTAAGCTAGTTACGTTTGGCATTGTACCTAACTCTGCACATACCGGTTATGGGTATATAAAACGAGGTGCAGTTGAAGGTACTGGTTTTAAGGTTGAACAATTTATTGAAAAGCCTAATTTGCAAGCCGCTGAAAGCTATTTAGAAAGTGGCGATTTTTATTGGAACAGTGGTATGTTTTTATTTAAAGCATCTCGCTACCTTGAAGAACTAAAAGCACATCGCCCTGATATATTTGATGCATGTGAAGAGGCTCTGAAAAGTAGAACGACTGATATGGGCTTTGTTAGAGTTGATCAAGAAGCTTTTTTAAAATGTCCTGAAGATTCTATTGACTATGCAGTGATGGAAAAAACAACAGAAGCTGTAGTGGTTCCGTTAGATGCTGGTTGGAATGATATTGGTTCATGGTCTGCGCTTTGGGAAGTAGATCAAAAAGATGATAACGGCAATGCCACCCGCGGTGACGTTATTCTTCATGACACCAAAAACTGTCTTGCTCATGGCGGTGAGCGCTTAATTGCTACAGTAGGTCTTGAAGATATTGTTATTGTTGATACCAAAGACGCTGTCATGGTTGCGCATAAAGATAAGGTACAGGACGTTAAAAAAGTCGTTGAGCAGCTTAAGGCCGATGGCCGCTCTGAGTTTAAACTGCACCGTGAAGTCTATCGCCCTTGGGGGAAGTATGATTCTATCGATAATGGTAGTCGCTACCAGGTGAAGCGGATTACGGTTAAACCTGGTGCTAAACTGAGTGTCCAGATGCATCATCATCGCGCAGAACATTGGATTGTAGTTTCAGGCACAGCGAAAGTGACCAATGGTGATGAAACAATACTACTTACCGAAAATGAATCGACTTATATTCCTGTTGGCGTTGTTCATGCACTTGCAAACCCTGGCAAGGTGCCTTTAGAGCTTATTGAAGTGCAATCAGGCTCTTACTTAGGTGAAGACGACATTGTCCGTTTTGAAGATTTGTACGGCCGGGTAGATTCATGAACAGTGATTTAAATATCTTGGGTTTTGACGTCTATTGTAATAAAGTTGGAGTATTGGTTGAAACATCATTGAATACAACTAAACCCCTTGTTTTAAATACGATAAACCCGCATTCATATGTCGAGCAAAAATCGGATCCGGAATTTCATAAAGCACTAAGCGAAAGTGATTTTCTAATACCTGATGGCAGTGGGATAGTAATGGCTGCAAAGTCTATTTGTAATAAAAAAATAGAAAAAATTGCAGGATTTGACTTATTTGAAGAAACAATGAGCCAGTTGAATAACAGAAGTGGCAAGGTGTTTTTTTTGGGCTCTGCTGAAACCGTTTTATCAAAGATAAAGCTAAGAGCCCAAAAGGATTTTCCAAATGTTGAAATAGGCACTTTGTCACCACCTTTCAAGCCAACATTTGATGAGCCTGATATTGAAAGTTTTGCTAAATCTATAAACGATTTTGTACCCGATGTTGTTTTTGTCGGTTTAACCGCCCCTAAGCAAGAAAAGCTTATTTTTTTATTAAAAGAGCGCTGTACTCCTAAGTACTTCTCTGGCATTGGTGCAGTATTTGACTTTTATGCTGGAGCTGTAAAACGCCCATCGGAATTTTGGGTAAAGTTACATTTGGAGTGGTTGATTAGATTTTTAGGTGAACCTAAACGTTTATGGAAAAGAAATTTTGTTTCTACTCCTATTTTTCTGAAAGATGTGTGGTTAGCAGCAATAAAAACTAGGTTAAGTAAAAGAGAACGGTCTTAATATTAAGATCTGAAAATATAATTGCCCTTGACGATGAGTTTAGAGCTGGGCTTTTAATTGGAATCAATTAAAGTCTTGGGTAAGCCCCAACTACTCATGCATCCGCTTATGACACAACCCAAAGAAACGCTAGTACAGAAAATAAAACGATTTGATAAAGATACTGCTGATGATGAGAAGCTCAAAAATCAATGAAGATGAGTGATAGCCTTGCCGCTGAAATGCTACGAAAAGAAGGGAAAAACTATTCAACTTGATCTTTTAGCAGTATAAAAATGAGCCTAGTTCGGTTTATTTACTTCAAGCTCATTTTTCTATTGGGAAATACTTAGTTCAGCAATGTGACTTAAAAAGTTTAAACTAGAGATTTATTTGGCTCAGATTAATTATTTGTACTACCAAAGAGGATATGCAATGAAAGCTGTAATACCTGTTGCTGGACTAGGCACAAGAATGCTTCCAGCAACTAAATCAATACCAAAGGAAATGCTTCCTATTATAGATAAGCCTCTAATTCAATATATTGTCAATGAATGTATTGAGGCTGGTATAAAAGAAATTATTTTAGTTAATCACTCTTCAAAAACTGCAATTGAAAACCATTTTGATAAATCTTTTGAATTAGAGACGATGCTTGAATCTCGCTCTAAAAATGACTTATTAAAAGAAGTACAAACAATTTGTCCTAGTGATGTTTCCATTACATCGATTCGCCAAGGTGAAGCAAAAGGGCTAGGTCACGCTGTAGCAGTAGCAAAGCCAATTGTGGGTAATGAGCCTTTTGTTGTTTTACTACCTGATGTATTGATTGATGAAGCAAGTTGTAATTTGAAAACTGATAATTTATCGGCAATGTTAAACAGATTTAAGAAAACTGGCGCCTCTCAAATTATGGTGGAGCCTGTGCCTGAAGATAAAGTATCAAGTTATGGTGTTGTTGATTGTGGTGGTATCGAGCTTAGCGAAGGTCGGTCTTCACTGATGAGTAGAGTTGTAGAAAAGCCCTCCGTTGATGCAGCTCCATCAAATTTAGCTGTTGTTGGGCGATATGTATTATCCGCAAGTATTTGGCTGCTTTTAGAAGAAACAAAACCTGGTGCAGGTAATGAAATTCAACTTACAGATGCTATTGATGAGCTAATGAAGCAAGAAACTGTTGAAGCTTTTCATATAACAGGAAAATCACATGACTGTGGCTCAAAACTAGGTTATTTAAAAGCGGTGGTTGAATATGGAATGAGGCATGATGAAGTTGGAGCAAGTTTTTCAGAATTTATTGGTGAGTTAGTAGGTGAGTAAGCTAGTAGACGAGTAGATAAGTTTGTTAGTAGGCGAGTGCAGATGACAATTAAATTAGTAAACGTTTAAACTAGTAGAATAGTAAGTGAATAGAATAAAAATTTTAACAAGGAAGTATTATGAATTTTAGAAAATTGGATATTTGGTGTAGAAGTAAAGAACTTACCATTAATGTTTATAAAGAGCTTACTGGATTAAAAGATTTTGGATTTAAAGATCAAATAACACGTTCTATTCTTTCTGTTCCTTCTAATATTGCTGAAGGCTTTTAAAAAGACTATACCAAGGAAAAAATTAAGATTCCTTCAAATTTCAAAAGATCCCATTGCAGAGTTTATCACTTAGACAGAAACTGGTATTGCTATTAACCATATTGATCAATCTGTTGGTCAAGATTGGATAGCTGAAGGTGAAGAATTGCTTAAAATGGTGGGAAAGATGCAAGTAAACCTTAAATACTAAACTACTAGAATTCTGCTTACTATCTTACTATTTACTCAAATACTCACGTACTAATAATATGTTAATTTCAAAAACTAAAGAATGGAAGTTCTTAGAATTATATTTTGAGCAATTAGATCAAAAAAGAACTAGTGATCTATTTGTAGAAGACTCAAACAGAGTTGATTATTTACAGAAAAAATTTGATCAATTAACCATCGATTTTTCCAAACAAAAAGTCGATAAAAAATCATTATCACTTCTTTTAAAATTAGCAGATAAAGCGAACTTAAGATCTAAAATTAATCATTTATTGAATGGAAAAAAAGTTAATACTACTGAAGATAGAGCGGCTTTGCATACGGCGCTTAGGTTAACTAAAGATGATAGCTTGACAGTTGATGATGTTGACATTAATAAGCTAGTTCAGACAGAGTTAACTAAAGTTTCACAAATTGTTTCAAGAATTCATTCGGGACAATGGCGTGGCTATAGTGGAAAACCGATTACTGATATTGTTAATCTTGGTGTTGGTGGATCTGATTTAGGGCCTTTATTAGTTTGTGATTCGCTAGATGAATTTAAGTTAACTAAAAATAAAGCTAATGTAAATGTGCATTTTGCATCCACAATGGATGGCTCGCAAGTTTCAACATTATTTGAATCATTAAACCCTGAAACCACCATTTTTATTTTAGTCTCAAAATCATTTACGACAATAGATACATTATCAAATGCTTTAACCGCTAAAGCATGGCTTATGACCGACTGTAGTAATGTGTCTTTAATTTTGAGTCAGCATTTTATTGGTATTTCATCGAATAGTAAGAAAATGGATGAGTGGGGTATCGTTAAGAGAAATCAATTATCTTTGTGGGATTGGGTTGGTGGCCGATTTTCATTATGGTCTAGCGTGGGTTTAAGCATAGCAATTAAACTTGGAATGGATAGTTTTAGAGAGCTACTTGATGGCGCTAGAGAAATAGATAGACATTTTGCCAATGAAAGCTTTGAAAATAATCTTCCTGTTTTACTTGGCTTAATTGGTGTTTGGAACACTAATTTTAGGAAGATTAATGCCCAAGCAATATTACCTTATGATGCAAGACTGAAGTTTTTTCCAGATTATCTTACCCAACTTGAAATGGAAAGCAATGGAAAATCAACGACATTAAATGGTGAAACAACAGATTATGATACCTGCCCTGTATTATGGGGAGAAGTTGGTCCAAATGCGCAACATGCTTTTTATCAACTTTTACACCAAGGCACACAGAAAGTTAATTGTGATTTTATTGCACCAATTAAAAGGTTTGAAAAGAATCAATCATCTCACTCAGAGTCTTTGAAAGAACAACATTTATTAACGCTTGCTAATTGTTTTGCGCAATCTAGAGCGTTAATGGTGGGCTCTTTTGATGTTAGAGAGTCTTTAAATCAATCTAGCTCTCTAGCTTCGAACCTCGAATCTCAAACCTCGAACCTCGATCCTCGAACCACGAATCTTAGATCTAAAGATCACTTATCTTCACACCGTTTTTACCCCGGTGATCAGCCCTCAACTACCATACTTCTCAAAGAGCTTACTCCGTATTCACTTGGTCAATTAATTGCTTTATATGAGCATAAAGTTTTTGTTATGGCTTCTATTTGGGATATTAATCCTTTTGATCAATGGGGGGTTGAGTTAGGAAAAGTAATGTCTAAAGGAACACTAGCAGCATTGCAAGGTAGTGAAAGAGTTAAGGATTTTGATGCATCGACTGAGAGCTTAATTAAACTAGTAAAAGAGTAAAAGAGTAAAAGAGTAAAAGTAAAAAATATGATGGTAGAAGAGTAGAAAGTTTAAATGAATATTTTAGTGATTGGTGAAGGATTAAATATTTTTGTGTCTAGTGCACTATTTGCATCTGTAGGGAATCAGGTTTATCTATTAACTCAATCATCCATAGAGAATTATCAATTGGAACCTGGCCTATTGCCTCTTTACAATGAACAAATTAGCACAGAGCGACTGAAGTTAATTGATGAGTTTGACAATGAAAATAAAAAATTAGATTTATCAATTGATATCATTATCATTAATGAGATTAATTTCTTAGAAATTGAAAAACACTATTCGGAAGTACTTAAAAGGATAGTAGGTGATACTTCAACTGCGATCCTTTTGAAGCCTTCTGATATTGGTGAAACTCAGTATTTTAAGGAAGAACTTTCAAAAATTAACCTTAATATTGAAGTGTGCAGTGTTCCTTTATTGGTAAGAGAAGGGCGAGCAATTTCTGATTTTTCTAGACCTAATTTAATTTTGTTAGGTTGTGATTCAGATAAAGCAGCCAGAAAAGCCGAATTACTTTTTTATCCATTTAATAGAGTAAAAAACTGTATTAAACGCGTGAGCAGTACCGAAGCAGAATTTTCAAACTTTGCAGGCCATGCAATGTTGGCAACAAGGTTAAGTTTTATGAATGAAATGGCCTCTCTTGCTGAAAGATTAAATGTCGATATAGAAGTGGTTCGTGAATGTATTGGTTTAGATCCGCGTATTGGTAAAGATTATCTTTACCCTGGCTGTGGTTTTGGTGGTAGGACATTGGAAGCTAATCTAAAAAAGGTTGCAAAAAAATTAAAACAACGTGGCGATGATTTAGGACTGTTAGAAGTCGTTGATAAAATTAATGAGCGGCAAAAAGATTTATTGTTTAGAAAAATATGGCAATTTTTTAATGGTCAGTTAAGTGGTAAAACGATTGCAATTTGGGGAGTAGCGTTTAAGCCAGAAACTGACTCAATTAATGGCTCACCTGCGATCATCTTAGCAGAATCATTGTTAGCTTATGGTTGTAAAGTTAGGATCTATGATCCCAAAGCAATGAATAGTTTTAAAACAATATTTCCCAAGCATGAACAAATAGTTTACTGCAAATCAAGTATTGAATGTGTCGAGGAAACAGATGTTTTAGCAATTTGCACTGAATGGAAAGAGTTCTGGAGCCCAGATTTTCAAGCACTATCGAATAAGTTAAAAGCAAAAGCTATTTTTGATGGTAGAAATATATATTCTAAAAATTTAACTGAAGAGTATGGAATAAAATATTTTGGAATAGGTCATTAGGATCTATAGATCCTAACTTAACGTTTTTGATTTCTTTTCTATTGGAATTATAGTTGAAATATTCGTTTGTCTACGATCACCGTACTTTTCATAATTGTAAGTTTCACTCTGTGGTTTTCTATACAAAGAGCCAACTCTTGCTAAATAAAAACCCATACAAATAATAAATGCAACATAACTTTCTAACTTTGTTAACATAAAGTGATTGAGTGCAACGCCAAAAGATATTGATGCTAAAGTAAGTAGGTATATCAAATGCAAGCTGTGCCTTACTGTAAGTCCAGAAGCCATTAACACATGATGAATATGATCTCTACCCGCTTTAAGTGGTGACTTCCCATCTCTCATTCGTTTGATTATTACTGCACAAATATCCCAAATAGGAAGGGCAAATAGCCAAAGCATTAAAGATTCGGGTGAGCTTTGCGGTGCGACATTAACCAGTTTAATGGCTAGGTAGGGCAGTGCAAAACCTAAGACAATCGTTCCAGAATCTCCCATAAATACTGAAGCTCTTTCTCGCCATGAAAAACGGTAATTAAAAGCCCAAAAACCTAGTACCGCACCAAATATCACCAATGAAATTGCAGATATTCCTTCTGTACCAGCGCTAATACTGGATAAACCAATCATAAAACCGAGTATTATCAGAACCACTCCAGAAGATAATCCATCAAGTCCATCTAGCATATTAACCGCGTTTATAATCCCTAATATAAGAATAACTGAGAATAGATATTGGAACTGATGTAGTTGAAGGGAAATTTCACTAGTGAATGCAATCTGAGAAACCCAATTATTATCTAGCCATAGTGCAAAAATGACTAAAGCTGTTTGAATAATAAGCCTTAATCTAGCACTAATATCATACTTGTCATCTAAAAAACCAATTAAAAATAGGCCACAAACGGCTATTGCAAAACCTTCATAACTTTTGGGTAAACCAAAAACTAGTGCGCAGATTGTTATTGATGAAAATATTGCGGCTCCACCTGCTAGTGGTACAGAGTTTTTATGTTGTTTTCTACCGCCAGGATGATCTATTAAGTCTATTTTTACTGCCAAGCGACGCAGAAGAGGAATACATGCTAGTGATACAACTAATGAAAGCAGTACATACGAAGAAAAAAAGTGTTCAATGAGCGTTGACGCTTCACTCATAATAGTTCCTTTTTGTTTTTTCCATTAGACAATTTTTTACATTTTAGGTGCGAGATTATACTTCATCAATTCAATATATCAATGATTTATTAAGCTTAAGAGTAGAGTTTAGTTCAAATTTATTGATTTTGTGGTTACTATTAAAAAATAGTAATTATAATTTTTGTTAAGGCTAGTACATGATAACGCTAACTTGCTTTAAAGCATACGATATTCGAGGCAAACTTGGTAGAGAACTCAACAATGATATTGCTTACGCAATAGGGGTAGCATATTCTAATTTCTTAAAACCTAAGTCTGTTGTTTTAGGTGGTGATGTCCGTGAAACTAGTGAAAGCTTAAAAGTGGCTTTGGCTAAAGGAATTATGGACTCAGGGGTTGATGTCTTAGATATCGGAATGGCAGGCACCGAAGAGGTTTATTTTGCTGTTCAACATTTAGGTGTAGATGGTGGTATTGAGGTTACGGCTTCCCATAATCCGATTGATTATAATGGTATGAAACCAGTAAAAAAGTTTTCTCAGCCAATTTCTAATGATTCAGGATTATTAGAGATCAAAGCTTTAGCTGAACATTATCTCAGTAGTAAGGAGAAAGAGGTTTCAGAGAAAAAAGGAAACTATAAACAGATAAATATTCTTAAGCCTTATGTCGAACATTTACTTACTTATATTGATCTAAATAATGTTAAACCACTAAAGCTGGTGGTTAACTCAGGGAATGGTGCGGCTGGACATGTAATCGACGAAATTGAAGAACAGTTTAATCATTTAAACATTCCTATTGAATTTATAAAAATTCATCATGACCCTGATCCAACTTTTCCTAATGGTATACCTAATCCGATAATTACAGAAAATCAAACTGTAACGGCTAAAGCTGTTATAGAGCATGGTGCAGATTTTGGTATTGCTTGGGATGGTGATTTTGATAGATGTTTTTTGTTTGATGAAAATGGACGCTTTTTAGAAGGGTATTACATTGTAGGTTTATTGGCTGCAGCTTTTCTTGAGAAAGATCCAAAGCAGAAAGTTATTCATGATCCTCGATTAGTATGGAATACGCAGAAGATTGTAAGAACTTTAGGTGGAGAGGCTATTCAATCAAAAACAGGTCATGCTTTTATCAAAGAAAGAATGAAAAAAGAAGATGCTGTATATGGTGGAGAAATGAGCGCGCATCACTACTTTAGAGACTTTGGCTATTGCGATAGTGGTATGATTCCTTGGCTTTTGATAGCCGAACTAGTGTCGATTAAAAATCAGAATTTATCTGGTTTAGTTGATAGTATGATTAATGAGTTCCCTTCGCCAGGAGAAATCAACTTTAAGGTAAAAGATACCAATAAAGTCATTTCCCATATCAAAACGACTTATTCCTCTAATGCTAAATTCATAGATAAAACAGATGGAGTATCAGTTGAGTTTGAAGAGTGGCGATTTAATTTAAGAGCATCCAATACAGAGCCCGTTATTAGATTAAATCTTGAGACCCGATCAAATAAGACATTAATGATGGAAAAGCTGAAAGAACTTTCGGAATTAATTAAACAGTTTTAGATATAAAAAAATCTTAGCGAATAAATTGACTAATCAAATTTATAATGGATAATTCGCTTAATTCTACTAACAATATGAGTTGATTTTCGTGAAAAGGAATATTTCTGTTATAGGTTTAGGTTATGTGGGCTTACCCGTTGCAGTAGCTTTTGGCAAATCACACCAAGTAATCGGTTTTGACTTAAACCAAAACCGCATCAATGAACTTAAAAAAGGCCATGATCATACCCTAGAAGTTGAAGATCATGAGCTTAAATCGGCTGATATTTTATTTTCGTGCGATCCGCAAGATTTAAAGAAAGCTGATTTTCATATTGTTGCAGTGCCAACACCGATTAATCACGCTAATCAACCGGATCTTTCTCCAATGATTGGCGCTTCAAAAACAATTGGTAAAATTCTTAAAAAAGGAGATATTGTTGTTTTTGAGTCTACGGTTTACCCTGGCGCGACTGAAGAAGATTGTGTGCCAATTTTAGAGGCTGAGTCGGGTCTAACCTGTGGTGATGATTTTACCGTAGGTTATTCTCCCGAAAGAATTAACCCTGGCGATAAAGAGCATACTTTTACTAAAATTCGCAAAGTGGTGTCTGGGCAAGATGCTCAAACCTTAAAAATTGTATCTGAGGTTTATAGCAGTGTTGTAACTGCTGGTGTTTATGAGGCTGCAACGATTAAGGTTGCTGAGGCTGCAAAGGTTATTGAAAACACTCAGCGAGATTTAAATATTGCTCTCATGAATGAGCTTTCAGTTATCTTTGAAAAAATGAATATTGACACCCTTGATGTGCTTGAAGCGGCTGGTACTAAGTGGAACTTTTTACCCTTTAGACCTGGTCTAGTGGGCGGCCATTGTATTGGTGTTGATCCTTACTATTTAACTTATAAGGCTGAGCAAGTCGGTTATAGACCCGAGGTTATTCAATCTGGCCGTCGCGTAAATGATAATATGGGGAAGCATATTGTTCAGCGCTGTGTAAAAGAAATGATCTTAAGAGATATTAAGGTTAAATCAGCTAAAGTTGGGATTTTAGGGCTTACTTTTAAAGAAGATTGTCCCGATCTTAGAAACTCTAAAGTTGAAGACTTAATTAAAGAGCTTAGAAGCTATGGTATAGAACCCGTTATTCATGATGCGATGGCTGATCCCGCTGAGGCAAAATCAATTTATAATGTTAGCTTAAGTGAATTGAGCGCATTTAGTGAATGTGAGCTTGTGATTGTTGCGGTTTCTCATAAAGATTACACTAAACTTACTCCTTCAGATTTTAAATCTATGCTTAGCGATCAAGGTTTTTTCTTTGATTTAAAAGGTATTTTGCCAAAAGCTGATTTAGAAAATAATGGCATATACGTTAAAAGAATTTAATTGGCTTAAAACATTACTTAAGCTTTAAGGAAAAATAATGAATGTTTTAGTTACGGGCGCAGCAGGTTTTATTGGCTATCATGTATCAAAATACCTGCTTAATCGAGGTGATTCAGTCGTTGGAATTGATAATATTAATGATTACTACGATCCCAACATTAAACTGTCACGTTTGAAAATGTTAGAAGAGTTTGATGCATTTTCATTTACAAAAATGGATATTGCAGATAAAGAAGCAATGGAAAGCTTATTTGCCAACAATAAGTTTGATGCGGTAATTAATTTAGCTGCTCAAGCAGGAGTTAGATATTCTCTTGAAAATCCTCATGTATACATGGAAAGTAATATTATTGGGTTTTTAAATATTTTAGAAGGTGTTAGGCATAATAATATAGAACACTTGGTTTATGCTTCTTCGAGTTCAGTTTATGGGGCTAATGAATTGCAGCCATTTTCTGAGCATCATAATATTGATCATCCTGTATCGCTTTATGCTGCAAGTAAAAAATCAAATGAGCTTATGGCGCATAGTTATAGCCACTTGTATGGTATTAAAACCACAGGGTTAAGGTTTTTTACTGTTTATGGCCCCTGGGGTCGTCCAGATATGGCTTTATTTTTATTTACTAAAGGTATTATCAATCAGGAGCAGATTGATATCTTTAATAATGGCGACATGATTAGAGATTTTACTTATATTGATGATATTGTTGAGGGTGTTGTTAGAGTGATGGATAATCCTCCACAAGGAAACCCGCAATGGAGTGGCTTAAAACCTGATCCTGCGACAAGTTATGCTAATTATCGGGTATTTAATATTGGTAATAATAGCCCGGTAAAACTAATGGACTTTGTTGAGGCTATTGAGTCAGCCGTAGGCAAAAAAGCAATTAAAAACTTTATGCCTTTGCAAGCAGGAGATGTTCCATCAACTTGTGCTGATGTATCAGAATTAGAGTTGGCAGTTGGGTTTAAACCAAACACGCCTATTCAGCAAGGGATCAATAATTTTGTTGAGTGGTATCGCGATTATTTTAAACAATAATTTTAGCAACTAGCAACTAGCAACTAGCAACTAGCAACTAGCAACTAGCAACTAGCAACTTAAGGACAAACCAATGATTTTACCCATCATTATGGCTGGCGGCTCTGGAACTCGCCTTTGGCCATTATCTCGCAAGCTTTATCCAAAGCAGTTTTTAAATATTGTTGGCGAAAATACCATGCTTCAAGATACGGTAAGTCGTCTTGAGGCAATTGAAACTTTTAAACCTTTGGTAATTTGTAATAATGATCACCGTTTTTTGGCGGCTGAGCAGTTGCGTGAGTTTGGCGGAGCGGGTGAAATTATTTTAGAGCCAGAAGGGCGTAATACGGCGCCTGCTATTGCACTTGCTGCATTAAGAGCGATAGAAAATGGGGACGATCCTTTATTATTAGTTTTAGCAGCTGATCATGTTATCCAAAATAATACGGCTTTTGTAGAGGCTGTGAAACAGGCTATCGAGCTTGCACAACAAGATAAGTTAGTGACTTTTGGAATTGTTGCTAAAAACCCTGAAACGGGTTACGGCTATATTAACCGAGGCAACCCAATCAATGATAATGCTTTTGAAGTGGCTAAATTTGTTGAAAAGCCCAACCTAGAAAAAGCAAAGTCTTATATTGAAAGTGGCAATTATTACTGGAATAGCGGTATGTTTATGTTTAAAGCTAGTATTTATTTAAAAGCTTTAGAAGAACATCACCCTAATATTTTAACCGTCTGTAGACACAGTATTGCCGAGGCTAGCGAAGATCTCGATTTTTTAAGAATTGATGCAAAAGCGTTTTCTGAGTGTCCTTCTGAATCGATAGATTATGCAGTAATGGAGCCTTTAAGTATTGAGTCAAAAGGAAAAGTTGCCGTTGTGCCATTAGATGCAGGCTGGAGTGATATTGGCTCTTGGTCGGCTATTTGGGATGTAAGCGAAAAAGATAGCGCAGGAAACCGAACTTTAGGTGATGTCATTGCAGAAGACTCTAAAAACTGCTTAGTTCATGGAGAAGATCGGTTAGTTTCGCTTTTAGGTTTAGAAGATATTGTTGTGGTTGACACTAAGGATGCCGTATTAGTTGCCCATAAAAGCAAAGTTCAAAACGTAAAAGCTATTGTTGAAAAGCTTAAATCAGCTGATCGCAGTGAATGGGAAATTCATCGTGAAGTTTATCGACCGTGGGGTAAGTATGACTCAATTGATATGGGTGAGCGCTATCAAGCAAAGCGTATCACTGTTAAACCAGGGGCAAAATTAAGCGTGCAAATGCATCATCATAGAGCAGAGCACTGGGTGGTTGTTTCGGGAACTGCTTCGGTAACCAATGGTGATAAAACCTTTTTAGTGTCTGAAAATGAGTCAACTTATATCCCAATTGGGCAAATTCATGCGCTAGAAAACCCTGGAAAAGTCCCTTTAGAACTTATTGAAGTGCAAACCGGTTCTTATTTAGGCGAAGATGATATTGTGCGCTTTGATGATCGATACGGACGAGCTGATTAGAAGGTAAACGAGTTAATAAAGCCAAAAAACAAGCAACTAAGCTTGTTTTTTGATTTTTGGCTTTGAGAAAAAATCAAATAATCAGTTGGTCTAAGCAAATTTCCTTACGCCTAGATTTATTATTTTGTCAATAAAAGGTATAATCCGCGCCAGATTTTAATCTTAAAGCAAACCGATACTTTTCATTGGTTTAGCATTTAGTTACTGGTTATCTAAATGCAATCTTAATTAATCACACATCAGTGTAAAGATTATCTATTATTGATATTAGCCGAGCAAAAATTTGGCTAATAATTAATTATCATTAAATAATGAGGATTTACAGCGTGTTAGAAGCTTATCGTGATCATGTCCAAGAAAGAGCTAAACAAGGCATTGTGCCTAAACCTTTATCATCAGAGCAGGTTGCTGAGCTGATTGAGTTAATTAAGAGTCCACCAGCAGGTGAAGAAGATTTTTTACTAGAGCTTTTAGCTCACCGTGTTCCAGCAGGGGTTGATGAAGCCGCTTATGTTAAAGCAGGCTTTTTATCTGCTGTGGCAAAAGGTGAGGCGAGTTCACCAATCTTAGATGCGGCAAGAGCTGTTGAACTGTTAGGCACAATGCTAGGTGGTTATAATATTAGCACTTTGGTTGAGCTTTTAGACGATGGTAATTTGGCCGAGCTTGCCGCTGAGCAACTTAAACATACATTACTGATGTTTGATGCTTTCCACGATGTTGCTGAAAAAGCGAAGTCTGGTAATGAACATGCCAAAAGTGTTATTCAAAGCTGGGCCGATGCTGAATGGTTTAAATCTAAAGACGCATTAGCCGAAAAAGTGACGCTTACGGTATTTAAAGTGCCAGGTGAAACCAATACTGATGATTTATCTCCAGCGCAAGATGCTTGGTCGCGCCCAGATATTCCATTGCACGCGCTCGCCATGCTTAAAAATCCTCGTGAAGGATTAGAAGGTAACCCACTAGAAACCATTGAAACTCTAAAACAAAAAGGTCATCCCGTTGCTTATGTGGGTGATGTTGTGGGTACTGGTTCGTCGCGTAAGTCGGCGACTAATTCGGTATTATGGTACATGGGTGATGATATCCCTCATATTCCTAATAAACGCGATGGTGGTTTCTGTTTAGGCGGAAAAATCGCGCCAATTTTCTTTAACACCATGGAAGATGCAGGTGCATTGCCTGTTGAAGTTGACGTTTCTAGCTTAAATATGGGTGATGTGATTGACGTTTATCCTTATGCAGGAAAAATTGAAAAAGACGGTGAAGTTGTTGCCGAGTTTGAACTAAAAACCGATGTACTTTTAGACGAAGTTCAAGCTGGCGGTCGTATTCCATTAATTATTGGTCGCGGTTTAACCGCAAAAGCGCGTGAATTTTTAGGTTTAGATGCGGCTGATTTCTTTAGGTCACCAACAGCCGTTGAAGATTCTGGCAAAGGATTTACTTTGGCGCAAAAAATGGTAGGTAAAGCTTGTGGTATTGAAGGGGTTCGCCCAGGTCAATATTGTGAGCCTGCTATGACAACAGTTGGCTCGCAAGATACTACTGGCCCTATGACGCGTGATGAATTAAAAGACTTGGCATGCTTAGGCTTTTCTGCCGATTTAACCATGCAATCTTTCTGTCACACTGCGGCTTATCCTAAGCCTGTTGATATTGACACACAGCATACTCTACCAGATTTTATTATGAACCGTGGTGGTGTTTCACTGCGCCCTGGTGATGGGATTATTCATAGTTGGTTAAACCGTATGTTATTGCCCGATACGGTTGGTACTGGTGGTGACTCTCACACCCGTTTTCCATTAGGTATTTCATTTCCAGCAGGTTCTGGTCTAGTGGCTTTTGCGGCGGCAACTGGGGTTATGCCTCTGGATATGCCCGAGTCGATTTTAGTTCGCTTTAAAGGTGAGATGCAGCCAGGTGTCACTTTACGCGACCTTGTAAACGCTATTCCTCATGCCGCTATTAAAGAAGGTTTATTAACCGTTGAAAAAGCGGGTAAAAAGAATATTTTCTCAGGGCGTATTTTAGAAATTGAAGGTCTGCCCGATCTTAAAGTAGAACAAGCTTTTGAGCTATCGGATGCCTCTGCTGAGCGTAGTGCGGCTGGTTGTACAATTAAACTAGACCAAGCGCCAATTGTGGAATATCTCAATTCTAATATCACCATGCTTAAGTGGATGATCAAAGAAGGTTATGGCGATGCAAGAACCATTAGCCGCCGAATCGAAAAAATGCAAGCATGGCTTGAAGCGCCAGAGCTTATGGAAGCCGATGCCGATGCCGAATATGCCGCGATTATTGATATTGATCTTAATGATATTAAAGAGCCTATTTTAGCTTGCCCTAACGATCCTGATGATGTGAAAACTTTATCAGAAGTTCAAGGCGATAAAATTGACGAAGTATTTATTGGTAGTTGTATGACTAATATTGGTCATTACCGTGCGGCGGGCAAACTGTTGCAAAAAACATCGTCTATTCCAACGCGTTTGTGGATTGCACCGCCAACTAAAATGGACGAGCATCAATTAATGCAAGAAGGTTACTACAATATTTTCGCAACCGCTGGCGCGCGAACTGAAATGCCAGGTTGTTCATTGTGTATGGGTAACCAAGCACGCGTTGCGGCCAACTCTACTGTGGTTTCAACTTCAACTCGTAATTTTCCTAACCGTTTAGGTAATGGTGCTGACGTTTATTTAGCATCTGCCGAGCTAGCCGCTGTTGCCGCTATTTTAGGAAAGCTACCAACAGTTGAAGAATATATGAGCTATGCTGCCGATTTAGATACCATGGCAGAAGATGTTTATCGCTACTTAAACTTCCATGAAATTGAAGATTTTCAAAAATCGGCTCAGCAAGTAACATTGCCTGTGCAAAACAAAGTTTATGTGGCTTAATTAATTTGAGTTACTTAATGTAAATTACTTAAATTTAAGCAGTAAAACAAAAACACTCTCAACTTGGTTGAAAAACGCCATTGAGGGTGTTTTTTATTAATAAGTGTAAAAAATGATCACTAGAGAACAATTAGAACAATGGCTTACTCAAATAGAAGCCATGCATCCTGCCGAAATAGAGCTTGGATTAACGCGTATTAAACAAGTAGCTGAAAAACTTGATGTACTTAATCCTGCGCAAAAAGTGATTTTGGTTGCAGGCACTAATGGCAAAGGCAGTGTTTGCGCCATGCTAGAGTCATTAGCACTGCAAGAAAAAATGACAGTTGGATGTTATACATCA
Source organism: Aliikangiella sp. (assembly GCA_965214955.1). Classification (GTDB taxonomy): domain Bacteria; phylum Pseudomonadota; class Gammaproteobacteria; order Enterobacterales; family Kangiellaceae; genus Aliikangiella. The sequence goes on along the minus strand of CBDCCU010000003.1, from coordinate 91,841 downwards.
CCGCATTTAGTCAGTTTTAATGAACGCATTAGAATTAATGGCAGTAATATTGATGATCAATCTTTAGTCGATGCTTTTGAGAAAATTGATAAAATTAAAGATGGAGTCGCTTTAACTTTTTTTGAATTTACCACGCTAGCGGCACTGGTTGTTTTTAGACAGCTTTCTCTTGATTTAGCCATATTAGAAATAGGCTTAGGAGGTCGTCAAGATGCCTGTAATATAGTAGAGCCCGATGTGTCGTTAATCACCACCATTGCCAAAGATCATACCGACTGGTTAGGTGATGATTTATCACAAATTGCTTATGAAAAAGCGGGTATTTTAAGAGCCAATAAGCCTGCATTTGTAGGTGATAAACCGAGCTTTGATTTAATTTGTAGTGCAGAGCCAAAACTAATTAAAAACATTCAGTTAAACAAACAAGCCAATAACGATTTAAACACCGCTTTTAATTCAACAGAGCTTAATCCGCGCATGTTATTAGCACAAAATATTCTTCTTGCTGTGGCTGGTTTTGAAAATGTTAACCCTATTAAGCTAGGTAATAAAGAAATTATCCAAGCGTTAAAAAATATACAACTAAAAGGTCGATTCGAGCAGTTAACGTTTAACGGGAGTCAATCTACTAAAATAATACTAGATGTTGCCCATAATCCGCAGTCGGCACAAAATTTAGCCAAGCAATTAAAAAGTTTTAAAAATAATCAGCAAAAGCCCGTTAAAATTGTTGCAGTTTGCGGCATGATGAAAGATAAAAGCATTTATGATGTGTTAACTTATATTAATAATGAGGTTAACCAATGGTGTTTTGTTGATTTACCAATAGATAGGGCTGCAATGTCTTGTGATTTACTACAAATTTATCAAAATGTTGAAAATTTAAAGCCTGCTGATAGCTTTGAAAATATTCAGCAAGCATTTAACTTTATACAGGATAATGAGCAGACAGTGATTTTAGTCTTTGGCTCTTTTATTACGGTTGGTAACATGGTTCAATATTGTCAGCAACAAGGTTATCAGTTACAAAAATTGATTTAAGGTTATTTGGGTGGAAAATAGTTTAAAACAAAGAATTGTAGGGGCAGTCGTATTAGTGGCTTTGGCGGTTATATTTTTGCCTGCAATATTAAAGGAAAAAACCGAAAAAGCTCCTTTTGAGTCGCAGATCCCTACAAAGCCTGCTGAAATGTTGGTAGATACTACTCAGAGTGCCATTGCTAAGACAGCCAAAAGCCAGAAAAAGCTAGACGAGCTAGCGCAAAAACAAGGATCTAGCCCTGAGCAAAAACAAGATGCGATAGTTGAGAATACCCAGCAAAGAAAAAAGCCAACGAGTAAAATTGAGGCTGATCCTTTAATCAATAAAGAAAATAAAGCTATTCAAAATCAGTCAAGTTCAAAGTATCAAGCCAAAAAAGAAATTGCTCAATCCAGTGATAGCAAACCAACTAAATCTAAAATCAGTGATGCTTATAAAGATGCCGCTTGGCTTATTCAAGTAGCATCATTTTCGAGCGAAGATAATGCCAAGCGTATGGTTAAAAAACTTAAAGATAAAAAGCATAAAGCTTATCAAAGAGAAGCCACACGCAAAGGCAAAACCATTTATCGCATATTTGTAGGCCCATATATTGAAAAATCTCGCGCTCAAAAGGCACTGGTATCGGTTAATAAAGTGAGTGAAACTAAAGGGATATTAGTGGCTTATGATCCGATTAAGCACTAGTTAATTTAAGCGCAACAGCGAGAATATTTGCAAGAGCAAGAGCAAGAGCAAGAGAAACTAATATACCCGTTTATTTTAGTTTGAACTAATATTCTTGCAAACACATCTTTCATATCAATTCAATACTGACTTGTGACATTGAAATTGATAGAATGCCCACATATTTAAACATTGAGATTATTCTTCTATGCAGTGGATAGATTGGGCCATTTTAATCATTATTGGTTTATCTGCCGGGATCAGCTTATTACGCGGGTTTGTTAGAGAAGCACTTTCACTAGTAGGTTGGGTTGTTGCCTTTTTTGTTGCTAAGGGCTTTTATCAAGATTTTGCTCTACTGCTTACCGATCATATCAATACACCTAGTTTGCGTTTAGCAGTAGCTTGGGCAAGCCTTTTCTTTATTACTTTAACCGCTTCTGGACTCATTAATTATATTATTGGCAAGCTGGTTGAAAAAGCGGGCTTAAGTGGTATGGATAGAATTATGGGCATGGTGTTTGGTGCGTTGCGTGGTGTTTTGGTTGTTTCTTTTGCCGTAATTGCTTTAAACGCTTTTACCCCAGTATCGCAAGATCCTTGGTGGAAACAGTCTCAATTGATCCCTCATGTTGAGATCATTGGCAATTGGTTTTATAAACATTTAAAAGATAAAATTCCTACGGTTGATAAAACCGTTGTTCTTCCCACTAATCAATAGTTTGTATATTAACTGATTAATTGTGTTTTAAAGGTAAACTCGTATGTGTGGTATTGTTGGATTAATGGCATCTTCCCCTGTAAATCAAGGACTCTATGATGCATTAACCGTGCTTCAACACCGTGGACAGGATGCTGCTGGTATAGTTACAGAGAAAGATGGGCGTATGTTTTTACGAAAAGCCAATGGCTTAGTTAAAGATGTATTTCATACTCGTCATATGTATAGGCTACAAGGCAATACTGGTGTTGGACATGTACGTTATCCTACTGCCGGTGGTGCAAGTTCGGCCGAGGCGCAACCGCTTTATGTGAATTCTCCATACGGTATTGTATTGGCGCATAATGGTAATTTAACCAATCAAGATGTGCTTAAAAAAGAGTTATTTGAAACCGACAGAAGGCATATTAATACTAATTCAGATTCCGAAATACTGCTGAATATTTTTGCCCACGAATTACAAAAGTCATCCACTCAAAAACTCGATCAAAATATTGTATTTGCCGCAGTTGAGCAAGTTTACGAGCGTTGTGTTGGTGGCTTTGCCGCTATTTCCATGATTAATGGTCATGGTATGGTAGCATTTAGAGATCCCCATGGTATTCGCCCGTTAGTATTTGGTAAAAAAGAAGTTAATGGTGTTACTGAGTATATGTTCGCTTCAGAAAGCGTGGCACTTGATGCGCTTGATTTTGAGCTGGTTAGAGATGTCCAGCCTGGTGAAGCCATTTATATTGATGCGAATAGACAAGTTTATAGCAAGCAATGTGTAGAAGGCGAAGATATGGCGCCTTGTATATTTGAACACGTCTATCTAGCGCGCCCAGACTCATTTATGGATGATGTTTCGGTATATCGCGCTCGTTTAAGAATGGGCGAAAAACTAGCCGATAAAATTATGCGTGAGTGGCCCGATCATGATATTGATGTGGTGGTTCCTATTCCAGATACTTCAACAACCTCTGCAATCGAACTGGCATCACGCTTAAATGTTAAGCTTCGTCATGGCTTTGTTAAAAACCGCTATATTGGCCGAACATTTATTATGCCAGGACAGCAAATGCGTAAAAAATCGGTTAAGCAAAAACTTAATGCGATTGATTTAGAGTTTAAAGACAAAAATGTTTTGTTAATGGACGATTCAATTGTACGCGGCACAACAAGCCAACAGATTGTAGAAATGGCAAGAGAGGCAGGTGCTAAAAAAGTGTATTTTGCCTCAGCCGCGCCAGCAGTAAAATACCCTAATGTTTATGGCATTGATATGCCATCGGCAAAAGAGCTGATTGCCCATGGTAGAACCGATAAAGAAGTTGAAGAACTGATTGGAGCAGATAAATTAATTTATCAAGACTTAGCGATTTAATTGATACTTGTCGCGAGGGCAATCCTAATATTAAACGCTTTGACACTTCGGTTTTTGATGGTGTTTATGTAACAGGCGATATTGATGAAGCTTATTTACAAGCGCTAGATAATAAACGAAATGATCTGGCTAAAAAAAAGAAGACTATTGAAAAGTTAGAAGATGAAAATGACATTAGCGAAGATGCAACCATTGATCTACATAATGTAGGTGAATCATAAGTGTTTTCTAAGTTATGTTTAAAGCTACTCAATTTATTTGGTTGGCAAATAGCAGGTGAACCACCTACAGAAAAAAAATATGTCGCCATTGTTGCACCACATACTTCTAATTGGGATTTTTTTGTTTTTGTTTTAATGAAGTTTGCGTTAAAACTTAAAGTTAATTTTATTGGCAAGCATACTATTTTTGTTGGCCCCATTGGGTGGTTTTTAAAGAAAATGGGGGGAGTGCCTGTTGATCGGCGCTCGAAAAATAATGTGGTTGATCAAATTGTAGAAACCTTTAATCAACGAGAAGAATTAATTTTTGCTTTATCACCAGAAGGAACAAGAAGCTATAAAGATCATTGGAAGTCTGGCTTTTACCATATAGCACTAAAAGCAAATGTACCGTTGCAGTTTTGTTTTCTCGATAACCAAAGTAAAAAACTTGGTTTTGGCCCAATGATTAACCTAACAGGTGATCAAGCAAAAGATCTTGAAACCATTAAAGCGTTTTATCAAGACAAACAAGGAATAAAACCAAAACAGTTTAGTAAGATCTGTTTTAGACAACGAAAAAAATAAAATAATAGTTTAAGGAATTAAGCCAAATTAATGAGCAGGCTTTTTATAATAATTATATTTTTACTTAGCTTTAATAATATTAAAGCTAAGCAGCTTGATCACTATTCTCAACAAACCTTTAATCTTCAAGCCTTATCAATAGAAGATGGGCTTTCGCAAAGTGTTGTTAATGCGATTATTCAAGATAAAGAAGGTTATATTTGGTTAGCCACCGAAGATGGCCTTAATCGTTTTGATGGATATGAATTTAAAAAGTTTTATCATAGCCACAAAGATGTCACGGCACTAAATGAAAATCTTATCTATTCATTGCATGAATCACTGGATAAAAAAGGTATTTGGATTGGTACTAATCAAGGTTTAAGCTATTACGATAAAGCATTGGGGCATTTTACTAATTTTAATGATAAATATAATCTGCCTCACTCTACAGTAACCGCCATTGTTCAAGTTGATGATGAGCAATTATTTATTGGATCAGATAACGGACTAAATGTTTATAATCTTAAAGAAGAAAAGTTTAGCGCATTTAAAAGTGAAGATAACTTAACTTTAACAGATGAAATATATTCATTTCATTTAGCCGATAATAACCTTTGGATAGCAAGCTCAGATTGCTTTTATCAACTTAATACAACAAACCATTCACTGATAAATTTTTGTGAAAAGCTAGCTTGGAATAAACAAATTTTTCTTCAATTAAAGTGATTAGAAACTATGACAATATTCTTTGGGTTGGCACAACTGACGGTATTGTTAAGTATGATTTACAAACCCAGCAAGTTACGCATTTAACCACTGACACTGAAAATGCCGATCAAAATATTTCCAATGGCTGGATCCAAGATATTCAGTTTGATAATAAAGAAAATCTTTGGATTGCAACGGCAGCAGGGCTTAACAAACTTAACTTAAAAACCAATGCTATAACTCAATACCTAAAAAATATTTATCAAACCGATGGAATGAGAGTTGACGATATTATTTCAATTTTTATTGATCGAACAGGCTTAATTTGGCTTGGCACCTATACTGGTGGTGTTTATATTTTTAACCCAGAAATCACGGGTATTACTAAACTGTTAACAAGCTCAGATACTAAAGGTATTAGTAATACCGTACATGGAATATCAAAAGATAATTTAGAAAACTTATGGTTTGCTGCCTTTGGTTCTGGCGTATATCAGTTAAATTTAGTTACGGGTAAATTAACTCAGGCATTTCAGTCTCAAACTGAAAATGTTGAGCTTGCATATAGTTTGTTATTTGATCGTAAAATGCGTTTATGGATTGGAACTAATCAAGGTTTTTTTATTAGTGATGGTACACACAAAAAACTTTTACCTATAAAAGTGATTTTAGACGATAGCGAATTTAATTTTAATTATTATATTTTTCAAATTTATGAAGATAGTAATGGGAAAATTTGGATCGCCACCAGTAATGGATTGTATTGGGTGGACAAAGTTGAAAAAAAGTCTGATGAGTATCAGATTACAATAGTTAATAAAACCAATGAATTACCTGTGAGTTTTCGCAATCGCAGTATAATGGTTAGTGCAATTTTTGTTTCAAAAAATGAAGATATATGGATTGGTGGAACGGCGGGTTTAGCACACTATTCACAACAAGAAGAAGTATGGTTTCATTACCAATATGATCGATTAAACCAAAAAACCATATCAAACAATGATGTACAAGTCATTTATGAAGACAGTAGAGGCACTTTGTGGATAGGTACTGCCGACGGTTTAAATAAAGTTAATAGAGAGAATGTTAATAATATTTATTTTAAAAGAATAACTCGCGAACATGGCTTACCCAATAACTCTATTTATGGCATTTTAGAAGACGCAAAAGGTTCTGTTTGGTTATCAACTAATCAGGGAATTGTTCGTTATTCAGACTTTAACGAAACTTTAAAAACTTACTCTTATGAAGATGGTATTTCGAGTAACGAATTTAATAAAAACGCTTTTTTTGTCGATGAATATGGCATTATGTACTTTGGCAGTATTAATGGTGTTACTAGTATTTCAGAAATTAGCTCAATAAACTTAAATAGAGATAAACAACTGGTTTTCACTTCAATCAATATTGATGACAAGCCGTTAGATATTAATAAAATTAATGCGATTAGCAACCCTTCTATTAAAGTTGGTGTCGATAATAATACTATTAAAATTAAAGTTGCTGATCTTTATTATCATCAGCTTAAAACTCAAGAATATCGTTACAGAATTTCTTCTTTAGCGAACAAATGGATAAACCTTAAACAAGATCGCTCAATTGTTTTGTCTGGTTTAACTCATGGCAATTATGCTCTTGAAATTCAATCAAAAACAAAAAATGAAAAATGGGATCATAACGCTCTAAAACTCGACATTGTGGTTAACCAATCTTTTTGGCAGAGCCGAGAAGCCATTTATTTGTTAACACTTATTATTTTTTCTATATTATGTGGTTTAGGTGTTTGGGTGCGAACTCGGTTTATCATGCAAAAATCAAGTTTTCGTAGCCAGTTAAAAGTAGGAAAGATAAGAATTAAAGAAGTTAAAAATGAAAATGATGATTATAGACGTGTAATCGCAGCAAATTTACAAAAACATAAAGAACTTTCTGATGAAATTTTAGCTTTACAAAATCAAGTGGCCGAATTTCAGTTTAAAGATCCGGCTACTGGTTTGTATCGTTTTGAAATGCTAGAAAAAACAATTGATAGTAATACAACAGGATTATTAATAAACCAATATAATTTAATTGCATTATTTTCGATAGATAATTATAAAAAACTAGAATCACAATATAATCAGCTAAATGCACAGGTAATAAGACAACAAATCGCCAGTGTAATTAAAAATAATTTGCCGGCAAATGTTAAAGTTTTGAGTTTAGAGCCTAATCAGTTTGTCGTGTTAGCAAACACTAATTTAAATGCTCAACTAACTAGTCTGCTTAATAACTTAGGAGCAAAACTCAACAAGTTTTTAGTTGCTATTGATAATGGCATCACATTCAATTGTTATAACTCTTATATTTATTCAGAAAATTTTACAGAAAGTATTAATAAGCTAGGACAATTTTTTGCCCTTGTAAATTTATTGCAGCGTGTTCAAGAGTATTTATTAAAACAACAAAAAAGTAATCATCTTAGAGTTGATATAAATATTTCAATGGAATTAATAGAAAATAATAAACTAGATGTTTTAAGTATGATTGAAAATAATTTTATCACCTTACACCATAGTCAGGAATAACCATGCTTTATTTAATAAAAACAATTAAAACCTTTCTAATTTTTATTTTGTTTTTGGGAACTAGTGTTTCTACTGCTTATGCTAAAAACAGTGAGCAATCTTTACCTTTACTAGAATTTAATTCGCGTATTTTTCCAGAATATGCCAGCAATGGCATGGTTGTATCACAAGAAAGTAGAGCGACTCAGGTTGGCGTAGAAATACTACAGCAAGGTGGTAATGCTGTTGATGCAGCGGTGGCAGTTGGCTTTGCTTTAGCTGTTACTTTGCCTCGTGCAGGCAATATTGGCGGTGGTGGATTTATGATGATTTATGATCAAGCCACTAAAAAAGTTTCTGCACTTGACTATAGAGAAATGGCGCCAACCTCAGCGCATCGTGATATGTTTTTAAATGACAATAAAGAAGTTGATAAGTCTTTAGCGCGTTTTTCTTTATTATCTTCTGGCGTACCTGGCACTGTAGCAGGCTTAACAGAAGCGCATAAAAAATATGGCAAGCTACCTTTTAAGCAAGTAATTGCTCCTGCGATTAAACTGGCCGAATCACTACCGGTGACACTCGCTTTAGCAAGTTCACTTAATTCAAGGCAAAAATATTTATCTCGGCATTTAGAAACGCAGAAAATTTTTGTTAAAGACAATAATCAGCCATGGCATTTAAACGATCAATTAAAACAAACTCAGCTAGCTGCAACCTTAAAACGAATTAGCGAATCTTATGGAAATGATTTTTATCAGGGCAAAACCGCAAAGCTTATTGCTAACTATTTTCAAGAAAATGGTGGGCTAATTAATTTACAAGATCTAAAAAACTATAAAGCCATTTGGCGCGAACCAGTATCAGCTGAATACGACGATTATCAAGTATTTGCCATGCCGCCTCCTAGTTCTGGTGGTGTTCATTTAATTCAGCTACTTAATATGATGTCAAATTTTCCAATTAAAAAATCTGGGGCTAATACGGCATATTCCACTCATATTAAAGTTGAGGCAATGAAATATGTTTATGCTGACAGAAGCCAGTATTTAGGTGATCCTGATTTTGTTAATGTACCTGTGAAGGCGCTAACCGATAAAGACTATGCAGAAAAACTAGCCGATAAAATTGATATTAATAAAGTCGCGCTTCCAGAAGAAATAAAGCCAGGAAAACACCTTAATTTAGAGAGTCCGCAAACTACTCATTTTAGCGTAATGGATAGTGAGGGCAATGTGGTGTCAAATACCTATACGCTTAACTTTAGTTTTGGCTCGGGGATCACTGTTCCAGGAACAGGGATGCTATTGAATAACGAAATGGATGATTTTTCCGCCAAACCTGGTGTACCTAATGCTTTTGGGCTGCTGGGCGGTGATGCTAATGCCATAGAGCCTAAAAAACGCCCTTTAAGCTCTATGACACCTGTAATTGTATTAAAAGATGATAAACCGTGGATAGCAACGGGTAGCCCTGGTGGTAGCCGAATAATTACCATTGTTTTCAACTTTTTAATGAATCGTATTATTCACGGTATGAATATTGCCGAAGCAACTTTAGCCCCGAGAATGCACCATCAGTGGTATCCAGATAAATTATCTGTTGAAAAAGGCTTTCCTATTGATACGGCCAACTTATTAATTAGAAAAGGGCATAAACTGGTTTATAGAAGGCCATGGGGCAGCTTACAGTCCATTGAGGTAATGGATGGTGTATTTATGGGATTTGCCGATCCCAGAAGACCTGGCGCTAAAGCACAAGGTTTTTGATATAGATCGTGTATAAATAGGTTTACCGTTTAATAATTTGCACCTAATTGAATTTGCTTGTAGCCTTATTTAAGCGAATAATTTATGATAAACACACGCTAAAAATAATAACATTATGTTCACCGAGAGGGACTCTAATGAAAAGACTTGCGATAGCCGTAATTCATGGCCTTGGTAGCGATGAAGAATTTTATTCTGTAGAGCTAAAACACCGTATCACCGAAGAATATGTAAAAGCAGCCGAAGGACGCTTAGAAGATGAACTGCTTTTCCACGAAATTTACTGGGGTGATCTAGTAAAAGAAGAGTTAGATGAATTTAGAGAAAAAGCCAATTATAAAGGTGATTTGGCCTATCAAAACTTACGCCAAATAATGACTGATGCGCAAGCTTTGTCTCTACTCTATAGACCAGGCACTGAAATTTACGAATCAATTAACAACCGTATTCGCGATGGTTTACGTAAATTTGCATCACATCGCCGCGTTAATCAAGATGATACGCCTTTAGTTGTGCTAGCTCACTCTTATGGTGGTGTTATGATGTCGCACTATATTAAAGAAATGCAAGAAGCCGATTCAAAACTCAGCAACTTTGAAAGTATGAAAACTTTGGCAGGCTATATTACCTTTGGTAACCCTATGGGTTTATACTCTATGCACTCGGCCAATACCGATTTAGGTCACCCGTGTAATATTGTTGGTGAAGCTTTAAACGAAGATCTTAAAAAGCGTGCCCGCTGGTACAACTTTTATGATAAAGACGATATTGTGGCTTATCCACTTAAAGGGTTATCTGATGAATTTAACAAGTATGTTCACGGTGACTTTGAAATTAACGTGGGTAGTGCCGCTACTTCTTGGAACCCAGCTTGTCATACGGGCTACTGGGAAGACAAAGATTTTTATCGCCCCGTTGCCGACTTTATTGGCGAGTTAAAAGCGCCACATTCGTTTTGGCAAAGCTAAAAATAAATGCTCGAATTATAAGCCCGCATTTTTGCGGGCTTTTTTATGATAAACAGTTTTAGAAATGAATAATCAAGCTAGCTCAACAAAATTTGATCCTAAACTACTTCAAACAGCTGATGTAGCCAATTGGTATCGTTTAAATAATAGTATTGCTGCAAGAAAAGCAAAGCAGCAACCCTTTGATCAGCTTAATGAGAAGCTTATAAAGCTAGAGAAAGCTTCTATAGAAAAAACAAAAGCTTACCAAATTGACAAACAAAAACTTAATATTCCACCTGATTTACCCATAGCTCAGCATCAAGATGAAATCATTAAACTATTACAATCTAACCAAGTTATTGTTGTAGCGGGTGAAACAGGTTGCGGTAAAACAACACAGCTGCCAAAAATTTGTGCATTAGCAGGTTTAGGAGCGCGCGGTAAAATTGCTCACACACAGCCCAGAAGAGTTGCTGCTACTAGTGTTGCGAAAAGAATTGCTGAGGAAATGGACGTCAATTTAGGCGAGCAAGTCGGTTATTCAATTCGTTTTAACAATAAGATCTCAGCATCTACTCGCATTAAATTAATGACCGATGGCGTACTACTAACTGAGCTAGAAAATGATCCTTGGTTAAGTCAGTATGAAGTAATTATTATTGATGAAGCTCACGAGCGTAGTCTTAATATTGATTTCTTATTGGGATTTATTCGTCGCATTATAAAAAAGCGTCAAGATCTTAAAGTGATTATTACTTCGGCAACAATTGATCCACAAAAGTTCTCTAAAAGTTTTAATAATGCACCAATTGTATTGGTTGAAGGTAGAAGTTACCCAGTAGAAGTTCGTTATCGAGCGCTAGAAGACAGTGAAGAGCAAAGTGACTCCCCAATTTTAACGGGCATTCAAAATGCGGTCGATGAGTGTTATGCCGAATCAGCAGGCAATATATTAATTTTTAGTGATGGTGAAGGACAGATAAAGTCGATTATTAATCACCTTAAAAAAATGAATCTAGCGCAAACCGAAATTCTTCCGCTTTACGCCAGACTTTCAATTAGCGAGCAACAAAGAATTTTTGCTAGCAGTGGCAAACGAAAAATCATTGTTTCAACCAACGTGGCTGAAACATCACTAACGGTTCCTGGCATTATTTTTGTTATTGATATTGGCACCGCCAGAATTAGCCGTTTTAGTCAGCGTAATAAAATTCAGCAATTGCCAGTTGAACGAGTTTCAAAAGCCAGTGCAGAGCAAAGAAAAGGGCGCTGTGGCCGCGTTGCACCAGGGATCTGCATTCGTCTTTATAGTGAAGATGATTTTAATCAGCGCGATGAATTTACTCCACCAGAAATTAAACGAACCAACCTTGCTGCTGTAGCTTTAAAGTTAAAAGCCATTGGTGTTAATGAAGTAGAGGATTTTCCTTTTATTGAAATGCCTAGCGAACGAGCATGGAAAAGCGCCTTTATTAGTTTATTTGAACTAGGTGCTATAGATGATGATGGCAAGATCACTAAAACAGGGAAGCAGATGGATAAGTTGCCCGTTGATCCACAGTTATCAAGAATATTAGTTCAGCCTAACCTTATTGCGGTTGAAGAAATGCTGATTATTTGCTCGCTAATGTCGGTTAAAGAGGTACGTATGCGTCCTCATGACAAACAGAAAAAAGCCGATGAATTACATAAACAATATGAGCAGGCTGACTCAGATATATTAACGGCAATTAATTTATGGCGAATGCTGGCAGAGCAAAAATCTAGCTTGAGTGTTAGCCAATTTAAAACTTGGTGTAGTAAAAATTTAATTAACTTTTTAGGTTGGCTCGAATGGAAGCGAGTTTATTCGCAGTTAAAAGAGGCAGTACAACGCGAAGGCATCAATATTCCATCAGGAGAGGCGCACAGCGACGAAATTCATGCATCATTAATTCCTGGTTTTATCACCCATTTATTTCAAAAAACTACAGAAAAACATTATCAAGGAGTCAGGGGTTTAAAAGTGTGGTTGCATCCTTCTTCATTGCGTTTTAAAAAAGGTGGTGATTGGCTTTTATCGCTTGAGATGATCGAAACCGAAAAGCTTTATGCGCGAATGAATGGATTGGTAAAGCCTGAATGGATAGAAAAATATACCCAGCATTTAGTTAAAACCAATTATCAAGATCCACACTGGCGTAAAAACAGTGGTCAGGTGATGGTTTATAAATCTCAAACTTTGCTTGGCTTGCCTATTGTTAACAATAGATTGATTAGCTTAGCCAATATTGAGCCTGAAAAAGCCAGACAAATTTTTATTATTGACGCTTTAGCCAAAGATAATTTATCTGCTGAATTTCCTTTTGTTATAGCCAATCGTAAAAAACTTAACAGCCTTGAAGAAGCCGAAAATCGTTTAAGAGAAACGAAATATAAAACTCGATAGTGAAAGCTTGGCAGCACTTTATGAGGATGTTCTGCCTAAGCATATTATGAGTTTAAATAGTTTAAAAAAATGGCTTAAAAAAGATTTTAAAACGCACAATAAAAAACTCACTTTCTCTCATGAGCAACTCAGTAAAAGACAGGTTTCTACGCAAGAAGATTTTCCTGCCAGCATAAATATTAAAGGTGTTGAGCCTAACTTTAAAATATCAGTTTGCGCCAGGCACCGAAGCCGACGGGGTTACAGTTGTGATCCCCCAGTCAATGATTAATCAGTTTAATCAACGAGACTTTGACTGGCTAGTGCCAGGCTATCAAGAAGACAAAGTGCTTAGTGTTATAAAAACATTGCCAAAAACAATCCGTAAACAATTATTTTCCTTTAAAAGAAACGGCAACAAAAACCAGTTTGCAAATGAATCAATATAAAGAAAAATATCCGCGCTTTGTTGATTGTTTAGCTTTTTGTTTACAGCGAGAATCAGGTATTCAAATTTCTACACAAGATTTTGATTTTGACAATATTCCGCAGCACCTAAAAATGAAATACCAATTTTTAGGTGTAGGAAAAAAGCAAGCACAAAATAAAATATCAACGGTGTGGCCAAAGGCAACAGCTACAACTCATGTGGTTGTAAAAGGCAAGCAAGAAAAAACTACCCGTTGGTGCTTTAAAAGCTTTAGTGTTGAAAGAAACATTGAAAATAAAGGTGTTGTTACCAGAAGTTTTATTGGGTTAAAAGATTGTAATAGCTATGTTGAAGAGCAGTCTTACTCAACAATGTCTCAAGCATTAGAGCAACACAAACAAGGTTTAGGTCGGTTATTAGTTTTATCAAATCAGTCTAGTTTAAATAAAATAATGCGCGGCTGGCCCGATAGAGTGTTACTCGAAAAACTGAGCTTGCGCTCTGGTGGTTTTAGTGAGCTGTTTGATGCGTTGTGTATTGCTTTTGCCCATCATGTAATTACTGAGCCTGAGTTGATAACTGAGCCAATGTTTAAAACATTTAATGCTAAGTTTGCTCAAGGGATCAACCAGTTTATATCAGACTACCTTAATCAACTAATGCCATTAATTAAATTGCGAGAAAAAGCCTTTATTCAGTTAGGTGAATTAAATAGTGCAGTGTTTAAAAGCTCAATTGAAGAAATTAGAACGCAACTAAATTTTTTATGGGCGAAAACAACATTAATTAATATTTCGGCAAGTTTTTTAGATGATTATAACCGCTACCATAAAGCCATATTAACTAGAATTAAACGAATAAAAGAAAACTACCCTAAAGAAGCCGAAGCGCTCGATGTGTGGCTAGACTGGCAAGATTGGTGGAATAGTATTGTTAAACACGAAAATAGTCATACTCATCCAGAAAAAAATCAATCAGCTAAAATGGATGCTGCAAGAATATCGGATCAGTTTATTTTCACCTGGTATCAAAGTAAAAGGAGGGGTGTCGTCTAAAAAACTGCAAACCATTTTTGACGAAATAGAAGAGCAATTGTAAGTTTGTAGTGCTTAATAAAAGCTCTCACAGCCAATCGTCTATTTCTTGACCTCCAAGTATGGCAATAATTTCAATAGTAGTCCCATTTATCCTGTAATAAATACTATCAGAGCCACAGGTACAACGACGATAGCCTGCTCTTATGTGATCTACGGACTGGTAAATATAAGGGTTGAGTGTTATTTTATCGAACATCCTAAAGAAGTCATGAAAGTATTTGTCAGCTTGCTGTTCTCCAAACTCTGCCAGCCCGTATGCATATATTCGCTTTAAGTCTACTTTTACGTTAGCTGACAGAGTGTAATCAAACATAGGTTAAAGAAGCTCTAATTTGAATTCTTTAAGTATATCGACTGCACTTTGATTTATAAAACCACTATTTTCGGCTAGTTCAAGCTTCCTGTTGATTGCTTCTGCTCTTCTAGCACTACGAATTAGATCGTTAATTAATTCACTTTTATTTGAATAATCCTGAATATCTTCTACATGGTTTTTCAACCAGGCATCGTTATGTTTGGTTAGCGTAATACTTTGTCTAGGCATATATACTCATTTGCTAATGGTGCGATGGTGGTGCAATTATACATCAGAAAGTTAAATGATAAAGTTTGTTTTCTGATGAAATCAATGATAGAACTAAAGCCACAGTTTTTCAGACCAATTTTTCCGTTAATTAAAATTGGCTAAAATATATCGTGGTCAAACCAGTATTTGATTTTAGTCATAAACTCTATTAATTCAAAGAGATAAAACCCCAACTTAAAGTTAATTCTATTTTTAGCGTAATAACCTTGTACTCAAACATGGTTAAAATGTGAACTCGTTGGACGAAATTTAACCACAAAATGGTAAGCTTTAATCATCAAGCTAAAACATAGCTTTGATAAAGGAAGTTAGTTAATTCGTTCAAACTTTTTCAGCACTGAATGAATCCAAATTAACGCTTTTGCAGTACAAAGCCCCACGGACTACTTGCAGTTGTTGTATTTAAAGAGGTAGCCTTATGTTTGTTAAATCGTTTATTACTTTCAAAGTTGTATCAATCGCTTTAATTTCTATTGATGGTATTTGCCAGTTTGGTTGTAAGGCATCGGATAAACGCGTAAATTTCTTTAAAGCCAACAGTCATTTTGTTAAGGAAACAAGCTTTGGTGGTGTAGAGTTAAGTTTGTTTGGTAATAGTCATCACTCTAAAGCAATACACGAAGCCAATAGAGCGGCTTATTTTCCTAGTAATGAGCAGGCTCAACAAACCATTCAAATTGGTCCTGAAAATATCTTTATTTTCATCAGAAAAGCCAAGCAAAGTATTTTTATCTGCTGTGGGTAACGAACAAAAGGGACGTTCAAATCGCTATAAAAACACCATTCCTGCGGTTTACCGTTTAACTTTAAAAGGCTATTCAATAATGGAATATTCGGATAATGTTGCGCAAACATGGTCTTTAAATAAAGTAAAAAACAAATTAATCAGCAAACCAACCATTATGCTTTCTTACACAAAGCATTTTTAATAGGTTTAACAGTCTTTGTAAAAAGAGTGTTTTTTTTAATCATCTGTAATTTGTTACACATTTATTATCTTTACCCAGAGTCTTTTTATCGCTTTTACTTGAGTTTTAAAGCAATACACGTTATTTATTGAGATAGATGAAACAAAAATGTCTTTTGTCTGTCGATATTGTTGAGTCTTGCAAGCCTTTATAACAAGGCTAAAAGAAACGGCTCAAAATCAATGAATATTTTAAGGATCTCGATGTAATGATAAAAATCCAGTCTTTGCTTAAATCTAGTGCTGTAGCCGCTTTAGTTTCTGCTTCTTTGTTTACAGTGGCTTCTACTAATGAAGCGCCAGTTAAAACTGCTGATAATTACAGTTTAAACGACCTATCTCCTAAGTCAGTACATCATCAAGCCAGTCGCTATATTTCTTGGTTTATTAATGATTATCATTACAAAAAACCTAAATTAGGCGATAAAGAATCGGCTGAAATTTTCGACCGGTACATTGAAATGCTTGATCCAAACAAAAGCTATTTTTTAGCTAAAGATATTCAGAGTTTTGAAAAATATCGATTTAAACTAGATGATTCAATATCTTACGGTATGTTAACACCATCATTTGAAATCTATGGGGTTTTTCAGCAGCGCTGGAAAGAGCGTAATGAATTTGCAATGAAGCTTCTCGAAAAAGAGTTCGATTTTAATAAGCAAGAATCTTTTGAAATTGACAGAGAAGATGCAGCATGGTCTATGAACACAAGTGAGCTTGATAATTATTGGAGAAAACGGGTTAAAAATGATGCATTAAACCTAGTGCTTGCCGAAAAAACTTGGGATGAAACCAAAGATATTCTTAAAAACGTTATGTTGCTGCTATGAGACGAGTTTCGCAAATAAACAGTGAAGATGTTTTTAGCTACTTTATGAATGCATTTACTAACACGGTTGATCCTCATACTTCTTATTTATCGCCACGTTCAGCCGAAAACTTTAACATTGATATGAAACTATCCCTTGAAGGTATTGGCGCGGTGCTACAATCTGATGATGTTTACACCAAAATTAATCGCATTGTAGAAGGGGGGCCTGCTTTTCGCTCTGGAGAAGTTCAAGTTGATGACAAAGTTATTGCAGTAGGGCAAGGGAACGAACCACTTGTAGATGTTGTTGGCTGGCGCCTAGATGATGTGGTTGATTTAATTCGTGGCGATGCAGGCAGTATTGTTCGTATAGAGATAGAACCTGCCAATAGTACGGTTGCTGGTAAAACTAAAGTTATCTCTATTGTACGAGAAAAAGTAAAGCTAGAAGAACAAGCGGCAAAATCAGAAGTTATAGAAGTTCCAACAGATGGTAGTGTTAAACGTGTTGGTGTTATTGATTTGCCTAAGTTTTACGTTGATTTTAAAGCTAAATTTGATGGCGATAAAGATTTTCGCTCTACTACTCGTGATGTAAAGCGATTAATTAATGAAATGCGTGCAGAGCAAAAGCTTGATGCATTAATTATAGATCTTCGCTCTAATGGTGGTGGATCTTTAAGCGAAGTAGCTTCGTTAACGGGACTATTTATTGATGAAGGGCCAGTTGTACAAGATAGAAACCGTAGAGGCCAGGTAGACATTATTGATGATGATGTGCCAGGCACTTCGTGGGATGGACCTCTTGCCGTTATGGTTAATGGCTCAAGTGCTTCTGCTTCTGAAATATTTGCGGGGGCAATTCAAGATTATGGTCGCGGAATTGTTGTGGGTGAGCAAACCTTTGGTAAAGGCACCGTTCAACAAGTTCTCAACTTAAACCAACAAGTTAGATCGGAAGAAAATAGATTTGGCTCTTTAAAACTAACGATTAATAAGTTTTATCGAGTTACAGGTGAAAGCACTCAGTTAAAAGGTATTGTTCCTGATATTGCATACCCCGATCCGTATTCTCGCAAGCACTTTGGCGAGCAAAGTTACGACAATGCACTAGCTTGGGATGTGATTAGACCCGCTAAATTTAAAAGAGCGGGCGATATAAGCCCTTACATAGATGCTTTATCAACAACTCACAAAGCCCGAATTGCTAACAATAGCGAATTTCAATATTTAATTTCTGATATTGCGGAGTTAAACAAAAGACGATTAGAAAAATCAATTAGTCTAAACATTACCGAGCGTAAAAAACAGCGAACCGATGCTAAACAAAAGCGTTTAGATCGTGAAAACGAAAGGCGCGCTCAACTTGGCAAAAAACCAATATTAGAAATTGATGAAGATACCGAACTTACAGAGCCTAAAGACAGTAAGTTACACGAAACGGCTAATATTTTGGTTGACTTTATTGGGTTAATTCAATCAACAAAGGTTGCTGGTGTAGAGCAAGATAAAAATCATGCTAGTAATTAATCAGTCTGTTTAATAATCAATGAAAAGCCAGTAGTATATCTACTGGCTTTTTTGATCAAGAAATCTCAATAGTAAATTGATTAATTTTTAGTAAAGGCACAAATGTGATCATTGATTATCATTCTATTTCTGATGATGCACTTAATAATATTTGCAAAGAATATGTTATCGCGCACATCAATGAGCTTGATGCCGAGCTCAATATAAAATTATGGATAAAACAAACCAAAGAGCAGGTTAAAGCAGGCGAGCTATTAATTGAGTATTCACAAGTTGATAATTCAGTATCGCTTAAAAACCAACAAGATATTGTAAATATACCAACACAGGAATTTAAATAACATGAAAAACTTGTATTTAAAACTACTAGTAATAATTAGCACAAGCATATTTTGTTTACAATTAACGGCAACTGAAATTTCTGCTGACTCTCTTGAAATGCGTAATGCAAGTCAGTTCAATCAACATACAATTGTTGGTGGTCAGCCTAGCGTTGATGATTTAAATAAGCTAAAAAAATCGGGTGTTAAACGTATTATTAATTTACGCGGCTTGAATGAATTTGATGGATTTAACGAAGAAAAACAAGCTAATTTACACGGCATTAACTATGTAGCTTTTCCAATTAATGGTGGTAAAGATGTTACCAAAGAAGCCGCAATTAAGTTTTCTGAGCTATTGGGTGAATCTAATGAGACAACTTTAGTTCACTGTGCAAGTGGCAATAGAGTAGGGGCACTTTATGCACTGAAAGCTTATTTTGTTGATAATAAAACCAAAGCAGAAGCGCTTTCTATTGGTAAAAAAGCGGGGTTAACTCGATTAAGCTCAAAAGTTGAAGGTATTATTGATAATCAATAATTAAAACTATCTAGAGCCTATTAATCTTTTTGCTCGGTTTTTAACTCAATAAGTTCACTACGCAATAATGAAACGGGCAGATCACTAAAGGTTATTGTTTGCTTAATACCTATTTGTTTAAATGCTTGAAGAATGATCTTTTTTTGCTCTGCATTAAGTTGATGACCGCTAATGTAGATATTTGATGTTACAGCGTGATGAACTGGGGTTTGTTTAAATATTCTAGTGGATAATTTTGCTTGAGGATTAGGAACTAAAATGATCTGATCATCAATATTAAACTGAGTGCTATTTTCTAAACGCCTAACAATTACCATTTTTTCTTGGGTAATTTCAAACTGCTTTTTATTGCCAATGTTTAATGCTGAAATGTCAATTGTTGATGTTGTTTTCCCTTCTTTTATTTCAGCAATTACTCTGCGATTAGGCAAGTTTTTAACGGTAATTGAAATTGACGATTCATTAACAACTTTTAGTCTGCTGGTTATTAAATCTTTAGTTAGTATATTTTCTATTACTCCATCATCAATAAATCGCGTTTGTGACACTATGGTCGAATGACGTACTTTAGGTTGCGAGGTGTCTTGGGCTACCCATTGAAGTTGTGGTTTAGTCTTTATTTGCTCTTTTTCATCGTCTTCATTTTTAGCATTTGTCATTTGAGTTAAATTAAATGCAGAGAAAACTAATATTGCATTAAATAGCCAACCAGCCCAATAAAGCTTTTTTGTATATAAAGTAAAAATAGTAAGTTGGCTCATTATTTAATAAATACTCAATTTAATTCAAGATAATTACATTAAAGAATAATACATCATTCCTTATATAAGGATATTGTTCCTTATTTAAGCAATTGTAGTTAACGTATTTAAACGATTTTATGCTTTTCTAAACGATATAAAAATGCCTTGTAATTTAACCCTAATAATTTAGCCGCTTGAGTTTTATTATTATTACAATGACTTAACGCTTGAACTAAACAGTCTTTTTCGTGTGCTTCCCATTGAAAACCTTGCAGCGGTAATACAAAGTTTTTAGCATTTTTTGATTGATGCAAATCTAGTTCAGTAACATCATCTAAACTAATCATTTTATCATAAGAAAGTAAAATTAATCGTTCAATTGAGTTTCTTAATTGTCTTACGTTACCTGGCCAGCTATAAGATAATAATGATTTAAGCGCTGGTGGTGAAATTTCTTTTGGTTCAACACGGTGTTGTTCGCAAAATGAGTCAACAAAATGATTAATTAGCGGCAATAAGTCTTCTTGTCTATTTCTAAGTGACGGAATGGTTACAGGGATTACATTTAGACGATAATATAGATCTTCTCTAAAGCTTCCATTTTCAACTTCTTCAAGAAGATCTCTATTAGTAGCAGTTACAACTCTAACATTTAAACTTATCTCTTCGGTTGACCCAACACGGGTAATTTTTCCCTCTTGTAAAAAGCGCAATAATTTACTTTGCAGTATTAGTGGTAATTCACCAATTTCATCTAAAAAGATAGTGCCATTGTTTGCAGCTTCAAGTTTACCAATTCGAGTTTTATTGGCACCAGTATAAGCCCCTTTTTCTGACCCAAAAAGCTCTGACTCGGCTAGTGATTCAGGAATTGCCGCACAGTTTACTGGTAAAAACATTTCATTTTTACGAGGTGATAACTGATGAATTGCTCTAGCGGCTAGTTCTTTTCCTGTTCCACTTTCACCAGTTATTAATATAGTTGCTGTTGTTGGCGCTGCTTTTTCTATGCGCATATATAAGCGGTTCATTGCACTAGATTGTCCAATCATGTCGAGCAATCGGTTGCGGTGTTTGGTTTGACGCTTAAGCTCACTATTTTCAATTTGTAATTGGCGTGAATGAACGAGTTTTTGTAAGGTAAATAAAAGTGTTGATTTATCAAATGGTTTAGGCAAATAATCATCTGCACCAGATCTAATAATTCCTATAGCGTGAGATGCATCGCTATGTGCGGTTATTAAAACAAAACTACTTTCTGGTGATATTTTTTTTACGTTTTCTAATAATTCATCACCATTCATTCCAGGTAGCTTCC
Organism: Aliikangiella sp.; assembly: GCA_965214955.1. Lineage (GTDB taxonomy): Bacteria > Pseudomonadota > Gammaproteobacteria > Enterobacterales > Kangiellaceae > Aliikangiella. The sequence continues at coordinate 70,553 of CBDCCU010000003.1, read as the reverse complement.
AATCAGAAACAATAATATCAAACGGCTGACTATTCAGTTTGCCAACTGCAAGCTCTGCGTTTTCTACATCGATTACCTCATAGTTACTTTGAGTTAAAATCGACTTTATTAAAAGCCTTTGATCTTGTTCGTCTTCAACAAGTAAAACTTTAATTGGCTTTGCCATATTGAAATTCCTTAAAATTTATTATCACTGTCTTTGTTTAAAAGTAACGCTCACTAAACTACCTTTTGGCTTAAGATTTTTAATACTAATATCACCAGCGTATTTATGTTTGATAATTCTATGGGCTAAATATAACCCCATTCCTGCGCCATAGGTTTTATCGGTATTATGTGGCATAAATAAGCTTTTGAGTGCTTGCTTAGAAAAGCCTTTACCTTGATCGGATATTTGAATACAAAATACATCTTTTTCTTTGGTTAAGTTAATGGTTATTTCCGCATTTTCGGGAGAAGCCTCTACTGCGTTAGACACTAAGCTTGAAATTATTCCCTTAAATTCCGATTCAATTAAGTTAATACGGTAGTTTTCTGCTTGGTTAATAATTTTAAAGTTAAGTGATTTATCATTAGCCAATTTTTGATCGGTAATAACACTTTCTAAAATTGAGTTGACTGAAAATTGTTTTATTAAATTTTCATCATCACTCATTACATCCATCAATGATCTTACCCATCGATCAATTCTTTTAATTTGTTGCTTGGCAATATGGGTTAAACTCGATTTATCTTCATCGGCAGATATTGTGTTTAATTGGTCGAGCGCAAGGTTTAGCGTATTTAATGGATTGCGAATTGAGTGTGCTAAACCGCGTGAAATTTCTGCAAGCTCTGCAAGGTGAGCTTTGGCCTGTAGCTCTGTGTTCTGTTTTTGTAGCTCAGCAATTTTTTCTGACATTAAATTAAAAGAGGCTAGGGTTTTATCAATTTCTTTACTATGCCATTGGTTGTCTTTATCAACTTGTAATCCTAAATTGCCTTCTCCAACTTCTTTTGAAACTTGTTGTAGTTTTTTTAATGGTGTAGCAAGTTTATTGGTGAGATAAGATGCCATTAATACCCCAAAAATAAGAAGTGCTATGGTTGAATAAAAAACATTATTTGAAAATTCATCAAGTGCTTTATGAATGCCTGTTCTTGGTATTGCAATTTGATATTCGACACCATCGGCATTTAGCATTAAATAATCATCTTTTTGTTCATCAACCAGCTGTAAAGTGACGTCTTTTTTTATGCCCGATAATAGTTGGTTGACTTGCGATTCGCCAATGACTTGGTTATTGGTTGAAAATGCAAAGGTATTTTGAGAGGTTTTGGGTTGCTCAAATATTAAAGTTTCAGCGGTATTGCGGCTTACTTCAAAAGCGGATTCACCAATTTGTTTTGCCACATTATCAGTAAATTGCCAAATAGATACCCACTGCATTAGCAGCAAGCTGGTTAGCAGCAAACTAATAAATATTAAACTTAACTTTCTAAAGGACATAATAGGTTCAACATGATTTTTAATAACAGATTAACACTAGCAGGGAATATGCCAAGAATAAACCCATTGAAATTTTCATTTATTACTCTGATACAAAAAATGATATGTGCTAGATTTTGAACTAAGCTAAATAAATGAACGTTAATATTAAAAGGTACGACTGATGAAAGGTCATTTATATAAAGTCAGTATTGAACGAATTGAAGATATTAAGGGAAATGCGGTGAGTGAATCTGCTTTAATTTTCCACACCAAAAACCACGATGATATTAAGAAGATCGTTGAAAAAATGCAAAGTAAATCAATTTTTGATAGCTCTGATACAACCTCTTTAGCTGTTGGAGTAAAACTTTTAGGAGAAGTGATGCTAAAAAATAAAGATCATGAATTATTTAAAGCATTTTTTCCTCACTTTAAAACTTTTATGCAAAATATTAAAAAGTTTTAATGTGCAGTAGAGTGAATAATAAAAAGCAGTATTAACCCTAATGTATAACCAATAATATCCCAGCGGCTAAATTTAATTCGCAATTTACCGAGCTGACTTAAAAACTTAAAAATAATCCCTTGTGAATTGTTCTTTTTATTTGAGCTAGAGGTATTTTCATGCTGGTGATGACTATTGCTGGTGTGTAAACAGCCATCGGCATGAGGTTTATAGATCACAACATGAAGTAACGAGCCCGCAACAAATGCCTGTATGCAGCTAATAAAACTATGCTCAATAATATTACTTACCATCTGGCTTAAAAAATAACCGCTAATGGTGGTTATGCCCATTAAAAAGAGCATTATTAAAGCGGCTCTTTCACCAAGAATAGGCTTAAGCAGCCACCAGATAGTTAAACCAACAGGCAACCTGTGAAGCAAAATTGCTAAAGTAAAATTATGCGAGCTACTTAATTCTTCACTTTGAATGGCTGCTCCATCAATTAGTCCGTGAACTAATAAACCGGTTAAACCAAGGTAAATTGTGAGTTTATGAGTGGTATCTGCTGCTTTTTTAAAAGTGGACTCAATAAAGTTGGGCCCAGCAAAGCCGAGTAGTAAAAAGATAATGGCAATAAAACCAATTTCATCAAACAATAGCGGCATAATTTCAAAGAAGATCACACCCGATACAATAATTAATACTATGCCGCTGACAATTTTATCAGTTCTTTTTAGTGGCCCGAAGGTTTGATACACCAAAGGACCAACAAAGAGAGAGAAAAAACTAGCGACTAATGCAATCATTTAAAGGAGTTTGCCTGGGTTTAAAAGATTTTTAGGATCAAAAGTGTTTTTAATGGCTTTCATTAAAGCAATTTCGGTTTCGCTACGCGAAAAATTGAGATACGGCTTTTTTAAAATTCCAACCCCATGCTCTGCACTGATTGAGCCATTAAACGATTTTAAAATATTAAAAATTTCAGGGTTTGCTTGCGTGCAAGCCTGTTTAAAATCTTCTAATTCCATATTTGATGGTTTTAATATATTAAGATGCAAATTGCCATCGCCAATATGACCAAACCAAATATTTTCAAAACTAGGGTAGTTGTGACTAACAAAATTATCAACCTGAGTTAAAAACTCGCCCACTTGCGAGGGTTTAACCGCAATATCGTTTTTATAAGGCGGGTAATGAGCAATAGACTCTGAAATTCGCTCTCTATACTGCCATAGCTCTTCGGCTTGAGTGTTGCTTTGGCTAATGACGCCGTCTATTAACCATGCTTTTTCAGCCGCGCTTTCAAATGCGGCAAAGGCATCATCCATAGCTTGTTCTGTGCCAGCTTCAAACTCAATTAAAACATAAAATTCATTAGGCTCGGTAAAGGGTGCTTTAAGTTCGTGATGTGCTAATACTTTTTGTAGCGCCGCTTGTGAGAAAAACTCAAACGCCATCAGATCAATGGTTGATTGAAAGTGATTTAACAAAGCAGAAACTGAATTGAGATCAGGTGTTGCTAATAGCATTACGGTTGGTTCAACAGGCGGTTTAGTAAGCATCATTGTCGCTTCTGTTATAATGCCAAGTGTGCCTTCACTGCCAATCATTAAATGACGTAAATCATAACCTGTGGCATTTTTAACTAGGCCATTATTTAACTTTAAAATTTCACCTTGAGCGGTTACAACCGTTAATCCATAAACCCAGTCGCGAGTTAAACCATATTTTAAAACTTTAATGCCGCCAGCATTGGTTGCAATATTACCGCCGATTTGGCTAGAACCAGCTGAAGCAAAATCAACGGGGTAATATAGGTTATTTTCTTCAGCAAAATTTTGAAGTTGCTCGGTAATTACACCTGCACCACAAGAAACCGTGCGATCAATAGAGTTAAAGTTTTCTATGGTGTTAAGCCTATCTAAAGATAAAACTAGTTCTTTATTGCTAGCAACTGCGCCGCCGCTTAAACCTGTTCGTCCGCCCGAGGGAACAATTTTAATATCGCTTGCATTACAAAGTTTAACAATTTCAGCGACCTGCTGTGTATTGGCTGGTTTAACAACCACAAGCGGATCAGGTTGGTAAAGTTTGCTCCAGTCTTGTCCGTAAGTTTGTAAATCACTGTTTTGTGTTAAAACATAGTTTTCACCAACAACGGCTATAAGTTGGTTAATAAAATCTGACATGGTTATTCCGTAGAGATATTGGATTTTCGGACTAAAAATAAGGCGCTATTTTGACGCTTGAAACAGTGAGGTTCAAGAAACTTTTTTAATTTATGACAAATACTTAAATAAAGACTAAAACGGGATTTGAAAACAAAGATGAATAAAAGGATGTTTTGAAAGTAAAGGTTGTTGAATGATATGGTGGGCGCTAGTGGGCTCGAACCACTGACCCTCGCCTTGTAAGGGCGATGCTCTCCCAACTGAGCTAAGCGCCCATATCATATAACAGTCTAATATCAGTAACTTAATATTAGTAACTTAATATCAGCAATCTTGTGCTTGGTTGCTCAAGATGGGGCGCATTCTAGAGACAAAATTATCTAGGGTCAACCCTTAAATTAAATATTTTTTTAATAAGACAATTTGATAAAATAGCGCCACTAATTTTTTCATATTAAAAAGCGAAATATTGTATGTCTGTTAAAACTCGATTTGCTCCATCGCCTACAGGTTATCTTCATGTTGGTGGTGCGCGTACGGCTTTATATTCTTGGTTACACGCTCAAGCCACTAAAGGCGAATTTGTGCTTCGTATTGAAGATACCGATTTAGAACGCTCAACCCCAGAGGCGGTTGAGGCGATTTTAGAAGGTATGAATTGGCTTGATCTTAAATGGAACGAAGGCCCTTATTATCAGACCAAACGCTTTGATCGTTACAAAGAAGTGATTAGCCAATTAAAAGAATCGGGTGATGCTTACCCTTGTTTTTGCAGCAAAGAAAGGCTCGATGCTTTAAGAGAAGAGCAAATGGCTAATAAGCAAAAGCCAAGATACGATGGCAAATGTCGCAACCTAAGTGATGCCGAAATTGATTTAAGCCAAGATCATGTCATTCGTTTTAAAAACCCACAAGAAGGCGAAGTAACTTTTAAAGATGTGGTGAAAGGCGAAATTACCATTGCCAATAAAGAGCTTGATGATTTAATTATTGCCCGCACCGATGGTTCACCCACTTATAACTTTACCGTGGTTGTTGATGACTGGGATATGGGAATAACCCAAGTTATTCGCGGCGATGATCATATTAACAACACGCCAAGACAAATTAATATTTTTAAAGCACTTAACGCACCAGTACCTGAGTTTGGTCATGTGCCAATGATTTTAGGAGATGATGGTAAAAAGCTGTCTAAAAGACATGGCGCGGTAAGTGTAATGCAATATCGCGATGATGGTTATTTACCGCAAGCGGTGCTTAATTATTTAGTGCGTCTTGGTTGGTCACATGGCGATCAAGAAATTTTTTCAGTCAGCGAAATGATTGAACTGTTTGATATTAATGCCATAAATAAAGCGCCATCGGCTTTTAATACGCAAAAGCTTAATTGGCTTAATCAACAATATATTAAATCACTGCCAGCAGATGAAGTGGTAAAGCATTTGCAGTGGCACTTAGATAATGCTCAGTTAGATCTAAATAACGGACCTGACATAAAAGCTTTAATTCCTGAATTTGCCGAGCGTGTTCAAACCCTTAAAGATTTGGTGGATATTATTAAGCCATACTATAGCGACTTTGATGAGTTTGAAGCTAAAGCGGCTAAAAAACATTTACGCCCTGTGGCTAAAGCGCCATTAGATTTAGTTAAGCAAAAGCTCAATGAATTAACTGAGTGGCAACCAGAAGTCATCCATAATGCGATTAACCAAACCGCAGAAGAACTAGAAGTGGGCATGGGCAAGGTGGGTATGCCGCTAAGAGTAGCAGTAACTGGCGCAGGTATGTCACCTAGCTTAGACATCACTTTAGAATGGATTGGCAAAGCGCGTACTTTAGCACGCATTGATCAAGCATTAGGTTTTATCGCTGAGCGTGAGGCGAATAGTTAGAGTTTTTAGTTGCTGGTTGCTAGTTGTTAGTTGCTAGGTTTTTGATTGGGTTAGTTAAAGAGGGAATAATGAGACATTTTATTGCTTTTGTATTGTTGATTGCGTCAATACCTGTATTGGCGCTTGATTTTAAGCTGCTCAGTCAAAAGCCTGTTCAAGGTAGTATGATTGTTGGGCAGGTGATTGGTGATGCTGAGGTTTATTACCAAAAACAAAAACTCGCAAAAACACCAAAAGGTATTGTGGTGTTTGGTGTTGGGCGAGACGCACCACAACAAATTGAAGTAATGCTTAAATCAGCTAAGCAATCGGTTAAAAAAACGATTGCAGTTGGCAAAAGACAATGGAAAATTGAACGGATTGATGGTTTACCGCCAAGCAAAGTGAACCCTAAAGGTGAAGCGGTGCTAAAAAGAATCCGCCGAGATTCTGCTCAAGTGGCTAAAGCGCGACAAACTTTTTCACATCGACAGGATTTTCTTAGTGAGTTTATCTTGCCTGCACAGGGAAGAATATCTGGTGTGTTTGGCAGTCAAAGAGTACTCAATGGTGATCCAAAGAGACCGCATTATGGCTTAGATGTTGCCAATGTGGTTGGCACACCCGTTATTGCGCCTATTGCGGGAAAGGTCACACTGGTGCATAAGGATATGTATTATTCGGGCGGTACATTAATTATTGATCACGGCTATGGTATTAGCTCTACCTATATTCACCTAAACTCCATTGATGTCAAACAAGGACAAACGGTTAAACAAGGTGAGCAAATAGGTACAATTGGCGCAACAGGACGCGCTACTGGACCGCATTTAGATTGGCGTTTAAACTGGTTTAAAGTTCGCCTAGACCCGCAGCTACTATTACAAGATTAATCGCTACAAGACTAATCACGGACAGAGTAATTAAAACTAATTTTTAACTTGGATAGGCAATGATAGAACAGCTAAAAAAAGAAGACGGATTTATTGAATTTTCATCAAATAAAAGCATTACAAATCAATTAGATAAAACAAACTATTCAAGTAAATTATCAAGCGGTGCACAGTTAAAAATACTCGGCAGAGGCATTGTAGAAATTAAACCGCAGCAACCATCAAATCAATATTTGGTTTTATCTTGTGGCGTTCATGGCAACGAAACCGCACCGATTGAAATTGTTTCGCGATTACTCAGTAATATTTGTTTAGGCAATATTGAGCCTAAAGTGAATTTGTTGTTGATATTAGGAAATCCCGAGTCCATGCTAATTGCTGAGCGATTTGTAGAAATTAATATGAACCGCTTGTTTAATCAGGCTTATAAAAACTATGAAAGAACCGAAAGTTCGGCTTATGAAATTGATAGGGCGAAAGAGTTAGAGACTTATGTAACCGATTTCTTTAAAGGTTCTAGTCCAAATAGCCAATCTGAGCCAAATAATCGCATTCATTTTGACTTACATACAGCTATTAAGCCGTCATACCACAAAACCTTTGCGATAAGACCTTTTAATGAAAAGCCTATTTCAAAAAGATCTAAATGTTTACTCAATGATTTAGGCATTGAGGCCATTTTACAACACAATAAACCTTCAACCACATTTTCGGCTTTTTCGGTAGAAACCTTTAATGCCGAGGCTTATACGCTAGAGCTAGGCAAGGTTAAACCTTTTGGCGAAAATAAAACTGAAGACTTTCAAAAAGCCATTGATACCATTAATCAATTAGTGACAGGTGCTTATAGTCAAGATAATAGCGCAGATCGCTTAAATTCTATTATTGAATACTCAGTAGTCGCTGAAATTATTAAACAATCAAATGATTTTAAGTTTTATGTGGATAATAGTATCGAAAACTTTACCCCATTTAACCAAGGCGAACTTATTGCTGATGATATTGACTACCAGTACAGGGTAGGGTGCAAGCAAGAGTCGGTAGTGTTTCCTAATGCCAATGTGCCTGTTGGTCAACGTGTTGCGGTAATGGTTACTGCGGTGTAAGTAAAAGGCGAAAACAATAAATAATGTGATGAGTCTCCTGTTAAACATAAACAAGCCAAACTAAAATGGATGCGTTGATAATAATATTAGAGTTATTGAATGAAGTTTAAACAAACATTAGTTGCTTGTGCTTTTGTACTTTTAAGCTCTTCGCTAAAGGCGACAGAGTTTGAAACATTTTTAGGTGTAGGCTTAGACTCAAATCCCCACCAACTATCAAGTGATTCCTTTAATATAGATTCGCAAGAATATGCCGAGTTTCGTTTTAATTTAAATGCCGATTGGCTCAATATGTTTTATTTAAATGCCAATTTAGCAACTAATTTTTACCCAGATGATACTCGTGCCGAATCATTAAATGTTTTTACTGAATTGGCCTTTAAAAATGATTTTTCATTATGGGAAACAAGGTACCTTTATGGTTTTTCGGCGATCAATGAAACTCAAGATAAAACCTTTGTTTCAAAGCAGACTGGTGCGGTAGCAACATTAAATGGCATTTCATTAGCCGACAGATATGATTATGACGATAACGGCTATTCTGCATTTATTGGGTTTTCTTCTAGCGCAAATTTTGACTACCAGCTGAGCTTTATATCAAATAGTAGAGATTATGTTGATTTTAATTCTAGCCCGCTAGATAGGCTAGATTATGATGAACAAACCACCATTTTTAACGTTAAACTAAATACCAATAATTCGGGTTATTTTAACTTTGATATTGGCTCACGCAATCGTGCATTTGTTGAGCGCAATGATCGTGATTTTGATGGAAATTTAATTGCCGATAGCTCACTAGAGTATAACGATGTGATCAGTAGTTTAAGTTATGTTTATGAGCAAAATGAAAAATCTCGCTGGGTATTTTCTTTCAACTTTATCAATCGCTATTCTAATGGAACTGACTATTATGAAAGCGAAAGAGCAAGTATTAATATAAAAGCTGATTTAATTTTAGCTGATTACCATCACTTAAATATTTTATTAGGCTATCAAGAGCATTTCTTTGATGACAATCTTGAGCAATCCTATGAGCTTTTTGAAGAAGACTTAATTGAAAAAGCAGGTTTTATTATTGATGTTGAATATGCCTGGGTGCTTGCGACCTTGTTTGAAACTAACCTTGGATTCTTTATTAATTTGCAAGCAGAGCTTTTTGCTAGCCCAACGGATCAATTTGATTATCAACAAGCACAGGTTAATGTTGGCGTGAGATGGGCGCTAGATTAATTTCCAATATCAAAAATGAACTTAAATGATCTCGAAAATTATTGCTTAAATAAACCCTTCGTAACCCACGACTATCCTTTTGGTCCCGATGTTCATGTATTTCGAGTAAAGAAAAAAATGTTTGCTTTAATTGGCACCTCAAATGAAAAGCTAGGTGTTAATTTAAAGTGCGATCCCAATGAAGCTATGGCTCTTAGAGATATTTTTGAGGCGGTGATCCCTGCTTATCATATGAGCAAAGTGCATTGGAATACGGTTTATTTAGAGGGTGATGTACCCGATGGTGAGCTAATGCGAATGGTTGATAATTCGTTTGATTTAGTGGTTAAATCATTACCTAAAAAAGAGCAGATTGCTTTTAAAAGTGATTAACACAAGCACTTTCTTATCGGTTTATTTAAATAAATTGCTATACACAGTTATATAGAAAAGGTATATACATATTTTTGATGATTTGTTTTATCAATCCTTAGTTGGCTTTATATAACTTACCAACTTAGTTTTCAAACTAGCGATAATAATTAAATAGAATTGACTGGAAGTTCAAAATGACGAGTATTCAGCAAAGAGCCGTATTACACCGCCAAATATGGGCAATCGCAAACGATGTTAGAGGTTCAGTAGACGGTTGGGACTTTAAACAATATGTACTAGGTACGCTATTTTATCGTTTTATTAGTGAAAACTTTGTTGAGTACATTACTGGCGGTGATGAAAACATAGACTACGGTACAATGGATGACAATGATCCACTACTTGCAGATGTTAAAGACGATGCCATTAAAACTAAAGGTTATTTCATCTACCCAAGCCAATTATTTTCGACCATTGCTAAAAACGCAAATACTAACGACAGCTTAAATACTAACTTAGCGAATATTTTTTCAGCAATTGAAAGCTCTGCTAGCGGGTATGATTCAGAAGAAGACATTAAAGGTTTATTTGCCGACTTTGATACAACCAGTAACCGTTTGAGTAATACATTAACCGAGCCAAATTTTATTGATGACAAACCACCATTTGATGCTATCGTTTCTAATCCGCCATATTCCGTAAAGTGGATTGGCTCAGACGACCCAACCTTAATTAATGATGATCGTTTTGCGCCAGCAGGTGTATTAGCACCAAAATCAAAAGCCGATTTTGCTTTTGTGCTACATGCACTTAACTACCTATCAGGCAGAGGTCGTGCTGCTATTGTTTGTTTCCCTGGAATTTTTTATCGTGGCGGTGCTGAAAAGAAAATTCGCCAATATTTAGTCGATAACAACTATGTTGAAACAGTAATTTCGCTAGCGCCTAACTTGTTTTATGGCACAACAATAGCGGTAAATATTTTAGTGTTAGCAAAAAACAAAACAGAGCACAATATTCAGTTTATTGATGCTAGTGGCGAAGATTTTTTCAAAAAAGAAACCAATAATAATGTGATGACAAACGATCATATTCAAAAAATTATGGATGTGTTCGATAAAAAAGAAAACTTAGACCATGTCGCTCATTCTGTTGTCAATGAAGATGTAGCCGCTAATGACTATAATCTATCGCTGAGTAGTTATGTAGAAGCTAAAGATACCCGCGAAGTGATTAATATTGTAGAGTTAAATAGCGAGATAAAATCTACGGTTGCGAAAATCACACAACTGCGTATTGATAATATTGTTGCTGAAATAGAGGCTAATTAAATGGTACTCAGTAATACTCAGACAAAAAAACTTGGCGATAGATTACGTAGCGGTAATATAAATGATAATGATTTAGTCATGCTTGATGCCTTTCGGCAAACATTTAGAGAGGTTGATGAAAAAGCTTATACAATCATTCAACAAGCGTTACCTTCACCAACAGACTTAACAATCACTAAGCGTAAACGAAAAACACAGCAGTCTATTGTTGATAAGCTAGTCAGGCAAGCAAACTTACGCTTACCGCAAATGCAAGATATTGCAGGTTGTAGAATTGTGTTGCAATCAGGTATTAATCAAGCAAATAATCTAAATGATATTCTACTTACGGCTTTTGAGAATCAACACTGGAAAATTAAGAGTAAAGAAAGGCTAACAGACGGTTATCGAGCTATTCACATTATTGCTAAATTAGATAAAAAGTTTTATGAAATTCAACTAAGAACCTATGCGCAAGACATTTGGGCTAATTTGGTTGAAAGTCTGTCTGATAAAAGCAATACCCTAAAATATGGGGGCAGTGATGATGAAAAAGAACTAATAATGCAATTAAAGGAGCTTTCAGAGTCTTTCTATTTAATTGATAAAAATGCGCATAAAGTGTCTATTGAACAATATCAACACCAAATAGAGGAAGCGATTCGCCATGTATTATCTCATTGAACATAATCGCACCACTAAAACGACAAAACACCGTGAATATTCTAACTATATTGACGCTCAAAAAGCTTGCTTACAAAAAGAACAACGGTTCTTTGCCACCAACCAACATGAAATGGAAGTGGTAGTTTTTGAAGCCAATTCTTTAGACGACTTAAAACGTACCCATAGTCGCTATTTTGCAAAACCAGAAGCTGTTAATAATGCCACTGGTGCATTATTGGCTGTAGGCTTAGTTGGTCTTGCTATTTTTTTATTAAATAAAAAATAATGATTAAAGGTTTGAGTGTGGTAGTGGTGTTATGAGCCTGTTGAGTTTTTTGGATAAGTTGCTGGATGGAGCTTAGGTTGAGTGGAAAGCTTTGGGTGATATTGCCACCTTTCAACGAGGGAAGAGACTAGTCAAAAGTCAATAGGAAGAATGCGGCGAATTTGCTGTTTATCAAAACAGTATGAAACCTCTAGGTTTCTATCATGAAAGTAATGTTGAGACTGGAACGGTATTCGTTATTTGTGCAGGTTCAGCTGGTGAAATTGGCTACAGTAAAGATCAGTTCTGGGCGGCAGATGATGTTCATTTCGCTGTTGTGCCTGAAGTAGTGAGTAGTTGTGATTTGAGTTTTTTTGAAAATCAAATCCGTTTAGCGGCTATTTTATAAACAGCATTTCGTTCTCTTTTACCTACAGCCACGATTGAAACAATAACTTCTAAGTCTCGTACTTGATAAACTAAGCGATAACCGGCTTTGCGAAGTTTAATTTTATAACAGTCTTTCATGCCGTTAAGGCGAGAGGCTTCAATTTTGGGGTTGTTTAATCTTTCTACTAATTTTTTCTTAAACTGAGTTTTAATGGTTGAATCGAGTTTTTGCCACTCTTTAAGAGCATCTTGCTTGAATACTAATTCATAGGTCATCTAGACTAACCTTTATTTCAGGTTGGTTTTTACGTTCTTCAACTATTTGGGCTAGTTCTAAGTCTTCTAATTTATCCATTAAAAGTTCATATGCTTCAGCTGGCACACAATAAAAAGCAGGCTGATTACGGTTAAGTACAGCAACAGGAAAACCATCAGCTTGTTCAACAACTGCCATAGGGTTTTTCTTAAGCTCAGAAATACTCGTTGTACTTTCTGCTAATATGGTATGCATTACACTTCTCATTAAACCTGTTAATAGTATTCATAATAGGTCATTTATTTTAAATGTTCAATCCTAGGTGCTTTTGAGCTGAGAAAGAGTAGTGTTAATTTTACATGCTTAAAATGATAGGAACTATTTTCACTGTTGTTAAAAAATAGTTTGAGTGGGCTTCCCTAAAGCTTAACGCTTTAGAGAAGCAGTATTTCATAGGCTCTATGATTTGAGCATTATAATGAAATATCAATACCTGCATAATAGCGTCTTCCAATGCCATCATACAGTAAACCACCCGACTGAAGTCCTGGCAAATTCGCAGGTTCTTCATTGGTTAAATTGTTTATACCAATAAAGGCGCTAATTTGCTCGTTAAAGCGATAGTTAAAGTTAAGGTTATGGTAATTGTATTCGTCAACTTTATTATCAAACCATGCAGGGTATAGCTCAGGAGTCGCATTAGGATTAAACTGGCTTTCCGCTATATGCTGAATGTTCCATACGATATCAAAGTTATCTGTTGTGTAAACGGTGCTAAATAAGGCTCTAAATTTGGGTGTGCCTACAACACCGTCTAAGCTAACGATATCCGTTGGATCATCTGCGTTTTGAACAAAGTCGCGTTTCTCAATATAAGTGCCCTTAACAGAAAAGTTTATGTTGCCTTGTGCAAGAGGAAAACTGTAAAACAGCTCTGCATCTATTCCGCTAGCTAAAAACTCTTGGGCATTAATAGAGTCGGCTTGAATATCAATTATTTGACCCGAATCATCATCACGGTTGACTAAATTACAAAAGTCAGCATTGAGTGATTCTCCACGAACACAGTTAAATAAAATATCGTTTGGACTAAACACGGTAATGGCATCGCTTATGTCAACTTCCCAATAGTCTGCGGTAATATGAAAGTTGTTGCTTGGGTTATAAACAAAGCCAAAACTAATTGTGTCGGCTTCTTCAGGCTTAAGGTTTGCGTTACCTCTGTTTAAAATTCGTCTGGTACCAAAAGCTGCTTCTGATTGGAAATCAGGATCTAAACCTAGAGCAGCACAGTTGTCTCTAATTGGGCTATCTTCTGGTTGTTGAATTAAATTTTCATTATGACAAGGATCAGAAACAAAGGCTCCGCCAATACGCTCTGGCGCAAAAAGCTCTTGAATATGTGGCGCTCTAACCGCTTTTGAACCGGTAAGACGAAATCTAAATTCACTGTTAACTGCCCAGTTAATCCCTGCTTTAAATGTTGAGTCTCCTCCAGTAACGCTATGATCAGAATAGCGTACTGCTAATTCTGCATCAATAAAGTCGGCAACGGCTAAGTCACTAGCGATTGGTATGATTGTTTCTGCATAAATTTCACTCACCGAAATTTCACCTTCAGAAGGCAATAAGAATGAGTTTTCGCTTGGTGATGCACCTGTGGTTGAACCAACTAGTCCAGCTCCTGTACCATCTTCGTTTCTTGCTTGAGTAAGAGGATCAGGGTTGCTGCTTGCTTCTTCTTTTCGGTACTCAATTCCAGTAGCAAGTTCTACTACACCAGCGGGCACATCAAATAAATCGGTTGTAATGCCAAATGCGGTCACAAACTGGGTAACTTCTTCATCAAATTGTAAATTGACTGAAACATAGTCAATGGCTTCTTGAGAAGCTAATCCATTGATTGGATTATAGGCAACACAGCCTTCATTTCCACTTCGACATACGGGGTTTCCATTTGCGTCCGCCACAGCATCTAATGCATCATAGTATCTTTCGTTTAGAAGATCTTGCGAGGTGCGGAAAGTTTCTACTTTTCCATATTGCGCATAATAATTGTAATCTATTTCACCCCAAGTTCCATCGAGTGCAAAATTAAACGAAGATGTTTCTCGTTCGTTTTCTGAGCGAGCGCTTAATCCAACAACGGCTAAACCAACAACATCTAATCCTCTTTCATCCATTAAATCGACTAATGCTTGTGGTCTAAATGGATTATCACTTCTTAGCGCAATTAATGGTCCAAAGTTATCATCATGAAATACGCTTGCTTGACCAGATGCAGAAGATTCAACTTTGGCATATTTAATTTCGGCAGAAATATTAAGCTCTGGTGAAATATCATAATTGGAGCTGGCATAAAAGGATGAGCGCTCAAATGGCGTTTTTAATGTGTTGGTTTCGGCAGTTCTAAAACCGTCTCCTCCTTCACAGGGAACAACAGAGCAATAGATACCAGGACGAAACTCTCTAAAAGAACCGTCGTCTCTATCAATGGTAAATGAGTCATAACCAAACCCGAAAGGGTCATCAGCAAAAATAGGCGGTCCAATAATGGATGAAACAGAAGTTATCGGTAAGCCACCAAATAAATAGTTATCGTTAGGTACGTAAATTAAACCTTCTCTACTTAACGCTTGAAATCGTATGTCTTGTGCAAATACTGTATCGGCTATTCCATCGTTAGGACCTGTATTTAACGGATTTGCCAGAAAAGCGGGGGTTCTGTTTGCATAGTCTCTCGCAGTAAAGGGAATTTCATCTTCTTCTGCAACATCAACATTAAGGGTAATATTGAGTTTATTATCGTAAAAGTTATCCCCCCACGTTAATGATAAACTATTAGTATCTCCATCACTTTCATCGGTGATACCTGTTTGCGCTCTTAATCTTGTACCTTGAAAGTCTTTCTTTAATATTATGTTAATAACACCTGTAACCGCATCACTACCATAAATTGCCGAAGCCGCCCCAGAAATAATTTCAATTCGCTCAACAATAGCCGAGGGTATCATGCCTAAATCAATCGCTGCTGATTGTGATGAACCAGGTACATGTCTTTTACCATCAACTAATACTAAAGTTCGGTTTGTACCTAAGCCTCTTAAATTAGCAAATTCAAGCCCTGCCTGATCAATTGGAACATTACCGTTATTATTAACAACAGTGCTACCAACACCATCTAACGAAGACGGTAAACTATGAATCACTTCACCAATATTAGATGCCCCAGTTCTTTCAATAGTTTCAGAATCAATGATGGTGGTTGGGGTTGTCATTTGTGCGCTAGAGCGCTGAATTCTTGAGCCCGTAATCACTATTTTTTCTTCGGTATCTTCAGAGTCGTTCTCTGCGGCAAAAAGTGGTTGAGAAAAAAACAAACCCTCTGAAGCTAGCGTTAAAGCACTTATTAACGCTATATTGAGTTTGTTTTTTTGAAATTTAAGTTGCATTTTTTTCTCCAAGCTTTTGTTGTATCTATTATTTTTAATGAGTAGCTTTTAGATATAATCCTAACCTTATTGTCTAAAATCCCCTTGTATGTGCCTTTTGTAGACCTCAATACAAACTCAAAACTAACAAGAACTTTTTATTGTTAAAAGTAATCTTGCTACAACATAAAAAATAATTATAAGGGCTTTGAAAAAAGGACAATTAAATGAAAAGGGTGTTATTCTTGATTAATGTTGGGGACTTGTTCCCGTTCTATTTATATTTTTTGTAGAGCTCTATAAAGACTTTTGATAAGAGAATAATAGATTTTAGCTAACAAAGTTACAAAAAATGTTTGGTTGATTTTTTCGGTGGATAAATAGGTGGCTCACCTTCGGGGCGAGTTCTAAAACGCTGATGTAACCATAAATAATTGGCGGGGTTTTGTTTTAAAAAGTTCTCTAAAAATTGATTAATTCTAATCGCGTCTGCTTCTGGTGATTGACTAGGAAAATTATCAAAAGCAGGATGTAGCTCTAAAGTTAAGCCTTTTAAGTCATCGCTTCTTTTGTGGGTGAAAGGAACAATTGCCGCACCAGTGAGTTTTGCGAATTTGCTAATTGCGGTAACTGTTGAGGCTTGAGTACCAAAAAAGGGCACAAAGGTGCCTTTTTTGTTGCCATAGTTTTGGTCGGTGGCGTACCAAACGATTTCATTATTTTTAAGTAGTTTTAAGGTTTTTTTAGCGTCGTCTTGAGTGAGTAAGCCATGAATATGTCGTAATCGACCTAAACGCATCATACGCTCAATTAATGGGCGTTTTTTATTTGGTTTATACATGGCGTGAAAATCACAGTGATGCCCTAAAAGACTGCCGCCAATTTCCATGCTGGTGAAATGAAAAATTAATAGTATTACACCATTGCCTTTTGCTTGTGCTTGTTTAAGGTTTTCAAGACCGATAATTTCGGTATATTTTTCTCTTGTTTTTAAGTTGCTAAACCAACAACTTGCTATTTCAATTATGCCTAATGCACTCATTAAAAAGTGCTCTTTTAATAGTTGCTCTCGCTCGGCAATTGTTTTTTCGGGGAAGCAGATTTTTAAATTAATTTCAGATATTTTTCTACGCTTGTGGGCAAACTTTAATAGTAGCCAAGATAAACATTTGGCTAAAAATAATTGAATAGAGAAGGGCAGTTTGGCGAGTAAAAAGGCAAAACCCATAAAAATTAATCCTGGCCACTCTTTAGGACGCAAGAAAAAATAACTTAAAGGCTTTACCGTTTCAGACATTGTTTTTTATAACTAAATTATTTAGGCGAGTTTGCTATCAGCAATATGATAGTTGGGATCTTCAATTAAGTTCACCTCAACTAAATTACCCGCTTTGGCTAATAGTAGTTTACACTCTGGGCTTAAATGACGGTAGTGTAATGTTTTACCCCGTCTTTCATATCGTTCGGCTAAAGCATCTAATGCTTCAATTGCAGAGTGATCGTAAACACGTGCATCGGCAAAATCGACAATAATATCTTCGGGATCATCTTTTGGGGTAAAAATATCTTGGAAGTTTCTGGCAGAGCCAAAAAATAAAGGACCATGAATTAAATACACCTTCGAGCCATTTTCATTAATCGACTTTTCAGCGCTGATCTGTTTGGCATGTTTCCACGCAAAAACCAGAGCAGAAATAATCACCCCAACAATAACCGCAATGGCCAAATCGGCAAATACGGTAATTGCCGAAACCGCCACAATAATAAAGATTTCTGACTTTTGCACTTTGTTGATCATTTTAAAACTGGCCCACTCAAATGTGCCTAAAACCACCATAAACATTACACCCACTAATGCGGCTAGCGGGATCACTTCAATCCATTCTGCACCAACTAAAATAAATAGAAGTAGGGCAATAGCAGCGGTTATTCCTGATAAGCGCCCACGTCCGCCAGAGTTAATATTGATCATACTTTGTCCGATCATAGCGCAGCCGCCCATGCCGCCAAATACGCCATTAACCATATTTGCCGCACCTTGACCAATACACTCACGATTACCTTGACCACGCGTTTCAGTGATTTCATCAATAAGCGTTAAGGTTAAAAGTGACTCTATTAAACCAACACCCGCTAAAATCAGTGAATAAGGCAAAATAATTTGCAGTGTTTCTAAAGTTAATGGAACCGCAGGAAAAGCAAAAGTTGGCAGACCTGCGGCTAATGTCGCGTTAGGATCGCCAGAGTTAGATTTAACATAGTCAATAACATTGGGAATAGGTAAGTCTGCAAATATGACTATTGCGGTTACCGATAAAATGGCAACCAATGAAGCTGGAACCGCTTTAGTTAGCTTGGGTAAAAAGTGAATAATTAACATGGTTAGCAGTACCATGCCAGCCATCCAGTAAAGTGTTTGCCCTTGCATCCATTCGGCAACTTGATTTTCATTAACTATTTTAAATTGTCCCAGTTGTGCTAAGAAAATAACAATCGCCAAGCCATTAACAAAACCTAGCATTACAGGGAAAGGCACCATACGAATGAACATACCAAGTTTTAAAACACCTGCGAGTATTTGGATAACACCTGTAAGTAATACCGCAGCAAACAAGTATTCAACGCCATGAACCGATACTAAAGACACCATTACCACTGCCATAGCACCTGTAGCACCCGAAATCATTCCTGGGCGACCACCAATAACTGATGTAATTAAACCAACCATAAATGCTGCGTATAACCCCACTAAAGGATCAACTCCCGCAACAAAAGCAAATGCAACAGCCTCAGGAACTAAAGCTAAGGCAACGGTTAGGCCAGATAAAACATCATTTTTAACGCTGTATGTGGGATCGGTATTTAAGTTAAACACAATATTACCTGTAATATTTTAAGATTTAGCGATAAAACCTTAATAAAAATGCAGTAGGGCTAAAGGGCGCGAATACTACACGATAGTTGGTGATAGTCAATGTAATTGTCTTTTGCTCTTTTGAGTAGAACGGGTATAAATAGAAAAAGCGGGGTTTATCACAAGATTTTTTATATTATTTTAGAATTACTACTCAATTATTAATTTATTTTTTATCACTTTATTATCTCAATTTGAAAACTGCTTAACTAAGTTTCAATAACATAGCTGATATATCTAATAACAAGTGTTAACTTTATTGGCTAATTGCCATATTTATTAATCAATAGATAAATATTTTCTATTTGCGATTTTGTTCATTGATCTCTATGGTTATTAACGGGTAGATTAAAACATAAGGTTTTTACCTAACCTTCTAGAAAAACCATTTAAAACGATAATGAGGAAATGCTATTTATGAAAAGACAAAAGCGCGACCGATTTGAAAGAGCACATAATAAAGGTTTTAACGCAGGTATTAATGGCAAGTCGAGTGAAGACTGCCCGTTTAGTACCATTGATATTAAAGAGAGTTGGCTGGTTGGCTGGCGTGAAGCAAGAACCGAAATGAGTCGTGGTTATTTTACTTAAACTTGTCTAATAGGATTATCAAAAGCCTTTTCATTAGAAAAGGTTTTTTTATGCCTTAAATTAATGAGTGTTACTTGTCACTAGAAAAAACACTAGGTGCTGACTCGCCCTTTGGCAAACATAAGTATATAATCCGCGCATTATTGGTTTGAGTTTTTTATTATGTTTGACCCGCAAAGTATTTCTATTCCTTTTCCTAAGCCACCAAAAGTTTATTCAAAAGTTGAGTCTGAGCACTTAAAAACCGAGTGTAAACAAAAGCTTAAAGATAACAATGCGGTATTAATTGCACATTATTACACTGATCCCGAAATTCAAGCGCTAGCCGAAGAAACGGGCGGTTTTGTGGGCGATTCACTCGAAATGGCTAAGTTTGGCGCGGCACACAGTGCTGAAACCTTAGTGGTTGCAGGGGTTAAATTTATGGGGGAAACCTCTAAAATGCTTAGCCCTAATAAAAGGGTTATTATGCCCACCTTAGAAGCCACCTGTTCGCTCGATTTAGGTTGCCCTGGTGATGAATTTGAAAAGTTTATTGCTCAACACCCTGATAGGACGGTTGTTGTGTATGCCAATACATCGGCTAAAGTTAAGGCGCTTGCCGACTGGGTGATCACTTCAAGTATTGCCGTTGATGTGGTGGAGCATTTAGCCAGTAAAGGAGAAAAAATTCTTTGGGCTCCCGATAGACATCTAGGAAGTTATATTCAAAAGCAAACTGGAGCCGATATGATATTGTGGCAAGGGCATTGTATTGTTCACGATGAATTTAAGCATATCGCTTTAAAGCAAACTAAAGCTTTATATCCAGAAGCCGCTATTTTGGTTCACCCAGAATCACCCGAGGCGGTGATTGCGCTTGCTGATCATGTAGGCTCAACCTCTCAGTTAATCAAAGCGGCAAAAGAAATTCCTGAGCAGCAAGTTATTGTTGCTACCGATAAAGGCATTTTTTATAAAATGCAGCAACAGGTTCCTAATAAAGAATTGATTATTGCGCCAACCGCAGGAGAGGGCGCAACTTGTCAAAGCTGCGCTCAGTGTCCTTGGATGAAAATGAATGCGCTCGATAATATGGCTAAAGTGTTTGAGCAAACCGACAATGAAATTTTTGTTAGTGAAGATCTGATCAAAAAAGCATTAAAACCATTAGAGAGAATGGTAAGTTTTAAAAAATAGCTCGTTTAGCACTGAAAGTGCTGTTAACAGTGATGATGCTGAAAAGATCAACAGCCTCTAAAGTTTAGTTGAAAAGGTTGGCCCCCTTGCCTTAACTTTTTTTGCATCAATTGTTTGGGTTTTACCACCACTTTCAGATAGCCTCATTTGAAGGTTAAGATCGGTGCGTGATTCTGCAAATCGAAGTGCATCTTCACGGGTAATTATATTGTCTTTATAAAGCTTAAATAGTGATTGGTCGAATGACATCATGCCGTCCATTTGGTGTTTTTCAATCGCTTTCTTTAGCTCTTCTAAAGTATTTTTCTGAATGATCTCTTTAATATCTGGTGCTTTAAGCATAATTTCTAAAGCCGCCACTCGTTTACCTTGCTGACTCATTACAAGCCGCTGTGAAACTATTCCTTTAAGCACACTTGAAAGCTCTTTCATTACCGATGCTCGTTGCTCACCAGGAATTAGGTTTCTAATACGCTCCAATACCTGTTTGGCATTATTTCCATGAATTGTTGCGAGGCAAAGGTGCCCAGTTTGAGCATAACTAATGGCGTAACGCATGGCTTCTTCATCGCGTATTTCGCCAATTAAAATAACATCGGGTGCTTCGCGCATAGCATTTTTGAGTCCATTATGAAAACTTTTGGTATCAACCCCAATTTCCCTTTGATCAATAATACAAAGCTTATGCTCATGTAGGAACTCAATAGGATCTTCAATAGTTAAAATATGGCTAGTGTCTTTGCGGTTTCTAAAGTCGATCATAGCCGCAAGAGTTGTTGATTTTCCGCTTCCTGTAGGTCCACACACTAAAACAAGCCCTGAGCGCTCCATCACCAGTTTTGCTACCTGTTTGGGTAACTTAAGATCTTCAATACTAGATATATCAGATTTAATGTGGCGCATTACCATGCCAACTTCGCCGCGCTGCATAAAAACATTCACTCGAAAACGGCCGATATCACCTACCGAAATAGCAAAATTTTGTTCCCACTCTTCTTCAAATTCTTGAATTTGTTTTTCATTCATGATCCCATAAGCAATATCCTTAATAGCCCCTGGTGGCATTGCGCCCTGACCCATAGGTGTAGATACACCTTCAATTTTCATATGAGGCGGAGCGCCTGTACTAAAGAAAAGATCAGAGGCATTTTTTTCTGCCATTAGGCGCAGTAGGAGATTAATATCCATTGAGTTCCTTATTAAGATCGTTAAATGTCGTATTGTTGAGACAAATTGTAGCTTAAAAATACTCTAAAGAGATAGCCTAAGTCTTAAAATTATCGCAGATATGAATGCTCAAAAAGTTATCTTATTGCTATTTTGAACAATCTTTGAACACCAGTTTGAATAAAATGATTTTTTATCAGTTAATTATTGCCATTTATTAGGAATTTGTATAATCTACGCGCCTCTGCTGAGCAGGCAATATAATTGAAGTGACGACTTTATTAAAGTTTGTTACAAGTATTAAAGCCTGTTTCAAGTGGTGAGGTGTCCGAGTGGTTGAAGGAGCACGCCTGGAAAGCGTGTATAGGTTAACACCTATCGAGGGTTCGAATCCCTCTCTCACCGCCAGAAAAGAGAATCATAGACATACCCATTACGGTGACTCTATTGGTCCTCTCGCAACGATAGGTTGTAAACTCCGCCAGGCCCGGAAGGGAGCAACGGTAGCAATTGACTCGTGTGCCGAGATGTGGCTGGTAGAGTTGCCTCCAAAACTAAATATACTCGTTTTCCTTTAAGATTTTCTCTTGGTAAACCGTTAATAATTTTAATATCAATTTTGGCAGTAGATCTGGGCTTAAGCTATCTATTGTATTTTTAGCATGGTGAGCAAGCTCGGTATTTCCGCTAATTTTTAATTTTCGCTGAAAAAATAGGGTGTCAGGGTCAATTTCTTGCTGAATAAGTTTAATAGCGTTATTGCAATCAATTGAAAGTCTGGCATTTTCATTGGCTTCTGCAATCTCTCCAAATTGAACACATTTAAAAGCTTGATCCTTACTGGTAAGAATAAGCTGAAAATTTGCATCAAGAATTTCAATGGCTAATAATTTATCATGTAAAAAATCAAATTCACCAGCATTAAGGTGTTCTACTAATGTTTTATTAAGTATTTTTTCAACAATGAGCTTATTGATGATAGGTGGAGACTTAAGCAAAACTTTGCCAAGCATTAGCGGGGTAAATGTTGATTTTATTTTAGGAAGAATTTTATTTTCTAATTGATTAGAAAAAACAGATGTAGCCATGAAATTAAAACACCAGTGTATTAGAATATTTAAATTTTATGGCAAAATCAGATAATAGAACTGATACAGATCAAGCTGCTAATAGTCACTCAATACAATCGACTATTTTTCTAAATGTTCTAATTTATTTGCAACACCATCCCATTTTTCGGCTTCTGGCATGGGATCTTTTTTATCAACAATATTGTCCCAGTTTTGTGATAGCTCTGCGTTTAGTTCGACAAAATGTTGTTGATCAGCAGGAACATCGCCTTCTTCATAAATCGCTTCAGCAGGGCACTCAGGTTCACAAAGCGCACAGTCTATGCATTCATCGGGATCAATAACTAAGAAATTGGGTCCTTCATAAAAACAATCTACAGGACATACTTCTACACAATCGGTGTATTTACATAAAATACAATTATCAGTTACTACGAAAGCCATTTAAAGTCTCCTAGTGAGAACTGTTTAAATATATTATAGTTGATTAATGCGCGTATTCTACTCATCTAGTGCAGAATGTCGAGTCAATTTATAGACTAATTCTAGCGCTTGTTTAGGGGTTAAATCGTCAGCATTAATATTATTTAATAAAGCAAGCCTTGGATCGTCTACTTGCGCTAATTTTAATGTTTGTTGCTCAGAAATAGATTGACTTAAAGCATTGTTTTTAGCATTTAATGTTTGATTGTTTTCTAGCTGATGCTGATAAGTTTTTGCCATTTTTAATACATCTTTAGGCACCCCCGCCAATTGAGCAACATGAATACCATAACTTCTACTAGTTGGTCCTGGATGAATACTGTGATCTAAAATAAGCTTTTCACCGTGCTGAATCGCACCAAAATGCAGGTTTTTAACGTGCGGGTTATTTTGGCTACTTTGGGTTAGCTCAAAATAATGAGTGGCAAACAAAACCATAGGGTTAACTTGGTTAGTCAAATATTCTAATGTTGACCAAGCCAATGCCATGCCATCATAAGTGCTAGTACCACGTCCAATCTCATCTAAAATTACTAAGCTGCTAGATTTGGCATTATTTAAAATGTTGGCGGCTTCGCTCATTTCTACCATAAAGGTAGAGCGACCACTCGATAGATCATCAGATGCGCCAATTCTTGTGTATATGGCATCTAAGATCCCAATTTCGGCCGATTGAGCAGGAACAAAACAGCCGCAATGTGCCATTAGGGCAATAATAGCAGTCATGCGCATATAGGTTGATTTACCGCCCATATTAGGGCCAGTGATTATTGTGGCACGGTGCTTGTCGTTAAATGCAACATCATTAGCAATAAAAGGCTCATCTTGAAATGCCTCAACCACTGGGTGACGCCCTTGCATGATATTTAGGCTTGAATTTTTTAACAGCGTTGGGCGAGTATAATTTTGTTGCTGAGATATTTCTGCAAAACTTTGAAGTGTATCTAACTGGGCAATTTGCTGCGCTGTAAATTGCATGGCATTAACATCAGGTTGTAGCGTTTCTACTAATTGATTATAAAGCTGCTTTTCAAGAGCTAACGCTTTGGCTTGACTAGATAATACTTTTTCTTCTAATGATTTTAGCTCTGGTGTGATAAACCTTTCGGCATTTTTTAAAGTTTGTCTGCGTGTGTAACTTGCCGGTGCTAGTTCTGATTGCGCTTTTGAAATCTCAATAAAAAAGCCGTGTACTTTGTTATAGCCAAACTTTAAGGTATTAATGCCTGTTTTTTGTTTTTCTTCTTGCTCCATATCAGCGAGTAAATCGGTTGCATTAGTAGACAAAAAACGCAATTCATCGAGCGTTTTGTTAAAGCCCGATTTAATAACATTGCCATCACGAATAATAACTGGAGGGTTTTCCTTAATGGCACTTTCAAGTAGTTTATGCACTTCAAGGTGAGATGCTAGTTTTTCACTCAGCTCAAATAGCTTGGGGCTACTTTGTGATTGTAGCCAATTAACAATATTAGGTATTGCAGCCAGACTTTGTTTAAGACCAGAAAGATCACGGGGACGACAAGTTCCCAGTGCAATTCGGGTTAAAATGCGTTGCATATCTCTTATTGGTAACAATTGTTCGCGAATAATGTCGAGCTGATTAGTTGCTAGCAAAGCGTCAACACTGTCTAAACGATGATTAATTTGATCAATATTAATTAATGGCGCATGCAACCAGCGTTTTAAAAGACGACAGCCCATTGCCGTTTTGGTTCGATTGATTACCGTAAATAAGGATTTATCTTGTTCGCCATACAGATTTTCGGTGATCTCTAAATGCTGCCTAGTATGACCATTTAAAAATAAAATATTATTGTTATCAAAAGGTTTTAACCTATTTAAATAACTTAAAAGGCTTTGTTGAGTAATTTTGGCGTAGTTTAGGGTAGCTCCCGCAGCGCAAATGGCGGCAGGCATGTTATCACAACCATAGCCATCAAGGTTTTTAACAGCAAAATGTTTAAGTAGTAACTGATAGTTTTGCTCATAATCAAATTGCCAGTCTTCTTGCCGCTTAACCGTAAAGCCTAGTTGACTAAATTGTTCTGCTTTGGCTTCTTGAACCAATATTTCAGCGGGTTTTAAGCGTGAAATTTCGCTAATTAAATCGCTTTCATTGGTAAACTGATTGCAATAAAACTGGCCACCGGCTAAGTCTAACCAAGCTAAGCCAAATGCATACTGCTGAGATTTTTTAGGAGAAAAATAGATCGCTGCTAATAGATTTTCATTTTCGGCTTCAAGCAAACTATCTTCGCTTAATGTGCCTGGTGTGATCACTCGCACAACTTTACGCTCTACAGGCCCTTTACTGGTTGCGGGATCACCAACTTGTTCACAAATTGCTATAGACTTACCTTGTTTAACTAGCCTTGCTAAATAGTTATCAACGGCATGATAGGGCACACCAGCCATTGGAATGGGATCGCCATTAGATTTTCCTCGGTGAGTTAAGGTTATACCTAGCCAGTTAGCCGCTTTATGAGCATCATCAAAAAACAATTCGTAAAAATCGCCCATGCGGTAAAAAAGTAAAATATCTGGATAATTGGCTTTAATATCCAAATACTGTTGCATCATTGGGGTATGAGTTTGTGGCATTGCAGTTTTCTGATTATTTTATGGTGAATGCTTGTCGCCAATGGCGAATGATTAGTGCCGGTAATTCTACTAAAAATAAGTAGCAAACCAAACACTTATCGCGTATTTTAATGATTAAATTAATTGCATTTTAGTTATTAAGATATGCTATCAAATAACATTAAGCAGCTTGCTCAAATACTTAAAAAGCATCAAATGCAAGCTTGTACGGTGGAATCTTGTACAGGCGGCGGTATTGGTAAAGCACTTACCGCTGTTTCGGGTTCGTCTCAATGGTTTTCGGGTGGGTTGATCACTTATAGTAATCAAAGTAAAACCCAATTGGCTAATGTTCCAGTAGAACTTATCAATAATTTTGGTGCCGTATCTAAAGAAGTTGTCACGGCTATGGCGAAAGGCGCATTAGCTCATTTTAGTGACAGTATTAGTATTGCCGTAAGTGGTGTTGCTGGCCCTGGTGGTGGCAGTAAAAGCAAGCCAGTAGGCACTGTATGGATAGGTTGTGCAACCAAAATTCATTCAAATGAGTATTGTGTTTCAACTCAACATTTTCTATTTGCTGGAAATAGAGATTCAATAAGACAACAAACCATTGAAGAAGCAATTAAACTGGGTGTTGCTCATTTACAGAATAACTTAAAGTAAAACATTAAATAAAGAGGATAACTTAATGAAAAGGATAGTATTTATTAGTTTTATTTCTATGCTTTTGTGGGGGTGTGCGTCAATAGGAGGGCAAAATCCCGCACAAAAAAGAAGTAATGTTCAGCAAATGAAAAATGAGGTATTAACCGAACTATTTAAATTAAAACCCGACACTCGCTCTCAAGTAAAAAGCGCTTATGGTTATGCGGTTTTTAGTAATGTTAATGTGAATATTATATTTGCCAGTTTTGGTGGTGGTTATGGTATGGCAAAAAATAATAAAACGGGTAAAGTCACTTATATGAAAATGGGTGAAGTTGGCTTAGGCTTAGGTGCTGGCGTTAAAGATTTTAGAGCTGTTTTTGTATTTCATACCCAAGCGGCATATAACCGATTTATAGAGCATGGCTGGGCATTTGGTGGTCAGGCCGATGCCGCTGCAAAAGCCAGTGATAAGGGTGGCGCTATTGCTGGTGAAGCCATTATTGATAATGTCACTATCTATCAATTAACCCAAAGTGGATTAGCTTTGCAGGCAACCTTAAAAGGCACTAAATATTGGAAAGATAGTGAACTTAATTAGCTTTATTGCGACTTGAAGTAGGAACAAAAAAGCGAGGACAATGCCTCGCTTTTTTAATGCTATAGCTTATAAGCTTATTGAGCTTTTGCCGCAGCAATACGTTTGCGAGCTAGTTCATCAGCAACAACATTCGTTGTTTTGCCTTCAGATTCAGCTGCTGCAAAGATCTCTAATAAAGTACCATAAATTTCATCAACTTTATTTAATGCGTCTTGCTTTTTGTATTCGCCGCCAGCCATTTCAAAGGAAACATTAATAATGCCGCCCGCGTTAATAACATAGTCTGGGGTATATAAAATGCCTTTTTGCTTGAGAATATCACCGTGACGATCTTCAGCAAGCTGGTTATTAGCAGCACCAGCAACAACAGAACACTTTAGCTGACCAATTGTTGTATCGTTAATTGTTGCACCTAATGCGCAAGGAGCATAAACATCAACATCTTGTGAATAAATTTCGTCTTTGTCTACAGCTACTGCACCTAAGTTATCAACAACACGGTCAATAGACTCTTTATTAATATCGGTAACAAATAACTCAGCACCTTCACTTTTTAGATGTTCGCATAAGTAATAACCAACATGTCCCAAGCCTTGAACCGCAACTTTAACACCATTTAAATCATCACGACCTAAACGATGCTTAACGGCTGCTTTCATGCCCTTATAAACACCATAAGCGGTTACTGGTGATGGATCGCCAGAGCGTCCTTCTAAGCCTAAAACATAGTCAGTTTTACGATGTACAATTGCCATATCATCTGGATTTATACCAACATCTTCTGCGGTGTAATACTGACCATTAAGGTTGTTAACAAACTTACCAAAAGCTTCAAATAAAGCTTCTGATTTCATGGTTTTTGAATTACCGATGATTACCGATTTTCCACCGCCCATTTTTAAACCAGCAAGGGCATTTTTGTAACTCATACCACGTGACAAACGCAATGCATCGATTAGTGCGCCTTCATCTGAATTGTATTCCCACATTCTACAGCCACCAACAGCGGGGCCTAATGCAGTTGAGTGAACACAGATAATTGCACTTAGCCCTGATTCTTGATCACGACAAAAAACAACTTTTTCGTGATCATCATAAGCTCTAAGATTAAATACTGCCATGATTGTCTCCCTAATGAGATTGGTGCGGTAAGGCAAAATTAATAAATTTAATTACCGCTATTTCGATTAAATATTGCTCGGCTTAAAACGCTCTAATCAGAGATTAAAATTAGAGGTCAAAAGTAATGCCTTGAGCAAGCGTTGGGGTATCACCCCAGAAAATGGTATTGGTTTGGCGACGCATATAAGCTTTCCAAGAATCAGAGCCCGCTTCACGACCACCACCGGTATCTTTTTCACCACCAAATGCACCGCCAATTTCTGCGCCAGAAGTACCAATATTGACATTAGCAATACCACAGTCGCTTCCCGCATAAGATAAGAATTTTTCAGCATTTGAAATATTTTGAGTGAAAATGGCAGACGACAACCCTTGACGAACGCCGTTGTTAATTGCAATGGCTTCTTCAATGGTTTCATAAGTCATAATATAAAGAATTGGGGCAAAAGTTTCGTTTTGAACCACTTCCCAGCTATTTTCTGCTTTAATGATGGTTGGCTCAACATAATGACCCGCTCTATCAATGCGTTTGCCACCAAACAATACTTCGCCACCTTGCTTTTGTGCACGAGCAACAGCATTTTCAAAATTTTCTACCGCAACTTCATCAATAAGTGGCCCCATTAAATTGTTGGTATCTAAGGGATCACCAATCGTTACTTGCTTATAGGCATCCACCAAAATATTAGTGACTTTTTCGGCAATTGACTGATGTACAATTAAACGTCGAGTTGTTGTACAGCGCTGTCCAGCCGTACCTACAGCACCAAAAGCAATAGCAGGAATGGCATGTTCTAGGTTAGCCGTTTCATCAACGATTAATGCATTGTTACCAGCTAGTTCTAATAAACATTTACCCATTCTTTCGGCAACTTTAACACCAACCATTTTGCCCACTACAGACGAGCCAGTGAATGACATTTTCTTAACACGTTTATCAGCAATAAACTTTTCAGCTAAGGTGTTTGAAGCGCTATCAACAAACATATAAAAAATGGGTTTATAACCAGATTCTTTTAAAACCTCGTTACAGATATTTTGTACAGCAACTGCGGTTAGCGGAGTTTTCGGGCTTGGTTTCCAAATGGTTACGTTGCCACAAATAGCGGCAATAAATGCGTTCCAAGACCAAACTGCCACAGGAAAGTTAAAAGCAGAAATAACACCCACTAAACCTAGTGGTTGCCATTGCTCATACATTCTGTGCTGTGGGCGCTCTGAATGCATCATTTTGCCGTAGAGCATACGAGATTGACCAACGGCAAAATCAGCCATATCAATCATTTCTTGAACTTCACCGTCACCCTCGGCTTTGCTTTTTCCCATTTCTAAAGAAACTAAGCTACCTAAGGCATCTTTTTTAGCACGAAGGGCATCACCCATTTTACGCACTAGTTCACCGCGAAGTGGGGCGGGAATAGCTCGCCATTCAGTAAAAGCTTCTTCAGCTTTGGCAACAATAGTGTCGTAATCTTGCTCTGAAGCTGAATATACTTTGGCAATTTCTTCACCATTAGCAGGGCTATAAGATGTAATGATTTCGTCTTGCGACTGTGACCATTGCTCAGCACCCCAGCAAGCACCTGAATTTACTGGCTTAATACCTAAATCATCTAATAATTTCATTGAGTTCCTCTGTTACAAAGCTTGCCGCTGTTAGCGATTAACTTATTAAGCATAGACACACAAAAAAGTGCGCATAGTTTATACAAATATTTAATAGATATTTTGATGAAGGTCAGGATCTTAGTTAAAGTTAAGATTGTTTAATCTTTAACCAGCCTGTTGATCGACATCAAAAAAATTGGCGCAAAGATACCATTGAAGACTTAGAATAGCTAGCTAAATCCTTGATATTGATATTAAGTAATTAGGTAACTTGTTGTTATTTAAAGTGTTTAATTAAATCAAAATCCAGATCAGACCAGTGCTATTATACCCGTTCTTCTTCAAGAAGCTTGTTTTAGTGTTTACTAATCTTTCATCAATTGTCTCTACTAAGCTGCACTTGCTATCTTTTAAAGTAGAAGGGGAATATCGAGTTTCGTTACAATTTACTCATTAAACTGCTTGAACTAAAGGTTTAGATCATCTAGTTTATGCGCCTGAAAAAATTAAGTTGTTAGATAAAATTTTAAAAAATTAATTCTAGAGAGAGTTTAAAATGAATGAACAGGTTCAAGAAGTAATGGAAACACCTGAACAAATTGAAGAAAAAATTAAACGCTGGCACCAAGAAGAATTTGTAAAAGTACAAAAATTTTGTGGCTCACAAGGCATTCAAGTTAAAGGTATAGACAATACTAAAACTCGATGTTTACCACCACTTGTTGGCTTGTGGTATGTAAATTCATCCGTTAAAAAAGAAGACTATTGGGTAATTGCAGGTGATTTAGCAACCGACTTGTCAAAAGCCGAAGTAGCACCCAATGCGCGCGAAGCACTCAAATATTTTTCAATGAACTGGCAGCTAAAAGCGGCTCAAATTGAAGATGCGATAGCCGAAGGAAAAATTACTGGTGATAACATAGCAACACAAACAGATATAGTAAAAGAGCTAATTTCTAAAGCAGAGGCATTGTATCAAATTCACTCCGATGAAAAACTCTGGAAAAACACAAATTTATAAATAATCAAATCTTTATTTAATGTGAATGTTATTTAATCTGAGTGACGACTTATATCATACAGTCGATTTGCTTGTTCGCTAGACTCAACGCTTAACGCTTGAAGTTTTCTTGAATCTTCAGCGTTTAGCTCAGAAATTTGCTTTATGCGCTCTGCTAATTGATTAATATCAGTCGTTACTCTTGCTTGCTCTGTAGATGTTTCAGCAATAAGAAATGTTTTATTTTTAATATCATCAAAGGATTGATAAATTGTCGAAAAACGCTGTTTTACTTTTTCGGTATTGTTAACCGAATTTTCAGAGAGATGGCCGCACTGTTCTATTACCTCTACCGAATTTCTAGCAGCTTGTTGTAATTGACAGATCATCGTTTCAATTTCTGCAGCGGACTCTTGAGTTTTCATTGCTAATGAGCGTACTTCATCGGCAACAACGGCAAACCCTCTACCTTGATCGCCAGCACGAGCAGCTTCAATGGCGGCATTTAACGCCAAAAGATTAGTTTGTTCTGAAATATTTTTAATAACGGTAAGCACATTGCCCACTTGTTGAGAGTCACTTTCAAGAGACTTAATGATATCGTTAGCGTTATTTAATGATTTAGCTAATTGGGTAATGGTACTGGTAACTTCATCAACACTTTCTTCTCCCGAAGAAACCATTTTCACTGATTGCTCAGCCGTTTCAGCGGCATTTTTGGTATTTGATGAAACTTCATCGGCACTAGCAGCCATTTCATGAATGGCTGTTGCTAGAGTAATATTTTCTTGATTTTGCTCTTCTGCTCGCTCATTCAACGTAAGGCTTAAGATAAGCAAATTAGAGGCATTATTTTTGACGCTTTCAGCTTCGTTTGAAACATTCATTAAAATGCTTTGTAAATAATCGCCATAGTCATTAACGGCAACTTGAAGCGATCCAATTTCATCTTTTCTTGTGACTTTAAGTTTCTGTTGAGACTTATCGGTAACTAAATGATTGATTAGCTGTGTTGTTTGATTAACCGATTTTAAAATTTGGTTGCCAAATACATAAATAGCCAGTACAAAAATAATAATAAGAGGAATTAATGTTGCGTATAAACTAAATTGTACAAAGCGCAGTGTGGCTAAGGCTTTGCTTTTTGATAACACAACACCAATTGTCCAGTTTTGTTCTTGAAGCTTGTTTAATACGAGTAAAGATTCTTCATCGCCAATAACTTCTGCGGGAAGCTCGGCTTGTTCTCCATTTTGTATTGCTTTTACCAGAGTTGCTAGAGATGTGTCGCTATTTGAGAGTTGGCTAAGGCTCATTAAATTAAAGTTTTGTTGACGAATATCGGGAAAAGAAATAACTTGATTATCTTGGTCAACTAAAAAAGTAAACCCGCCAGAGATATCATTTTGTTGTTTTAAAATCGTATCTATATTGGTTAAAACCACATCAACCGTGGCAACTCCCCAAAACTGTCCTGCTTTATCAATTCTTACTGTACAAGTTACCATTGGTCTGTTTGATGCTGTATCAAGGTAGGCTGATGACCAACCGCATTCACCAGCCTTTAGGTTTCTTCCAACAAGATACCAGCTTTCATTGTGATAGCCGTTGCCATTAGCAAGGTTAAAATCATCTAAAAGATCAAAGCTTCCTGATGAATTTCGAGCCCAAAAAATTGAGCTTCTTTCTTTATCACTCGATAATTGAAAGGGTTCAGGCCAAATGCCGCCACCAACAATGGCTGCATTGTTAAAATCGTTTAAAATTATTGCTAACCCTTCAAGGTTGAGGGAGCCATTATTAATGTTTTGCTGAGATAGTTTAGCTAGTGCTTTGGTAATTGCTTCTGCATTGGCTAAGTCGGTTTTTAATTGGTTGGCTGAATTGTTGATGCTTAGATTTAGCTCTTTTATTGAGCTTTTTTCAAGCTTTGGAAGTGCTGAAAACGTCATTACAGCATTAATTAAAAGTATTGATGTGATCAGTAAAAAACCACCAAAGACTTTTATTTTACTATTTATTTTCATGCTAACCTCTAATTTAGTTGCTTGCTTGTTTAAAACACCCAACTACAGTAAATACCAGAGTTGAAAAATTGTCAATTTGAATGATGCGCTAATAAAGTTTAGCTAGAATGAAATTTTACATTAGATAAAAAGGAAAATAGCTTAAATTTCTAATAAACACAAAGGCATTAAATAGGTATGTAGAGCAGAACTAGCATTAACTTAGAAGCTAATAAGGTAAAATATACTAGTTCTACTTCAAGATGTTTGCTTCAGATTTAGCCCTAAAACTTATACATCTTGAAGGAGAGCGGAGATTGATATAATAAAAATATTGTGAATAATCACAGTTAGCTAAATAATGAACTAATATTCCCACCAGCAAGTTTGCCACCACTGAATAAATTCTTCAAAATCAATGTGTCCATCGTTGTTTTCATCAACAATGCTAAAACCTTCTTTTGCTTGTTCTGGTTTTGAGTTTGGAGAAATTACCTTTAGCAACTCAGTAAATTCATCTTGATCAATTTCGCCATTATTATCGCGATCAAAAAAGCTGAAATTGTCTTTAATATCTTTTAATTTTTCAGCAGATAGTTGTTGTGTCATAGTTGTTATTCCTAGTTTAAAGTAAATTCTTCTATTCGGTAGTCAACATTTCGAGCTTGTAAATAGTCTAAAATTATTTGATAAGCACCTTCTTGTGCGCCAATTGCTTCTGGGGCAAAAACACCACTTTCTTGCTTGTGTTTAAGAACATAATTAGCCATTGCGGTTGCCGTGTAGCCCGTTGTTCGCGCCATTGAAGAGATTTTATTTTCTTTATCGCCATAGTCGATCATACGGTAAATAATTCGTCTTTCTTTTCCGCTTTGTTCGCCTTCAATGGTAATTCTAACTACGGTAAATTCTTCGTCGTTAGCTTTTAATTTCCAGTTATCTTGCAGTATTCGTGCAGTAACATCAATTGGCTTAAAAGGATGACCGTCAATCTCTAGTTCATTTTCAGAGAAAAAACCAGATTTAGCCAATACATTAATATACTCAGCATGTCCTGGGTAGCGCAGGGTTTTTTCTTTCATATTGGGAATATGATCCATGGTGTAAATTAAGCTTCTTAAACCATCGGTATTGAAAGCTTCTAAAGTTCCAACACGTTGGATCTCCATAAGCTCACAATCAGATAATGCTGCGCGGGTTACAAGCTCACCATTTTCAACAAAGCGGGCAGGGCGAATATATTCTTCAATAACATCTATCGGCGAAAAAGGTGCCTTGTAATTAAATGGCCAGTCTCGTTTATTGGGTAACCCTCCAACTAAACACTCAAAGTTTTTCACTTCCATTTTTTTGTCTACATGCCCCAAAATTATGTTAGACATACCCGGAGCAACACCACAATCGGCTATGGCAAAAACATTATTTTTTTTGGCTAAATAATCAAGATCAAAACAATTTTCTGGGAAAAATGAAATATCTACTACGTTTTTCTTTGCTAAAAGAATTCGCTTTAATGTCTCAAATCCCATAAACCCAGGAACTGCGCAAATAACCAGATCAAATGGTGCTAAAATTTGACTGTAGTCTTTGTTTTCTTTCAGATCATAAACCTGAGTTTCAATAGATGGATTATTTTTGCTAATTGCTTCAAGCGCTCGTTTGTTAATATCTATTGCGGTAACTTTGTGATCTTTTGCTAGGTCTATTGCCATTGCATTGCCGATCATACCAGCACCTAACACAACAAGATTAGCCATATTTTCTCCGTAGATCTTTTTAAACTAATTATTTAATGCGTTTAATTGCTCTGTAAACTCATTTTCTTTTTCATAAGGTGTGATCATTATTAACAATCCAAATAGAGGATGATCAAAATAATGAAGCTCTTTACTACGCATACGACGAGATTGTTGCATTGGGTAGTTAAATAGTTTTTGGATATAAACTTTTTCCGACGCTTTATTTAAGAAATCATCTCCAATTTCCCATGAAAACTGTGCGTTTTCATTATTAGTGGCTAGTGCGTTATTAGTATTTAATACATTATTTAAGCTATCTAACGAAGATGAATTATTTTGCTCCAGAGCGCTATCTTTGCTTTGCTTATCTACCGAATTATCAAAAGGATTAGTGATTGAAAACGCTTCGCTATTTGTTGCTAAAACTTTATCTATATTACTGAGTGAAGTGCCCGATTTTATTGCTTCTTGATAGCTTAAATCATTTTCAAATAAGTTAATATCAATGGCTTCAACTTCTTCAAAGTCGGGGCGACGAAGCGATAAGTTGGTTTTTACATGAAGATACTTACCAACATAAATTGTAATATTGCCATCAACCTCAGGTACCCAAAGGGTAGGTACAATTTGTTCTAATTTTGGCGGGTTGTCAAAGTCGATTAAATTGATTTCGCTAAGTTGGTTTTGGTTATTGTTTGATTGCTCATTAGCTTCTAATAAAGACTGTTCTAATATAGGTTGCTCTGATAAAGGTTGATCTAATAATGACGGCTCTAGTAAAGGCTGACTTTCAGAATTATTGTGCTCAGTAGCTTCTGCCTCAAAAACTGATTGCCTTTTTTCACCCGAATGAGTGTATTCGAGACTAAAGTCTTGTCCTGCGGCAATTCTTATTGGCAGAGCTTCATTACGAGAAACAATAGGCTGTCTCCAGCCAATATGTGTCAACACTTTATATTCTGGGTGTCGTTGTAAACTTAAAGCTTCATTGTTTAAGGTTAGCTGCTCTTTTGTTAATAAAGAATAGGGAGTTTCTTCTTCAACTTGTAGCTCAGCAGACTGATTTTCTAATGGCTCTGCTAGCGGCGATTCTTGCTGATTATTTTGATTTGGATCTAAATTAGTGGTTTGAGCAGCAGTATCTGCCGTTTGATTATCTGTCAATTTATCGGTTTGCGATAAGTCAGTTAAATGACTATTTAATTCTTGCTTTACTGGCAGTGGGTTTTCTTCTGGCAACATGATGTAGGGTTGCAAAAAGTCAATGGTGTTTTGAGGAATAGATATTGGCTCTTTAACATTCCACGACTCACTATCTAGCCTTTTTTCAATGGTTGATTTAAAAAGTATTATCTCAACCTGATACCATTTAGCATCATCGGTTTCTGCCGCTTGGATCGCAGAGCTTATATTCAATAATAAACAAGCACTTAATAAAGCAGAGAATAATTTATAGCCTTTTATCCACTTTAAGCCAGTCAGGTTTAAGTGAGCTTTCGCCTTATTATGCTTTAGCACGCTATTTATTTGATTTATTCGGTTTGTGAGTTTTACAGTCATACATTTTAGTGATTTATTCGTTAACATTGGCATACTAACCTCTACAGGCGAATCAATTCAATCAAAGAATCAACTTGTTGTTTTCTTTCTTCTAAACTGTGATTTGGACTGGTTACTTTAAGCACAGTTCCTTGTTCTAATCGATATTTTGTAGGGTTAGTTTGTATAAGCTGTATAAGCTTTTCAGTATTAATGTTTGGCTCGGCCACAAGCTCAATAGCAATGTTATGCTGATTGGCCTCAAGCTTTTTAATGCCCATTGTTGAGAGTTTAAGCTTTAACTCGGTTGCACTAAATAGCGATTTAGCCGCATCGGGCAACAAACCAAAGCGATCAATCAGTTCAATTTGTAGTTGTTTTAGCGCTAGTTCATCCTTGGCATTAGCAATACGCTTATATAATGACAAACGAATGCCTACATCGGGCACATAATCGTCGGGCAATAAGCTCGATTCACCCAAGTTTATTTCGGTTTGGCTATCTTGGCTTTCTTTTAACGAGGGTGTTTCACCACTTTTTAGCGACTCTACGGCTTGTTCAAGCAATTCCATATATAAGCTAAAGCCAATGGTTTGCATATGTCCGCTTTGCTCATCACCCAATAGCTCACCTGCGCCGCGTATTTCTAAATCGTGGGTGGCTAATATAAATCCAGCCCCTAAATCTTCAAGGTTTTCAATGGCTTCTAGGCGCTTTTTAGCATCCTTTGTAATGGTTTTTGGATGAGGGGTTAATAAGTAAGCATAAGCTTGATGATGTGAACGACCCACACGCCCTCTAAGTTGGTGAAGTTGTGCTAAGCCCAGTTTATCGGCTCTATCCATAATAATGGTATTGGCCGTGGGCACATCAATGCCTGTTTCAATAATAGTGGTGCAGACTAATACGTGAAACTTTTGGTGATAAAAGTCGCGCATAACTTGTTCAAGCTGTTTTTCACGCATTTGCCCGTGGGCTACGGCTACTTCTAAATCTGGTAATAGTTCATTAATTTCTTTGGCTACTCTATCGATTGAATCGACCGCATTATGTAAAAAATAGACCTGTCCACCGCGCCTTACTTCTCGTTGAATGGCTTCTTTAATGAGTGGCGCATTATGCTTACGCACAAAGGTTTTTATGGCTAGCCGCTTGGCTGGCGGAGTGGCAATAATAGATAAATCGCGCATTCCCGACATCGACATATTTAATGTGCGCGGAATAGGGGTTGCGGTAAGGGTTAAAATATCTACTTTAGCGCGGTAAGATTTTAATATTTCTTTTTGTCTCACCCCAAAACGATGCTCTTCGTCGATCATCATTAAGCCTAAGTTTTTAAATTTTGGACTGCCTGTTAACAAGCGATGAGTACCAATAATAATATCTATAGTGCCTGACTCTAAACCCGCTAGAATTTCATTTTGCTCCGACTTAGTTTGAAATCGAGATAAAACCCCAATATTAACCGGCCATTGAGAAAAGCGATCTTGAAACGAATTACCATGCTGTTGAGCCAAAAGGGTGGTTGGCACTAACATGGCAACTTGGGCACCATTTTGAATAGCAACAAAGGCAGCGCGCATGGCAACTTCGGTTTTGCCAAAGCCAACATCACCGCATATTAGCCTGTCCATGGGCTGGCTAGACTTCATATCTTTTATAACCGCTTCTATTGCCGTTTGTTGATCATCGGTTGTTTCAAAGCCGAATTCAC
Source organism: Aliikangiella sp. (assembly GCA_965214955.1). Lineage (GTDB taxonomy): Bacteria > Pseudomonadota > Gammaproteobacteria > Enterobacterales > Kangiellaceae > Aliikangiella. The sequence goes on along the minus strand of CBDCCU010000003.1, from coordinate 32,727 downwards.
TGGCAAATTTTTGATAATCTAAATCATCAAGTTTATGAGCTACGCCTTTTTCAGCGGCGCGTCTGGCGTATAAGTCGAGTAATTCTGCGGCGGTATCACGAGCTTTTTCTATGGCTTTTTGTTTGGCTTTGCTCCACGATTCATTACCCAATTTATGCCAAGGGGCGGTTTCTGAATTACTGCCCGAATAACGATGAATTAAATGCAAACTTTGTACTGGCACATAAAGCTTATCACCGCCGTTATATTCTAAGGTTAAAAACTCACTGGTAATACCGCCAGCCTCTAGGCTTTGCAAACCAAGGTATCTGCCTACTCCTTGATCAACATGAACCACAGGATCACCCGCTTTAAGCTCGGCCAAACTATGAATAAGTTGATCAGGTGATAAGGCTTTATTTTGTTTGCGTCTGGTTTGTAAAACATGGTTTCCAAACAGATCACTTTCACAAATAATTAACTGGTTATTATGACTAAAGCCGTTTCTTAGTGGCGCAGTGGTTAATGAAATTTGATTGTTTTTATGATCAGGCAACTGGGTAAATGCTTGCCAATTATCAATTAAGTTAACCGATGTTTTCTGTTTGGCTAATAACTCTCTTAGCACCTCTTGACGGCCAGTTGATTCGGCGCAAATTAATATCGAATTAAAATGCTCATTTTGCGCTTGTAGCTTAGCAATAGGATTAGAAGCTTTGTGATCTACAGAAACAATTGGGCAGGGCTTAAAATCTAATGGGGTAGAGTGTTTGTTATCTTTTGATTTTGCTTGCAGATAAACCGAAGGTAAAGGCTTTAACTGCTGATTAAGCGCTTCAGTGCTTAAGTATAATGATGTTGGCGATACAATAGGGCGCTCTATATCGTGACGATATTGCTCATAACGCTCGTTTAGCTCGCTCCAAAACTTGTCCATTGACGGTTGAATCGATTGTTGAAACACCAGTAATGCGTTGTCTTTGTTAATAAAATCAAAAATGGTTGCAAGTTGATCAAAAAATAAGGGCAAATAGTATTCAATGCCCGCAGGGAATATACCATTACTCACATCACGATAAAGTGATACCTCTTTTAAGTTAGTATCAAATAAACTGCGCCAATTTTGCCTAAATCTAGCAATGGCTTTTTCATCGGTGGGGTACTCTTTGGCAGGTAATAAATTAATGGACTCAATTTTTTCGGTGGTTAACTGGGTATCTGGATCAAAATAGCGCAGAGAGTCAATTTCATCATCAAATAGCTCTATACGAATAGGTTTATTAGAGCCCATTGGAAACAAGTCGATAATTGAGCCTCTAACCGCAAACTCGCCATGTTCCATCACATTGGCCACTTTGTTATAGCCATTGTCGGTTAAGTTAAGTTTGAGCGATTCTAAATTAATTTGTTCGTTTACTTTTAAAAGTAGGCAATGTTGCTCAATAAATTGGCGCGAAGGGAGTTTTTGCAACGCCGAAGATACAGGCAGTAACAAAACCCCTTTATTCATTTGTGGCAAGCGATAAAGGGTTTTTAAGCGCTCAGAAATAATGTCTTGATGCGGAGAAAAATAGTCATAAGGCAATGTTTCCCAGTCGGGCAGAGTAAATACGGGAATATCGGTGTTTTCGCCCAAAAAATATTTAATTTCATCATGCAGTGGAAAAATATTGGCAGCTTCGGGCAACAATACCACTACGAGTTGATTGTGTTTTGTGGCAATTTCGGCGATAGATAAAGCAAAAGCACTTCCATAAACTTGATGAAAGTGCTGGCTATAACTCGGCTTAACGGTTAATGAATTAAATAATGAAGAAGGCATTTAATGAGCTTTTGGTTTTGAAAAGGGGCTTAGTTATTGGTAATAATTAATGGATGCGAATTATAACCTAACTAATTGATATAGAGTGAATAATAAAGCCTAATCTTTTATCAACTATCAACTATCAACTATCAACTATCAACTAGAAACATTTGGCGCGCCTGGCAGGAGTCGAACCTGCTACCTATCCCTTAGGAGGGGATCGCTCTATCCAAATGAGCTACAGGCGCATTAAAACAGTAATTTAATTTAAATTAGATTATTAATCCATTGATTTATATCGGCAATCTGCTGCGGACAAACTGAATGCTCCATCGGATAGGTTAAATATTGAGTTTGATAGTTTTGCTCAAGCAAAACCTGATTGATTTTTTCACCTAAAACGGCAGGTACAACGGGATCATAAGTTCCATGATTGATCATAATGGGAATGTTTTTATTTTCTAAAGATAGTTTAATACTGTTTTGCGTAGCAAAGTAAGTAGACATTACTAACAACCCAGCCAAAGGTTTTGAATAACTTAAAGCGGCTTCCAAAGCAACAGCGCCACCCTGCGAAAAGCCTGCAATAATAATATTTTCGCTGGGTATGCCTTGTTCTATTTCATGCTCAATTAACGCAACAACATGATCGGCGGATTGCCTTAACTGAGCTACATCAACCTTACGTTCAACATTCATATCTAAAATATCGTACCAAGCAGGCATAACAAAACCATTGTTAATAGTAACGGGTATTGATGGTGCATTAGGAAATATAAAGCATACAGGTTGCTTTAACGATAACTCAGGAACAATTGGGGCAAAATCATTACCATCAGCCCCTAAGCCATGCAGCCAAATAACGCTGTATTTAGGGTTTGAGCCAGTTTCTAGTTTGATATGTGAAATCAAAGATTGAGTAGAGCTTAAAGTTTGGTTCATAAAATTTAGCTTAAGAAAAATTAATTGTTGAATATTAAACGATAATACTAGGATATGGAATTCAAGAGATATGAGATTAAACTTAATTAGTACGTAACAAATTTTTAAGAATAGATAAACATTGTTGAGGTTGATATAAGTTGAATGGTATCGTGTTTTATATGTTCTATTAATCTGCAAAGCTGATTCTTACACTACATTATTGAGTCGTGATCGAAGGAGTAAAGTGACGAATGCAAAATGTATTGCAATTCGACGAAGATATATTGAAAAAAGAAGTTGTCGCTTGGGAACAATCTGAATCAGGTAAGGGGCAAATATACACACGCCCCAAAGTTGTTGAATTTATGCTGACAGCGATTGGTTTAAATACGCCTGAAGACTTTGAGAACGCCCGTATTCTTGAGCCTTCTTGTGGTGAAGGTGAATTCGTAATTGCCATTGTAAACCGCCTTATTAATCTTCCCAAAAAACGCCCAACTGTCAAACAGCTTTCGGATAAACTCATTGCAGTTGATCTTGTAGCAAGTAGTCTTGATATAGCTAAAAGCAAAGTTGCATCAATGCTTAAAACAAGGGGCTATAGTAAAATTGAAATAACTTTACTGTTGAATCAATGGTTTATATCAACAGACTTTCTTCTTGAAGATATAGCACCAGATTTCACCCATGTTATTGGCAACCCGCCTTATGTACGGGTTGAAAATGTTCCCAAAAGTCTTCTGAACGAATACAGACGCCGCTTTTCAACAATGACTGGTCGTGCTGATCTGTATGTTCCATTTTATGAAAAGTGTCTTTCATTACTGGTAACAGGTGGTCGGCTTTCTTTTATTTGTACTGATCGCTGGACAAAGAATACATACGGTAAATCACTAAGAAGATTGATCAATGATAGTTACGGTTTGGAGCTGTTTATTGATCTATATGGTGTAGATGCTTTTGAAAAAAATGTAATGACCTATCCAGCAATTACACAACTAATAAAAGGAAAGCCTGTCCAAACCGTTCTAAAGCATAAAACTTCTTTTAGTAGTGATGAAGCAAGTGAAGTGCTGTCTGCAATTAAGGGCGAAGCAACAAATCTTCAGGTAAGAAAAAAAATTGTTAATGGCGACAAGCCATGGCTTCTTGGCTCTTCTGATCAAATAGCTTTGGTACATAAACTTGAAGAAAAATACCCTCTACTTGAAGAAGCGGGATGTAAGGTCTTTATTGGTGCTGCAACTGGGTCTAATAAAATCTATGTGGTTGACTCGAATAAAGTAGGGACTGAAATAGAAGAAGAAAGACTTCTGCCGGTCGTAACGGCTAACGAACTTAAAGGTGGTTCAATAGCATGGCGCGAAAAATACCTTGTAAACACCTATGATGAAAACGGGGTGATCAACTTGGATGATCACCCAAAGTTATCAAACTATCTAAATTCACACAAAGAAGAACTGTGTAAACGTCATATTGCAAAGAAAGATACAGCTAAATGGTTCAAGACTATTGATCGCGTGTATAAAGAACGGGCAAAAATGGAGAAGTTACTGATCCCTGATATTAGTAGTGACCCCATCGTCCTGCATGACAATGGAAAATACCATCCTAATAATTCGATCTATTATGTGTGTTCGGATAATTGGAATTTACATGCGCTACGAGTTCTTCTTCTTTCAAGTGTGACAAAGCTATTTATTACGGTGTACAGCACAAAGATTGCTAAGGGATATCTTCGGTTTCAAGCACAACATTTAAGAAAACTTCGTATTCCAAACTGGGAAGAAGTTGAATCTGATCTTCAGAAGCGTTTAATCAAAGCTGGAAAGGCTAATGACACGGACTGTTTCACTGAGCTTGCTTGTGAAGTATATAAGTTGAACAAAAAAGAAAAATTAATAGTAGGTATTTAAATGGCATTAAATCTTGATGGATATGAAGAGCGCGTTGCACAAGCAGTTAAAAGTTTCTGGGTGGTTCGTGAGCGTGAAGGAGTTCGAAGTGGAAAAACACTTGATGCGTTTGTTAATTTACTAGCTTGGGTGGTGCATAGCCATGGCTTACCGAGCGCAACCGTTCTAACTGGAAGAAAGGCACAACTTCCAGGCTTCTTTAGACCCACCAAGTCTTGGGATGTTTTAATAATGAATAGCGGCACGTTGATTGCCGCCATTGAATTGAAGTCTATTGCTGATTCCTTTGGAAAAAATGCAAATAACCGTAATGAAGAAGCCCTTGGTAGCGGTATTGATATTAAGAAAGCTTTTGAAGAAGACGTGTTTGAAGGTTTGACCAGATTGTTTACTGGGTACTTGATCTTGGTTGAAGATTGCCAAGAAACCTTAACTAGCGTACAAATCCAAATGAAACACTTCCGAGCAATGAAAGAATTTATGCTTAACCCCAAAATTCGTGACACATTCTATATTAAAAATGAAAAAGGAGAATATCCGCCGATAGATGGCGTATCATATATGGATAGGTTTGATATTCTTTGTCGCCGACTGATGCAGAAGAGTCTTTATACTGCTGCTTCAGTAATCAAATCGCCAAGGTCAGCAATCAAAGATGGTGAATATAGTGCCGTAACAAAAGAAACAGGAATTAAGGCTTTCTTGGCTTCACTTGCAAGCCACGTTGAAACGATAGCAGCAATTCAGGAAGGCTAGTCGTGACAAAAATTGTATCCATAATAAAAATATTCAACGGCTCAAGTAGTTTGGCATATTCCTAGATCATACATAAACCAACCATCAAGATTAAAGAATTGTTGTTGATGTTATAGATGGCAATGCTTTAAAGTGCTAACAAAGATCAGTTTTCCCAAAACATAACAAATAGTCCAGTGAGACTTTTTGCCCCAATAACGGTGATAAGAAAAATATGACTAAATTAACCGTAAGCCCGTACATCACTTTAATAATTATTGTAGGAATCGTTGGAGTTACGTTTTATAAAAGCCAACAAGTTATGGCTGGCGATAAAACTCAAATACCTCAATGGGTAAAAAATAAAATAACTCAATTTAAACAACAACCTATCGGTAATCCTCCGCGAGAAGTTTGGCAATATACAATTAAAGATAAACTGTATTTTTATTTTCCCGCTCAGTGTTGCAATCTAATGAGTCAGTTATATGACCAACAAGGCAAAAAAATCTGCTCACCAGATGGTGGAATAACGGGTAAAGGTGATAAAAAATGCCCTAATCTACTGAAAAATATATCTTCTGAACAATTGGTTTGGCGCGATAGGCGCTCAAAACAATAAACTTATATTGTCTATTTTCGCCTAATAATATTTGCCAAATAATAAGTTGTTTTTTTGAAAAAACGGCTTTTACGGTCTAAGCTATATTGCAGATAATCGCAAAAACCAATAAAAGCTATTCTTACTGCGTATTCTTGATTATTTACTATTAAACGGGTACTAGTTTCAGTTTTATTAAAACTGAGATGCCTTTTATTGACTAAGTATTGTTTATTGAGGAATAAAATGTCACAAGAACAACATTTTGATAATTCACAAGTTTTGCTGTCAACAACTGATCTGAAAAGTCATATCAAATATGCGAATAATGATTTCTGCAAAATAGCGGGTTACTCCCTTGAAGAAATGCGCGGCAAGCCGCATAACTTAGTGCGTCACTCCGATATGCCTAAAGCGGCTTTTGAAAATTTATGGTCTTATATTAAAACCGGAAAAACATGGATGGGACCGGTTAAAAACCGTTGTAAAAATGGTGATTTTTACTGGGTTAATGCTTTTGTTACCCCCATTAAAAACGACAAAGGAGAGGTTGTTGAATATCAGTCGGTAAGAACCAAACCCAAAAGAGATGTAGTTGAGCGTGCTGAAAAGGTTTATCAAAAACTTAATAACGATGAAACGCCATGGAAACTTAAGTTCCAAACAGACATAACCCAATGGACTTTTATTGGGTTATTAGTGCTAACTTTTTTGCCTGTTATAGCCTATTTTGTTAATGATAATTTTAGCTGGATCAACATCTTAAGCTTTGCTGTTGGTTTAGTGGCGACATTAACTTTTGCTAAGTGGCGCACTAGTTACAAAACTGTAGTGGCCGAATCTAAAGCGGTTTTTGACAACAGTTTAATGAGTTATATTTATTCAGGCTGTAATGATGATATTGGTGCGGTGTGTTTAGCTTTACGTAAAAGGCGGGCAGAACTTCGGGCAGTATTAGGTAGAGTTGCCAATGATTCTTACGCCATTATTGATATGGCTGAAAAATCATCTGATTGTGGTAACGATGTTTCTAAGATCTTAGGAAGCCAAAAAACTGAAACCGATCAGGTAGCTACTGCTATTACTGAAATGTCGGCAACTATTCAAGAAATTGCTCAAAACTTAGCCCATACATCTAGTGCTGCACAGCAAGGACAAGATCTTAGCCAAACAGGGCAACAAGTTGTAAGTGAAACCATTCAGGCAATAGATAAGCTTTCTAGCCAGCTCTCTGAAGTCGATTTAGCTATAAAAAAACTAACCGATGGTAGTAAGCAAATTGAGTCAGTTTTAGGCGAAATTAGTAGCATTGCCGATCAAACTAATTTACTGGCACTTAACGCCGCAATAGAAGCAGCCAGAGCGGGTGATCAGGGTAGAGGCTTTGCAGTGGTTGCCGAGGAAGTAAGAGCTTTAGCCATGAGAACTCAGCAATCGACAGAAGAGATCAGTACATTACTCACCTCATTACAGCAAGAGTCAACAAATGTGATCAGTGCTATGGATCAAGGTAATAAACTAGCAAATTCTTGTGTAAATTATGCAGGTAAAGCTGATGATTCACTCCAACAAATTAACAGTGAAGTGGTTAACCTTGCCGATTTAAGTACCCAAATTGCCACAGCAGTAGAAGAACAAGCAACAGTTGCCGATGAGCTGAATAAAAATATTGTTGCTATCACCGATATGTCGGCACAAACGGAGTTAAGAGGGCAAGAGTCTGTAGAGTTAAGTAGTATGCTGGTTAAACAGCTTCACGAGCAAAAAGTGGTGATGAATCAATTTTTATAGTTAGAGATCAACAGACCCTAGCACGCTTTAACTTGATTATTTGGTATTCACCTGGTTGTAGATTATCAATAGTCCACTGATCGATGGATTTTCTGATCAGTCTGAGCGTAGGAAAACCAACTGCTGCCGTCATACGTCGTACTTGACGGTTTTTACCCTCGGATATAGCTATTGATAACCAACTAGTTGGTTTGTTTTTTCTTTGTCTAATGGGCGGGTTTCTTGTCCATAATTGAGACTCAACATGGGGATCTAGCCTTTCAACTTTAGCAGGTTTAGTTAAACCATCTTTTAGCTTTACCCCTTTGGATAATTTATTAATGGCTTCATCGTTTAATTCACCTTCAACTTGAACCCAATAAGTTTTCCACTTATTAAATTTAGGATGGCTAATCTTGTGCTGAGTTTTTCCGCAGTTAGTTAAAATGAGCAAACCCTCAGAATCTTTATCTAACCGGCCTGCAGGATAAACTTTGGGAATTTTAATGAAGTTAGCCAATGTAATATCATCTTTTTCGCCAGTAAACTGGCAGAGCGTATTAAAAGGTTTATTGAATAAAACAATAAACGGATTAGAAACGGGGCGGCTATTTTTATGTTTTGATAATTTCTTTTTTGCTGTTGCAGCATTATTACTTACGCTTTTAGTGGTAATTGATTGCTTACTTTGATTAAAAGGTGGCTTGGGCATTTTAAGTTAGAGTGTATTTAGAAGTTAAAGTGTATTTAGATAAGCTCGGCTTTAATAAAGTCGTTTATTTTAACTGATAAATTGATTTATTAATGCCATTGCAATGAAATAAATAAAATTTTTGCGTATAATTCGCGCGCGTAATTAACGATCCACTTCAATGATCATCATTTTACTTTGAACACTAGGATTTCAAATGACTACTTCGAAGATTATTTACACCAAAACAGATGAAGCACCTGCTTTAGCTACCCATTCATTATTACCTATCATTAAAGCTTTTACTGCTGCGGCAAATATTGACGTTGAAACTCGTGATATTTCATTGGCTGGACGAGTAATTGCTGTTTTTTCAGATTATTTAACTGATGATCAAAAAATATCTGACGCCTTAGCAGAGCTTGGTCAATTAGCTAAAACACCAGAAGCTAATATCATTAAACTCCCTAATATTAGTGCCTCAATACCTCAGCTTAAAGCCACTATTAAAGAGCTTCAAGATAAAGGATATGCGCTTCCTGATTATCCAGAAGATCCTCAATCAGCTGAAGAAACTGACGTAAAGGCACGCTACGACAAAGTTAAAGGTAGTGCGGTAAACCCAGTATTAAGAGAAGGTAATTCAGATAGAAGAGCACCTGGCTCGGTTAAAAATTATGCTAAGAAAAACCCACATTCAATGGGCGCTTGGCAGTCTAGCTCAAAATCTCATGTTGCTAGCATGGATGAAGGTGACTTTTTTGGTAGTGAACAGTCAGTCACTATGGCTAAAGACGATCAATTAAATATTGTCTTAGAGTCTGCTTCAGGAACAACCACTCTTAAATCATCGTTGCCAGTTTTAGCAGGTGAGGTTATTGACGGCTCTCGACTAAGTGCCAGCCATTTAAAATCGTTTATTCAAACACAAATTGATGATGCAAAAAGCAATGATTTACTGTTTTCATTGCATATGAAAGCCACCATGATGAAAGTTTCTGATCCAATAATATTTGGTCATGTGGTTTCTGTTTTTTATAAAGAAGTATTAGAAAAACATGCTGATGTAGTTGAGTCATTAGGTGTTGATGTTAACAACGGCATTGGCGATCTCATCACTAAAATGAGCACTTTACCGCAGGAAAAGCAAGACGAAATTAATGCTGATTTAAAAGCACTGTATGCCAAACAGCCCGATTTAGCTATGGTTGATTCTGATCGCGGTATAACCAATTTGCATGTTCCCTCTGATGTGATTGTTGATGCATCAATGCCAGCCATGATCCGTGGTTCTGGTCAAATGTGGAATGCCGAAGGCAAACAACAAGACACTAAAGCCGTTATTCCTGATCGCTGTTATTCTGGTGTTTTTCAGCAAACCATTGATTTTTGTAAAAAACATGGTGCATTCGACCCTTCAACCATGGGAACCGTTCCTAATGTAGGTTTAATGGCGCAAAAAGCCGAAGAATATGGTTCGCACGATAAAACCTTTGAAATTAAAGAGCAGGGAACCGTTAAAGTGTTAAACCAACAAGGCGAGGTTTTAATTTCGCATGATGTTGAACAGGGTGATATTTGGAGAATGTGCCAAGTAAAAGATGCACCAATACAAGATTGGGTAAAGCTTGCGGTATCTCGCGCAAGATTATCAAATACACCTGCGGTTTTCTGGTTAAATGAAAATCGTGCACATGATGCAGAAATTATTAAAAAGGTAAACTTATATCTACCATTACACGATACTGATGGCTTAGAAATTCACATAATGCCACCGGTTGAAGCCACTCAATTTTCACTAGAGCGTATAAAAGCAGGCAAAGATACCATTTCTGTTACTGGCAATGTATTACGTGACTACTTAACCGACTTATTCCCAATTTTAGAACTGGGCACTAGCGCAAAAATGCTATCAATTGTTCCATTAATGAATGGCGGCGGTTTGTTTGAAACAGGAGCAGGAGGTTCAGCTCCAAAGCATGTTCAACAATTTGAAAAAGAAAACCACCTGCGTTGGGATTCATTAGGAGAGTTTTTAGCACTAGCGGCATCTTTAGAGCATTTAAACAACAAAACAGGCAATACCAAAGCGCAAGTTTTAGCCGATTGTTTAGACCGCGCCACAGGACAATTTTTAGATAATAATCGTTCACCATCACGCAAAGTAAACGAACTTGATAACCGTGGTAGCCATTTTTACTTATGCTTATATTGGGCACAAGAAGTTGCCAAACAATCTGATGATCCAGAGCTAGCCAATAAGTTTGCCAATGCCGCAAAAGCGTTAACTGAAAATGAAGCTAAAATTGTTGCAGAGCTAAATGATGTTCAAGGCGTTGCAGTGGATTTAGAAGGCTATTACATGCCAAACGATGATTTAGCTTCAAAAGCAATGCGTCCAAGTACAACATTAAACAGTGTTATTGAAAGCTTGTAATATATTTATTACCAACGTTAATTAGTAGTTAATATAAATCCCCTTAAAGCATTATTGTTTTAAGGGGATTTTTTATAGGTATGTTATGGGATTGAGTCTATAGGTTATTTATAATAATAGCTATAGAATCAATAGGTTATATGTTAAACTAAAAGTATAGCCTGAGTTTAGTTATACTCATAAACCTTGAATTTAGTGCCTAGTTTTACCCCATAAAGCTAAATGGAGTAATCAGAACCGAAGTTTCTTAAAATTATGATGCAACCTATTGATTTAATATGATAAATTAGTTAGCAAAGCATAATGTATTAGAAATTAAGTGCACCTTTCAATCGGTTGGTTTAATTTTATATCATCTCTTGATGCTTGTCTTAAATTCAACGTGACGTTTATTTAGTACCGTCTAACAAGTAAATACAAAAACAATAAATAAAGGAGTTTGTAGTGAAATTTTGGGGAACTATTACTCTAATACTGTTTTTGACGGCCTGCCAATCAGCCAATACTGTTGATACTGTGCCCGAAGCAAAAGTGCCAATTCAATCGTGGCCCAGCGCTACGAAAAAATCTGCAAAAGCTAAAACACCTGAAATTATTAGTGTTGATAAAAACATTTATGATAGCGGAGCTCAGCTGGAGTTTAAATTCTCTGAAAATATGCAAAGGGTTGCAGCTGACTCTATCCAATATTCAACTTCACCAAACTTGCCTTGTTCATGGTATTGGACTGATAAGAAACATTTAGCTTGTGACATTGATAGTGTTGTCGGACTGAAACCTGCAACGTTATACACTATTAGAATTGAAGGGGGATTGTATAGCGAAGAGGGAAGAAAGTTTGATTTTTACCAGTATAAGTTTGAAAGCAAACGACCAGAAATTTCTAATTACAGAACTAAGTGGTTAACTCCAACATCTCCTGAAATAAGAGTTAACTTTAATTTAGGTGTAGATCGAAAAAGTTTGCAAGATCGAATTTACTTAAAAGATCCCTATGGAGAAGAAGTTATTCTTTCTGCTTTTCCTGCGACTGAACCTGATGAAGATTACGAATATTTACCGTGGAAGAAAGATAGTAGTTGGATACTAAAGCCTGCTAAAAACCTAAAGCCAGATACAGAGTATGAGCTTTATCAAGATTCTGGGATTAAAACACCATATGGCTCTTTAAAGTCCAAAAAGAGGAAAGTTAATTATGAATACAATCCTATAAGGACATATGGAATCTTTAAATACACTGGATATGAATGCTGGAATGATAATAAGTGTTATCCAAAACAAAGCTTGGGAATTAACTTTACTGCCCCGATCAGCAAAGAACAAATAATTCGCTGTGAAAACGAAATGACTGAACTTGGTTTTAAGCTTCATTTAAATCGTGATAAATCTGACTCAGTAATGGTTATTCCACGCTTCCCAAAGGAAACTAAAAAATTAAATTGCCTATCTAAAGTTCAAGATATATTTGGAAGGAAGCTACCGTCAGACACGCAAATTAATATAACTATTGATGATTTTAAACCTAACCACCATAGCCCATTCTCAAATGAATCAGTCACTAACAAAGACAAGCTCAGATTATTCCATCAATCTATTAACCAAGACAACCTTGAGGTAAGAGTTCTAAGTGTAGATCACAAGGAAATTACTTTCAAACAAGATGTAAAGTATCGTGACATTAAATTAAAGTCAAAAAAGAACGAGCTACTTAAAACCAATTTGTTAAACGAGGAGCTTGCCGATGCAAAGAGTATATATGGTGTTGTTAGTGTCAATGCTAATAAATGGGAAAATAGAGAGTTCTTCGTTCAAAAAACAGCCTACAACGCGATTATTCAGCGAAGTGCAAAATCACTCCTAATATTTATATCTGATATCCATACCAACAAACCAGTGGCCAATACAAGCTTTGAAGTAAAGTTTGCTGGTAGAGATGTCTATACGGAAAAAGGGAAAACCAATAAGTTTGGTGTTGCGGTACTACCGAATTTTATTCCTGAAATTCATTATAGTGATAAGCCAATATTGAGCTTTAAACTAGAGAATGGCGAACAGTTTGCTATTCGATATCATCATGTAGTTTATCCTGAAGTATTAGGCCACGACGATGATATTGAACGCTACGATGGCAGTGATGTTTTTTGGGGAACTCCAAATAAGCCAATATATAGACCTGGAGATACATTAAAATATGTTGGGTTTCTTAGAAAAATAAATGGGGCAAATATTGAGATTACCAAGTTGCCTGAAAATGCGATTGTTTATATAGAGGGAAGGGATAATGAATGTTGGATAGAGGATTGTAACTCTTTTTATTTGAATAAAAATATTACCATGGATGAGTTTGGTCGAATTACTGGTGAGTTCAAAATCCCAAAAACGCTTCCAGACGGTCATTATAGCGTTGTTCTTGATAATGATAAGTTTAATGCCAACATCGAAAACGAATTATATTTTTATGTTGCTAATTATAAGCGTCAGAAGATTAAGGTGACCACAGAGCCAAATGTAAAAGGAATGCTCACCCATGAAAAGCTCTCAGTCACATCTACAGCTGAATATTATTCTGGAGGACCTTATGTCGGTGCTAATGCTGAGATAGCAATTTCTTTAAAAGAAAGCGATTTCACACAAGGAAAACCAAAACATAACGATTTTATTTTTACACCAAATTACAGCGAAGGTTCAAATGATGAACCAAATAGCTACTATTTTAATGGTGGTACTTTAGGCAAAACAGGAAAATCAACAATAGAGATAATGGTTCCGCCCAGTCGAATCAACTATGGTGAAATAGCTGTCAATTCGTCTATTACGACTGATGAAGGTGAGGTGGTATTTAGTAGGCTAGAAAATGTTCCTTTTGCTAGAAAGCCATATTTCGTAGGTATTAAAAAGTCTGACTGGTGGCTGTCAATTAACGAAGCTATAAATCTCGATTCTCGCATAGTGGATCTAAATGGTGATGAAATTAAAAGTGTTGAAGTCAAATATTATTCTCAGAAGATTAATAACTATTGGTCCCGCTTTAATAAGGAAGACAACCAAGAACTGGTTCCTTTAATTTGCAATAACTCTAAAAACACAAAACTTAGTAATAATCACTGCACTTTTACACAAAAACAAACCGGTTTTTACCGACTAATAGCTGAAATTCAATATCCTGATGGCTCTAAACAGCAATCCCATTCTTCTCATTACTTCTATGGAGGTAAGGATGAGAAAAATGAGTTAGTTATTCAAGCTGACAAACCTGAATTGAAAATCGGTGAAATAGCTAAGCTTAAACTAACCCATGGACTAAGCAAAGCCTCTGCACTAGTAATTATTCATAGAGGAGAGTTATTAGATTTTTGGTGGCAACCACTAAGTGCTGGGTTGAATGAAATAGCCTTCAAAGTAAAGGAAGATTATGCTCCAGGTTTTGATGTAACTGTTTTTGTTAATTATGGAGATCTTGAAGAACTTAAAAAGTTAGAGAAGCCAAACTATGCTCAGGTGATAACACAAAGGTTAACTGTAACATCTCCCAAAGATTTACCAATAGTGACTATCGGTAAACTTAAACAGAAATTTCAACCTGGAGAGAAAATCAAACTAAAGTTAAACAATCATACAAACGGCAACGCTGTAGTGAGTTTAGCAGTAGTCGATGAGAGCGTGCTCAATCAAGTCGAAGATAATGAATATTATAAAGTAGAAAACTCTTTACTTGGTTCTGAAGCTCTTGACTGGTCTCCAACGAGTTTCTACGAGCTATCAAAGTCTTTATATTCCTCTAAATATCAAGAAGTAACTTATGAAGCAGTAGATAATGCGGAATTTATAACAATAACGGGATCAAGGCTTAAACGTACCGATCTGGAAATTGCTTCTCCAATAATAGCTAAAGAGGAGATAGCGCTTGCTGGAGTAACTAATATTAGCCAACTGAATCAAAGAAAGGAGATGAATAAGATAAAGGCACCAAGTGGTCGCATGGTAGATTTTAGACGTTATTTTACTGACGCTGCATACTGGAATAGTAGTATTAACGTTGAAAGCAATAAAACCGAACAAGTCGAAATCAAGCTGCCTGACAACCTTACTAGCTGGAAGATAATCGCAATTTCTACCAGCAAGAATGGAGATATCTTCGTAGATGAGGAGTCTTTTAAAACTTCTAAGTCAATTGAGCTACATGCAGAGATGCCAGCACAACTAACAAAGGACGATAGTTTTTTATATCAGGCTGAAGTTATTTCAAAGGAGGGCAGACTTAATACTATAAAGCTTGACTCATTAGCTAAGTTGAACCCATATCAAACACAGCTCAATCAGCATTCTTCAGAATTTAAGGGTGTACGGCCTTTTGAAAGAAATAAGTCAGAGATGAAGCTTACAATTCCCGAAGAAGGCAGTATTCAAGTACTAACCGTAGCAGAGGCTGGTAATGAAAGCGATGCACTTATGCAATCAACTACAGTATATTCCAAAAGCCTTACCCGTGCTGTTTCATATTACTCTTTACTACCAGAAGATAAAAAATTCAAGATAGATACTCCCCAAAACTACTCATTTCCTCAAGGTAACATTAAATTCGAGCTTTCAGGTAGCGTACTTTCAAATTTAGAAGGTACATTCGACTATATGAAAAGTTATACTCATCAGTGTTGGGAGCAGAAATTAAGTAGAGCAGTCGTAGCAGCTATAAACATCAAATCAAAGGGAGAAACTACTCAAGAATTAGCCAGTCATATAGAAGATCCAATAAATACTATAGAGGATTTCCAGGCACCAAACGGGGGAATGTCATTCTTTGGAAACTCTGAACAATATGTCAGTGCCTATTTAAGCGCCTACACATACAAGAATATCCAGTATCTTAAAATGGAAGGGCATGACTTTCCATCCTTAAATACGAGAAGACTTCGTGACTATCTCATAAATCTACTAAAAGATAGTGATGAAATGACTCAAGAACTTGCAATTTTAATAGTTAACTCGCTCGGCTCAAACGCTGAGAATAAACGGTTTGTAGGTGAATATCTTTCTAACCTCATTAAGAACTATGAAAAACTTGGAGTTTACAGCAAAAGTCAATTGCTAGAAGTGGTCTCGCAATACTCAGAAGATGAACAAATTATAGACTTACTTAAAATGTCATTGTTCGATGACACAAGAGTTACAGATAAAAAACGGTTATTTAAATCGAATAAAAAATTACCTTGGTATTTTTACGGGTTTGACTCTAAAAAGTACTGTGCCACGATTACATCTTTGACCAAAAATAAAACAGATAAGAAGGTAGTCAATCAGTTCGTCAACGCTGTACTCGAACTAAGAAGAAAGAATAAAGGGGATTTTGGTAATACATTAAGCAATGCATACTGTAGTGTTGCTATTAGCGATTATGTTGCCGAATACGAAAAAGATAAGCAGACTGGTTCTTATATTTTGGAAATTCAAAATGATGAAATATCCATAGGAGAGCACTCTGAATCGCATCAATCTTCTATATCGTTAGACGATTCATTAGAGATCTTTGTAAAAAGTATAAAGCCTGGAGTTGGTTATCTTCGTTCTACATTAGAATATCAATTTGATGCTACTCAAACACCAGCTGTATCAAATGGGTTTTCTATTACCAGAACATACTTTAAACACAAGGATAATAACTGGATTAAAGTAAATAGAAGAAACATAAAACAAGGTGATTTTATTAAAGTAAGTTTAAAGATCAATAATCCGCTATTTAGGAGGTTCGTTGCAGTTACGGATACTCTACCTGGTACTTTCTTTGCTTTAGATGAGAATCTGGCTACCAGTGCACCCGCAGAGCTTTTTGAGCAGTTAAGTAGTGACTATTACTTTAGAGAAAAACAGTTAAGCCCAAGAAATGCTAAATTTTATGCTGATTACCTTCCCGCTGGTGTCCATGTAGTTGAATATTTAGTAAAAGTTACACATAAAGGTGAGTTTTCTGCACTGCCAGCAAAAATAGAGGAGATGTATGATGATGATGTTTTTGCGACATCGAAGCCAACTGTAATATCGGTACAATAAAATTAGAGATTAATTGAGTGATAGATTTAAGAAAGTCAATCCGGTTGAATGGTCACAATTACTTTATGAGTTAGATAGTGCTAAAGAGCACTTTGGTGTTGCTCTATGGACTACCGCTGGTTGAATGCATGCAGATTTGATAATTGCTGAACTTTTCCCTGACGACTATAAACTAGGATTTGTTTATTCTAGTCGAAATTGTACGAGGCAATACGATTACGAAGAGTTTAAAGAGTACTTCATAAAAAACTTTAGAAAGTTAAAAAGGAAAAGTTACGACTTGTCTAAAGTTATTATGGTCGATGATACACCACAAAAGCACGTAAGAAATTATGGAAATTTAGTTCAAGTTTCAGCTTGGGGTGGCTCCATCATTTAGTCGCCCATCGGTGAGCAATGATAGTCCATTTTCTGAATCACTGTTTCGTACATTAAAATATAGGCCAGAATATCCAGAAAAAACCTTTTCAAATTTAAGTGCCGCAAGAGTTTGGGTTAAAGGATTTGTTCAGTGGTATAACAATGAACACTGTCATAGTGGGATCTAATTTGTCACACCAGCTCAGCGCCATAATGGTGAAGATCCTAAAATATTAGCAAAACGAAAGCAGATCTATCAAAAAGCAAAAACACAAAATCCTGAGCGTTGGTCAGGAGAAATAAGAAATTGGGAGCAAGTAAAAGAAGTTCATCTTAATCCTGAAAAAGGTAAATCAGGAATTAAAGAGAATAAGGCGGCATAGTTTATTAATTTAGGCGACAACTAGCTTGAAAAACGCCGTTATCGAAAGTTGTCTAAAAGACCAGATATATATAACTTTTGGAGTTTGGATACATCATGCTGGGTAAAGTTAAAGCGCATGAATTAATTTTTTCCTAGCTCTCTTAAATATATGGTTCGGATAAGTTACCTGAATCGTTCTTAAGCTCTTTAGAGTTTTTATAATAAAAGAGATCGAAAAAGGATTGTTTCTTAAACTTTTTCTGGTTATGGCTATCACTCAACTTTCTAATCAACCAACAGCTAGATATGCGCATAATATAGATTATGTTCAATTGGAAATTATGACGAAAACGTCACTTTTGCCCCTGATTCGCCTGATTTGACTTAAATCAACTAAAACTCACCTTTTAAAAAAAACGCGAAAAAATAATTAATATTTTTCTATTCTTGATATAAATCAATAACAAAAGGACTTTTTGTAATGAGTTATGATCCAATCATACAGTTATCATTTAAACAGTTAATCCAGCACTACACTTTATGGGAGTCTGAAATATTAGAGTTTATCGAGTGCGACAAACGCACATTTAATGGATGGCTTAAAAATAACACTGCGCCAATCTGGGCAAGAAAAATTGTGGCTATTATTGGGCGTGGCTATCTACCGCCCACCGTAACATGGGAAGGTTTTTCAATTCGTGATGATGTTTTATACACACCATTTAAGCGATTTGAATTGTCAACGGGAAGAATATTAAGTTTTTGGTATACGCTACAGCAAATTGACATTTTAAAAAGCGAGAATAAAAAGCTTAATCGTCATATAGAGCAGTTTAAACATATTACTATAGCCAGCAATTCGCTATTTGATGATGATGGACAAATTAAGCAGTTAAAGCTCTTATAACTCACTATTACGCCGAGTATTTAATCTATCGTTAATATCATCAATCCTTTCGTGCGCTCGCTGAATCGCTGAGCGCTGGTCTCTTAGCTGACTACGCAAATAATCAATATGCACATTAAGCGACCGAACAGTTGCAAACGTAGATACACCGCCCGTTACTGCGGCGGTTACTACACTGATAATTAGCTCGCTGGTTTCAATCATCATTTACGTTTACTGCTATCGACAATTCTTTTTAAAAAGTAAAAAGATATGATGGTGATGAATAGTGTGTTGACCACATCGTCTAAGGTTTGAAAGATGTATTGTGACTGGTCACTTGCTCCTAGCGACTCAACGATTACTCCAGCCACAATCAATAAAGCCCAAAGCCCTGTGACTATTAATGCGATAATTCGACGTGCTAAATTTTGCGGCTGTGTGGCTTCTAAGTAGCGCAAATACCACTCGTTAATCTTGTTACGGTTTTCGGCTTTTTCTTCGTCAGTGAAGAATAAAGCATCACCGGTGGCCACGACGGCATCGACGGTTTTTTCTGCGTTTTTTGAGTTACCGAAAAGCCAGCTAAACATTAGGCAATACTCAATGCGGCTTTGATTTCATCATCAGAATATGGCACTAAACCATTCTCATGCTTTATGATTGCTTTGATTAAATCAGGGTAATCGCCTTCGCTGCGAACTGGTATAAAATGCTCATGCTCACCGATTTGTGCGACCACTGAATTGATATAAGCTTGCGTGTTGTTTTCACTTGATGGAGCCCACCGTGAGATAATATCTCGAATGGTTAACACGCCTCTCGCACGATAACTATCTAGTGTTTTACCCATGGCACGAATGCCCCACTTTGCCTCTGAAAAAATCACAAAGCCAGCATCATCTTTGCCCGTTTGCCCTTCCCAATTATTCGCCTGGTTGTAGCGAATATTGCCCGGGTTTTTATTGCGAATGCCGCGAGTGTTTTGGTACACGAAAAAGCCTCCAGTTGATAAGAGTAAGAAGATTATTAGGTAGTGGTGGGGTTTCATAAGCTTTGAACACCTACAATTGTTCCGTCAGTATCGCCGGTCGGCGCACCATTCTTAGCCCTTAATCGGCCAGTGCTATCAAACCACAAGTGATTGCTACCCATTACAATATGGCCGTACTGCCAACCGGACGAGCCTTGGTCAGTAGAAAGATTAAAATTATTACCTTCTGCATGTTTGACTAATGTCGATACCGAGCCTGATGCTGATTGAATAATCAAGTTTAAAGCAGACTGTAGTTTTAAATTGCCAGACGAGTTAATCAAAGCGTTTAGAATATTGCCAAACAGGCGAACTTCTTCGGTGCCACCGTCTATTAATGCATCTAGAATATAATCCGTCTCAGCAACACTTGTATGGCTTCTCCGAACCTGGAATCTTTTCGTTTTATGAGGAAAATCGATACCGCTACCCAAGCAATCCCAAGTATTATCTTTGCCCGAATCAACCGCTTTAGAAGCGTTATAAAACCCTTTAATTTTGTTGCCATTACAACCTACTGACATTTCGGGGTATAAATTCGAGCTGGTTTGATTAATCCTAAACTCACCCCCAAGGCAAGGTGCAGATGTCATATCTAACCCTGCGAATGTTAACGCATGACCATCAGGCATCCCGACAACTGAGCGTAAATCCTCTGTTTGGGCGGTTGTAAAATGCCCTCCCTTTATCACTGGCATACGCCCTGCTACACGGATGCATCCGTATGTTGGTGGAGCGCCATTTTCATCTTCTTCCTCATCTTCCCACCAACACTGTTCAAGTGTTAACTGCCCTTTGTTGAAGCCTTCCGGCTGTCTGAAATCAGCATGAACCACGGCGTTTTTAGTGCGCTCGAAACCACAGTTAGCAAAGGTGATGTTCGTGAAATTAAAAAATAGTGTCGCGCCGCATTGGTAGTTCGTAAATCGACTATGCCTAACCACTTGGCCGCGAATATTGACATAACCTTCCGCGCCACATTGAAATGTTAAAACATTGTCTAACTTGCCGTAATAATTACCATACAAAAAGAGCCCGTAAACATTCTCAAACACACCTCTGAATGTCATATTCTCAATTTTCCAAAATTGAATTGGTGTAGGGTTATAAAAGACTGGAGGTTTTGTGAGAGCTAAAGAACCGTAGCTTTGCTCATCGTTAGGTTGCTCGAATTCCTGCATGTCAAAAGCTTCAAGGTTATACGCGACAATACCTGAGTTGACCCCTTCCCCCACAACATGGCAACCAGTTCGATATTTAATTGGTTTAGAAGTCCCCAACAAATTATTGGGGAATATTACTTTTTTATTTTGTGCAGCATCCATTGCGGCTTGTATGCTCGCTGACCAATCAAATCTCGCAGTATCAGCCGCAACTGACCAACCCGGACTTAGGTCAACATAATCAAGGACTTTGATAGTGTCGCTCAAACACTCATGAACTGACCGCCCTTTGTGACCGATAAGTGTCGAACCTTCGGTTTCTTCAAGTTTTTTTTCAATAACTCTGGAACCACTAACCTGCGTCTGATTAAACACTACGCTCTCTCCAACTCTAATACTTGCAATTCAACATCATCGGTTGCACTAGCTTCGCGGATGGCATACCAAGCAGACGTATCAAAGTATTCTCTTGTCATGCCTGGCTCTATCAAAATGCCTGAGCTATCATCGACATTTGAGTTCCCGATTCGCACGCCATAATCGCTGGTATATGGCACATAAAGCTGCACGCTTTTTCTGTTTGCATTGGCCGCAATTACTTGGCTGGCTGAATCGCCGACGGTTACATCGCCGGGGTTGTTGATTAGGTTTGAGCCTTCTATTGTTGTGCTGATATTTGCGTTCACACTTGAGCGCGAGTCTTTCAGTTTGCCATAGCCTAAGTAAACAATAATGCTTTGTGCGGTTGATGAGCGGATTGTGACTTTTGAATAGCTGGTATCAAAATTGGCTCCCATTCCTTGTTCCACTTCAACATGATTTTGACTTTCATCAAAAATTATATCGAAGGGATTAGAAGCCTTGGTCACTGAGTACATGTTACCGGCAACATTAAGCTCATGCTCTTTGTTTGCCTCTAAGCTTAGTTTATAAGCTCTAAAATTTTTATTCGCCATTATGGTTTTTTCATCACAAAAACAGCTATGGCCACGCCAACAACGGTTAAGCCAATCACTAAATATTTAAGGGTTTCGGAGCTGTCATCTTCGGCGGCTTTTGCCGCTACATCGAGTGCGCTATCAATTAAAACTTCGGATGTGCCTAAACTTCTTTCGGCGAGTTTGCTGGCGGCATCGAGTGCGCCTAAATCAGTAGTGGTAATATTGACATTACCAACGGTTGAATCGTGAGCGTTTAAATTAATATTACCGCCAATTAATCCGTCACCTTGGGCAACGCGGTTATCCACGTTATTCGTCGTAAAATCTTGTGTTGTGTTAGTTGAGCTAGTGCTCGAACGACTTCCCATTTTTTACTCGCTTCTTAAAATATATTCACTTTGATAAACGCCTAACTTTTCCCACATTCGGATCATGCCTTTTCTTTTAACATGAGTCCTCAGCGGTATATTGTTGCGTTTTGCAAAGGCTAAAAATTCGGGCGCAAATAAATAAAATCCACTACCTTCACCTAATACCAAACAAAGCTCATAGCCTTTGCCCGTTCGGTCAATTCTTGTGACTACATAGCAAAGGTGGTTATCTTTTTCGCACCGCCAAAGCTGTGCTATTTTTTGTTTAACTTGGTTTTTAATAAACGCTAAGTCTTCACCCGCACTCACTTTTAACTTATCGTCAATATCGTCAGTCCAGAGTACTTCGATAATCATTTTTTCTTTTTAATCAACCACACCAAAGCAACTACACCAATAATCACAAATGGGTTTGCCAAGGTGTTTACAATGGCATTAGTCGCATTGGTTGCATTGGGGTTTCCGCCAAACACAAAGCTTTTATTGCCCGAGCCGCTTTGACCACCTGCATCACCGCTAGTTGCCGAGGAACTGGCCGATAAGCCACCGCCGCCTGTTAAGCTACTCATTCCCATTCAAATCACCTTAAATGCTTTGGCAACGATATAAACACCGCCGCCGATTAGCGCTAATTCGGTAATGTCTTCAATTTTATGAAGGCTATATCCAGCGCCAACACCAGCAATGCCAACAACCGCACCCCATGCTATAACCAAAGGCATTATTTTTTTACCGCAAAAATAATTAACGTGATTAATACCAAACCGCCGCCAATCATTAATGGCACTTTATGCTTGTCTACAAACGATTGCTCATCGGCTTTTGTGACATTACCTGTTTTATCGTCAGGGTCACCTGCGCTAGTTACAGGTTTGGGTGGGTGAGCATAACCATGTTCAGCTAACTCTTGATTTACTTTATGCTGAAGAACTACGCTAATAGCATCAACTATTTGACCACCAACATTATCGAGTGGGGAAAAAATATTATTTGATGTGCTGTTTTCGTCCACAATTTCCACCTTTACCCCTTCCTCAGTAATGGGTTTAACTTTAACCGTGGAAAAACCCAATTCATCGGGTTTTTCAGGCGGTTTACCTACTAAAGCCATGCGCCCTCCCTAGCGAGTTAGCGCGCCAAAATACTCACTTAAGCAAGTGATAGTTGTTGCACCGCTAACATCGAGCAAGTAGCGATAATCGGTCATACCAAATAACTCAATAGGTTCGCCGCCATGTCCGTTTTCAGTACTATCAATGGTGTAATAATCAGCTTGAGGCGTTCTCACACCCGCTTTTTGAATAGCGCGGTTAAGTGCATCGGGACGGTCAAATAAGCGATATTGATTGCGCTCAATTCCTAAGTTTTTAATTGTTGCGCCACCAGAAGGCATAAAAGTGATTCGATTAAGTGCATATTTATCGGGCGCATTTACACCAGGGTTAACCAAATCGGAAATTTGAAAATTACTATCGGCACCAGCAACAGAGCGTTTTTCTTTGCGGATAAATGGGATCACACCTGGACCACCTGCAAGCGCGTCTGACTCTTTAGCGTATAAGCTTAAATCCGTTGCACCAATCGTTGCGCCATCATCAATATCAATTTCCATGTACATCGACGAAATATAAAAACCTTTGTCGTCAACTGCCATTTTGCCCGTATTAATAGCGGTTTCTTCTTGGCCAGCAACCGTTTTTAATTTTCGGCGGTCAAAAGGAATTTCAAGAATGCCTTGCGAGGCTTCTAGACCATCAAATTGATTCATTTTGTCGCGCTCGGTACCAGAAAAACGCTGGATTACTTCGTCATTCGCATAAATACGAATTTCATTAAAGTGACTAACATTTTGGTTGTCAGCATCATATTGATACATTAAGTGCAGCGAGTGAATTCGTCTGCCAACAGGAATGCGGCAAGTAGCCGTTGCGCCTGAGTCCACACCTTCAGGCTGTGGCATTTTGGAAAATCGTTTACCCATTATTTTTTCCCTCGAAAGGATAACAGCGCCTCACGGCGTGGTTAAAAATTAAAATTAGATAGACCAATTATTTACTAATAAAAGATTATTTACTAATAAAAGACTCTATGAGCGACTTGTTATAAACAGCTTTTGCCAATGCAGGCACACGATTTACCACAACAATAGTTACAACGGTAACTGCCGCCATTGTTAGATATTTTTGATAAGGCATCTTAACTTCCTTTAGCTTGATTGAGTTTAGGTTTAACAACAAATTCAAAAAGAGTCATCGCGGCTAAACTGGCAACAATACTAATAACAAGGTAAGTCGGCTTTATGCTCATGCTTAAACGATCTCTTTTTTAAGTTGAGCAAAAGCCTAGAAGGTTTTATCGGGTGAGTGTCAAGCGTTTTTTATCGCTTTTTGGTGGTGCGTTTTTTGACAAGCTTTTTAGTTCGGCATAATTTGCCTGTGATTTCACCAGGCGACTTAAGGTAATATTCGCCAACTTTTAATGCGGTTATTTCATCCGGTGTTACACCCGCTAAAACCGCAGCTCTTTTTATATCGTTAATTTCTTCGTGGAAAAACACCGCTTTAGTACCGCATTGCTTAACCACGGTTTTCGGTATTTCGGCAGTTGATTGAGTCATGCAAATATTAATTAAGCCAAATGAGCGACCCGCCCTAAACACTTGTCCGCCACGGCCTCGCGCTTTGGCAACCGTGTCATAAGCATCGGCAATTTCTTCCAGGACTAATACCGTATCTTTATTACCATCGGCTATTTGCCAAACAAAATCTAAGAATGCGATGTAAGCATCGCATACCTCATCGGGTGTAAAGCTATCACTCACAGATAGCGCTGCCTTAAACCCTAAACCTTTGCGTAAGTTACCCGATATAAACCGCTTTAATTCTTTTAATGTTTCAAAGCGTTTAGCCACGTTATAATCGCCATATGGATCCCAAAAAAGAATCCGTTTAGCGCTTTTCACCTCGGGGTGTTGGCTAACAAAGGTGGTTTTGCCGCACCCGCTCTGACCGCATGCCAGTATATGACGATTGCTTAATTCGTTATTTCTGTTAATTGCCATTAGGCTACTTCATCGGTTAACTGATCGCTTTTTTCATCATTAGCGGCTTCTAGTTCTTTATGTTTTTGCACCGTCATATAAGCACCAACAATTACACCACCTAAGCATAATCCAAGCTCTAATTCTTCTTTATAAGCCAAAAGCCAAGGCGGTAATTGGCAGTTATATTTGGCTAAAACTGCGGCGGCCTTTTGAGAAACTTCTAGCTTGGTTTCTGGTTGAAAAGTAAGGCAATCCCATTTGCTTTCTGCAGCAGCTGCAACCATCTCTACACTGGTAACCGCAATGGTCATTGCCTCATCAATTTTTGATTTAACTTCGGCTTCAACTTGCTCTTTGGCTTCTTCCTGTTCCGCTTGCTCTTCGGCTTCTAATTCCGAATCGATTAAATCAGCCAGCTGCTCATCGTCGGTGAGTTGTTCGGTTTGGTTTTCGTCTGTCATTGTGATTTACCTTGGTTTAAAGTTTTTGCCGCTAACCAACCTAGCCCTACAACGGGCGCAAGCAACCACCATAATTTAGATTGTTTAGATGGTTTACTTGCTTTGGGTTTTGGATCAGGTTCGTCTTTAGCGGGTGGTTTATAGGCCAGCTCAGCGAGCGAGTCTTTCATATTGCTAGCTAGCCATTCTTGCCTAACTTTTCCGCGCCGCTGGTCGGTTCCGCACTGGCAACCATCTTTAAGGTTTTTAGTGTAAAAGCCTTTACCTTTGGCAAGCTTTTTCACTTCGGCAGGTTTTTTACAGTCTCTGCAAATCACATAAGGCATAATAATATCTCCAGCTAGGGGAACGCGCGTTTCACAACGGGCAAAAGGTTTTACTGTGCTAGTTTAACACCAGTCTCAGTGAGTAATTTTTCTAAGCTTTGAATTCGCTCTGCCATTTCGTTTCTATGCGCCCAGGCATCTTTCGCCGTTTGATAAAAAGCCGCATTAATTTGGCTTTGTTGCTCAAACAACTTTTGGCTTACCGCAAGCAGTTCACCGGCTTTTTGTTTGGCATTGAGTGGATTTGCTGATTCTAGCTCGCCCAGCTTATCGTTAAACTGTTCTATTAATGGTTTGGTTTCTTCTTTATTACTCATATTTCACCTGTTTTGTTTAATGGAAATTATCTGGCGGTTCTCGCCCTACGATATTTAAATTTTTATTAAGTTCCGTACAGTTATTTACACGAGTCCAAGGCCGCTCTCGCGGCTCCCAAAAGTGCATATTTTTCAACCGTATTTCACCGCAATTGGCGTAGATACCAATAATTTTTTCATCACATAATTCGTCATAGCGATTTAACGGGGTTGCATAAGTTTTTAATTCACCAGTTTCATGGTTGATTACCTCCCAGTGTGACTGTTTAAACAATTGCAACCCTTTTCCGTACCGCAAAAACATATCCCATTCACCGCTATCGGCGGCTAATCTGGCTCGCTCTGCATGAGGGTTATCAAACTCTGTTTCTATTGCTCTAAGCGTTCGCCACACTGTTACAGGTAGCCCACCAATTTGCTGAAATTGACGAATACCCCAAACAGATGCCCAGGCGGAAATCCTCTCTGCCGAACTGGCGGCATTAAATCCATATAGATCAGAATCTACGCCGTGACCGTCGATGTTTTTTGAGATGTATTTCGCGATGTAGGAAACTGCACTACCTTTGCGTCTATCGATGAATTTAACGTCGAGCCTTGCTTTTTTTGCTCCTCTCTCATTGCCATCTTCTTGCAGTGCATAGTGGTTAAAGATTGAGACAATTCGTTTTTGCTTGTCGGCTTCTGCAAAGAGTAGATAATGACTGTGCGGCGTTCCGTCGTGATGTGGTTCACCAACTCGAAACCCAAATATTTCAATTCTTTCTCTGGCAAGTTTTGCTCTAATTCGTGCCCATACTCGATTAAGGTAAGACTGTGTATCTCTAGGGGTTGCTTTATTATATTTGTGACTTCTAGAGTGATACTTACTTGGGGCGGTAACCGTAAGGAAAACCGCAGCTTTTCGAGTAAATTTTGCATATTCTTCAAATCCTCTGATTCTTGTCATCAGTTCTTTTCTTCTAATGACAGGGTTTGCCGTTGTTGAATCGGCTAACTGTTGCAACGAGTAAACTTGTCCTTGTTCATTTTCTAGCAACGTTTCTTCCATTAGTTTGCGGTTTCTGGCTTTCATGGCTCGGTATCTCGCCACGGCAAAATCACTGCAATATATTGCTTTTTGCTTGCATACCAAACCGTATTGCAAAGCTAAATGCTCCGCACTTCTGCCTGATGTTTTACGCAACCAACGACGCCATGTTTGCCAATCACCACAGCGAACTATTAGCTCTTTATCTGTTAGCTTTGGGTCGGCTTTAATGCCGATGTGCTCTAAATGTGAGCGTAGATATTTTGCTTTTTTTTCTGTGGAATAGTTGCGCGTCATTGATAAAAATAAATAGACTTTTTGTTCTGCAATTTCTTTTAATTTATCTTCGTCAAAGTGATCCCTTAATGGTTGGTTATCAAGCCTCATTGAATCAATCAGAGTATTTAATTTTGCTAATGATAAATTAGCGGCTTTATAGTTTTCTTTGTAGTTAGCAAGGTAGGTTTTAGCAATCTCAGTCCGCATGACTTGCGGTAATCGGTTAACTGTTTTGCCCGCAAATCGCATGCATTCACGCGTTTGCCATGTAGTAGCAGTTTGCCAAGTCATGGGTTACTCGCTCGCTTTCTTTGAAGCTTGAGCTTGTACATTTCATAACGCACACAACCAAGGCCAAAAATGTGCTCTTGGCAGTCAAGCTCACTAAGCTGGCTAACTAAAATTTCATTAACTAGCACTCGCTCCATATCGAGCAATTCGCTCATTCTTAAATTGTCACTCATACTCATCACCGTACGAGTCCAGCGCTTTATCAAAAGCAAACAAATAAAAAACGATGATAAAAAGAAAAATAACAATACCGATGTAGGCTAAGAGATATTCCATATTCATATACCAGGTATAACAATATCGCATGCCTTCAGTCGCGCAATGCGCATAATGTATTCAGGGTCAATATTTATTACTTCGCAATAGAGGTAGAATTGCTCAAATGAAAAATTTTGAGTGCCATTTTCAGCCCTTGAAAGATTTGGTTGTGACATTGATAAATACCGTGCGACACGTCCCTGAGTAATATATTTTCTTTCTCTGGTAGCCTTCAAAGTGATCGCAATCTGCTTTGGTAGCTCAGCGGCGATTTTTTTGGTGTTGTTATTCATTATTCACTACCGCCATTGGTAATATATAATTCTGAAAACTCTTGCTCGGTCAAATGCTGATAATAGCCGTTGTCTAGTTCAACAATATAATCGCCATGGACTATGCCACCATAAGTCTCAACGCCTTTAATTATTTTTGAATTTGAGAGCGCAACAGCGGCCGTAGAAAACCCCGTATAACGCCAACTGTGACGACTAGTTAACCTAATAGCCTTAACAGGCCTATCTGCTCTTCTTTGATAATCATCAAAGAAGGCGCTCGACCTAGCTCTTTTTGTCGTTGTAAAACATATAATTAGCTCATCGGCGACTTTTTTATGGTTGTTGTCCATTACTCAATATCCTTGACGTATCTGTTAAATAATTCGCCGTATTCACGATGAATATCGAGCAGCTCTTTGACGGTTAATTCAACAAGAGCCTTTCCAGTTCCCTTAATTCGATACGCAATGCTTGCTTGGTAACGGTAGTTGCACTCAGCAATCATTCCAATCTCTTGGCATACATTAGCCATTTCGCAAATCTCTTCAATGCTTATTTCTAGATCACTATCACTCACTCTTTTTCACCTCGTTCAGATTGCTTTTTGTATAAGAATGCAGACTCCGTTAATATTGAAAGCTTCCTACAACTGACAATAATCAATAACGGAGTCCGCATGACTGATGAAAAAATAAAGGGAAACACCCCTGATGATGACGAACTGTCTTTAGAGGACGTTGATAAATTTATTAAAACAGTTAAACCTGTCCTGCCTTTTTTGCAAAGCTTGATGATCGACGGCTCGAACCAAGCTCTAACAAAATGGAAAATGATGTATTGGTTTAGAGTCACATTTACCACCATATTAACTATCGCAATTCTGGGGTTTGCTGGTTTGCTTATCGCTGACAAGCAAACGGCCACAGGTATTAGCATTCTCACTCATTCGTTTGCTGTGCTGGCAGGAGCAATGCTGTCTGTTTTTAACCAAAGAAGCGGATAGCTTTAAAGTTCCATACGTTAGTAGCGCGACAATTCCGAACTTTATTAATTCTGAATTGTCGTGAATATTGCCATCTTCACTCATCATCTATGCACCTCATCCAAAAGACTGCTTTTTTTTGTGTAAGCAAGAAACTTGACGAGCAAAGCATTGAGGTCGTCCGAACTTTGCTTACTTGGCATATCAATTTTTTTGTTGGTGGCCCGGTGGCAAGCAGAGCTTTTGGTGATCATTAAGTTCGCAATAAAAACCGTATTGGTTGCGGCTAAAAATATCACCAAGAAAACAACAATTTGTGGTGCTTTGTATAAATCGCTCATAACCCATCTCGTTCAGCTAATTTTCAGGTCATTCAGGTAAGATGCCCGGACGCTATCCGGGCTAGAACCTGAACGAAGGTTCACCGCTTTTGACTTGAGTGTGCAGACTTAGGTTGAAAGCGGCTAAGCTCGGATAGTACAAGCGATATAAACGGTGTGCAACCGCTTGCACGTTGCAAGGCTTGAATTTTTTAGTATATTATTAGCTTGCAGACTAAAGAAAAGGTTGAATAATATGAAAGAAATGACGGCTACAAATGAGGCTCTAGACCTAATAAAGTCTATTAAGTGCATAAGCTCTGATTATGAATTAGCTAAACTTATGGACTCTCCCCGCTCATGCATCTCAAACTATCGTAATAATAGAAGTCGTTTTAACGCAGTAAAGGCTTTTAAGGCGGCAAAACTTGCAGAAATAGAGCCCCTTCAACTGATTGCAAAATTGCGTAAAGAGCGGGCAGATAACAAAGACGATATTGAGCTAGCCGAGATGATGGAAGAAACCGCAAATCTCATAAAAGACCTTAAAAAACAAGAAGTTAAAGAGGCTTTCGAAGCGGCAAAAAAAGGTAAAATGACCCCTACTCAACAAAAGATTATTGGGGCAATCGCGGGACATTATAGATTATGTTAAATATAAGGGTGATGAAATATCCCCCCTATGGAAATGTTTTGAAATTACCTAAAATCAATCATTGGTATCAGTAGATAAAATCAGTTATTAAAGTGGATTTCTAATTGACTACTTGACTTAGTGGATATACATTGTATATATGTTTATTTAGAGGTATTTAGATCAATGAGAGCAAAAATAGGAAAATGGGGAAATAGTAATGGGCTAAGGGTTACCACACCTATGCTTGAGCATTTGAATGCAGCGCCTGGCGATAAGCTAGAACTTAAGATCACCGACAAGGGCTTGGAAATCTTAAAAAACAGTTATTCTAAAGAATATGTCGATTCAGTAGCACAGGATGCTATTACAGGAATGATGGAAGCTTCTCAACCAGTTAGAACAGTTAAGGATCCTTATTCTGAATCTGACATCCATTATCAGTTAATTAGCATTAATCCTTGCAAGCCTATTATTCGCGAAGTAAACAAAGATACTCCTAATTCATTTGCGACTCTGGCTGATGCCAAGGAAGCTGCCAGAAAAATTATCCAGGCAGCTATTAATGAAGCAAAAAATTCTCTTAGTGATATTCGTCAAGTTGGTGTTGAAAATATTACGTATATCGCATTATGAAAAACAAAATAGAAAGCCTGCAAAAATCATTTGAGATTTCAAGTCAGCAAATAGAAGATGCTATTAATCCGTTAGAAGCTGCCGCGTTATTTGAAGATCAGAAATTATCTTATGTACTGATTGGTGGCCATATGCTCTCTTTTTATACTGGGATTGCTAGGGCAACAGTTGATGTTGACTTTATTATTGGTAATGCTGATTTTTCACAAGCGTCCAAAACCATCAATAAATTCTATCAACAATTTAAAGAGACAGATCATATTTATCATGTGACCTATGACACTAAGAAAAATGTTGTAGATCCAGAAAGAATTGATCTTATTAAAGATACATTTCCATTATTTCGAGAAGTTGTTAAACAATACTCTACTACTTTTCGAGAAGGTAAATACACGGTAAAGATCCCGACAATTGAAGCAGCAGTTGCACTCAAGTTCGCAGCTTCCATCTCTCCTAACCGAGGTGATGAAAACAAGTCTATAGACAACGCAGATCTATTAAGATTAATTAAATCTATTGAAAAACTTGATCAAAAAACATTACTAGCACTTGGCGAATTGATTTATACCGGTGGTGGAAAAGAACTCGTATCAGTAGTTAAAGATATGAAAAGTGGTCAGTCTGTTAGTCTTTAGGTGATGTTTTAGCAGACGTGAAATCTGCAAATTACAAAGTCACACTAGCCAATCAATTTGTTAAATTTTTAACTAACCAGTTTCATTCCTTCAATTTGAAACCAGTAGCCATTGCAAAATTCGTAGTTGCCATTAAGATTATCAAATAATTGAGGAGCGGGCTGTTTAAATTGTTCAATCACTTTTAAAGTATCGTTTATTTTAACGGGGACAATTCGCGCATAATCAATCCCTATTTCTTGCATTTCTGTGAGCTGATTATACAAATTAGAAACTTTTGCCGATTGGGTTTGAATGCCATTAATTTGTGCAAAACTGTCACCCTCTTGAGTTTTTACTAATATGCCATCTTCATAATTAAGGCATTTTAATTGGCAGTCATCTTTGGGTAATTGGTGGTGTCTGGCGGTAAAGCACCTTGCCGAATAAGCTAGCGGCATTCTGCCAAAAGCTTGATACTCAACTTCTACATTTTGCTCTTTAGCTAATTTTAATAATGGCAAAATATCCTCTTTACCAAGCTCAACAGGAACTATCCATCGTTTCATACCAAGCTTGGCTAAACGCTTAAAACTTGTTGCGTTATATAAGTTAATTGCAGTACCCACTACAAAAGGAAGCTCGTTTTCACTGAGTAGATAAATGGCTGCCATATCATTTGCTTCAACCAGAAGATCGGTTTGTGAGCAAATTTTATTCATTGCTTTAAATTCAGAAGCAGCTTCAATTAATGTCATAGTAGACAATATAACCTGCTTGTTTTGTGCAGTTAAAATGCTGGCAATTTCTAACCAGTTTTCTAAATTCATTTCTCTTCGCTTTGAACAAACTGTTTCACCTAAATAAATTGTGTCAACTGGTGAGTTAGCGACAGCTTGATAAAAGCTGAAATATTGATCTTTTGTCCAAAAATAAGGGCTAGCGGCTAAAGAAAGTTTCATGTTTATTTACTGAGTTATTAATTATTGCCAAGAACGCTCATAAGCGCCTATAGTGGTTTGAGCGCCTTCTGCAAATTGTGCAAGCTTTTCTATATGATTAGGGTTAACTTTTTGTTGGTTAATTACTACTTCATTAATCGCTTGCCGCCAATGTTTAGCTACTTGGGCAATATAGGCAGGACTTCTTTGCCGCCCTTCTATTTTTATCGCCGCAACCTTTGCCTTATAAAGTTCGGGTAAAATATCCATGGTATTCAGGCTAGTTGGCTCTTCTAGCGC
>CBDCCU010000002.1:0-51413 GCA_965214955.1 Aliikangiella sp. | reverse complement strand
ATATTTCTACTTTTATAGAAGCTGGTTGGGATCTTCACTATTTAGATTCAAAGAATAAAAACTTATTTTATCTAGCTGTTGAAGAAAAAAATTTTGAAGTTGCTAAATTATTATCTGAACATTTAAATGTGTTTGATAATGACTATATAGGCTGGGATGGATTAGACTATCTTTTATACAACTATCAAGAATTTGATAATCTTAACCGATGGGTACTGCTATTTAAAAACCTAAACTGGAAGCTAAGAAGAAGCCATTTTAGAATAAAAGAAAAAATAATTTTAGAAAACAAAGAGTTAAAAGCTTTCTATAATTAAAGCATTAACTATTGAACCGTATTTATATTTTTTATATCAGCTCTATTCTAAGATACTTGTTGCAGTGCTTAGCCAAAAAGCTTGTACTGAGTTGCCTTAAACTAGAGTAGCTATCGCTAGATAAAGTCAATTATTTAAAATTTAGCCTGTGATCAATAGGTAACCTATTCTATAATGTGCCTCAATTAATTAAACAATTTTGAGAAAGAATGAGTTATCAAGTATTAGCAAGAAAATGGCGTCCGGGTAATTTTGATACGCTAGTTGGGCAAAAACAAACTGCTCAAGCTTTGTCTAATGCGCTTGAAACACAAAGACTTCATCATGCTTATTTATTTACTGGTACTCGTGGGGTAGGCAAAACTACAATTGCGCGTATTTTAGCAAAAAGCTTAAATTGCGAGCAGGGTGTAACTTCTAAACCCTGCGGAGAGTGTGCCAATTGTGTTGAAATCAGCCAAGGTAACTTTGTTGATTTACTCGAAATTGATGCGGCTTCTAAAACAAAAGTTGAAGATACCCGCGAGTTATTAGATAACGTTCAATATCGGCCAACTAAAGGCCGTTATAAAGTTTATTTAATTGACGAAGTTCATATGCTAAGTGGCCATAGCTTTAATGCATTGCTTAAAACTTTAGAAGAGCCTCCGCCCCATGTTGTTTTCTTGTTAGCAACAACCGATCCTCAAAAAATGCCTGTTACCGTTTTATCTCGATGCTTACAGTTTCATTTGCGGCGCATGGAGCTTGAAGAAATAGTAGGGCATTTAACTAAAATACTTCAGGCCGAATCAATTGAATTTGATACCGAGTCACTAAACCTTATTGCCAAAGGGGCAGATGGTAGTATGCGAGACGCATTAAGTTTAATGGATCAAGCTATTGCTTTTTGCGGTAATAATATTACTAAAGCCAAAGTGCTTGATATGTTAGGAACTTTAGACAGGGCTTATGCGGTAAAGCTTTTAAAAGCGTTACACACAGAAGATGCCGAGCTTTTAATTAATACGGTTAATGAAATTGCTGATTTTTCTCCTGATTTTGATGAGCTAATGTCCGACTGGTTATCGCTTTTGTACCAAGTTGCCGTTACTCAGGCAACGGGTAAAAATAGTGATCCGCTTATGCTTGAGCTTGCTGAGTTGTTTAGTGGGGCAGACATTCAGCTTTTTTATCAGTTATCAATTCAAGCACGTCAAGATTTGCCTTTTGCTCCTACACCAAAACAAGGTTTTGAAATGGCAATGCTTAGAGTTTTAGCTTTTAAGCCAGCTACAAGCTCAAATGAACCTGTGCCACCTAAAAAAAAAGTCACATCTAGCCAGCACATAACCGAAGTTAAAGAAAGCATTATGCAAAATGTGCGTAATGAAAATCAGCAAAATAATCATGAGAAAAAGATAATAAGCCAGCCTGTCAATTTAACTAGTGGAAGCCAACAAGCTGTAAATAATGAAGTTTTAGCATCGAACGTAGCGGCTCCAAAATTAAATGCAACAGCATCTAATGTGTTAATAAGCTCTGATAGTCCATTGAAAAATGAACAAACACAAGAGCAAGCTGATAAAGTGGCATTAATTGAAAACCAACTATCTAAAGTCAATACCCAGCAACAAGCAAAAACACAGCAAATTAAAGAGCCAAATGTTAGTTTTTTAGCCGAACATAGGGCTAAACAAAACGTAAATGTCAGCAAAAGTGCCAGTAATAATTACATACAAACTGTTCAAGATAGAGTAGATGCTTCTTGCATTCAAATAGAACTTAATCAAGTTAAATATGACAATTGGTATAATGTGGTTTTAAAAATGCCAATTGAAGGTAATGGCATGCAGGCAATGTTGAATTCGCTTGCGGTTTACCAAAATAACCAGTTAGTTATTTCGGTTCATAAGCAGTCACAGGTATTACTCACTACTAACGCTCAGGAGCAGGTGATCAATACATTAAAAAACTATTTTTCTGATCCCAGTATTCGTGTTTTATTTCAGTTCTTTGATGAAAATCATTCAATATTTAATCAGCAAATACCAAGGGAAAAACTCTTTGAGTTTTCAGAGGCGTCAATTGACGATGCAACTGATTTTCTACAATCAAATTCACAGATCCAAACTTTAATAGAAGAGCTTGGTGCAACTATTCCAAGAAATTCAATTAAAGTTAAATAATATTATTTAAATTAGAGGTATACATGAAAGGTTTAGGCGGGCTAATGAAACAAGCCCAAGAAATGCAAGAAAAAATGCAAAAAGCACAAGAAGAAGTGGCTAGTTTAGAAGTAGAAGGTCAAGCTGGTGCAGGTATGGTTAAAATCGTAATGACAGGGCGACACGATGTAAAAAGCGTGGCAATTGATGATGAATTATTAAGCGAAGAAAAAGAAATTTTAGAAGACTTAATTGCTGCTGCCATTAATGATGCGGTAAGACGTGTTGAAAGCCAAACTCAGGATAAAATGTCTTCTGTAACATCGGGTTTGCCTATTCCTCCTGGCTTTAAAATGCCGTTTTAATTGTAACTAGCTAAAATATACCCGTTCTTCTTCAAGATGCTTGCTTCAGTGTTCAGCCAAAAAGTTTGAACAAGGCGTAGCTTGCAGGAAATGGCAAGCCCTTTTCAAAAGCTGCAACGCAGTGCAAGCTTTTTGGCTGAGCACCCGTAGGGCAAGGCAGTAAGCCAACCTCTTCTTCGTTATCAATGCTTGAATTAGAATGACTAATCCTGCGCATTAATGCCTTAAATAGGATGGCTTACTGTCTTGCTGAAACATGCATCTTGAAGGAGAGCGGGTATATATAGACTTTCCAATATTTTATCTAAGTTAATAAATATTGGACAAATCTAAATAAAAAGCTCAAGTGTTGATGCCTGAGCTTCTCTTCCATCACCCACGAGAATATAGTTGGTGTTTTGCATTTTGAATATATAGTTTGCATGAAGCTCTTCCAAGAATGTGCTACACACCCAACCTCCCGGTGGCACTCGACCTGTACTGTCTGATATCACTTAATCTAAATACACAATGTAAATACCAGATTTGCAAATGCTTGGTTGCAACTGACGCAGCATTTGTTCTTTGCGTTCATCCGCGTTGACTTTAAAACGCTTCCAGTTTTTCAATACTCGAATAGGCTTATGATTAAGTAAGTTAGCCTGCTTAATTTGTGTTTCTAGCGCACTAGCTTCGCAACCTAGTTCAGAAGGCATGCCATCGTGTTTACGAGTCTTCCTATGGTGGCTAGAGTAGTATTGTCTTTTATGTTTACTTCTAATTGTTTTATTGAGAACTATTGTCCAGTTTTAGAATCTTTGTCAAAAAACTAAGAGTACGAGAAGTATTTTAGAAATGACTATAAGTCTACATTTCAGACATATAAAAGCGTTGTTTTTGTAAATTTGCTTGTTTGTGTTATTAAGTTTACACTTATGACAAGTATAAGTGTTAATTTTGATAACTAGATAGTGTTATGAAAAAGGTTGAGGCAATTAAAAAGCTTGTGGATTATGACAAACGTGGCCGCTATGTATTTACCAATTCAGATCTGGCCAAAATTTTCTATCAAGATAGCGAGCGAACATTACGTGCCAGTATCAAGCGTTTAATCGATGACGGACTTCTCACTCGTATCATCAACGGTGTGTATTTATATAGCTTGGCACAGTCGAAGGGCAGTGACACTCTGGAACAAATTGCCAAAACTATTCGACGTGGAGAATACAACTACGTTAGTTTGGAATCTGCATTATCTAATTTTGGTGCTATCTCTCAAATCCCTATTGATCGATTAACCGTAATGACAACAGGGCGATCAGCCGAATATAAAACACCATTTGGTACTATTGAATTTACCCATACCAAACGAGCACCAATGGATATTCTTGCAAATACAAGCCAAGTTGGGCGGCCACTTAGGTTAGCAAGTAAGCAAGCAGCATATAGAGACTTAAAACGAGTTGGCCGAAACACGCATTTAGTTAGCGAGGAAGCATTATATGAAAATTGATCAGGATAATTTCGCACAACTGGTTGATAAGGCTATGCAAGATAAGCATGTGGCTCATATACAAGCGGTAATCGAAAAAGAACTATTACATTACGACATTCTATTCGCCCTAGAGAAAGGAGGTCTTCTAGACAAGCTAACTTTTCAGGGAGGGACGTCACTTCGGTTATGCTACGGTGGTAATCGTTTCAGTGAAGATCTAGACTTTGTAGGGGGAGTGGACTTTAGCTCAGCGATGTTAGCGGACATGAAGTCTTGTATTGAGAAGTATATAGGCGAAAGGTATGGGCTAGAAGTTAACGTAAAAGAGCCCAAAGAATTAAGAGAAGATCCTAAATACGCAGAGTTGAGTATCGATAAATGGCAAATTGCCGTAGTTACGTCTCCTGAAAGAAAGGATCTGCCAAAACAAAAGATCAAAGTGGAAGTGGCAAATATTCCAGCTTATACAAAAGAGCCATTGGCTCTAAAAGTTAACTATGATTTTTTACCAGACGGTTACAGTGACACGTTGATATTAACTGAAACGTTAAACGAAGTTATGGCTGACAAAATCATCTCCTTACCAGCAACAACAAAATATGTTCGTCACCGAGATATATGGGATTTAGTCTGGCTACAACAGCAAGGTGCGACATTGAAGATAGAGCTAGTCAAAAGTAAGGTTTTGGATTATAAGCTCGAACGATTCGATGAATTGCTGGCTAATTTGTTGGAGAGATTGCCAGAGCTCGTGACAAGTGCAGCGTTTATTGAAGAAATGAGGCGCTTTTTGCCAACAGATGTGTTTGATAGAACATTGGCGTTAGAGAAATTCCAGATTTACTTAAAAAATACGTTGGTGAAGCTATTCAAAAATGTACAAGATGAGTTATCAGGTCAGAACGTCACTACAGAATTCAAAATGTAAAAAGCCGTTAATCTGGCTAGATTTTTTTGTGTCTTGCTTCAACAAAAAGGCTTAGACAAATATTGGACAAATCAAGAGTTATAATGAGTACATATTAATTATGAGTAAAATCAAAAAATCATTGAAGATGCGGCTTCGGAAGATTTCACA
Source organism: Aliikangiella sp. (assembly GCA_965214955.1). GTDB lineage: Bacteria > Pseudomonadota > Gammaproteobacteria > Enterobacterales > Kangiellaceae > Aliikangiella. The sequence goes on along the minus strand of CBDCCU010000002.1, from coordinate 46,032 downwards.
ACATATCATAACTCTCATTTCATTAGATTTTAAAATACCATTTTAATCGCATTTAATTACTTACTTTATTTGCTTGGAGATCGATTTTATACTTTTGGAACTCTAAGCAAATTGGTTTATAAAATATTTTAAGCTTTCTAATTGACTTCTTTTCTGCTTATCGCTTCGACACAAATTAACCTCTCTTTTAATATTTAAAATCAAATTGCTATTATAGTGTCAAAAATCACTTAAATTGGCATAAATATGCTATTATTGTAGTAACTTTAAGGGGGCGGCATGCTAGAGCTTTATACACCTTTTGATATACAATTAGAGCTAAGTCAGTTTATACGCAAGATGCGTAAACAAAAAAGATTAAGCGTTAAAGCTTTGGTCGATAAGTCGGGTGTACCTGATAGTACTATTCGCAAGTTTGAGGCCACTGGCGAAATATCCCTTAGGCAGTTTCTTATGTTGTATGCGGTTGTGGCTCAGCTTAAAAAAGTTAAGTCATTAACTGAAGTGGAGTCATCGCCAAAGAGTATCAATGAGGTGCTAAAGTCACATGCTAAACCATAAGCTTATTGTAAAACGCCGCTTATCTGATGGCTCATCAGTTAATGTTGGTGAATTAGCCGAAAATAGCCAAGGGATATTTTTTCAATATAACGATGCCTACCTTGAACAAAATACTACTTCTTTGGCTCCGTTTTCTGTTGAATTTAATGACAGCCTTCAAAAAGCACCAACAGTACCTCATCAGAAATTACATGGTGTGTTTGCAGATAGCTTGCCCGACGGTTGGGGCTTGTATTTGATGGACAGAATATTTCGTAAAAATCAGATCAGCCCACAAACGGTTTCTCAATTGGAGCGTTTGTCGTACATTGGAGATAATTGCTTAGGCGCGCTTTATTATGAGCCTGAAATTAATCTCACGACAGAAGAAATTGAACAAAGTTATACGGTTCGAAAGCTAGGTCAGCAAGCGGTAAAAGAATTTGAAGGTGCTGAAACTGAATTTGTTGAGCACTTAATGAATGCCGGAGGTTCTGGTGGCGTGCGCCCTAAAATAAATGCGACAAAACTAGCTGATGGCACTTATACCACCAAAAGAGACGCAGTTGGTCAACAATGCATTATTAAATTAACTTCCGAGAAGTTCGACTTAAAACATGAGGAAAGCCTTGTTGAATTTAGCTGCATGCAATTAGCAAATTCTTGTAATATAGAAACACCAAGATTCGAGTTGTTTGATGCTGGCAAAGGGCAATATTGGCTTAAACAAGATAGATTTGATTGTGTAGGTGATAAAGGCAGACTACACATGATTTCTGCAAGTGGATTGTTGGATGCATCATTTCGGGAACCTTCACTTGATTATGTCGATTTAGTGAAAGCGACACAAATTATGTGTGGAGCAATTGAAGCTAAAAAACTTATCAAGCGTGCATTGTTTAATTATTTTATTAGCAACCAAGATGACCACGCAAAGAACTTTGCATTTTTATGCTCAGACAATGGTGACTGGGTACTTTCTCCTTTTTATGATGTTATCTATTCGCCATCTCCCTACGGGCAGCATATGACTTCATTTGATGGAAACGGTGTTGTGCCAAGCAAAAAGAGTTTGGATGTTATGGCAAGACATGCAGGAATAAAGTTGAAAGCAGTACAAGAAATGGCTGATGAGATATTAGGCGTGCTCAGTAACGCTAAGGAAATATTTTCTAATGCTGGTTTGTCAAAATCAACAGTAAGAGAAGTTTTGGCGGTATTTGAGCAGCGTAGAGCTAAATTGATTTTGTAAGTTAAAATTAGGAGCAATGTAACAATCCCTCTACAATTTTCAATATTGGGTTTACTGATCCCGACCAGCCTTAAAATGCCGCTTTCTCTAATTTGCTTTATCTAATAAGTTTGCTTTTATAAAATTAAAAAGATAGGAAATAATTATATATAACTAAAAATGTGGAACTATGGACAGAAAAAAGGAAGAAATTCAAAATCTATTAGCGCAAGCCGAAAAGGATCTTTCTCAAGATCCAAAACTTTATGAACGTAAGCTATTCCGTTATTCATTGCTGGGTTATGCGATTATTTTAGCAATCACCTTTGTTTTGTTTGGGATTGTGGCGAGTAGCATTTGGCTTGCTTTTTCAAGCTCGATGTTTTTGTTGCTCTTATTCAAGAAGAAATTGTTTATCCCTTTATTCATTATGGTTTGGGTGTTATTCAAATCCGTTTTTATAAGGTGGCCGAAACCTGAAGGAGTGATTATAACAGGAGAACACTCACCTGAGTTGTTTAATATAATCGACGAGCTTCAAAATAACTTGAATGCACCACGAATTCACCAAGTTATTGTTACACCCGAATTTAATGCTGCAATTGTTCAAACTCCAAGATTCTTGGCATTTGGGTTTATGCACAATACATTAATTATTGGATTTGAGTTGTTAGTGTCTTTAACTGTTGAAGAAGTAAAATCTGTTATTGCTCATGAACTTGCACATTTATCAGGGAGTCACAGTAAGTTTCATGGCTGGATATATCAAGCGAGAGAGTCTTGGCAAAATATGATGTACAACCTTGACCAGCATAATGGGTGGACGACTGCTCCAATTAGAAAGTTTTTTAATTGGTATAGCCCTAGGTTTTCTGCTTACTCGTTTGCTTTAGCTAGGCTTAATGAATACGAAGCCGATAACGTTGCTGGCAAACAGTCATCAAATGAAGTTACTGCATTAGCCTTATTAAAGTTACCTGCATATTCCAATTTTATTCAAGATAAGTACTGGACACCATTTAACCAATCTATATTAGATTTGCCTGAACCCAATATTTTGCCTTATGCAGGGTTAATAAAGTTTATGGAAGAGAATGAAATTTCAGTTGCTGAGGCTGCTTTAGCTATAAATTTCGCTAAAAAAGAAGTAACAAACTATCAAGATACCCACCCTTGCTTAACGGATCGGCTTGCAGCTCTGAAAGGGGAAAATGTAGATTTTTTACCTACTGAAAAATCTGCCGCAAAGCTATTATTGGATGATCGAATCAATGATATTGTTGCTATGTTGGATACACAATGGAGTGAGTGGAGCTTAGATAGTTGGAGGCAAGAACACTTGACCATTCAGGAAGAGCGAGAACAATATAAAGAGCTGAGAAATAAAGAAATTAACAAGCTAAATAAAGATGAACTTTGGAAGCTAGCATACCTTAAGGAAAAATTTGAAAATGACAGTGAGTCGATAAATTTATATCGGATCTTTAATGAATTGTATCCCAACGATGTTGATGGTCAGTTTGCATTAGGAAGAGCCTTGCTGGAACAAAGTGATGACACGGGACTACAATTTTTGGAAAAGGCTTCAGCAAAGCATGAACTGTTAGAAGCATCATCAAAGATTGCCTATTCTTATTTAGTTGATAATGAGCGTTTAGAAGAAGCAAATGCTTGGTTAGAAAGAGCGCACAAACTCGATGAAATTTACCGTGAGGCTAACTTAGAGCGACAATCTATAACCCGTAAAGATACTATAGAACCATCTACTGTAAATAAGAATGACCTAATAGATTTAGTTCAACAGATAAAAGCAAACAATAAAGTCAAAGCAGCTTGGGTTGCACAAAAAAAAGTCAATAATTTTTTGGACAGTCAAGTAATAGTTTTTGCAGTACAAGCTAAACGAGGGTTTTATTTGTCTGACAATTTACCTGAAAAAATTATTAATTCATTAGAAATAAAGACAGATAATACTATTTTTATACTTACTAAGGGACATGATAGAAAAATATATAAAAATGTCGTGGCTATAGGAGAGAAAGTGATTTAGTAAATAGTTATAATCAATGCTTTAGAATCTTCGGTACTTGTTAATACCTGTGGTAAAATTGCGTTCACCTAATTTGCAGATATTAATTTGAGCCAACACATTGAACAAACCACTTCTTAAAGAGCTAATCGACGCGCTTCAATGCTTACCGAGTGTTGGAGTTAAGTCTGCACAGCGTATGGCTTATCATTTATTAGAGCAAAACCGTAATGGTGGTTTAGAGTTAGCAAAAGTGTTAGATAGCGCCATGAAAAATATTGGTAATTGCCAAAGATGTCGTGATTACACCGAGGCTGATTTATGTGCTATTTGCGCAAATCCAAAGCGGTTAAGCACACAGGTTTGCGTTGTTGAATCTCCATCAGATATTGCTGCAATTGAATCAACAGCAAGCTATTCTGGAAACTATTTTGTATTGATGGGAAATTTATCACCACTTGATGGTATTGGGCCTGAAGAAATTGGCTTAGATATTCTTAAAGAGAATGTAATTAACAACAATGTTACTGAGGTAATAATTGCCACTTCGGCAACGGTTGAGGGTGAAGCAACAGCACATTTTATTAAGTCTATGCTACAAAATAGCCAAAATGATATTATGGTTTCCAAAATAGCACAAGGTGTGCCAATAGGCGGCGAACTGGGTTATTTAGATCAATCAACCGTTTCTCTATCACTGGCTAATCGCCAAAAAATTTAATTTTTATCCAGGCACTAAAAGAGAAAAACGATAAAACTAAGGAAGAGTAACTTCTCCACGTAAGTTTTGCTGCATTTTTAGTTTAATTTCTTCAATAGATAGATCACAACTAAGCAGATAAGTTAGTTTGGTTAGTGTTGCTTCGGGAGTCATATCAAAACCGCTGATTACCCCAACATCTTTTAAAACTCGACCAGTTTCGTAGCTGGTCATATCAACGCTTCCTCTATAGCACTGAGTGCAGTTGACAATAATTAATCCTTGATCAGAATAATGTTTCAGCACTTTTAATAAATTGGGATTGTCTGACTGCGCATTACCCATGCCATAAGTCATTAATACTAAACCTTGAATGTCTGAAGACAATAGTTTGTCTAGCATTCTTGCCGTAAACCCTGGAAATATTGTAAGAATAACAACTTTAGAGCGTTCAATAGGTTTTATATTTAGGGGCTTGGAAGGGGCTTTAAGAAAAAGATTTTCTTTAAGTTTTATCTTTGTTCCAACTTCTGCCAAAGGCGGGAAGTTAGGGGAATCAAAAGCGTCAAAATCGTTTGAGTCAACCTTGCGAGAGCGATTTCCTCTATATAGCCGATTATTAAAATATAACCCAACTTCTGCAATTGAATGATTTCCTGCAAGCATTAATGAGGTAATTAAATTATCTTTTGCATCTGAGCGCATTTGAGACCAAGGGATCTGAGAGCCAGTTACAATCACCGGTTTACTTAAATTTTCGAGCATAAAAGATAAGGCTGAGGCGGTATATGCCATAGTGTCGGTGCCGTGCAATACAACAAAACCATCATATTCATCGTAACGAGAGGCAATATCTTGAGCGATTTCAAACCAATTTTCTGGTGTGATATTTGATGAGTCGATTAAATGTGGATATTCATAAATATCAATCTTGGGCATTTCTGTTGATTGAAGCTCGGGAAGAGCATAAATTTGCTGTGAAAAATACCCCGGCTTGGGAGCAAACCCTTTGTCTGTTGGCATCATGCCAATTGTGCCACCAGTATAGGCAACATAAACTCGTTTATTGTTCATGGCATTCTTTTATTAATTATTAATAGACCCTAAACTAAGAAAAGCGACTTTAAAAAGTCGCTTTTAATGTTAGCCTGCAAAGCATTATATTTATTTTATTTCACAGAAGCAATTTGCATAAGTATGTTTAGGATCATTCCAACGCTCAATTTCGTTTAAGCTTGTGCTTATTTGCTCAACAAACTGAGATTTTAAAGTTTGCTTTTTAGCTGGAGCTTCTGCTTTCTCGCCAACAATAGAAGCCTGAGCACTGTTAAATATCTCTTGTAGCAGTTTTTCTTCTTCAGATAATGTGCGCTTAACATGCCAAGTGAAATAGTCTTCAATTCCAGCTAGTTCAGCGGCACTAGCAACTGCATCATTAAGTGAACCTAGTTTATCTACTAAGCCAAACTCTAAAGCTTGCTTACCAGACCAAACACGGCCTTGAGCAATTTGATCAACTTGATCACGGGTCATATTACGACCTTCGCCAACGATTCGTAAAAACTCTTCATAACCTGCATCTATACCTGTTTGAATGATAGAAGCAACATCTTCACTTAATGGCAGACCAGTATCAATTGGGTTGGCATATTTGGTTGTGCCAACACCATCTCTGAAAATACCAAACTTATTTAATGGCTTTTCAAAAGTAGGAAGCATACCAAATATACCGATTGAGCCTGTAATGGTGGAAGCGCGAGCCCAAATTTCATCTGAGGTCGCTGAAATCCAATAACCACCAGATGCTGCAACATCACCCATAGAAGCAACAACTTTAATGCCTTGCTCTTGAGCTTTAACTAGTTCTTCACGAATAAGCTCTGATGCAAAAGCACTACCGCCGCCACTATCAACTCTTAGTACAATGGCTTTAACTTTGTCATTGTTACGAGCTTTACGAATTAAGCCCGAAACAGTGTCACCACCTATTACTCCTTCCTTTTGATTACCATCCACAATAGAGCCTTTGGCAGTAATAACCGCTACACGTTGCTTAGTATCATTAACGTAAGGAATAGGGCTACGAATAGCTTTTAAATAGGATGTATGAGAAATGTTTTTGTAGGTCTTTTTATCTTTACCTACCATTTCCATCATATATTCACGGAACTCACTACGGGTCATCAACTTATTAACAAGACCTTTATCTAAAGCCAGTTTTGCTGAATTACCTTTGTACTCAATCATTGATTCTTTATAGTTGTTGATATATGCGGCAATATCATCAACTTGAAGGCTACGGTTATTAGCAATATCTTGAGTAAAGTCACCCCAAAGATCGCCTAACCAAGCTCTGTTTGCTTCTTTGGCTTCTTCAGACATATTGTCACGAATAAAGGGTTCAACAGCCGATTTATAAGTGCCTACTTTAAAAACGTGCATGTTAATGCCAACAAGATCAATCATTGATTTAAAGTAAGTGCCAACGCGTGAGAAACCGGTTAAAAAGACGCCGCCTTGAGGCCCCATGATAACTTCATCAGCTATTGAAGCTAAGTAAAATTGCGATTGTGAAAAGTTATCTTCATAAGCAATAACCTTTTTGCCACTGGTTTTAAAATCTTCAATAGCAACGGCTAGGTCTTGAAGCTTGGTAACACCCGCACCATAAAGATATTTAGGAAAAATAACCAAAGCACTGATTCTTTTGTCATCTTTGGCATTTTCGATTGCATCAATTAAATCATAAAGTAAAGTTTCTGGAGCATCTTCATTGCCTGTTGCCTCTTGCATAGCGGCTTCAATAGGGTCGCGGTAGGTTAATTGTTCAACGATATAACCTTTAGGCTTTAAAATTAATGCCGAACCTTCTTTTATAACGGGCTTATCACCAGAGGATAGAATTGCTGAAATAAACATAAAGAACAGCAAAAAGAAAATAACATTGAGAATGATTTTTCGGGTTAGATCGAGTCCAAACCACAGATTTTTGATTAGCTTAACCATTGGATTCCTTTATTTTGAATAAATTTAAGCACTTAGCGCTGAAACATATTCTAAACTAAGCAATATTACAAGCGATAGCGTAAATATCATTAAATATTGAATTTAAGTTGATAGTATCGCCTAAGCTTATGAAAGTATTAGATTTATACAAAAACAAAAAATGTTAACAGATTTTTCAGTTGCTAATGCGGATGTTAAATTAAGAAAATTATAGGATTCAATTCACTTGACTGGTCAGATCTGTTATAAATGCAGGCGACAAAATTTTACTGATTGGAAATCACCTCATGTCAAAAAATAAGCACTATCCAGCTCTGTTTGAACCTCTTAAGGTGCATGATCATATCATTGCTAATCGCTCAATTATGGGATCTATGCACACTGGCTTAGAAGAAATGCGTGGTGGCTTTGATAAGCTAGCTCAATACTATAAAGAAAGAGCCGAAGGTGGTGCAGGTTTAATTGTTACTGGCGGTATAGCGCCTATTTTAGCTGGTACAGTTGCACCAATGGGCAGTCAATTAAGTTTTTTTTGGCAAGTTAATAAACACAAAAAGATCACAAAAGCCGTTCATTCTGTGGGTGGAAAAATTGCCATGCAAATACTCCACACAGGGCGCTATGCCTACCATCCTTTTGCTGTAGCGCCTTCGGCAATTAAAGCGCCAATTTCACCCTTTAAGCCTAAAGCTTTATCTGAGCGGGGTATTCAAAAAACAATACGAGATTTTATTAATTGTGCGCAAAAAGCCAAACAAGCTGGTTATGATGGCGTTGAAGTGATGGGATCGGAAGGTTATTTAATTAATCAATTTATTGTCGAAAAAACTAATAAAAGAACAGATCGGTGGGGGCGGTAGTTTTGAAAATAGAATTCGCCTTGCATTAGAAATTATTAAAGGTATTCGTGAGGGCACTGATCCTAACTTTATTATTATTTTTCGTTTATCTATGCTTGATCTAGTAGAAAAAGGCAGCAACTGGGATGAGGTTGTTACTTTAGGTAAAGCGGCAGAAAAAGCGGGTGCTTCTATTATTAATACAGGTATTGGCTGGCATGAAGCTAGAGTACCAACTATTGCTACATCAGTACCTAGGGCAAACTTTACTTGGGTTACTGAAAAAATAAAACCGCACTTATCAATTCCTGTTATTACAACCAATCGGATCAATGATCCTGCTGTTGCTGAGCAAGTTTTGCAATCAGGGGGCTGCGATATGGTTTCTATGGCACGACCGTTTTTTAGCTGATCCTGATTTTATGAATAAAGCCAAAGCCGGGCAGGCAGAAAAAATCAATACCTGTATTGCCTGTAATCAAGCTTGTTTAGATCATATTTTTGAACATAAAAGGGTGACTTGTTTGGTTAATCCTAGAGCTTGCTACGAAACAGAGCTCAATTTTCCTAAAACCGATAAGCCAAAACATTTTGCGGTAGTAGGCTCAGGGCCTGCGGGTTTGTCATTTGCAACCTATGCAGCAGATAGAGGGCACAAAGTTACCCTTTTTGATCAAGCCGATAAAATTGGTGGTCAGCTAAATATTGCTAATCAAATTCCTGGTAAAGAAGAATTTTTTGAAACCATTAGATACTTTGAGCAAAAACTTAAAGACAGTGCTGTTGAGTTAAAGCTTAATCAAAAAATTACAGTTGAAGATCTCAAAAACACTGAATTTGATGGTGTGGTAATTGCCACTGGCATTTCTCCTCGAACTCCCGCAATACAAGGCATTGAGCATTCTAAAGTATTAAATTATCTTGATGTACTCAAACATAAAAAGCCTGTAGGTAAAAATGTGGCTGTGATTGGTGCTGGTGGTATAGGGTTTGATGTTTGTGAATATTTAACTCATGAAGGTCAATCATTAACTTTAGCGCCTAAATTGTGGGCAAAAGAGTGGAAGGTTGATTTAGATTACAACAATCGTGGCGGTTTATTAGACAAAGCTGACATTGTTGAGTCTCCAAGAAATGTTACTTTGTTGCAGCGTAAAAAAACTAAACCGGGTAAAGGTTTAGGTAAAACAACGGGTTGGATACATCGTGCTAGCTTAAAAAATAAAAAAGTTAAAATATTGGCAGGAGCCGATTATCTAAAAATTGATGATCAAGGTTTACATATTAAAGTTCAAGATCAAGTTAAATGTTTAGAAGTTGATAATGTGATCATTTGTGCGGGACAAAACCCATTGCGGGAACTATATGATCAAATGCAAGATAGCAACAAAGAAGTGTATTTAATTGGTGGTGCCGATGTTGCCGCAGAGCTAGACGCTAAAAGAGCAATAAGGCAAGGGGCTGAACTGGCAGCAAAAGTATAATTGATTTTTAGTGATCAAAAACACTAAAAGCACGCTTGCTAATAGCGATTTATTGTTAAACAAAAATTACTAACGACCATAGCAGTGCTATATTTAAAGTGTAGACAAGGTTCATTCCAATTTTTGATAGCAACCTAGGTGTAAAGTTATGCTGATATACAAAGGTTTTATTGGTCAAATTGATTTTAATAATGATTCAAAATTACTCGTAGGAGAGGTTGTTAATACACAAGATCTCATCGAATTCTACGGTGAAACTGCACAAGAACTTCAAACCAATTTTAAAAGTCGTATCGACGAATATATACAATTTCATAAGGTGCAATCAGGAGTTAGTCCTACGCCATTTGTTGGCAATTTCACTATTTGCTTATCTCTTGATCAGCAGAATAAAGTGATCCATGCGGCAAAATCTAACGGCGAAAGTGTTTCTCACTGGTTAAATCAAAGAGTTGATAGTTTTTTAAATCAGTATTTTGCTAAAAAAATTGCTTAATATACCCACTTAGCATTTGTAATAGTGGATGATGCGCTGTATTTATCTTGCTATAATTGGCAACAAATAAAATTCAAATTTAACCAGTATTTAACAAGTTGTGTCTTTGCCTCACTCTAATCACTCAAACCAAAACACCACTTTTAATAAAGTTTCTTTTGTTGATATTGATGAGAATTCAGTGCAACAAAGAATAGATAATTTTTTGTTAAAATCATTAAAGGGTGTACCTAAAAGTCGGATCTATCGAATATTACGAAAGGGTGAGGTTCGAGTTAATAAAAAGCGTGTTAAAGCCGAATATAAGCTAAAGCTTGGTGATCAAGTTAGAATTCCGCCTATTAGATTAGAAGAAAAATCGGCAGCCCCTAATATTCAAAACCTTGATAAAGTTCAACAACTTGAAACTCAAATTATTTTTGAGTCATCTCATATTATCGTGCTTAATAAACCTTCTGGCATTGCGGTGCACGGCGGCAGCGGACTTTCTTTTGGTGTAATAGAAGCACTTAGAGCATTAAGACCCAAAGAAAAATTTTTAGAGCTTGTGCATCGTTTAGATCGTGATACCTCGGGTTGTTTATTAATTGCTAAACGAAAAAGTGTGCTTAATTTTTTGCATGAGCAATTACGAAGTAAGCAAATGCGTAAAGAATATTTAGCGATTGTTACAGGTGATTGGGATAACGCATTTAATCATTGCAATGCGCCGCTTAATAAAAATCAATTAAAATCTGGTGAGCGGCACGTTATTGTTTCTAATGAAGGTAAACCTTCAGAAACGCGTTTTAAATGTCTTAAGCGATTTGGTGATTACAGTTTAGTAAGAGCCATGCCCGTAACAGGGCGAACTCATCAAATTAGAGTTCATGCTTTATATGCAGGGTGTCCACTATTAGGTGATAATAAATATAATGAGGAGCTTGAAGCGCAAAATAAAGCGAATGAACTGAAGCTTAAAACATTTTTATTGCACGCCAATAAATTAAGTTTTTATTTACCCAACGATGAGCAAAAACAAACTTTTGAAGCGCCAATTCCTCACTTGATGAATCATGTCATTGAGCGTTTAAGACAAAACTAAAATGAATCAATTTAATAAACATTATAAGCATATTATTTTTGACTGGGATGGAACCTTAATGGATTCAACTGGGCGTATAGTATCGGCAATGCAGTCAACGGCAGAAAACTTGTCTTTAGCTGTTCCAAGTATTGATGCCGTTAAATCTATTATTGGCTTGAGTATGGATGAAGTTTTAGATCGTTTATTTCCGCACAATAAAGGCAGTATTCGAGATGAAATACTTGATGAATACCGTTATCAGTATGTAGTAGGCGACAATACACCATCACCTTTATTTGCTGGTAGTTTATCTTTACTTAACTGGTTAAGAGAGCAGGGTATTACTATTTCAGTTGCAACCGGTAAAGCCCGTCATGGGTTGCATAGAGTGTTATCAGAAGTTGATATGGTTGAATTTTTTGACTTTACCATTTGTGCCGATGAAGCAAGCTCAAAACCTAGCCCACACATGGTTGATATTTTAAACTAAAAAATCTAATCATCATAAATCAAATATATTGGTTGTTGGGGATAGTGTTCATGATCTAAAAATGGCAAATAATGCTGGTGTTGATGCTATTGGTGTTACAAGTGGGGCAGATGAATCTCATTCTTTAGTTGCATATAAGCCTATTACTATTTTAGAAAGTGTTTGCCATCTACAGAAGTGGCTATGTCAATAAAAATAGCGAAAAAACTTCTCCAATACCTTCAATCTAAAAACCCAAAAAAAATTACGGTTATTAGCTTAACCTTAACAATAGCAGTGGTTTCGCTACTAACGGTGTTAGCCAAAGATGTACTAAGATCTATTGATTACTTTTCATTTGTTTGGTTACAAATGATTGCTGCCAGTACAATCATGTTATTTATTTTAATCGCAGCAAAACAAGTAAAGTTATTTAATGTTTGTCGCAAATTATGGTTATGTTTGCTAGGCATTGGGCTTTTAAATTTCACAATAGTTCGTGCTGCTTTTTTATACGCTTTAGAATATTTACCCGCTACAACACATGCATATTTAATTAATTTTGTGGGAATAGTAACCATGTTTTTTAGTGCAGTATTACTGCAAGAACGTCCAAGTTTGACTCAAGTTGCAGGTGCGTTTATTGCTATATTTGGGATTAAAATATTTTTTCTGGGATACTATAGTTGGTGGAGAATGGCAAGGCATTGTTGCTATTGTTGTTGCGGTTGTTTGTTTAGCTCTTACCAACATAATTATGAGATTATTACATAAAGTTAATCAACAAAATATAACGAGCTTACAGATAGTAAGTTATACCATTATTATTGGCACTATTCCTATCGTAGTATCTAGTACATTTATTGAAGTTAAGTTATCTCAAATTAGTTTTTATGACTATGGGATCGTTTTTTTAAATGCAGTTTTTTCGATTTGTTTGGTAATGTTTGTATTTAATTTTGCATTAAAAATACTGAAGGCTTTTGAGGCAAGTATTATTGCTTCTTGTGGAGTGATTTTTACAGCATTATTTTCAAGTTGGTTATTAGACTCGCCAATTTTAATTAATGAAGCTGTAGGTATTGCAATTTTATTTATAGGTATTTATTTAGTACAAAAACAAAGTGTTAAACTTAATTAAAATAATAAACTGAAAACCGCAAAATTATAAATTCTTAAGCTTGTTTATGTCTTCAACGGATAATGGTTTTGTTAGATAATCAATAACAAAATTATAAGCCAAAGCCGAATCTTTATCTTTTGGGTGAGTGGATGATGTTAGCACGACAATTGTGGCTGTTTTTTGTGTTTCATCTTGTTTGTTATATTCGGTTAAAAATTCTAGCCCGTTCATTCTAGGCATATTAATATCAAGCAATATTAAATCAGGTTTTTGAATTGATGACTGTAAAATTTCAAGTGCTTCTTCACCATCAAATGCCTGCGTTAGCTTTACATTAGGACAGGTTTCTTCCAGTAACATTTGGCAAATATATTGATCGCTTTTGCAATCGTCAACAATGAGAATACAATCTAACTGCATTTATTTAATCCTTTATTAATGGTAATGTAAATCGAAAAATTGAACCGTCAGGTTTTTGTTCAAAACTAATTTCTCCATTAAGACGAGAGAGAGATTTTTTCATTAAATATAAACCCAAACCACTACCATAAGAGACTCTAGGGTGAAACCGCCTAAACATAGTGAATAACTTTTTTTGATGGTTTTGTGGTATTCCAAGCCCATTATCTTCTATCTCAAAGGTGAAATCATTATCTTCAACAAATGTCCTTATTTTAACATAAGATTTTGGTTTATTAGGATCTTGGTATTTAATAGCATTGGATATTAAGTTTTCAATAATCATTGAGATTTGAATGCTTTGGCTTATAAGCTTTTGTTTATGGTTGATTTGCTCAGACCATTGAATATTAGAATAACCATCTAAATAATAAAGCTTAGTCTTTGTAGCATTAATAATACTTAAAATGTCTATTTCGCTGTTATCTTCTTTAAAGTTTTTAATTTGAGCAATTTTTAAAATATCATCTATTAAGTAGGTTAGTTTTTGTAGCGAAGTTTCTGCAAGTTCTAAACTAACTAAGCCTTTATCAAGATCATTATTTTTAATGCTTTTTTGGGTTAGTTCTAATAGTTTAACCGCTGAAACAATAGGAGATTTTAAGTCATGAGAGGTGCGATAAGAAAACTCTTCAAGCTCTGCATTTAACTCTCTTAGTTCGGCTGTTTGTTTATACACTTCTATTTGTAGTTGATCTTTATGGCTAACTAATGCTTGTTTAAGAGAGGCTTGTTCTATGCCATTATCTCGTAATATTTTTAACGCACTAGTAATTTTGGCAATTTCATCATTCTCTTGTTTAGGCAGTGGTGCGTTAAAATTACCTTTAGCTAAGTTTGTTGTGTAATTAAATATTTGTTTGATCAAACGATTAACAGAAGAGATAAATAATATTGTAATAAAAATAACTAAAATTGATGAAGATAAAACAATCATTAAAGTCTTGTTTTTTTGTGACTCTGATTGAGCAACAATATCCAGTGCATTTTGTTTGAGATTATTAGCAATAAAGTCTTCTACCTGTTTTAGGCCATTTATTTTTTCTGTTATGGTTCTGTACCAATCAAAGCCAGTAAAAGAACTTATTTCACCCGACAAACCTTTAGCGTAAATTAGCTCTTTCATTTCATTAGCTTTAATCACATATTGCTTTTGCATTATATTATTAAAATAGGCAATATCTTCACTACTAGCATAAGCAAGAAAAATATCTAAATAGTTATTTTGTGTATTGGTTAATTGAATAAATTGCTGCATTGTTTTTGGCGTAAATTTACCCTTAACAAGGCCATCGGCTCCAACAGCTCTTTGTTTACCTGCTTTTTCTTTAGCTATAATGAAGTTTTTATAGGTAAATAGTCGGGTTGTTATAGATGAATTTGGGCTTAAGTTACTAAGATGGTTAATAATATTGATTAATTGTAAATTTAAGTCTGAAAAAAACTGATACGATGTATCACCGTCAATTTCAAATGCATCTATTTGTGCTCTAGTATCACTAATTTTATTTTGTTGCTTAAGACGTTGATTAATTATCGAGTTAAATTCACTATTAATAGATGGAATGTTCGTTGAGGCTAAATATTGATCAATAGCCTCTCTTTTACTATCTGTTTTCTTACGTTGCTCTTTCAACAATACTTTAGCTTGTTCTCCTTTGCTGGCTAAATAAGCGGTACTTAATGCTCTTTCTTTTTGTTGCTCATGAATTAAGTTGCTTATTTTAATGACTAGCTCTGTCATTAGTATTAACTTTTGCGCCTGATTTGAAACTTGTAGATCTTTTAAAACCGACTGACCCGCAAAATAGACAGTCGATAACAATGGGATAATAGCAATAATAGCTATTAACTGAGTTATGTTTAATTTTTTAGCCCATTGAATAAAAGGCATATAGTGTTCCTAAAGTTTTTGAATATTGTTTAGCTTAAGTATAGAGCTTTTGGATAAAACAATAGATAAATCTGATAGTTAATTAAGTTTTATGAGCCATTGAGTTTTAAAATATCAATATTAGCTAAATCAAAAAGCTGTCCTAACAGAATTAGTGGCAACCCTTGTAATGCGCTAGGATCGTTTGTGACGACTTTTTCAAAGAGCATTGGACCATAAGATTCCACTTTAAAACTGCCTGCACAATCTAATGGCTGTTCAACCTGTACATAGTTTTTAATTAATTGCGGGCTTAACCGTTTAAAATAGACCTGAGTTTTATTCAGTTTGTAGGCACAAAACTGTTGTTTATTGTTAATCAGTGCAACCCCCGTTAAAAATGAAATGCAATTGCCTGAAAATGCATTAAGCTGCTCCTGTGCTTTTTGGGCTGATTTTGGTTTTCCTAAGATTGCACCGTTAAAATAAGCCAGTTGATCACTACCAATAACCCAGCTGTTTGGATATTGTTTGGCTATTTTATTCGCTTTACTCTCGCTTAATCGCTTAACTAAATCTTCTGGAGTTTCATTTTTTAAAGAAGATTCATTAATATCTGGAGAAATGGCTCTAAATATTTTCACTAACTGCTTTAGCTGTTGTTGTCGATACTGAGAACTTGAAGCTAATATTATTGAAGTCATACGGCAGTTAAACTCAATTTATAGGTTGTTACTTTGCTGGGCATTCCACAATGAAGCATAATGACCATTTTTTGCAATTAATTGATTGTGGTTGCCTACTTCAATGACTTCACCTTGGTTAAGCACAATAATTTTGTTGGCATCGACAATTGTAGAAAGTCTATGGGCAATTACTACACTGGTGTAGTTAGCAGAAATTTCTTTTATGGCGCTTAAAATGGCATTTTCTGAATGACTATCTAGTGAAGAAGTCGCTTCATCAAAGATCATAATAGGGGGCTTTTTAAGGAGTGCTCGTGCAATAGCGACTCGCTGTTTTTCACCGCCAGAAAGCTTTAAACCGCGCTCGCCAACGGTAGTTTTAATGCCTTTGGGTAACTGGCTAATAAATTGATCTAAATGAGCGAGTTTAACGACCTTATTAACTTCTTCATCACTGGCATTAATATTACCATAGCGAATATTTTCGAGCAGGGTATCGTTAAATAGCACCGTATCTTGCGGGACAACACCTATGGCTTGCCTTAAGGACTTTTGACTAACGGTTTTAATATCATAATCGTCAAAACAGATTGTGCCCTGTTGACTGTCGTAAAACCTAAGTAGAAGTTTGGCTATGGTTGATTTTCCTGCGCCACTTGAACCAACCAAAGCAACGGTTTCGTTAGTGTTTATGCTAAAGCTCACATTATTTAATATGTTTCTATCTTTACTATAACCGAAGCTAATATTATTAAAATGAATAGATAATGGTTTAGAGGCGGGAAGCGTAATGGCATTTTCAATATCTTTTACTTTAGGCTCTTTATTAAGCAAACCAAACATTTTTTCAATATTAATAAATGCGGTGCGAATTTCGCGATAAACAAAACCCAAAAAGTTAAGGGGGATAAAAAGTTGCATAATATAGGCATTAACCATGGCTAAATCACCCACACTCATTTGATTATTTTGAATTTGAACCACCGATAAGTACATTAATAATGCCGTTGCGATACTAATAATAAGAGCTTGACCAGAATTAAGTGCAAGTAAGCTCATTCTATTTTTTAGGCGTGCTTTTTCCCAGCGGTTTAAATCTTTGTCGTAGCGCTTGGCTTCATAATTTTCGTTGGTAAAGTATTTAACCGTTTCGTAATTTAATAAACTATCTATCGCTACGGTATTGCTGTCAGAGTCGGCTTCGTTGGCTTCGCGAATAAATTTATTGCGCCAATTGGTTACTACAACGGTAAAAAAGCCATAAGCAACAATGGCTAATGAAGTGACTAAACCAAACTCAAATCCAAAGGCTGAAAGTAAAATACCAATAACTAATGAAATTTCAAACAAGGTAGGAATTATATTAAAGATCATAAAGCGCATTAAAAAGTTAATGCCTTGTCTGCCTCGTTCTATATCTCTGGCAAGACCACCGGTTCTGCGATCAAGGTGAAAGCTAATGTCTAAGGTATGTAATCTTTCAAAGACTTTCACGCTAATACGGCGAATAGCGCGCTCAGTTACTCGGCTAAATAAAGTATCTCTAAGCTCATTAAATAGCACATTACCAAATCGAAATGCGCCATAAGCAATCACTAATGCAATAGGAGTTAGAACCCAAGCGGGCAACACTGGTGACGATTCAGCGCTAGAGTTTCCTCCTAAAATATCAATAAGATATTTTAAGAATAAGGGAATGGTTACGGTAAGTAACTTAGCTATAATTAAGCACAATAATGCAACAAAAGTGCGTACACGATATTCTTTTAGAAAGGGTATTAGGCTTTTAACAATCTTCCAGTTTAGTGGCTTATCAGAATCCACAACTTGCGAGCTTGGTTTCATAAGAAGTGTCGTTTTAGTGGTTATTTTTTTAGCATAAAGTTGTTAGTCATTATAAGCAATAAAATAGAGATCTGTTATTATATTGCTTGAATTTATGTACTCAATTAATAAAAGGTAGTAAGCAACTAATGGCTGATAATGATTCATCACCCAATATCAACGCATCAATTCGTGAAGCCTACGAACATTTTTTGGATGAAGTGCTAGGAACAGAAATTGTTTGGGGTTTGTTTAATGGTGAAATTTGGGCTACCTGCGATTCAGAAGACTTTGATGATCGTGAAGTGCTGCCTTTTTGGTCGAATGAGCATTTAGCCGCAAAGCTTTGTAGTGAAGACTGGGCAGATTTTAAACCTAAAGCAATCCGTTTTGATGATTTTATTGATGATTGGTTACACGGTATGCACGATGATAACGTTATGGTTGGTATTAATTGGAACGAGGAGTTAATTGGTGCAGAAATAGAGCCTGTTTGGCTAATTGATGACTTACTCGAAGAATAATCTTTAAATCACTACTAATTTAAGTAAAAACTTTGCCTTTTATAAGGCTTTTGGGTAGAATCGCGCGCCTATGCGAGAAACCCAGTTAAAAAGCAGTATTCAGCCAGTTAAATTGGCACGAAAAGAAGGCGAGGTTCGCTTTAACTGGAAAGTTAAAGATTTTGAACGATTTGCTAGTTCACTCTATTCTGATAAAGGCAATATTCAGGTATTGCTTTCAGGATATTTTGACGATAGAAGACGATGCTTAATTAAAGCCGACATAAAAGCTGATGTTCAGCTAGAGTGTCAAACAACCTTTGAGGCGATCAACCATAAAATTGATAAACACGTTGTTTATTGCGCGCTGGTTGATGAAAATCAATTTAAAGAGGTTGAAGATGAATTTGAACCGGTATTAATGGAAGAAGGTTATCTGAATGTTACGCAAGTAATCGAAGATGAGCTAATTTTATCAGTTCCGATAGTGGCTAATAAGTCACAAGATAATATTAATCAGCCAATGAGTTATGGCGAGCTTGATGAAAAGGCAATTGCCGAAGAGAAAGCCAAAAATAACCCGTTTGCTGTGCTTAAAGATTTAAAGAAAACTTAATTTAGGAGTAACACCCATGGCAGTTCAAAAAAACAAGAAAACCCGCTCAAAACGCGGTATGCGTCGTTCACATGATGCATTAGTTGATAACACATCTTCATTATCAGAAGATCAAACAACTGGTGAGTTACATCTTCGTCATCACATGACTGAAGACGGTTATTACAAAGGTCGTAAGATCGTATAATTTAAGTAATTCTTCGGAATTACTTAAATATTTGCAATTAACTGCTGAACCTCGTTTGACACAAGTTATACTAGCAATTGATTGTATGGGGGGCGATTTTGGCCCCTCAGTGACTATTCCCGCAGTAAAAAAAGCCCTTAAAAATTTTCCTGATGTTAGGTTTCGCTTATTTGGAAATCTTGTTGAAATAGAGCATCTTTTAAAAGTTCACCATATAAAGCCAAGCGATCAAATTCGCTTATATCAATCACAAGATGATGTGGCAATGTCTGATCCGCCCGCATTAGCGCTTAAAAATAAAAAAAACTCATCAATGCGGTTAGCATTAGAATCGGTAAGAGATGGCCGTTCAAATGCTTGTGTTAGCTCTGGTAATACTGGAGCATTAATGGCTATTTCTCGATTTGTATTAAAAATGCTACCAGGTATTGATCGCCCAGCCATCATTTCAGGTATTCCAACTTTACAAAATAAACCCGTTTATCTGCTAGATTTAGGCGCCAATGTAGAGTGTGATGCGCTAAGATTGACTCAGTTTGCCATTATGGGCAGTGAACTGGCTAAAAATGTTGATAAAACTGACTCGCCAAAAGTTGGACTGCTTAATGTAGGAGAAGAGCAAAATAAAGGCTCTAACACGCTTAAACAAGCTAATGAGTTAATTGCTAGTATAGAGAGCATTAATTACCAAGGTTTTGTAGAAGGTAATCAGATTTTTAAAGGTGATCATCAAGTAGTAGTTACCGATGGTTTTACCGGCAATAATGTATTAAAAGCTTCGGAAGGGTTAAGCGCTTATTTGTCCACAAAAATCAAAAAAGCCTTCGATAAAAACTGGTGGTCACGCTTTTGCGGGCTGCTGGCTAAGCCTGTTTTAGGTGCATTTAAAGCCGAAATTAACCCAGAGCAATACAATGGTGCTTGTTTAATAGGGCTTAGAGGAATTGTTATTAAAAGTCACGGCGCCGCTAATGTCAATGCAACTTATTGCGCGATTGAAGAAGCCATTAAGCAATCTCATCACAACCTACCTAACAAAATTCAACAAGCATTAGAGCAACACGCTAAGCAACTGTTTATTAATGAATAGTTAAGTTATTACTGAAAGCTAAGCACTAGTAACACAAATTAAGTGATCTAAGATCCATCCAACAACTTTAAACAAAAAAAAGCCGAACTACCTTAAAGGTAACTCGGCTATGTTGATTACTTTGTTATATCTGCTGCGGGTTGTTCATTTTTTGGAAATGGCTTTGCTTTTAATGGTTTAACAGGAGATTGGCTAATTTTATCGGTTAAATATTGAATAGCTGCTTCAAGCTGTGCATCTTTACCATTAAAGGTTTCAAAGGGTAGGTTATCTACTTCGATATTGGGAGAAACACCTCGACCTTCAACTATCCAACGACCGTCCATCGCATATTGTGGAAATTCTGCCACTCTGGCAATACCACCATCGGTTAAACGATTTAGCCCTCTAAGCCATACACCAGCGCCAGCAGTTTGTTTACCTATAACAGGGGCTAAATTTAGTGCCTTAATGCCAGCGGTAAAGGTTTCCCCATCGGAATAAGTAAATTGATCAGCCAGTACAACTAAGTGCCCTCTGAATGTCTGCTGAGTATTGGCATTAGGCGAGCCTATTTTGGGTTGCCAAAACATCCATGCTTTTTTGAGTAGTTTTTCAATGATCCAACCATCAATATTACCGCCACGGTTACGTCTTACATCAATAATTAAACCATCTTTACGGTAAGCCGCATAAAACTCGCGTGCAAAATCGGCAATATCGTTACCAATCATTGAATGCAGGTGTAAATAGCCGATATTGTCAGAAGCTTTTTCAACCTTACCACGGTTGCCAGTAACCCAATCGTTGTATCTTAAGAAGTAATCATTAGCGGTGGGAGTAACTACGGTTTTGTGTGATTTTTTCCCGCGTTTAATATCAAGTAAAACTTGCTTGCCCGCTTGATTAAGTAAAGCTCGGTTAACATCGGCAATAGTTTTTATTTTTAAACCATTAATCGCCACAATAAAGTCACCCTCATTGGCACTTACTCCAGGTTTAAGTAGGGGAGATGCTTGAGCTGGTATTTCTGGATCATAACGATAAATATGCTCAATTTTTACACCATTTTTATTTTGCTCTAGTGTTGCACCTAAAAATGATGGGTTAGGGCGGTTACTGTCCGAGGGAAATTCGCCGCCTCTTACTTGTGAATGAAGCGCATTTAATTCGCCAATCATCTGTGCAAATATATCGTCTAACTCATAGCGATCAGTTAAACGGTTTAATAGTGGCTGGTATTTATCACGCGCTTTTTTCCAGTTAACACCTCGCATATCAGGATCAAAAAATGAATCACGGTGCATTAACCATGCGTCATGAAATTGCTGTTTCCATTCTTGCTTGGGAGATAGTAAAAGCTGCCAAGCATTTGCCATTACCTTGGCTTTTTTAAGATCAGATGGAAAACTACCGCCAGCATTTACAATAAACATATTGCCGTTATTATTGCCTTGTTGTCTAACAAATAACTGTTTTTTATCATCAGATAATTGAAAATCGGCAACGTTTTTAGTGAAGGTTTTAATTTTAGGTGATGGCTCAATTTTAATTGATTTAATTTCAGGCTGTGCACCAGGCTCGGTAACTCTATCGCTTACATATAAGTGGGTTTTACCAACTAATAGTCTTGAATAGTTACCTGAAGCTACAGGTACTTGCCAGAGCCTATTACTGATGTTTTTCCAGTCAATAGCGGCAGTTTTATCTGATTTTTTATCATCCGATTTAGCTTTTTCATCTGTTTCTTTAGGCTCTGGTTTTTTACTCTTTTTATCAGCCGTTAATTCGTTAGGTGTTTGAAACGGAAATTTAGCATCGGCATTAAGTGCATAGGCAAATATTTGTGTGCGTCTGTCGAATACAGGTCCCATATTTCTGTCACCCCAAGGAGCGCTAGGGGTTGCGTTAAAGTGTCTGTCAGATAAAAAATAGAGCCAACTGCCATCATTACTAAAAGCAGGAGAATAAGAGTTGTATTTATCTGTTGTTAAGGTTTGATATTTACCATCTTCAACTGATAATAATACAATACTAGAGCGCTCATCACCTTGTTTGCTTTGAGCTAGAGCTAAATACTTGCTATCTGATGACCAACTTAAGCCTGAGTAAGGGCTTAATCCACCACCTTTGGTTAAAACCTTTTTATTTTTACCTGTTTTCAAGTTCAGTAAAAAGAGATCACCATTTTGATCATCGTGAGCAATATAATTACCATCGGGTGATAACGACAACTGCCAGCGGAAAATGTAGCCATCGTCAGTTAACTGTTTAGGTTGATCAGAGCCATCAGCAGCATACTGCCAAACTTCCATTTCACCACTAGCATCATTAATGGCATACACTGACTTTCCATCGTGGCTTAAAATAGCGCCTCTTGTCCGAGAGTTTGTTGGTGTATTAATTTCAACTAAGCGTGATTTCTCGGTTCCAGCCACAGCTACTCGACCGCGTGCAGTGAGTACCACTTTTTTATGATCACCGGCTAAAGCACTGCTGGTTAGGTATCTTAACGGTTTATTGAGCCATCTTTCTCTTAAATTAGGAAAATCTGAGGTAAGGGCTATTTTTTGCTTACTCGATTTTTGGGAGTTTAAGTCGAGTAGATATATATCGGCACCAAGCTGATAAGCAATTTTACCATTGTGCAAACGGGCAGAGCGAACCGACCAGTCTTTATATTGAGTTACTTGCTTTGGGTTAGAACCATCAACTTGCATTTCCCAAATGTTTTCGCGTCCACTGGCATCACTAATAAAATAAAGCTTGCCATTGTAAGGCATGGGTTGTCTTACTGAACCTTCGTGCTTGCTAGTTAATTTTTGTGCTTCTTGCTTTGTGTTTAGCTTATAGCGCCAAATTTCACCTTTACCTCCACCACGATAAACTTTGGCATTGTCGGTAGAAACTTGTAATCCAAATTGGGTGAAATAAACATAATCGCCTTTAGAATCTACTGCTCCCTCAACCGCATCGGCCAATGGAATTGATGAGGCTACCAGTGTTTTAGGGTTTACCTTTCGCAAAGTCCAGTTACCTGTAGGGCCTACGCGATTATTAGTGCTATAGAGCACTTCTCCCTGAGGTGTCCAGCCTTGAACTCTTACCGATGAATTCTCAAAGCTAACTCTTTTAGCAACACCACCGTTAATAGAAATAACATAAACTTCGTCTCTACCTTCGTAGTTGGCAGCATAAGCTACCCATTGACCGTCTTTAGATATAGCTGCTTGTCTTTCTTCGGCAGCATGGGTTGTTAATCTTTTACTACTTTGCTTTCCTAGTTGGTTAACCCATAAATCACCTTCTGCGGTAAATACTAAAGTATCGTTATGAATTGCAGGGGAGCGATAATAACCATTGGAAGCAAGTGCTTGCGTTGAAAGCCCAAGAAGTAAGGCTATAGGTAAAGTTAGTTTCATGCATTCTCTCGCTTAATTATTATTGATGAAGTGTCGGTGGATTGAAATACTACTATAGAGTAGAAAGTATCTTTATTACTAAATAATATATGATCAAAAAGAATTGTTTCGAAATGTAATTGGTTTTTATTCAGCTATACTCATTCTCCTTCGTAAAGAATTAGCCCCGTAACTGGTAGGTGTTGTTAGTTAGTGTTTTCAATGGTTATAGCAGTTATAATTTGCGCCAAAATTTATTCTTAATTTAATTGCGCTCAATTTTTAAAGGAAAATTCATGTCTGAATCATTATTTGCCTTTGTATTTCCTGGTCAGGGTTCTCAAGCGGTTGGAATGTTATCTGACTATTATGATAACCCAATTGTTCAAACCACATTTGAAGAGGTTTCTGACGCTTTAGGTTACAACATGCTTAATCTTATAAAAGATGGACCTAGCGAAGATCTTAATCAAACTCATAACACACAACCTGCCATTTTAGCCGCTAGTACAGCACTTTGGCGTTTGTGGGTTGAAAATGCTGAAAAGCCAAACTTTGTCGCAGGGCATAGTTTAGGGGAGTATTCGGCATTAGTCGCCTCAGGAGCACTTAATTTTACCGATGCGGTTAATCTGGTTGCCAAACGTGGCGAGTATATGCAACAAGCGGTTCCTGCGGGAACTGGAAAAATGGCGGCAATTATTGGTTTAGCCGATGATCTTATTCAACAATCATGTGACGAAAGCGCTAACGGCCAAGTGGTATCGCCAGTTAATTATAACTCACCAGGTCAGGTGGTTATTGCTGGTAATGCCGAAGCGGTTGAGCGAGCCATGATTGTTTGTAAAGACAAAGGCGCCAAAAGAGCCTTACCTTTACCTGTTAGCGTGCCTTCACATTGTGCATTAATGAAACCAGCGGCTGAAAAATTAGCTGAATCACTTCAATCAATAGCCATCAATACACCAACAATTAATGTTATAAACAACGTTGATGTGGCTATTTGTGAGAGTGAAACCGACATTAAAGATGCTTTAGTTCGCCAGCTTTATTGTCCTGTACGCTGGACAGAAACGGTTCAGTTGCTTGCATCAAAAGGTGTTAATAAGCTAATTGAATGTGGCCCAGGTAATGTATTAAGCGGGCTAACTAAACGTATAGATAGACAAGTTTTGGCAAATACCATTGCTAAAAAAGATGTTTATGAACAAATGGTTAGTGAGCATTCTTAAAATAAAATTTAAGTTATAAAATATTGTTAATTTTAGTTGGAGAATATAATGAGTAATGCAAAACTTGCATTAGTAACAGGCGCATCAAGAGGCATTGGCAAAGCCATTGCTGAAAACCTTGGTAAAGCTGGCTTTGTGGTTGCAGGTACAGCAACATCACAAGCTGGTGCAGACAAAATTAGTGAGTCTTTAAAATCGCAAGGTGTAGAAGGACAAGGCTTTGTTGTTGATGTGGCTAATGCTGATTCAATTGATAATCTATTAAAAGCATTAAAATACAGCTTTGGAAAAACTCCCGAGGTTTTAGTAAATAATGCTGGGATCACGCGTGACAATCTATTAATGCGTATGAGTGAAGATGATTGGGATGCGATTTTAAATACTAATCTTAAGTCTATCTTTAAATTATCTAAAGCCTGTATGCGCGGTATGATGAAGGCTAAATGGGGTAGAATAATCAACATTGGCTCTGTGGTTGGTACCACAGGTAACCCTGGTCAAACAAACTATTGTGCCGCAAAAGCAGCGGTTATTGGCTTTAGTAAATCATTGGCCAAAGAAATTGGTGTTCGCGGTATTACGGTTAATGTAGTTGCCCCTGGTTTTATTGATACCGATATGACTCAAGCGCTAGATGACACTCAACGCGATACTTTAGCTAAAACCATTCCACTTAACCGTTTAGGTAAACCAGAAGAAATCGCCGCAGCGGTAGGCTTTTTAGCTTCAGAAGGTGGCGGTTATATTACTGGCGAAACTATTCATGTGAATGGTGGAATGAATATGGCATAAGCCCTTTATTCTTTTTAAATCGCTATTTTTGGGAAGCAAGTCTTTATTTTTATAGCATTATTGTGTTTAATATGGCTTCCATTATATTGTAGTGAAATAGTGAGTTTTTGATAAATTGCTGGTCTGACCAAAAAAAATAATCTGATCGCAACTTGCAACTTTCTGCAAAATCAATAAACTACACGCCTCAGCGTTTGCTGGTTTAATTTTTAGAGGAAAAAACATATCATGAGCACTATCGAAGACCGCGTTAAGAAGATCGTTGTCGAGCAACTAGGCGTTAATGAAGATCAAGTTACTATGGAAGCGTCTTTTGTTGACGATCTTGGAGCAGACTCACTAGATACCGTTGAGTTGGTCATGCTACTTGAAGAAGAATTTGACACAGAAATTCCTGATGACGAAGCAGAAAAAATCAACACGGTTTTAGCGGCAGTTGATTACATTAAGGCCAACGTAGAAGGCGCTTAATTTAAACTGTTAAGTCAGGTTTCGATCTGATCAAAAAGCTGCGGTGGTTTAAGCTATCGCGGCTTTTTTTATGAACGAAAAAAACAAAGGGTTAAAATTATGAAAGGCAGAAGAGTTGTTGTTACAGGTTTAGGCATGGTTTCTCCAGTAGGGAACGATGTTGCTTCAACTTGGCATTCGGTGGCTAATGGCATTAGTGGTGCAGCCAATATCGAAGCATTTGATACTAACAATTTAGGAACTAAATTTTCTGCCAGCGTAAAAGACTTTGATGTAGAAGCTTACATGCCTAAAAAAGAAGCGCGAAAGTTTGATCGCTTTATTCAGTTTGGTATTGCCGCTTCGGTTCAGGCAATTAAGGATTCAGGCATAGAAGTAACGGAAGATAACGCCAATAAAATTGGAGTTTGTGTTGCCTCTGGCTTAGGCGGCATGGAAACGATTGAAAATAATCATCAACAACTGCTAAACCGTGGCCCTCGACGGGTTTCTCCCTTTTTGATCCCTGGTAGTATTATTAATATGGTCGCAGGCCAGCTATCAATAATGTATGGCATTAAAGGGCCTAATATTTCTATTGTGACTGCATGTACCACAGGGGTTCATAATATTGGTCATGCGGCAAGAATGATTGCTTATGGTGATGCCGAGGTAATGATTGCTGGTGGCGCTGAAATGGCAACCACACCATTGATTATTGCGGGCTTTTCATCAGCTAAAGCTTTATCGACCAGAAATGATGATCCACAAGCGGCAAGCAGACCTTGGGATAAAGACAGAGATGGTTTTGTGCTAGGTGATGGCGCAGGTGTGATGGTCATTGAATCACTAGAAAGCGCGCAAAAACGCGGTGCTAAGATTTATTGTGAGCTAACTGGCTTTGGTATGAGCGGTGATGCTTATCATATGACATCACCGCCAGAAGATGGCTCTGGCGCGGCTCAAGCGATGCATAATGCGATTAATGATGCTGGTGTTAACCTCGAACAAATTGACTATATTAATGCCCACGGTACTTCTACACCAACAGGCGATATTGCCGAAACTCAAGCGGTTAAATCATTATTTGGTGATAATGCTAAGAATATTGCGGTAAGTTCAACTAAATCAATGACAGGCCACTTATTGGGTGCTGCGGGAAGCGTTGAAGCAATATTTTCGGTTTTAGCCATTAAAGATAATGTTGCTCCTCCAACCATTAATTTAGATAACCCAAGCGATGGTTGTGATTTAAATTATGTTGCTCATCAAGCACAAGAAATTAATATTAAACAGTCTATGTGTAATTCTTTTGGCTTTGGCGGCACAAACGGCTCTTTATTATTTTCTCAATTTGAAAGCTAGATAGCATTTTGCAGTTTTTAGTCGAAGATTATAGAAATAACGCAAAGCCAATAAGTGATGTTATTACCGATAACCGAGGCTTAATGTTTGGCGATGGTTTTTTTACCACGGGTCTAATTAAAAATGATCACATTGTTAACTATGGTGATCATATCGAAAGACTTAAAAGTTCAGCAGATAAGCTTAAGTTTACGAGTATCAACTTTAGTCTTTTAAGTGCTCAAGTATTAAAAGCAATTCAGGGGATAACGAAAGCCGCTTTTAGAATTACCCTTTGTCGTAAACAAACTCAGCGTGGTTATGCCATTAATCAGCAACATTCGTGTTTACTTTTATTGCAAATATTGAATTGTCCAAAACCGCCAGCGCAAAACTGTCAATTAATTTTTGCCAAAACACCTATTAGCCTCAACCAGCAATTAGCGGGGATCAAGCACTTAAATCGACTTGATAATGTATTAGCCGCATCAGAAGTAACTCAGGACAATCAAGAAGCGTTAATGTGTCATGAAAATAAGGTTATTTGTGGCTCTCGAAGTAATTTATTTGCCCTAATTGACAATGTTTGGATAACACCTTCATTAGATTTAGCGGGTATTAATGGGATAACGCGTAAAAAGGTGCTGGATTTTTTTCAACAAAAGCAAATAAACTATCAAATAGAGCCTATTAGCCAGCAGCAACTTAAATCTGTGAGCGCTGCATTTGTAACCAATTCGCTTATTGGAATTTGGCCTGTAGAACGTATTGATAATGTCGCTATTAATATAGAAAGATCGTCACAACTTAAGTCACAAATATCGCTAGGTTAAGTTAATGATTTTTAGTAAAAGCCGTGTAAAACAGATAATTGGTGTTGTGCTAATAGCGACATTTCTGTCGAGCTTTTTTGTTTATTTAAAATACCAACAGTTCCTTCAAACACCAGTACAAATTAATAACCAAGTTCCTTTTGAAATCAAAAAAGGGCAGAGTGTTTATCAACTAGCTAATCAATTAGCCGCAGAAAATATTATTAGTGATACTTTTTGGTTAAGGCTGATGGTTCGTTTAAACCCAGAGCTTAGTAAAATTAAAACTGGAGAGTTTTCACTACCTAAAAATTTAACACCTAAAGCCTTAATGCAAATACTTGTTGAAGGTAAAGTCGTTCAATACTCGATAACCATTGTAGAAGGCATGAGTATTTATCAAGTAATGGAAAGATTTGCTAAAAACCAATATTTAACTAATGATTTACCGAAAACCGAGGCCGAGCTTGCTAAAAGATTATCCTTATCAAGCGAAAAAGTAGAAGGCTGGCTTTACCCTGAAACTTATTTTTTTACTAAGTCTGCCAGCGGATTATCGGTGATAAAACGCGCCTATCAAAAAATGCAACAAATCCTTGAGCTTGAATGGCAAAACCGCACAACTGGTTTGCCCTATGAGTCGTCCTATGAAGCATTAATAATGGCTTCAATCATTGAAAAAGAAACCGGTCTTTCAAATGAGCGAGAAAAAGTTGCTGGTGTGTTTGTTAAACGATTACAAGAAAAAATGCGTCTGCAAACCGACCCCACCGTTATTTATGGCATAGGGCCTGATTTTAATGGCGATATTACCTATAAAGATTTAAGAACCGCTACACCATATAATACTTATGTGATTAAAGGCTTACCACCAAGCCCAATTGCCATGCCTAGTAAAGCTTCAATTAAAGCGGCATTAAACCCTGAAATTGGCGAATGGCTTTATTTTGTAGCAACAGGCAATGGTGGACATAAATTTAGCAAAACCCTTAAAGAGCATAATAAAGCGGTTAAGGATTATTTAAAAAGTCAAAAAAATAAACCTTAGTGTGACCCAATCAAAGCTCGACACTGATTAATAGATTAACGTAAACTTAGCCTCGTTATTTAAGTCACATCCACAACAAGAAGCAATATCTTTATGACAACAAAGCTTGGGCAATTTATTACCTTAGAAGGCAGTGAAGGAGTGGGCAAATCCACCAGCCTTAACTTTGTAAAATCTTTAATTGAAGAAAATGGTTACTCAACTTTAGTCACTCGTGAACCTGGTGGTACACCACTTGCTGAAGATCTGCGTGCAACTTTACTTGAAAATCGTGAAGAAAAAATAGAGCCCGATACCGAATTATTACTGATGTTTGCCGCAAGATGCCAGCATGTTAATCAAGTAATAAAACCTGCGTTAAAAGCAGGAACATGGGTTATTTGCGATAGATTTGTTGATGCAACTTATGCTTATCAGGGAGGAGGCAGAGAGATCCCATTTGAACGGATTAAGCAAATTGAGCAGTGGAGTTTACAACACTTTAAACCCGACCTAACAATATTGCTTGATATGCCAGTTGCCGATGGTATGGAGCGAGCGTTAAAGCGTGGATCACCAGATAGATTTGAAACTGAAAAAATGCAGTTTTTTGAAAAAATAAGAGCTGCTTATAAGCAACGTGCACAAGCTGACAGTAATCGAATTAAGGTGGTTGATGCTGCACCTGAGATCTCACTTGTGCAAAAGCAATTGCGCGCTTTAATACAAAGTTTTTTACAGCATTTGTAGATAGGCTGATTAATCATGAGCTTACCTTGGTTTCAACCAATTTCACAAATGTTATTAGAGGCTTTTAAATCAGAGCGCTTAGCTCACGGGCTTCTAATAGATGCTCCTCATGGCAGTGGTAAACTGGCCTATGCTTATCAAATTGTTAATTGGTTGATTTGTATTAACCGCTCTGAAGCAGATATTAATGCTTGTGGTCAGTGCAAAAGTTGTCAATTGTTTAATGCTTCTAGCTTTCCCGACTTTTATCTGCTTGACCGATTAGTTGATAATAAGGGCAAATCAAAACAATCTATTGGTATTGATCAGGTTCGAGAAGTGACTGAAAAGCTAACTCGGGCACCGCAATTAAATGGTTGGCGAATTGCTGTTATTCGCTCAGTAACAGACTTAACAACCGCAGCATTTAATGCGCTACTTAAAACACTTGAAGAGCCTGGACATAAAACCTTAATTATTTTATTGGCAGACAACCTTCAACAAGTACCTGCAACGGTAAGAAGTCGTTGCCAAATTTTAAAACCACAGCTACCTCAACAGCCGAGTGTAGACTGGATAATGAATCAATCTGATCAGTTTAGTGAAATAGACTGTATAAAAGCACTCAACTTGTCGGCTAACGCGCCACTGAAAGCTTTAGAATTGCTGCAAACTAATAGTATTGAAGAAGCCGCTAAAATAAGCTCATGCTTAATTGAGTTATTTGAAGCTAAACTCAAAGTAAGTGATGCGGTTGAGTTACTTGAAACTAATGTAGAACTATGGACTCATTTAGCCCGTTTTTTTAGTCTCCTAGTTAAGCAGCTAGCCACCAAAGAGCCCATGAAGCCTTGTTTTTTGCAACTAGATTCAAAGTTTGTTTTTGGACTTTATGATAAAGTCGTTGCTTATCAGAAAGCACAGTTTGCAGGTAGTAATTTACAGTCTCGAATTCAACTACAAGCCATTTTGGTTCAATGGTACGAAAAAGGTAGAAAACTCACCGTATTATCAAATGGTTAATAGATAAACTTAAAGTTTTTTCTTTAATAGAATTTATTGCTTTTTTATCGTTAATCGGCTATTTTCAACCTTATATCGTTTTAATTGGTAAACGACAACAACTTTAAGGGCTAATTCATTTAGATGTCTGCACCAAATTCGCCAAAGCATGGTATTTTACAACTAACTATTAAAGACAAAAGCGCGCTTTATGCGGCCTATATGCCTTTTGTAAAAAATGGTGGTTTGTTTATACCAACCAATAAAGAATATAAAATTGGTGATGAAGTTTTTATGCTCTTAACACTTATGGACGAAAAAGAGCGATTACCTGTTGCGGGCAAAATTGTTTGGATCACACCAAAAGGAGCGCAAGGAAATAAAGCGCGTGGCATTGGCGTACAGTTTTCCTCTCAAGACAAAGGTGTTACTCGCGGTAAAATTGAAACTCATCTTGCAGGAATTTTAACTTCCGATAGAATAACCCACACCATGTAAAACAGTGTTTTTACTGTAATTATAAAGTCCTCAATTATTTCTAAAGTTTTTAACTATGTTAGTAGATTCTCATTGTCATCTAGATCGCTTAGATCTTACTCCTTTTAATGGTGATTTTAACCAGTCATTGCAAGCAGCAAGAGATGTTGGTGTTGAAGAATTTTTGTGTGTGGCAATTAACCGTGAAAACCAACCGCAAGTATTAGCAATTGCAGAAAAAAATAGTGATGTTTATGCCTCAGTTGGTATTCATCCTTTAAATACCGAGGGACAATTCGCGGATGTTGAATATTTAGTTAAACAAGCAGAGCACCCTAAAGTAATTGCTATAGGTGAAACAGGCTTAGATTATTTTTATGCTAAAGAAAGTGAAGCCGAACAAAAAGCATTATTTCATACTCATGTGCAAGCCGCTGTTGAAGCTGATTTGCCATTAATTATTCATACCAGGGATGCAAGGCAAGATACGCTAGATATTTTAGCCACAGAAAATGCTGATAAAGTAGGTGGCGTGCTTCACTGCTTTACTGAAAGTATTGAAATGGCAGATGAAGCAATGGAGATGGGATTTTATATTTCGTTTTCAGGTATAGTTACTTTTAATAATGCCAAAGAGTTACGTGAAGTAGCCGCTCAAATTCCAATGAATAGAATTTTAGTGGAAACTGACAGCCCTTATTTAACCCCAAAACCTTATCGAGGCAAACCTAATTCGCCTAGGCATGTTGCAGATGTAGCTAAATGTTTAGCAGAGCTTAGAAATATAGATTACGAAAGCTTTTGCCAGCTTACAACAAGTAATTATCGCCGTTTATTTAAACGTTAGTTGATTACTAAGTATTGCTTTAAGTCAATTGGTAATTAATTAATTCGTCATATAATTAGTCCACTATATCTCTGTTCTATTTAATGTTTAAGCGAGGGCAATGATAATGGATGCAAACTCATTAAAACAGACATGGCAATTCATGCAATCAGCAGATGGCACCAAAGATCACAAACCGACCATTTTGGTTTGTTTAGATCCCGATAGAGAAGAGCAGCCTGCCTTAAAGCGCGGAATTTATCTTGCCAAAGCCTTTAATGCCAATATTGAATTGGTTTTGGTGGTTTATAATCGGGCTATTTATACGAATCATTTATTTAGTAAAGAGCAGCTTAATACAGCTCAACAAGGTTATATACAATCTCAAAAGCGTTGGGTAAAAACTTATCAACAAGAAGTTATTGAGCAAGGAATTAGTTGCGAACTTGATGTTGTGTGGCATAAGCCTGTTTACGAGGCAATTAATAACAAAGCAAAACAAATTAAAGCGAGCTTGGTGATTAAATCAACTCATGAACATCCAGCAGTGAATAAAATATTTTTTACCCCAAACGACTGGCAACTTATTAAATCTTGTCCTTGCCCTTTAATATTGGCTAAACCTTCTACAAAAAACGCATATAAAACTTTAGTTGCAGCCATTGATCCAGCGCTTAATCACGATAAACCCGCAACTCTTGATCATAAGATTTTGCTAACGGCTAGCCAGTTAGCTAAAGTGATTAAAGCCAATTTAAATATTACCCACTGTTACGATCCTATCGGCTATCAATTATGGAGCGATATTGGTTTTGGTATGGGAGCAGGAATTGGCGTTGGAGATTTAAATTTCAATGATGAAAATTACCAAGTTTACCTTAATGATCTAAAAGCCAACGCTAAAAAATTATTTGATAAGGTTGTTGATGAGTACCAGTTTAATGAGCAACAACTTCATTTAGTGCAAGGATACCCTGAAGAATTATTACCTAGGCAGGTGAAAGCGCTAAATGTGGATCTGCTAGTGCTTGGTAGTGTTTATCATTCGGGGTTAGTGGGAAGTACCGCTGAGAAAATACTCGATCAAGTTGATTGCGATATATTAACAGTCAATTTATCTTAGAATCATTTACTTACCGTACAATTTTAAAAGGCAAAAAAAAATCCCAGGCTCTATAGAAAGATTACCTGGGGTAGGGGAAGTCGAAGAAATCAATGCCTTCTATATCTACACATCAATAACAGAGTACCTAAGTTAAATGTAGTATAAGGTTTAAAAATTACCAATAATTTTGCACTTTTATTTATAATATTTATTTGTAGAGTGGTTTGTTCCATATAACAAACAGTTTTATAGAAAATTTTGGCAATTCTGTTATTGATGGTCTATTGAAGCACGTCAAAGTCTTGTTCACCATGCCCAACGATCCCATCTTTATTCCATGGTAATCCTCGATAAGGTGCGCTACTTTTGGTTCCCATAAAGGGATATTTTTTTATATCGAAATAAGGGGAGTAATCAAAGTCTGCGGGAGTATAAAGGCGGCTGTTACGAGGAATAAGTTCAACTCCTTCGCGTCCTATGCGCCTAAATAAAGGCAAAACAGGGTATCTTACGGCATCAAATGCTTCTGCAATGAGCGATGAGCAAACGGTTTTGGTAACTTGATCAGGTTTACGGGTAAACAGTGTACTACGCCAGCGGCGAGGTAATATTCGCCAAGGAAAAATAAAACGAGCCAAATCGAATAGTTGACGCACATTGTAGCCAATACCCAACTTTTTAATAGAATACTCTACTACTTTTTGTGCATCTTGGGCTGATAATATAGAAGGGCGGCAAATTCTAAGATTATCTCTGCTATATTCATCTAATGGTGTCACAATTAGCCCTTTACCCAAAATCCCTTCTATTAAGAGTTGTTGTTCAGGTTTAGCAGGATAGTGGGCAGTCAATTGCTCCCTAAAGCTTTCATCGTGAATATCATGTAGCCGACCAATGTATAATGCGCTATGCGACCAGCGACTTTGAGTAATAACTCTAATGACATCGGATACACGGCTACGACCTTCAACTAAAACCACATCACCAGGACGAATGCCATAAGAGAGCTTTTCAAAATCGCAAATTGGAAAATCGCTGGCTTTTTTTTCTTGGTTTAACCAGCTCTCTAAACGTGCTTTTAATGACATTAATAACCTACCTTAGTTTGTTGGTATATTTTATGGCATAAACTATAAGCTATTGCTTAAATTCAACGGTATCATGTTCGGACTTAAATTGCTCTTTTAAACTTAAGTTACTCACCAATTAAACAACTCAATATTAACGTGGGGGCTCTCTTTGGTTTTCATTAAAACTCGCTAATGTTAGCATTAATAGCTTACTAATTTATTAAGAGATAACAATGGGCAAACTTTTGAAATTTTTATTTGCGTTAATATTGATTACTTTAGCTAATATCAGCTTTGCAAAAGACACCAAGCATCAGCATCACTCTAATCAACAATATCAAACTGCATTACAGCTAAATGATAATAAAAAATGGGAAATGGATGAACATACACGTTCAACTTTTGCACAAATAGAAAATGCTTTTTACACAGGAGATCATTCTAGCTATCAAACATTAAATGCTATAGGTGAGGAGCTTCAAAAACTTACCGATAAGTTAATTCAGGGCTGCACTATGACGGGTAAGGCTCATGATCAACTACATATTTTTTTAACTAACTATATTCCAGCGGTTGATGCATTAGAAAAATCGAATGACGATAAAAGTGCAATAGAAATTGCAATTAATTTAAAACACCAACTTGAACAATATAAGAAATACTTTAAGTAATTAGAGATCGAATATTGTTTATATTTAACTGGTTTGCCGCCACTTTTTTAGCTAGACTTAGCCCTCAATTATATACCGATTAGTTATTACATTTTTAAGTGGTAAGTATTATGAGTTTAGACATCTGGGACGACCTATTTTTATTAGACCAACAGCTCAACGAAGATGAGCGTATGATCCGTGATATGGCACGAGGCTATGCACAAGAAAAACTGCTACCTCGTGTGCAAGAAGCTCACCGACACGAACATTTTGACACTGAAATTATGCGCGAAATGGGGGAGTTGGGTTTATTAGGCTCAACAATTAATGGTTACGGCTGCGCTGGTGTTAGCTATGTATCTTATGGTTTGGTTGCTCGTGAAGTTGAGCGAGTTGATAGTGGTTATCGCTCTGCACTTAGCGTTCAATCGAGCTTGGTAATGCACCCCATTAATGCTTATGGAACCGAAGCTCAGAAAGAAAAATACCTACCAAAGTTAGCCACAGGTGAATATATTGGCTGTTTTGGCCTAACCGAGCCAGATAGTGGATCGGATCCTGCTGGTATGAAAACTCGTGCTAAAAAAGTAGAAGGTGGTTATGTTTTAAGCGGAAGCAAAATGTGGATCACCAATTCTCCTGTTGCCGATGTTTTTGTTGTTTGGGCCAAAAATGAAGCCGAAGATAATAAAATTTGCGGCTTTGTATTAGAAAAAGGCATGAAAGGTTTATCTGCACCAAAAATTGAAGGTAAATTTTCATTAAGAGCTTCAATTACTGGCGAAATAGTTATGGATGAAGTTTTTGTGCCAGAAGAAAATATGTTTCCAACAATTCGTGGTTTATCAGGCCCCTTTGGTTGCTTAAATATGGCAAGATACGGCATTGCATGGGGAGCATTAGGCGCGGCAGAATACTGTTGGCATTCGGCAAGAAGCTACGGTTTAGATCGTAAACAATTTGACCGCCCACTTGCGGCTACTCAATTGTTTCAAAAGAAACTAGCCGATATGCAAACTGAAATTACTATCGGTTTACAAAGTGCTTTGCGCGTAGGTCAATTAATAGACGCTAAAGCTTTTAAACCTGAAATGATTTCGTTAATTAAGCGTAATTCGTGTGGAAAAGCTTTAGAAATAGCCAGAACATCGCGAGATATGCACGGTGGTAATGGAATAAGCGATGAGTTTCATGTTATCCGTCATATGATTAACCTAGAAGCAGTTAATACCTACGAAGGAACACACGATATTCACGCTTTAATACTAGGGCGCGCGCAAACAGGAATACAAGCTTTTAAATAAGCTTAGAAAAATAAAAAAAAGCCCAGTGTTTTACTGGGCTTTTTATTAAGATTCGATATTTTCTGATTTTACAGGTGCAATGCCTTGAGCATGTAACCCTTTAGGACCTTCGCAAGTGTCAAAAGAAACTTCTTGTCCAGCTTTCAAACTTCGGTATCCATCCATATCTATTGTCGAATAATGCGCAAAAATATCATCTCCGCCATTGTCAGGGCGAATAAAACCGTATCCTTTAGCATTGTTAAACCACTTCACTGTACCTGTAGCCATTTCTTTCACTCCTAGGTCAAACCACATTAAAATGACATTAATGATTATTAACTTTTTACCTAATTTATCGACGTATTTATTCGATAAACGATCAAATAATCTGCGGAATCTATGATTCTCATAAAATAATGCTTTTGTCAACCTTAATAATAATATTTTTAATGCTTTTCAATTTTATATTTAAAAATAGATTGAAAACTGTGACAGTAACCCCATTAATTTATACCCGTTCTACTTAAAGTGCATGATCTAGTGTTCAGCATCTTGAAGGAAAACGGGTATAATAAGATTATATCTGCAAATCATAATCAATAGACTAAAATTAAATTATGAGTAACGAAAATATTCGTGACCACGAACATGGTGTAGCAATAGCTGAAAGTAAACCAGAAGTTAAACAGCCTCCCATGTATAAAGTACTTTTACTAAATGATGACTACACTCCAATGGATTTTGTTGTACAGGTATTACGAAAGTACTTTCATAAAACAGCGGATCAAGCGACAAAAGTAATGTTGCAAGTACATTATGAAGGGCATGGTGTTGCAGGAATTTACACCGCAGAAATAGCAGAAACAAAAGTAGCACAAGTGAATGATTTATCTCGCGCCAATGATCATCCATTAATGTGTACAATGGAAGAAAACTAACTCATTGACTATTAAATTATTAGGGATATTAGGTAGGAGAGAATTATGCTTAGTAAAGATCTCGAATTAACGCTTAACCTAGCGTTTACCGACGCAAAAGAAAAACGTCATGAATATATGACCGTAGAGCATTTGTTGCTAGCTCTTCTTGATAATGCGCATGCAGTATCTGTTTTAAGGGCTTGCGGAGCAGATTTAGAGATTTTGCATAGACAGTTGGTTGATTTTATTAGTGAAAACAGCCAAATTTTACCTGACGAAATAGAAGAGGTAGATACCCAGCCAACGCTTGGTTTTCAAAGGGTATTGCAACGTGCGGTGTTTCATGTTCAATCTTCAGGCAAAAAAGAAGTAACTGGCGCTAATATTTTGGTAGCCATTTTTAGTGAACAAGAAAGCCAAGCAGTTTATTTTTTACGCCAACAAGATATATCTCGTCTTGATATTGTAAATTACATTTCTCACGGCATATCAAAAATACCGGGTGAAGAGCCCGAAGCTGAAAATTTAGAATTTAAACCAGATGATTCCGAACAAGCAGCTAAAGCTCCTACAGCCCTTGAAGCCTATACTATTCATTTAAATGCACTTGTTGTCGAAGGAAAAATTGACCCTTTAATTGGTAGAGACAACGAAATTGAACGCATCATTCAAATTCTTTCTCGTCGCCGTAAAAATAATCCGCTTTGTGTTGGAGAAGCTGGTGTTGGAAAAACCGCAATAGCAGAAGGGCTAGCTAAAAAAATAGTTGATAAAGAAGTGCCTCAAGTAATTGCCGATTGTGATATTTATGCGCTTGATTTAGGGGCGTTGCTTGCTGGAACAAAGTATCGTGGTGATTTTGAAAAAAGGCTTAAAGCGGTACTGGCTGAGCTAAAAGAAGCCAAACAAGCCGTTTTATTTATAGATGAAATACATACCATCATAGGCGCAGGTGCGGCATCTGGCGGTGTTATGGATGCTTCAAACCTCATTAAACCCATGTTAGCTAATGGCGAGTTAAAGTGCATGGGCTCTACAACTTTCCAAGAGTATCGAGGCATTTTTGAAAAAGATAGAGCTTTGGCACGGCGATTCCAAAAAGTTGACATTGAAGAGCCTAATGTTAGTGATACAGTAGACATCTTAAAAGGACTTAAGTCGCGCTATGAAAGCCACCATAATGTCACTTATTCTGATGCTGCACTACAATCTGCGGCAGAGTTGTCCTCTCGTTATATCAATGATAGACAACTACCCGATAAAGCAATTGATGTTATTGACGAGGCCGGTGCTAATCGCCAACTGCAAGATGAAGATAAACGAGAAACTCGTATCAACGTGCAAGATATTGAAAAAATCATTGCTAAAATGGCTAAGATCCCCGCTAAAACGGTTTCAACTAGTGACAAAAAATCATTAGAAAACCTAGAACGTAACCTTAAAATGGTTGTATTTGGTCAAGATCATGCAATTGAAACCTTATCAAACGCGATAAAACTCTCTCGCTCAGGACTTGGCTTAGAAGACAAACCCATTGGCAGTTTTTTATTTGCAGGTCCAACAGGGGTTGGTAAAACCGAAGTAACCAAACAGCTTGCGCAAATAATGGGTATTGAGTTTATTCGCTTTGATATGTCTGAATATATGGAAGCACATACAGTTTCCCGCTTAATTGGTGCACCTCCTGGATATGTTGGTTTTGATCAAGGTGGATTATTAACAGAAGCCGTCACTAAAAACCCTTATTCAGTTGTTTTATTGGATGAAATAGAAAAAGCCCATAACGATGTTTATAATTTGCTATTGCAAGTGATGGATCATGGCACCCTAACGGATAATAATGGTCGTAAAGCCGACTTTAGAAATGTTATTTTGGTGATGACAACCAATGCTGGTGCAGCTGAACTAGAAAAACAAGGTATTGGTTTTCAGCCTATTTCAAAAGAAGCCGATAATTTAGAAGCCATTAATAAAGTATTTACTCCTGAATTTAGAAACCGTTTAGATGCAACCGTGTGGTTTAAGCCGTTAGAAATGGACGTTATTTGCTCTGTGGTTGATAAATTTGTAGTAGAGCTTCAGAGTCAACTCGATAATAAAGGTGTTTCGCTTGAAGTGACTCAAGAGGCTCGCAACTGGCTAGCCGAGCAAGGTTTTGATAAAACCATGGGGGCAAGACCAATGGCTCGTGTTATGCGCGAAAAAATTAAAAAGGAGCTTGCCGAAGAGCTGCTGTTTGGTCGTTTAGCTAATGGTGGTCAAGTAGTTGTGGGCTTTAATACCAAAGAGAAAAAGCTCTCTTTTGAAATTAAGCAAAAACAAGAAATGGCATTAAAAGAAGAGTAGATTTTGCCGAGAGCTTCGCCGAAAACAATAAATCTTTGAGGTATTAAACAAAAAAGCAGACTAAAATGTCTGCTTTTTTTATCTTGCTCTAAAAGTGATTCGACCTTTAGACAAATCGTAAGGGGTCATTTCTACGGTGACCTTATCACCCGTTAAAATACGAATATAGTTTTTTCGCATTTTTCCAGAAATATGTGCGGTTACTACGTGCCCATTTTCTAATTCAACACGAAACATCGTGTTAGGTAAGGTTTCTAGCACAGTTCCTTCAAGTTCAATGCAATCTTCTTTAGCCATATTTTCTAGGTTAGTCTCAAATTAGTTTTAGGTTAAAATTTTGATCTTTAAAACGCGCGTAATAATGCCTGAAAAGTTTTCAATAATCAAAGCATTTAACTAATTTTAACCCAGTGATTTTGGGTAAAATACTCAATAGGGCGAAAATCCCCTTTATAAGACATTTTTTGACAACCTTTGATCCAATAACCAAGGTATAAAAAAGGCAGCTTAGCTTGTCTAACCAGCTCCATTAGCTTCAATATAGCCAGTTTGCCTATGCTGAATTTTTCATAGTCGGGATCAAAAAAAGTATAAATTGCAGAAAAACCATCATTAACAATATCGTATACACAGGTTCCAATGAGTGCACCTGTTTTAATATCAAAAATATTAAGATAGTTAACTTCTAGCCAGTCGCATAATAAAAAATCTTTAAATTGACGTGGACTAGTTGGAAACATATCACCGTCTTGATGACGCTGGCTGATGTAGCGATCAAACAGTAAATAATGCTTTTGGTTAAAATTAGCGGGTTCAACGCTATAGCGAAACCTTTTTGCTTTATTAAGAATACGTCTATTGCTACGCGTGTTTTTATATTCAAAAACAGGAATTCTTACCGACAAACAAGCAGAGCAAGATTCGCAATTGGGTCGATAGATGTGCTCACCACTTCGTCTAAATCCTTGATTAATTAAAGCGGTATAAAGCAGGTTATCAGAGGCAATTTCGGGAGATAAAAATATCGTTTTAGAGGTTTTTTCAGTTAAATAAGGGCACTTATGCGGTGGTGTAATAAAAAAGCTTAATTGTGTAGGATTAAAATTCCCTGACATGGTTTTACTCTATTTGAGTTTATAAAACATTAAGCGTTTTACTGCTCCAGATGTTTTTGTTTTGAACAACATTATTGTTAGTGCCACTTAATGAGTTTAGCACTTGAATATAATTTGCACGTAATATATTTTTGGCTCCCAAGCTCATTAAGTGCGGATTTTCAATTTGGCAATCAATTAATTGGTAACCTAATGGCTTTAAATAGCAAACCAATGCCGATAAAGCGACTTTAGAACCATTTGAAATGCCACTAAACATCGACTCACCGCAAAATACTTTGCCAACATTAATACCATAAATTCCACCAACAAGGTTATTTTTTTGCCACACTTCAACCGAGTGAGCCCTACCTAATTGGTGTAAAGTGATATAGGCTTGGCACATTTCTTCGGTGATCCAAGTGCCATTATCTTCACTTCTAGGTAATGAACATTGATGAATAACTTGCGAGAAATCTTTATTTAAAGTGATGGTCAGGGCTTGTCTTCTTATGGTTTGTTTAACGCTTTTATGGACTTTAAAGTCTTCAATGTTAAAAACGGTACGAGGATTAGGCGACCACCATAAAATTGGCTCTCCTTCAGAAAACCAAGGGAAAATACCTTTTTCGTAAGCATCAATTAAACGACTAGCCGATAGATCACCGCCAGCGGCTAATAATCCATTGGGCTCATCTAGTGCTTCGTCAACAGAAGGAAAGGGTGTTGTTTGATGTAAATAAGGAAGCATCTTGAAAGAAAACTATAACAACACCTTTGAGTTTTTATTGAGCAAATGTCATTTCTGGAATATCGCCATCAATCACTAATTTGCCGCCTGTTTTTTGTTGTATTTCTTCAACCGAAACACCAGGGGCGCGCTCTTTTAAATGAAATTCACCGTTCGATATTTCCATAACGGCCAAATCAGTAACGACTTTTTTAATACAGTTAACACCGGTTAATGGCAGAGTACATTCGCTTAACAGTTTTGAATTGCCTCGTTTGTCGGCATGGGTCATGGTAACCACAATATTTTGCGCGCCAGCCACTAAATCCATTGCGCCGCCCATGCCTTTAACGAGTTTTCCTGGGATCATATAAGAGGCAATATTACCATTTTGATCGACTTCAAAAGCGCCTAATACGGTTAGGTCAACATGACCACCACGGATCATGGCAAAGCTTTCTGCCGATGAAAAAATTGAAGCACCATCAATGGCGGTAACCGTTTCTTTACCCGCGTTGATCATATCGGCATCAACTTGATCTTCGGTTGGGTAAGGTCCCATACCAAGCAAGCCATTTTCTGATTGCAGCATAACTTCGATATCTTTAGGCACATAGTTTGCCACTAAGGTAGGAATACCTATACCTAAATTCACGTAATAACCATCTTTGAGTTCTTGCGCAACACGCATTGCAATTTGCTCTCTGCTTAAAGCCATTTTTTGTGTCTCCTAATTAAAGTTACGCAAGGGTTAAACGTTCAATACGTTTTTCAAATTGACCTTGAATTATACGGTCAACATAAATGCCTGGTGTGTGGATTTCAGTTGGCTTAAGCTCACCAACCTCCACAATTTCTTCAACTTCAACC
Organism: Aliikangiella sp.; assembly: GCA_965214955.1. Taxonomy (GTDB): domain Bacteria; phylum Pseudomonadota; class Gammaproteobacteria; order Enterobacterales; family Kangiellaceae; genus Aliikangiella. The sequence goes on along the minus strand of CBDCCU010000002.1, from coordinate 3,666 downwards.
ACGGTAATTTTACCTGCCGTTGCCGCCATAGGGTTAAAATTCATTGCCGTATCGCGAAATACTAAATTCCCTGTTTTATCGGCTTTCCACGCTCTAACAATGGCAAAGTCACCTGTAATAGATTCTTCTAGAATATAGTTTTTACCATTAAACTCACGCGACTCTTTACCTTCGGCAACTGGAGTTCCATAGCCTGTTGCGGTAAAAAATGCTGGAATACCTGCGCCGCCTGCACGCATTTTTTCAGCTAGTGTACCCTGAGGAGTAAGCTCTACTTCTAGCTCACCCGATAAATATTGGCGTTCAAACTCGGCATTTTCACCCACATAAGAAGAAATCATTTTTTTGATTTGTTTGTCTTGCAATAATAAACCTAAACCAAAGTCATCGACACCGCAGTTATTGGAAACAAAAGTCAGCGATTTTGTGCCCATGGCTTTAATTTGTGCAATTAAACCTTCTGGAATGCCGCATAAGCCAAAACCACCAGCAATAACACACATGCCATCTTCTAACCCATGCATGGCTTCTTGGTAACTAGAAACGACCTTATTAAAACCGGCCATAGTAAATTCCTCTTATTAGTTTCGTTTGGCAAGTAATGCTTTTGCCACTTTTGAATTATTATCTCTTTGCAAAAATTGGCTGATATAGTCGCCTGCATCAACCAATTTATCTAAATTAATTCCAGTGCTAATATTCATACCATTTAGCATATAAACCACATCTTCGGTAGCCACATTACCTGATGCGCCTTTAGCATAAGGACAACCACCTAAACCCGCAACCGATGAGTCAACAGTTTTAATTCCAAGATTAATTGCCGCATAAATATTAGTGAGTGCTTGTCCGTATGTATCATGAAAATGGACGGCTGTGGCACCCACTGGTATTTTGCTTGTAACCGCTTGAATAAGTTGTTTGGTTTTATTGGCTGTTCCAACACCAATAGTGTCACCTAAAGATATTTCATAACAACCCATGTTATAAAGTTTTTCTGCTACTTTAGATACTTGTTCTACTTTTACCTCGCCTTCATAGGGACAACCTAAAACGCAAGAAACATAACCTCTAACTTTAATATTAAGTGATTTGGCTTTTTCTAAAATAGGTGAGAATCGCTCGATACTTTCATCAATAGAACAATTGATGTTTTTTTGCGAAAAGCTCTCTGATGCCGCAGCAAAAACCGCCACTTCTTTAGCGCCAGCACTAATGGCATTTTCAAATCCTTTAATATTAGGGGTTAATACTGGATAGTTAACTTCACTTTCAATATTAAGGCTTTCAACAATTTGTTGGTGATCGGCCATTTGTGGCACCCATTTGGGTGATACAAAGCTGGTTGCTTCAATGGTTGATAATCCTGACTCTACTAGCAGCTCAATGAGTTTTAGTTTTATATCAGTTGGAACAGGTGTCGATTCATTTTGAAGACCGTCTCTTACCCCAACTTCTACAATTTTTACAAAGTCACTCATTATTTAAGACTCTTCAACAAAGGTAATAAGCTCTGCACCTTCTTCAACTAAGTCACCAACATTAAAAAGCACTTCGCTAATCATGGTGTCTTTATGGGCTTTAATGGTATGTTCCATTTTCATTGCTTCCATTACAATCAATGCTTGTCCTTCTACAACTTTATCATTGGCTTTAACTAATACATCAATAACGGTTCCTGGCATTGGAGCCGTTAAATTAACCGCTTGGTCATGCTCTTCATTGGTAAGTGACTGATCAACTACCTCAATATTCCAGCAGTTAGCCAATTTAAAAATAGACAAAATATTATTATGTTCAGCACAATCTACTGATAATTGATGTCCATCAATTTGCAAAAATAATTGATTGTTTTTTAAATTGCCAGAAACTAAAAATTCTTTGCCATTTATTTCAAGCGCAAAACCAAACTCTCTAAAGTGAGCAATAACAGAGTATTGCTCGCCATTAAATGCAAATAATAATTTATGGTGGTTATCTTCATTTAAACGCCACCCAGAGGTTTGTTTCCAAGGCGAATAGGGATCGTTACTCTCAATACTATTACTATCGCTATTTGATAATTTTATCATTTGGTATAACGCGGCAATCGCTAAAAGCTGATCATTCAAGGCGGCATTATCGAGTTTAAAGTCATCTTTATAGTGCTCTAAAAAATGCGTGTCTAAATCTGCATCATTAAATGCTTTATGACTTGCCAGTTGGTGTAAAAACTGAATATTTGTAGTTAAGCCTGCCACGTTAAACTCTGTTAAAGCGCTTCTCATTCGAGCAAGCGCCGAATCTCTATCTTTATCCCAAACAATTAATTTGGCGATCATTGGATCGTAATAAACACTAACAGAATCACCGCTAACAATGCCTGAATCAACCCTAACATGATTAGATTGTTTTGGTGTACTCATATAGCTAATATCGCCAGTAACAGGCAAAAAGTCATTTTGTGGATCTTCGGCATAAATACGCGCTTCAAAAGCGTGACCATTCATACTGATTTGCGCTTGCTCAAGTGGAAGCTGGTGATTTTTAGCCACTAAAAGTTGCCATTCCACTAAATCTAACCCTGTGATCTTTTCGGTAACAGGATGCTCAACTTGTAAGCGAGTGTTCATTTCCATAAAGTAGAATGAGCCGTCTTCGTCATATAAAAACTCAACCGTACCTGCGCCAGAATAACCAATTGCCTTAGCGGCTTTTATCGCAACTTGCCCCATATGATTGCGCGTTTCTTCGCTTAATCCCGGAGCAGGAGCTTCTTCTATTACTTTTTGATGACGTCTTTGTACACTGCAATCTCGTTCAAATAAATGCACTGCATTACCGTGATTATCGGCAAATACTTGAATTTCAACATGGCGCGGTTTGGTTAAATATTTTTCGACCAAAACTTTATCGTCACCAAAAGATGATAAAGCTTCGCGCTTGCAAGATTCGAGCGAATCTTTAAAGGCTTTTGATGACTCAACAACCCGCATTCCTTTTCCGCCGCCGCCAGCAGTTGCTTTTATTAACAGTGGATAGCCAATTGCATCGGCCTCAGTTTGCAATTTTTCGATAGATTGATCATCGCCATGGTAGCCATTAACCAGTGGAACTTCGGCTTTTTGCATAATTGATTTAGCGTCACTTTTTGATCCCATAGCTTTAATCGCGCCAACTGGTGGCCCCACAAAAATAATGTTGTTTTGTTGGCATTGCTGGGCAAAACTGGCATTTTCAGACAAAAAGCCATAACCAGGGTGTATCGCATTAGCGCCTGATTTTTTAGCGATTTCTAAAATAGTATCCGCTTTAAGATAACTTTCTTTAGCGGGAGCTGCGCCAATATAAAAGGCTTCATCGGCAAGTTTAACGTGTTGAGCATTTTTATCCGCATCTGAATAAACTGCGACACACTCAATGCCCATTTTGTGTGCCGTATTGATAATACGACAAGCGATTTCGCCGCGATTTGCAATTAAAAGTTTTTGTAAGCGCATCTGCGTCATTCTTTATTCCAAATTGTAAGTTTGCTTTAAATCTAAGATCGACTGTTTCTAAACTAATTTGTCTTTTATTTTTGACCATTGTGGCGGTCTTTTTTCTAAAAAGGCACCAACACCTTCTTTACCTTCGCTAGAAGCCCTTATGTCGGCAATTCTTTGCGCCGTTTCGCGAATTAAGTCC
>CBDCCU010000001.1:312500-315818 GCA_965214955.1 Aliikangiella sp. | reverse complement strand
CTTATTAATAGAAGTCGAGTAAACTTAAATTTATTCGACTTTTTATTTTAGATTATGAATTTAGTATTAATTGCCGTCGCTGCATTATTGGCCTCTCTACTCACTTTTTTTTCTGGCTTTGGACTTGGCACTCTTTTATCCCCAATTTTAGTGCTTTTTTTTCCTGTACATTTAGCCATTGCGGCAACCGCAATCGTTCACCTTTTAAATAATCTATTTAAACTTGCGCTCATGTATCAATATATTGCATGGAAAGTATTTATCCGTTTTTCAATCCCTGCTTTTTTCGCCGCTGGTTTAGGTGCTTATTGCTTAATTTTTTTAGGCAAGCTTGAGCCAATTAGCTCTTATCAGTTATTCAGCCATACTTTTTATATCAGTCCACTAAACCTAATCATTGGGATAATATTCATCGTTTTTTCGTTTAGTGAATTATCAAAAAAGTTAAAATCTCTTTCCATCCCGAGTAAATATTTAAGTATCGGTGGATTAATCTCAGGTTTTTTTGGCGGTTTATCTGGTAATCAAGGTGCATTTAGAAGTGCATTTTTACTCAAAGCAGATTTAGATAAAAAAGCCTTTATAGCAACTGGTGTTATTTCAGCATGTATCGTTGATATGGTGAGACTAACTATTTATTTTCTTTTTATTACCCAAGCGGCAGAACCTTTTTCTCAAACACTTCAATTAACCATTCTAGTCGCTAGCTTATCTGCATTTATTGGCGCTTACCTTGGAAAGCAGTATCTAGAAAAAATAACAATGAATACCGTTCAACAATGTGTTTCTTATTTTATGCTGATTGTTGGTTTTTTATTGTCTTTAGGACTGATTTGATTTTCTTTAAGGCATAAAAAAACCCGCCACTTGGACGGGTTTAGTAATTAAATGCCTGGCGTTGACCTACTTTATTCCGGGCTTCCTGCCCTCCACCCTTCGGGCCAGCGTCGTTCCTCCGCTGTTCAAATCTGCTCCTGGCAGATTTGTCACATGAAGGCATTCGGAAAACTAGATAACACTAAACACTAGTACAAACAAAAAAGGCTCAGTCTTTCGACTGAGCCTTTTTTGTTGGTATTAAATGCCTGGCGTTGACCTACTTTCACATGGGGAAACCCCACACTATCATCGGCGCTGAATATTTTCACTTCTGAGTTCGAGATGGGATCAGGTGGTTCCTATTCGCTAATGTCACCAGGCAAAACTGGTTGATATAAACAATTCTTTCAATTGATTTAACGAGTATTACAGCTTAAGTAAAGGTTTCAATTCATTTTAACGCTACATAACCACTCAAGCCTAATGTAAAACCGCTTGGGTGTTATATGGTCAAGCCTCTCGGATCATTAGTACAAGTTAGCTCAATGCCTCACAGCACTTACACACCTTGCCTATCAACGTCGTAGTCTTCAACGTTCCTTATGGGAGCTTAAAGCTCCAGGGAAATCTTATCTTGGAGGGGGCTTCCCGCTTAGATGCTTTCAGCGGTTATCCTGTCCGAATGTAGCTACCGGGCAATGCGATTGGCATCACAACCCGAACACCAGAGGTTCGTCCACTTCGGTCCTCTCGTACTAGAAGCAGCTCTCCTCAAATTTCCAACGCCCACGGCAGATAGGGACCGAACTGTCTCACGACGTTCTAAACCCAGCTCGCGTACCACTTTAAATGGCGAACAGCCATACCCTTGGGACCGGCTTCAGCCCCAGGATGTGATGAGCCGACATCGAGGTGCCAAACACCGCCGTCGATATGAACTCTTGGGCGGTATCAGCCTGTTATCCCCGGAGTACCTTTTATCCGTTGAGCGATGGCCCTTCCATACAGAACCACCGGATCACTAAGACCTGCTTTCGCACCTGCTCGACTTGTCTGTCTCGCAGTCAAGCACCCTTATGCCTTTGTACTAAACTCCTGATTTCCGACCAGGATTAGGGTACCTTCGTACTCCTCCGTTACTCTTTGGGAGGAGACCGCCCCAGTCAAACTACCCACCACACACTGTCCTCGTCCCGGATAATGGGACTGAGTTAGAACTCAAAACATACCAGGCTGGTATTTCAAGGTTGGCTCCACGATGACTGGCGTCACCGCTTCAAAGCCTCCCAGCTATCCTACACAAGCAGGTTCTAAGTCCAGTGTGAAGCTATAGTAAAGGTTCACGGGGTCTTTCCGTCTAGCCGCGGGTATACGGCATCTTAACCGCAATTTCAATTTCACTGAGTCTCGGGTGGAGACAGTGTGGCCATCGTTACGCCATTCGTGCAGGTCGGAACTTACCCGACAAGGAATTTCGCTACCTTAGGACCGTTATAGTTACGGCCGCCGTTTACCGGGGCTTCGATCAAGAGCTTCTCCGAAGATAACCCCATCAATTAACCTTCCGGCACCGGGCAGGCGTCACACCCTATACGTCCACTTTCGTGTTTGCAGAGTGCTATGTTTTTAATAAACAGTCGCAGCCACCTGGTTTCTTAGGCCGCCTAAAGCTTACAGGAGTAAAGATTTCACCTCAAGCGGCGTACCTTCTCCCGAAGTTACGGTACCATTTTGCCTAGTTCCTTCACCCGAGTTCTCTCAAGCGCCTTGGTATTCTCTACCTGATCCCACCTGTGTCGGTTTGGGGTACGGTCTCATATTGCCTGATGCTTAGAAGTTTTTCCTGGAAGCTGGGCATCGACCACTTCGCGCCTTAGCTCATCGTCATCAGTTCTCAGCCTTAAGAGCCCGGATTTGCCTAAGCTCTCAGCCTACAACCTTAAACATGGATAACCATCACCATGCTGGCCTAGCCTTCTCCGTCACTCCATCGCAGCAATATCAGGTACAGGAATATTAACCTGTTTCCCATCGACTACGCATTTCTGCCTCGCCTTAGGGGCCGACTCACCCTGCTCTGATTAGCATAGAACAGGAAACCTTGGGTTTTCCGGCGGGGGAGTTTTTCACTCCCCTTATCGTTACTCATGTCAGCATTCGCACTTCTGATACCTCCAGCAAACCTCCCGGTTCACCTTCAACGGCTTACAGAACGCTCCTCTACCATGCGTGCTTCCTTAAATTTACTCAACCACCCAACTCAACGTTCGGGTGCGCTTTGTTCGCATTAAAAATGCTCACTCGCTTGAGTAAAGTAAACTTAAGTGAAGCACGCATCCGCAGCTTCGGTGTACAGTTTGAGCCCCGGTACATCTTCCGCGCAGGCCGACTCGACTAGTGAGCTATTACGCTTTCTTTAAAGGGTGGCTGCTTCTAAGCCAACCTCCTAGCTGTCTGGGCCTTCCCACATCGTTTCCCACTTAACTGTAACTTAGGGAC
>CBDCCU010000001.1:0-307500 GCA_965214955.1 Aliikangiella sp. | reverse complement strand
CTCTGATAAATCAGAAATTAAATGGGACAAAGCACCTTGCCGATTTTGTGGTACTGGTTGTTCTGTACTGGTTGGCACTAAAGATCAACGCGTGGTTGCAACTCAAGGTGATCCTGATGCACCCGTTAATAAAGGTTTAAACTGTATTAAAGGCTATTTTTTATCCAAAATTATGTATGGTAAAGATCGCTTAACTAAGCCTTTGCTAAGAATGCGCAATGGTGAATACGCTAAAGATGGCGACTTTCAAGAGGTCAGTTGGGACAAAGCTTTTGATGTGATGGCCGACAAGTTTAAACAAGCCATTAAGAAAAAAGGTCCTACTTCTGTTGGTATGTTTGGATCAGGTCAATGGACCGTATGGGAAGGTTATGCTGCATCAAAACTAATGAAAGCAGGTTTCCGTACCAATAATATTGACCCTAACGCACGTCATTGTATGGCTTCGGCAGTAGGCGGTTTTATGCGAACTTTTGGTATTGATGAGCCAATGGGTTGCTATGACGATTTAGAACATGCCGATGCTTTTGTGCTTTGGGGCGCCAATATGGCAGAAATGCACCCAATTTTATGGTCTCGCTTAACCGATAGACGCTTAAGTGCTCCTCATGTTCAAGTGCATGTACTTTCTACTTTTGAGCATCGCAGCTTTGAACTTGCTGATAACCCAATGATTTTTACACCACAAACTGACATGGTGATCTTAAACTTCATTGCTAACTACATCATTCAAAACAATGCAGTTAACAAAGATTTTGTTAATAAACATACTCGCTTCCGTCAAGGTGTTACCGATATTGGCTATGGTTTGCGCCCTGACCATCCATTAGAGCAGAAAGCCAAAAACTCTGGTAAAGGCGGCTCTAAAGATATTTCATTTGAAGAATACGCTAAGTTTGTAAGCACTTACACAATAGATTATGCAGAAAAAATGTCTGGTGTATCTAAAGAAAAGCTTCTTAAGTTAGCAAAAATTTATGCCGATCCTAAAACTAAGGTTGCTTCATACTGGACCATGGGCTTTAACCAACATACTCGTGGTGTTTGGACTAACAACTTAATGTATAACGTGCATTTATTAACCGGTAAAATCTCTGAACCTGGCAACAGCCCATTCTCATTAACTGGTCAACCATCAGCTTGTGGTACTGCACGCGAAGTAGGCACTTTTGCTCATCGTTTACCAGCAGATATGGTGGTTAAAAATCCTGCTCACAGAAAAGTATCTGAAGAGTTATGGCAATTACCAGAAGGCACTATTCCTCCTAAACCTGGCTATCATGCGGTATTACAAAATCGTATGCTAAAAGACGGCAAGTTAAATGCTTATTGGGTAATGTGTAATAACAATATGCAAACTGCGCCAAATATGAACGAAGAAGGATTCCCTGGCTATAGAAATCCAGAAAACTTTATTGTTTGTTCAGATCCCTATCCAACCGTTACCGCTCAAGCTGCCGACTTAATTTTACCAACCGCTATGTGGGTAGAAAAAGAAGGTGCTTATGGTAATGCTGAGCGTAGAACACAGTTCTGGTATCAACAAGTGCCCCCTCCTGGTGAAGCAAAGTCTGATCTGTGGCAATTAATGGAGTTTTCTAAACGCTTTAAGGTTGAAGAAGTTTGGCCTGCGGATTTAATTGCTAAAAAACCAGAATATCAAGGCAAAACCTTATTCGACATTCTGTTTAAAAACGGCGAAGTCGATAAATACCCACTTTCTGAAATGAGCGAAGAAAGACCCAGTGATGAATCTAAAGACTTTGGGTTTTATGCGCAAAAAGGTTTATTTGAAGAGTATGCCAAGTTTGGACGTGGTCATCACCATGACCTAGGTACTTTCGAACAATATCACCAATCTCGCGGATTGCGCTGGCCTGTAGTAGACGGTAAAGAAACCTTATGGCGCTTTAGAGAAGGCTATGATCCTTATGTAGAAAAAGGCTCAGAAGTTCAGTTTTATGGTAAAAAAGCTGACAATAAAGCTTGGATATTTGCTCTACCCTATGAGCCACCAGCAGAGTCTCCTGATGAAGAATACGATCTATGGTTGAGCACTGGTCGTGTTTTAGAACATTGGCATTCAGGCTCTATGACACGTCGTGTTCCTGAACTTTATCGTGCTTTTCCAGATGCTGTACTTTATATGCACCCTGAAGATGCCGAAAAACGCAAAGTACGACGCGGTCAACAAGTTAAGGTTATTTCTAGACGCGGTGAAGTATTAACACGCATTGAAACTCGCGGACGCAATAAGCCACCAAAAGGTTTAGTGTATATGCCGTTTTTTGATGCCAAACAGCTCACTAACAAACTAACACTTGATGCAACTGATCCACTTTCTAAAGAAACTGACTTTAAAAAGTGTGCCGTTAAAGTGGTAAAAGTTTAAGGCTGGAATGATCAATGTCTAACAGTCCAACAAACAACCGAAACAAGCCTACTGGCAAAAAGGTGAGCAGACGTCAGTTTTTAACTGAAACTGCACATTCTGCTGCGGGTGTTGGTCTTGTTTGTTGGGGCGTTAGTTTGCACTCGAATCAGGTTAAAGCCGTTAGTGAAAATGCTTTACGGCCACCAGGTGCGTTAATAGAAGAAGACTTTTTAGCCGCTTGTGTGCGTTGCGGTCAGTGCGTTAGAGATTGTCCTTACGACACATTAAAGTTAGCTGAACCTTCTGATCCAGTTGCCGCTGGTACACCTTATTTTGTTGCTCGAAATACACCTTGTGAAATGTGTGATGATATTCCTTGTGTAAAGGCTTGCCCTAGTGGAGCTCTTGATCCTGAACTCACGAATATTGATGACTCTCACATGGGTATTGCGGTGTTAATTGATGATGAAACTTGTCTTAATATGCAAGGGTTACGATGCGATGTTTGCTACCGTGTTTGTCCATTAATTGATGAGGCAATCACTTTAGAAACTCACCGTAATATTCGTACTGGAAAACACGCTATTTTTGAACCCAGAGTGAACACCGATGTTTGTACTGGATGCGGAAAGTGTGAACAAGCTTGTGTGTTAGAAGTTTCGGCAATCAAGGTTCTACCCCCGCATTTGGCAAAAGGTGAACTAGGCAAACATTACCGTTACGGTTGGAAAGAAAAACAAAAGAAAGGTGAATCTTTAATTCCAGATACGCTCGATCTACCCGATAGAAAACCAGAAAGCGAAGGAGTCAACTAATGGCTGTTTACGCAAATAAAACTGGGAAGAAAATCGAAAGTAATCGAAACTTTTGGCAAAAAAATCAGTGGCTCATATTACGGCGCATTAGCCAGGTAAGTGTAATAACATTATTTTTACTCGGCCCTTGGTTTGGTATTTGGTGGTTAAAGGGGAATTTAAATTCCAACTTATTATTTGGAACTATTCCATTAACCGATCCTTTTATTTTCGTTCAAGTTATAGCAAGTGGTTTTTGGCCAACCGCCAATTTAGTGATTGGGTTTGCCATTATTCTTTCTTTTTACTTGCTTGTAGGCGGACGAGTATTTTGCAGTTGGGTTTGCCCTATTAACATAGTCACCGATTTTGCCAAATGGCTAAGAGGTCGTCTTGGGATTAAAAAGTCGAGCAACATTTCAAGACATACCCGTTACTGGTTGCTAGCAAGCGTTTTAATTGCCAGCGCTATAACTGGCACCTTAGTTTGGGAGCTAGTTAATCCAGTTACCATGACAACTCGCGGCTTAGTATTTGGAATGGGCACAGCAATTTATTTTATTATTGCTGTATTTATTTTTGACTTGTTTGTTAGCAAAAATGGTTGGTGTGGTCATTTGTGTCCAATGGGCGCAACTTACAATCTGATCGGTAAGCTCAGCTTGATTAAAATCAATGCAGGCAACCGAAAAGACTGCGATGATTGCATGGACTGCTACTTCGTTTGCCCCGAACCGCAAATACTCAGACCTGTACTAAAAGGAAGCGCACAAACCAGTAGCCTGATCCAAAGTTCGGATTGTACCAATTGTGCAAGATGCATTGATGTTTGTGAAAAAAAAGTTTTTGAATTTAGTAATAGATTTCTCAAAAGTGTGGAGAAAACCAATGAAAAAGTTAGTCCAATTAGCAGTTAGTATTTTTCTTGCAAGTATCGTATTAGGAGTCGGTGCTTTTGCAGACAATAAAGACAATAATGGCGGAGTGCAGTCGCTACGAGGTAGTACTGAACTACACGATGAAAAACAAGCTGACGACTTCAAAAAAGTTCAGCGTGATCAAGAACCAATTGCAAGAGACTACTTGCATCAGCCGCCGTTAATTCCACATCAAACCCGAAACTATCAGATCAATACTGAAAGTAATAAATGTTTGTCTTGTCATAGTTGGAAAAACTATCGCAAAGCTGGTGCAACCAAAGTGAGTTTTTCTCATTTTGAAACTCGCGATGGTCAACAACTTTCAGACGTTTCTCCAAGGCGTTATTTCTGTACTCAATGTCATGTGACTCAAGCCGATGCCAAACCACTGGTTGAAAATGAGTTTAAAGCAGTTGAAGAGCTCTCTGGAAAATAACCGAGCATAACTGAAGGAGTTGAAAAATGTCAGATAATAACTTTATCAAACGCTATTGGCAGATGCTAAAAAAGCCGCATCATGCAGCAATGGGTTCAATCCTTGCCATGGGTTTTGTTTTCGGCATTATCTTTTGGGGCGGATTTAATACAGGTATGGAAGCAACCAATACCGAAGAGTTTTGTATTAGTTGTCACGAAATGCAAAATAATGTCTACAAAGAATACAAAGAAACGATCCACTATGCCAATCGCTCAGGGGTAAGAGCAACTTGCCCCGACTGCCATGTACCCGATGAGTGGACCCATAAAATTGTTCGTAAAATACAAGCAAGCAAAGAGCTGTGGGGAAAGTTTACCGGTTATGTAGATACACCAGAAAAATTCAATGAGCACCGCAGAGAAATGGCAGAGCGCGAATGGAAACGTATGAAAGAAAACGATTCTAAAGAATGTCGTAACTGTCATAACTTTGAATACATGGATTTTTCTGAGCAAGGTAAACGCTCGCGAGTGCAGCATTCAACGGCATTAGCCGCTGGTGATAAAACCTGCATTGATTGTCATAAAGGTATTGCTCACACATTACCCGACATGAAAGGTGTTGAAGGTTGGGATTAGGAGAAAATTATGAGCACACTTGAAACAACCATTTGGTACATATTAGGCTATATCACTATGCCTTTAATTTTTATTGTTGGCTTTATCGCAACGGCGGTAGTCACTTGCTTTTTACTTAATCAATTTAGTAAAAAAGCAGACGGGTAATCGTTCGTACTTGACTCCCCTTTTTAAGGGGAGTTTTTTTATCTTCTCACATTTAAGCTTTTTGCATGAAAAGTTAAACCTTCGGCAATGGCAATTTCTTCGGCTTGTTCAGCCAATATTTTACGACCAAAGTTATTGATATTTTGCACCGTAGTTACTTTTAAAAAATCATGCACACAAAGCCCGCCATTTTGCTTGGCAAACTGAAGTGTTGGTAATGTATGGTTAGGCCCACTAATATAATCACCTAAAGCAACAGCGCTGTTAGCGCCAACAAATAACGATCCATAATTGGTTAGCTGATCTTCATTAATATTTTTATGACAAAGCATTAAATGCTCAGGTGCATAATTTTCACTAAAATTAATTATTTCGTTAATAGACTCAGCATAAATAAGCTCTATTTGTTTATTGTTTAAAAGTGTTTGCCCTTCTTCATTCGATTGCAGAAAACTTAGCATGTTTTCTAACCATGTTTTGTTATCGCTAACCACAATTGACTGTGCCATAGGATCGTGCTCGGCTTGGGCTAAAGCATCTAAAGCGAGCCATTCAACAGGTTGTTGGTCATCACAAATTGCAAGTAATTCACTAGGGCCGGCTAGACCGTCAATTTTTGTTTGACTTTGCACTTGTTTTTTAGCTTCATTAACCCATGCATTGCCCGGTCCAACAATTAAATTAACCGAGGTTAACTTTTCGTAACCATAGGTTAGCGCACCAATGGCTTGCACACCGCCTATCTTAATAAATTGTGTTGCACCCGCTAATGATGCCGCAGCTAATATGGCAGGGTCGTCCGATGGAGAACAAGCAATTCTCACTTTACACCCTGCCACTTTAGCAGGAATTAAGGTCATTAATGCCGTTGAAATTAAGGGAAAGCGTCCACCCGGAATATAAGCTCCCACCCGCTCTAAAGGAGCAACATTTTGGCCATACAATCCATAGTCATCTTCAAAATATCGTGACTCTAGCCCCTGCATTTGAAACTCAGCAAACTGCTCAATTCTTTTAGCCGCCATTTTTATTGCATCGGCAAGCTTTGGGGCAAGCTTATACTCGTTAAATGCTTTTAATGCGATAAAGCTAGGATCAAACCCATCAAATTGTTGTGATAAATTATCAATTTTAATATCACCTTGCTGCTTAATTTGTTGTAATAACTGAGCAACTTTTTGGGCAATAGATTGATCATTGGTTAATGTTTGCCTTTGCCACGTTTTACTACTGCTGATCATTAAAACGACTCCTAAGCTCATTGGTTATCGCTTCAAAGCTTACACCTTTTGCAATGGCATCGGTTAGCGCAAAAAAGATTAAGTCGGCTGCTTCCCATCTAACCTCTTCTTCGGTTTGCGCTTCAATAAGCTCTTCTGATTCTTCCCGAATTTTTTCTGCCCTAAACTCACCCGATTCAAACAACTTTTTAGTAAAACTGTTGTCTGGCGCATTGTTTTTTCTTTTTTCTAATAGTTGATTTAATCGATTAAGATCAAACCCTTTTGTTTGCGAAGCAAAACAGCTATAACGCTCTAAGTGACAAGCATGATCTTTTTGTTTAACCAAAAATAATAAAGTGTCTCCGTCACAATCAAAATCAACTTGAATTAAGCTTTGCTGACTACCGCTAGTAAGCCCTTTTTCCCATAGCTCATTTCTACTGCGGCTCCAGTAAGTTCCTTTTCTGTTGGTTAACGCAGCTCTTAAAGACTTTTCATTAGAGTAGGCCAACATCAGTATTTTTTTAGTTTCAACATCTTGCACAATGGTTGGGATCATAGGCAGTTTATTAAAATCAATTTGCTTTATAAAACAATCGGTTAAATTAAGCTTACCCGTATAAATAGACATACCAATTTGCCCATTAGCACCAAGCTTGGTGAACCAGTTAATATCATCGAGCGTTGTGATCCCCCCAGCAATGGTTACTGGAACATTTGATGTTTTAATCACTGCTTGAATACGTTCTCTATCTAAACCTTGAAGCAGACCTTCTTTTTCAACTTGAGTGTATAAAAATTCACTACAGTTTTTAGATAGCTCTGGAATTAAGTCGAGCACTTTTTCACCTTGAGTTTGTTGCCAGCCTTGCGTAGACCAATAATCGCCTTTGGCATCAATGGCAAAAATCAACCATTCGGGGCAGATTTTTTTTACCCAATCTTGCCTGCAACTGGTGCCAATAATTATTTTGCTTGCGCCTGCTTTAATATATTCTTGCGCGGTTTGTAAATCGCGAATACCGCCACCTACACGGCAAGGACGAACTTTTAATAATGACTTAATTAACGCTTTATTATCGCCTTGTCCTAGCGCCGCATCTAAGTCAATAATCGCCACTTCGCCATAAATTGAAAATTCTTTTAATAATTCAAAAACATCTTCGCGCTCTAAAACTTTTTCTTGCCCTTGTTTTAGTTGAACAGCCTTGCCATTCATTAAATCAATTGAAGGAATTAACATAATTTTTCTCAATAAATTATCTAACGGATAAACCGTTAGTGGTTAAAAATTGTTTAACTTGATTGACGGTGTATTGTCCCGAATGAAACATACCTGCGGCAAGGCAAGCATCGGCACCACGATTAAACGCTTGTAAAAAGTGGCTTTCATTTTTAGCACCACCCGATGCAATCACTTGAACCTTTACTTGCTCGCTCACTTTACTCGTTAGCTCAACATCAAACCCCGAGCCAGTGCCATCTTTGTGCATAGCGGTTAATAAAATTTCACCGGCGCCGCGCTGAGCCACCTCTTGAGTCCAATCAAAAAAGTTTTTGTCGGTTAACTTTCGTCCACCATTAATATAAACCCCTAATGCTTCTTGCTGATTTTTATTAACATTAGCATTCACATCCACAGCAACGACAACACATTGGCTACCATAAGCCATTGCCGTTTGGTTGATAATTTCTGGTTGTAAAACTGCCGTGGTGTTTAAAGCGACTTTGTCGGCACCAGCATCTAAAAAAGCTTTTACATCATCGAGCTTTTTAAGTCCGCCACCTACAGTAAAAGGGATTGACAGTTTGTTAGCTATGGCCGTTACCAGTTTAAGTGCCGTGGGTCTGTTTTCGTTACTGGCCGAAATATCTAAAAAAACAAGCTCATCGGCACCTTGTAATTCGTACTTGTATGCCAGTTCTACCGGATCACCCATGTCTTTTAACTGTTTAAAATTAGTGCCTTTTACTACTCTGCCTTTGTCAACATCGAGACAAACAATGATTCTTGGTTTTAATTTATCCATAATTTATTCTCAAATTTAATTGAATACTTGTTCAATAATTTTACTGCCACAAAAAGATGATTTTTCTGGATGAAATTGCACACCAACAAAATTATCACTTGCAATCGCCGCACAAAAATTTTCACCATACTGGGTTGTTGCAATTGCGTTATTTGAAGTACGAATGGCAAAACTATTGACAAAATAAACGGGTTTCTTGGGCCATTGCTTGGCTAAGCCCGTGGTATTAAGGTCGGCCCAGCCAACCATGGGCTTTTTAGGAAAATCTAAAGACTGCACTCTGCCTTTAAACCAAGCTAAACCTTTAGCGCTGGGATCTTCATCGCTTGCTTCAAAAAAAATCTGCATGCCCACACAGATCCCAAGCATTGGAATATTATTTTTTTTACAATCGGTAAAATATTCTGGCCAATTCGCTTGAGTAATATTATCAATCACCGTACCAAAACGTCCTTGCCCAGGAATAACAATTCCATCAAATCTTTTACTTGGCGGACGGTCAAGTATAGTGACGTCAAAATTCAACCTTTGTAATGCGGCTTTTAAACTAAATAAATTGCCCGCTTTAGTATCAACAATCAGTATTTGTTTTTTGGCTTTACTCATTTACAGTACGCCTTTGGTTGTATTATCACCAGATGACTGCAACAGTGCTTCTTTTAGCGCGTAAGCCAGTGCCTTAAAACAACCTTCGGCAAGATGGTGATTGTTACGAAAATACATTGGTTTTATATGCAGCGTAATTGCCGCTGAGGTTGCTAAGGTATTAAAAAAATGTTCAAACATTTCGCAGCTTACTCCACCTAAGTTTTCGCGAGTAAAATCTAACTCTCCAACATAAATACCTCGCCCAGAAACATCCACAGCACATAAAATTAAGGCTTCATCCATGGGCAAAAGTCGTTGCCCATAACGCTGCATATTGTTTAAGTTTCGCCAGCTTTGCTGCAAAGCGCTACCTAAACAAATGGCAATATCTTCAACCGTGTGATGATCATCAATATGCAAATCGCCTTCGACACTAATTTCAAGATCCCACCTGGCGTGTGATGCTAATTGCTCTAGCATATGATCAAAAAAACCAATGCCTGTATTAACCTTAATATTTTGATTACCTTGAATATCAAGGCTAACATTAATATTAGTTTCTTTGGTTTTGCGAGTGACTTGAATAGTCTTTTTAGTCATTGGGTTTTACTGGCTTTAACCAGCCCTCCAGTTGATTAATACTTTCTAGCACAATATCGGCACCTGATTGATATAACGCTTTGGCATTTCTTGTACCAATGCCAATTGCCACAGAATTTGATCCTTTAGCTGCTTGCATATCGTCGGGATTATCGCCGCACATCCAACTACTTGACGAAAACTGTTTTTGTAATTGCTTAATACCTTCGGGTGAGGGTTTGGCTTGGGCGACATCATCAAGGCTAATAATCGGTAGATTACTCAAATTAACCAATTTTGCTCCAGTTTGCGCTTCAATGCGTGGACGCCCTGTTACAATAGAAAACTGATAGTTAGAAGAGTCATTAATTAGCGTGACAAAAGATTGATTAATGAGTTTTTTTTCGTTGGCAACCAGCCCATTATTATTTTCACCAAGATAAATCGACTGAAATACATCGGTTACTTTATCTAAAGCAACCTCTTGATTTAGTTGACTTAATAATGCCTGAGATAATACCCAGTCATTGTTAAATCCGCCCGAATCTCTTAGGGCAAATATTTCTTCTAGGCTTACCGTTTTACCACTAATTGACTCTACCGTGGCTTTTATCGCCAGATCATAACTTTCACTGGTATCAATTAAAACGCCGTCCATATCAAAGCAAATAAGCTGTGGAGTTAACACCTGTTGCAATAATGGTAATAGCTTTTGCAATGAATAAGGCACCGTAATACGAATGCAACCTGAAAGTATTGACTCTTGAAAATCTCTTACCAAAATACTGTTTTTGCTTAAAAACGATTTTATTGCTCGCGCTCGATTTTGATCAACTCTCAACAACACAAAGTTTGCTTCACTATTGAGCACTTCAATATCATTTGCTTGTAGCCAATTAATCAGTGTTAAACGATTTTGTTTAATAATTTGGCAATAGTTAAAAACCTCTTGTTGATTGTCTTTGCTTAACGCTTGCTCAGCTAAATTAAGAGAAGGCTGGGCAATATTAAAAGGCATACAACGTATTTTAAATTGTTCAATAAGCTTTTCATTACCCAACAAATACCCTAATCGAATGCCAGCCAGTCCATAAGCTTTAGATAAAGTTCTTAAAATAACTAAGTTATCAAACTGTTTAATAAGATCTGTCGCAATTAAATTATCATCGGCAAATTCAATATATGCCTCATCTAAAAACACCCAGCCATTGTTGTCTGCGGCGGTTTTAATTAGATCAAACAATAAAGACTGGGCAATTTTTTCACCCGTGGGATTATTCGGTCGGGTAATAATAGTGACTGATTGTTTGCTATTTAAGATAGCCTGCTTAGTGGCTAGTATATTAATGGTTAGGTCACTATTCGGATCAATGAGTTTTGTGTTTAAATTCCAGCTTTTAACTCCCCAAGTATATTGGGAGAAAGCCGGCAAAGGTAAAACTAAAGTTGCCGACTCTTTAATGATCCGCATTAAAATCATTATTGCCTCATCACCGCCATTTGTACAAAGCACTTGCTCTTTGCTAAGTGATTCTTTTGCCGCAATAATAATCTCTAATTTTTCACGCTCAGGATACCGCCAAAGATCAGGGTAGGCAGAATTTTTAGCGATTAAACTAATTTGATCTGAGCGCTCGTTAAAGTCTAATTTTAATATATTTTGCATGATGCTCTCTCTAAAAAAACCAGCCACTTATAACGCTTTACGGATTTGAGTTTCCAAAATATCGGTTGCGCCAGCGGCCAATAATTTTGGGATCAGATCTTTAATTTGCTTCTTTTCAATTGCTGCTTTCACCGCAAAGCCTTTATCTTGATAAAGCCTAGAAACCGTTGGGTAACGCATTGCTGGCAGTAAGTTAACAATCGCTTCAATTTGATCATTAGCGCAGTTCATTTCAAGTAACACTCGTTCGCGCCCATTAAGTACGGCTTGCATGAGAGTTAATAAATCATCAATTTGTTGTCGCTTCACAGGATCTTCTAACGCTTTAGCATTGGCAACAAACTGAGTGGAACTTGTCATTACGGTATCGACAATTTTTAAACGATTGGCACGAATTGTTGTACCCGTTGAGGTGTTATCAATGATCATATCGGCATCTTCTGGCGGGAAAACCTCAGTTGCCCCATAAGAGCGAAGCAATTGATAGTTGATACCGAGTTTCTCTAAATATTCGGTGGCAACATTTTTGTATTCTGATGCCACAATAAGCTCGCGAGACTTCATGGTTTCAAAGTCCCAATCTTCTGGAATGCAAGTAACAATTTTAACCGGATCAAAGCCTAAGTCTTTAAGAACTACCACGTTACTTTTTCGCTCTTTGATCCAATCGAGCCCGGCAAAACCAATATCGTGTTGCCCTATTTCTACCAGTGATGGAATATTTTGGCTTTTAAGTAATTTAACGTCTAAATCAAAACCGTAAGCTTTAGGACGATAATTTCTATCATCGCCAACAATATCAATACCGCAATCAGATAAAAGTGCTAAAACTTTTTTGCTGATCCGCCCTTTGGGTAATACAAGTTTAAGTGTCATGTTATGCCTCAGTTGCAATAGTTTAAATATCTTCTCCCATTTTTTGCTTTCGCTAAGGCATAAAAAAAGCCCCGGTTACTTGCGGTAAACGGGGCTTTTAAAATCTTAAGTTACTTTTTTAACCGATCAACAAAAACCACCGTCATAAATATGATGATGGTGATGATGCATTGCTGTGAAAGTAGTTTTTGTGTTCATATTTTTAATGTATACAGATAAAAAAATAAATTCAAGTAAAAAATTAAATTAAGGTATAACTAATTTATCTTATAATCATGTGGCTTTATTTTTTCAACAAAAACAAAGAAAACACTTTCTATCTTTTACTCGCTCGACTACCCAGCCCTAAACAAATGATTCTTCTTCTTACCCAACTTCACTAAAAAATACTGCCCGTAAAGTGCATTTTCTTTGGCGAAAATGCTTTTGGCGCTCATATTATCTGCCGCACCTTTGGCTTCGCCGTTAACAATTACGGCATTTCTACCTAGAGCATCTTTAACTTCTCTACCGGCTTTTACCATACCGCCTTCAGTTAAAATGGTGGTTAGTGGTTTTTCAGCATAGTCTACTGGCAAATCACTTGATGGTAAGCCGTCGAGCGCTAATTGGTGTAGGTCGCTTTCTGAAAGCTGGGCTAGTGTTCCATTAAACATGGCTTCGGTAATGCGCATTGCCGCAGCTAAACCTTCTTCTCCATGGACAAGCTTGGTCACTTCTTTGGCTAAAATGGCTTGTGCTTGCGGCCTACCTTGGGCATTTTTATCGTCTTCTTCGATTTGTGCAATTTGCTCAACGGGCAAGAAGGTGAAGTAGCGTAAAAACTGGTAAACATCGGCATCGGCTGAATTTAGCCAAAACTGATAAAAAGCATAGGGGCTGGTTTTGTTGGCATCTAGCCAAATAGTGCCCGATTCGGTTTTACCAAATTTAGTGCCATCAGCTTTGGTGACAAGCGGCAAAGTTAATCCAAACACTTGCTCTCTATTCATGCGGCGAGTTAAATCAATACCACCAGTAATATTGCCCCATTGGTCGCTACCACCAATTTGTATGGTGCAATTATTGCGTTTGTTAAGCTCGGCAAAATCATAAGACTGTAAAATCATATAGGTAAATTCAGTAAACGATATACCCGAGCCTTCACGATCAATTCTTTGTTTAACCGACTCTTTTTGGATCATTTGATTAACTGAAAAATGCTTGCCCACATCGCGTAAAAATGACAACACATCTACACCTTGAGTCCAATCGAGATTATTGGCAACAACCGCCGAGTTTTCACCGCAGTCAAAGTCAATATACTGACTCACTTGTTGCTTTAAGCTTTCTACCCAGTTAGCAACAACATCAGTGGTATTAAGCTGGCGCTCTGCCGCTTTAAATGATGGATCGCCAATAAGCCCTGTTGCTCCGCCAACTAAAGCAATAGGTTTGTGACCATACTGTTGAAATCGTTTTAAGGTTAAAAGTGGCACTAAGCTACCAATATGCAAACTATCGGCAGTTGGATCAAACCCACAATAAATAGTTTTAGAGCCCTCGGCTAAATGTTCTTTAAAAGACTCTTCTGCGGTCATTTGCGAAATTAAGCCGCGCGCGCCAAGATCGGCAAGTAATTCATTGTTAAGGTTTGTCATCTTTTTCAATACTTTTGTTAAAACGGGAACTTATATTCAACTTTAAAATCAAATGCTTACTAACTTTATTTCAAGAGGATTTTCATTTGCCTCAATCTCATATATTATTGAGCGCAAATTTGCTTGTTATAATCACCCGCAAGGCTGATTGTGAAGTCGAATCCTTTTAAAAGAATGCATTTTATACGGAACTCAATCAAAGTTGTATGATTAAACACGATTACAAGCCACAAAATAATCTAGAAAGTGATAAAGCTACGCTTTTTAATGGCAACCAGTCGAAAATTCCTGCTTGGATGACTCACCCTTACCTTATTTTAGGCTCTGCTGTATTTGTGTTTGTGCTAGCCTATATGCTCTCGCCTTCTGAACAAGCACCAGAACTTTCTGCCACCGTTGCCAATTTAGAGCCTGCAACACCTAAAAGCGATGTTGAAACCATTGAAATAAGCCTTAATAAAGCTGAAGCAATCGATGATGTTAAAAGCGAAGAAAGTGAATATAGCTCTCCTATTGATATTCAATTAGCCTTTGCTTCTCCTGATAGAGCCACTAGTAATAATATCCCTATAGTTGTTGAAAGAAACTGGCAAACCGAAGCGGTTAAAAAAGGCGATAACCTGTCTAAAATATTTAAGCGCATTGGTTTAACTCCACAAGATACTTTTAAGGTTGCAGGGCTGGATAAAAATACCCAGTTACTTAAAAAACTAAAGCCAGGGCAAGTCATTAATTATCAGCTCGATTCCAATAACCAGTTTTCTGCGCTTAAATATGCCATTGATATTCAAAATACTTTATATGTAGAAAACTCTAGCACAGGCTTGGCAAGTAGAATTGAAAATAAGCCTCTCGAATATCGCACCGCTTATGCTAGTGGCGTGATCACTAACTCTTTATTTGTTGCGGGCAAGTCTGCTGGAATGAGCGACACTCAGGTAATGGAACTTGCCAATATCTTTGATTGGGATATCGACTTTATTTTAGATATTAGAGAAGGCGATTCTTTTTCATTAATTTATGAAGAAAAATATCTCGATGGTGAAAAAATTGGCAATGGTAAAATTTTAGCCGCAGAATTTATTAACCAAGGCGAATCATTTAAAGCGGTTAGGTACACTGATTCTAATAATCGTAGCAACTACTATACACCCGAAGGTCGTAGTATGCGCAAAGCTTTTTTACGCGCACCGCTCAACTTTAAATATATTAGTTCTAGCTTTAAACCAAGACGTTTTCATCCTATCTTAAAACGCTGGAAAGCCCACCGTGGCATTGATTATCGTGCAAAAACTGGCACTCCCATTCGTGCGGCAGGTGATGGAAAAGTAATTGCCTCTAGCTCGAACAAATACAATGGAAAATACGTTTTTATTCAACATGGTCAAGGTATAGTGACTAAATATTTGCATATGTCACGTCGTGCAGTAAGTAAAAACAAGCGGGTAAAACAAGGGCAAGTTATTGGTTATGTTGGCATGACGGGTCTTGCCGAAGCACCGCATTTACACTATGAATTTTTGGTTAATGGTGTTCATAGAAATCCCAGAACCGTAAAGCTTCCTAAAGCCAAGCCCATAGCTAACAAAGAAAAAGCCCAGTTTATTACCAATACAACACCGCTTTTAGAACAGCTACAAGCGCGTAATAATGTGCTTGCAACATCAAACAACACTGCACCATAAGTTATTAAAGTTATTGCTAATGACTCATACTGCTTCTCATCAAGATCAACTTTATATTGGATTAATGTGCGGCACCAGCATTGATGGTGTTGATGTTGCGCTGGTTAACTTTAAAAACAATCAGTTTGAACTAAGCGACTATTACCTGCACCCCGTTAGCGAAGAAGTTCGGCAAAAACTCATTAAGCTTTGCGACCAAATTACCGAGTTCAACTTAAGTAACGACTTTCACCATCGGATAGAACTACTTGGTGAACTCGATTTTAAAATGGGACATATTTTTGCCGAATCGGTCAATGCCTTTTTGCAAAGAAGCCGCTATAAAAAAGAAGCGATTATTGCCATAGGTAGCCACGGACAAACCATTCGTCATCAGCCCGCTTTAAACTCTCCATTTACCTTACAAATTGGCGATCCAAGCATTATTGCGCACGAAACGGGGATTACAACGATAGCCGATTTTAGGCGCATGGATATGGCCGCAGGTGGACAAGGCGCGCCTTTAGCGCCAGCGTTTCATCAAGATGCCATGCAAAGTGAAAGTGAAGATCGCATTATTTTAAATTTAGGCGGTATTGCTAACATCACTTATTTACCTAAAGATCTTAACCAGCCTGTTTTAGGCTTTGATACTGGCACAGCTAACACATTACTCGACGCTCATTATCAAATACATCATCGCAATAGTAAAAACCACTTTGATAAAGATGGCAAATTTGCCAAGCAAGGCAGGGTTGATCTTAAACTATTAAAACTGTTAATGAGCGATCCTTATTTTTCTCAGCCAGCCCCTAAAAGCACAGGGCGTGAATACTTTTCGATTAATTGGCTAAATAAAAATTTAGCCATTGTTGATCACCCTATTGCAAAAGAAAATGTGCAGGCAACTTTGCTAGAATTTTCAGCTAAAACCATTGCCGATGATATTTTAAGTTTAGGCTTAGCAAACTATAGTGTGTTTGCTAGCGGTGGTGGAATGCATAATCAGGTTTTATTAGATGCAATTGGCAACCATATTAATCAAAGGGTACAAACAACCAATGATATTGGGGTTGATGGCGATTATTTAGAAGCCATGACTTTTGCTTGGCTCGCTTATCGCAGAATGAACAATAAGCCGGGTAATCTACCTTCGGTTACTGGTGCAAAACAAGCCAAAGTTTTAGGCGCGGTTTATCATAATTAGCCACATTCAATAATATTAGAGTCTATTGCTAAAGACCCTAATGATAAGAAATATAAAATCCAATATTAGTGCCCGTTGCTAAAGTCCCTAAATCATCGGCGGAATTAAAATATCCTTCATCGAATAAATTTTCTATCGCAAAGCCAATTTGCCATCTTGCTGAAACCTGATAATCAAACTTTATATCAACCAGCTTGGCCGATTCTAGGGCAATTTCACCATCAGCAAACTTATCTTTACTATTACGATACCCATATTGCACTTGAGTTTGCCAAAGATCTTGAGAATAACCCAATTTAACCGTATGTTGCTGTGCTGGAATATCTGCAAGCCAATTACCCTGCTCATCAACCCCTCTAATGGCTTGACCATCAATACTAAACCACCAATGATCATTGAGATTAACTTCAAACCGATACTGCCATCCATTTAGGTTACCGTTAACCACATTTTGAAAAGTGCGAGTATCTTCATCAATTCTTATCCGCTCAATAAAGTTGGTTACTTCGGTATCAAACCAATGGAATTCTAGCTCATAAATATCATCTTTATAGCTTAGACCTAAGTCTAAGGCTTGTGATTCTTCTGGTTTAAGGTTGGGGTTGCCAATAGTAACACCACGCGCTGTTGTGCCATTAAATAGGCGCTCAGATAAGGTGGCAAACCTAAAGCCTGTTCCATAACTTAAGTCAATCAACCAATTATCAATAGGCTTGGTTACTTTAACAAAGTAGGTTGAAAAACTATCAGATACCGATTGGCTAATTGCGCTTTTTTGCGATTGATGGTTAGCTCTTAAACCGCTGTGTAAAGACCAGTCTTTAAACTCTCGATTAATTGTTGCAAATATAGCGGTTTCGTTTTCTTCGCCATTATCTAAAGCAACACTGGTTGTTTGCGGAAGACCAGTTAAGCTAATTTCAATTTCATTACTTGATACATCCTGTCTTCCAAAATAGTCGATGCCATAGATCCCTTGCCAGTTTTCACTATTCCAAGTTACTTCAAAGCTGGCACCAATATCTAGTGATTCGGTTGTTACTCGGTTAATGCGCAGTTCAGGGCGTAAATCTTGAGTCACTAAACGTTGATCATGAAAATAAATTTTACCTAACCAATCTTGGCTATCACTTAGACTCAACTGCGACAATAAATGCTTTTCTTGAGGATGCTCTGTAATTCTACTATCTGGAAAACGCCTGTTATCTCTTCCAATATCATCACCTTCGCTTTCAATCACCTGCCATTGAAGATCTAAATCGTTAATGGAAAAGTCTTTAGAAAAAACCAGTGAACGCTGTGAAAAGTGGTTATTTTTAACATCACCGTTAACCGTTTCGCCATTATTTCTGGTGCGATAGGCTACATTAAATTGATAGGTTTCACCCGCCGTACCCAGCGCATTAGCCCATTCATTACCATCAGTTTGATACCCCGACTTAAACCAAAAATCATCATTGTTAAGAGTCGTTAAATGAACACTGCCACCAATGGCACCACTGCCATAATAAGTTGAGGCAGGCCCTTGAGTGACTTCGGCACCTTGCAACAAAAAAGTATCAACAAACGAAGCGGCAACACCAGCTCGACGTTCTGATGTAATTCTCATTCCATTGATATAAGCTTGAACTCTTTGTCTAGCTAAGCCGCGAATATTAACCGTTTGAAAGATCCCCGGCTGACCATTTGCGGCAATACCTGGTTGTCCAATAATAAGCTCAGTCACCGATGTTGGAATACTAATAACTTGCTCTGTTGTGACAAAGCTATTAATTAATGCATTATCTTTACTGTGTCGGCTAGCATATACTTTTAAAACGGGTGCTTCATCGGTTTGGCTCTTTGACTCTTGCTCAGTAGCTAAATTGTCTTTTTTAGGTTTTTCTAATTGTTCGGCGGCTAAGGTATCAACCATTATAAATGGCATAGTTAAGCAGCTGGCCAGTAGGAAAAGTCTTTTTAACATCTTTTATTTACTTAAAATTATTTATCTTAAAGCTATAGAAATTAAAACTATAGAAATTAGAGTTATAGGAATTAAAATTATAAGCGGCATAAATTACAGAGTTCTGTCTTTAAATAAAAGATAAATATTGATTTTTTTTGTTTCAAAAAAATTGCTTTTATATTTCGCTATGCTGGGTTTACTAAATTAAGCTAAAATTAATCTTTATTTATCAATTAATAAACCTATATCTTAATATGTCGATTAAACACTGCATTATTCACTCACTGAAACGTCAATCTGAAGGTAGTGAAATTGAAACTAACCTGCGACAACAAGAAAACCTGCCTGAAGGTCCAATAGTTTCGCTGTTTACCCAGTTAAAACAGGGCTTTCAACGGAGTGCAACAAGACAATACGGCTTGTTTGATCCCGAAATGGGTGACAACCCAATGCCAGGCTGGCTTAAACAGTTAGAGTCTGAATCAATGGGCTTTGCCACGGTAAGCCAAAAACTTACAGAGCATTTAAAATCTAAGCTAGAAGAAATAAGCGAGGGCTTTAGTGGTCATATTTTATATGTGGTTGAAGAACTGTTAGAAGAAAGCCAATTTTACATTTTTTGGGTATCACATAGTGAAGGTCAATATATTGATCATGAAATTGACATCGAAAATATCGAGTATGTTGATGCTAGTAAAATGAACTATGTATTAAAGCTCGACTTTAACCAATGGCAAGTTGAAAATTGGCAACAATATTTATCGGTAATTACTAGCCGAGGCAGTAAAGATATTGCAACCGCTTTTTTACAATTTTGCGGCTTTGTTTCGAGTGTAAACCTACAGCAACAAACCGATGAATTTTTAACTGCGGTTGATGCTTACGCGAAATCACTGCCTGAAAATGAAAGCAAAACTTATAAAAATAAAGTGGTTGATTATTGCGTTGAGCAAGATATGAATGGCAACCCCATTAATGTTAAACAACTTTCAGAAGAGCTAGACTCAGCTAATCCTGAGCAATTTTCTAACTTTTTAAACGAGCAACTCGACGATCCTAAAGAAAAAATTTATACCCATAGAAACAGCTTAAAAAAGTTTGTGCGTTTTTATGGGCGTGAAAAAGATTTAAGCATTAGTTTTTCATCCGATATGATGGGTGAAAATGTCGTTTATAACCCCGAATCTGGAGAGTTAACCTTAAAGCAAATCCCTAAAAGCTTGCAGCAGCAATTATCGAAATATTTAACCAAAAATTAAAGATCATTAGGCTTAACTGATCTTTAATTGATAAAGGGGTTGACCACTAGCTGAATACTTCTTTTCAAATAGGGTTAGTGGCTCGCTTACCTTTAATTCATTTACTTCAAATCGCTTTTCGCTTAGTAACTGCCATGCATAAGCAAACTCTTGTAAATAAACTAGCCAGTTACTTCTAAGCTCAATACTTTTAGAAAGCTTTGGTAAAGTAACAAACGAGGGATGCCCATGCCATCGACGTTTTAAGTGGTGAGTTTTTGGCCAAGGGTTAGGGTATAAAATAAAGTGCTTATCAAAATAAATATTGTTTTCTAAGCAAAGCCGCCAAAAATCTTCACAGTTGGTTTGTAGCAATAAACAATTATGAGGAAGTTCTAAATAATTATTTTGCTTGTTAAGACGGTGCTTTGATTGGTCGATCCCAACCACTAAATGTTTAGAAAATTTCTTTGCCAACTTCACACTGCTCATCGCTGTTCCGCAACAAGAATCTAAAATAAGCGGCTGGTTAGTATAAGCTTTGGTAAAGCGCTCAAAAGCTAATTGATTATGTGCTTGAATGGGTTTGCGATAAAGATTATCTCGATGTTTTATTACCAAGTTATGCAGATTTTTATCAACTGAGCTTTGCTCACTATAAACACTTTTAGAATGATAAATCTGCATTAAAACACCGAAACTTTTTAGTTCTGAAAAAACAATTATTGTTTATATACCCGTTCTCCTTCAAGATGCATGTTTCAGTGTTCAGCCAAAAAGTTTGAACAAGGCACAACTTGCAGGAAATGGCAAACCCTTTTCAAAAGTTGTAACGCAGTGCAAGCTTTTTGGCTGAGCACCCGAAGGGCAAGGCAGTAAGCCAACCTCTTTTTCGTTATCAATGCTTGAATTAGAATGACTAATCCTGCGCATTAATGCCTCAAATAGGATGGCTTACTGTCTTGCTGAAACATGCATCTTGAAAGAGAGCGGGTATATGCCCGCTGAAAGATCATCTTGAAGGAGAACGGGTATAAACCTTGCCCGATTTCATCACAAAATTAATATCAAGCAATGCATTAATATTTGCTAAAGGTGACTCACTCATAGCAATAATATCTGCTTGTTTACCTGCTTCTATCGTTCCAAGTGATGCGGTCATACCTAATAAATCAGCAGCATTAACCGTTGCCGATTTTAGTACATCCATTTTTGTCATTCCTGCTTTGTGCATTAACACGGCTTCTTGAGCATTAGTACCATGTTTTGATACACCACTGTCAGTTCCAAAAGCAATTTTAACCCCCGCTTTATAAGCCTTGGCAAAATTACCCGCCATATCAGAGCCAACTTTAATCGCTTTAGCTTTAATGGCATCGCTCATAAAGTTAGAATTTTTAGCTAGGTTAACCACCGTATCACCAGCCAGTAATGTTGGCACTAAATAAGCGCCTGTTTGTTTAAATAATTTAATGGCTTTTTTACCCGTATAACTTCCGTGTTCAATACTGGCTACACCAGCATTTAACGCAGCAATAATGCCATCTTCATGGTGAGCATGAGCTGCCACTTTTTTGCCCATAGTTTTAGCCGCTTCAACAATTTCAGTAAGCTCGTCTGAATGCATTTGTTGACCCGTGCCTGTTGCCCTATCGGTTAACACGCCACCAGTTGCCGCTACCTTAATCCAATCACCACCAAATTTAATTGCTCTGCGTGCAGCGCGGCGACAATCATAAGGTCCATCGCACACTTGTTTGCTGGCATAATATTCCATTAGGTCAGGACTTAATCCACTAACATCGCCATGACCACCAGTAATACCCACACCACCAGCAGCAATAATTCTCGGACCATCAACCCATCCTTGTTCAATTGCATCACGCAAAGCATACAAATATTGCGGATTAGAACCGACATCTCTTACCGTAGTAAAACCTGCTAACAATGTTTGCATGCCATAATGAACGCTACGCATACTTTTTAGCTGATCCGACATTTTAAGACTTTCAGAATCATTATTAGGCCCAAGCTCACCCGACAAATGCACATGCATATCCATTAATCCAGCCATAACAAAACTATTTTTTAAGTTGATAACATCTGCATCTTTTACATCAACAAATCCGGGCTTAACCCAAAGAACCTTATCGTTTTCAATCAACACCGACTGATTTTTAAGCGGCTTTTTACCTGCAACTGTCAGTAGTTCTCCTGCATAAATTAATGTTTGCTTGGCAAATAAGTTCATTGAAAAAACCAAACTTAAAAAAAGACTCAAACTAATAATTTTTTTCATCTCAAATGTCTCTTATATTTTTAATGATGTGTTGTTGGCTTAATTAAACCTAGCATTAAGATAATGATACCTATGACAATACCGCTAAAAGTTGCCATGCTAAATGGTGATTGAGAGATTAAAGCGTATGCAATTAAAACAACTGAAGTAACAATTAATAACGCACCTAAGGCAATTAATAGTTTTCTTGCTAACCCTTTCATCTATTTTTTATCCAAATGTTATTAACGTTTTATTGATTATTAATCAAACAATCACTGAATATATAGGTTTTTAATCAATAAATCTATTAGGCTATATACCCGTTCTACTTCAAGATTTAATAGTGGTCAATGAAACATTTTGTAGATGAGCCCAAAAGTAACTTAAAATTAAAACAATAATAATTTCAGAAACATCGGGTTTACCCAATGAGTAATATTGTTGCAATAACTCAACCACTGTCACCAACAACATTATTACAATGGCACTAAGCATCCATCGCTTGAATACTTGATATGCAAAATACAATAAGCTGCTATAGAAAAAAGTTAATTTTAAAAACTGATAGGTATTTTCCCATAATGAACCGCTTAAGTAACCATTGAGTAAAACGTAATTGATATTAATGGCATAGGTTTTAACTTGCCAAGGAAGAAAAATATCTGCCAAATAAGCAATGATTAACGCGGTTAATACGATAAAGTTTTGCCACTTAGCGCTGATATAATTTTTAGCTAGCCAAGCCAATGCAATGGCTATTATCCACTCGACATCAATACCAATATGCTTAGTTAAAACCCTTAAAATAAGTACGCTTGCAACCAAAATAAAAGCTTGCTTGTTGGTCAACTTAAACCATAAATGTGAATCTAGTAAGACAAAAATGGCTAACCAAACTCCAAACAAAACAACAAAGTTAGAATAGTTAAATAGTGGTGGCATCCATAACGACTCAACCCCATTTATTGCAGTACTTAAATTCAACTGAATAAAATAAGGAAATAGTAAAAACAAACCTGCCAATATTAATATTGCGCAAGCAATAGCATGATCTTTAAACCAGTTTTTCTTTAGTTGTTGGTTGCTAGAAAGCCAATACTCAAACAACCAAGCCGCAGCAATTCCTATAAGTGCCCCCCAACCATTAAACCAAACATCACCTGCGGAAGGTACACGATTTTGGGTGAAAAATTGCAAAAACTGAAGCGCATAAGCAAAGCTCAAGCTTAATACTAAAATTAAAACAAACTTTAAATAGGGCTTCTTATGTTTAATTAAAGGCTCGAAAAAAGCAAAAAAAGTGAGGGGAATAAAAATTAATAAATTACTTAACTTATCGCCGTTAGTTGTTCGGTGTTCAAATGTTGTTAACCAATCAAACCAAGCTATTTGACTAAATGCAGGCCAAGTAAAATTAAATGGAAATAACGATCCATAAATTATTACTAAGGCTGTTATCGCAAATAATACTCGCATAAACTGATTAGTCTCAAATTACCCTTTATGAAGTCTCTATTTAAGTTATATTTGCCGATTAGGGATGCTAATAAGCAACACACAATAGATCATTAAAAAATAAAACGCGCTACATTAATAATGCAAATAATTATATCTAAATTCTTTACATACTTTGTTGTTTTTTTACTGCTAATTTCAGCTTCTTTAGTAAAAGCTGAAACTCAAAGAACAAAGATTAGTCATGAACTTCCCCATTTACAAGGCGATATAACACTTAATGGAAGTTTAGATGAGCCTGTATGGAAAAATGCTTTAAAAATTAATTTAAATTACGAAACTAGCCCGGGTGAAAATACTAAACCGCCAGTAGAGACCGAAGTATTTTTATTTGAAGATGGTGTTAATTTGTATGTTGGGTTTAACGCTTTAGATCCTAACCCAGAACAAATCAGAGACTACCTAACTGATAGAGATAATGTATGGGATAGTGACTTTGTTGGTATAAAGTTTGACACTTTTAACGAGTCGCGCAAAGCTTTTCAGTTTTTTGTTAATGCGTTAGGCGTACAAGCCGATGCAACCCAAGAAGACTTTAGGGGAGATGATTCTAACTGGGATGTTATTTGGGATAGCGCAGGACAAGTAACCGAAACAGGTTATATTGTTGAAATAGCTATTCCTTTTGATGCTATTCGTTTCCCTAGCAAACAAGGCAGTCAGATTTGGCCGTTTGAGTTAACTAGATTTTATCCTCGTTCGCAGCGCCACCGAATTGCAA
Source organism: Aliikangiella sp. (assembly GCA_965214955.1). Taxonomy (GTDB): domain Bacteria; phylum Pseudomonadota; class Gammaproteobacteria; order Enterobacterales; family Kangiellaceae; genus Aliikangiella. The sequence goes on along the minus strand of CBDCCU010000001.1, from coordinate 283,033 downwards.
ACACACCAGTTGATAGAGATATTTCGTGCAATATTTGCCAGTTTGATTATTTGGTTGGGCTAGAAGATATTAAGCCTTCTCAAAATTTAACATTAATACCTACACTAGTTGTTGCTCGCGCCGATGAACGCCCCATTGATGCTGCTAGCTGGCAAAACGGTGATGTTGATAGTGAAATAGGATTAGATGTTCGTTGGGGCATTACTCAAGATACCGTTGTTAATGCAACCATTAACCCTGACTTTTCTCAAGTTGAAGCCGATGCAGCACAAATTGATATTAACAATCCCTTCTCGCTTTTTTTAACCGAAAAACGCCCATTTTTTCTTGATGGCGCCGATTATTTTACCAGCCCACGAAACTTGTTTTATTCTCGAAATATTAACCAACCAGATTTTGGTTTAAAAGTAACAGGACAAACCGAAGGACACAGTTATGGTGTAATATCCGTTGATGATAACCAAACTAATATTCTTATTCCTGGCAGATTGCGCTCAGATATTGCCAACCTTTCTTTAATTGACAGTCAAAACACCATTGCTCGCTATAGTTATAATTTAGGCAACAAAAATAATATTGGTTTTTATCATACCAATCGAACTGGAACCGATTATGAAAACACAGTTAATGCTTTTGATGGTAAATATTGGTTCGATCAATACCACTCTATCACAGTGCAATATATTTCAACTGAAACAGACAATCCAGAAGATATCGTTAACGAATTTGACCTAAACCCCAATCAACAAGGAGACGCCTTTACCGTAAACTTTAGGCACGACTCAAGAAACTGGTGGGGTTATGTTAACTATATTGAGTTTGATAAAGGTTTTCGTGCCGATCTAGGATTTAATAGTCAGGTCGATTTTGACAAAAAAATAATCGGCTTAGGACATCGCTGGTATTTTGACAGTAAAAAAAATTGGTGGAACCAAATAAGTTTAGGTGGCGACTGGGATGAAACTTACGATAGCGCAGGTATTTTACTAGAAGAAGAAATACAAGCAGACATTTGGCTGCATGGAAAAATGCAATCGAACATAGGTTTTGGTGTTGTTGCCAGAGATAAAGTGTGGGAAGGCGAAGATAATAATGAATTTGCGCGGCGATACTTTGGTGAGCAGTTTTATTTTCTTAACGGCAATATAGAGCCTATTAGTGGTCTAAACTTAAGCTTGCGATTTAATTGGGGTGATAGAATTAATTTTGACCAAGGAGAACTTGGTCAACAATTTATTGTAGAGCCTGGAATTAACTGGCAAATTAATCAAAACTGGAAAACCAATTTTTCGGTTGAGAAAATAGACTTTAAAAATAATGGCGCACAAATATTTACCGCAAAAGCAACAAACTTAAGGGTTGCTTATCAAATGAATATTCGTAGTTTTTTAAGATTTACACTGCAAGAATTTGATTTACAAACCGATGAGCTAGAAAAAAATCAAAGCATTCAATTACTCTACTCATACAAAATTAACCCGCAAACATTATTTTTTGCTGGCTATTCCGATGCAGGATTTAGAGATAATACTTTAAGCACAATAAGAACAACTGATCGCTCAGTATTTATGAAGTTCTCTTATGCTTGGCAGTTATAACTTATAAATTAATTTCTTTTATTGCTAAGAATTCATTTTAGGCTTGATTATTATTGCTCCATCGACTTCAGCCATTCTTGACCACGTTTTTGGATCTCTTCTGCGCTGAGATCTTCTAAATGTGTTGCTACAGCCCAAACATTACCCGATGGATCTTTTACCTGACCATAGCGCGATCCCCAAAATGTATCCATTGGAGGCATAATTTCGCTAGCACCTGCCGCTAAGGCTTGTTTATAGGTTTTATCGGCATCATCAACATAAAGATGAATATTACCGCTATGTCCGCCTAAATCTATAGGCGCTTTAGGGCCTTGCTCGCCCCATTGGTTACTACCAAACATCACCATTGCATTACCTATTTTAATTTCAGCATGCATAAGCAAATTATTAGGTCCCGGTAAGCTACTAACAATTTCAGCATCAAAAGCTTTAACATAAAAATCTAGCGCATCTAAACCGCCATTAACCACTAAATGCGGAGTAACACTTGTCATGCCGCAAGGAATTTCTTTTACCATTTTTTGTCTCCCATTATCGGGCTTTAACCGTAACCAGAAACTAGAAACTAGAAACTAGAAACTAGAAACTAAGATTACGACAATAAACCCTTTTAAAAATAGGATCTCAAACCTTAATAGTCAATATCACTTCATTTATTGGCTCAATAAATTAAAACCAACTATCCACACGATCATCAAGTTTAGCTTTGCATCCTTTTAATTGGCGATTATAACTGGCAGCTTTGTTTTTCACTTTGGTTGCTACTTTTTTTAACCAAGGTTTGCTTTTATAAGTGCCACGCTGATAGCCGCCTCGCCCTTCATGGTAAGCCAAGTATTGACCATAAGCGTCCCATTTAGAAAGTTTTAAACGCTTTTGCGAGGCATCGGTGTACCAACCAATAAAGTCAATCGCATCGCTAAAATCGTCTCTATCGGCACCGCTATTGCCAGTTTTTTTAATATAATCTTCCCACGCAGGATCTTGCGCCTGAGCATAACCATAAGCGCTGGAAGAACGTGGCAATGGAATAAAGCCTAAAAACCAGTCACGTTCGGGCTGAGCATCATCTACAAACCGTGATTCTTGATGCATAATTGCCATCATCACATAAATTGGCGTACCCCATTTATGCTGTGCGTCTCTTGCGGCTTCGTACCAGTCGGTTTCACCTAAAAAAATATCACATAAATTATTAGGGTTGCTTGGTCTATAAGCGGCACAAGAAGACAAAACCATAACAACGATAGCAATGAATAGCGCTTTTTTAATCAAACTGATTACTGCCTTTAAAGTGAGTAGATTTAACATATTAACAAAGGATTAGAATCATTTTAATGGTTTCGTTTATAATTCGGCTCAATTAAAGGAGAAACCTTATTAGTAACTTACCTATTGGCATATTCGATTCTGGTGTTGGCGGGCTTTCAGTATTAAAAGCAATAACATCATTAATGCCTAATGAAAATTTAATTTACTTTGCCGATACAAAATATACCCCCTATGGTGAAAAGCCGAACGGGCTTATCACTCAGCGAGTAAAGTCGATTGGAGACTTTTTTGCATCAAAAAAAGTCAAAGCCCTTGTTGTTGCATGCAATACGGCCACCGCCGCAGCAATTAATGACTTACGCCAGCAATATGACATTCCCATTATTGGTTTAGAGCCCGCGCTTAAGCCCGCCATTAACGCAAGTAAAAATAATTTAATTGGTGTTATCGCCACCCAATCAACCTTAGAAAGTGAAAAATATTTAACCTTAAAGTCTCACTTAATAGACGCTAATGATGCGCATTTAAAAATTATAGAAAAAGCCTCTAATTACTTTGTTGAGCTAGTAGAAAGTGCCGCAGAAATCGACCAACAGGTTCACAGGCAAGTAGCTAATGAACTACAGCCATTTATTGATGCTAGTATAGATACCCTAGTGTTAGGTTGCACCCATTACCCTTTTTTAACCCACTTAATTCAACAAATTTTAGGTAACAAAGTAAAACTATTAGAAAGTGGCCTGCCCGTAGCCAAAGAATTACAAAGGCGAATTTTTAACCAGTTTAATCCGCAAACTTGTAATGGACTTATTGAATATTATTCATCTGATCCCCAAAAGTCGAAAGCTTCATTTAACGCAGTTATTGGGGAAGCAGTAAATTTACAAGAAGCAAAGGTTAAATAAATTGCTTTGCCTGCTTGTCTTTTATACCCATTCTCCTTAAAGACACATAATTCATGCAAAGCAATATATACTCGTTCTCCTTCAAGATGCTTGTTTCAGTGCTCAGCCAAAAAGTTTGAACAAGGCGCAGCTTGCAGGAAATGGCAAGCCCTTTTCAAAAGCTGTAACGCAGTGCAAGCTTTTTGGCTGAGCACCCGAAGGGCAAGGCAGTAAGCCAGCCTCTTCTTCGTTATCAATGCTTGAAGTAGAATAACTAATCCTGCGCATTAATGCCTCAAATAGGATGGCTTACTGACTTGCTGAAACATGCATCTTGAAGGAGAACGGGTATAACAACTAAACATTAGGGGCTGTTGACCCTACTCAATTTTTCGATATTTAATTCGCGTAGGTGTATCAGCATCAGCACCTAAACGGCGTTTTCTATCCGCTTCGTAATCAGCATAATTGCCTTCAAACCATACGGTTTTACTATCACCTTCAAAAGCTAAAATATGCGTGGCTACCCGATCTAAAAACCAGCGATCATGAGAAATAACCACCGCACAACCAGGAAACTGTAATAAGGCCTCTTCTAAAGCTCGCAGGGTTTCAACGTCTAAATCATTGGTTGGCTCATCGAGTAATAATAAGTTACCACCACTTTTTAAAAGCTTAGCTAAATGTACGCGATTTCTTTCACCGCCCGATAGATCTTTAATAAATTTTTGTTGGTCGCCACCTTTAAAATTAAAGCGCCCAACATATTGACGTGATGGCACTTGATAATTGCCAACAGTGATAATGTCTGAATCATCGGAAATTTCTTGCCACACGGTTTTGTTGCCATCAAGCGCATCTCGGGATTGATCCACATAAGCAATTTCTACCGTTTCACCAACACTTAAGTCACCACCATCGGGGGTTTCTAGTTTGGTCAGCATTTTAAACAAAGTCGATTTACCCGCACCATTAGGGCCAATAATGCCAACAATACCGCCTTGAGGTAAACGAAAGTTTAAATCATCGACCAAGCATTTATCACCAAAGCTTTTTTGTAAATTGGTTGCTTCAATAACTTGTGTACCTAAGCGCGGCCCTGGCGGAATATAAAGCTCACGAGTTTCGTTACGTTTTTGATAATCTTGCGATGATAGCTCGTCAAAACGTGCCATTCTGGCTTTGCTTTTAGCTTGTCTGCCTTTGGGGTTAGAGCGCACCCATTCTAGCTCTTCTTTCATGGATTTAATTCGCGCGGTTTCGCGTTTTTCTTCAATTTCTAAACGCTTTTCTTTTTGCTCAAGCCACGATGAATAATTGCCTTCCCAAGGAATGCCCTCACCTCTATCAAGCTCTAAGATCCAACCCGCCACATTATCTAAGAAGTAGCGATCATGGGTGATTGCCACAACCGTTCCTTTAAAGTCTTGTAAAAACCGCTCTAGCCATGCCACAGATTCAGCATCTAAATGGTTAGTAGGCTCATCCAGTAATAACATATCGGGTTTAGATAACAATAACTTGCATAAGGCAACACGGCGCTTTTCACCCCCCGATAAATGCTCAACATTAGCATCCCAAGGTGGCAGTCGCAGCGCTTCGGCGGCTTTATCTAAGGTTCTATCGAGTTCCCATCCACCTGCGGCATCAATTTTATCTTGTAGTTCAGCTTGTTCTTTTAATAAGGCATCAAAGTCAGCATCGGGATCGGCAAAAGCATTACTCACTTCATCAAAGCGTTTTAATATGGCTTTCATTTCGGCAACACCTTGCTCAACATTACCGCGAACATCTAGCGATTCATCAAGCTGAGGCTCTTGCGGTAAGTAGCCAATATTAATGCCTTTAAGCGGAATGGCCTCGCCTTCGATATCGGTATCAACCCCCGCCATAATTCTTAACAATGTTGATTTACCTGCCCCATTTAAACCAAGCACACCAATTTTTGCGCCAGGAAAAAAGCTTAATGAAATATTTTTTAAGATAGTTTTTTGCGGCGGGACTATTTTACTCACCCGATTCATGGAATAAATATATTGTGCCATTAACTTTTTACCTGTTTTAATGTTTTAATTGATCTGTTTTTTAATTTTATCGCAAATTACAAAGTAATGATTGTTGTTTTGTTCTACTCAACAATGATAGATTAATTTTTAAACCGATTACTCGAAACTTTATCGAATTATTAAGGACGTTCTTATGTTTTCACGCGGCTTAAAACTATTAATTATTGGTAGTTTACTCAGTATTACTCATGCCACAAAGTCTGCACTTGCTGAGGATATAGCGGTAAACAATCAAGCTCAAATCATAGCGCAAATTTATCAACTTGTTGATAATAGAAACTTAAATTCTCCTATTTTTACTCAGGCGCTCAATAGTAACCAACCAACATTAATGATCCATGCCCTTACAGGAATAGCCAGAGTAGGCGGAAAATTAGCGATAGAAAAAGCCCGCCCATATCTTAACCATACTAATCCCAAAATTCGTCAACACGCAGCTTTAGCATTAGGCTTATCTGCCAACAAAGAAGCGGCACATTATTTATGGAAACAGCTTGAAACTGAAACTAGTGATTTAGTTAAACATGAAATTTATTTAGGGTTAGGTAATCTTGGGCAAAATAACTTGGTGACTAAAATGCTTGAGCAATTAGAAAAAGAGCAATCACCCACCGCTCAAGCTTCTCTTTTTCATGGCTTAGGCACAGCATTAGTTTTTAATTCGAGCCTTAAAGATAATTTTGAGGATATTGATTTTGAAAAACTGCTCAAACGATTCACTAAAGGTGACGAAAACGCAGCAAGAGTTGGCTTTTTTATTGATAGAATTCCTAATGTAGGCAAACTTATTGAAGCAGAAAATATATTGCCATTAACCCGCCGTAAACTTTCTTCTATAGCAACCGTTTATCTCACTCGTTTAATTAGCAAAATTAGTCAACACGACGGCACACATAATCGCGAGCTTTTAGCTTGGTTAATTGAGCAATCAAATAAGGCAAGCCTTAGTGAGCAAATTGAAGCCATTCGCGGTATGAAAAACATGATGAAGTTTCCGCAGTCATTGGTTCAACTGGGTAAGTTACAAGCATCATCTAATCCTATTGTTGCCCAAACCGCACTAAATGTTTTGGCTACCTCGGATAATAATTCATTTAACTTAATAAGCTTGCTAAAAGGCAAATTAAAAAGTGATAAAGAAACTTTAGTGGTTGAGGCCATGCGCGGATTAATTAAGCGCCAACCCAAAGATAAAATGAGCTGGGTATTAAAATTACTAAAACATCCATCGAGTTATGTAAAAATTCAATTAATGGCATTACTTAAACAAAAAGAGAGCGAAAATTTTACCAATGTATTTAAGTTAATGGCACAAGATCCAAGCCCTTCGGTAAGTCATTACGCTAAAACATTAATTGGTAAAACGACTCCTCCTAAAGAATCAATAGCAACCTCACCTGAATATAGCGTTATAAAGCAGGCAGTCGGTAAATACGCGATCCTTAAAACCTCAATCGGTGACATTACCATAAAAATGCTAGGCAACGCGCCTTATACCGCATGGCATTTTATTAACAATGCGCAAAATGGAGTGTTTAATAATAACTATTTTAGCCGCGTAATTGGCAATTTTGTCGCCCAAGGCGGCGATACCATAGGTGATGGAACTGGCTCAAGCGATAAAACCATTCGTGAAGAAATAAGTCTGCTTAATCACGAGCCTTTTACTGTGGCTATGGCAACTGCCGGCAAAGATACAGGGACTTCTCAATTTTTTATTAATACCGCAAGAAATTTACACCTAGACCGAAACTATAGTGTTTTTGCCAAAGTGGTCAAAGGGCAAGAGAATGTATTGGCTTTAACTAATGGCGCAATAATTTATGCAATAGAAGTAAAATAATCTTTAATATTTTTTACTACACCATCAATCAGTATTTTTTGCGCTTGCATGCTACCCCAAGCAATATGATGGGTTAGTGTTAAGTTAGGTACATCAGTTTGCACTAAAGGATGGTCTTTAGGTGGTGGCTCTTGCTCTAAAACATCAACGATTGCATGAGCGACTTTTCCTGATTTTAGTGCATCGGCTAAAGCTTGTGAATTAACAATTGGCCCTCTAGCAGTATTAATAAAAATGACTCCTGTTTTAACCTTATTAAAGCAACTAGCATTAAATAAATTTTCATTATCGCGAGTTAATGGGCAGTGTAAAGAGATCACATCGGCATGAGTTAGCATGTGATCAAAGCTGACTCTGCCGTTTCTAATTGTTTGACTATCAGGACGCCCTTGACTATCAGGACGTTCCGAAATCAATAATTCCATACCAAACGCTTGAGCAATTTTGGCAACGGATTGTCCCAAATTACCAAAGCCTAAAATGCCTAACTTTTTGCCATAAAGCTCGTTAACGGGAAAATCAATTTGACAAAATTTTTCACTATTTTGCCAAGGGTTTTGCTGGTTATTTTTAAGGTAAGCCGGAACATTGCTCATTACATTAAGCAAATAAGTAAAAACATGCTGAGTAACCGAATGCGTAGAATAGCCCGATACGTTTTTAACCGTTATTTGGTTTTTATTAGCCGCGTTAAGATCAATATTGTTTGTACCTGTTGCGGCAATACAAATCAGCTTTAATTGAGGAAGTTGAGACAATAAGCTTTGGTCAAAAACCACTTTATTGGTGATAACAATATCAAAGCCTTTTACCCGCTCTAATACTTCACTAGAAGAAGTTAAAGCGTGTTCAACATATTCTTCTACACAGTTAGCAATTTGGCTTAAGTTAATGGAAGGATCAATTGTGCTTCGATCTAAAAAAACGGCTTTCATATTAGTACACCACTAATCGCTTAGGTGCTAGCATTAGCTCGTCGTTAACTTCGGCAACCCCTAAAAAGCGATCATTTTCATCATAAACTCTAATTACCTCACCTTCTTCTAAATCAGGATAATTAAGCGCTTGTCCTTGGCAAAAATAATGCGCGCTATCTTCATCTAAAATAGCTTCTTCATAGTCTAACAAAGGACTATCCATAGGAATAAGATGCGTATCTAAACTTAAGTCTTGTTCTCGCTCTTGTTTAAGCTGTTCAATGGTAATCATTTCATCAACAGGATAGTCGGCAACAAAGATTCTTCGCAGCTGAGTAACATGTGCGCCGCAACCTAGCAGCTGACCTAAATCATCCACAATATTGCGAATATAAGTGCCTTTACTACATTCAATATCAAGCTCAACGAGGTCATCTTCAAAACTAATTAACTCTAAATGATAAACCGTAATATCACGTGCTTCGCGCTCAATTTCAATGCCTTGTCTGGCCAATTTATATAGCGGCTGACCATTATGCTTAAGCGCAGAAAACATTGATGGGATCTGTTTAGTATCGCCTCTAAAAGCATCTAATGCTTGCATCAATTGCTTTTTGCTCACATTAACGGGCTTGGTTTCGGTGACTTCACCTGTGGAGTCGCAACTGTCGGTTCTAACACCTAATTTAGCTGTTACACGATAGCCTTTATCAGAGTTTAATAAAAAGTGTGAAAACTTTGTGGCTTCACCAAAACAGATTGGCAACATTCCTGTGGCTAGTGGATCAAGCGCACCAGTATGACCCGCTTTAGCGGCAAAAAATAGATGTTTCACTTCTTGTAAGGCTTTATTAGAACTTATGCCCTGCGGCTTATCTAATAATAAAATGCCGTTAACCTTGCGACCTTTTGCTCTGCGTCTACCCATTTTGAAAACCTAAAAAATCAAGATATATCGACTAATCGTTATTTTGCTCAGTATCTGAATCTTTCTCACGCGCTTTATTAATTAACGCAGAAAGTTCACTACCGCGTGAAATTGAGCGATCAAACTCAAACTTCACTTGTGGGATCACTCTTAACTTCATACGCTTACCAATTAAACTGCGAATAAATCCGCTGGCTTGATTAAGTATATTAAGCGCTTGCTTGGTTGTTTTTTCGTCTTCATCAATGCCTAAAAAGGTAACAAAGGCCGTGGCATAATAAAGATCGCGTGATAGTTCAACCGCCGAAACAGTTACCATACCTACCCGTGGATCTTTAATTTCTAATTGGATAATTTGTGCCAACTCGCGTTGCAGCTGCTCGGCAACACGGTCGGTACGATTAAATTCTCTAGCCATAATATAAGCTCTTTAATTTCTTAACTCAAAGCTGTCAATCATACAGCTGCGAGTTCTATATAAACACAAAGACAGGCTAAAGCCTGTCTTTAAATGATTTGGCATACGCTATAGTTTAAAGCGTGCGTGCCACTTCAATAATCTCGAAGACCTCAATTTGATCGCCGACTTTTACATCATTGTAGTTTTTAACCCCAATACCACATTCCATGCCATTACGAACTTCATTAGCATCGTCTTTAAAGCGGCGTAATGATTCTAACTCACCTTCATAAATCACCACATTATCACGCAGAACACGGATAGGGTTGTTACGCTTAACAATACCTTCAATAACCATACAGCCAGCAATTGCACCCAATTTCGGTGACTTAAATACATCACGTACTTCTGCAAGACCAATGATTTCTTGTTTCTTCTCAGGTGATAACATACCAGACATGGCGGCTTTTACTTCTTCGATAACATCATAAATAACGCTATAGTAACGAAGATCAACCCCTTCTCTATCAACGGCTTTACGCGCAGACGCATCGGCACGCACGTTAAAACCAACCACAATGGCATTTGATGCCGAAGCTAATGTAATGTCGGTTTCGGTAATAGCACCCACCGCCGATGATATAACATTCACTTGAATTTCATCGGTAGCCAGCTCCATTAATGAGCCGCGTAACGCTTCGCTAGAACCTTGTACGTCAGACTTCACAATCACATTAAGTGCTAGTTTTTCATCGCTTCCCATATTAGAGAACATGTTTTCAAGCTTGGCTTTTTGCTGTTTAGCCATTTGTAGCTCTTTATACTTACCTTGACGGAAGTTAGCCACTTCACGCGCTTTACGCTCATCGGCTACAACTGAAATTTCATCACCCGCCTCTGGCACACCCGATAAACCAAGCACTTCAACTGGAATAGAAGGTCCAGCTATTTTAGTTGGTTTGCCGTTTTCATCATTAAGCGCTCTTACGCGACCATAATGGAATCCAGCAAGTAAAATATCGCCAACTTTAAGTTCACCTGATTGTACTAATACCGAAGCAACCACACCGCGACCTTTGTCTAAGCGCGCTTCAATAACAATCCCTTTAGCAGGACCACTATTAATGGCTTTAAGCTCTTGTAGCTCGGCAACAATAGAAATATTTTCGAGCAGCTCTTCAACACCCTCACCGGTTTTAGCCGATACGTGCATAAATGGGGTATCACCGCCCCAGTCTTCTGGGATCACATCGTGCTGAGAAAGCTCATTTTTAACTCTATCAGGGTCAGCATCTTCTTTATCAATTTTATTAACTGCAATAATCAGTTGTACACCGGCCGCTTTGGCATGTTGAATAGCTTCAACAGTTTGTGGCATAACACCATCATCAGCCGCAACAACCAAAACAACAATATCGGTAGCGTTAGCACCACGCGCACGCATTTGGGTAAACGCCGCATGTCCTGGCGTATCCAAGAAAGTAATCATGCCGCGATCAGTATCAACATGATAAGCACCAATATGTTGAGTAATGCCGCCCGCTTCACCATCGGCTACTTTACTTTCACGAATGTAGTCAAGTAGCGATGTTTTACCGTGATCAACGTGCCCCATAATGGTAACCACTGGCGCTCTTGTAACTTCATCACCTACATTCTCGCTGGCTTCTAATAGCTCTATCTCCGCCGCATTATCTGCTAGCAACTGAACCTCATAGCCCATTTCTTCGGCAACTAGTTGCGCGGTTTCTTGGTCAATGGTTTGATTAATGGTTGCCATAGTACCTAGCCCCATCATGGTTTTAATAACCTCGGTGGCTTTAACGGACATTTTTTGCGCTAAATCGCCAACAGTAATTGCTTCTGGAATAGCCACAGGTTGTTTAGCAACAGCTTCGGTTGGCTTTTTAAATCCATGTTTCATTGATTTTGGTGCTACCATTGGTTTGCGCTCATCGGCAAGTGTTTTTTCTTCATTAAATTTGCGATGAACTGGGCGTTTAAATTCAGACAACATATCCGCCACATTCGACTCACGATCATCACGTCCTTTTTTCTTCTTTTTACGACGCTTACGTTTTTCGGGTGTTGCTTCTGTAGTTTCAGTTGTTCCAGGAGCAGTATTACGCCCAGTAAATTTTTTGGCTGGAGCGTTACGTTTTTGTTCGGCTGATTCAGCCGCAACTTTTGCCGCTGCCGCTTTAGCGGCTGCTTCTTCGGCTTCTTTTTTCGCCTGAGTAATTTTTTCCGCTTCGGCAAGTGCTATAACTTCGGCTTGTGCTCTGGCTTCGGCTTCGGCGGCCGCAATTGCTGCGGCTTCGGCTGCTTTTCTTGCCTCTATTGCAGCTTCTTCTGCCGCTTTTTGCACTTCTTCTGGTGTAGGTTCAGATGGCACTTCAACCATTTCTTCTTGAACAGCTTTTGGCTCTTCAATATTTTGCGCTTCTTCTGTTCCTACTTCTTCGTTTTCAGGTCGCTTAACGTAAGTGCGTTTTTTACGAACTTCAACATTAACCGTTTTAGCTTTACCCCCAGAACTAGAAAGCTTTAAAGAACTTTTAGTGGTTCTTTTAAGGGTGATTTTTTTAGGTGCCGCAGAGCCACTGGTACTTTCACCGTGGCTTTTCTTTAAATGATTTAAAAGAACCTGTTTTTGCTCGTCAGACACAATATCTTTAGGTCCACTGACTTCAATTCCAGCGTCTTTCATTTGGTCTAACAGCTTGTCGGTTGGTGTACCAACAATCTCTCCTAGTTTTTCAACTGTTACGTCAGACATATTTTTCTCCCAGTGCTTTGACTGTATTTCTTTTTAAAAACGAAGGCTTGGTTAATGACAAATTTAACTATTCTGCAAACCAAGGTGCGCGAGCAGTCATAATAAGCTCGGCGGCACGCTCTTCGTTTAATTCTTCAATATCAACAAGTTCATCAACTGATTGCTCTGCTAAGTCTTCCATGGTAATCACGCCACGGCTGGCAAGTACAAACGCTAAGTGACGATCCATACCTTCCATATTTAATAAATCTTCCGCAGGTTCTGATCCTTCTAACTTTTCTTCCGATGCAATAGCTTTAGTTAATAAGGCATCTTTTGCACGAGCCTTTAATGCTTCTACTAAATCTTCGTCGAAGCCTTCAATATCAAGCATTTCTGATTGCGGCACATAGGCTACTTCTTCAATAGAGGTAAATCCTTCTTGCGCTAATACTTCGGCCAGCTCTTCATCAACGTCTAGTTCTTTAATAAATAGTTCAATAAGCCCTTGGTTTTCTTCTTTACTTTTGGCTTCGGCTTCATCAAGGGTCATTACATTAAGCGTCCAGCCAGTCAGTTGGCTTGCTAAACGCACGTTTTGACCACTACGACCAATCGCTTGAGCTAGCTGATCTTCGGCTACGGCAATGTCCATGGTGTTTTTGTCTTCGTCAACAATAATTGAAGCAACTTCGGCAGGTGCCATTGCGTTTATCACAAATTGAGCAGGATTATCATCGAACAATACAATGTCAATTCGCTCACCAGCTAGTTCACCCGATACCGCTTGTACTCTTGAGCCTCGCATACCAACACAAGCACCCACAGGATCAATGCGTTTGTCGTTTGTTTTTACCGCAATTTTTGCTCTTGAACCCGGATCGCGCGCAGCGGCTTTAAGCTCAATGACTTCTTCTGCAATTTCTGGCACTTCAATGCGGAACAGCTCAATCAACATATCAGAATTAGCTCGGCTAATAAAAAGCTGCGGCCCTCGAACTTCTGGCTTTATCGCATAAAGTAAACCACGAATGCGATCACCCGCTCTTACCGCTTCGCGCGGCATCATTTCTTCTTTAGGAATGATGGCTTCGGCATTATTGCCTAAATCTAAAATAATTGAATCACGGTTGGTCTTTTTTACCACACCTGTAATTAACTCGCCAACGCGAGACTCAAACGCTTCAATAACCTTGGCACGTTCGGCTTCTCTTACTTTTTGTACAATAACTTGTTTAGCGGTTTGCGCGGCAATACGGCCAAAGGCAATTGACTCGATTTGCTCTTCAATATATTCACCTGCTTTAATTTCAGGCGCATCGACTTGAGCAGCTTCTAGCGTAATCTCAGATAGTGGGTTTTCGATTAACTCATCACCTTCTAAAGAAACCACCTGCCAACGGCGGAAAGTATCATAATCACCAGTCGCACGATCAATCGCCACGCGAACGTCAATATCCATGCCGTGTTTTTTCTTAGTTGCAGTTGCAATTGCCACTTCTAGTGCTTGAAATATAATGTCTGCGTCTACATCTTTTTCATTAGACACCGCATCAACAACTAATAAAATTTCTTTGTTACTCATAACCCAACTAGCCTCAAAACAAAAAACTTTTCATCTATTTACAATTTAGTTACCCCTGTTACTGGGCAACCCATTTGTGCAGAATAATACTCAACACTTACTACATAGCTTTTAAATAATGATTAAAACTCAGCAACCAGATTTGCTTTATCGACATCACTAACATCAACGGTGTAGTCTATATTATCAACTTTTACTGTCAGTTGCTCATTCTCGACTAAAAGCAACTCACCTTTAAATTTTCTTCTACCATTTACCCCAACATGACAGCGCATTTCTATGGTTTTACCAACAACTTGTTCAAAATGAGCAAGAGTAAATAATGGTCTATCTAAACCCGGAGATGAAACCTCTAAGGTATACTGACTAGCAATAGGATCTTCAACCTCTAAAATACCGCTAACCTGATGACTGACACTAGCACAATCATCCACATTAATACCGTTTTCATGATCAATATAAATTCTTAAGATTGAATGTTTACCTTGGGCAATATATTCAACACCTAAAAACTCATAACCTAATGCCTCGGCAGCAGGTTGTAACATTTGTGTTAATTGATCAATTTTTGCCATTTTAAAAACCTTAATACTTAACTCTTACCACTGTTTTATTGGACATTAACCTTTTTAGCAGCATCAGTTTTATTTATTTCGCAAACAGTTTTGCTTATTTCACAAACAAAAAATGGGCTCATAAGGCCCATTTCATCATACTGCTAGAAACCATTCAAACTGAACGGTACCTTATGTTCAATGTCAAAAACTGCCTAAAAGCAATTTCTAAATTAACAATTTAAACCCACAATTGTTAATCTTAAGTTACTAAAAAGCCCCATAAAGGGGCTTTTTAGTTTTGGTAATTTGGTAGCGGGGGCTGGATTCGAACCAACGACCTTCGGGTTATGAGCCCGACGAGCTACCAGGCTGCTCCACCCCGCATCAACGTGGACGGCATTCTATCGAAAGCCTGAGCTAATAACAACCCCTAATATTAAAACTTATGGATTATTTTATACCCGTTCTACATCAAGATGCATGTTTCAGCAAGTCAGTAAGCCAGCCTATTTGAGGCATTAATGCGCAGGATTAGTCATTCTAATTCAAGCATTGATAACGAAAAAGAGGTTAGCTTACTGCCTTGCCCTTCGGGTGCTCAGCCAAAAAACTTGCACTGCGTTACAGCTTTTGAAAAGGGCTTGCCATTTCCTGCAAGCTGCGCCTTGTTCAAACTTTTTGGATGAGCACTGAAACAAGCATCTTGAAGTAGAACGGGTATATGATGAAAAGAAAATTTGTATGTATTTTACTCACCTTACGGATATTTACTACAATTTAAGGTATTCTTTTATACCCGTTCTTGCTTCAAGATGCATGATTCACCAAGCTAGGTTTTGTTCAAGCTTTTTGGCTAAACGTTAAAAATAAAATCTTAAAGTGGAACAATCCCTAACTAACTTAAGAATAATAAGAGATCAAATTTTGCAACGGTTTTTACTATTTATTATTTTCAGCTATCTGTTTTTTTCTGCGCCGATAAATGCAGATGATAGCCTAATTAAGCAAACAGGTTTCAGACAATACACCACAATTAATGGACTCAATCAAAATACTATTAATCATATTTACCAAGATAAAGATCAGCTTATTTGGCTTTCTACCAATAATGGACTTAACCGTTTAAATGGTGAAACCGTAGAAAGCCTCAATATACCTGAAAGCCAACTCGAAAATGCCGATGTATATTTTGTTAAACAAGATAGTCAAAATAATTATTGGGTTTCAACTATACGAAAGCTCACAAAATTAAACCGTGATTTATCCTCTGTTACTAATTATAAGATCCCGTCTATTTACCCAAATGCAATAAAAGCCAACCATGTTGTAGATATTATTGAACATTCACCTGGCCAACACTGGTTAATTTGTTCACAAGGTATTTTTTTATTAAACGAAACAGATGATGATCTATCGGTAAATCCAGCTTCTCAACTGTTACAAAAAAATAAAGCTTTTATCAAAGGGGTTTCTGAGGTTGATGGTTATTTTTGGTTAACAACATCCAAGGGGCTTTATCGGTTTGATCCTAATGATGATACTATATCTCAGATCAAACTAAATAATTTGGACGATAACCTTGCCTTTAAAAATATTTTAGTTACTCCTGAAAACAAGCTTCTAACATTAAGCGAAGGTAATATCTATCTTTTTGATACAGCAAGCATAAATGACAAAAACAGCATTTCATTAACAGCAAAATCGTTATACAGTAGCAACAGCTCCATTCACACCATTATTTCTAACAATGACAAATACCTTTTTGCTATAGACGATCACCTCTATCAGCTCGACTTAAAAACACAAAGCTATAAGCTGCTATTTATATTCTCTAACATGTTTCCCAAGTATGCGAGCTATCATATTCGCTCTTTATTTGTCGATAAAAACCAAAAATTGTGGATAGGCACAAACAGCCGTGGTGCTTTTGTTTGGGAACCTAAAAGCATTCGCTTTAAATCGCTATTAAGCCATATCAATAAAAACGAACACCCAGATATGGTTTGGTCAATTGAAGAAGATCCTAACGGCAACTTTTGGGTAGGTAGTAATAATGGATTGTTTTATTTAAATCAATCTAATAATTCTTTTAATCGCGTTTATCCAGAAACTAAAGCGCAAATATTACCTGATGAAAAAAGAATAAATCAATATCGTATATTTGATATTGTACAACAGCAAAATACGTTATGGCTTGCAACCGCAGCAGGATTAATCGAATATCATATAGAAAATAATACCTATCAGATATTTAACCCCCCAAACACTAAAAATAATAAACCCCTGTTTATCTATACTATTGCGCAAACAACAAATCACTCAATATGGTTAGCCACTAGTATTGGGGTTATGAAATTTAACCCAAAAACTAAAAGCTTTAGCTACGATAATGCTTTAATGCCGGCAAACAAAACTGAACTAGCAACATTTATTTATTATAAAAATAATGTAATATGGCTAGGCTTTGCTAATAAGTTGATTTCATTTAATCTATTCAATCAACAAAAAAAAGTTGTTTTTGAGCTTCCCCAAAAAACCTTAAAGGATGATAGTTACCTTTCTGATTTTCATATAAAAGATAAAACACTTTGGGTGTCATTTAGTGGTAACGGAATTTATGCTGTTGATATTTCTCAAAACTTGCCAAAAATTATAAAACACTACTCAAATAAAGATGGCTTTATAGATAACATTATTTACTCACTAATACCAGATGGCGACCATTTATGGTCTAGTACACATAATGGTATAGCCAAAATAAATACTAATGATTTTACTTACACACAATATGACTATTATGACGGATTACCAAATAGTGAGTTTAACGAAGGTGCTTATTTAAAAGACAGTAAAGGACAAATTTTATTTGGTGGAACCACCGACATAACCAGAATAATCCCCAGCGATTTTAATAGATTCAACAAACCACCAGCCCCTTATGTCACTTCGGTTAGAATAAAAAACAAGTTGTTATCGGCCAACGCAATTAGCTGGAATGACAGAAATTTAACTATTCCCGCTGAAGAAAATTTTATTGAATTTAGCCTGTCCACACTGAATTACCTTAAACCTTACAATGGTAAGTTTGAATACTGGCTAGAAGGCAATAATAAAACCACTCCACAAATGACAAAAAATAACCAAATAGTTTTTTCTCAGCTTAAAGGGGGAAATTACCAGCTAAAAATTAGAGTCTATTCCGAATCTTTACAAACTTATTCTAAAACAACTAGCATTAATTTTTTTGTTAAGCCTTCTCTTGGGCTATCTCAAAATATTGAAAGAGGTTTGTTTTTTGCTTTGTTATTGGCTGCATTCATTGTTATATCCCTACTAATTTACAGGCATAAAAAACAAGATAAAAAAACCAAGTTATTACAATCTAACTATAACAATCTTAGCGCTGCTTTAAATGGAGAAGACAGAGGGTTATGGACATGGGACATATATGGTGAAGACATCATGAAGTCCACCCTAACCATAATGCATAACAACAATCAAAAACTTGTGTTCGAGCTAGCAGAATATTTATCTCTTATTCATTCCGACGATAGAAAACGAGTTAAAAGAGCATGGTTTAGTTTTTTAAAAACTACTGCAACTCAATATGAAGAAACTTATCGAATTAAAATAAATAACAGCTGGGTTTGGACAAAAGTTGTTGGCACCGTTATTACTCAAAACCAGCAAAACATACCTAGCTCAGCAACAGGTGTGTGGCTAAATATTTCTCAAGAGAAAAAACAAGAGCATAATTTGCAGCTGTATAAAAATGTTATTAACAACACAAAAGATATTATTGTAATTGCCGATCAAAAACTTAATGTTGTTTCAGTCAATCCTGCTTTCACTGAAGAAACGGGCATTTGTGCATCAAAAATTTTAGATCGTAATTTAATATTAATTTCAAAAAAAATAGTACCTAATTTACAGTTATCACAGATAAAGAAAGCAATGAAAAAACAAGCTTTTTATCGTCAAAATATTTCATTATTTACCAGTGATAATATTGAGCTAGATGCGGTAGCAACAATTAACTATTATCTTAATGAACATCAACACTATCAGTATTCAATTATCATTACCGACATCCATCCTCATGCACAACAAACTACTTACTCTAGCGATAACAATTTAATTTTGCAGGAAAAATTTATTGAAGCCGCAATGGTACGTGCAAACGCACATCAGAGCAAAGTGATTGCAATGGCTTTTCATTTATCCGCAAATAGCAATGCAAACAAAGAGAGCTTTTCTCATAAAGCATTAAATCAAACAAATTTATCACCCTTAACAATCAACCAATTTAGAGAACTTACACTAGCAGTTTCTCGCCATGAAAAATTCAAATACATTCAACTTAACTTACAAAATCAAACGATATTAGCCATTTTTGAATCATCACTTGATATTCATGAGTTAATTTTTTATAACGAAAAATTAAGAGCGTTTATTTTTAGTCAGCTAATTCAACTAAACCCTAACATCAATACAACACAAAAAGTGGCGGCAACCATTTATACTGATAAAAACATGAACAAGTATAAATTAGTTAATGACGCTATAGATCTTGCTAAAAACATTAGCCTTCCTTACGAGAGAGTCTATTATCAAAATCAAAAAATTCAGCGTTTAGCTGATGAAAAAGTTCGCATGAAAAACGCCATTGATTTAGCAATTAGTAATAACCAGTTATTTCTTGTTTATCAACCTAAAATATCTATTGATAACAATCAAATAATGGGGTTTGAAGTGCTTATACGCTGGAGAAATGATGACGGACAAATTATTTACCCTTCACAATTTATAGCACTGGCTTCACAGTCTACCGCTATAGAAAAAATGACCCGCTGGTTGATATCTCAATCTCTCGACAAAATGGCTCATTGGAAAAAGCAAAACTTAAAAACTCAGTTTGCCATTAACCTATCTGCTAAAGGAATTAATGTTGATCAAACTGTTGAGTGTTTATTACAGTCTATAAAAGCGAATCAACTAAAAGCAGATAATGTTCATATTGAAATTAATGAAAGTGATTTTGATACCAATGCACTGCTCACTGAGCAACTCATTAACAAACTAGCACAAAACAACTTCAAGGTAACCATTGACAACTATGGCTTAGGTTCACTTTCTTTGGCTAATTTAAAAACGCTACCTATTCATGCGATTAAATATGATCGCGAGTTAATCAGGAATATTGGCAAAGATCATAAGGCTCATACGATCATGCAGTCTATACATGCCGTTTGCCAAGCGTTTAATATTATTGTTGCTGCAAAAGGAATAGAAACTCAGCAACAAGTAGATTTTTTACAATCGTTAGATGTACAACTATTGCAAGGCTACCTTTATTCTGATCCGCTTAGTGAGGAAAATGCAATACAATTATTAAAGCAGATCTACTTAGCCCCGCATTAATTATTCCCTATATTCTTCAAGGTAAGAGTTTAACTAAGTCGGTAAGCTAAAAATAAGATCTTGAAAAAGAGCAGGCATAATACTTAACAAGAAAACTGGGGCACAGCCGATACAATGTTCACTTCATCACCCTCTTTTTCCATCAAATAACAATTGCCATCTTGCCCTAGTTGATAAAAGCGATTTTGCTCTGCATTTTTCTCTGGAAGCACTTGATTACTATTTTGGTTATCAGCTTTATCAACAGTATAACCATTTACCAACTCATCATCATTCACGCTATTGTGATCATGACTTTTATTTTCACTCGCTTCACTCAGTGCATGACCAATAATTCCACCAACAATCAATGCGCCTAATACTTCTCCTCCACCATGACCATGAACCCCCACTGAAACATGACTACGATGATGGCGATGGGAATGGCTAGATACTGAATAATGCGAAGAACAAGCGGTTATCAATAATAAGATTGGCGCAAGAGATAAGCTAATTGTGCGAGTGTTAAGTAGTTGTTTCATATTATTCCAGCATTACTTTTTTGCGAGGTAAAATAATATTAGCTGAATATAGATTAATTTAACCTGAACAAATACAAACTTTTTTAAGACGTTTTTTACTGCCTTTTAAGTATTTACGCTTTTTCCCAACAACATTTTGCTGTCGAAAACTCAGCTAACTAAATGCTTTTATTTAACTTTTTTACGGTTTCGTCGATATTTCGCAATTTTTCGATAGCTATCTACCGCTTGGAGTATACGTTTTCCAAAACTTAATTTTTCAGGATATAAACTCGGGTTAATATCAGGCTGTATATTCTCCAAGGTTTTCTCCCATTCATTTGATGTTTCATACTCGCAAGCAATCAAGTCAGGTGTTAAAGATCCATGGATCATCTGCTGACCTTTAATACGAGATAGATTCTGTTTCCAAACACCCACACTTGTTGGTGCAATGGGTCTCACGCTATTTAAAGCAGCCATTGATTTTTGCGAAACTTTGGCGTGCTTATGGTAATCAGAAAATTCATGTGTTTTTTCTAACCAAGGAAATTTATCCATAATGTTTTTTTGTACCGCATCAGGATTACTCACAAAGTCTTCGTAGCGAACTTGAAGAAACCTTTCATGTCCAGACATTTGCTGAGCATAATCATGCATTTGTCTCCAGAGACGAATATTTGAGTAAAAAATACTCTTTCTTTTACTATGTCGGCTGCAAATAGTATCTCTTGGATCTCTCATTAAATAAATGACGAAAAGCTCAGGATCATCATTCAATAACTTGGGCATATACATTGTATCTTTGGGACGTTTGGTAACAACCAATTCACCCTTTTTGCCCGAAACAAGATTAAAACGTGTTTCGTGCTCATAATGTTTATCTACCTTAAAACAAGTTATCATAACTTCATGGAGTAATGTTGTTCCTGTTCTAGGCGAGCAAGCAACAATATGCAAATGCCTAAACGTATTGATAGGTTTATTTTGTTGAATATTTTTAGCTGAGTATTTCATTCGTGCTGTAGTGAACCAAGTATAATTTTCAATATTTAATAGTAAAAGCTTTAGTTAATGTCATCGAAACTTATCCATAAAAAGCCAATTGCTTACTCTTGAATTCTTCTGATCTTACTGCGAATACGAGAAATACTGCTATCTTTTTTATAACGCCCTTTAACCACATGCCTAATTTGATAAACACCTTCAACGTCAATTGGTGTACCGCGAGTTTTTAATAACCAGCGGAAGGCGGTATCTTCATAAGTTTTGCTCCAATGCTCAACTTGGGTTTGAAACGCTCGCATTTTATCGCAGTAACCAATGGCTCTTGCAATATCGCCATGCACTATTTGAAAGGCTCCTTTGGCTTTATCACGAGAGTGCAAACTAAACTCTTCGGCATCAATGTCAACCAATTGCGGCTTGCGCCCTTTTCTAAGCATAGGATCAGACTCTTTAAGCATTGGTGTTGTTCGCTCTTGACGAGGATAATAAAGTGAGCCCTGCTTGCCTTGCAAAGACTCAGTTAAAGAGTCAATGCAGTTTTGGTGAAAAATAATGTCGCAATCGGTATACCACACCCAATCGGCTTTGGTTGCTAACGCCGCCATATTTCTGCCAATAGCGCGCCTAAATAGTTTTGGTTTTGAAAGTGGTTGCCAATTCCAAGTGATATTTTCGATATTTTTTTCAGCAAAAAAATCGAGTGTTGCTTTGGTATCAACATCTTCCTCTGCATAAAAAACAGTAACAGTTAAATCGGTGTTTTGAGGTGGGTTATTAACAAAGGAGCTAAGCTGATAGGTCAGCATATTACTATATTGCCAACAGTGACTAACAATTTCTAATTGCAGCTTTCCTGTTTTAGCAGCACGTTTATTTTCAGCAGGAATTTCTCGGCAAAACCAGCTTGGCGGCAAAGCTTTTTTTACAAATGCTCTAAATAACTGAATTAACAGCTTGCTATACCATACAGGTGGGTAAGTTTTTGTGTTTTGCATAGTAACGTTTACGCATTAATTTGTATAAAAAAGTAATTTGTTATTATACCCTTTTTCAAAGTCCTGATCGAACTAGGTAGTTAAGCGCTTTGCTCAAAAACATAATTAGCCGCATCAACAAAGTTTTCTAAGGTGAGATTTTCAGGTCTTAACTTTGCATCTATACCAATTTTTGCTAACGCTTCACTATCTAAGCGTTTTCTCCATACGTTGCGCACTGTTTTACGGCGCATATTAAAAGCTTCGGTAACCATAGTAGCAAATAGCTGATAATCATTTAATTTAAGTTGCTGAGATTTTGGGGTTAAACGAACAATAGCTGAATCAACTTTAGGAGGCGGAGAAAAGGCTGTTGGCGGCACTAAAAATAAGTTTTGTGAATCGCAAAAATAGCTTGTCATTACCGTAAGCCTACCATACGCCTTACTACCTGGTGTCGCAACAATGCGATCAACCACTTCTTTTTGCAGCATAAAATGCATATCATCAATAGCAGAAAGATGACTAAATAAATGAAATAAAATAGGTGTCGAAATATTATAGGGTAAATTACCTATCACTCTTAAAGACTTTTCTTTAGCGTATTCAGCGAAGTTAGTTTTTAGTGCATCTTGCTGAACAATAGTCAGCTTTCCTAAACCATCACAATTAAACTGAAGCTTTGGAATAACATCTCTATCAAGCTCAATAACCGTCATCTGTTTTACCGCAGGCAAAGTTAATCGAGTTAATGCGCCTAGTCCTGGACCTATCTCTAAAATATTTTGCCCTTGCTTTGGCTGAATTGACCTAACAATACGCTCAATGATCCCCTGATCGGTTAAAAAATTTTGCCCAAAGCGTTTTTTTGCCTGATGCTGATTGGGGTTAAATACTTTCATGTTTTATTTTATCCTTGCACCAATTCAATCGCATAGTTTAGCGCAAAAGCAAGGCTTTCGTTTGATGCTGAAAAATCCGCAGCAATATCAAGCGCAGTACCATGATCAACAGAGGTGCGAACATAAGGCAAACCTAAAGTCACATTAACACATTCGCCAAAACCTAATGCTTTGATCACTGGCAAACCTTGATCATGATACATAGCTAAAAATACATCAAAGTTTTTCCTATTTTGCGGGGTAAATAAGGTATCTGCTGGGAAAGGTCCATTCACATTAATTTTCTGAGCTTGAAGCGCTTTAATAACGGGAGTAATGGTAGTAACCTCTTCATTACCTAAAATGCCATCCTCACCAGCATGTGGATTTAATCCGCTAACGGCAATTTTAATTGGCTGCTTTGTATGAGCAAAGCTTTGGTTAATGATTTTAATCGTTGTCGCCAATTTTTCTTGTGATATGGCTTGCGGCACTTGTGCTAATGGCAAATGGGTTGTTGCTAGTGCCACCTTAAGATCACGAGTGGCTAGCATCATCACAACCTGATCAACCTTGGCTCTTTTGGCTAAATACTCAGTATGACCTAAAAACAAGGGATCAACTTGATTTAAGTTAGCCTTATGCACTGGCGCTGTTACAATCGCCTGAGCCTTACCATCAAGCGCCAAATCACTGGCTCGTTGCAATATGTTAAGTGCAACTTGTGCATTGGCGGTATTTAGCTGGCCTGTCACAACTGTTTCAATGCAAGAATGCTCTTCTATCCATAAATGATTAGGCTGGTGAAGTTTGGGCTGAGACTGCCAATCAATATGAGATAAAGTTAGTGCAACACCCAGCTTATGGGCAACTGCTTTTAATAACTGGCTATCGGCTAAAACAATAATTTGCGCGTTGAAGGATAAGCTGGCAATACGGACTAATAGTTCAGGCCCAATTCCCGCAGGCTCCCCCATAGTTAAAACAATTCGAGGGAGCAAATTTTGAACTTGCTGCATAATTAAAAACTTATGATGTAATTAAAACAATCTATTTGTCGTCGATAATTTTAATATACGCCTGTTCTTTCATTTCTTGAACCCAAAGTTGCCTTTCTTCTTCAAACTTTCGGTTATGAAGCATACGATAAGCATTTTCGCGCTTCTTTTCTTCGGTTTGGTCTTGGTCGCGCCTGCCCAATACTTCAATGATATGGTAGCCAAATTCAGTTTTTACTGGCTGGCTAATCTCGCCAATTGCCAATGCATCCATTGCTTCATTAAATGGTGCAACAAAAGTCCCTGGATCGGACCATTTTAAGTCCCCACCAATAGAGCCTGAGCCTTTATCATCAGAAAACTCAATGGCTAGCTCATCAAACTTTTCACCATCTAAAATACGTTGACGCACTAAATTAGCTTTATCTAACGCTGCTTTATCATCAAGAATAGCATTTGGGGTAATTAAAATATGGCGCACGTGCGTTTGCATAACACTATGTTTTTCAAATCCGCCCTTTACCTCTTTAACCTTTAAAATATGTAAACCACTGCCACTTCTTAGTGGCTCTGAAATATCACCTGCTTGCATATTTTTTACATTGGATGAAAATAATGTCGGCAACTGTGATAAAGAGCGAAATCCTAAATCACCACCTTGTAATGCGTTTTGCCCTTTAGAATTAGCAATGGCAATTTGCTCAAAATTAGCTCCATCTCGCAGCTCAGTAATGAGTCGCTCGGCTAAAGTTCGTACTTCATTAATTTCCTCTGGTGAAGCACCTTCGGGTAGCGGCAATAAAATATGACCAATAGAATACTGCGCTTGGTTAGCACCTTGTGACTCAATTTGAGTAATTAAATTATCAACCTCTTTATCACTCACTTTAATGCGTCTTGAAACTGCACCGTTTGACACACGAGAGATCATAATTTCACGTCTTACATCTTCTCTAAAAACTGCCCAAGGCGTGCCACCAGCCTCGGTGTTTTTTTGAAACTGCTCAGGTGATACTTTATTCTGGTTAGCTATCATTCCTAGGGTTGCATCAAGCTCAGCATCACTAATTCTAACCCCAACTCGCTTAGCCATCTGTACCTGTAAAGACTCAATCACTAAACGGTCGAGCACTTGTTCTTTTAGCTTATCAACAGGAGGAACCGATTGTTTTCTGGTTGATAATTGATCTATAACTTGATTAGTTCTTCTCACCAATTCACTGGCTAAAACCACATCTTCATCAACCAAGGCCACCACACGGTCAATCAGCTGAGAGTCTGCTGCATGGCTTATCCAAGTGCTGGTTAACAATACAAATACACCAAAAGATTTTAAAGTTTTCTTCATTTTTCAATTAATTCCAATACTATAATTAATTCTAATTACTGATAATTCCAATTACCAATAATCAACATATCCAAATATGATATCCGCTCTACTTCAAGCTGCTTGTTTCAACTCAATTTTCTAGCGAGTCGCGGTAACCATTAATACCGCTTTCCAATACATTTCCCAACCCGCTTTTACCCGCGCTGCCCAACCCTTTAAAAACGAACTGAACGTGAATGCCACTGGTATATTCATCGCTGATATTTGTAATGGGAAAACCATTACTGTCGAGCTGGGTATTCAAATACTTTTGCGCCACTATTCGCATTGCCCAACAACAAGACTCATATTCAATACCCGCCAACGACTCTATAATTTGCTTTCGCGAATCGTCATTATACCATCTTCCAACTAAACGCCACTCTGCATTAATAGGCCAGGCAAAGGAAAAATCACTCTCTTGAACTTGATTAACCCCTTGATCACGGTAACGATGAGTTAAATTGACAATATGATTGGCTTGAGGTTCAAATTTTATTGTGGTGTAAGCTTGATTAGTTGTTGAATTACTCGACTGCCATTCTACAAAGTTCTTCACGCTCAGGCTATCAGAAACTTGCCAATCAAGCCCAGCAATCCATGCACTAGAACCATTAGTTTCTAATTGTTCAGCATTTAATCCAATTTGCCTGTCATCAAAATACACTTTACGCCCTAAATCAAAGCGCAAAGAAGATTTGGCTGTTTTATTGTTTATAAACTGGTTTTCAATCGCAATACTAAGATGGTTTGTGTCGCCCACTCTATCAATGCCACTAAATCGGTTCTCTTGCCAGAGCTG
The DNA here is from genome assembly GCA_965214955.1 of Aliikangiella sp. Classification (GTDB taxonomy): domain Bacteria; phylum Pseudomonadota; class Gammaproteobacteria; order Enterobacterales; family Kangiellaceae; genus Aliikangiella. The sequence goes on along the minus strand of CBDCCU010000001.1, from coordinate 256,269 downwards.
CCGAAAACTCAATAATGGTAGCTGAGTATCAAACAGTTGAATATTATTTTGTTGCTCATAAGGAATGTGAGCATAAAACAACCTTGGGCTTAATAAATGCACATATTGCTGGTTATTCCAGCTAAGCGCTTTTTCAAATGTCATACCTGCATCAAGGCTAAATACCGCAAGATTACGAGAAAATTTTTCGTTGGTATTTTGTATTGGGTTTTCAAGCTCGTATTCGGTAGACCAATAGCTTAGCTTGGGTGTTATATTGCCCCAAGAATTTTCAATTTGATAGCTTACACTCGGTGCAATATGACGCCGTGAGCCAATAACGGCAGTAGCGTCGGGGTGGTCAAATTCAGTCCATTCACCATTAACCTGCCAACGAAAACTGCCCGTATCTTTGTCGCCATTTATTCTTAAACTTGGCATTAGTCGGTAAATACCTTGCCCAATTAAACTTTGATCACTTTCGGCAAAAAGATCAATATTCCAAATTGGATCGGCATAGCTTAAATGTGCCACGCTTTCTAAATAAGTTTGTGTTGATGCCTCTAGCCCCGAGCTAAAATCGCGTAAATATTCGCTATCACTCACCCGATTAGCATTAATTGATAATTGCCAGTTTTGACTAAATTTAGCCTCATGAGTAAAAACAGAATGCCATCGCTTAGGTGCCGCTTCAATAATTGAGGCATCGCCTGTTAAAGCCACTTGCTCTTCAACTACTTTATCATTATCCAAATACTCAAATTGCCATTGAGTTAAACTTTTTGTCGCTAACCAGCGAAACTCAGCTCCAAGTTGAGTTCCCCTTTTTTCAATCCAGCGCGGATAAAAAGTTAAGTCAGTCCAAGGCGCAATGTTCCAATAAATTGGCTGAGTGTAGTCTAGTCCGTTTTTATCGTCATTGGTTATCTCTGGATATAAAAGCCCAGTTTGGCGTCTGTTATCTATAGGAAATGATAGGTAAGGTAAGTAAAAAACTGGGATATCAGCCACTCTAAAAACGGTGTTGTAAGCTTCACCACGCCCTGACTGATGATTAAGCTCAAGATCAGTCATACTTAGCTGCCAATCTTCTTCGCCTTTAGGACAGCTACTATAAGTTAAATTAGTTAAAGTCGTTGGCTCTCCCACATTAACTTCAATTTGCTCAGCCGAACCTTGAGCACCGCTTTCAAATAACGAAAACGCACCGTTTTGTAATAGTATTTGCTGAGACTCTCCATCTTGAGAAAGTGAATCTACCTCAAATAACGAAGATTCAGACTCAATGCTTACATTGCCTGTAGCATCTAATTGCTTGGTAAGCTGATCGATGATCAAATCATCTGCTTTAATGGTTGATTGCCAATTTTTAAAAATAACATTACCCGAAAGGTGTGTTTTTTGCTCGCTAATATTTTCTGAAAAATCAAAGCCAATAATATGCTTACCTTTTGGAATGGCTTTATTTTCAAAATTAAAACTTCTGTTTATTGGTTGTGAGCAGCTTAACTGAAAGGAGGTATCTGGCTGATTGTGCTCTTTTTTATCCGCCAACGCAGGCAGAGACACAATTCCCAGCGCAATCCAACCAACCCTACTTTTAAGATAAAAAGAATTATTCACAAGACTCAACAATCAAATAAACGTGCTTAATTTCAGCGTATACAAACGCTCTTAATCTCGGCACATACAAAATAGCACACGCATAATACTGGAAATTAGCGCTAGCGGGAACAACAGAGACGGTAATTCTTGTACTTATTATGCAAGCAAGGCATTATTGATCATAAACAGCCCTAACTTTTTATAAAAAACGATTATCCAATGAAAAAACCCAACCAGCCTAATGGAATAAAAGTCACTCAAAACAATGGAAATGCCCTAATGAGTTGGGTAACTGAAAAGCTCGGTAAAATTGCCTTTTCAGCTCAAAGAATGTCAGGGGATGCTAGTTTTCGCCATTATTATCGGCTTAATTTAACCCAACCATTTACTGACGGCAATGGTAATCAGCATAACAGTCTTTTAGCTGTTAATTCACCCGCAGAATGGGTTAATAATTTAGGCTTTATCAAGGTTAGCGAACTACTTAATAAAAACCAAGTTCGAGTGCCACAGCAGTTTTTTAGTCACATCGAAAAAGGCTTTTTTCTCATTGAGGACTTAGGTAGCTCTCTTTATTTTAGCCAGCTAAAGCAGTCTCCAAACTCAGCCAATCAGCACTATAAAGATGCTATAAAAGCATTATTAAAAATTCAACAAATACCAACCGAAGATTATCAATTTTTACCTAATTACGACGCTCAATTTCTACAATTTGAAATGAGCTTATTTAGGGATTGGTTTATTGATCGCCACTTAAATTTAGCGTTAGATGCAGAGCACCAACAAACCATAGAGCAAACATTTGAACTTATTACCTTAAGCGCACTTGAACAACCTCAAACCATCGTTCACAGAGATTACCACTCACGTAATTTAATGATTGTTAAACATAACAACCCTGCCGTTATTGATTTTCAGGATGCCATACTAGGCCCAATTACCTACGATTTAGTCTCTCTACTAAAAGACTGCTATCTAGTTTGGCCAAAAAAACAAGTAGAAGACTGGTGCCGCGAGTATTGGCAGCAAGCGATAGATAAAAACTTGTTAATGTGTTCTTTTGAGCACTTTTTTAAACTATTCGAATGGATGGGAATTCAGCGCCACATTAAAGTTTTAGGTATATTTTGTCGTTTAAACTATCGCGATAAAAAACCAGAATACCTTAACTATTTACAAAATACTTTTAATTATTTAATTGATGCAGTTAGTCGTTATGATGAGCTCACTCCTTTTTACGAGCTACTTAATGATCATATCGCGCCAAAACTTAATGCTAACTAAGTTGTCACTCTTATAACCGCCGTTTAGAAGAAAATAAACCTTTTAATGAATACTCAACCGTCTCCAATTAAAGCCATGATCTTAGCGGCTGGTCGTGGTAAACGCATGATGCCTCTTACTGCCAGCATACCTAAACCATTACTTAAGCTTAATGATAAACCTTTATTAGAATACACCATTGAAAACCTACAACGCTCGGGCATTAAAGATCTGGTGATAAATCACAGTTATCTTGGTGAGCAAATTGAAGCTTATTTCCAAACAGGCAGTCAGTTAGGTGTTAAAATTGCTTGGTCCAGAGAGAAGCTTCCACTAGAAACCGCAGGAGGGATCATTAAAGCGCTCCCTATTTTAGGCAACAGCCCTTTTATTATTGTTAATGGTGATACTTGGTGTAATATTAATTTTAATCAGCTAATTAAAAAAGCCAATATTCCCTCTCTTATAGCAGGAGATACTCTTGCGCACTTAGTGCTAGTAGCAAATCCAGCGCATAACCCTAATGGTGATTTTGGACTTAACAATGGCTTAGTGAATAACTCATCACCCAAAAAACTAACTTATGCGGGAATATCTGTACTCTCACCACAATTATTAGAGAATATGCCAAAAGATGAAGTCATTGGTTTAGCGCCACTACTAAAACAAGCTGCCGATAAAAAACAGGTTAGCGGGCATCAATTTAACGGAATTTGGCAAGATATAGGCACCCCACAACGCTTAAAGAGTTTGCGCCAACAAATGGCTAAAAAGAGTAATTAGTATGAACGGAAAAATTATCTGCGGCCTATTAGGGTTAATTATTGGTAACCTGCCAGGGCTATTAATTGGACTATGGATCGGACATTCGTTCGATAAAAGTGTTCGCCAAAACTTTGGCTCGGTATTTGGCAACCAAAACCAAGCTCAAGCACAAGCTGTGTTCTTTGAATCAAGCTTTGCCATGATGGGACATTTAGCCAAAGCCGATGGTGTTGTCACCCCAAATGAAATTGCCGCAGCCGAACAAATTATGCAAAACCTTGGCATTATAGGAGAAAAACGCCAACAAGCCATTAGTGCTTTTAATCGAGGTAAATCTGCCAATTTTAACTTTGAACAATGCTTAGAAGATCTCAAATTTAATTGCTCCCGTAGCCCATCATTAATACAAATGTTTTTAGAGATCCAAATTGTTGCCGCAACTGCCGACGGCAGTGTTTCTGATCCTGAAATGAAAATTTTGTACCAAATTGGTCAAGCGTTTCATATTCCACCAGCTCGCATTACTCAATTGGTAGAAATGGTTATTGCTCAACAGTCTTTCCACCGCAATAGCCGAGGACAATATACTGGCACAACAGGCCCTTCTATAGAACAAGCCTACAAAGTGCTAGGTATTACAAAAAATGCAAGCAAACAAGAAATTAAACGTGCCTATCGTAAACTAATGTCACAACATCATCCTGATAAACTCGTATCAAAAGGAATGCCAGAAGAAATGGTTAAGGTGGCAACCGAAAAATCACAAGAAATTCAATCTGCTTACGATATGATAAAAAAGCAACAAGGTTTTTAATATTTTTATGCCATAAGCTATAATTCAATGACAAAAACTCTAGTTACATAAGATCAACCAAGCCGAGCCAATCAATGACACAACCTAATATAAAACAACAGTTAATTACCATGTTGCAGCTTCAAGACAATATGAATAAAAAAGTTCACCCCGAATGGCTCAAGCAAGGATTTGAATGGTATCGTGCCATTTGGATTGAGTGCGGAGAAATGCTTGATCATTATGGCTGGAAATGGTGGAAACATCAGTCACCCGATATGGCTCAGGTTAAATTAGAATTAGTTGATATTTTTCACTTTGGGCTCAGCAGCCGCCTCAGCGACAGCGATAATATAGAAAGAATTGCCGAAGTGCTTGAGTATGAATTTAGCGACGTTAGAACCAACAATGAATTTCGCAATACTTTAGAAGATTTAGCACTCAATACACTACAAACCCAATCCTTTAATGCGCAAATTTTTGCTGGCTGTATGCAACAAATTGAAATGTCTTTTGATGAACTATTTAGCAGCTATGTTGGCAAAAATGTTCTTAATTTCTTTAGGCAAGATCATGGCTACAAAGATGGCACCTATCATAAAAACTGGCATGGCAAAGAAGACAACGAGCACCTAGTTGAAGTTGTTGAACAATTAGACAAATCAACACCCGACTTTGCCGAACAAGTTTATCAACAATTAAAATTACGCTACCCTCAATAAATATTATATTTTATATCTACTATTGTTTTATAGCGTTCAATAAAATAAAGCCTTTAGAGCTGCATATAAGCTTAGGTTATATCACTAATGCAATACATTTAAAAAAGTGTGACATTAAGCCTGAATAATAAAAATATTGTGATAAGGTAGTTTTACCTGCAATAGAATTTAGGTGCATTTATGTATTCTATTAACAACCGTATTACCCGTCGTGCAAAGCTTTTACTGGCTTGTTTATTTTCTTTATTAGCCAGTTTTTCTACTACGGCAACAGAGCTTAGCAAGTCATTACAAAGCATTGAAGTTTTTGGTCACAACTATAAATTAGAATTAAAAGAAAACACCAAGCTAATCAAAAATATAACGGCTAAAGGTCACACACTAAAAGGAAAGCATTATATTGGTTATTTGCAAAACAACCCTAATAATTGGGTTCGCTTTTCGGTTATTAATAATCAAGTTCATGGGCTAGCATCAATTGCTGGTGAATTACTCAATATTAGCTCACCGGCTAAAACTGACCATACAAATACAGCACACCTTACAGCCAAGCATATCAATGCTTCAGAAGAAGCCACTTGCGGCACGGCTCATAAGCACAGTAAATCGGCACTAGAAAAATATATTAAACCGCAACAAACTAATATTAACTCAAACATCACCAATCACTCCGCCTTAAAACTAGCACAAGCGGCAGTTCCTTTTGCTGACTTATGCGACAGCACCATTGATGATGTCTGTCTTTTAGCCGAGTTAGAGTTAATTTTTGATAAACAATATCAAGATAACATTGGCAGTGATTTTGTTGATCAGGGTGTTTCATTAATCAACATGGTTGAAGGCTATTACCTCAATAGTTTTGGCATTAACTTTCAGACGCTTTCAACAGAATTTCCTACCGATGAACTTTTTATATCCAGCACCAACTCAAATGATTATGTTGCTGATATTCTCGACAAAAGACGCAATGGTACACTCGACTTTCTTGAAAGCTCTCAATCATTAGTTCATGTAGTCACTGGACGGGATTTTGATGGTTCAACCGTAGGTGTTGCCTATATTGATGTACTTTGCAACTCTGCTGGTGTAGGCACTTCGCAAATTGTTAACGGCAGCTTAGCAACAACCGCCTTAGTTATCGCCCATGAGCTTGGACATAACTTTAGCGCAGGTCACGATGGCGATGGTGACAACACCTGTGCAAGTAGCGGATTTATTATGGCGGCTTCGGTTTCTCGCAATGTTGAAAGTTTCTCTAGTTGCTCTGTTGATGAAATGCAAAGTGCTATTGCAGCCATTAATAACCCTGCTGCATGCTTTAATTTTCCTGTTGATGCAAGACTAGAAGCCGACGCTGAAAATATTGATGAAATAGCCGCAGAAGAAAATTTTAACTTAGAATATTTAGTTTCTACCAATGAAACTTATCAGGCTATTTCTGAGCTAAGTGTTCAGGGGAGCCTAACCTCGGGATCGGCAATGATTAATAGTGCCACCTTAGATGGTCAAAGTTGTAGTGTTGCTAGTGACAATCAAAGTTATTCATGCTCGGTTGATTCACCACAAAATGCGAGTAGCTTATTGGTTGATTTATTAGGCTCTGAAGAAGGTGAAGTTAACATTACTCATAATGTATCAGTTGAAAATGCCAACGATGTACTTGATATTGTTACTGACAATGATCAAGTTGTTTCAACCATTACTATTTTACAAGCGGTTATTCCACCTCCTAGTGCAGCCAGTGATGTCACTCTTGCTCAAGCAGATGATTCAACGGATGTAAGAATTACTTGGTCTGACAATAGCAATGATGAAACTGGCTTTCGGGTTGAAAGACAAGAAGACAGTGGAAGCTTTAACAACCTAGTCACTTTAGATGCCAACACCGTAGAATATACAGACACAACAACCGAAGCCGATGTTTCTTATAGCTATAGAGTCATTGCCTTTAACGATTCGGGTGATGCCTCTGCCAGTAATACCGCTACCATCACTGTAGAAGCCGTAGACACAGGAAGTGATGGCGGTAATGGAGGTGGCGGAAACGGCGGTGGAGGAAACGGCGACGGCGGTAGTGGCGATGACGGAAATGATGATGACAGCGGAAGCAGTGGCGGCGGAAGCACCACCTATTTATTCTTACTGTTAATTTCACTCTGCCGAATTAGCCGTTGCTTTAAACGATAGTCAATTCAAAAACGATAATAAATTCAAAAAGGAAAGCACCTTGAAAATAATTTTTAATTTAATACGACTTTTGAGTGTGCTTTTTGTTTTTGGCTGTTCACAAAAAGCCTCAGAGCCAGTTCAGCTTAATTCACACTCTGAGCCACAAAAAACTTGGCAAAAACAACAATTAAAAAACTATCAATATCAAATTCAATATCATTGCTATTGTTTGGCAGATTTTCTCCGCCCGATGAAGGTTGTTGTAAAAAACAATCAAATTGATAGTGCATTTTTTATCGACACTAACAACCCAGTGCCTAAAGCGTTAGCTAAAGATCTAAAGACCATTGATCAATGGTTTGATTTTATTAACAAAGCCAAAGAAAAAAACTATTTCCGCTTAGAGGTTAACTATAATGATGCGCTAGGCTATCCCACAAGCTTAGATAGTGACTACCAAAAACAGCTTGCTGATGATGAGCTTAAAATTCAAATTACCCAGTTTAAGAGTAGACAATAAATTATGCTCTTAAAGGAGAAGCAAGTATAACCATTGGTAATAAATATACCCGCTCTCCTTCAAGATGCATGTTTCAGTGTTCAGCCAAAAAGTTTGAACAAGGCATAGCTTGCAGGAAATGGCAAGCCCTTTTCAAAAGCTGTAACGCAGAGCAAGCTTTTTGGCTGAGCACCCGAAGGGCAAGGCAGTAAGCCAACCTCTTCTTCGTTATCAATGCTTGAATGAGAGTGACTAATCCTGCGCATTAATGCCTCAAATAGGATGGCTTACTGACTTGCTGAAACATGCATCTTGAAGGAGAACGGGTATATAATTCTTTCTACAATATAGTAATGTATTAAAAGTTGATTATACTAAACTTATAATCTATTGATCTTTATTGTTAAAAGGAAAAAAAATGCAGCTTTCAATCTACGCGCGTTTATCAATGCTAAGCTTTATTCCTCTCATTTTTATTACACTGTTAATCATTACTCTTGCTTTGATAGACATGAAAAGTCAGGCAGAAGAAACCGCAAAGCATACTGTTGCAACTTTAAATGAATTAAAAATTGCCAATTTGCCAACAAATCTTGAAGAAACTATCACCAAACATGGTTTAGATGAACGGCATAAAAATGCTAGCGTTGCTGTGCCTTCACTGCTAGTTATTACTGGTTTACTAACGATAGTAGTCATCTTTTTCATCCGCAAAATTGTTAGTCCTATTCAGCAAGTAATTAAAGATGTAGAAATAATGTCTACAGAAAACACACCGCTATCTTATCGGTTAAATAAGGGAAAAACCTTTGAGATGCAAAACTTAACCCAGCGAATTAATGAAATGCTAGCCAGAGTTGAGTCGGCATTAAAAACGGCTAAAGAGGTATCCGATGAAGCCTATTTAACCACTCAGGAACTAATTTCAACCTCACAACAAAACACCCAAAGAGCCGATGCTTTAAACCAAGAAACCGAAAGTATTAGTCACTCAATGTCTGAGCTTTTAATTACTAGTCAAGATATTTCACAAAACGTACAGAGTGCAACCGATAATATAAAAACAGTCAGCGAAAGCGGTCAACAAGTGGGCAGTGAAATTAATCAATTACGCCAACAAATTAATCAGCTTAACGATGGTATTTCTGTTAGCACCCAAGAAGTTCAAGAGCTAGAAACTAAAATTGAAGGTATTTTTGAAATATTAACCGCCATTCAAAGTATTGCCGAGCAAACTAATTTATTGGCTTTAAATGCCGCGATTGAGGCCGCAAGAGCAGGAGACCAAGGACGCGGTTTTGCAGTGGTTGCCGATGAAGTAAGAAACCTTGCTTCTCGCACACAAGCCAGCACCGAAGAAATTCAATTAATTATCGACAAGTTAAAAGTTAGCTCTAATAAAACCGTTAATTTAATGGTTAAAAGCCATAAAGATGCTGAAGTAGTTTCAGAATCAATGAATAATAACAGCGAAGTTTTAATCGAAATTTTTGACCAACTTAATAATGTTAGCGTAATGAATGATCAAATAGCCACCGCCAGTGAAGAACAATCGCAAATGATTAATGAGCTAAATACCAATACTCAAAATTCTGCTAATCTAGCCCAAGAGAGCAAAAGCACTAGCGAGCAAGCAAGTCAAAAAACCAAAGAAATGCAAGAAAACGCTAATCGTTTAAATGAATTTATTAAATTATTTAAGTTTGAATAAAAATTTAAATTCTTAGTTAAATGCATTAAGCTCACTTGATACATATCATCATTAAGAAAAGCAATTGCTATATTCTTTTCGCCATCAAAACTAAGAGAGCAAAAATAAATGTCAGAACAAAATAGCATTCCTCTTTATGTGCCTCAGCATAACGAAGTTGAAGTGTTTAAAACCGCCTTTTCCAATAAACTGCCTTTAATGCTAAAAGGCCCTACGGGCTGCGGTAAAACCCGTTTTGTTTCGTATATGGCGGAACAACTTGGTGTACCTTTATACACGGTTGCTTGTCACGACGATCTTACCGCCGCCGATTTGGTAGGACGCTATTTAATTGAAGGTGGACAAACCGTATGGCGCGATGGTCCTTTAACCAAAGCAGTAAGAGATGGCGGTATTTGTTATTTAGACGAAGTGGTAGAAGCAAGAAAAGATACCACGGTTGTTATTCATCCATTATCCGATGACAGACGTGTTTTGCCCATAGACAGAACTGGCGAACAATTAGCTGCTCCCGATAACTTTATGCTAGTGATCTCTTATAATCCTGGTTATCAAAACCTGCTAAAAGGGCTAAAACCTTCAACCAGACAACGCTTTGTATCACTAACTTTTGACTACCCTAAAAGCGAGCTAGAACAAAAAATCATTAGCGAAGAAACAGGGCTCGACGATTTTAACGTAAGGCAACTAGTTGACCTAGCCAACGCATTAAGACGCCTTAAAGATCACGATCTAGAAGAGTCGGTTTCTACCCGTTTAATTGTTTATACTGCAACACTAATTAAAGCGGGTATGGACATTATACAAGCCTGTCGTTCGGCGCTAATTGAACCTTTAAGTGACGATCAAGACGTTGTAGAAGCCCTAATGTCTGTAGTAAACGCTAAGCTTGATGTAGAGTGATCTAAATGGAAGAGTTTGTCGGTCAAATTTGGCACAAATATATTACTAAAGCGGCATCAATTGATTTTAAAGATGCCGAAGTAATGCTCGATGATATTCGCCATTCTCTGGCCATTCAGTTTCGTGCTTTTGGCGGTGATCTTGCACTAGAGCTTAAAGATTCGCTCAATAAAGACTGGGAAGGTAAGCGCAGTTTTTTAAGCCGCATTGCCACCAATCAGCAAAAAATAGAACTTGCCTCTATTGGCATTAATAATTTTTATTTACCCAAAAGAATTGCCATATACCCCGAAAAATCACTTAATCAAAAAGCCTATTTGTGGTTGGTTGCATTAATGGCAAGTTATACACCCAATAATGATCAAAACTGGCTCTGCAAAAATTTACAAGCGGTTAATTTAACCTTAACTAAATTTCCAGGATTAAAAAAAGTATACCAACAGTTAGCACAGTCTCATTTAAAAATTCGAGAACAAATTAAAACCCTTGAAGTGAATACCGAAGAGAAAATTATTCGGCAACGACTTATCGATCCCACCATTACTCAAGCTAATGATCAGCAATTTAATGCTAAAAATATATTTCCTGTACCACTTTGGCTCGACCCTTTTCCTTCTCAGGCTGAACAAGTTCAAGCTAATTTAGGGGACACCCATGAAAGCTCTGATATTGCCAAGGAAAAAGATAGCAAGAAATTAAATTTGCGCAAAAAAGGCGAGTATGTTGATGAAATTGACGAAAAAGACGGTTTAATGGCTTTTCGCTTAGAAAGTGTTTTTTCGTGGACCGAATATATCCCCGTTGATCGCACCGCCGATGAAGACGACGAAGACAATGCCAGTGCAGCTGCTGAAGATATTGATCAAATATCGGTTGTACGGGGCTCAGAAACAACCGCAGGTAAATTAAAGTTTGACCTTGATTTGCCAGGTGCCGATCAAGACGACATTGTAATAAGTTTAGGTATTAAATTACCCGAATGGGATTATAGAAAATCAATTTTGCAAAAAGATCATTGCAGTTTACATTTAATGAGCCCGCAAAAAATAACCCCGCACCAGTTTCCTCAAAAACTGCGCGAAAAAGCCAAGCGATTAAGAGCGCAATTTGAGTTAATTGCCAAACAAAAACAGTGGCTTAAAGGTCAACCCGATGGTAGCGAAATCGACTTAGATCGCTTTATTTTAAGACAAGCCGATGAAGCCAATGGTCACGCGCTTCAAGACGAAAATCTTTATTTAGAGCTCAGGCAAAATATTAGAAGCTTATCTTGCCTACTACTAGCAGATTTAAGTTTATCTACTGATAGCTATATCAATAATGACTCTAGAGTAATAGACATGATTAAAGATTCGTTATATCTATTTTCAGAGTCATTATCTGCCACCCAAGATCGCTTTGCCATTGGTGGCTTTTCATCAAAAAGACGCGATATGGTTCGCTTTTATCCAATAAAATCCTTCGATGAACCTCAGTCAAAACTGACCTTAGATAAAATTTCATCACTTACACCAGGTTACTATACAAGAATGGGCACTGCCATTCGTTATGCAACCAAACAATTAGAAATAGAGTCAACCCAAACCAAACTGTTGCTACTTTTAAGCGATGGTAAACCCAATGATATTGATCTTTACGAAGGTCGCTATGGCATAGAAGATACCAAACATGCCGTACACGAAGCCTTTACTAAAGGCATTAGAGTTTTTTGCGTCACCATAGATGATGAAGATAACAACTACTTACCTTATATTTTTGGTACATCAAATTATGTTAAAGTAAAAAAAGCCACAGAGTTACCAGAAAAACTACCTAAGCTTTATTCTTTGCTTACAAAATAGCGAGTATCAATTATTATTCAAGCCTATACCCGTTTTACTTCAAGATGCTTGTGATAGACTCTCTAGAAATTTCACATAATAAGAAATACTAGCGGGAAGATATTGATGAAAAGGCTATTAATTTTAGGTTTATTTTTAACTCTACAGGCATCCTTGGCAATAGCCAATACTCAGTTAAAACCTTCTGACAACAAAGATTGGCACACACAATCAAACTACCACCAAGTGATTTCTACTCACTTAAACTTTGATCTTAAGGTAGATTTTAGTAGCAAGCAGCTTCAAGGCTTTGTTGAACATAGTATTGCCCCATTGGCCAAAATGCCTAAAACACTCGATCTTGATACTCGTGATTTAGATATTGTAAAAATTGAAATTCAGTCTAATGGTTTATGGGAAAAAACCACCTTTAACTTGGCCAAGTTAGATCCAATTAGAGGCAAAAAGCTCAGCATAAAAATTAAGCCAAATACTAGCAAAGTAAAAATATATTATAACTCTCGACCAGAAGCTTCTGGTCTACAGTGGCTAACACCAGAACAAACCGCAGGTAAAAAACATCCTTTTATGTTTAGCCAGTCACAAGCAATTCACGCAAGAAGCTGGATGCCAGTGCAAGATACGCCAGCCATGCGAGTAACTTATAATGCAAAAATTACTACTGATAAAGCAATACGACCAGTAATGAGCGCCAATAATACACCAGAGCGCTCATTAGATGGTGTTTATCAATTTAATATGCCGCAAGCTATTCCACCTTACCTTATTGCAATTGCCGCAGGCGATATACTTCATAAATCTCTGTCGAAGCAAACCGCTATCTATTCTGAAAAAGCTTACCTTGAATCTGCCGCTAATGAATTTAGCGATACCCAAGCTATGATTGAAGCTGCGGAAAAACTCTATGGCTCTTATCGCTGGGATCAATACGATCTATTAATTTTACCACCGTCATTTCCTTTTGGCGGAATGGAAAATCCACGTTTGTCTTTTATTACTCCCACAGTAATTGCCGGTGATAAAAGCTTAGTAAATTTAATTGCACACGAGCTAGCACATTCATGGTCGGGCAATTTAGTCACCAATGCAACATGGAATGATTTATGGCTTAATGAAGGATTTACTAGCTACGTAGAGAACCGCATAATGGAAGAAGTATTTGGCCGTAAAAGAGCGGTTATGGAGCAAGCGCTAGCCAAACAAGATTTATTAAAAGACATAAAAAAACTACAAGAACAAGACCGAGCATTAAATGTACCGTTAGAAGAGCGCGACCCCGACCATGCTTTTTCGAGTGTACCTTATATAAAAGGGCAGTTTTTCTTAATGTTTTTAGAAGAAAAGTTTGGGCGTAAAATTTTTGATGCTTTTATTCGCCAATATTTTAATGATCACGCATTTAAAAGTTTAGATACCGATACTTTTTATCAATACTTATTAAATAATTTAATTATCAAACACCCAAACATTGTTAGCGAAAAAGAAATTCACGAGTGGATCTATGCAACTTATTTACCTAAATCCATGCCATCACCAAAATCAGATGCCTTTAATAAAGTGAGTTTGTACATTAAAAGTTGGAATCAAAAGAAAATTCAACTAAGCGATATTCCTACAAAAAACTGGACGATTCATGAGTGGTTATTTTTCATTAATAATTTACCAACAAATATTTCAAAAAAGCAGCTAGCCCAATTAGATAATGCTTATCACTTTACCCAATCAACCAATAGTGAAGTAGCACATGCTTGGTTATTATTAAGCATTAAACAAGGATACGATAAAATTGAAAGTCGGCTTGAAGATTATTTAATATCTATTGGTCGCAGAAAACTTATTGTGCCACTTTATCAAGAGCTAGTTAAAAACAAAAAGCATTACAACTTTGCCAAAAGAGTTTATCAAATTGCTCGCCCTGGATATCATCCGCTGGCACAAACAACTATTGACGAGATTTTTTTGAAACCATAAGTTTTTAATTGTGACCAATTTCAGTGTGATTTTTTATTAAATATTAAAAAACTCAGCTTATTAAAATTGCTTTCATTAAGTTGGTAATGAGAGCAAAAAATAAAGGCTAGGGAAAAAACCTAGCCTTTATTGATTAAGATCTGTTAATGAAAGATCAACCGCTGCCAATTAACTTTTATTTAAATTTAAGGTTAATAACCAGCGACCATAAAGCACTATACCCACCGCAGATACCGCACCAATAACACCAATAATATTCCAAGCCATCCCCACATTATTCATGGCATAAAGCTGACTGGTTAATGATTGAGCGGTTTCCCCTGTATAAGTCACTAAGCGAGAAAAAGCTTCGCCTTGCGGAATAGCGGCAACTTGCTCTAATGACATACCTTTAGAGGCTAAAAACTCTCTGGCAAAGTTTTCTTTTGAGGCAAACTCATTATAAAGCCAAGGGCCATAATAGCCTTCTAACCCCCAACCAATGCCTTGTGGCAACATAACAAAACCTAAGTACATGGCGCGTTTATTTTTAGGCGCAATGTTTGACATATATTCATTTTTCTTAGGGCTGATCATCATTTCACCTAAGCTAAATAACGCCACCGCAAAAACCACAATCCAAGCACTTTGAAAGCCGCCAATTAAAAACATTGAAACCACACTAGCTACTGCACCTGCAAACATTGCGGTGGTAATGCGGTAATGTGCAGTCCAAGCGGCAACCAAGAAACAAGTGAGCATGATCATAGCGGCATTTAAGTTAACCACCCCTTCTGGTTCAATTTTGGTTCCTGCGTTATCCATACCCAATACAAACTGGAAGAAGCTATTTTGCGTGCCACCAGCGCCAAATAAATCGGTGATAATGGTTGAGGTATCCACCCAATCTTTTACATGCAGCGGCAGCACATCAAACAAGGCATTAAACATAAACCAAAAGCCTGCAAACACCAGCATATACCAGTAAACGATAGGCTTTTTAAGCTCTGTCCACGCATCTTTCCATAAATGATCTTGCTTAATTTCACCTGATTTAATTTTTTCTTTTAGTGCAAGTCGTTCTTCTTTTCCGGGCTCTTTATAAGTGAGCAATAATAAAAAGTTGATTGAAATAATTCCCGCACAAACAAAAAATAAGCTGTCCCAAGAAAGCTGTCTAAAATGAACCGCAACAATCGGCCCTAAAAAGCCGCCAATATTCACTACTTGGTAAAAAATCCCCCAAGCCATAGAGCCACTTTCTTTTTTAACCGCGTTGCCCAAAGTGCCTTGAATGCCCGGCTTAAAAATTCCTGTGCCTGTTGCTAAAAGTACCGCGCCTAGCATAAAGCCCCAAAAGCTTGGGAAAAATGCCATACATAAATAACCCGCAATTTTAATCACGGTAGAAACAAAAATGGTTTCTTTATAGCCAATGCGATCAGACACTCCGCCAGAAAAAACAGGAATAAAAGTTTGAACTAGCGCCCATGTCATGGTGATTAAGCCATAGTCGGTAATGGTTAAACCCAAGGCACCTTCCGAAACAGGTGAAGTAGCATAAAGCGCGGCACTCGCCTTAACCCCGTAATAAGCTAAACGCTCTACCATTTCCATACCGCACACTAACCAAAACACATAGCCAAGGCTAACAATTGCGGCAAACATGCCTAGCTGCTGAGTGTCAGCCGATTGATTTTGGCTAGATAAGCCATTTGATTGATTATTTTCTGACATTTAATGCCCCTAATGATCCACTACAATTTTTCTTATAAGGGCATAACTTTAACGGTTAACTAGTTAGATTAAAAGGTTTATCCCCGTTCTATTTCTTTATAATAAGTTCTATGACTTCTTTTCTGGAAGCCACTCGAAGTGTCGCAACAATTTGGGAGTCTTTAATATCAGTAATGTAATCAATATTGTTTTGAAGCTCTCTAATCACTTCAAACTTTTGAGTTTGTAAATCATACGACCACAACTGAAAATTACTATTTACCCCATAAACTACCTTATCTTTAATCACAAAATGCAGATCACTGCCATGCTCAATTAATGGCTCAATAAGCTGATCTTCAATAACCCCAGACTGCCAAAAGCGATATTGATGATCGGTATAAATTAGTTGACCATCAGAAGTTTTTTGTGCCCAATCAACTTGTTTTTCATTAATAATGCGAATGCTTAAATTGGCTAAATTAATTTCAGCAAACTGAATAACGCCGTTAACTCTCACATTGGCTAATGCTGTTTGCTTATTACTGTCCCAATAAAACAATGTTTCAATAGGGTGTTTTAATTTAAACGATCTTTCACTGCCATCTAATGCTATTTCTTTTAGCTCTCTACGTACATTGGCGAGTAAACTTTGCCCATCTAATGCCCAAGTAAAACCTTGAATAAAATTATCCATTGGGTAATGAGTTAACTGACGAGCCTGATCATTGTCCTTAAGCCAAATTTGCTCTTCTCCCGAGCGTGCCGAGGCAAAAGCCAATAAATTTCCATTGGACTGAAATATACCGTTATTTTCTTCAAGTGTTGAGCGTTCTAAAAGGTTGTAGCGGTTATTCTCTTTTTGATTGTTTTCATTTTGACTTTGCTCATCAACTGGAAAAGCAACAATATCACTATCATAAAAGCCTTTAATAGCGAGCATTTTAGTAGCACTAGGATGAAATTTAGGTGTTCCCATAGGTTTATCTAGCGGAATGCTAATATTGTTAACTTCGCCATCAAAAGATAGAGTAAACAACTGCTTTCCCGTGCTAAAAATAAGCTGATTATCTATCGCACTAAACTTAGGATAAATAAACCGATAACCTAAAATTTCTTTTGGAAACTTCACAGGGTTACTCGATTCCACCTCACCATTCGGCTTAATTTTTTCAACATAAATTTTACCATCGTTATGAACACCAATAAGTGCAATGCGATCATTTTTAGCAGAATAGTCAAAATAAATAATATTACCGTCGTCAATCGAATACAGAACCTGACTTTTATTTTTACTAACAGAATAACTTATTAATTGCCATCGATTACTGTGCCGTTGTAATAACGCTATATCATTATTATTTAACCAATGTGGAAATTTAATTTCAGAGTTTTTACATTCCAATAAAACGCGTATCGGCTGAGGTGCTTTGAGCGCTTTATGAAAGTCTAAACTCATCAGCTGATAACAATTGTTTTGAGTTAATGGCTTATCACAATTAGTCGTTCGAACAAACACCAATTGTTTACCGTCTTTAGAAAAACTATGTCTGCCATAAGCATCAAAGTTTTTAGTTAATTGCGTTTCTTTTTGGGTATTAAGATTTTTTGCCCAAATATTATTTAAGCAATTTTCAGTAGAGTAGCGGTGAAAAACAACATATTCACCATCTGGAGAATACACACTTGCAAGTTCTTTATTATCAGTAGAAGTTAAAGCACGAATTTCTGAAAAAGACAGCATCGCTTGTTGCTTATTGTTCAAACTATTAAACCAAACAACACTTAAAATAACGATTATAGTAATAATAAAAACTAACCCTAGCTTAAACGCAGATTTCTGTTTAGCGTTTATTTGAGTTTTTTCTACCGACTCAACATTAGCCTCAATCTCATGCTGGGTATTAGCGCTAGCATTTTGCCAGCGAACATCGCACTCTAAGCTATAGCCTTGTTTTGCATGAGTTTTAATATAAACATTGCCCTCAGTGCCAAGCGCCTTTCTTAATTGAGCAATGCTTTTTTGTAAGGTATTTGGAGAAACGGCGGTATTTTGCCAAACCTTATCGAGTAAATCATCTTAACTCACCACCTTACCTTGGTTTTCTGCAAGCTGGGTAAGTACCGCTAACGCTTTGGGCGCCAAAGTTTGAGTTTGATTATTTTGACTAATTTGATTTCTGGACAAGTCGATAAAAAAACCGCCTATCCAATATTGTTGTGCCATATATACCCGCTCTCCTTCAAGATGCATATTTCAGCAAGTCAGTAAGCCAGCTATTTATTTTAATGATACTGGACTTAATATATGCTCCACTTGCTCTCTTAACTGGTTAAGTTCTTCCTGATGCTGTTTTAACAATTTTTTAAATTCTGGCTCTTTCTGTAGAGAATGAAAGTAATGGTTATTTTTCAATGTCCACCATTCTCTACTATAAGTGGTAAGCCATCCCATATTTAATGCTTTTTCCAAATGATATATGGCTTGAGCTGAATTGCCTAACAAGGCATTAATTTCACCTGAAACCAACTCAGCTTGGGCTTTATCTAGCACCTTTTCTTGTTTAAGAAAGGCTAACAACCTATTTAATAATATTTCTGCATCTTGTCTAAAATCGGTACGCATTAAAGTTGCCGCATAAAGCACCAATGCCGAATAATTATCTGGCGTGATCTCAGTAGCATTGTTATCGCGCCACTGAGGATACAGTTTTAATAAGGTATTATTGGCTAGCACCAATTGATTTGCACGAAATTGTGCAGTCGCTAAATTTAAAGCTATCCGTTTGTTATTGGGTTTATTCCGATGATTTTTTTCAATGAGAGAAAGTATTTTTTGTTCTTGCCCTTCCATACTCAAATTAATAAGCGCCAAATCATCTAAAAAGTGCTGATGTTTTGATTCCATTTTATCTAAAATCCTATTCGCCATATCAGCCGCACCAATACTCAAATAGGCAAAGGCAACCTGTTCACAATATTCATCACTGGCACAAGTTATAAAAAGCTCAGAATTTTCTGCCTGCCACTGCGCAATTTTAATCACTGAATTTGGCGTATGTCTGAATAGATGCGAAGCCTCTATCAGATGAGAAAAATGTTCGGGCTGTAAAATAAAAGCCCGCTGATACATACGTTGTGCAGAGTCTAGTCGGTTTAATCCACCAAGATACTCAGCATAAGAGCGTTTTAAAGAAGCCGATAGTGGGTTAAGCGTCATCGCTTGGTTCATATGTTGAATAACCTGAGCTTCCTTACCTAGCCGATTTAATAATACGCTATACCAGTGATGCGTTGTCGCGCTATCTTCTAGTTCTAATGATCGAATAAAAGCTTGCTCAGCTTGTTTAACTAATGTTGAATCAGGCTCAGAAAAACCCGCTTCATAATTAGCTTTAAAGGTCAGTAGCATGCCTTTTGTTGCCAGCGCTTTCGGCGAGTTAGGTTGTAACTTCAAGGCTTTTTCGATATGCGGCATTGCCTTTTCGATTGACTTTGCTTCACTCCAATTAGCATAGTGATGCAGATAAACATAGCTAATAGCTAAACCTGTGTGCGCCTCTGCATAATCGGGTTCAAGTTCGAGGCTGTGTTTAAAGTAATTTACCGCTTTATTCAGCGCTTTAGGGTTTCTTTGTTGCCAATAATATTGCCCCATTAAATACCACTCGTAAGCTTGAGCATTAATTGAACGAGTTTGCTGCAAACGAACGCTTAAATTCGGCTGAATAACCTTTTGGATCGCCATGCTAATGCGATCTTGAAGCTTAAAAATATGCTCATTTTTACTATCAAAAGTTTTAGACCAAAGCTGTTGTCCATCGGTTGTGCTAAAAATTCTAATATTAATGCGAATTTGTTCTCCTTGTTTTTGCACACTTCCATCTAACAATGCCTCAACTTGAAGGGCTTGACCCACTTCAAATGCGTTATATTTTCCTCGATAGGTAAATGAAGAATATCGTGAAATCACTTTTAACAGGTTAGTTTGAGAGAGTTGATTAAGAATGGCATCGGACAATCCATCAGTAAAATGCTGATTATCTTGCTGGGCACTTAAATCATCAAATGGCAGTACTGCAATAGAATTAATATTAAGCTGAGTAGTCGGTTGCAATTTATTGTCGAGCAAAAAATAGATAATCAGCGCAATAGCCAGCACTATCCCTACTAACCAAAACCATTTGTCTAGCGTCAATTTGCGATTTAATTTATCTGCTTTAGAAGCCTCAAGCTGATTAATATCAACCTTTTTCACTTTGGCAATAAGCACATAACCCACACTAGGTAATGTTTTAATAAAAGAAGGGTTACGGGCATTATCACCTAGCGCTTTTCTAATTTTGCTCATTGCAACCGATAGAATATCATCAGCGACAACGATTTTGTTCCACACATGCTTAAATATTTGATCTTTAGTGACATTCTGCCCCGCATGTTCAATTAAAAACATTAATACTTGCATGCTTTTATTGTCAATGGATTGAGAATGAGTACTTGTAGAAACCGTATTAGAACGACTGGAAATAGTGTTTGTTTGAGGGCAAATAATCCAAGTGCCTAGCTGATATTGCTGCCTATGTTCCAAAGTAGTGCCTAAAGATCCGATATAAGTGATTTCGGGCTGATTATAACGTATTTATTAAAACGCTCTTTATTTTTAACTTAAGCCTGTATCGTTTAGCCTTATATAGCCGTTCTCATTCAAGCCTCAATTAAACCAATTTAAGATCAATTTAAGAACATTTAAGTTGTTTTTAACCTATACCAGCGGTAATTTTCTGCCACATTACATTCTCAGTACCGATAAAACCAAGGATTAAAATGACTGTTAAAACCGCCTTTAAAAACCTGCTTACCGTAATATTATTCACTTTAACATTTACCACAACGTCTCTATTTTCTTTCAATATTAATGCTAACGAAAATAACCCAGCGCCTAAAGCAACACCTAAAGAAACTGAAATATCGTTTTGGGATCTCCCGCTTCTTAAAAATGCCTATATTGAAACAGCGCCAGCAATTAACAATGATCACCTTATTGCTGGCAAGCTCGGTTTACACGGCGTAGATAAAACAAAGATTTTACAATTAGCACAAGAGCTCGCAGATAACAAACACGGTGACTACGATAGCCTGCTTATTGCTCATAAGGGCAAGTTTGTATTTGAGTCTTATTACAAAAGAGGTCGAGTGAACTTGCCTCATTTTCAATCCTCGGCAACTAAAGGGGTAACTAGCTTAATCATTGCTCGTGCGATTCAGTTGGGCTATCTATCAATGAGCGACTTAAACAAGCCGTTAGTCAGTTTTCTTAAGGGACTAGATTCAACTAAGTTTGTTGACGGTGTAGAAAAAATCACCCTACATCAAGCGATGACAATGAGATCGGGGCTTGGTTTTAGTGATGAAGAAATGAAAAAATTCAGAGAAAGTCCCAAACAATTTAAAGGTGTTGCACAAGTTCAGGCTTTTTTTGAGCTTAGCGAACCTGTTACCTCTCAATCTCAGGCATATAAATACCGAGGCTATGATCCAATTATGGTCATGCATGTACTTGATGCGGTTGTACCTAGTTCGGCTAAGGACTTTATCAATAATGAGTTTTTCGATAAGTTAGGGATCAATAATTACCGCTGGCGCAATGATGCCAATAACATGCCCAGAGGAGAAAACGGATTAAGTATGACCTCACGGGATATGCTTAAATTGGGTACATTGGTACTCAATGGCGGGAAATGGAATGGTGAACAGCTACTTTCAGCAGATTATTTAGCTAAAGCGACCAGCGCAATTACTCAGCCCACTGAAGACTGGCAACCTAAAAACTTTTCTTATGGCTACTTGTGGTATCAAACCAGTATTAATGTAAACGACAAAGTTTATGAGGCCAAACTAACATGGGGAGGAGGAGGAAACCGAATAATAATCATTGAAGAAATAGACTTGGTCGTTGTGTTCACGGGTTATGATCAAGAAGATAAAATATTCTCTCAAGTTGAAAAGGTCATTCTGCCAGCGTTTATAAAGCGCTAAAGCATTCTGCTTAAAATCAACCATTCCTTTTAAAAAACAATTTAGAACAATAATACTCATCCTTAGCAAGATGAGTATTAATTTTTTCTCTTTCCTATAAAATCATAAACCATTGATTTAAATATATATTTTTTAATTTCAGAAAGAATTCAGTAAGAAGTCAGAACAACATCAAGCATTTATACGGCAATATCTTTAAATTTCTACATCAATAGAATTCTATTTATGGAGAAACGATAATGAAAACCTCACTGTTAATGCTGATGTTCAGTATTACTCTATTTTTGCCCGAGACTAGTGCCGAAAGCGCGAATAAAATAACCAATTATGTCATGCCAAATACGCAAATTATTCCCATTAAAGACTCAAAGTCGAATAAGCAATACGAGCTTATCATTAAGTTACCTGAAAATTATGCAGACAACCAAAATAAGCAATATCCAGTTATCTATTTCACCGATGCGGTTTGGCATATCGAGCTGATGTCATCAGCGACCACTTTTATGATGAAGGATGTTATTTTAGTCGGTGTTTCTTGGCAGAAAGATATTAATGATGATGTTAAGCAACAATATGGCGAACACTTTAGTCGATTTGGTGATTACTCATTTAAAAAAACCGCTAATCCTAAGCACCCGAAAATAAAGTTTGGTCAGGCAAAAAGCCACTTAGCCTTTATCCGCCAAGATGTCTTTAACTATGTAGAAAGTAACTATCGAGCCGATCCTAAAAATCGTACCTATTTCGGTTTTTCTATGGGGGGATTATTTGGCACATACGCGCTGATGGCTCAACCCAGCTCATTTAAAAATTATATTTTAGGTAGCCCAAGTATCTGGAAAAGCGGCACAGCGCTTTTTGCACTACAAAGCAAAAACCTTAAAAATAAAGCTTTAAATATCAATGTATTTATCTCTTATGGCGAATTAGAAGAAGAGCTACGCCCTTATGTCGATAAATTTATTGAGCAGCTTAAAAGCAAAAAATACCAGGCCATATCATCAATTAAACATAGCGTTATTGGTGCGGCGGGACACAGCGACTCATCACCACTAATGGCACCTCAAAGCATTCAATGGTTAGCAAGCTTGCAACCGCAGGAGAAAAAATAATGAAGCAAGTTAATATCTCTTTAATCATGTTACTACTGATTATCAGTATTAAAGCTTATGCTCAAAACAAAACCGCACCACTGACGGGCTCTTATGTTGGGCAAAAGCCCCCCGGACTCACCCCTAAAGTTTTTGCCCCAAGTGGTCGCTCACCAGAATATCGCGATCATAGTGGCTTTTTTTCGCCCGACATGAAGGAATTCTATTTCACCCGAAGAAACAATATTGATGGCAAATGGACGCTTCGCACTTTTAAGCTTAAAAATAATCAGTGGCATGAGTCGGAAGTTGGAGCAAGAATTGGCAGACCCATTTTTTCGCCCGACGGTAATATTCTGCATTTAGGAAAACGCTATCAAGAACGAACCCAAACTGGCTGGTCCAAAGTTAAAAGCCTAGGTGATGATTTTAAAGATATACGAATTATGCGCTTAATGTCTTCTGCCAATGGCACCTATTATTTGGATGAAGCCAGTGAATCAGGACCAATTAGATATTCTCGATTAATTAATGGCAAACGCGAAAAACCCAAAGCGGTTGAAATTAATTTTGGCGACTGGAATGCCCACCCGTATATTGCTCCCGATGAATCTTATTTAATTTGGGATCAACAAACCAACAAAGGGTTTGGCGGCGCTGATTTATATATTTCATTTCGCCAAAAAGATGGCTCTTGGACTGCCCCAATTAACTTTGGCGATAACATCAACACCCAAGCATCGGAATCTGGCGCGGTGGTAACACCTGACGGAAAGTACCTATTGTTTAACCGATATATTAGTAATGAAAATGCGGGAATGCACTGGGTAGATGCCAAAATTATCGAAACATTAAGACCTAAACCTTAAGCCTTAAATCTTAAACCCTAAATTTGGAAACAATAATGAAACTTCAATTATTTATAATATTTTTTCTCACTCAGGCTTTTGCGCTAAGTAGTCATAGCATTAGTAAAGAGGTGAATGATGGCTCGAATAATAATGATGAATTTCCCATTCTAAAAGGCGAATTAATGGGGCAAAAACCACCAGGAAAAATTGCCGAGCCATTTGCGCCTGGAATTATTTCTAAAGACGGCTGGGAACTCGAAGGTGTTTTCGCACCAGATATGAATGAGTTTTACTTTACCCTAAATCGCGGCACAGACAAAAAATTTCGCCCAACGGTAATTGGTTTTCGCAAAGAAAATAATCGCTGGAAAAAATACACTGAATTTCTAAGAGATGGAGAAGTGACCTTTTCACCCGACGGTAAACGAATGCACATGGCTGAAGGTTATAAAGAGCGCCAAGGAAAGCAATGGAGTGAAGTTAAAAGTCTTGGCTCAATGTTTGATAGAAAAGATTGGGGAATCATGCGCCTGTCTGCATCAGCCAAAGGCACTTATGTTTTTGACGACTATAAAAGTAATGATGTGATCCGCATTTCTCAGATTAAAAATGGAGAAAGGCAACCACCTAAAAAAATGAACCCCGAAATTAATACGGGAAAATGGACTGCTCATCCATTTATTGCCCCAGATGAAAGCTATATGATTTGGGACAGCGAACGAGAAGGTGGGTTTGGTGCATCTGATCTTTATATCACTTTTAAACAAAAAGATGGCTCATGGGGAAAAGCGATTAATATGGGAGCAGAAGTCAATTCTGATAAGTCAGATTTCTATGCCAGTGTCACTCCCGATGGCAAATATATTCTTTTTAATCGAACAATTAGTGATGGCCCTACCAACAAAAGAAATATCGATATCTATTGGGTTGATGGCAAAATTATTGAGACGTTAAGGTTAAGCCAGCAGTAAGCTCTTTATTTTGTAGCCTCGATTTTAATCGAGGTTTATTGTTAACCGCAGCATCGAGGGTTATGTAAAAAATCCTCGATTAAAATCGAGGTTACAAGATTTGATTTAGCGTTTGCAAATATAAATTCACTCAACAATAACCTTCCCTGTCATTTCAGGGTGCGGCCCGCAAATATAATTAAACTCGCCAACATCATCAAACGACTTTTCAAACGTATCATCAGGGAATAAATAGTCTGGCTCTTCTGCCCCACTCTCTTTAAACCATACATTATGATACTGACGTTTTTCTTTATTAATCCAGCGAATTTTTTGCCCCTTTTTAATCGTGACCACTTCAGGTACAAATTTGTACTTAACAATTTCAACAACAACAAATTCATCAGGGCTTACTTGTTGCGTGGTACTCTCATTATTTTTAGGCTCAGTTGCACAGGCTGAAAGAGAAAATAATAAGCTAAAAATTATTATCGTATTTTTCATAGCTAGCTCCTTTTAAGATCGTTTTTAGCTATTTTAAAAAAGTTATTAGCTTATTCTAAACACAATAATATGCAGTGGGCAAGGTGGTAACTGCGATTAGGATCTGTTGCTCTTTCAAACAGCTCCTAAACCAAAAAAAAAATAAATGATTTAAAAGAAAAATGGGAAGCCAAAAGGCTTCCCAGAAGACCAAGCATTGTGCCTGGTTAGGCCAACGGGTTCGACGTTAATCGACCCCTTTCTCTTGCAACAGAGACTGGTGACTTAATTGCTAACGTAGCAATTAATTGTTTGTTTACTGCTTTTTAGCGTTAATTTCAGCTTCGCTGTTATCTAACCCTAATTTATATCCTAGAGACACATGGTGGAAACGTGAATCACTGTAATCATCGTGAATAGCAAAACCAAAGTTATAAAGCTTGCCAATTTGCAAATTAATATCACCCGATTTATCAGACACTAACTTGCGTTTAAGCATTACAGTCCAAGTACCTGCTTTTAAGGTTGCATCAAACTCAGCACCAACACCGCCTTGCATAATTCTTTGGTCTAAAATATAACCATCTTCAGCAGTTTTTTCGCCAGACTTATAGCGCACAATATCCATATATTGATTTGCACCTAAGCTCGAATTAATCGTATCGGCATCGGCTAGTTTGTTCCAACCACCACGTTTTTTACCACGGCGACCTTTCACTTCAATTTTAGTACGGCTTTCTTTTAGGTATTTAGTCACACCAGATTTAAGATCGATACGATCTTTAAACTCGCTAGCATCTAAAGTCGCTTGATCAGGCGCGTGTGGCATATTGTCAGCGTCGTGGTGACAAGTTCCCCAACAGCCTGCTCTATCGGCGTATTCTGGATCATCGGTTGAAAACATCACCGCTAATTTCACTTGGTTTTTAGGATCCATTTTTCCGCCATCTACAAATGAAACGGGTACATGCTTGGTGTCTTTCCAGCTAAATCGCATATATAAAAACTCACCATCATGCGTTGATTCAACTTTAACTGGAATGCTACCGCGCTTACCGGCAATTGGATTCTCTTCTGCGGTTTCACCAGCGACAATTTTAGCGCCCATATCGGCTGTTTCATTATCGTGACAAGTTACGCAGCGATCACCACCTTTATCAAATGGTCTTGCACCGCCATGATCACGCCCATTAAGCACCCACTCAATTGAAGCTTGACCAGGGTAAAATAGTGTTACTTCACGATTTGCTGCTTTTTTCCAATTAACATTAATATTGCTTGCACTTTTAGCCCCTGTATCAGCACCAGCTTTAGCATCAGCATTTGCAGGGGTTGCACTTGCTTTTTGATTAGCTAAAGCTTCTTCAACTGCGGCATCAATTTGCGCTTGAACTTCCGCTTCTTGAGCTTCTTTTTCGGCTTGCGCTTTTTGTTTTGCTTCGGCTTCTTCTTTTTCAATAAGGGCTAAACCGTCTACATACATTTGTGGAACTTCACGAATATAGTCTGGATTTGGCGCTTCTAGCTCTTCAATTTCTTCATCAGTAAGCATATGTCTTGGGCTGTTGTGTGCAATCCCTTTATGACAATCAATACAAGTTTGCCCTTCTTTAAAAGCATTTAGATGTTGCTTACGCGCACGAGGCTTTTGAAATTGTGGCGCCATAGACTCAAAATTATGACAGTTACGGCATTCACGAGAATCGGTTTCTTTCATCGCCTTCCAAACACGCTTGGCTAAATAAAGGCGGCGCTCATTAAATTTTTCACGGGTATCAATAGTGCCTAGTGCTTTATGTAAAAGTTCATTAGAGGCTTGAACTTTACGCACCATTTTATGTACCCAAGGATCAGGAACATGGCAGTCTGAACAAGTTGCTCTTACACCAGTGCGGTTACTATAGTGAATTGTTGGTTTATATTCTTGATAAACATTGTTTTCCATTTCGTGACAAGAAATACAAAAATCCATGGTGTTGGTTGCTTCCATAGCCGTATTAAAACCACCCCAAAAAATAATTCCGCCAATAAAGAAAACCAATGCAGCAGAAACAGTCGCCCCCATTACAATCTTTTTCTTCATTAACGATTTAAATTTAGATCCACCTTCCGACATTTTAGACACTCCGAGCAAGAAACAGCCTGACTAATAGAATTTGTAGTTTTTAATTAAAATTTGTTTTGCAAAAATTTAAGCTTTGCAAAACAAACTGTAAAAGAGTGCAGCCTAAGCCACACTCTTTTTCACAGTTAACTTAAATATTAAGTTTTGTGATTAGAACGGTTAAATACGTTGAACTTACCAGTAGGTGTAGTTAAACCTTTGATACGATGCTTTTCTTTAAGAGTTTTAGCATCATAAACAACGATTTCACCAGTTGGGTTTTTATTATCTGTTCTGTTCCAAACAGATACCAAACCTCACTTCCACCTTTGTTAAATTCAATGTGAAGTGCCGCTTTACCTTCTTCTTCGGTTACACGGATAGTTTTAACAATTTCACGAGTTTTCTTGTCAAAAACTTGAACTGATTGCTGAACTTCTGGCTCAGGGTGCTTAAGCTGATCGGCCCAAACATATTTTGAGTTTTCGTGGGTACGAATGAATACACCAGCACCGTCAGTTTCAACTTCGTAGCAAAGTTTCCAAGCTTGATCAGGATGATTGATTGGATCGTTACCCCATACAGATACTAAGCCAACACCTAAGTGAGTAGTACCGCCAACAGGGCCACATTTATCATCAACCCAGTTTGCACCAGGACCTGGATGTGGAAGTTTGTCTACATCGATCATTTTTTCTAATTTGCCGTCTTTAGTATCAACCACAACCATTTTGTTTGATGCATTAGCAGCAATTTGGAAGTAACGACCAGAAGGATCGAAGAAACCATCATGTAAGAATTCAGCAGATTCAATAGCAGTGATGTTTAAGTTGTCTAAATCGGTGTAGTCAACTTGTAGCATTTTACCTGTTTCTTTAACGGCTACGATAAACGCAGACTCATTAGGCGCAGTGTAAATAGCCGCTACACGTGCTTCGTTAATGTACTCACCTTTAGTGTTATAGCCGCGAGTAGAAACTACTTTAATAGGCTCTAAAGTGTCAGCTCTCATAATAACGAAGTGAGCAGGCCAGTAACCACCAGCAATAACATATTTACCGTCACCTGATACCGCAATATCACGTGCGTCATATGCCATTTGAGTTTCTGCTACTAACATTTTGTCAGGAGTTTGGAAAAGGTCAATTTTGTTGACACGACCGTCACGACCAATGGTGTACCAGAAACGCCCTACATCTTTAGCGTGTTCTTTTTTATGGTGTTCAGTACCTTTAATTACGTGTACTGCATAACCTGTGTCTAGGTGAGCAATCACTTCTTTAGTATCGCCATCAATGATAGCCGCTTTACCAGCATCACGCTCAATAACTACGAAGAAGTTTTTCCAGTTACGGTTATGTTTAGGCTTTTTAGGATAGTCTTTTAGCGCAACAAACTGTTTAGTACGCTCTTTCATCATCGCTAAAGACATTTCTGGTGGCACAGGTGGTTCCATTTGAATATAAGTAGAAACCAGCTTGATTTCGTCTTTGGTAAAAATATCATCGAAGTTGTTCATGCCACCTTCGGTACCAAAGGTAATAATTTTTTCAAGTCTTTGTTGACCAAGTTTGCGAGTTTCTTTTGGCTCTAGGCTTTTACCTGTAGCACCTTTACGCAAAACACCGTGACAACCAGCACAGCGCTGAAAGTATAGTGTTTTTGCTTTTTCAAAATCTGCTTCAGATAGTGTAGGCTCTGCTGCCATTGCATTCATACTGGCGCCCGAAGCTAATAAGCTTACAGCTACACCAAAAGCAGAGAGACCAACTTTTGTCTTTTTCATAACTCATCCCCTCGTTTGTATTGGGTATTAGATAAATAAAAGAGTCTTTCAACGGTTAATTAATTGATAACTCGGGGCACATAATACGCCCACTCATTACAAGGGCTTTGATCAAAGTCAATATATAGATTGGGAAATAATGAGTTCACCGAAACAATAATGATTTACTCTTTAAATTCAGTAAGTTACAGAAACATCTCCCGTAATGATAATCATTATTAAATAGATTTAAGTTGATCAAGATCAAAATTTTATTTTGTTTATATCCACCTTTGATACAAGTCAAAGTATTAAAACTTTTTTCACGTAATCTGACCTAACTTAATTTTGCAACATGAGGAGAGTGCAATGGACTTTTTTCCATTGTTCACCGATCTTAAAAATAAAGAATGCCTAATTGTTGGTGGTGGCGAAATAGGCTTTCGCAAAGCAAGCGCCATTTTAAAAGCAGATGCTAAGGTTAGCGTTGTTTCTCCTAGCTTTGGCGAAGATACCAAAACACTTGCAGCTCATCCCAACTGCCAATTAATTACCGATAAATACAACAAAAGCTACCTTAACAATAAAGTATTAGTTATTGCGGCAACCGAAATTCGTGAATTAAATGAAACGGTTTCTAAAGACGCACAGTCATTAAACATTGCAGTAAATGCCGTTGATAACCCCGATCTTTGTACTTTTATATTTCCAGCTATCGTTGAACGCGGGCCTATGACAATTGCTATTTCTAGTGGTGGTCATGCGCCTGTTTTAGCTCGATTATTGCGTGCTAAAGTTGAGTCAATTATTCCATTTCAATATGGAAAATTGGGTGAATTAGCAGAAAAATACCGCAGCAAAGTAAAAGCCATGTTCAAAAACACTAACCAAAGGCGTGATTTTTGGGAGTCTGTTTTTGAAGGCAAAATTGCGCAAAAGATCTTTCAAGGCAAAAATGATGAAGCCGAATCACTAATGAATGAGAAATTAAATAGTGATAATTTCAATCAAGAAAATCGCGGCGAAGTTTATTTAGTGGGTGCGGGTGCGGGTGATCCTGAACTGCTCACCTTTAAAGCCTTAAGACTTATGCAGCAAGCGGATATTGTGGTTTATGATCGACTTGTTACTCCAGAAATTCTCGATTTAACTCGTAGAGATGCTCATAAAGTTTACGTGGGCAAACAATCTAAAAACCACTGTGTTCCGCAAGATGGTATCAATGACATACTCCTAAAATATGCACAAAAAGGTCATCGAGTATTACGCCTAAAAGGTGGCGATCCCTTTATTTTTGGTCGAGGCGGTGAAGAAGCCGAAGTTTTAGTTGAACACAATATTCCATTTCAGGTTGTGCCTGGCATTACCTCTGCGGCTGGCGCGTCTACTTATAGCGGCATTCCATTAACCCATAGAGACTACTCTCATAGTGTCACCTTTGTAACTGGACATCTTAAAAATAATACTTGTGATCTCAACTGGAAGGCTTTGGCTCAACCAGGACAAACCTTAGTGATATACATGGGGTTAGCAGGGTTAAAAACCATTGCTAGCGAACTTACCAAACATGGTTTAAACGCAACAACCCCAGTGGCGCTTATTCAAAACGCCACTCGCGTAAATCAACGTGTGGTTATAGGCAACTTATCCAACATTGATGATATTGCTAAAGAGAAAGAAGTTAAATCACCTGCGCTAATCATGGTTGGTGATGTTATTAAGCTTTATGATGTACTTAACCAACAAAATCAGTCAAAAACCATGACCGAAGCTCATGGTAACTTAGCACTAGAGCGTGAATCAGTTTAGATTTACCTGTTGCAAAAAACTAACATCTTATTCTTCTTCAAGCTCCTTCCTCTCCTAGCGAGAGGATTTTTTTTAAATTTAATGATTATTTTTTGAGCGTTTAGTGAAATTTCTGCTAAATTTTGCGAGAATGCGCATCCTTTTGTTAATCGTCAACAATACACATGATCCAAGCTGAAAAACACCTGTTCTCTTACCCTAAATACTGGGCAGAATGCTATGGCAGAGCTAAGTTTTTACCCATGTCTCGTGCCGAAATGGATGAGTTAGGCTGGGATAGCTGCGACATTATCATTGTTTGTGGTGATGCCTATGTTGATCACCCCAGCTTTGGCATGGCGGTTATTGGTCGCTTTTTAGAATCTCAAGGTTTTAGAGTGGGCATTATTGCTCAACCTGATTGGAACAATCCCGAATCGTTTAAAGCACTTGGCGAGCCTAATTTATTTTTTGCCATTTCAGCTGGCAATATGGACTCAATGATTAACCGCTATACCGCTAGACAAAAAAAGTTCGTAACGATGATGCCTACACCCCAAATGCCGAAGCAGGCAAAAGACCCGACCGCTCAGTGATTGTTTATACTCAAAAATGTCGCGAAGTCTATCCCAATGTACCTACGGTTATTGGCGGTATTGAAGCCTCATTAAGGCGCATAGCTCAATACGATTATTGGAGTGACGAGATAAGACGCTCGGTATTAATTGACTCTGCGGCTGATATTTTACTCTATGGCAATGCCGAGCGAGCCATGGCAGAAATTGCGCATCAAGTTTCTATGGGCAGAGATATTAAAACCTTAACCAATATTCCTGGCACCGCCATAGTGCGAGACTCAATTCCAGAAGACTGGGTAGAGGTTGACTCTACTCGAATTGATTGGCCGGGTAATTTAAAAGACATTCAAGCACCAATTAATCAAAACCCTTACGAAGCAGTCGATCCTCAATCAGCCAACTGCCAAGAAAAGCAGAATCAACCAACTGAATCTGCCAATATTCCGATTAAAGTAGTTCCTATGCCTTTAATGGGGAAAAAAGGACTAGCGCGCAAAAATACCGTTATTCGTATTCCTTCTTTTGCAAAAATAAAAGGCGATCCAGCGCTTTATGCACACGCTTCAAGAATTTTACACTTAGAGTCTAACCCGCATAATGCCCATACTTTGGTACAAAAACATGGCACTAAAGAAGTTTGGGTTAATACTCCGCCTATACCGCTTAATACTGATGAAATTGACGCGGTATTCGACTTAGAATACGAGCGAGTACCGCACCCCAGCTATGGCGATGCCAGAATTCCAGCTTATGAGATGATCCGTTTTTCGGTAAACATAATGCGCGGCTGTTTTGGTGGTTGTACTTTTTGCTCTATTACCGAGCATGAAGGGCGGGTTATTCAAAGTCGCTCACAAGAATCGGTTGTTAACGAAATAAAAGATATGCGCGATAAAGTGCCTGGATTTACTGGTACCGTATCTGACTTAGGCGGCCCCACCGCCAATATGTATCATCTTAATTGTAAGGACGATGATATTCAGAAAAACTGCCGCAAGCTATCTTGTGTTTATCCTAGCATTTGTAAAAATCTTGTAACCGATCATAGCCAAACTACTCAGCTATATCGCAAAACTCGCGCTATTGAAGGGGTTAAACGCGTTGCAATTGCATCTGGGCTGCGCTACGACCTTGCAGTGGCCGATCCTGAATATGTTAAAGAATTAGTGACTCACCATGTGGGAGGATATTTAAAAATCGCGGCCAGAGCACAGCGAAAAAAATACCCTCGACAAAATGATGAAGCCCGAAATGAAAACCTACGATCACTTTAAAAGTATGTTCGATAAGTTCTCAAAAGAAGCGGGCAAAAAGCAGTATCTTATTCCTTACTTTATTGCCGCCCACCCAGGCTGTGAAGATGAAGATATGCTTAACTTAGCTTTATGGCTGAAGAAAAATAAATTTAGAGTTGATCAGGTTCAAACTTTTTATCCATCACCTATGTCATTGGCAACAGCAATGTATCATTCGGGCAAAAACCCATTAAAAAAAGTGACCTATAAAAGTGAAAATGTCAAAACGGTAAAAGCCTTAGATGCCCGCCGTATTCAAAAAGCCTTTTTACGTTACCATGATCATAAAAGCTGGCCACTACTCAGACAAATGCTTAAAAAGCTTAACCGTGCAGAGCTAATAGGTGATGGCCCCAATCAGCTGATCCCCAAAGATGATCCCGTGTTTAAGCATAAACGAGGCGGAGTAAAGAAAAATGCGCCGATCAAAAATGTGGGCAGAAAAAATTTACAAAGCGCTCGCAGAAAGAAACCTGTGAGAAATACCACTAAATCACAAGCACGCTAAGCGATTAAAAATAAATTAGGCAAACCAATGAATCAAATAACCATTATTTCACCCGACGATTGGCATTTACATTTTCGTGACGGTGACATGCTACAAGAAACGGTTCCCGCTACAGCAAGATGTTTTAAACGCGCCATAGTTATGCCAAACCTTGTACCACCAGTGCTTAATGCAAAAATGGCAAGTGAATATAAACAAAGAATATTATCAGTTTTACCCAATGAAACTGAGTTTGAACCACTAATGACCATTTATTTAACCAATGAAACAACCGCAGAAGACATTATTAACGCTAAAAACTCAGGTGTTACCGCTGCCAAACTATATCCAGCTGGCGCAACCACCAACTCTGATGCGGCGGTAAGTCAGCTATCGGCATTATCATCAGTGTTTGAAACCATGCAAACCGTAGATATGGCCATTGCTTATTCATGGAGAGGTTACCGATAGTCATATTGATATTTTTGATCGCGAAAAAATATTTATTGATCAAAAGCTCAAAACTATTACCCAAAACTACCCCGAACTACGCATAGTTTTTGAGCATATAACTACCAAAGAAGCCGCCGAATTTGTATTTGAGTCATCCGATAAGGTTGCCGCCACCATTACTCCACAGCACTTATTGCTAAATCGTAATGATCTATTAGTGGGTGGCGTTAGACCTCATAATTATTGTTTGCCAGTATTAAAGCGTAATATTCATCAACAAGCACTTCGCAACGCCGTTTCAACAGGATCTAAAAAGTTCTTTTTAGGTACCGACTCTGCCCCACATGAAAAACACAATAAAGAAAATGCCTGTGGTTGTGCGGGCTGTTATAGCGCTTGGAGCGCCATTGAGCTTTATACTCAAGTTTTTGATGAGTTAGGTTGTTTAGACAAACTAGAAGGCTTTGCTAGTTTACATGGCGCTGACTTTTATGGATTACCCCGAAACACATCAACCATAACGCTAATAAAAACAAAGTTGGCAAATCCCAGAGCAAATTATTTTACCCAACCAAAACCCTATTGTTCCTTTTTTTGCGGGGCAAACGGTATCTTGGAAGTTAAGTTTTTAGTTACCGTTATAAATTAATTCATCAAAACATCCGCTCTATTTCAAGGTTCTTATTTCAAGATCTTGAAGGAGAACGGGTGCACATTCTTTTAATATATCCCCGTATAAATCCCCCAGTAACCTGCAATCTAGTCTATATTGATAGAGCTGTGTCACAATTATTGCTTTGAACCCGCTATACTTAAATCAATGATCGACTAGCGAAATTAACATCAAGCAATTAGCAAAATTTTTGGTTTAATATCATGGATGCAAAACAACACATTACCATTATTGACGATGACTCTATGACACTGGAGCTTACTCGCAGTGTTTTAGAAGAGCTGGACTACAGCACCTCAACTTATCGCGGCGCAGATAAATTTTTAGAACAATTACCCGAGCAAACACCAGCACTCATTATCTTAGATATTTATATGCCCAACCTAACGGGAATTGAACTAACTGAACAATTGCGGGCAAACGCTAGCTATAAACACGTTCCCATTTTAATCACAACTTCCTCAGCCGAAGATATAGAGCGAGCCTTTAATGCTGGCGCCAATGACTTTATTGAAAAACCTTTTGATGCCCGCAAACATTTACCACGCATAAAATTTCACATAAAGGCAGCACAAAATGCTTTAGCGCTACAGCAAAATGCAATTCAGTTACAAGATGCTAATGAGCAATTAAATGAATGGTCTAAAACGCTAGAATTTAAGGTAGATAAAAGAACAAAAGAATTATCGCAAGCTAATTATGCTTTACGCGAAGAAGTCAACGAACGGCGTTTTCTTGAAGATCGCCTTCGTTATATAGCTACTCACGACTTTTTAACCCGACTCTATAATCGCCCCAAGCTAGAACAGCATATCGATTCAAAACTTGTCGGTTCCTATAAACAAAAACAACAAACGCCCATTTTTACTTTATATCGATTTAGATCAATTTAAAGTAGTTAACGAACATTTTGGTCACTTTGCTGGAGACGAATTACTCAGACAAATTGCAGAGCTACTCATTTCATTTAGCGAAGATAACACCATTGTTTCTCGCTTAGGCGGTGATGAGTTTGCGCTAGTTTTTAATGAAAGCTCTGTTGAGTCGGCAAAGCGAAAATCTGAAAGCATCGCCCACAGAATAAAATCACACGAATTTATTTGGCAAGAGCAAGCTTTTATATTTTCATTATCGGGCGCTCTACTCGACTTTGCAGATAGCTGGTTATCTTCAAGCCAAATGCTATCAACGGCAGACACACTAATTTTTGAATTAAAACTTAAAGGCGGCAATAACATTAAGCTGTATAACCCTAGTGAATCGGGAATAGATGACAGTAAATTTGAGTTACAGTGGATACCGCAAATCAATCATGCCATTAAAAATGACCAATTTGAGCTTCATTTTCAAAAAATTGCTCATGCGTCAGCCAATATAAAACCCAAAGCTGAAGTGTTGGTAAGAATGCAAGACAAAGATAAAGGTAGATTAATTTATCCTAGCCATTTTATAGATGTTGCTGAAAAGTTTCACTTGATCAACAAAGTTGACTTTTGGGTTTTAGAAAACACTTGTAAATATTTAGCTGAGCAACAGTCCCCCTTTGAAAGGTTAAGCGTGAACTTATCTGGTGAAACCATCACTCACCGCGATCATTTAAAAAATGTGATTGCCTGTATTAAAAATTATGGGCTCGACGGTAGCCAGCTTTGTTTAGAAGTAACCGAATCATCGGCATTGCACGATTTAAGATCAACCCAAAACTTTATTGATTTAATCAAATCAGAAACCCAATGTCAGGTTGCCCTAGACGATTTTGGCACAGGACAAGCCTCTTATGCCTATTTAAAAACCGTGTCATTTGACGTGTTAAAAATTGATGGCATTTTTATTCGCTCGATATGTGATGAAATTGTCGATCAAAAACTGGTAGGTTCGTTAGTTGAAGTTGCCCACCTGCTTAATATGACTGTTGTGGCTGAATACGTAGAAAATAGAGCTATTGCCGAAAAACTCAGTGCACTTAATGTCGATTGGTTGCAGGGGTATTATATTCATAAGCCAGAGCTGTTAGTGTAGCTTTTTTATTCCACAACTAATTAAAAACTGATACGTAGAATCATAAAAATCAGAAAGACGCGTAGAATCATTTTGAGATCCTTCCGGTATATAAATAGCCATACCTTGCCGAGCCCTGGTCAATAATACTCTATATGAATTTTCTAAATACCTTTGCTCATTTTCTTTTAATCTACGCTTCCATTTTGTACCAATAAACTTCCAATATTCAAACATAGATTTGTTATAACGGTAATCGGCATCCCACGCGACTAAACACCAGTCTAGCTCTAATCCTTGAATATCAAACTCTGTCGCTGCAACTTCTAAGTAATGGCATGAACGAACATCAAGTTGTTCATTCAAAAACCATTCTTTTGCGTGAAATCTATTTTTCACAAAAATACTTTCTGGAGCTAACCTCACTGCCCCAGAGGAGGCGACTAGCCCTTTAGTTTCATTAGCTCTAGCATGTTCTAATATCCACCTTTTTGCTTTTGTTAAATCTCGAGTTACAACAATGGGGTATAAATGTTTAAACTCATCATAAATTAAGCGTGAATTTTTATAATTTCCTGCAACTAAATAATGAATCATTTTTGACAATTTTTCGGAGCGAAAAGAGCGAACAGAAGTAGATAAATGCAAATTAGGATCAGATTTTGAGTCAATATTTTTGAGTTTTTTGGGCAACCCACTATTAACATATTGTTCAGATTCTAATTCTCTAGAATAATAAACCTTCCAGTGAGAAAATTTATCCAAAATTGAGTTAAACCATTCATTTATACCAGCTTCACCAGTGTGAATTTCCTGACCACTTCCAATTAAAGCAATCACAACACACCAATCAGTATGCCTGTCCATAATTTCCAGTAAAAATGCCGACTCAGAGCTATCAAAATTATTTAAGCCTCTTTTTTGGCGCATAAATTTATTTGTTTTTTGCCTATCCCAAGCTCTCTGAGCTTCATCAAAAATAACAACATTTTCAACTGGTGGTATAACACTATTGATCCCATCATCTCTAAAATGATGAATATTTTGAATAAATTGACTAGATTTTCTATGTGCCTCTAATTTGGATAAACCAGGATTTCTCCTTACCTCATCACGAGCTAATGCTTCTCTGAGTACCTCAACCAGAGGACCATTACCACTTAAAAAAACAGAATAATCTTCTTCCTTAGGGTTTGAGTGTGTAGCGGCAATATTTAATCCCACTAGCGTTTTACCAGCACCAGGAACTCCAGTAACAAAACAAATTGATTTTTGACTATTTTGCCTAGAGAGCTGAATAATTCTTAAAATTGTTTCCGATGTTTGAGATATATTTATTGAGCTAGCATCAGAGCGAGAAATATCTTCTACTTTGTGGTTTGAATACAGTGCTTGAGCAGCTTCAATAATATTAGGCGTAGGCTTATAATTACCCCGGCTCCATCTAATAGCGTCAATATCTGGCTGGTTAAGTTTTAAGCTAAGATCGGAAATTAAACTATAAAGATTATTGCCATTTATTAGTAATGGCTCAGCAACATTATCATCTGCAAAATTTAAGCAGGTATGCTTTTCAGTAGAGTTCGTAGCCACCAAAATAGGAATAATTAATTTGTTATGGCTTTCTTCATGAAAATTTTTAAGATCTATGGCATATCCATGAGCTTGACGAATATCTGTACTTAAATAATCCTTGTTGCCAACTTTAAATTCAATGACAAAAATAAGCCCATGAAAAATCAGTATAACATCAGCTCTTTTTCCCATTCGAGGAATAGCAAACTCAAAAAATATCCGCGAGCTAATACTATCATTACTTTTTAAGAGGCATAGCCCACTTTGTAGTATCTCAATTTGGCGTAACCAAGCTCCAGTTTGAAGTGTTTCTATACTCAAAGGGTGTTTCTGAGTTATTTTTCCAATGATGGAATCTGTACTTTCAGATAAAAAATCATACAAACTTGCTTCATAGTAAGATCGGTTCATAACATTAATCTTCTAATGAAAAATCTAGTATTTCTTTTTTATTTATATTTAAGGCTGCTGCAAGCTTAACTAGATTAACTAAGCTCACATTTCTTTTACCTCTTTCAATACCACTGATATAAGTACGATCTAAACCAGATTTACCAGCAAATTGTTCTTGTGAAAGGTTTAAGCTATGTCTTAGCTTTTTAATATGTAAGCCAAAACCAATAAGTATTTTCTCTTCCATAAAGCATCACTTCGCTACTTTTTTAAGTATGCTCTACTGACTTAGACTTTAAGTCCACGGACTATAAGTAACATTAAAGATGATGGAATAAAAAAAGCGCCAACAAAGGCGCTTTTTGTAAAACCAAAACTCAATCACTTTTTATCGGTTAAGATGCTTTTCTTTTATTTCATCTAAGGTTTTACAATCAATACACAAAGTCGCAGTTGGTCTAGCTTCTAAACGGCGAATACCAATTTCAACTCCGCAAGACTCACAGTAGCCGTAATCTTCTTCGTCGATTGAAACAATGGATTTACCAATTTTCTTCAACAACTTACGCTCTCTGTCTCGAGTTCTTAGTTCTAAACTAAATTCTTCTTCTTGGCTGGCACGATCAACCGGATCAGGGAAATTAGCCGCTTCGTCCTTCATGTGAGTTACGGTTCTATCTACCTCTTCCATCAATTGTTTTTTCCAAGCTTCCAAGATCGCACGAAAATGCGCGACTTGTTCGTCGTTCATATATTCTTCGCCACGCTTTTCCTTGTAGGGTGCGATACCTAGTGCACCAAGCGTGGTTGCCGTTGCAGCTGAACTTGCTGTACTTTTCTTTGGCATTTGCTTCTCCGCCAGTTAACTTCTTGATTAATTTAGATTTTTCCAAAAACCTTTATCTTACATTTAATAAAAACAGGCTGAATTAAATCGCATGTTTTTATTTAGGCGCGGATATATATCACATAGCCAAGATAAGAACAATGGAAAAATGAATTTTTACCTTGTTTATATCAATTAATTTTCACCAAACTTAGTAAAAATGGCCATTAACAGGTCTCTAAATATTCGGGTTTATTCTCTTTATCGTAAGGCACGCTATTTTTATCATTGCACGAACTAAAAATGTCTAAAATACTCGATGAAACTCTTCCCCAGCCAATATTCTCGGGTGCATCTAGCGATAAACTTGGCTCATTAATCTGTTTAAATAGATCTTTCCACACCAATAGCGCCCCAGTTGCTCCTGTAAGATTGGTAGGCTGATTATTATCATCACCAATCCATACAACTCCTAAATGCTTACCGCCAAAACCAGCAAACCAGCTATCTCTTAAGTCGTTGGTTGTGCCTGTTTTACCCGCCACTTGAGTATTAGGAAGCGCCCAAGATAAAGTTTTTGCAGTACCTTTTTGGGTTACTTGATGCAATAAATACTTCACCAAAAAGCTCGCCTCTGCGGTTAATCTTGATTCGGCTTTACGAGGATATCGTTGCAGTAATTTTCCAGAATGATCAAGCACTGCAATTAACCCAGAACTTTTCACCCCTACACCATCATTAGCAAGGGTTTGATAAAGCCTTAAAACCTCTATAGGCGACATTTCTATCGCGCCTAATGCTAACGATGGATAAGCGGGTAATTCTCGCTCAAAACCAGCAGCTTCAATGGTATCAACAACATTATCAATACCAACTAAAAGAGCTAATTTGGCTGTGGCTAAATTTAATGATTCAACCAATCCTTGTTGCAAAGTTACCTTGCCATTTTCTTTGCCATCATAATTTTTTGGTGTCCATAAGCTACCATCATCTCCTTTTAATGAAAAACGGCTATCATCAAGTTGAGTGAGCAAATTGAACTGATTAGGTTTATCCAGTGCGGTTAAGTAAACAAAAGGTTTTATCACCGAGCCAGTTTGCCTATAAGCATCTAACGCACGATTAAACCCGACATAATTAGGATTTTTATCACCAACCATAGCAACAATATCACCACTGGAAATATCACTCACAATCAGCGCACCTTGTAATTGTTGCTGGTGAACAATTGAGGTTTGTAACTGTTTTACCCTTGTTGATAATGCATTTTCGGCGCGTTGCTGCGTTAAAGGGTTTAAAGTAGTAAAAAGCTTTAGTCCTTTACTTGTAAGATCGGTCTGAGAATATTCACTAATTAACTCTCGTTTAATAAACGACATAAATGCAGGTACTTTGCTAGTCCGTTTTTTCGGTTTAGCTACCACTTGTAAATTTTTAGACTTAGCGCTTTGGTAATCTTCTTGTGTTACTAAACCAGAGCTGAGCATTTGCTTTAATACAACATCTCTTCTAGCCTTAGCATTTTTGGGATTACGCCTAGGATTATAAACCGACGGACCTTTCACCATTCCCACTAACAGTGCAATTTGGCTTAAATTAAGTTTTTCGATAGGACGGTCAAAATAATATTGGCTTGCTCTAGCAAATCCATGAATGGCGGTTTGTCCATCTTGGCCTAAAAACACTTCATTAACATAAGACTCTAATATCGTTTGCTTGCTGTAATGGTATTCCATAATTAACGCCATTAAAGCTTCTTTACTTTTTCGCCACAAGCTTCTCTCGCGAGTTAAAAAATGACTTTTCATTAACTGCTGAGTTAAGGTACTACCACCTTGTCTAATTTGTCCTGCACTAATATTGGTCCATGCGGCTCTCGCAATGCCTTTAATTGATACGCCCCAATGATCATAAAAGTCACGATCTTCAGTATTAAGCAACGTGGGAATAAAATAATCAGGCAAACTTTCTAAAGTAATTAACTGTCGATCTTCATTTTTACCCGCTTGAATACTCCCCAAAGATAATGGATCGAGGCGTAAAAAATTGACACTTTTACCCGTTGTAAAATCTTTAAGCCCAGTCACTTTATCATTGCTAATTGTTACTTCTAATACTTGCGCATCTTGAAAGCCATCCCAAAACTGAAACTTACGCGTGTAAATCACTAAAGTATTTGCGTACTGTTCATATTCACCTTGGTTTACTGCTTTTATTTTTTTGCGGTAACCCAGCAAATTTAGCTCTGCGATTAAATCGTTAAGCGAAAGATCGGCATGTAAATTAAATGATAAAGGACGGGCATAAACTTTGGCAGGAATACTCCAAGCTTGTTGTTTAAATTCATCACGAACCAAGCTATCTAAATAAATGGTTAAAAAAAGCAATAAAAAAAATACAATAAGGGCAAGTCGCAAAATAAAAGAGCGACACTTTTTCCACAACTCAATCAATTTCATTTTATACTCGTTCTACTTCAAACCGATTAGTTATGAGGCAATTTCACCCAATAATTTTTAAACTCAACCACAATATGATCTTTAGTGATCCCTCTTAAAATTAAACTAGGCGCAATCACTTGGTTAATTTTATAAAAGCTACCATCTAATATCACAAAACTGTCTTGTGGCGCATCGGCAACCACATAAGAGCCTAGCTCAATTGAAGGAAAGTCATTTTGCAAATTTGCGGGCAATTCAGTCACTAAAATAGCCGCCTTAGGATCTCTCACAGCAACTTGCTTAACGGTGTTTTCATTTTTTTCAACTTTATTTTTAGCAACAATATTTTCACGCTTTTTTGATTGATACTCAGTTTGTTCAGTATTATTTTTTATATTAATAACTTCTTCAGGCTCAACCGTTTTGCCCTCATTGAATAAAACAGATTCTTGTGTTTTTTGTTGTTTTTGAGCAGGCTGTTGATTATTGTTTTCTTTTGGCTGTTTTGCCTGTAAATTCTCTGCAACTATTTGTGCTTGTGTTTGTGCTTGCGCTAGGTCATCAGCTTTTTTGCTCAATAAAAAATAAGACCAACTAGCAATAACGATAAGAGCTAAAGTGAAAGAAATTCCTTTCCAAATTTTAATTTTTTTTAGCAGCCATTCATCACTCAGCATTTCATCATCAAAATGCGATGCATGAATATTGGGCAATTCAGGTTCATTTTCTTGTTTATTTTGTTGCAATGAGTCTAATAAAATTGACATTAAAAATTCTCAAAAACTTTAAAGTGTTAACAAAGGTATGCCAGACATCAGCTCGCTATTTAATTGCAAAATTGTTTGCATGCCAGCAATACCATCAGCGTTAATACCTTTTTTTTGTTGGTAGCCTTTTAATTGCTGCAATAAATCTGCATCAAAATGACTTTTAACTGGCAACTCGCTCCCTTGTGCCCGGTTTAAACTTTCTGAAAGCCAAGTAACTACCTCACCAGTATCACCTTGCTTAATATTGTCTGCAAAACCTTCAGGTGATAACCACAATAATTGATAGTCACCGGTCCAAATAGTTGATAACGAGCCTAAACTTATTTCGCTAATGTTGTTACCTACCTGCAAGGTTGCTTTAGTGCCAGACAATGATTTTAAAACACCCCAAAATTCACCTTGCAGCCCTGCTGAAAACTTTATAATAGCAGGACGATTATAATCTCTTAATTGTTGCCAATTACCCTTAGCTTGATAACAAATAAGCCCATAACCTTTAGCAAATTCACAAGCGTCACCATGAGTAATTGGAGAATAATCAACTTGCCAAAAATCGAGCAAGGTTTTAAACGATAATCTGCCACTGCTATCCCACATTTGATCGCTAATAATTTGTTCAACTAATGACGTGCTAGCAGTTTGATTAATATCAGCTTTTAGTTGAGCGCTTGGTTCTTGTTTAACTGCCGCTTGTGGCAACTCATTTGATTGATTTAAATGATTAGTTTCATTACCTTGCTTACCAAACCAATAAGCCGCCAGCACAACAATAATTAATCCAACAAAACCCGCTAGCTGTTTTGTCCATAAAGGTAAACTCGCCTGCTTTTTATTATTTTTAGTTTGCTGCACAAAAGCATCACCTAGCACTTCACTTGCAGCCAGTCGCATTAGTTTTTTATCTACTCTCTTTTGATTA
The DNA here is from genome assembly GCA_965214955.1 of Aliikangiella sp. Lineage (GTDB taxonomy): Bacteria > Pseudomonadota > Gammaproteobacteria > Enterobacterales > Kangiellaceae > Aliikangiella. The sequence goes on along the minus strand of CBDCCU010000001.1, from coordinate 212,877 downwards.
TGAGTTGCTGCCGCTAAAAGCGCCCTGTCGCAAATAGTATTAACCAACCTTGGTATGCCTTGTGACTTTTGGTGCAAATATTCAATAGCCAAGCGAGAAAACAAACTTTTTCTTGCTCCTGCAATTCGCGTTCGGTGCAACACATAGGCCATAGTTTCTTTTAAATTTAGCGGTCTTAAATGATAGCGTGCAGTAATACGCTGAGCTAATTGTCTTAGCTCTCTTTGCGCCAGCTTTTCTTGTAGTTCTGGTTGCCCTACCAAAATTACTTGCAGTAATTTTTTCTGATTAGTTTCTAAATTAGTGAGTAGTCGTACTTGCTCTAATACTTCGGTGGCTAGGTTTTGTGCTTCGTCAATCATCACAACAACAGTTAAACCTTGTTGATAACATTCTAATAAATACTCAGTTAACTTGTCGGTAAGTATCTTTAAGCTTTGGCAGTTTTCAGGGTATTCAACTTTTAGCTCATCACAAATGGTTGCCAATAACTCCACGCTATTAAGTTTTGGGTTTAACACAAAAGCTAAACGAGTATTTTCAGGTAGCTGCTGTAATAAACAACGACAAACCGTAGTTTTGCCTGTGCCCACCTCACCCGTTAGTAACACAAAGCTACCACCGTCTTGTACGCCATAGGTTAAATGAGTGAGTGCTTCGCGGTAACGATTACTCATAAACAAAAAGCGCGGATCAGGCGAAATTGAGAAAGCTTTTTCTTTAAGCGAAAAATGATCTAGATACATATATATTCAGTGATTAACGTTACTAAAGATTGATTGGATAAATTGTTAAAAACGCAAAAAACACCATCACAGGGTTAAATTTATCTTAAATGCGCTAGTTTTAGGTTAGCCAATAACCGTTAAAGTAAGCTATGATGATTGACAACTTGTAGTTAAGTCAAGAATTTAGGTTATTAATCAATAACTCACTGAATATTATGCAAATATTTTTAGTTGGCGGTGCGGTCAGAGATAAGCTATTAGATTATCCAGTAGTAGAAAAAGACTGGCTGGTGGTTGGTGCAACACCAAATCAAATGCTTGAACAAGGCTATAAACAAGTAGGCAAAGACTTTCCCGTATTTTTACACCCAAAAACCAATGAAGAATACGCTCTAGCACGCACCGAGCGCAAACAAGGCTTTGGCTACCACGGCTTTGAAGTATTTGCTGATCCTAGTGTCACCATAGAGCAAGACTTAATCAGGCGCGACCTTACCATTAATGCCATTGCTGAAGATAACAATGGAAACTTAGTTGATCCTTATAATGGTCAGCAGGATATTAGCAATAAAATATTGCGTCACGTATCACCCGCTTTTCAAGAAGATCCTTTAAGGGTGCTTAGGGTTGCCCGATTTGCCGCGCGTTATCATCATTTAGGTTTCACCATTGCACCAGAAACGCTCGCTTTAATGCAGCAAATTTGCCAGTCGGGCGAATTAAAACACCTTGCAGCAGAGCGAGTATGGAAAGAAACCGTTAGAGCCTTAGCCGAAAAATCACCACAAGTATACTTTAAAGTATTAAAACAATGTGGCGGATTAAAAGACTGGTTTGCCGAGCTTGATATACTTTGGGGCATACCCAACCCAGAAAAATGGCACCCCGAAATTGATACTGGTATTCACACCATGATGGTATTAGAACAAGCCGCGTTATTAACAAACAATACCGTCACTCGCTTTGCGGCTCTTTGTCACGACTTAGGCAAAGGCGCAACACCCGTTGAAAAATACCCTAGTCATGCAGGACACGAAAAACTTGGTGTACCATTAGCGCAAAACCTAAGCCGACGAATAAAATCACCAAGCGAATACGAAAAACTCGCCAAAATAGCCAGTGAATATCATCTTCACTTGCACAGAATAGAAGAGCTAAAACCTTCTACCGTTGTAAAAGTGCTAGAAAAAACCGACGCGTTTAGAAAAACCGACCGATTTAATCAATTTTTGCAAGTGTGTGAAGCCGACTTTAAAGGTAGAACAGGATTTGAAAACAAACCTTATCCTCAAGCAGAGATAATGAAAAAAGCATTAAAATTATGTCAGTCTATTCAACCCAAAGCATTAATTGAGCAAGGCTATCAAGGGAAGAAGTTAGGGGAAGAAATTCATCGACAAAGGGTGAGTAAGGTTAAGCATTTTCTTTTTTCTGAGGTTGAATGTTAAGCGTGAGGTATGCATTCCCACGCAGGAGCGTGGGAACGAGGAAATAACCAGTCCCCTCTCTTTTGCAAAGAGAAGGCTGGGGAGAGTTAGAGGGTTATTTGGCTGGTATGCCAGTCTAAACATTCCCCCTCTCCCCAACCCTCTCCCCAACCCTCTCCCCAACCCTCTCCCACTGGGAGAGGGAGTGAACTAACAACCACCCTAAAACTAAGCCCCTCCCCTTCGCAAGGGGAGGCTGGGTGGGGTTGGCAGTGTTTAGCGTAAGTTATTAGCTTTGATATGCATTCCCACGCAGGAGCGTGGGAACGAGGAAATAACCAGTCCCCTCTCTTTTGCAAAGAAAGGGCTAGGGAGAGTTAGAGGATTATTTGGTTGGTATGCAGATCTAAACATCTCACATAACTAAGCCTACCCTTCGACAAGCTCAGGGGGAACGGAGTTTAGCGTGAGTAATTAGCCTTTTAAACCATCAATCCAATCAAAACCACACCCAACACTAGCCGATAAAAAATAAACGGTTTAAATCCTACTTTTTCGAGCAATATCAAAAAGTAGTGAATACAGGTAAGCGCCGCAACGCCAGAAATAACTGTGCCTAAAATTAACATTTGCCAATCAACTGGCGCTTCACCTGTGGCTAGTTTTACCGATTGATATCCGCCTGATAATACAATGGCGGGAATAGACAATAAAAATGAAAATCTTGCTGCCGCAGTTCTGGTTAACCCAACCATTAAGCCTGCGGTCATGGTAATACCCGAGCGAGAAGTACCTGGAATTAAAGCAATAGCTTGCGCGCAACCAATCACTAAAATATCTTTTAAGCCAATGCTATATTCATCTCTTGCTTCTTTGGCTTTGGCATCGGCCCACCATAAAACTAATGCAAAAATAATGGTGGTTGCGGCAATAACGGAAGTTGCCCTTAAATAGTTATCAACAATATCTAAAACCGCAAATGTAACACCCACTAAACCAACGGGGAAAGTTCCCCAAATAACCGCCCATGCTAATCGGCCATCTTGGCTTTTTTCGCCTTTAAACACCCAGCTAAACCATGAGGTGATCATGCGGGCAACTTCATCACGAAAATAAAAAAGCACCGCAGCAAGTGAGCCAACATGAACTGCAACGTCAAAAGCTAGCCCTTGCTCGGTCCAACCTAAAAGCTGTGAAGGCAGTATTAAATGTGCCGAGCTTGAAATTGGTAAAAACTCTGTAAGCCCTTGAATAATAGCGAGTAAAACCGCTTCAACCCAATCCATTTGTGATCCTTTTTATTGGTTATTTGGTAAAGTAATAGAGCAATGACAAAATGATCAGCTGTGCAAAAGTAATCAGCCAAAAATATAAACCCGCTAGTAAAAATTTGGTCATGCCGCCTTCGGCCTTTGGGTTTTTATAGGCAAAATATCCACCAATAATTGCGGCAATGGTCATAACAAAAAATAAATAGCTTTTCCAAGGCACGACTTCGGCGGCAAATGCATTGGGGCTAATGAGCATAAAACAAAAAAGCAAGATCCACTGTAAACGTGACGGCATTATTTTAGTCTTTTAAATAGTTTAGTTTGAAGTGCCCGATTGTAATCGAAGCAATGATTAATCCCAAGTGTTTTAAAAACAACATTTTAAAGGCGATGCAATTGATCTTGCAGACTAAAACCGCTCATAGGGCTTTTGCTATTTTTACTACAAACAATCACTTTCATCACCTCACCCATTTGCCCTGGCGCAGTAAGCTTTTGCATTTGCTGACTAAGCTTTATTTGTTCGTTTTGATTGCTAGATATTGCATGCTCTAATACCTTGTTTTCTAACAAAAAGCCCGCCTGAGTGGTAAAGCCGTCAATATTAAAACCGCTATTAACCATTGCCTTAGCCAGCTCAGTAAAGTCAACATGAGCGGTTATATCTTGCAGCCCTGCAAGTGCAAGCGGCTGGCTGTGAGATAAATGACGACTAAAACAGCGTAATGAACCATTAATGCGCTGCGGGTGATAATACTCAGCTTGCGGATAGCCATAGTCAATTAACAATAAATGCCCTTTTTTAATTGACTGTAAAACACTTTTAACCCAACCTTTTTGCAAAGGTCGATATTCGGTTTGATAACCCTCTTGAGAAGTTTTTAAATGCTCAACCGCCGATAAAAATGCGCTATCGTTAATTTCTTTGCCATCAATCCAAATAAATTCATCAGAGCTAGGGTTAAAACCTATATTTTGCTTAAGCCATGTGTTTTGGATCTTTTTAATTACCTGAAAAGGAATGGCATCAACAACCTCATTGCCAAAAACAATACCCTCAAAATTACTTGGTAATTCACTTAACCAACTGACTTTAGAAGTCAGATGAGGCACTTTTTGCTCAATTTGTTTTTTTTGAAAACCTTGTAAACTAGCACTTGGCTCTAAAATAAAATATTGCTCTGGCAATCTATTTAAATCATCTAAGGCAATTAACAACTCAATTGCTAAAGCGCCACTTCCTGCGCCTAATTCAAGTAATTTTTTTGACTCTGATTTATCTAATGAAAAAATTGCATTGGCTAAACCTTTAGCAAATAAGTTGCCCATTTCTGGCGCAGTCACAAAATCGCCTTGCTCACCAAATTTATGCAATGAGTTTTGGTAATAACCCAAGCTTGGCTGATAAAGCGCCATTTGCATAAACTGCTGAAAATCAATGTATCCATCGTTATCAGCAATTTTTTGTTGAATTAACGACTTAAGCTCAAAATGAATTTTAGCCGCTTGCGGTGACAAACTTACGGGTTGTTGAGGTTGAGGCATAAGGTTATTATCGGTTTCTCATTTTTGGCTAAGGCTAGCATATTTTATGACTAACCCAACAGCAATAATCACTGGTGGCGCGCTTAGGCTGGGAAAAGCCATTGCATTAGAACTGCACAATCAAGGATGCAATATTGTTGTGCATTGCAATCAATCGGTAAATGCCGCCTTTAAGTTAGCCGAACAACTTAATCAATTAAGAAGCCGCTCTTGCCATGTATTTTGTGGCAATTTAAACAACGCAGAAACCTCACAACAATTAATTGAATATGTGATTAAGCAGTTTTCTCATATTGATATTCTTATTAACAATGCCTCGGTGTTTTATCCAACCTTATTTACAGCACAAAATGGTAACGGTTATTTTCAGCAGCTCATTCAAAACCTGACAGTTAACTTTAAAGCCCCTTGTCAGCTAGCTACCATTGCTTTGCCTTTTCTTAAAAAACGGCAAGGAAGCATTGTTAACATGATTGATATTTATGCCGAAGCAGGATTAAAAGATCACACCGCTTATGTCGCCGCGAAAGCAGCATTAAAAGAATCGACCAAACAGATGGCTGAGCAAATGGCGCCAAAGGTTAGAGTTAATAGCGTAAGCCCTGGGGCTATATTATGGCCGGAAAAGTCATGGCCAGAAAAACCGAGTCCGGAAAAGTCGTGCCCGGAAAAATCACGGCCAGAAAATGCACCTCAAGATCCAGCCGTTTGCCAGAAACAACAAGCCATATTAGATAATACCGCCCTTAAACATTTAGGCTCGCCTGAACATATTGCTAAAACCGTAGCCTTTTTAGCACTAAAAGCTAGCTATATCACTGGGGAAAATATTAATGTTGACGGGGGAAGAAGGCTTTATATTTAAAGATCTTAAGCTATCTTGACGATTGTTTGCGTGCTCTTATCAAAGTTATTCCATAACTGCAAAAATGTCTTTTTAGAAATAGGATCAACCAAATTAGGCGCAACTTCTGCCAAGGGCCATAGTACATAGGCATTATGATAAATTTCTTGGCGGGGCAATTCGATTGGGTGATTGGTAGTCAAATTATTGAAGAGTAAAATATCAATATCAATATGTCTGTCAGCAAATTTTTGGCTTCCTCGCACTCTCCCCAAAGTGAGTTCTGACTGTTTTATTAGTGATATAAGCGCTTCAAGAGAAAGGTCTGTTTTTACCTTAGCAACTAAATTTAAAAAGTTATCCCCTTTAAACCCTACCGCCGCAGTTTCATAGGTGCTAGAAAATTCACAATAAGAAAATAGCTGCTTTAAATGCGCTTTGGCTAAATCAATATTCTCAGCTGGTTCAATATTGCTGCCAATACCTAAATAAACCGTGGTTAATTCGTTATTTAAGCTCACTCGCGCGAACCCCTTTCTATTTGAACTCCAACACTTTTCGCAATGCTAACTGCACCGGGTTTATCAAGAGTAAGTTTTAGCCACTTTACGGGAAACTCATTTAAGATTAAAGATGCAACTTTTTCGGCTACGGTTTCAACTAACTGATATTCGCTGTTTTCAACAAAGTTATAAACCGCATGAGAAATGGCTTTATAGTCTAAGGTATCTTTTAAATCGTCACTTTTTGCTGCACTTGAAATGTCCGTACCTAGCTCTAGGTCAAACACTAATTTCTGTTTGATTTCACGTTCCCAATCAAACACGCCAATCACCGTGTTAACTTCTAGTTGCCGTACAAAAACAATGTCCATGATTACTCGCTTAAAAATTGAATTGTTTGGTAAAAAACCAAAAAGTGTGAATATCCACGATTCTATTTGCATATAGAATCATTTACAATCTTTACAACACTCAATATCTGGCTAGCGCAACAGTATCCTGAACACAATGGACATTTTATTTCTTCAGCTTATTGCACTAGCTTATTTATGTGGCTCAATTAACTCCGCTATTTGGATTTGCCGCATATTCACGTTGCCCGATCCAACGGTTACAGGCTCAAACAATCCCGGCGCAACTAATGTGTTAAGAATAGGCGGGAAAAAAGCAGCAATTGCCACATTAGCAGGTGATATGTTTAAAACCGCCTTTCCTTTATTAATTGCCGATTATTTTAAAGTAGAAACAAGCCAGTTGCTTTGGCTAGGTTTATTTGCCTTAGTAGGACACTGCTTTCCTATTTTTTATCGCTTTAATGGTGGCAAAGGGGTTGCCAGCTTATTAACCATTTTGGTTATTTGTTTGCCCGCTTATGGATTATTCTTTATTGGCACTTGGTTATTAACCGCTTGGACTTTTAAGCGCTCATCGGTTGCTTCAATTTTTGCTTCACTGCTACTGCCCGCTTATATTGGTTATTTTTTACCTTATAATATAATGCCCGTTTTACTCATGTCATTTGTTATACTGACGCGACATTTTAAAAATATTGTCCGAATATTCAAAGGTAGTGAACCTTATTTAGGTCAGTAATAATTTCTGGCTGTCTCAAACTTGTCGCCCTAAACTTGTCATTCAAAGGAAATGATTATGAAAAAATATTTATCACTGATTATTGCTTGTAGTTTGTCTTTTACCACATTGGCCGATACATCTGTATGGAAGGCCAGTAAAAACGGTCAAACCGTTTACTTAGGTGGAACCATTCATGTATTACGCGCGCAAGATTACCCTTTGCCGCCAGAATTTCACCAAGCATACGCTAACTCTCAAGCACTAACCTTTGAAACTGACATCGAAGGATTACAGTCACCAGCAATCCAAGTAGAGGTTATTAAGTTATTAAGCTACAGTGATGACAAAACATTAAAGTCAGTAATGTCAGAAAAAACCTATGCCAAGCTCAATGAAAAAGCTAAGTCACTAGGGTTGTCATTAGAATACATGAGAAAAGCCAAGCCTGGCATGATTATGTCGGCTCTTACCATGATTGAACTGCAAAAAATGGGAGTTACCCAAAAAGGGATTGACTTGTTTTTTTCAGAAAAAGCCAAAGCTGACGGCAAAAAACAACTGCAACTTGAAACCGTACGCGAACAATTAGAATTTATGTCGTCTATTGGTATTGGAAACGAAGAAATCTTTTATCAAAAACTACTGAAAGATCTCGACTCTACCCAAAATATATTTTTAGATATGCTTAAGTATTGGAAAAACGGCAATAGCAAAGCGTTAAACGAAATTGTTAATTTAGAAATGAAAGCAGAATATCCTAAAATGTATAAAACACTACTAACCGATAGAAACAACCGCTGGATGCCCGTAGTAGAATCTTATTTTAAAACCCCCGAAATAGAGTTTGTATTAGTGGGTGCAGCGCATTTAATTGGTGAAGATGGCCTAGTAGAGCAATTAAAACGCAAAGGCTATCAAGTAACCAAACTATAAATTTAGAACTTAGCTCTTAGAACTTAGCTCTTAGAACTTAGCTCTTAGAACTTAGAACTTAGAACTTAGAACTTAGAACTTAGAACTTAAAACTTAGCACTTCATCACCCTAACTTAAGATGGCTTCCGAAAGCGGCCATCTTGGGTTAACCCCAATTTGATGATCTTTATCTTGCTGAGCCTGCATAAACTGGCAATAACCCGCATAAGCAATCATTGCTCCATTGTCAGTACAGTATTCTTGACGTGGATAATAAACCTTACCATTATTCTTATTCATTAATTCTGCTAGTTTGCCGCGCAAACTTAAGTTAGCACTTACTCCGCCAGCAACTACTAAACTTTTATGGTTGGTTTGCTTTAGCGCACGTTTGCACTTAATAACCAAAGTATCAACAACCGCCTCTTGAAAAGCTTCGGCAATATTGGCAAGTGACTGCTCACTTTTATCACAAGCATTAATTTGATTAGCCGCAAAAGTTTTTAATCCACTAAAACTAAAATCTAAACCCGGTCTGTCGGTCATTGGCCTAGGAAACCTTACCGCTGAGCCATCTCCTTTTGTCGCTAGCTTGGCAAGCAAAGGGCCGCCAGGATACTCAAGCCCCATAATTTTAGCGGTTTTATCAAAAGCTTCACCTGCGGCATCATCAATGGACTCACCGATAATCTCGTACTCACCCAAGCCGCGCACATCCACCAACATAGTATGCCCACCAGAAACTAATAAGGCTAAAAAAGGATAATTAGGCTTTTCATCTTCTAGCATAGGCGCTAATAAATGCCCTTCTAAATGATGAATGCCAAGTGCGGGTTTATCCCAAGCCATAGCCATACTCTTTGCTACACTAGCGCCAACCAGCAAAGCACCAATTAACCCTGGGCCTTGAGTATAAGCAATAGCGCTAATATCTTGTGGTGTACAATTTGCCTCAGTTAAAGCCGCTTTTACTAATGGCAACATCTTTCTCACATGATCGCGCGAAGCTAATTCTGGCACTACACCACCATAATCTTGATGAAGCTTTACTTGCGAATAAAGTTGGTGAGCAATAATGCCATTTTCTTGATCATAAATGGCAACTCCCGTTTCATCACAAGAGCTTTCAATTCCTAATATTTTTACTTGCTTATCTTTAGTCATGTTATTATGTTGCAACTCTATCTATACTATTGTTTTTATTAGCTTTAACTGCCTAAAAACTCAATAAAGCATACGCTTTTTTAAGCCCTTAGTGTCGCGATCATACCTGTAGTTATAAAAACTACCAAAATTTTTTATTTGGGGCTTTGCATTCAGCTTGAAAAAGCAGTAGAATCTGCGCCCTCGTCGTAAATGACGAAATTTTAACCTTTATTTTGATTAAATCGCTCTAATATTGAGCAAACCAATGAGAAACACATATGCCAGCTGTTAAATTGAAAGAAAACGAACCATTTGATATCGCTCTTCGTCGCTTTAAGCGCGCTTGTGAAAAAGCCGGAATTTTATCTGAAGTACGCCGTCGTGAGCACTATGAAAAACCAACTTCGGTTCGTAAACGTAAAAAAGCAGCAGCTGTAAAGCGCGCACTTAAAAAATCATCTCGCGATCAGTTGCAAAAAAAGCGTATGTACTAATACAAGCTAAATTTCTCTTAGTATTTAAATACTGAAAGATTAAAAGCTTGTATTAATCAAAATTAAGGCCATTAATCACCCGTTGATTGCCTACAGGTTAATAACAATATGTCAGCGTTACTTATTCAAATTAAAGACAGCATGAAAGACGCTATGCGAGCCAAACAAAAGGTTCGCCTAGCAACTATTAGAATGCTACTTGCCCAAGTTAAGCAAGTTGAAGTTGATCAACGTATTGAATTAAGCGACGCTGATGTATTAGCCATTGTAGATAAAATGGTTAAACAAAGAAAAGACTCAATCACCCAGTTTGAAAGCGCCGAACGCTTTGATCTTGCCGATAACGAAAAACAAGAAATTGAAGTGCTTCAAGACTTCCTCCCTCAAGCACTAAGCGAAAATGAAATTGCCAGTTTAATCGAATCAGCCATTGCCGAGTCGGGTGCTCAAAGCATGCGCGAAATGGGCAAAGTAATGGCAATACTTAAACCGCAAATGCAAGGCCGTGCCGATATGGGTAAGGTGAGTGGTCAGGTTAAAAATAAGTTAAACGCTTAACTCATCACCGCTTTTGCTGTCATTGCCAAAATTTTAATTCTTTTATTCCAATTTATTGCGCCATTAGGCAAAATAGTCTTTTTAAAAATCTTATTAATTAGGCTTTATTGATCCTAATTGAAATGCACAATTGATACCGAACAATTGATATGGCTGGCAGAATTCCACAATCCTTTATCAACGAACTACTCGCCCGAGTCGATCTGGTTGAAGTGATTGAACGCCGTGTGCCACTAAAAAAATCAGGCAGAAACTACAGCGCTTGTTGTCCTTTTCATAACGAAAAAACCCCCTCTTTTTCGGTTAACCCCGATAAACAGTTTTATTACTGTTTTGGTTGTGGCGTTAGTGGTAATGCCCTCACCTTTATTATGGAATATGAAGGTCAAGAATTTGTAGCTGCTATCGAAGATCTTGCTCAACAACAAGGTATGGAAGTGCCAAGAGAAGCGCATAGTGCTGGAGAAAGTTATAATCAGCATCAACATTTGTATGAATTAATGGAACTAGTTTCACAAACCTACCAAAAATTATTAAAAAGCCATCCTCAAGCAAATAAAGCGGTTAATTACTTAAAAAACCGAGGATTAAGTGGGCAAATTGCTAAACAATATGGCATTGGTTTTGTACCTGATGAATGGCAAAACCTATTACATTTAAAGCCAGAGCAAAAGCCACTAATAGAAGATCTTGAAAAAGCTGGCATGATGATCAAAAAAGATAATGGACATGCTTATGATCGCTTTAGAGATCGCATTATGTTTCCCATTAGAAACCGCCGTGGACAAGTATTAGGTTTTGGCGGACGAGTCATTGATAAAGGAGAACCAAAATACCTTAACTCACCAGAAACACCGCTATTTCATAAAAGCAAAGAGCTTTACGGACTTTATGAAATGCGTAAGCAATTACGTAGCATAGAACAAATTATTATTGTCGAAGGCTATATGGACGTTGTCGCACTAGCGCAATTTGGCATTCCCAATAGCGTTGCCACTTTAGGTACAGCCACCACAAGTGATCACTTGCAAATGCTATTTAGAATTTGCCCCAAACTGGTATTTTGTTTTGATGGTGATAAAGCGGGTAAAAAAGCGGCATTAAGGGCGCTATCTCATTCATTGCCACAACTTAAAGAAACCCGAGAAATTCGATTAATGTTTTTAGCCGATGGCGAAGATCCCGACTCTACGGTAAGAAAAATAGGTAAAGATGCTTTTTTAGAGCAAATGAGCAATGCTTCAACGCTGTTTGATTATTTAATCGAGCATTTAACCTCACAGGTTGATATGAATACTTTTGAAGGACCAGCTAGCCTTGTGCATTTAGCCAAGCCTTTTGTGGTAGAAATATCTGAGCCAGTATTGCGTGCTAGATTTGAACAAAAAATAGGACAGCTTTCGGGGCTTGGTAACGCTCAAATTGCCCAAGTTTTTGAGCAAGATAAAGCAAAATCAACTAGCACTTTACCCGAATATAAAACGCCCAATATTACTCAATCGCACAATATTACTCATTCGACCAATACGAATGCTCAATTGACACAAAGATCAAATAATTCTTCACAAACACACGCAAATAGGCAGGCAAACTCTACTCAACAACCCCAAACCAATAGAAACAAAGCCATTTTTAAACGAGCAATTGCATTATTACTCCAATATCCTAGCGCCCTTCCTGCAACAGATTTTAGCTGGCTTGATCAAGTTTCGGATAAAGCAGCTAAAACATTACTCGAAATAATTCGACTAATTAATCATCAACAAACAATTACCACCGCTATTTTGATTGAACAGTGGCGAGATAAACCTGAGCACAAAAGATTAACCGAGCTTGCTAATGAAAATTTACATACTCAAAACGATATCGCTCATCTTGAACTCGGTGATATTTTCAAGCGTTTAGAGAAAAATTGCATACTTGATAAAGTTGATCAATTAAAAGAAAAGGTGCGTGATAGAACCGCCACACCCAATGAAAAAAAAGAGCTTCAAGTATTATTAAGCAAAACCTGAAACATTTAAACGGCTCATTCGTCGGTTATTCAGACCAAACACTCTGTTAAAGCGTTCACAATTGAAGATCAATGTTAAAAATATATCAGATCACTTCTTAGCAATCTTGCTGATCTGGGTCTAGACTGTGTATAATAGGCGGTTTCGTGCTCGATGAATGAAACTTTTTCTATTCGTCGAAATCTGAAGTTTAATAGTCTGATTTTTAAGGTATTTTATTAATGGCAGATAACTCTCCTACAACAAAAGTTTCGCAGCAATCTCAGCTAAAACTTTTGATCACTCGCGGTAAGGAACAAGGCTACCTAACTTACGCAGAAGTGAATGATCACCTACCCCCAGATATTGTCGATCCTGATCAGGTTGAAGACATTATTGGCATGATCAACGACATGGGCATTCAAGTATTTGAAACTGCTCCTGAAGCCGATGCTCTACTCATGGCCGATTCATCAGCACCCGATGAAGATGCTGCCGAAGAAGCCGCAGCTGCACTAGCCAATGTGGATAGCGAGTTTGGTCGAACAACAGATCCCGTTCGTATGTATATGCGCGAAATGGGCACAGTTGAACTGCTTACTCGTGAAGGTGAAATTGAAATTGCTCGTAGAATTGAAGACGGCATTCGTCAGGTGTTAGCCTCAATTGCTGAATACCCTGAAACCATTTCGATGCTTTTAGACGAATATGACCGTTATCAGGCCGAAGAAATTCGTTTAACCGATATTATTTCTGGATATGCCGACAGCGAAGAAGAAGCAGTTATGGCGGCGGCTCATGTAGGTAGTGAAGTTCCAGCCGAAGAGCTTGATGATGAAGATGCCGACTTAGAAACTGATGATGATGAAGAAGAGGAAGAAGGTAACACAGGACCAGATCCCGAACTTGCCGCTGAAATATTCTCTGAGTTAAGAAAAAATTACGAAAAAACCATTAACGCTATCGACAAGTATGGTCGTAACCATAAAACCGCAGTTAAGCATATTGAAGCCATGAAAGAATCTTTCTTACGCTTCCGCTTATTGCCTAAAATGTTTGATCGCCTGTCTGAAAAAATGCGTTCAAGAATGACATTACTGCGTACTCAAGAACGCTTAATAATGCGTCTTGCTACGGCAACGGCAAAAATGCCTCGTAAAGATTTTATTCGTACTTTCCCAGGCAACGAAACCAACACAAAATGGATTGATTCTATTTTAGCCAAAGACACTGAATATCGAAATGCACTTGAAGAAGTTGCTGGCGACATTATTCGTGCGCAAAACAAAATGCAAAAGGTTGAAACCGATAGCAACCTAACTATTTCTGAAGTTAAAGAAACCAATCGCCGTATGTCAATTGGTGAAGCCAAGGCTCGCCGAGCGAAAAAAGAAATGGTTGAAGCCAATTTACGTTTGGTTATTTCTATCGCTAAAAAATATACAAATCGTGGCCTACAGTTCTTAGACTTAATTCAAGAAGGCAACATTGGCTTAATGAAAGCGGTTGATAAATTTGAGTATCGTCGCGGCTATAAGTTTTCGACTTATGCCACTTGGTGGATAAGACAGGCCATTACTCGTTCGATTGCCGACCAAGCGCGCACAATTCGTATTCCGGTTCATATGATCGAAACGATCAACAAACTTAATCGTATTTCACGCCAAATGCTGCAAGAAATGGGACGCGAACCTCAGCCAGAAGAATTGGCAGAGCGTATGGAAATGCCAGAAGATAAAATTCGCAAAGTGCTTAAAATTGCCAAAGAGCCAATTTCTATGGAAACCCCAATTGGTGATGATGAAGATTCGCACTTAGGTGATTTTATTGAAGATGCTAATCAAGATTCACCAATTGATTCTGCGACCTCTGAAAGCTTACGCGAAGCCACCAAGTCAGTACTGTCTGGCTTAACCGCAAGAGAAGCGAAAGTTTTAAGAATGCGATTTGGTATAGACATGAATACCGATCATACGCTGGAAGAAGTTGGTAAACAGTTTGATGTTACTCGTGAGCGTATTCGTCAAATTGAAGCTAAAGCTTTAAGAAAATTACGTCACCCTACTCGTTCTGATCAACTGCGAAGCTTTTTAGATGAGTAGCTAGCGTGAAATATAATTACTTTTAGAATAGTACAATTATTAATTAAAAAAGGGTCATAAATTGACCCTTTTTTAATTACCAGTTTTCAAGCTAGCAAGTCTATACCTGCTCTCCTTCAAGATGCATGTTTCAGTGCTCAGCCAAGAAGTTTGAACAAGGCGCAGCTTGCAGTAAATGGCAAGCCAGTAAGCCAGCCTCTTTTTCGTTATCAATGCTTGAATTAGAATGACTAATCCTGCGCATTAATGCCTCAAATAGGCTGACTTGCTGAAACATGCATCTTGAAGGAGAACGGGTATAAAAGTTTAAGGGTTTAATAAAATAACTTCACCTAACCCAAGTTCTTTCAAGCGAGATAATTGAGTTTCAGCATCACCAACCACCAAATAGATCATCTTATTGGGCTGAATATATTTTCCTGCCAGCGCTTTCATGTCATCAAGCGATAAACTATCGACAAGTTCAACTCTTTGTTGAATATAATCAGAAGCTAAATTTAATTTGCTCATATTCGATAAAACATTCAGTTTAGCTTGCGGTGTTTCAAATCGTCTTGCATTACTTTTTAGAAAAAACCCTTTGGTAATATCTAAGTCTCTTTGAGTTAAGCTTGCTTGGTAATCTGACATAATTTGTTTAATTAACGCAACTGACTCAAAAGTAACATTGGCTCTAACCCCCGTTGATAAAGCGAATAACCCAGTGAGTTCATTTCCAATAAAAGATGAGCGAACACCATAGGTATACCCTTTATTTTCTCTGAGTTCTTGAGTTAATTGCGAAGCAAAACCGCCACCACCTAAGCGATAGTTCATAACGGTTGCAGGATAATAATCTTTGTCCGTTGCTTTAAGCGCAGGGTAACCGATTTGAACAATCGACTGCTTTGCTTTGGGAATATTATAAAAGTAAATTGCCGATTTTTCTGGTGTCTTTGGTTGATCAACTTTTGGTAAGGTAACCTTTTTGGCTTTCCAATTTTTATTTAATTGTGTTAACGACTGATTGACTTTGTCTGCCGAAATATCACCAACCACTAACAGCTTAGTTAAGCTCGATGAAATAGCGTTTTGATAATAATTTTTTAGATCCTCAATCGTAATTTCTAACAACGAACTTTCGGTTCCAATTAGGTTACTGGCTAGAATATGATCTTGACCATAAATCAGTTTATCAAACTCAATTTGTGCAACGGTATTAGGCTGAGCCTGTTGCAGTTTAATTCTATTTAATGTGCTTTGTTTAATTAGCTCAAATTCTTTTTCATCCCAACGGGGTGTTAAAATCATTTCAGAAACTAGTGCCATAGTTTCTTCATAGTTTTTAGCAAGCGTACTACCTGAAATAGTAATATTTTGTTTGGTTGCAAAAATATTAATTGATGCGCCAAGCAATTGTATCGCTTCTTCTAATTGTTGTGGTGTTTTATTTTTTGTGCCCCTATTCATTAGTTCGGCGGTTAAATTTGCCACACCAATTTTATTGGGTTTATCAAATAAAAGACCACCTGCAATATTGAAAGAAAAATTCACCAAAGGCACTTCGTTATTTTCTATGCCAAAGGCTTCTAACTGATTATCAAATTGATGACTCCAAACATTAGGTGTTGCAATAGTCATAGCTACTTCATCATAAGGCGGCTCTTTTGAACGGTCGAAACTAGACGGCGTTTTTTGATAACTCGCCGACTTTGAAGCATCAAAACTTTCTTCTGCTCCCATCACAATTTGTTCTTCTTTTATGTCTGCATCAATCGAATCCTTTAGTGCGAGTTGTTTTTGCCCTTTGGGTACAAAGCTAGTTGCAACATAGTTTTTACCTTTAATATATTGCTTATAAACTCGCATAACATCATCTTTACTTACCGCTAAAATATTTTTGATATCTTGATTAATAAACCCTGGATCACCTGTATAAATTTTATATTGTGCTAACTGAAAACCTTTACCCAGCGCGCTAGATAATCTTTGGTAAAATGCGGTTTCTTGTTCGGCTTTAATTCTTTTTAAATCATCGTCATTAAATCCATTTTTTTCAAAGTTTGCAAAACCTTGCTCAATAGCTTGGCTCACTTTATTTAAATCGATATTTTCAAATGCTCTAACTCTTATTGCCGTTTGCCCTGCTAGTTCCGAATCATAGCTTGTCATACTCACATTATTGGTAAGCTTTAATTCATCAATAAGTAGCTTATTCATTTCTGCTTTTTTGCCATCGCTTAGTAAACTTCTTAATACTTGCAGCGCGTAAGAATCTTTATGATAGAGCGGCACAGTTGGCCAGGTAATGGTTAATTCTGGCAAGCGGGCAAAGTTATCTTCAAATACAATACGCTTGCTTTCAGCCAAATTAGCCGGTTGCTTTTTATTGGCTTTAACGGCTTGTCCTCGCGGAATTTCATCAAAATATTGATGCACCCACTTTTTAGCTTGCTCGGTATCAAAATCACCGCTAATCACTAGGCTAACATTATTGGGAACATACCAACGATTAAAAAAATCTTTAACATCTTTTAAAGTTGAAGCTTGCAAGTCTTCTAAAGAGCCAATCACTTGCCAGCTATAAGGGTGGCCTTTAGGGTAAAGGTTTTTATCAATCACATATTGAGTATGACCATAAGGGCGATTATCAATGCCTTGACGCTTTTCATTTTTAACCACTTGTTTTTCTTTAGCTAACACTTGCTCGGTGACGGTATTAATAAAATATCCAAGCTTATCGGCTTCTGCCCAAATCATTTTTTCTAAAGCATTTTTAGGTACGGTTTGAAAATAATTGGTTCTATCTCGACTAGTTGAACCATTTGCACCAGATCCACCAATGCGCGCACTCATTTTATCTAAACCGCCTTTGCCAAGGTTTTCAGATTCTAAAAAGAGTAAATGCTCAAATAAATGGGCAAATCCCGTGCGCCCGGGTAGCTCGCGTGCAGAGCCAACATGGGCGGTTAATGCCACAGCAACCACAGGATCGGAGCGATCAATATGAAAAATAACTTCCAGTCCATTTTCTAAGGTAAAGGCTTGGTAATCTATATTAATGTCTGAGCCTTTAGATTGATTTGCTTTGGCATGAGAGTTTTGTTTTTGAATAGTCGCTTCTGCTTGTTGTGCCGTTTCAGATTGGCTAACAGCCTGACTATCACTGCTAGCGTTATCATTGCTAGAGTTATCACAGCCCGATAAAACTAAACTACCTGCTATTAATGTAGACACGAACGTAAATTTATTCATTTTGTCATCTCTTATTATTGGAGCTTTTGTTATTTGAGTTTTCGATGCTTAGGGTTGAGCTAAATAATGCCATAAATACTCAGCGAGAGCATTAATATTAAAGAGATAGACTAGGGTCTGTTGATCTTTCAAACAAACCCTATCGAATTAAATTAGATATTATTTTTTACTGGTCATAAACCCAATTCTTTCTTCAATACCAAGATACTCAAATACTCGACTAGGAATTTCATTATTTTTAAGCACTTTATTGATCTTAAGATCAGCATGTTCTTGCAGGTTAATAATAAGCGCTTGAAGCGGAGGAATGTCGGGGTTATAAAGCAGAATTTCTGGACGCATCATATCCTGTGGATCAACACAAACCACAAGCCCAATACTTTCATCATTTAATTGAACAACACTGCCCGGAGGAAACACTCCAAGCGTTGAAATAAAAGCTTGCACTAGGGCATTATCGAGTTTGTCTTTAAATTTGGTATACATGGTTGCTAAAGCCACTTTAGGTGTTAGGGCTTTACTCGGATCAATTGGGTTGCACAGGTTATCATAAATATTGGCAATGCTAACAATACGCACCAACTCAGGAATTTCGTCTCCCTTTTTTTTATGAGGAAAACCCGTGCCATCAATAAATTCATGGTGTAATTCAATAATATCCAGCACTTCTTGCGGCATATCTTCCGATAACTGGCATAATCTTTTACCTATATTAGTATGCTGTTGATAAACACTATACTCAGCAGAAGATAATTTTGTTTTTTTATTAATCACAGGCCCTGGTAACTCAATCATACCAACATCGTGCAGTAACGCCCCTCTGGCTAAATGTTTTAAGCGCTCGTCATTAATTCCCCGGGTAACTGCAAGGCTTAAACTAAGTACCGTTACATTAATTGAGTGATCATACATAGTATGCGAGCCATCACCTAAGTTGATTAAGTTGGTTAAAATATCACCTTGACTATCAAAATCTTCAGCTAGCCCATCAACCAAATGTATTGCATCTCTTATTGCATTAGCGGGTTCGGTTTTTAGCTCGTGAGTAAGCTTACGCGCTTTGGCTGCTTGATCTTGATATTTTTTAACCACATTAGTGCGCTTTTTACGATACTTATCGGCACTTTCCAGCTTACTGTTTTTTTCTTCCCACTTTACCTCAGTCAAAACTTCCGGATTAATTTCAGCTTCACTCTTTTTTTCTTGGCTTTTATGAGCAACTTCAATATCACTTTCATTAGGAAAAACAGTTACCTCATGCAATCCAAGCTGACGGATCACTTGAATATCAGCTTTGCTAGCAATTTTAAACTTTGAAAATAAAAAAGGATGCTTAGTCCAAGGAAGCTCAAGATCAACCATAAAGCCAACCAATAGTCTATTAACTTGAATTTTGATCTTTTTTGCTGAAGACATACTTAACCATTAAAATATTGTTCGGTGATATAAGTTTAGTTGGCAATTAACGATTTTATAGAACAATTTTAACTAAGCACGCTTAAAGCTCAACATTGAAATCTTCTTTTAAATCAAACTGCTGTTGCTTTTGGGTAATTGGGCATTTAAAGCTTAATCGACAAGCTGTAAGCTGCAAATTTTGCGTGTGCTTATTTTCACTATAAAGTCGATCCCCAATAACAGGAAAACCGATAGAAGCTAAATGACAGCGAATTTGATGCTTTCTGCCAGTTTCAATTTTTATTCTAAGTAAGCTTGTATCACTTTTAGCGCAGTAGTTATTGCTAACAATATGGCTAAGCGCATGCTTGTTATTAATAGGCATATCAATGCTTAATTGAGCATAAGGAAATTTACCAGCAACTCTGGCACTATATTCTTTATCAATTTGTCGTTGTTCAAACGATTGAGTAAGTAGCTTTAGCGCTTTTTTAGTATGCGCAACCATTATTAAACCGCTAGTTGCACGGTCAAGTCGATGAACTAAAAACGCCTGCCTGTCAGTTAAACCAAATAACTCAACCCATCGGCAAATAGCCGTATGATCTGCCCACTTGCTCGGCTGAGAAAACATACCGCTAGGCTTATTCCAAACGCTATAATGTTTTAAATCGGCAACAAGCTTAGCCTCAGGTGGTAAAGTAAATAATATGTCTGGGTCAAAATAACAATGTAACTCATCACCCTGATTGAGGGTTAATTTATTTTTTCTAACCCTTCGAGATTTATTATTACGAGATAACCAAACTGCGCCAAATTTAAGCGCTGTTTTTAGCTGGTTTTTAGATAACTGAGGGAGATTTTTTGCAAGCTCATCAATGAGCAATGATTGATCTTTTGTAACAACACCATGCCACTCAAAGCTTTTTAGATCCGAATGTTGCAAACTAAAAACTAAATTGAAAAGCTCGAACCGCAGCCACAGGTAGTCGTAGCATTAGGGTTTTCCACCACAAAACGCGAGCCTTCCAAGTCTTCACGGTAATCAACTTTAGAGCCTACTAAATACTGAAAACTTAACGCATCAACCACTAACGACACGCCTTCGCGCTCAATAACCATATCATCATCGGCTTGCGATTCATCAAAGGTGAAGCCGTATTGAAATCCAGAGCAACCACCACCAGTAACATAAACCCTTAGTTTAAGCTCAGCGTTTTCTTCTTCGGTAATCAGCTCTTTGGCTTTTAAACTTGCCGCATCGGTAAAAATAATAGGGCTAACTTTGGCGACACCAACAGACATACTTTGGATTCTCAATTGCTAACAGTAAAAACGAATTATCCAGCATTGTAAGTAAATAGGCAATCTTGCTAAATGACAAAACAATCAAACTAATAGCCATTAGCAATAGTTGGTAGGGTTTTTCGTTTCTATGCTCCCGCGTGGGAACGAGAAGAGTATAGTATTACTTACCCTTCGACGGGCTCAGGGGGAACGGAGTTTAGGTTGAATTTAATCATTAAAGATAAGCTGGGAGACCGTTTAGAATTCTGTGTCAGTTAAAAGCTAAATATCTAAAACGTCGTCAAGACGACCTTCAAAATAAATAGCCAGTTGCGACAATGTCAAATTCCAATTTTGGATTGGCATTGTCCATTTCTTCGTCATATTCCCAATGCCAGAATACAGTAATTTTAGCAGACTATTTTCATTAGGAAATGCGCCTTTGGTTTTGGTGAGCTTTCTAAACTGGCGGTGCACCGATTCAATTGCATTGGTCGTGTAAATAACTTTGCGTATTGGCTCTGGATATTTAAAGAAAACCGACAAGTTATCCCACTTTCTGCGCCAGGATTTGAGCACAATAGGATATTGTTTGCCCCATTTAGTTTCTAACTCATCGAGCGCTTGCTCAGCCGCTTGTTTGGAAACAGCACGATAAACCGGTTTTAAGTCAGCCATAAAAGCCTTTTGATTTTTTGAAGCCACATATTTCATCGAGTTGCGAATTTGATGAATAATGCAAAGTTGTACTTCGGTATTAGGATAGCAACTATTAATCGCTTCAGGAAAGCCTGTTAGACCATCCACACAGGCAATGAGAATGTCTTGAACACCACGATGGCTCATGTCGGTTAGCACAGATAACCAGAAATTAGCGCCTTCATTTTCTGATAAGTAAAGCCCTAATATCTCTTTTGTGCCATCAAGTTTTAGTCCGAGAACGGTAGTAATTGCTCAAAAATCGTGGGCAAAGTGATGTTCACTTTATAATAAACTGACTTAAATCGGGTATTTTTTCTAGGTTTTCTATTCGATCTTTAAGATAAGCCCAAAATGATATTTGATGGCGCTGACAGGTTTTCTTTAATGAAAGAAACGTATCAATCGCATCGCGACCATCATCGCTTTTAGTGCAACCACTCAGTTTTCGTCGTTTGACATACTCTCTGATATCTGACTCGCTCAGATTGTTATGTAAAGGAACTAAAGGTTGCTCTAAACACTTCAATAGTGTGTCTTTCATACTGAGCAAATGATTAAGAGCCTTGTTAAGCGACTCAAATTGCTCAACGGGTTGACACAAGTTGTCAAATCGTTTTCGTAACTGCCATTTTCTTTGGCTACTGAATTTAGGCTCTACTAATTCTTCTTTGAAGGATTGGTAGAGTTGCCAAAAGCAGGCAAGCTTTTTCTGCTTTTGATGACTTTGTTTATCTTGATTAGGAAGGACTTGAGTCAGCTTTCTTTCAGCATGAACCCAGCAAGCTGCATTCCTTCCCACATCAAATTGTTTGGCTTCATCACTTAAAATCACTAAGTTCGGTGGAAATACCACCTCCGACAAGTAACCAATCATCGCAGCTTCAAGCAGAAGTTTATCGGATGAGCGATTAAAGGGCTGACAACGTAAATAGTTTAAGAATTCATTTTGACTGGTATAAGTCAATGCCTCATTGATTGCTAGTTCTATTTTAACATTCATCAAGTCAAAGTTTGAAAATTGTTTTCTACTGCTCAAGTAATCAACTGCGGCTTGGTTGAGTCTATAGCCACAATGGTGCTTTTGTAGAAGCGATAAAAAGTTGGTCTTGCTTTTACTTGGGCTTGTGCTGAAATAGGCGAATTGCTCGTTACCCAACTGAGTGCAATAACCATTTTTTCCTTGATGTCTAGCTCCCGTGTCATCTACTTGGATATAAGCACTGGTTTGTAGTGCACAGGCCAACAATCTTTCCTTTTCATTGTGCCATGTTAGTTTGTTCTTAATCAGCAAGTTAGATAGTTGCCCTGATGATATGGAAATACCTAACTCTCTTAATTGATTCAGCAGTAGAGGCTGAGTCACATGGTTATGATAATACTGATAAAGAATAAACTGGCGAAGTTGAGTACCAAAGTGGTTACCTTTTATTGACTCGGGCAGTTGACCGAGTAAGGTTTGACCTTCTGGAGTTTGCCAGCGCTCTCTTCGATAGCGAATATGGCGCGCTTTAATTTCAAGCTCTTGAACATAATAATCTTTATAGCCTTTAAAGCGACAACCTCTTGGTAATTCTGTAACCTTTATAATATGTGACTGGCTCACTTCAAGTGTTGATTTCTTAGGGTTTTTGACCTGAGTTCGTTTTCGCTTGGACGCTTGATAACTTTTGTCACTACTGGCAATAACACTGGGTTTGAGTTTCGGCTTTTGAGCGCGCCCACTTAGTCTGGCATTTTCTGCTTTAAGCTTTTGGTTTTCATCATAATAGCGCTGTGCCATATCTTTTAAAATATTTAAAGTTCGATAGAGTTGGCACTCAAATTGGCTACTCCCGTAATGAGGCTTTAAATCGTCAAAGATATTAATAATTCCGTCTTTAATAGAGACTAGTTTGCTGTGGACACTGTTGACGTCTGAAGTTATTTTATTCATGACTGTGATTATGCCCAAAGCTGGGCTAAGTGACTGTGATCTATTTTAGGTAGTTTCTTTGAGCTATTTCTGAAAGTTGTGTGATCTTTGGCTTACATTCTGCCCACGATTTTTGAGCAATTACATTTTTTGCTTATTTTTTCATAATGTGTCATTCCTCTTTTTTTAGAGTTTAGTTGAATGACACAGAATTTCTAACACTCCCAACTTGACATATTGATTTGGTTTTTGTTTTAAAACTGCGCTCTTAAAAATTCACTATACTTGTCCTTTCGGTATATTTTAAATGAATAATAAATCACCTTTAACTTCTTTGTAAGCCACTCTAAGTATTTACCTTCCATCTTGCAAACACTTGCAAATTCACTCAATGCGACTATATTTCCTAGCTCATAGGATTTTTTATAATATTTCTTAGCGTTTTCGTAGTCTTTATCGTAAGTGTAAAGCCTTGCCTTTAAAAGAAAGGCTTTGTGGTTGTTATCACCTTCTATTAAGTCTAAATACTTAAAAGCTGTTTCTTTTGACTGATAAGTACCTACTCCCACATAGCTTAATCTTGCCATTGCTAGATAACCTTCAATATCATCAGCTTCTTCAATCGACTTAGAGTACCAATTCACAGCCTCATTGTAATTCTCTCTTTTCTCATAAATACGACCGATCTCTCGATACGCAGCTAGCTCTCCTTTATTTGCGAGACTTTTCATAATAAATAAAGCTCCTTCTGAATTTCCTTCTCTAACTAGTTGGCGAGCTTTATTCCAATTTTTATCATTATTAGTCATTGTTTCGTAACAGTTGATGTGTTTCAGACTAATCGATCAAGATCTCTCATTTGCTTACCGCTCCTACGACTTCTTTCGATTGTTTTGATTGCTGCACCTAAGTCATCGGCAGTATTTAATAACTCTTTGTGTGGAACCTTAGTTGGGTGAGCATTACATAAAGCAACAGCAAGCCCTCCAGCATTGCATAAACTGGCAGCATTTTTTCTTACATAATCTCTAGAGAAAAAGGGGGCAGGCACATTTCACTATATATAACTGTCTTTCAAGCTTCTTAACCTCTCTTTCCCAACTCCCTTCCCCAATCTCCTTTCTCACTTTAGTTATCGGTGCCGACACACTGCCTTTATGTTCCAGATTTCTCGTTCCCATGCTCCTGCGTGGGAACGAAAAAAGATAGAGGCTACATGAAAACAAGGTTTAATCTTCTGACTTAGATTCTTTGTTCTTTTCGTCAGTTTCACCCTGATGCCCTAGCAGTTTTTGTTGATCTTCTTTATGCACCATTTTGCCGTTAACTTCTGCGCCCATCGCCATTTCGATCAGTTTGTAATAAACATTCCCTTCTATTTTAGCGCCGGCCATTAGTTCTACATGCTCTAGTGCATGAACATCACCAGTAACACGACCTAAAATCATAATATGAGGAACATTAACCTCGCCTTCTACTACACCGTTTTGACCAATGGTAAGTAGTGAGTTTTCGGTTTCTTCTGCAGATATGTTACCTTTTACATAACCATCAACATAAAGCACACCAGTAAAGTTAATATCGCCAATAATTTTAGTTCGATTACATATTAAAGTATCGGCTGCGCCTGCTTTTGCTCGTGGTGATTTTTTCTTACTACGGCCTAGCATATGGTTATCTCCTCATTAACAATTCCCAAGAGAATTGTTTTTCTGCATTTTGATTTTTTCTTAAACCCGTGGTTTTAACACGAACATTAATCCTTTCGGCAACAAAATTAGCGGGTAGCTGAATTTGCCCTTCAATATTTTGAAAGTAGCGAAATTGAAACTGAAAATCTTTATTTTGAAAAGTGCCTAGTTCACGAAACGGTAATGTTTGAGTTTCACCATTTAACTGACCAACAACTTCAAGTTCGATGTCACCTTTAATAAACTGCTCCTGCCTTCCAGCCTGAGTAAGCACTAACTTATAATCTAAAGCATTAGCATTAAAGTTAATTGCTTCAAAATTATCAATGGTTAATCCTTGCTGGGCAAGCTCTGGTGCCATAATGTTTCGATAAAACTTAAGCTCTGCCTCAAGCTCTTGTTGTTTTTCTTGCAGCCCTTTTACGGTTTCAACAAGCTGCTGCTGCGACTGGTTATCTACCTTAGCCGACTGGGTTTGCATAACCAGCTCTTGATTAGTTTGCTGATATGCTTGCTGATAGTTTTCTACTTGAGTATTCAGCCAACTAATTTTATCTAACATATCTTCTCGCTCTTTATTAGATAAATACCGCCCAATATAAAAGCTTACCGCAATCAGTAAGATCACAGCACTAATCCAGCCCAAATAAAACAAGCTCGACTTTTTTTCTTTAATAACTAAACGCTTTCCAACCATGATTTTCTATCAGTGTTTTTAACTGCCGCCAAGTTTAACCTTTTCTAATAACAAAACCTACTACTGGCGCAAAAAAATTCTTTCATTTATCTTTTTTATCAATAGGTTATATGCTATTTTTAAAGTTATTTAGTTAATATGCCTGTTCTACTTTAAGAGGCACAATTTAGCAAGCCTGTAGGCTTGTATTGTGTTGTTGCTTGTTAAAATCGGGTGCATTTCCCGCAATCTGCGTCTTGTTTAGGCTTTTGAGCCTAACATTAATGGCAAACATCTTGAAGGAGAGCGGGCATAATATACAATGCAACAAAGCTGATCTTAAGTGCCATTAGACACTAAAACTCACTAAAGTTGCTTACACAAGGTCAATAATTGCCAACCAATGCCTATTTTTGAGTCAATTCGTTTAAAACTTGGTAGCCTAAATGCGCTTCCCATTTTATCGGTAATGGGGCTTATTTCTGGGTTATTAGCGGGTGGCGTAATTGTTTTATTTCGGCTCTTTATCGAAAGCGGCTTAGTGCTTTGGCATAGTGGTGATGGGGTTAACGACTTTGAACACACCCCTTGGTGGTTTCGATTATTTTTACCCTTAGTTGGCGGCTTTTTAGTCGGTTTTGTTTTACATAAAGTTGGCAAGCAGTATCGTCAAGTGGGTATTGGGCACGTTTTAGAGCGTATGTCATTTCACCAAGGTTACCTGCCATGGAAAAATGCCGTTGTTCAGTTTTTAGTGGGCGGAATGACCTTAGCAACTGGGCAATCAGTAGGTCGTGAAGGACCAGGTATTCATTTAGGCTCTTCGGCTAGTAGTTGGCTGGGTCAGCAAATGAAACTGCCCAATAACAGCATTAGAATACTGGTTGGCTGCGGCACAGCAGCGGCTATTTCTGCTAGCTTTAATACACCTTTAGCTGGGGTTATTTTTGCCATGGAAGTGGTAATGATGGAATATGCCGTAGCCAGCTTTATTCCATTAATTTTATCCTCGGTTACCGCCGCCATATTATCGCGCATTGTTTTTGGTCATGATATTGCTTTTACCGTTCCCTCTTTAGAGTTAGCTTCACTTTGGGAAATTCCTTACTTTATTTTACTTGGCCTTATTTTTGGTACTTTTGCGGCATTATTTATTAAAGCCACAAAAATGGTTTCAATGTATGCTAAAGAATGGTCAAGCTGGCTTAAGTGCGGTACCGCAGGCACTTGCGTGGGTTTAATTGCCTTAATTGCGCCACAAGTAATGGGAATTGGCTACGATTCGGTTAATGCGGCATTACATGGCAGTTTAGAGTTACAAGTTTTAGCCTTGGCGTTTATTGGTAAGTTTTTAGCCACTATCGTATGTTCAGGCATGGCACTTCCAGGTGGGGTAATTGGTCCTTCTATGTTTATTGGTGCGATGCTAGGCGGGGTAATAGGCTCGGTGGGCGCGCTATTTTTTCCTCAATTTGCCAGTGATTATGCTTTTTATTCTATGGTGGGTATGGCCACAATGATGAGCGCGGTTTTGCAAGCGCCTCTTGCGGCATTAATGGCATTACTAGAGCTAACCAATAATCCCAACATTTTATTACCCGGCATGCTTTCTCTGGTAATTGCTAACCTTGTGGTTTCGCAAGGATTTAATTTGCCCTCTATTTTTCAGTCGCAACTGGAAGTGAAAGGCCTAGAAATGAAGGTTAATCCACTTTCACAGTTTTTACGCAGCGTTGGTGTGGCGGGTTTAATGGAGCGTAAAATTGCGGTGCATGACAGGCACATTAGCTATCAACAAGCTGAAGCATTACTAGAAGAAACTCCGCGTTGGATTTTAATTACCAATGATAAAGTGCCTATTTTGTTTATGGCAGCTAACGAGCTGGCGCACTACATGTTTGAACAAAAAGAAATTGAAAAAGAAGCCAAGGCAAAGGCCGAGCTTGAAGGTGAGCTTTATGAAAGCGACCTTATTACAGACATTGACTTAATTCAAATGCCTGCCGAGCGTGAAAACATAGCCTCTATTTATTTACAAGGCAACCTTGAAGAAGCGCTCGATACCATGGACAGAGAATCAGTTGATGCGGTGTATATTTTTAGAACTACAGCGCCAATGACTGATAAAATTTATGGCATTCTCACCCGCGAGCAAATTGAGTCGCATTATAGTTATAAGAAAAAATAATCGTTATAGAAAAGAAAGAGAAAAAATGTACGAATGGTATCCGCTAATAAAAGCACTACATATTATTTTTTTTACTAGCTGGTTTGCGGGTTTATTTTACTTGCCTAGAATTTATGTAAACCTAGCCATGGTGGAAGATAAAAGTTCATATAACCAACTGCTCACCATGGCAACAAAGCTTTATCGCTTTGTTACCCCTTTTATGTGGATCACTGCAATTTTGGGCGGATTAATGCTGTACATTAATTCGGCATTATTGAAAACAGGATGGATGCACGCAAAACTGAGCTTAATATTGTTTTTAATTGTTTATCATTTTATTTGCGGTAATTACTTAAAAAAATTCACGCTAAACCAGTCAACTCATGGTCATGTTTTTTATCGGTTTTTTAATGAATTTCCAGTATTAATTTTATTTGCTGTTGTGATATTAGCGGTAACCAAACCGTTTTAATAAGCTCGTGTTATTTTAGAGAGCATTTTAAGAGACGTGCTTTAAGTAAAACGGATATAGCGTTAAATAAACTATTCATTCAGCTCTATAGTTTCAACTTTAACTAAAACCTCAAGCCGTCTAATATCTTTTGGCATCACTGAAAGCTCTAGCTCGCCCTCAGAAGAAACAATTTGCAGCCATACTCTACGCGAGTCAACTTTAACAATTTTGCCTTCAAATAGTTTGCCATCGGCTCGCAAAATTTTAGCTTTAGCGCCAATAAATCTAGCTACTTGTCCTATTGGTTTTTGTTGATACTCTTGTTTCACTAATACTGTTTGATACTGATTAGGTGTTTCTTGTGTTTGTCTTTGTTTTTCTAAATAATTAATTTTAATTTGATCAAATTTTTCCATACTCCACGAATTTGGTTCGATATTTAATGGTTTTTTATTAATCAAAACCTTGAGCCCACCATGAATAATAAAGTCTTCATAACTGTAATAGCTAAGCGCTAAAGGATCAAAGGTTGGCTTAGGTTGCATAAACCAATAAAACTCACTATTAGGTTTAATAAATAAAGGGTAAAGCTCATTAAAAGATTCACCTAATGAAAGCTGTACATCATTGAACAAGCTACTTACCGCATTAATATGCCCAGTGTAATAATCTTCAACAGAAACACCTTCTCTTACGGCACACATTTGAGCTTTTCGTAGGTTATAGCCTATGTCGCTAGTACGAACTTCTAATAACGACAACTGAGGTAAAGCAACGGCTAAATCAATATTTGATTGTTGATTTTCATCTAGCGCTTTAAGCCAGTTTCTGATGTTTCCAATATTTAATTGAAATTCCGACTTAAACGCTTCTTCTACCTCAGAACTACCATTAATAATAATACTGCCCGAATAGTCATCGAACATATAATGAAGCTCATGATCACCTGCAATGTAGTCATATCCCATAGCGTCCATAGCCGATAAACCATAATCTTCAAATGATTTACAATAAGACCACTGAATAAGCTCTAGCGATGATTTTTTCTCTAAAGTTTTTGCGGCTCTAAGCACCTGACTATTAAAAGGAAGTAAAAAATCTTCAATGATTAAATAACCTTTTTTGGGTAATACTCTATCTTCCAAGCGGCTTTTAAACGTTGCCAAATCCACTAAACTGCCAATCGAAAATTTAAGTTTGCCAATTTCAATACCAATACTGCTTTGCGGTGAATAAAGCTCTATAGAATTAATTGAAATTTCTCCAGTATAGGAGATAGAGGTAGATTCGTACTTAAGTTCGACAAAAGGCGATATTTTAGCAACAATCGATTCAACTTCTTTGTCTACTCGCCACTGAGCAAACAGCATTAGCGATAAAGTGACTATAATCGCTAGTAGTAAAAACTTTATTAGAAATCTCATCATAATTATTCTTCACCAGTGGCTAAATGCCATGTCCTTGGTCATTTTAAGCATTAGATTTAATTAATATCGTAACGGTTTAAAACAAAAATTACAAAAACAACTCAATCTTACTATAATCTACCTATTCTTTTTTGCGTACTCCTTAACAGGTTCATCAATTCTAATGGAAGAATATCGTTCTCTTTATAGAAACTTACAAGCACTAGAAGATGCCTCTTTTCCAAAGCGTTGCGAAAAGTGCGATATGGTGTATGAAAATGAAGCTGAATATATCCAAAAATCTCTTCCCTACCAAAAAACCAGTGGTTTAATTGAAGCTGAGGATAATGGCAAAAACTTTATTAAACTCATTAGGGTATGCCCTTGTGGCGAACCAATACTTGATCACTTTGGAGATCGCCGAGATAACAGCAAACAGGGAGAAATTAGGCGCAGAGCATTCGAAAAAGTAATTATTGAGCTGGTTAATAAGGGTATTCAGCGCAGTGTTGCAAGAAAAGAGCTGCTCAAGCATATGCGCGGACAAAAAAGCTTTTTACTAACCGAAATGGGAATATTCACGCAAAAAAATAGCGCTTAATATACCCGCTCTTTTTAAGAGTCATAATTCTGCCAGCAGATCCTAGCAGAGCACTACTAAAAACATTAAAATACCCCCAACTTCTCCACTCTAGGTGTTTTTATTGTGAAATTGAAAGGTCAGCATTTTTTATCAGTTAAAGATATTTCACTCGATGTCATTAACGAGCTATTTAATATTGCTGAACAAATGCGTCCTTATGCGCAAAAGCAAAAACTCACCCGCGTGCTAGAAGGTGCCATTCTTGGCAATATGTTTTTTGAACCTAGCACCAGAACTCGGGTAAGTTTTGGTGCTGCCTTTAATCTACTGGGCGGCTCGGTGCGAGAAACTACAGGTATGTCAAACTCTGCATTAGCTAAGGGCGAATCACTTTACGATACCGCTCAAGTAATTTCAGGCTATAGCGACATTATTGCAATGCGCCACCCACAGGCAGGCTCGGTGGCAGAGTTTGCCACAGGAAGCCGAGTTCCCGTTATTAACGGCGGCGATGGCGCCAATGAGCACCCTACTCAGGCTATGCTCGATTTATTTACTATTCATCAAGAGCTTGCCAACCAGCAGCGGAACATAAATGATTTAAGTTTAACCTTAATGGGTGATTTAAAACACGGCAGAACCGTTCACTCCCTTTGCCAGTTATTAAGCTTATACAAAAATCTAAAAATACAACTAGTATCACCTAAAGAGCTCGCCTTACCTACTCAGTATATCGACAATTTAACCAGCGCTGGACATCAAGTGTCTATTAGCAGCCAGCTTGAAGAAACGCTGCCGCAAGCTAACATTATTTATCAAACCCGAGTTCAAGAAGAGCGCTTTGAATCACAAGACATTGCCAATCAATATCGCGGCTCATTTCGTTTAAATCAAAGCATTTATCAAAACCTATGTCAGCCCAATGCCGTTATTATGCACCCACTTCCAAGAGATTCACGCAGTGAAGCCAATGAACTCGATAACGATTTAAACCATGAACAAGGCTTAGCAATATTCAGACAAACCGATAACGGCGTTTTAATGCGTATGGCATTGTTTGCTTGCATTTTAGGTGTCGAAGATCAAATTAAAAACTATGAGCGCCAAGTAAACTGGCAAGTTGGTATAAACTTATAACAATAAGAATTTATTTATAAAATATTTAATACGAGAACAATATGAACCAATCACAACACTTATTTAACCAAGCGGAAAAAGTGATCCCTGGTGCGGTTAATTCCCCCGTACGTGCCTTTAATGGTGTGGGCGGAACCCCCGTTTTTATCGAAAAAGCCGATGGCGCTTATTTTACCGATGTAGATGGTAAAGAATATGTCGATTATGTTGGCTCTTGGGGGCCAATGGTTCATGGGCATAACCACCCTAAAATTAGGAAAGCCGTTATAAACGCGGCGGCAAACGGACTTAGCTTTGGCGCGCCAACCGAAATTGAAGTGACTATGGCCAACAAAGTGTGCGCTATGATCCCCTCAGTTGAACAAGTTAGAATGGTAAGCTCGGGCACCGAAGCTACCATGTCGGCAATTAGGCTTGCTCGCGGATTTACTGGCAAAGACAAATTAATTAAATTTGAAGGTTGCTATCATGGTCATGCCGACTGCTTATTGGTTAAAGCTGGCTCTGGCGCATTAACTTTAGGAGAGCCAACATCCCCTGGGGTTCCTGCCGATTTTGCTAAGCATACCTTAACCGCCGAATTTAATAATTTAAACAGCGTTAAGGCTTTATTAGAAGCCAACAGAGATCAAGTAGCCACCATTATTGTAGAGCCAATTGCGGGTAATATGAACTGCATTCCACCCGTTGATGGCTTTTTACAAGGGCTTCGCGATCTTTGTGATGAACACAAAGCTGTACTGATTTTTGATGAAGTAATGTGCGGTTTGCGCGTCGGCAGTGGAACTGCTCAAATGTTATATGGTGTAGAGCCAGACTTAACTACCTTAGGAAAAATATTAGGCGGCGGTATGCCAGTAGGTGCCTTTGGCGGTAAAAAAGAAATTATGCAACACCTAGCGCCAGCAGGGCCTGTGTATCAAGCAGGTACTTTATCGGGTAATCCCATTGCCATGACCGCAGGATTAACCTCACTAGCGCTTTTATGCGAAAAAGATTTCTTTAAACCGCTTTATGCTTATTGCGAAAAACTCGTTAATGGCTTGCAAGAACTGGCTGATAAGCATGGCATTCCTTTTACTACTAACCATGTTGGCAGTATGTTCGGATTGTTCTTTACCGAAGAAAAAAATATTACCCAATTTTCACAAGTGGTAAATTCTAACCAAGATCAATTTAAAACTTTTTTTCATGCCATGTTAGAGCAAGGGGTTTATTTAGCGCCATCGGCATTTGAAGCAGGGTTTATAAGTGCTGCTCACAGTCAAACAACATTAGATAAAACCTTAGCCGCAGCCGATATTGCTTTTGCCAGTTTGAAAAACTAAAACAAAAACACTTAAAACTTTTTTGTTAAGGTCATTAATCGACCATCAGACTGAACATTAAGCTGATTTAAAAAGGACTGCCCTAGTAAAACAAACGGCGGTCCTTCTCCTTTAATCACCGAGCCACGTACATTTTTAAGCTCAATGGTTCCTACTTTTACGCTGGCTAAAGTAACATGCCAAGTAGACACAACTCCCGCAGCCGTTCTCGATAAGCTTTTTTTGCCTTGAGTACGATATTGAATACCTAGCTTATCGGCAGTTCCTTGATCCATAGCCACCAAAGTTGCACCCGTATCAACCAAAAGTCCCACTTGTCTTCCATTGATAAAACCTGGTACTCGGTACATGTCATTTAGGTTTTTTAGTATTTGTACTGAACCAGTTGTGTTGTTTAGATTGGTAGATGAGGCTTTAGGTTGAGCGCTTTGCTGGATCACTTGAGTATGGCGATTTAGCGTCATTTCAACCACTTTGCCATTCACTTCAAAAAGGGCAAACTTAGTGTTGGCTTGTTTAAGTTTAACTTGTGGCGTTAATGACTGACCGTTTCGCAGTAATTTTTGCTTACCATTAAGCTCAACCATGGCAGAGTTTTTAAACAATGCAATTAGTTTAAAATCGAGTGTTTCAGCTTTGCTGAAAAACGTAAGAAGCAAACAAACAATTAAAAGTAATCGAACCATAAACTATTGATACCATATAAGACTATCCATGCCATCATACCAGCAATAATATCATCAAGCATAATTCCTAAGCCGCCAGACACCTTTTTGTCGGCCCATGCGATAGGCCAAGGTTTTAAAATATCAAAAACTCTAAACAATAAAAAGCCAAGCACTAAATTAGTCCAATTGAGGCTAAACCCGCCTAAAGTAATAAATATTCCCGCAAACTCATCCCAAACAATGCCCGGGTGATCATGAGATTTAAGCTTTCGCGCCGACTCGCCACAAATGTAAAGTCCGGTTAAACAAATTAGCGCAGTAATTAACCAATACATCGTTGGTGGTAGCAAAGCACACAAATAGCATAAAGGCAGTGCTGCCAAGGTTCCAGCGGTTCCTGGTGCTTTAGGTGATAGTCCACTACCAAAGCCAAAGGCTAAAAAGTGAATAGGATGACTAAAAACGGTTGTTAACGGTACAGGCTTTGACATGGCAGTAATCTTTAAAGTTAAAAATGCAAATAACCTAGCTCTTCAAGTGTTAGCTCTTTGTCGCCATCTAGCACTCTTACTCCGGGTTTACCCGTTAGTCGCCCAATAGGAATACACTGAGTTCCCACCATTTCTAAAGCGTTGCTAGCCGAATCAAGATCATCTTCGTCAACAGTAAAGCACAGCTCATAATCATCACCACCCGATAACATGGCATCGCGTAGTAAAGACTGGTTGGTGATTGTTTTAGCAGCGCTCGATAAGGGAATTCGCTCTAATCTTACCAAGGCGCCTACATTACTTTGGTGGCTAATATGGTTAATGTCGGCAAGTAATCCATCAGAAATGTCAATTGCCGAAGTTGCCCTACCACGCAATGCAATACCTGCCGCGATTCTCGGGTAAGGAGTTAAGTATTTTTTTAGGAGTTCACTGGCATCTTGCGGAGGTAATTGCAGTTGGTTTTGTGCCACTTTTAGTCCTAAAGCGGCATCGCCAATATTTCCAGTGACACAAATTAAATCCCCCGCTTTAGCCTTATTACGCGGAATAAATACTTTTTCTGGCACAAAGCCATGAGCTTGAATAGTAATAGACAATGGACCTTTAGTGGTATCGCCACCAACAAGTTGTACCCCAAAGTAATTAATAATTTTGGCTAAACCTCGGCTAAAATCTTTTAACCATTCGGTGTCAACTTGAGGCATAGAAATTGATAAAGTGATCCATGCAGGCTCTGCACCAACCGCAGCTAAATCGCTTAAATTTACCGCCACCGCTTTATGCGCAATATCCGCAGCATTTGAATCTGGCAAAAAATGCACACCGCCAATAAGTGTGTCCATTGAGGCGGCCAGCCTTTGTCCTTGCGGAACTTTTAATAGTGCACAGTCATCACCAATTCCTTTTAGCACATCTTTGCGTTTACGAGATTCAACGCTAAAATATTTTTCAATAATTTCAAATTCATTCATTGTAATATTGGCTTGCTTAATAAAAAGTTCAAGCGCTTTATTAAGCACTTGAATTTATCATTTGATCATCATAGTTGATTAATATGACAGGAAAATAGTTGACTAGTCTTAAACTTTTTTAGCTTCAAGAGGCCTCAATTGGCGAGCTAGTTTATCTAAAATGCCATTCACAAACTTATGACCTTCTTCAGCACCAAAAGTTTTAGTGAGCTCTAAAGCTTCGTTGATTACTACTTTATAAGGAACATCCATACGAGACTGCAACTCATAAGCAGCCAAACGCAAAACGGCTAACTCAACAGGATTTACTTCTTTAAAATCACGTTCTAGATAAGGCTCTAAAAGCTTATCTAATGCATTTACCGAAGTTAATGTATTAACCAAAATTTCGCGGAAATATTCAATATCCACTTTGGCTTGATTTATAGTTTCAAGAAATTGCAATTCAATTTCTTCAATGGCATTACCACTTAAATGCCATTGATAGATCCCTTGCACGGCATAACGACGGGCTTTCTTACGGGTAGAGGGTTTCTTGATCATTATTAAGCTTCAATTTGTTGTAAAAGGTTTACCATTTCAAGTGCGCCAAGGGCAGCCTCAGCACCTTTATTGCCCGCTTTAGTGCCAGCACGTTCAATGGCTTGCTCAATGCTATCAACGGTTAATACACCAAAGGCAATCGGTGTGCTGGCATTAAGTGATACTTGTGATAAACCTTTTACACATTCACCAGCTACATATTCAAAATGTGGGGTTCCACCGCGAATAACCGCACCTAAAGCCACAATGGCATCATATTTTTTTGCGTTGGCTAGCTTTTGCGCTGCCACTGGCATTTCAAAGGCACCTGGCACACGAATAATTTCGATATCACTTTCATTAACACCATGGCGTTTAAGGGCATCAACCGCACCTTCAACTAAACTTTCCACCACAAAGCTATTAAAACGGGCGACTAACAATGCGAACTTACTACCATTGGCAATCATGTTGCCTTCAATTGTTTTCATCACTTTTCTCTCTTATTTCTTCGATTAATCTTATTTATCTTCGATATACTCAACCACTTCCAAGTTAAAGCCTGAAAGCGCACGATATTTTTTAACTGGGCTTAGCAAACGCATTTTATTCACCCCAAGCTCCATTAATATTTGCGAGCCAATACCAACAGTTCTTGAAGCTCTACTGGCTTGTGCCTGAGCTTTAGGGCTAACCGTTTTTTGCCCCGACAAAAAAGCAATACGGTCTAAAACAGCCGTTGCAGACGATTGATTGCCCAGCAGTAGCACTACACCGGTTTTTTCATCTGCTACTTTTTCAATGGCTCGTTGTATTGTCCAGCTACCTTGGCTTTTTTTACTTTTACCTAACAAATCGGTTGCCACATCGGTCACATGTACTCTTACGGTAGATGGTTCGTTGGGCTTAATTTCGCCTTTAACCAAAGCAATATGTGCCTCTCCTTCGATGGTATCTTTAAAGGCATGAAGTTTAAAATCACCATAATCAGTTGGCCAATCAACACACAATACCTCTTCAATAGTGTGCTCGGTATTCATGCGATACTCGATTAAATCGGCAATAGTGCCAATTTTTAACCCATGCTCTTTAGCCACTTTTTCTAAGTCCGCACGACGCGCCATAGTGCCGTCTTCATTTAAAATTTCAACAATAGTCGCGCTTGGCTCAAAACCCGCAAGCCTTGCTAAATCGCAACCAGCCTCAGTATGACCAGCACGAGTTAATACCCCGCCCTGCTTTGCCATAATAGGGAAAATATGTCCTGGCTGCACAATATCATTTGGCTCGGCATTGGGTGATACCGCCGCCTGAATGGTTTTAGCGCGATCAGAGGCTGAAATTCCCGTTGTTACCCCTTCAGCCGCTTCAATAGAAAGGGTAAAGTTAGTTTCAAATGAAGCGCCATTTTGGGGAGTCATTAAGGGCAATCTTAATTGCTCACAGCGCTCTTGAGTTAGGGTTAAACAAATTAGCCCGCGTCCGTAACGTGCCATAAAATTAATATCTTCGGGCCTTACCATGGTCGATGCCATCACTAAATCGCCTTCGTTTTCGCGATCTTCATCATCCATTAAGATGACCATTTTGCCCTTGGCAATATCTTCGATTAATTCTCTTGCGGTATTTAATTGCATAATCTTTCTTATTTTTAGTTAGGTTAGGCTTTAATAAAGCCACTATTCATTAATAATTGATAATCAACCGAGCCTTTTTGCTCTGTTTGACCCAATAGTAGTCGTTCTAAATAACGAGCCAGTAAATCAACCTCTAAATTAACCACGCTGCCCACTTGATAATCTTTTGCCGTGGTTTCTTGCAAAGTGTGTGGTACTAAGTTTAGTTTAAAAATACAACCCTCGACATCATTTACCGTTAGCGATACGCCATCGACGGTAATAGAGCCTTTTTTGGCAATGTATTTGGCTAGCTCATCGGGTGCTTTAATTTCATACACAACTGAGCGTGCCGCTTGCTTAATCGCCACAACCTTACCAATGCCATCAACATGACCGCTCACTAAATGCCCACCTAAGCGCGTAGTTGGTGTTAAAGCTTTTTCTAAATTAACCTTTGCGCCAACCTCAATAGTATTTAATGTGGTTAAATCGAGCGACTCTTTAGAAACATCGGCCACATAGTAACTGTCAGCAAATTCAATGGCGGTTAAACACACGCCATTACAGGCAATGCTGTCACCTAGTGCCACATCGGTCATATCCAGTTTGCCCGTATTAATTTTAAATCGCTTATCACCCGATTTATTTTCAATGCTTTCGATATAACCAACCGATTCAATGATTCCAGTAAACATTTTAAACCTCATAGGTTAGGCGAATATCATCACCTAGGTGTCTAACATCTTTTAACTTAAGCGAATGGGTGTTATCCATTGACTCAATATTTAACTCAAACAGCCCCATGCCTTTACTGCCCATTAACTTAGGAGCCATATAAACCACCAGCTCATCAATAAGTCCGTTCGCTAAAAACCCACCCGCCAGCTTGTGACCACACTCTAATAGCACTTGATTAAAGCCTAGCTCATCACATTGAAATAAAAAATCTTGCAACTGACTTGGCATTGGTTTTAATAAAATGTGCTCGGGTAAGTTCTGTTTTTACATGGTTATTTGCAAACCAGATCACCTGTTTTTCAGTGGTTGATTCTTTGTCTTTAATAAACAGTTTGCTCTTAAGCGGGGCTTTAGCTTGAGTATCTAACAAAATTTTAACCGGCGGCTTAAAACCTTTTTCTTTTGCTTTAATAAGCCATTGATCTTGCGGGTACCCAGAATCTTCAAGGCGTATATTTAAGCTAGGATCATCAGCTAACAAAGTGCCAATACCCGTAATAATGGCATCTTGCTTGGCGCGAAGCTTTTGCACATCGGCTCTTGCGGCACTGCCTGTTATCCACTTGCTTTCACCATTGGCTAAAGCGGTACGCCCATCAACACTCATGGCTAACTTGCAAGTCACCCAAGGACGTTTTCGCGTCATTTGACTAATAAACCCTGAGTTTAAATTTTGCGCTTGGCTTTGCATTAAACCAAACTCAACTTTAATACCCGCATCTTGCAATATTTTAAAGCCCTTGCCAGCCACTTGAGGGTTAGGATCTGCCATTGCCGCAACTACCCGCTTAACCCCCGCATCAACTAATGCTTGCGAGCAAGGACCTGTTTTACCCGTATGCGCACAAGGCTCTAAAGTCACATAACAAGTGGCGCCTTTAGCCTCGTTGCCTGCCATTTTAAGGGCATTAATTTCGGCATGGGCTTGACCAAAAGTTTGATGATAACCTTCACCAATAATCTTGCCATCTTTCACCAGCACACTGCCCACTTGAGGATTTGGGCGCGCGGTATATTTGCCTTTTTTAGCTAGCTGCAATGCTCTAGCCATCATTTGGCAATCTTGGGTTGTCCAGTGACTGTCTGGTTTTAGCAGATCAGATTGAAGAAAATTGGCGGCTAACATGATTAATTCGATTGATTATCCGACTCTAAACGCTCAATTTCTTGACGGAATTCACTCACATCTTGAAAGCGCCTGTAAACCGAGGCAAAGCGTACAAACGCCACTTGGTCGAGCTGTTTAAGGGCTTTCATTACTAGCTCGCCAATCACTTGGGCGCTCACTTCACGTTCGCCAAGCGCACGCAGTTCATATTCAATACCGTGAATGGCTTTATGAACATCATCAACAGAAACGGGTCTTTTTTCTACAGCACGAATAATGCCGCCTTTGAGTTTTTGATCATCAAAAGGCTGGCGGCTACCATCACTTTTGATCACACGAGGCATTACCAACTCGGCCGTTTCGAAGGTAGTAAAACGCTCACCACACTCATTACATTCACGGCGGCGACGCACTTGATCGCCTTCGGTAACTAACCGAGAGTCAATAACTTTAGTATCTTGAAAAGAACAGAATGGGCAACGCATGGCAGCTCCATAAATAAAGGCTTAGGCCGAAATTAGGCGGTATTTTACCTATGAATAAGCAACAAAGCCATTATTGACTGGCAATAATGGCTTTGTTTTAGCTAATTTGTTTTTAATTAGCGAGGAGCTTATCCGTAAACAGGAAATTTTGGTGTTAGCGCTAAAACTTTTTGTTTAACCTCTGCAATCACCGTCTTGTTAGTGATGTCATCAAGAATGTCGCAGATCCAACCTGCAAGCAACGTTGCTTCCTCAGTTTTCATACCGCGAGTAGTAATAGCAGGAGTACCCATTCTTAAGCCACTTGTCACAAAAGGAGAGCGAGGCTCGTTAGGAACCGTGTTTTTATTAACGGTGATATAAGCTTCACCCAACGCGGCTTCGGCATCTTTACCGGTAATGTCTTTGTCGATTAAGTCAATTAAAAATAAGTGATTATCGGTGCCATTAGAAACAATTTTATAGCCGCGATTTTGTAACACACTGACCATTGCTTTAGCATTGTCTAACACTTGCTGTTGTGTTTGTTTAAATTCATCGCTTAAGGCTTCTTTAAAAGCAACCGCTTTGCCCGCAATAACGTGCATTAATGGGCCGCCTTGACCACCGGGAAAAACCGCTGAGTTAAATTTTTTCTGCAATGCTTCGTTCTCACGCGCTAAAATAATACCGCCGCGTGGACCTGCTAAAGTTTTATGAGTGGTTGAAGTAACAACATCGGCATAAGGAACAGGGTTAGGATAAAGCCCTGCCGCAACTAAACCCGCAACATGCGCCATATCAACCATAAAATAAGCACCAATTTTATCGGCAATTTCACGGAATTTAGACCAGTCAACGGTGCGAGAATAAGCAGAAAACCCCGCTAAAATCATTTTAGGCTTATGCTCTAAAGCTAAAGCTTCAACTTGCTCAAAGTCGATATAACCTTTTTCATCTAAACCATATTGAACCGACTTATAGATTTTGCCCGAAAAATTCACTGGCGAACCATGAGTTAAATGTCCACCTTCACTTAAATTCATGCCCAAAACCGTATCACCTGGCTGAAGCAATGCCATATAAACCGCCGAGTTAGCCTGAGAGCCAGAATGCGGTTGAACATTGGCATAATGCGCGCCAAATAACTCTTTAGCTCTATCAATGGCTAAATCTTCGGCAATATCAACAAACTCACAACCACCGTAATAACGCTTATGCGGATAGCCTTCGGCGTATTTATTGGTTAACACTGAACCTTGCGCTTCCATGACACGGGCGCTGGTATAGTTTTCAGAGGCAATCAGCTCAATGTGCTGCTCTTGACGTACTTTTTCAGCTTCAATCGACTGCCATAACTGAGGATCGTACTCGGCGATGTTTTGTTTGTTGTTTAACATATCTTTTACCTAAATAGCTCTAGTAAAACTTAGCGTGCTTAACAGCGCGCAAATAACTGGGCGCGTATTGTAATGTAAAATTTAGCTTATGTCGCATATTAGCCACTGGATAGACCAAACTTTTGGGTATATCCACTTTCAAGACTGCACATTTAATCCACATTTGATTCATTTTTGCTCCTCGATGTTTTTTTACAATACTCACACACAATAAAGGTTTCTCTTTATTAACTGCCGTAAAAGCGAGGATTAAAATATGAACAGATTAAAAAAGACATCAGCCATTAAAAGTTTAAATTTATTCGCTTTAAACTCAGTAGCAATCGTTTTGGCTACTGCACTAACGGGTTGTGGTAGTAGCGAAGAGATCATTGAGGAGCCCGTTATTATTGTTGAACCAGACGATCCGATGGTTATTGATTTAACAACATTATCCGATGGCACTCAGGTGTCCACAGAGCAACTAATCAGTTTGGGCGAACTCATTTATAGTGACACTAATCTTTCAACACCAGCAGGGCAGTCTTGTGCTTCTTGCCATAGTTTAGATACAGGCTTTGATGATCCTAATGAGTTTAACCCGACATCATTAGGTGCCGACGGTTTAAGTTTTGGTACGCGTAATTCACCAACCGCAAGCTATGCCGCGCATATTCCTGAAAGACAAATTGTTAATCGTCCGCCAGCAGGTGGTGGCGCGCCAAGGGATGTTTTAATTGGCGGTTTATTTTGGGATGGCAGAGCGTTAAATTTAGAAGAGCAAGCCAAAGGCCCTTTTTTAAATCCTGTTGAAATGGGTAATGCTGATGAAGCAGAAGTGATCGCTAAAATTGCTGAGTCAGCCTATGCCAACGATTTTGAAGCCTTATTTGGTACAAATATTTTCAATTCAACCGAACAAGCATACAATTATGTTGCCGATGCAATTGCCGCATTTGAGCGAACCGAAGTATTTTCACCTTTTACCTCAAAGTTTGATCAGGTTCAAAATGGTACCGCTACGTTTACTGCCCAAGAAGCAAGAGGAGAGCAACTCTTTAATGGACGAGCCCAGTGCGATAGATGCCATCAAACCGATGAAGGTGCTGAAATGTTCTCGAATTTTGAATATGAAAATATTGGTGTTCCAAGTAATCCTCTATTGCCCGCATTTATTGAAGATCCTAGCTTCGTCGATTTAGGCTTAGGCGCTGAAACCAATAATG
Organism: Aliikangiella sp.; assembly: GCA_965214955.1. Classification (GTDB taxonomy): domain Bacteria; phylum Pseudomonadota; class Gammaproteobacteria; order Enterobacterales; family Kangiellaceae; genus Aliikangiella. Next base: position 171,111 of record CBDCCU010000001.1, on the reverse strand, counting down.
CCAACGACAACGGAAAATTTAGAAACCCCAGCTTAAGAAACATTGCCGATACCGCCCCTTATATGCACAACGGTGTTTTTAATACCTTAGAAGAAGTTATTGATTTTTATAACACCCGCGATTCTGGTTTTCTTATGCCTCCTGAGGTGAATGACAATATTGATCAAGGTGGAAACATTGGGGAGTTAGGTTTAAATCAGCGAGATATTGAAGATTTAGTGGCGTTTTTACAAACACTTTCAGATCAGTAATTTAAAAACTAGCAACCACAAAAAAGTCCTCTTTAATGGGGATTTTTTTATCTAATCACTCAAACTTATACCCCACTCCATAAACCGAATGAATCGCCTGCTCAGTTACCCCAAGCTGAATAAGTTTTTTACGAATATTTTTAACATGACTATCAATGGTTCGATCATTAACAATATGTCTGTCGGTGTAAATTAAATCCATTAATTGATCGCGAGAATAAATTCTTCCTGCGGAGTCAAAAAGCGTTTTTAACAAATAAAACTCAACCTTAGTTAGCTCACAGCTTTGATCCGAAAATAAAATTTTAAAGGTTGACTCTTGTAACCTTAGCGGTGATTGAGTGCCCTGCTGCGAATGACTAAAACGCCTCATAACGGCCTTTACTCTGGCAACCACTTCGCGCGGACTAAAGGGTTTGCAAACATAATCATCTGCGCCAACTTCAAGCCCAATTAATCGATCAATTTCTTCAATTCTGGCGGTAACCATAATGATCGGAATGTTTGAAAAGGCACGAACGGCTTTACACACTTCAAGACCGTCGAGGCCAGGTAGCATTAAATCGAGAAGAATAAGATCACAATCGTTATTATTTAGCCAATCAACAACTTCATCGCCTCGATGAAGTTGCTGGGTAGAAAAAGCGGATTGGGCTAAATAATCGGCGAGTAATTGAGCAAGCTTGATTTCATCTTCAACAATTAATATTTTTCCCGCAGCATTCACAAAAATTCACCAGCCTATTGTATTCAACGATTAAGTAATCCTTTTTGTTAGGATCTACTTTAATGGTAGTTGAATAACAAATCTAACACCACCCAATGTTGAATGTTCTGCGGTTATCTCTCCATTGTGGGCGTGAATAATATTCTGACAAATTGATAACCCTAAGCCTGAACCACCAGAGTTACGATTACGAGAAGACTCTACTCGATAGAGCCGCTGAAAAAGTTTGCTTAATTGCAAGTCTGAAACACTAGGGCTTGAATCTTGCCAGTAAATAACTAAGTGAGTAGCTGTTTTATCAACCGTAATTTCAATTAATCCACCAGCATCGGTGTAAGATAAACTGTTATTTAATAAATTAAGAAATAGTTGAATCAGTCGGTTATAGTCACCAATTAACTCAAAATGTTCGTCAGTTTTTAAGCTATCGGTCACTATTTTTACATCAAAACCAAGCTTATTTATTTGTGCCTGTCGGCTATCAATCGCCTGATTAATTACCTCTATAACATTTACCTTTTTAAACTGATAATTTAATGCACCTAAATCAGACATTGATAATTCGTGCAGATCTGAAATTAAATGTCCTAACTGTTTTACTTCTTGGTGCAATGAGTTTAGCGTTTTCTCATTATATTCTCTGATCCCATCTTGAATAGCTTCTAGCTCTCCCTGCAATATTGATACAGGTGTTCTTAACTCATGAGAAATATCGGCTATCCACTGTTGTCTTGCATTCAGACTTTCTTCTAGTGAAGTGGCAAGACGGTTAAAATCTAGACAAAGATCGCCAATTTCATCTTTACTGGTCACTTTAATTCGAGTGTTATAATCTCCACCGCTAACCTTATGAGTTGCCCTACTTAACTTTAAGATAGGCGCGGTTAGCACTCGACTTAAAATTAAGGCAATTAGTGCCGATACTAAAACCACCAATACCACAACAATACTTAAATTATTTTTCAGCTTTTCAACAAATAGACGATCTAATTCCGAGGTTAATTCTAGTGGTCTGCGATAACCTAAATAACCGATCAAATCTTGATTAAAATAAAGCGCTTTCCAGTTAATTTTTTCATCTTCTTTATGCTGACCAAGGATTAAGTTTTTATTTTGATCGGTTAATAAAAAGTACGGAACAGGCTTGGGTCGTCCCGCTAAATGAGGCGGAGGCTCTCTATTTGGATCACCTCGTTTAAATCTTCTTGGAGGTGGTCGTCTATGAGGAGGAGGTTCTCTTAAATTATTGTTATCACTTTTATTTGGTGGGCGTTTTCTTCTATCTAGCTCAAGAAACTCAGGTGGCTTTACTGTTCCAACAGAAAATAAGTCTAAATTATTAGGGCTAATATTAGCCTCAACTAAATCACGCCAAATGGTAGAACGACGACTTTTAGCCCATTGCCAACTTTGCTCTTCGGCATACTCATGCTCAACGGCATCTACTAATGGCTCTAGCACTTTTTCTCTATTGGCATCTAAATAATCATTAAAACTACTCGAAAAAGCGAGGCTACCCAAATAGAAGATCCCTAGCACAATAAAAATATTGGCTGATAAAATCATTAAAAAAAGTTTATGACGAATTTTTAAATTCATTATTTTATTGTAAGTTGGCAGACAGCCAAGCCTTTTGCCATTGATTAATATGCCGATAAATTAAGTATAGGCAACAAATGTGGAAATAATATGAAGTGATAATTGGCTGCTTTCTCTGTAGCGTTTTTCTATACGCATTTCTGCCATAATTGTTAACTTCTTATTCTTATCTGGTTACACTAGCCCTCTTGCCTAGTTAATGACAGCCCTTTTATCTGATCAAATAACGCGTTACAATCAGAGATGAAATATTTGTTCGGTGTCTATACGTTCTCCTTCATCTCACAGAGGTTGAAATGATTGTTACTCAATATCATTACATTAATAATCAATGGCAACCTAACTTACCTCACAACAGCCAAGCCAATTTATTATTGCTATTTGGTAATCGCAACCTAGTTAAACAACATGAAATACAAAGCCAATTAAGTCACGCTTTTTCCAAGGCAGAACTAATGGGCTGTACCACTAGCGGAGAAATTATTGGTACTAATGTATACGATGACACTCTAGTTTTAACTGCCATTACCTTTGAAAAATCTAGCCTAGTAACCCAAAGTGTTTCCATCAACGATTATGAAAATTGCACTAGTGCCACAAAAGATTTGATTGCTAAACTGAATACAAAAAATATAAAAGGGGCATTTATTCTTGCCGATGGTCAATTAATTAATGGCTCTGAACTTGCCGATGGGCTAAGTAAATATTTACCTGAGGATATTTTTATTTCTGGTGGGCTTGCTGGTGATGATGATCGCTTTGAAGAAACCATGACATGGCATAACAACAAAATAGAAAGCGGTTTGATTATTATTTGTGGATTTTATGGTGAATCACTAAAAATTGGTCATGGTTCGCTAGGTGGTTGGGATCCATTTGGACCAGAACGCATTGTCACTAAGTCAAACAAAAATATTTTATATGAGCTTGATGAAAAGCCTGCACTCGATTTATATAAATCTTACCTTGGCAAAGCCAGCGACGATTTACCCGCCTCTGCCTTACTATTCCCTCTTTCTATTCAAAAAAACGAAGACTCTGAGTCGGTTGTTCGCACTATTTTAAATATTAATGAAAACAAGCAAAGCATGACTTTTGCTGGTGATATTCCGCAAGGCTCTTATGCTCGATTAATGAAGGCTAACTTTGAGCGGCTTTTTGATGGCGCACAAGGTGCCGCCGAAATTGCTTTATCTAAATTGGGCGACTCAGCACAGCTTGCCATTTTGGTTTCTTGTGTTGGTCGGCGAATAGTGCTTAAACAACGAATAGATGATGAATTAGAATCTGTTAATGAAGTACTTGGCAATAACACCATTAAATGTGGTTTTTACTCTTATGGTGAAATTTCCCCGTTAAAATCAGGAAACGGCTGCCACCTTCATAACCAATCAATGACAATTACCGTTTTTACCGAAAAATAAATGCACCGACTTTTAAAACGCCAATTAAAACGACACAAACTTGATTTTAAACATCAAGAAGAGGCACTGGCATTTTTAAGAGATGTTAATCGGGCTTATAAAGATCATGATCAAGAAAAAGATATTATTGAAAGATCGTTAGATCTAACCTCTGAAGAACTTAACGAAAGAAACCGAGTGCTTCGCTCTAAATTAGCTTTACTAGAAACCACTCATAATAAACTCGAAGACTCTATGTCGGTGTTAAATAGTATTTTTGATTCCACAGGCGAGGCAATTTTAGGGTTTGATAAAAGCGGCCGTCTGTTGCGCGAAAATCATATGGCACAAAAAATGTTTGGTGATATATTTGCAACTGAGACTTCTTTTAACCCACAAAGCATTAGAAAATTACTGCGTGTTATTCCAAAGCCACAGTATTTATTAACCCAGTTTAAAGCTTTAAAAAATAATTCTAAAATTGACTTATCTGGTATTTTAGAACTCAAAAGCGGACAAATATTAGAGTTTCATTCTTCGGCTCAAATTATTAATCAAAAACTACATGGTCGTGTTTGGTGTTTTAGAGATGTCACCAAAGAAAAAGAAAATGAGTTATTATTAAAACATCGAGCCTACCACGATTCTCTAACAAGCCTGCCTAATCGGCTACTGTTATTAGATCGATTATCACAAAATATTCATCGTGCAAATCGTGACAATTCAATAGTTGCAGTTTTGTTTATTGATTTAGATGGTTTTAAAAAAGTTAACGACACTTTAGGACACACAAAAGGGGATATACTATTAATTGATGTCGCAGAGCGAATTAGCAGTAACCTTAGAGAGTCTGACACACTAGGCAGGCTAGGTGGTGATGAGTTTGTTGTGATCATTAGTGTTAAAAATAATACTGATATCGTTTCTAAAATTAGCACTAAAATAATTAAGAGCTTACAAAGTTATTTTAAAATCGATAATAATAAATATTATATTTCTAGCAGTATCGGTATTAGTCTTTATCCCAACGATAGCCTAAATAGTGAAGAGCTGATCAGAAAAGCTGATTTAGCAATGTATTCGGCAAAAAAAAGTGGTGGAAGCTGTTTTCGTTTTTTTGATAAAGAGCTGGAAAAACTTGCCTATTATAGCTTGAATTTAGAAAACAAACTAAGAGTTGCACTTGATAAAAAACAATTAGAAATATACTACCAACCCAAAGTGCATTTAAGCGATAACAAGTTAAACGAAGCAGAAGCGCTGCTTAGGTGGACAACTTCGTCAAATCAAATAATATCTCCAGCCCAGTTTATTCCATTAGCCGAAAAAATTGGGCTAATTGTTGAGATTGGTTATTGGGTGATTGAAACGGTTGCCAAGCAAATAGCTTATTGGAAAACCAATGTTCAAGCTGAAATAAAAATCGCCATTAATCTTTCTGCCCACCAAATTAAAGAACATGATTTTGTCGAAAAAGTTAATCACATACTAAAAAAGCATAATCTATCAGGAAAAGAAATTGATTGGGAAATTACTGAATCTATTTTACTAGAAGATTTTAGAGTGGCTCACAATGTTTTAGAAAGTCTTAAGCGCTTAGGTTCAACAATATCAATAGATGATTTTGGAACTGGCTATTCATCACTACAATATATTCAAAAGCTTCCTGTTGATTGTCTGAAAATTGATCGCTCATTTATTTTAGAGCTAGGCACTAACCCCACTAAAGACTCTCTTGTTAGTGGGATCATCTCTTTAGCTCATAACATACAATTATGTGTTGTCGCAGAAGGGGTTGAAAATAAACAAATTGTTGATTATTTAACACTGAAAAATTGTGACTATATACAAGGATTTTATTACTACAAACCAATGAGTAGCAACTCAATAACCAAACTGTTTAAAACAATTAGGATCTGTTGAGCAATTATTTTTATTTGATGGGTCTTAAGCGAGTTAACTCATCAGCGGATGCATCTTCATTTAATGCTAAACTTTCCTCGGAGAAATCTTCTACCGAAATATTCTCAATTTGCTGTTTGCTTTTACTTGCCGCTTTATCCATAGCCTGATTATTAATTCGCATAAAACCATTCATTAAAATAGTTAACTGCTTGTTGTCTCTATCGTCGGTATATGGAACTTCATTTAGTTGCACAAGTAGCGCTTCGAGCTGTTCAGTTACCCACTTTGCCATAGTTTATTGCCTCAACATTTAAATTCCATCTACCATACAGAATGACATAAAAGGTAGAATCTAGATACACTTTAACAACTATTCTATTGAAATTAAAACAATTTTTTAGCATAAATTACGGCATTTCTTATTGCAGTTACATTTTTATTATCTATTCAGCAGCATTTAAATCGTAATCTTCATATGCTTACTATACCCGTTCTACTTCAAGATGCTTGTTACAGTGTTCAGCCAAAAAGTTTGAACAAGGCGCAGCTTGCAGGAAATGGCAAGCCCTTTTCAAAAGCTGCAGTGCAGTGCAAGCTTTTTGGCTGAGCACCCGAAGGGCAAGACAGTAAGCCAACCTCTTTTTCGTTATCAATGCTTGAATTAGAATGACTAATCCTGTGCATTAATGCCTCAAATAGGATGGCTTACTGCCTTGCTGAAACATGCATCTTGAAGTAGAACGGGTATAACATATTAATCTTATTGAAATTAGGCTAGAATGCGCCAATCATCACTATCAAATATTTATTGCTTTTAAGCTACTTTATGAGTCAAACAGATACAATTACTGCCAAGCTCCCTACAAGATGGGGCGATTTTACCATTCATGTTCTTGAAAAAACCTCTGATAACAAAGAGCACACTGCCTTAAGTATGGGCAATTTAGATAATAATGAGCCTCTATTAATTCGTGTTCATTCTGAATGTTTAACTGGTGATGCATTTTCGAGCCTGCGCTGTGATTGTGGTCCTCAGCTTGAAGCCGCCATGCAAAAAATAGCCGAAGTGGGTCGCGGTGCTATTATTTATCTGCGTCAAGAGGGGCGAGGAATAGGCTTAGTTAACAAAATAAGAGCTTACGCTTTGCAAGATCAAGGTCAAGATACCGTTGAAGCTAACTTAAACTTGGGTTTTGCGGCTGACTTACGCAGCTTTGAAGTTGCCGCTGAACTACTAGAATCTATGGGTGTAAACAGCGTTAAGCTAATGACAAATAACCCAAGAAAAATGCAAGCGCTAAAAGATGCCAACATTGATGTGGTAGAAAGAGTACCATTAATGTATGGAAAAAACCCACATAATGAAAACTACCTATCAACCAAACATGGTAAGCTAGGCCATCTCTTAGACTAAACATTAACATCGCCAAGTTAAGCGCTACAATTAAGCACTACAAGGAATCATAAATGAGTCAAGTTTTTCAAGTTTTACTATCGTCTAGTTCAGCTCCGCCTGCTTGGCAGAAAAACAGCATATCTTTTACTGAACTAGGTGCTACCATTTATGTCAATGATTTAGTGGATAACAGCGAATCACTAGGTCAAATTCAAAAAGCGGCGCGAAAAATTGCAGGGTTAAAGCTCAGTATTATTGAGCTTGTTGGCGACTGGACTTTAGAATCTCAATGGCATTTTTGGCAAGGATTGAGTGATCCCAAAGGAATACCAGAGCTACGATTTGCTCAACTTAACTCTGATGATCACCAACATTTGCAAAACCTAGTGAGCACTTATCAATGGGTAAAAAATTTAATTAACACGCCACCGCAATCAATTTACCCGATATCACTAGCTAACCAAGTAGGCGAATATATTAGTGATTTAGCACCTGAGCATGTAAGTTTTGAAATTATTTCGGGTAAAGCACTTAAACAGCAAGGCTATACGGGTATTTATAATGTTGGAAAAGGTAGCAAACAAAAACCAGCCTTATTAGTGCTAGACTATAAACCAAACCCTGATAATTCAGCACCCTCAGCCGTACTAGTAGGCAAAGGAATTACTTTTGACAGTGGCGGCTATAGCTTAAAAAGCAGCCAAGGAATGCTCCACATGAAATCAGATATGGGCGGCGCAGCAACCGTTGCAGGAGCATTAGCTTTAGCGATTAAAAGTGGCCTTAATAAAAATATTCGACTCATTTTATGCTGTGCAGAAAACCTAGTTAGTGGTGATGCTTACAAGTTATCGGATATTTTAGAATATCGTAATGGTGTTTCGGTTGAAGTGGTTAACACCGATGCCGAAGGCCGATTGGTATTAGCCGATGGATTAATTGATGCCACTAATTCAGAATCACCATTAATTATTGATGGCGCCGCTGTCGTAGCCGTTGGCGAAGATTACAATGCGCTATTTACCATGGATGATTATTTAGCTCAAAAATATCAATCTATAGCCGAAAGCACCTTTGATCTTTGCTGGCGACTACCACTTAACATGAGCCATCAACACAACTGTCCTTCACCTTATGCCGACACAGCCAATAGTAAACCAATATCTGGTGGTGGGGCTGGTGGAGCAAGTAATGCCGCAGGGTTTTTATCACGTTTTTTAACTAACCCTCGAAGTGGTTGGATGCATTTAGACTTGGCTGCTTGCTATTTTAATTCAGCTAATTCGCATTGGTCTGCTGGCGCAACGGGCAGAGGCACAAGAAGCATTGCCCAGCTATTAAATAGCCTAAACTAACCTTAAATATTGATAAGAGTCATTGAATGTTAAACCGATTTTGGCAAAAGCTTAGTCAAAAAAAAGATCAATATTTAACCCGTGCTAAATCATCTGGCGATAGCCTATTAGCTGAACCTATTACTTTAAGCCGCGATCAGCATAATGTGTCGCGAAAAAAAATTAGCAATAGTGCTTTAAAGGTTTTAAGCCGTCTTAATAATGCGGGCTATGAAGCTTATTTAGTGGGTGGTGGTGTGCGTGATATTTTGCTTAATTTATCACCCAAAGATTTTGACATTGCCACCAATGCCACCCCCGAACAAATATCCAAACTGTTTAAAAACTGCCGCTTAATTGGTCGCCGATTTAGACTTGCTCATATTTTATTTGGACGTGAAGTGATTGAAGTAGCCACCTTTAGAGCCGCCCATAAAGAAAGCAAAAACACAAATAATCAACGCGCTAAAGTAAGCGAGCAAGGTATGCTTGTTAGAGATAATGTCTATGGCTCTATAGAAGATGATGCGCAAAGACGCGACTTTACCGTTAATGCACTTTTTTATTCCAGTAAAAACTTTACTGTTATTGATCATGTTGGTGGTATAGAAGATCTACAAAAAAATCAGCTACGATTAATCGGTGAGCCAAAATCTCGCTACACCGAAGATCCAGTTAGAATGCTGCGCGCTGTTCGACTAAGTGTAAAACTAAGTCTTAATATTGAGCCACAAACAGCAGCGCCAATAGCATCAATGGCCAGTCTTTTAGAGCATGTTTCTTCGGCAAGGCTTTGGGATGAGTCGAATAAACTTTTGCTAGCAGGTTTTGCCTATAAAACTTTTCATGCGTTATGCAAGTATCAGCTGGCTTCACAACTTTTTCCGCAAACAATTAAATGTTTAAGCCATTCTAAAAATAAAGATAAAAATAAAAGTATCAACAAATTTATTGATGCGGCACTAATTAATACCGATAAAAGGATCGCTAATGAGCAAGCCGTAACACCTGCATTTTTATTTGCCGTATTTTTATGGGCGCCACTTAACGAACAAAACCAAATAAACTTAAGTCGTGGTATGACAAAACAAGATGCCATGCACAAAGCCGCTGCCAAGGTGCTCGAAAAACAAGTGCAGTCTATTGCTATTCCAAAACGTTTTTCTATGGTAATGAAAGATATTTGGTTTATGCAACACCGCTTTTTAAACCGCAAACGTAAAAATGTTGAAAGTTTATTACAAGCTCCAAAATTTAGAGCCGCATACGACTTTATGCTTTTACGCTCTTACAGCGACGAATCACTCAAACCATTAGTTGAGTGGTGGACAAAAATTCAAGCAGCCTCGTTTGAACAACAATTGAAGATGATTAATTCGGTTAATCAAAATAAAGGAAGCAGTTCTAAAGGGAATAGTGCTAAGGGAAGAAAAAATAACAGAGGTAATAAAAACAATTATCGTCGCCGTCGCAATTCCAGTAACCCATCGAAAAATAATGCGCAATAATACTCAAGCTTATATTGCTTTAGGCTCAAACTTAGCTGATCCTAAAAACCAAATATTAACGGCAATTAAAGCAATCGAACAACTCGAAAGCTCACAACTGATTAGTCGCTCAAGCCTTTATATTAGCCAACCAATGGGGCCTAGCGATCAGCCTCAATACATTAATGCCGTTATTCAAATTTCAACAAATCTGCAACCAATAGTATTATTAGATAAACTACAAACAATAGAACTTGAACATGGCAGAGTCAGAAAAAACGAACGCTGGGGAGCAAGAACCCTTGATTTGGATATCTTGTTAATTGATAATCTAAAACTCAACACCAAGCGTTTAACCGTTCCCCATTATGGAATGAAAGAGCGAAATTTTGTATTAATACCGCTTTTAGAAATTGCACCTAACTTAGTTTTACCCAGCGGCGAAAAAGTTGCTAACCTTGCCGCACAAATTGGTAACCAAGGAATAACAAAACTGTGAGTCAACAAAGCTTTTCTTCCCAGCAATCTTTTATTGCCGTAGAAGGCCCAATAGGAGTAGGCAAAACATCACTGGCAAAAAAGTTAGCACAAACTTTTAATGCCGAATTGTTGCGGGAAAAGGCCGAGGAAAATCCCTTTTTAGAAAAATTTTATCAAGATCCTCGCGCAGGAGCGCTACCAGCTCAATTATTCTTTTTGTTTCAACGCTGCCAGCAATTAAAAGAAGTGATCCAAGAAGATATGTTTATCAACTGTCATATTGCTGATTTTTTAATTGATAAAGACAAACTTTTTGCCCAAGTAACGCTTAATCGAGACGAAATGGCACTTTACCAACAAGTTTATAATAACTTAACCATTAATGCCCCGCAGCCTGATCTGGTGATTTATCTGCAAGCACCCGCCGATATATTGCTCAAGCGAATTCGACAAAGAAATATTCAAATGGAATATTCCATCAATGAAGAATACCTTAACAAACTCAGCAATGCCTATACCGATTATTTTCACTATTACGATACTTCGCCTTTGTTAATTGTTAACGCATCCGATCTTGACTTAGTTAACAATGAACACGATTATCAACAGTTGCTAGAGCGCATAGCAACGACAACCCGTGGGCGTCACTACTTTAATCCTAAAGTTATTTAGCCTATTGATCTTAATAAATTTGGACAATTCGCTGAGATGATAAATAATAAGAGAATAACTAAAATTTAATTACCTCGATAAAAGCTAATAAACAATGAAAAAACAAACACTCCTAAGCTTGCAAAAGCTAAAAGATAACAAAGAGCCCATTACGGTTCTCACCGCTTATGATGCTACTTTTTCGCAAATACTTTCATCAGCTGGTGTAGAAATTATTTTAGTAGGTGATTCACTAGGTAATGTTATTCGGGGGTTAGAAACCACAGTGCCAGTTACTATGGATGATATGTGTTACCACACTCATTGTGTTGCTAATGGTAACGAGAGCGCATTTATAATGGCCGATTTACCTTACATGAGCTACGCAACCGAAGTTGACGCACTAGATAACTCAGCCAAGTTAATGCAAGCAGGCGCTAATATGGTCAAGCTGGAAGGCGGTATGTGGCTTTTAAACAGTGTTAAGCTATTAACCGAGCGCGGCATTCCTGTTTGCGGACACCTTGGATTAACGCCTCAGTCTGTTGATGCACTTGGAGGGTTTAATGTACAAGGTAGAGACAAACAAGCCGCAAAACAACTTATAGACGACGCCCTAGCGCTCGAAAAAGCCGGCGCAAAACTATTAGTTTTAGAATGTGTGCCTGCTCAGCTTGCTAAAACAATCAGTGAAAAGCTCACCATACCAACCATTGGCATAGGTGCAGGTGCAAACACCGACGGGCAAGTTTTAGTATTGCACGATATGCTTGGTATTAACGCAAATTTTAAACCAAAATTTGTCAAAAACTTTATGCAAGATATTACCAGTGGCAATATTAAAGAAGCAATTGAGCTTTATGTTAAACAAGTAAAGTCACGTCAATTTCCACAACCCGAACATAGTTTTGAATAAATGAACTTAAAAGAATTGTCATTACAAATATTTGCGTCACCGCAAGAAATACAAAGTGAAATTTTATCATTAAAAAAACGAGGTAAAACCATAGGCTTTGTGCCAACCATGGGCAACCTTCACGCGGGACATATCTCTTTAATAGAGCAAGCAAAAAAACACACCGATATTGTTGTCGCCAGCATTTTTGTTAACCCACTTCAATTTGGTCCAAACGAAGACTTCGACGCTTATCCACGAACCTTACAAGAAGACACTAAAAAATTAATTGATGCAGGTTGTGATATTTTATTTACCCCAACTAATCAAGATATTTACCCGCAAGGTAAACAGGTTCATACCAGTGTTAATGTTAATAGACTAACTGAAAGTTTATGCGGTGCAAGTCGTCCAGGACATTTTTTAGGCGTAACAACCATTGTTAATATTTTATTCAACATCATTCAGCCCGATGTTGCCGTTTTTGGCAAAAAAGACTACCAGCAACTTCAAGTGATTAAAGCCATGGTTAGTGATTTAATGATGCCAATAAAAATTATCGGTGGTGAAATACTACGCGAAAAAAACGGACTAGCAATGAGCTCAAGAAATATTTATTTATCAGAGCAAGAATTTGAACAAGCCGCAATACTAAGGCAAACATTATTAGCTTGTGAGCAGCAACTAAAAAGCAAAGTTACCTTTGAAAAAGCAGAAAATTCAGCAATAGAAAAACTCAATCAAAATGGCTTTAAAGTCGATTACTTAAAAATAGTTTCTCAGCAAACATTAGAAACTGCCACGCCTGATGATAAAAAAGTGCTTATCGCCGCAGCAGCTTGGCTTGGAAAACCGCGACTGATTGATAATTTAGAAGTAGAGTTTATTTAAATAAATATTGTGTTTCTAGTGGGCAGTTGTATCTAATACCCACTTCGGGTTACACTCAAAGCACTTATATGAATTAAGCGATTGGAATAAAATAAAATGCCCGAAAAGAGAATAATAAAAAAATATCCAAATCGCCGTCTCTATGATACTCAAATTAGCAGCTATATCACACTTAATGACGTTAAAGAATTAGTTATGTCTTACAGCGAGTTTCAAGTTGTTGATGCTAAAACCAAAGAGGATTTAACTCGTTGCACTCTTATGCAGATAATTGCAGAAGAAGAATCTAATGGTCAGCCGATTTTAACCGAGGATATTCTTAAAGAGTTTGTACGCTTTTATGGTGATTCTATGCAAGCAATGATGAGTCGCTTTTTAGAGCACAGTATTAAATTGTTTATGGAAAGAAGGGCTGGTTTAAAAAGTCCGCTTAACACAATATTAGGAGCTAACCCCGCCTCTATGATGCAATCAATTGCTGAACAAAATATTGATTCTTGGAAATCTGGTGCTGCCCAAAATACAGTTAAAAATAACTCTAAAGAAGTTGAGCAACATTAAGGAATGTTGAGCTTTCAAACATCATCATAACTTTTGGAATAATATTACTAATATTTTCTTCAATAAATTCCAGTAGGTCGATGTAATAAATATAAACATACAGCAACCTACTATTGCCCACCATAATAATAATTTGAGTGCATCTAAAAATTTAATCTTATTGTTGTTTGATGTTGAATAATTATTTAAGGTTTTAACTAGCTTGAGTGTATTTTTATACGCAAAATAAATCACTAATGAAATTAAAAAAATTATTCCTAATAAATATTTGGCTTCATCGGGATCTAAGTTAAAAGCGGCACCAATTAAAATACCAGGAATTAGATAAAGAGGAGCCCAAATAAGACCCGATGTAATATTTATCCATATAAATGTGGCGTTTTTCATACCTGATATTCCTGCCATTAATGGCAAAAATGCGCGCGTGGGACCAAAAAATCGTCCTATAAAAACACCAATCGCTCCATAGTTATGAAAAAAATTTCTACTCTGCTCTATGAGCTGGTTATGTTTTTTAAACCAAGTATTATTCAGAATGTTATTTTGATACTTAACACCTAAATAAAAACTCATATATTCACCAACAACGGCGCCAATATAGGCTGCAAACATAATAGGGTAAAATGATAAAGTATCTGCACCAATTAATGTTCCTGCGCCAACCAGCAATAACCAGCCAGGAACAAATAATCCAACAATAGCCATTGATTCGGCAAAGGCTACTAATAAAATGATCAGCCAAGCAATTTGGGAATAATTTTCTATAACAGAGAGTAAATATTCGATCATTGAATATCTCGTTAGACTTTATATAAACTAGCGTAAAAGTGAGGCAAATTTAAATTAATGACTAAGACATTGCAATCATTAAATGGGAAAATAAAGTCTTGCTCAATAGCTAAGATATCAATAGTTGAATACTTTTATATCCATATTTCTTCAAAACATATGTATCCGCTCTACTTCTAAGAGTAAAACTATAAATCAATAAATACGTTTGGAGAAACATTAAACCTTTTAGCGAGTTCTTTTACATGGCGTAATGTAAGAGCACGCTTACCATTTAATACTTCCGAGACAACACCTTGACTACCAATCTCTTTTAGATCAGCTTGTTTTATTCCGTGTAGTTTAATTAAGTATTTTAAAGCATCTAAGGCTTTAAGATTTTGATTTGAAAAATTCTTGTTTTCATATTCTTTAGCCACTTTAGACATTGCTGTTAATAAACTGGTTAGCGCTGGGTTAGGCTCATTAGCAATAAGCTGCATAGCATCTTCAATATTTTGCAACAATACCTCATAATCTTGAGGTGATTTTGGCATGCTAATGACGTCTGCAACATGACCCCAGTGAAACATTGCATTTTGAAGCGAATGATTTTGCATAATACCCTCCTAGTTAGTTCATGCTTGGTTTAATGCTGGTTATCAGAGCAACTTGTGAGTCAAAGTCTATTAAGGTACTCACCTTTAAGTTTGATGACGGGATTGGAAATTTATAGACGTTAGATGAGCATTTAAGTGCTTTAAATGTTATTTGAAGATCTTGCTCAGATGAAAAGTTTGTTTGGTTAATTACTTGCAACCAACCTCGCAAGTAAGACTCTGTAGATGGGTAACGTGTTTTTGCTTCCGATAGTTTATTTAAAGCGACAACTCTCACTCTATACCTCCTTGTAGAATTCAATTATTTGTCTCATCTCATTACAACCGTTAGACTCTAAATATTAACAACCAAGCTACCCATATATGAAGCGCTTTAAAAGTTTAGATTTAAAGAGAATATAAAACTAGGTATTAATACCAATTTTTTAACGACTAGGTCTCATTTTCAATAAATTATGACGTTATTAAAACTATTGATTTTTAATATAGGCTTTAGTTAAGCTGTGTTAATCAAAATTCCGATAAAATTGGATCACATATGTTCCCTTATTTATATCAAACTCAGTCAATTACCATCGGCAGTTATGGTGTAATGTTGGCTATTGCTTATTTATTAGGCCGTTATTTGTATATTGATAGAATGAGCAAAACACTGGATACTCCAGTTAATACTGAAGTTTTGATTATTTTATTGTTAGTCTTTGGTGTTGTTGGTGCAAAATTAATGTATGTACTCAAAAACCCTGAGCAAGGCTCGCTTTTTGACTTTTCACACTTAACCAACGGTAGTGGCTTTTCAAGCCAAGGTGCCATATTAGGTGCAATCATTGTCACCTTGCTATTTTCTCAATTTGCCAAAGTAAAACTTGCACATTTGTTAGATTCAGCCGCATTTCCTGCCATTATTGCCTACACACTCGCAAGAGTTGGTTGCTTTTTATCCGGCGATGACTGTTACGGCTTGCCCACAGATTTACCTTGGGGCATGAGTTTTCCTAATGGTGTTGCCGCAACACATGATGTAGTACACCCAGTACCTATTTATGAAGTCATTTATTCAGTGATTATTGCGGTAATCATCTATCAATATCAAAAACAAAAACCTCAAGATTTTAACGTTTTCTTTTTAATGTTAACGCTTTGGGGAGCTTGTCGATTTAGCGTAGAGTTTGTAGCAAGTAACCCAATTAAAATATGGGGAATGTCAGGATCTCAGTTTGGCGCTTTAGTCATGTTTTTAGCTGGGCTTATGTTTTTTAGTTTACGATTTATACAGGCAAAAAAAAGCCGAGAATAAAACTCGGCTTAAAAATTTATTCAACAAAAGAATTTTTATTCTTCTGTTTCTTCGATTTCGTCTTCTTCTTCAATGATTGGTCTGTCTACTAGTTCAACATAAGCCATTGGAGCTTTGTCACCAGCACGGAAACCGGCTTTGATGATTCTTAAATAACCACCAGGACGATCTTCGTAACGAGGACCTAATTCATCAAAAAGTTTACCTACCGCAGCTTTATTGCGAGTGCGAGAAAAAGCTAAACGACGGTTAGCAACTGAATCTTCTTTAGACAAAGTGATTAGTGGCTCTACAACACGGCGAAGCTCTTTGGCTTTAGCTACAGTGGTTTTAATTAATTCGTGCTCAATTAAAGACACAGACATGTTACGAAACATAGCCTGACGATGGCTAGAGTTTCTGTTTAATTGGCGACCGCTATGACGATGACGCATTTTTAATTACCTTTCATTTTACTAGCCTGCAATAGTACTAGTATTTTTTTGTTTATGTTATTGATGCAATTTAATTCAAACTAAGTCGATTAATTGCAATCTTAATATAATAGAACCCCGATCTTTTAAGATCGGGGTTCTATTAATTCTTTTAAACTTTTTAGAGAATTATACTTCGTCTAAAATGCTTGATGGTGGCCAGTTTTCTAATCTCATACCAAGCGATAAACCGCGTGAAGCTAAAACGTCCTTAATTTCGGTAAGAGATTTCTTACCTAAATTAGGTGTTTTAAGCAATTCAACTTCGGTACGTTGAATAAGGTCACCAATATAATGAATGTTTTCGGTTTTCAAGCAGTTTGCACTTCTTACCGTTAACTCAAGATCATCAACCGGACGAAGAAGAATAGGATCAACCTCTGGCTCTTCTTTTTCTGGCTCAGCTTGTTTTTCATCTTTTAAGTCAACAAACGCAGCAAGCTGTTGTTGCAAAATCGTAGCACAGCGACGAATTGCTTCTTCAGGCTCGATAGTGCCGTTTGTTTCTAAGTCGATAACTAGCTTATCAAGGTTAGTACGCTGCTCTACACGCGCTGAATCAACAACGTAAGATACACGTTGAACAGGGCTGAAAGAGGCATCAATTTGAAGACGACCAATACTCATATCGTCTTCTTCGCCGTTCTTTCTTAAAGCAGCAGGCTCATAACCACGACCTTTCTTTACATAAAGTCGCATACTTAATGAACCAGACTTAGTCAATGTCGCAATATGTTGATCAGGATTAACAATCTCAACACCCGCTTGCTCTTCAATATCAGCGGCAGTTACAGGACCTTCGCCTTTCTTTTGAAGTGTAAGCGTTGCTTCATCTTTATCTTCTAACTTGATTGCTAAACCTTTAATGTTTAACAAAATATCAATAACGTCTTCTTGTACATTCTCAATGGTCGTGTACTCGTGTAAAACGCCGTCGATTTCCACTTCTACTACCGCACTTCCAGGCATAGAGGAAAGTAAGATTCTACGTAACGAATTGCCTAAGGTGTGACCAAAACCTCTTTCAAAAGGTTCTAAAACAACTTTAGCTCTTCGCTCACCCAGATTTTCCACTTTGATCTGACGTGGAGTCAGAAGCTCAGTGACATTGCCCATAAATAGTCCTCTTCAAGTGTTACTTAGAGTATAATTCCACTATTAGATTTTCGTTGATGTCTGATGGTAAATCAGAACGCTCAGGAACATTTTTAAAAGTTCCTTCCATTTTCTTCTCATCAACTTCAACCCAAACTGGTTTGTCTTTTTGTGAAGCTAATTCTAAAGCTGCAACAATGCGCGCTTGAGTTTTAGACTTTTCACGAATTGAAATTACATCTGATGCAGATACTTTATAAGAAGGAACATTTACCGTTTTACCATTAACCAAAATTGCTTTGTGGCTAACCAATTGACGAGCTTCAGAACGAGTTGATCCAAATCCCATACGGTAAACAACGTTATCTAAACGCATTTCCAACAATTGAAGCAGGTTTTCACCAGTTGCACCTTTTAAGCGTGCCGCTTCTTTATAGTAGTTGCGGAATTGTTTTTCAAGAACGCCATAAATACGACGAACTTTTTGCTTCTCACGAAGCTGTAGACCATAGTCTGAAAGACGTGCACGTTTGGTTCCGTGGAAACCTGGTGCTTGGTCTATTTTACATTTATCTTCGATAGCACGAACACCGCTTTTCAGCATCAAATCGACGCCTTCGCGACGTGCTAACTTTAATTTAGGTCCAATATATCTTGCCATGGGTAATTCTCCAGCTGTACCTAATTGTTACACGCGGCGCTTTTTAGGCGGGCGACATCCGTTATGCGGGATTGGCGTAACATCAGTGATGTTAGTAATTTTAAATCCAGCATTGTTTAAAGCACGAACAGCAGACTCACGGCCTGGTCCTGGACCTTTTACGAATACTTCCATATTCTTCATGCCCATTTCTTTAACCATTTCGGCAACACGATCAGCAGCGATCTGTGCAGCAAAAGGCGTGCTTTTTCTTGAACCACGAAAACCAGAGCCACCAGCAGTTGCCCAAGCCAACGCGTTTCCTTGACGGTCAGTAACAGTCACGATGGTGTTGTTGAATGATGCATGGATATGCGCCATACCATCAACTACGTGCTTTTTGACCTTTTTACGAGAACGAGGTGATTTTGCCATAACTACTATCTCTTAATTGGTTTACGTGGTCCCTTACGGGTACGCGCGTTTGTTTTAGTACGCTGTCCGCGGACAGGTAAGCTTCTTCTGTGGCGAATACCACGGAAGCAACCAAGATCCATCAAACGTTTGATATTCATAGAAACTTCACGACGTAAGTCACCTTCAACGGTAAACTTAGCAACTTCTCCACGAAGTGATTCTACTTCCGCCTCACTCAGATCGCGAATTTTACGGCTAGCTTCGATACCAGCGTTTTCACAAATCTGTTGAGCACGTGTTCGGCCAATTCCGTAGATCGATGTCAACGCAATTACCGAATGCTTATTAACTGGAATGTTAATACCAGCGATACGGGCCATTTAACTAACTCCCAAATTTCAGTTCCAAGTTTTATGTCCTGGCTTAAATGTTACAGTACAAAAAGGCGCGACATAATAGCCTTGAAACGATTAAAAATCAACCTGTTAATTAATCTCTCATTTTAGAGATATGATAAGGGGTTTTTGCTCTAACCTTGACGCTGTTTATGGCGAGGGTCAGAAGAACAAATTACTCTTACACTACCGTTTCTGCGAATAACTTTGCATTGACGGCAAATTTTCTTAACAGAAGCTCGAACTTTCATAGTCTTACTCCAAATTCAATGATTCTTCTAGCGCCCTATCGGACACCAGTTGATCCATAATTTTTGAAATTGGCCTTTTTCAAAACCGATTCATAATCGCGTGAAATTAAATGCGCTTGAACTTGCGACATAAAATCCATAATTACAACAACAATGATCAATAATGAAGTTCCACCGAAGTAGAAAGGCACTTGCCAGAATAAAATCATAAACTCAGGAAGCAAACACACCGCAGTAATATACAGCGCGCCTACTAATGTTAAACGAGTCATAACTTTATCAACATACTTAGAGGTTTGCTCACCAGGACGGATCCCAGGGATAAACGCTCCAGATTTTTTCAACTGATCAGCCGTATCACGAGGATTATAGACTAAAGCAGTATAGAAAAAGCAAAAGAACATGATCCCCGCGCCATAAATTAAAATATATAGCGGGTTACCAGGTTGCATTTGGTTAGCTACATTTTGTAACCATAACCAATCATCCCCACGGCTAGCACCAACCCACTGGGCGATGGTTCCTGGGAATAAAATAATACTTGATGCAAAAATTGCAGGAATAACACCAGCCATGTTCACTTTTAAAGGTAAGTGAGAAGACTGTGCTTGATACATACGGCGACCTTGCTGTTTTTGCGCATAATTAACAACAATACGTCGTTGACCACGCTCCATAAATACAACAAAGGCAGTAACCAATAGTACAACAGCAAATATTAATAATAGTGCCAATACATTCATTTCACCTTGACGGGCTTGTTCAAATGTTTGACCCAATGCCGTTGGCAAACCTGCAACAATACCAATGAAAATTAATACCGAAATACCGTTACCAATACCTCTTTCATTGATTTGCTCACCTAACCACATTAAGAACATGGTTCCTGTAACCAAACTGACAATAGCACCAAAATAGAAGCTAAAGCCTGGATTAGGAACAAGTCCTGGCATAAGGTTAGGGAAATTAGTGGCAATACCAATCGCTTGTAGACACGCTAAACCAAAAGTTAAGTAACGTGTATATTGATTGATTTTGCGTCGCCCTGCTTCACCTTCCTTCTTAATTTCTTGAAGTTTAGGTTCAACAAAGCTCATTACTTGAATAATAATAGAGGCAGTAATATAAGGCATGATCCCTAACGCAAATACACTCGCTCTCTCAAGTGCACCACCCGAGAATACGTTAAATAACGCTAGAATAGTTCCCGACTGTTGATCCATTAACTGTGATAAAACAGTTGCATCAATACCTGGAACTGGAACAAATGATCCAAGACGGAAAATAACGATAGCCGTTAACACAAACAATAAACGCTGTTTAAGTTCTGTTAAACCACCACCGGATTTTTTTTCAACTGGAGCTTTAGCCATTTTTTCAACAAACCTTATACAATAAATTAAGACTGCCCAAAGACAGTCTTAATTAAAACTTACCCTAAAATTTAAGCTTGTACGCTTCCACCAGCAGCTTCAATTGCTGCTTGTGCACCTTTTGATACCTTAACACCGTCGCCAATTTTAACAGCGCGGTCGATATCGCCAGAAAGCATAACCTTTACTTGCAGAATATTCTTATTAATAAGGCCTGCTGCACGTAAAGACAAGAGGTCAATCGTTTCACCTTCAACTTTTGCTAATTCGCCTAAACGAACTTGCGCCGAAACTAACGACTTTCTTGAGGTAAAACCAAACTTAGGTAAACGTTGTTTTAAAGGCATTTGACCACCTTCAAAACCAATTTTTACTTTCCCGCCAGAGCGAGACTTTAAACCCTTATGGCCGCGACCACAAGTTTTACCTAAAGTAGAGCCAATACCACGACCAACACGTTTTGCTGCTTTTTTCGATCCTTCAGCAGGACTTAATGTATTTAAACGCATAATCTTAGTCCTCCACAGAAACCATATAGTAAACAGTGTTTACCATGCCACGGGTTGAAGGCGTATCTTCTACTTCAACCGTATGACCGATACGACGTAAACCTAAACCCATTAAACAAGCTTTATGATTTTTCAATCGCCCATTCGATGATTTGGTTTGAGTAACTTTCATGAATTTTTTCTTAGCCATGATCTTACTCCATAATTTCGGCAACTGACTTACCGCGTTTAGCTGCTACGCTCTCAGGAGAGAACATATCATTTAAACCGCGAATCGTTGCGCGAACAATATTAATTGGATTAGTCGAACCGATGCTCTTTGCTAATACGTTTTCAACACCAACCACTTCAAATACAGAGCGCATTGCACCACCGGCAATGATTCCAGTACCTTGTGAAGCAGGTTGCATGTAAACTTTAGACGCACCATGACGAGCATTAATAGGATGCTGCAAAGTGTGACCATCTTTTAATTCAACTTGAATCATATTACGGCGAGCTTGCTCCATTGCTTTTTGGATAGCAGCAGGCACTTCACGAGCCTTACCACGACCAAAACCAACTTTACCATTACCATCACCAACAACCGTTAAAGCTGTGAAAGAGAAAATACGTCCACCTTTAACCACTTTAGATACGCGGTTAACGTTAACTAATTTCTCTACCAGACCTTCGGTGTTATTTGCTTCTTGTCTAGCCATTTGTTTCACCCTTAAAACTGAAGACCATTTTCGCGTGCGCTATCGGCTAATGCCTTAACACGACCATGGTATTTAAAACCAGAGCGATCAAAAGCAACTTTTGAAACGCCCGCTTCAGTAGCTCGCTTAGCAACTAGTTCGCCAACTGCTTTAGCAGTATCAACGTTACCCGTTGCGTTGCCGCTTGCTTTAATGTCTTTTTCAACACTAGAAGCAGTTGCCAAGACTTTTCCACCTTCGGCAGAAATAACCTGAGCATAAATGTGGCGAGGTGTACGATTAACAACTAAACGAATGGCACCTAGCTCTTTCATTTTCATTCGACCCTTAGTCGAACGACGAATTCTCGCTTGTTTCTTATTCATAACGCTGCCCTACTTTTTCTTAGCTTCTTTACGACGGATATGTTCATCCGCGTATTTCACACCTTTACCTTTATAAGGCTCTGGTGGACGATAAGCTCTGATGTT
Organism: Aliikangiella sp.; assembly: GCA_965214955.1. Taxonomy (GTDB): domain Bacteria; phylum Pseudomonadota; class Gammaproteobacteria; order Enterobacterales; family Kangiellaceae; genus Aliikangiella. The sequence continues at coordinate 148,522 of CBDCCU010000001.1, read as the reverse complement.
CGCTGCCACTTGACCCACTAATTGTTTGTCAACCCCTTTTACTACGATCTCTGTGTTAGAAGGTGTTTCAACAGTAATACCTTCTGGTAGGTCGTAAACAACAGGGTGTGAAAAACCAAGGGTTAAATCAAGTTTCTTACCTTGTGCTTTCGCACGGTAACCAACACCAACCAGTTGCAGCTTCTTTTCGAAACCAGCAGATACCCCAACCACCATGTTATTCACTAATGAACGCATAGTGCCTGACATGGCTTTCGCACCGTCAAACCCTTTACGACCAGCAAAAGTGATTTGGCTATCTTCAACATTGACATCAACCGAAGCATGAATATCTTGCTTCAGTTCACCTTTACTTCCTTTAATAGCAATCACTGCGCCTTTAAGGTCAACAGTTACACCTGAAGGGATAGTAACGGGATTATTTGCTACTCTAGACATTTTCTGGTTCTCCTTATGAAACGATACAGAGAACTTCGCCGCCGTGACCTGCTTTACGTGCAGCGCGATCAGTCATAACCCCTTTAGAGGTAGAAACGATTGCGATGCCCAAGCCGTCAAGTACACGTGGTAGCTCAGTAGACTTTTTATAGATACGTAGGCCAGGACGGCTAACACGTTTAATCGTGTCGATAACCGGTGAACCTTGATGGTATCTAAGTTCGATTGTTAATTCTGCTTTTCCAGCTTCTTCTGATTTAGCTACATCATTAATGTAACCTTCAGACTTAAGAACTTCTGCAATAGAAGCTTTAAGCTTAGAAGAAGGCATAGAAACTGCTTTTTTGCCTGCTGATTGTCCGTTACGGATGCGAGTCAGCATATCAGCAATTGGATCTTGCATGCTCATATTGATTCTCCCAACAATTACCAGCTAGCTTTCACTAAGCCAGGAAACATTACCTTTCATCGCTTGCTCACGTAATTTGTTGCGGCATAAGCCAAACTTACGTAAATAAGCGTGAGGACGTCCAGTCATACGACAACGGTTACGTTGACGAACTGGGCTAGCGTCACGCGGAAGTTTTTGCAGGGCAACCTGCGCTTCCCAACGCTCTTCTTCACTTTTGTTGAGGTCAGCAATAATCGCTTTAAGCTCAGCACGCTTTTCAGAGTACTTAGCTACTGTGCGAGCGCGTTTTGCTTCGCGCTGTACCATTGATACTTTAGCCATTGTTTACCCCTTAGCCTTTAAGCGGGAAGTTGAACGCGTTTAATAATTCACGTCCTTCTTCATCGGTAGTTGCAGTAGTGGTGATGGTAATATCCATACCACGGATCTTGTCAACTTTGTCGTAATCAATCTCTGGGAAAATGATTTGCTCTTTTACTCCCATAGAATAATTACCACGACCGTCGAACGACTTAGAATTTAATCCACGGAAATCACGAATACGAGGAATTGCAATTGCAATTAAACGCTCCATAAATTCCCACATACGTTCGCCACGAAGTGTTACTTTTGCGCCAATAGGATAATCGTCACGAATTTTAAAGCCGCAATAGATTTACGTGCTTTAGTAACGATAGGCTTTTGGCCCGAGATTGCTGCCAGGTCTCCACAAGCGTTCTCTAGAACTTTCTTATCCCCTACAGCTTCACCCAGACCCATATTTAATGTAATCTTAGTTTATCTTAGGGACTTGCATGACAGACTTGTAGCCAAACTTTTCAGTTAAAGCATTGACTACATTTTCTTTATAGTGGTCTTGCAGTTTCGCCATTTTTTACACCAACTTAATAAAAAATTCGATTAATCGATCAGCTCGCCGTTCGACTTAAAAATTCGAACACGCTTGCCGTCTTCTTGCACTTTAATACCTACACGATCAGCTTTACCAGTCTTAGGATTAAAGATTGCAACGTTAGAGATATCCATTGCCGCTTTCTTGTTCTACGATGCCGCCTTGGATTCCCGCTTGTGGGTTAGGTTTTACATGTTTTTTCATCATGTTAACGCCTTCTACCACAATTCGATTCTTGTCAGTAATGATTTTAGAAACCTTACCGCGTTGGCCGTTGCTTTTTCCTGTAAGAACGATAACTTCATCGCCAGTTTTTAGCTTTTGCATGTTATTTCTCCTACAGTACTTCTGGTGCCAATGATACGATTTTCATAAACTTGTCGCCGCGAAGTTCGCGAGTAACAGGTCCAAAAATACGCGTACCAATTGGTTGCAGGTTAGCATTTAAAAGAACCGCTGCGTTGCCATCAAAACGGATCAACGATCCATCTGGACGACGAACACCTTTACGAGTTCTTACAACAACCGCGTTAAGTACATCACCCTTCTTGGCTTTACCACGAGGGTTTGCTTCTTTAACACTTACTTTGATCACATCACCGATTCTTGCGTAACGGCGGTGTGAACCTCCAAGAACCTTAATACATTGAACTCGACGTGCGCCGCTATTGTCAGCTACGTCAAGCTGAGTTTGCATTTGGATCATTGGTTTTTCTCCAATATTTCCCGCTCAAAAACGGACACAAAATTAAGGTGTCCGCGCAAAAGGAGCGGGAGTATACCATCATTCAATTGATTCAGCTACGGTAAAGATAAGGAAATTTTCCTTTTATCTTTAACTTGCTTTTTCAACAACCTCAACTAACTGCCAAGTCTTGCTTTTAGAAAGCGGTCTGCTCTCTACAACAGTGACAGTATCGCCAATCTTGCACTCGTTGGCTTCGTCGTGTGCGTGTACTTTAGTAGAACGTTTAATAAACTTTCCATAAATAGGATGCTTAACTTGACGTTCAACTTTAACAGTAATGGTTTTATCCATTTTGTCACTTACGACTTTACCAGTCAGAGTACGCTTAATTACTTTTTGCTCGCTCATTAGCTTTGCTCTCCTGAGTTAGCTTGCGTCTTCTGATTTAAAACAGTTTTAACGCGTGCAATATCACGACGTACATTTTTTAACGTGTGAGTTTGGTTAGACTGACCTGTTGCTTTAGCCATACGTAAATTAAATTGTTCTTTACGCAGCTCTAGCAACTCAGTGTTTAACTCATCAACGCTTTTTTCTTTCAACTCTGAAGCATTCATTTATAGTACCGTCCGCTTAACAAAAGTTGTTTTAAAAGGAAGTTTAGCCGCAGCTAATGCAAATGCATCACGCGCTAAATCTTCTGCAACACCTTCAACCTCGAACAACATACGTCCTGGCTGAATTTGAGCAACCCAATATTCCACAGAACCTTTACCTTTACCCATACGTACTTCTAATGGCTTTTTGGTAATTGGCTTGTCAGGAAAAACTCGAATGTAAACTTTACCTTGACGACGCATATGACGAGTCATTGCACGACGTGCCGCTTCAATTTGACGAGCAGTCATTCGTCCGCGAGCCGCAGACTTAAGACCAAACTCACCAAAGCTAACATTGTGACTTACTACGCCACGGTTACGGCCAGTATGCTGCTTACGAAATTTCGTTCTTTTTGGTTGTAACATGGTCTATTCCCCTACTGTTTCTTAGCTCGGGAAGGTCTCTTTTTTTGGCTTATCTTCAACAACCGCAGCTGGTTGATCGCCAAATACCTCACCTTTGAAAATCCAGACCTTAACACCAATAATTCCGTAAGTTGTCGCAGCTTCGGCAGTTGCGTAATCAATGTCAGCACGGAGTGTATGTAGAGGTACTCGACCTTCACGATACCACTCAGCACGGGCAATATCAGCGCCGCCTAAACGACCACTTACTTGAACCTTGATACCTTCAGCGCCAGCTCGCATTGTGTTTTGTACCGCACGCTTCATAGCGCGACGGAACATAACACGGCGTTCTAATTGTGACGAAATGCTGTCAGCAACTAATTGCGCGTCTAATTCTGGCTTGCGAACTTGCTCAATATTAATTTGAGTTTGTACGCCAGTCATTTGTGATACTTTCTTACGTAGCTTCTCAATGTCTTCGCCTTTCTTACCAATCACAATACCTGGACGGGCAGTGTGGATAGTAACGCGAAGCGCTTTCGCTGGACGCTCAATATCAATTTTCGATACCGAAGCACGCGAAAGGGTTTTCATTAACCACTCACGAATTTGAATATCGCTTTCTAAGAAATCCGCATAATCACCGCGTTCTGCATACCAAATTGAGCTATGCTTTTTAACGATGCCAAGACGGATACCATTTGGATGTACTTTTTGACCCATGGATCTATCTCCTAGTTATCCGATACTTTAACGGTGATATGACAAGATCGTTTAAAAATACGATCCGCTCTACCCTTCGCACGCGTTTTAATACGCTTAAGCGTTGGGCCTTCATCTACAAAAATGGTAGATACTTTTAGCTCATCGATATCTGCGCCATCGTTATGCTCGGCATTAGCGATTGCAGAATCTAAAACTTTTTTGATCAAGTCGGCAGCTTTTTTGTTGCTGAATTTCAACACATTTAAAGCTTTCTCAACTTGCATTCCTCTAACTTGGTCAGCAACTAAGCGAGCTTTTTGAGGAGAAATACGTGCGTGACGTAAAACAGCTTGAGTTTCCATCATCTTCTCCTATCGCTTAGCTTTTTTGTCGGCTACATGACCTTTGTAAGTACGAGTTGGTGCAAATTCACCCAACTTGTGACCTACCATGTCTTCATTTACCAATACAGGTACATGCTGACGGCCATTGTGAACGGCAATTGTCAATCCAACCATTTCAGGAAAAACAGTTGAACGACGAGACCAGGTTTTAATCGGCTTTCTGTTATTTGAGGCCACCGCGTCTTCTACCTTCTTAAGAAGATGAAGATCAATAAATGGGCCTTTTTTAAGTGAACGTGGCACGATTGATTCCTCTATTTACGGTTACGGCGACGGACAATTAACTTGTCTGTGCGCTTGTTACTACGAGTCTTCTTGCCCTTAGTTGGTACACCCCATGGAGTTACAGGATGTCTACCACCTGAGGTACGTCCCTCACCACCACCATGTGGATGGTCGACTGGGTTCATAGCAACGCCTCGAACAGTAGGTCGTACACCACGCCATCTTGTTGCACCCGCTTTACCGAGTGAACGTAGCATATGTTCTGCGTTACCAACTTCCCCAACTGTCGCACGACATTCGGCTAATACTTTACGCATTTCACCACTTCTTAAACGAAGGGTTGCGTAAGCACCGTCACGAGCAACGAGCTGAACGTAAGTACCAGCACTACGTGCGATTTGAGCGCCTTTACCCGGCTTCATTTCTACACAGTGGATAGTGGTACCTACTGGAATATTTCTCATTGGTAAAGTGTTGCCAGATTTAATTGGCGCATCTTCACCTGATTGAATTTTGTCACCTGCTTTTAAGCCTTTAGGAGCGATAATGTAACGACGCTCGCCATCGGCATAAAGTGCTAGTGCAATATTAGCGCTACGATTTGGATCATATTCTAAACGCTCAATTGTCGCTGGAATACCATCTTTGTTACGCTTAAAGTCGATGATTCTGTAGTGTTGCTTATGACCACCACCAACATGACGAACCGTAATTCGACCATTGTTGTTACGACCACCACTTTTTGATTTTTTGTCCAACAAAGGCGCGTGTGGTGCACCTTTATGCAAGTCGGGATTTACCACTTTGACGACAAAGCGACGACCTGGCGATGTTGGTTTAGCTTTCATTAGAGCCATTTTTAATACCCCTTCGCTTACTCGGCGCCTACAAAGTCGATGTCCTGACCTTCTTGCAGAGACACGTAGGCTTTTTTTCCAATTAGAACGACGTCCAGAAATCTGACCGGTACGCTTGGTTTTACCCTTAGCAACCGCAGTGGTAACACGCTCTACTTTTACTTCGAACATGGGCTTCTACTGCTTTTTTGATTTCTAACTTAGTCGCGTTGATTGCAACTTTAAAAACAAACTCACCCTTTTCAGCAGCAATGCTTGCTTTTTCAGATACGTGTGGAGCTAATAGGATGCCTCATGATTCTTTCTTGGTTCATCCCCACATCTCCTCAAATTTCTTCACTGCGTCAACGGTCATGATTACCTTGTCGAAAGCAATTAAGCTTACAGGGTCACAAGCTTGAACATCGCGAACGTCAACTTTATGTAAGTTGCGAGCCGCTAAGTACAAGTTTTCTTGCAACGTCAGTAGTTACGATTAATGCATCAGAAACACCAAACTCACCAAGCTTAGCAACAAGCTCTTTAGTTTTTGGTGCTTCGATTGAGAACGACTCAACAACTAAAAGACGCTCTTGACGAATTAATTCTGACAAAATGCACTGCATAGCACCGCGATACATTTTGCGGTTAACTTTTTGCGAGTGATCTTGTGGACGTGCAGCGAAAGTTGTACCACCAGTACGCCATATTGGGCTGCGGATAGTACCAGCACGGGCGCGACCTGTGCCTTTTTGACGCCATGGCTTAGCACCGCCACCGCTTACTTCACTACGAGTTTTTTGCTTACGAGTACCAGCCACGCGCACCAGCCATATAGGCAACAACTACCTGATGAACCAACGCTTCGTTGAATTCACGACCAAAAGTCGCTTCAGATACTTCTACCGCAGAGCCTTTTTCGCTACCAGAAACTGCTAAATTAATTTCCATTCTCTAATCCCCCTAAACCTTAACCGCTGGACGAACGATAACATCGCCACCAGTAGCCCCAGGTACGGCGCCTTTAATTAGAAGAATATTGCGCTCAGCATCAACACGAACAACTGCTAAATTTTGAGTTGTGGTTTGCTCAGCACCCATATGACCAGACATTTTTTTGCCTTTAAAGACTTTACCTGGTGATTGGTTTTGACCAATAGAACCATTTGCTCTATGTGCCAAAGAGTTACCATGAGTCATATCTTGAGTAGAGAAATTCCAACGCTTAATACCACCTTGGAAACCTTTACCTTTAGACGTTCCGGTAACATCAACAATTTGACCCGCTTCAAAGATATCAACTTTGATTTCGCCACCAGCTTCAAAGCCGTCTAGTGAATCGGTAGTGAACTCCCAAAGTCCACGACCCGCTTCAACACCAGCTTTCTTGAAGTGACCAGCTGCAGGCTTAGTTACACGGTTAGCTTTACGCGTACCGGTAGTTACCTGAACTGCTTGGTAGCCGTCGTTGTCTTGTGTTTTAACCTGAGTAATTCGATTTGGGTCAACTTCAATCACCGTAACAGGTGTTGAAACGCCGTTGTCATCGAACACTCGGGTCATGCCGCATTTGCGACCAACAATTCCGATTGCCATTTTAAAAACCCTCTAAATACGTTGCCTTAGAGCAACTAATATTTATTAACCTAAAGATGCAAATTGCATCTGTGTAAAAACTTACAAACGTTTATCTTTTTGTCTTACGACAAGCTGATTTGAACGTCTACACCTGCAGCCAAGTCGAGCTTCATTAAAGCATCAACTGTTTTTTCTGTAGGCTCTTCAATATCTACCATTCGTTTGTGAGTTCTAATTTCGTATTGATCTCGCGCGTCTTTGTTGACGTGAGGAGAGATCAAAACCGTGTAACGCTCTTTACGAGTCGGTAACGGAATAGGACCACGAACTTGTGCACCGGTGCGCTTTGCAGTATTAACGATCTCAACGGTTGATAAATCTATCAACTTGTGATCAAACGACTTTAAGCGTATTCGGATTCGCTGCTTAGCCATGCAAAGAATCTCCAAAGTTAAAAATTAAACATATAAAATCCGCCCGCTCCTAAACTATCAAGGAGTGCGGTATAAATTCTTTTCGACCAAAATTAGGTCGATTGTCCTTAGCAACCGTAACGATTTATCGTTACCTTTGCCGCTGAAACCCTTATTTTACCGAGCTTCTAGCAATCCAACTTGAATTGTTGCCAAATTGGGTGCGCGATTATAAAGAAAAGATTAGGGGATTACAACCTTATTTTCTGAAACTTAAAAATGGTCTTTATCTATAAAGGTTGTATTGTGGAAAAGATTAAAGATTATCAGGCGTCTAATTGCTCAATTTCGTAATTAACTAAATTTAAGCTGGTATCTAACCAAACAGTAACACCACTGCCACCGTTTTCGGGTGTTTTTGTGCCAACATAAATCACTACTCCGTTTTCATTTTTATCAATCGTCACACTATTAAATTGCAGATCGATGGTTTCAGACAACACACCATTAGGAAGTTGTTTCATCCAATCTAAGCTATCCAAATGCTCGGACAATACAAATAATTGACTAGAATTGCTTTTAAGATCTGAGTGCCAGCGGCAATTGGTGCGTAATACCGAGCCAAAGTTTTTATATATTTTAAGCCCGTCTTCTAAATTGCAAACAAGGTTTAAACTTTTACCGCCAAGTTCAGAATTTACTTCAGGCTGTCGCTTTGTATTCGACCATATTTGATATTCGTGACTATCGGGTTTTAACTTTAATTGATTGTGCAACAACAAATTCTGTAGGAAACAAATTAAACTTTTTCCTCGATTGTTTTTCATCAAAGTGAAAATATCCTTGCTCATCGGTACTTGTGGTTTTCTGATTAAGTGCTTGGTACTCTGTGGTTTGAATAACTAATGCATGGGCTAGCGGGTTTACCATGCAAAAATATTTGCCCGTCAACTTCAGAAAATAGCACAACTTTGCTCACAAAAAACTCCGTTAACTTTACGCTTAAGGCAACAATGACTGTTAGTAGTATTAATTGTAAATATAAACGCTTTTTTCATTACCGTAAAATAAGCTTAAATTTATTCACAATATAAGTTCCCTAAAAAGTTTACATTCTCTTGCAAATGCTCGGGCTTAATCAGCACTTTGCAACTACCTTGCAAATTATTAAAGACTAATTGCTGTGGTTTAGCAATTTCAAGCTGCACCCAACCAAGTTCATCACTTCTAGCATAAAGCTGCTTGCTTTTTTAGCAAATCCATTAGCAAAATTTTCTGATCGATTTTTAAATAATTGAAAAACAATAACTTTTACTGTTTCAATATCCCAAGTTAATTTTTCAACATTACCTGGATATAAAGTAAACCGCCTAATTGAATTATCAAATTTTACTAAAGTGTCGCCTTGTGGGGTTAAGCTAAGCTTATAGGAATGATAAGGAGGCAATGCAACAAAGGTGCTACTACCAGCTTTAACCCTTGCACGCTCTATATTATCAACCATAACCAAAAATTCGAGACCTGCCTCTTTAATTGATTCTAAGTTAATCATTACTCCCGACTGACTTTGCCTGTCGCCACCTAACACTAGCTCTCCGCCACCAGCAACAAAATTAAATCGGCTTGTTAAGGTATAGTTATTTTGTGAACTCGGAGCATCTTCAGACAAGGCACTTTGCTCAAAGCGAGTATGATCAAAGGTAACTCTGCCATAACCGTAGTCACCACTGATCTCAGAGCGCAAACCAGCATTAATTTGACTTTGTGTATCATTAATTTCAATTGACGAGTTCATTCTTCCCAAGCTTTCAAGGTTATTCCTTAGTTGTAGCCTTGCACGCTTTTCAACATGCGATGACTCTATTCCTTGCCTACTTCTTTCAGCAAAATAATTAGTGCTAGCATCGGCATTGATTGAACGGTTAAGCAACCGCCAAGTTAACCCTGTCACTATGCGTGTATCACCATTTTCATCACTTGCATCAAGCGTCCAATCAATTAATGAGCGACTTCCTCTATAAATATTTTTTCTCCAACTAATACCTAAAGCGCTAAATTTTTCTTGATTGATAGATTCGCTGGTTCGAGCAAAAATATTTAATAGTGCATCACCAACAGGGTAAACCAAAGCTAAAAGTTGTTTGCCGACTACTGGGAGCAATAAGTCGGTAATCATTGATTATATCTATATCACTTTCTCCATGCGTACGACGATAACTAGCTGATAGACTAACAGTGTTCGTTGCGAATGGCTAAGGAATAATAATTGGCAAACTCATCATCTTCACTAATTGCATGGCTAGTTTGAAGCTCTAACTGATTAGCAAGCCAAAAGCTGCCAAACTCTAAACTGGTTTGTTGATTACTGGTGAGTAGATTTGCGGTCCAGCCTAAGTAGTCGGTTGGTCTAGAAATTAAGCCTGCTCGTAATAGCTCATCAGATTGTGCTTTAGGGTAGTTTTCGGTTTGTTCTTCTTCAGGAAAGCCCGCTTCAAAGAAGTATAATGTTTCAGATTTTGGCGGCAGTAATAGTGATTTTGAGAAAAAATAAGTTTCGGTACGTTCCCCTACCACTATCGCCAACAACTCTAACTTCAACGTTATATGCGCCACTGGGAAATTCTTGAGTATTTAATTGAATATTACCTGCTTGATAAATCTGGGTATCAATTAATTGTCCATCTTTAAATATTTCAATTCGAGAGCGCTCATTTAAAAATAAAAATATTTCGGTTCCTGAAACCTGTTCTAAATCGGTACGGCTAGCTAATGAGTTTTGAATTCTAAAACCTAACAAATCTCGCTGAGAATAAAAACTGCTCGGCAATGAGAATGAGCGAAATGATCCCACCTGATATTCGAGATCTCGATATTCATAAGTTAGCGACAGATGATCAAGGCGACCACCATTTTCATCATTCGATTCAATGTCGGAGTTTAGTCGGTAATTATCATAGCTTAATAAGCTATTTAAACGTGCCGTATAGCGATCTTCAAACTCATCTCCGCCCGATGCAACTATACTAAATGCATTAATTAATGCTGTTCCAGCGGTTGATTCTGGCAAATACTTATCGACAATAAATAATGCTTGTTTTTGCAGCCGAGGATTAATAAACAAATCAACTCGCAATAAACTTTCATCAAAAATAACCCCCACCGACTGTGGGTTCAAAAGGCCGCAATTGGCTTGCCCCTGATAAAAACATGCTAATGCACTATTAGGGGATAATGGCTGAGATAAGCGGGTTAATACTTCGGCTTCTGATTCAATATTATTGAGCAAAGATAAAACTTCTGCTGGAGACTCAAATTCAAAAGTTTCTGCGGTATAACGCGCCAAGGTAGATCCCACTAACCCCGCGTTGTAATAAACATCAACCAGCGTAAGCTGCTCATCGAGCAGATCTTCAAAGCCTTCAGGTACACCTGTAGTAATTTTAACGGCTGACTCTTGCTGCTTTGCCTTATTTTCTTGTTTTGTTTGCTCTGTTTGTTCTGCTTGTTCTGCTTGTTCTGCAAAAGCATATTGAGTAAAAATTAACAGTAGCAGCCCACAAAAGCGGGTAACCAAACGATTTTTAATCATTATTTTTTATTATTAGTTTTAGTAAGATCAAAAGTAATTACATCATTTTCTAACCCTTTTGAGTAACGAAAAGTCACTGGCGTAGTATAAGGCAAGCCAACTTCCCATTTAGCGCCAGCGTATAGGCGCTTACCCTTAAGCTCAACACAATCATTAACTTCATCATCAGCCTCTTGCCCCTCAGGACATTGAGAGCCTTGTAATAAAAGTACGTTGGTATTACCCAAATTTTTCAATATAAGTTTTTTATCTTTATATTGATAATCTAACTGAAAATTAGGATCTTTAGGTTGAGATAACACCAATACTTCATAAGCAATAATAATTTTTACTGCGGTTTGCTCTGAGCTCACCTCGCCAACCTCTGGCTTAATAAGCACTCTATAAACTCTATCTTGAGTATTAGTTTTTGGATTATCTAAGCGAACAAAGCGTAGGCGTTTTCGGGTGCCAGCAGGAACAATAAGGCGCTGCGGTGTTACTAATAACCCTGCTTTTCTGGGATCGCGTTGCAAATGTTTTTTTTCATTGGCTAGTCCAGGGTTTTCAATAACGCTAAGCTCAACACGAATATAAGCGGTTTCATCACCTTGGTTAAAAACCTCAATATCTTCACTGCGTTTACCGTCTTCTTCAAAATGAACAATAGTTTGACTAAGTGAAATGCCTGCATTTGCAGTTTGTATTGCAGAGATAAAGATAAATGTAATAAATAATAGTTTAAATAATTTCAACATAAACCTCGAAACAACATCCCAAAATATTTAAATGATCATGACAAATAATTTTTATTTTAATCGCCGTTTTAAGTAAAGCGCATAAGCTCTATTGTAGGCTTAATAGAAGTCTATCATTTTTGCGACAATTGCCGCTAGTTCAAACAAGGAAAGACTAAGTTGAAATACTTTTCTTTCGGGTTGCGGTTAAAATAGTGATGATGTTTGAAAGATAAACAGACCCTAGAGCACTTGTGCGAATGTTTAAATCATTCAGCTTGAAGAAGAGCCTGTTTGTTTTAGACGAGTTGGTTTAAATTGAACTTAAATAAAATAGCAATTATTCGGCAGCTATCGTTAAAGTTAAAGTGCCTGAGTATGCATTTCTTGATGATAAAGCGGCTACTTTTGTATCTTGCTCATTATCAATTGAAATTTTAACTCTACTAGAATCACTAACATCACAAGAATTGTTTGCGCTAGTTTGATAAGAGCGCGAATTTTGCTTGGCTTTAAGTCGGTCAAAATTAGTATCTTGGTGCTGAAAGGCTACCTGATAATCCAGTGGATGATTATTTGTGTTGGTTAGTTGAAATGCCCCATCTTTACCTGAGCCCGAGGCTTTTATGCTATATAAGAAATCATTAGTACCATTGCCCAAATTGCTCATACATAAAGGCTCTGTAATATGACTTGATTTACCCTCAAGCTTTACAGCCTGTTCACCATTGAGTAATGTTTTTGGCAGTATGGTTACGCTGATCTGACTAGATGCTGAAGAGGTATTACCAATATTTCCCTGATTGGCGGCAAATGCAGGACTAAAAGGCGCTAAAACTAGTGCAAGGCTAGTTGTTGCGGTACGTAACCAGTTTTGTTTAGTTAATGCTTTAGCCAGTTGTTTTTCATCAATAAAGCCTAATTTAACTAATGCTTCACCAACACGGATCTGCTGCGAAGCTTGCATGGCTAAAGCCTGCTCTAGCTGAGCAGATGTAATTTGCTTACGGTTGACTAATATGGTGCCTAAACGAGACTTCAAGTGAAGTTTATTTGGGTCGATCATTTAATTATCCTATTTATTGACAAAAACTAAACTCTTGATCAGATACTTTATCGGCCAACCTTAAAAAAGCTTGAGGAATAAATATTTTTTAATCATCAACTGGTGAACTAAGCGAGGTTCTCCATTTGGCATTTCTTTCGCTCAGCTTTACTTGCCCGTTATCAATAAAAACCCCAAAGTCATTCATTGCTTGTTCAAAATTAGGAAACTTTTCTTGGTTAATCATTCTTTTATACAAAGGCGCAAAAATATTGACTTTTGCTATATCATCAAGCTTTGAAGCAAATTGACTGCCTTCCCAAGGTTGGTTAAATTCTTGACAACAATGATTAAAAGCCAACAAAACATCTTTAAGACTCATTTTACCTTGAGAATGCTTTCTTAATTGCCACTCTGCAATTAAAAAGTAAGCCGCGCCAGTCCAATAAATTCTCATTGTACGGCTGGTTCTATCACCACGACTTCGACTTTTAATGGTATTAATTAATGGTACTTCTCCCAACCTTTGGGTGCCTTTTTCTCCTCTTTTTAAACCATTATATAAACCTTGCCAAGCCGCTTGTTCACTAATTTGATTAGCTTGTGACATAAGAAAATACTGCAAATACGAAGCAAGCCCTTCAGATAACCACGAATCTTTATGGTGCATTTTGGGCATCAGTAAGTGTGAAAATTCGTGGCTTGCGGTCCAATCGGCATAAAAATCTTGCATAGAGCGCTGGCTATTAATCACAAATCGCAAGCCTAACCCACCGCCACGATTAACCTCACCCCAAGGTACTGGACTTTTATAAAAACGAAAATTTTCAAGCAGAACAACCTGTAATTTTTCTGTAGGAAAAATACCAAAGTATCCTTGTAAGCTTTGTGCAATATTTTTCATCCACTGTGTTAGATCATTAATTTTGTTGGCTGATGTCAAAAAATTAACTTCAACCAATTTAGAAGAATCAAGATGAATAAATGATTGCTTAAACTCACCAATAACCATGGTGAACCCCCAATCATGTGGTGTATGACCAACCCTGTATACCTTTTTGTTTTCAGTACCAACCCAAGGAACGCTCAGTGAATATTGATTAGCATGTTCAAACTCTACCAAGAGAGTTTCATTTTTAGAAAGCTTTTCAGGCAGCCACAACCAAGTGTTATCTCTTTGATAACTAATTACCGCTCCTTTGGTATATTTTGAGGCAATTAAATGCTCAGAAATATCAACCGTATAATTAACGCAAGCATTGTCAGATAGATAACGCGTTTTCCAGTAGCGACCAATAATTTCAACTCGCCCTTGATTAGAGCTAGGGTATTGAACAAGGTTTTTGGTCGATTTTTTATAATCAACAGCAAGATATTCTGGTGCCCTACCGCTAAAGCACATTTCAACCGAAGCTTGAGTTAAAGCTTTATTTAATGAAACTTTGTAATAGTGAGAATTGGCGACATTTTTTTGAACCGTTTGCTCAGGTTTTGCCATCACAGGCAGTGAAACACTATAAATAAGTGCTATTAGCCAAAGTTGTTTAAAAAAGTGGTTGCGAACCATTGCGCTCAGCAGATCAATTAAACCTACCACCAAGATTAATTAAGCTTTTTAGTTCAGTCGATAAGAGAATTGTAAGAGAATCATTCCAGCGCTAAAGCACATCAATTAATCGTTATCATAAAAGTTTTAGCAATATTTCGGGCAAATCATCCACTACTTTTTGGCTAATGAGCTTTTTACACGCTTTATGCAAAGCAGACTGTTCAGACTTTTCCAGCGCGCTAACCTGCGCTTGAAAATCTTCTGGAGCAATAGTTAAGGCTTGTCTATTTGCATGGTTTTTCGATTTAATCTGCTGATACAAATAAATAAAACGGCCTAAAATAACATAAGGAAAATTAAGGTTATTAATTGGGCCAACCGAAGATTCATACCCGCCCAAGGGTATCCCTTTAATTTTGTTGGTTACTAGCTTATTGGCACCAAAAAATGCACTACTAAATCCAGTAACACCGCCGCCTATGGCACCCAGCATAAAACTACTCCCTGCTACGGCTAAATCAATTGCAGCTCCCGCAGTAGCGCCAGCAATAGTGGCTGCGGTTAGTAATTGTTGCTTGTTTAATCCCCATGCGTACCATTGTGATTGCTCAAACAAAAATGGGGGAAGCTCAAATTGTGTCATCATTAAATGTGCATCATCGTGCAAATAAATAGACAACAACTCTTTTTGCGCTTTAGCTTCTCTATCAACCATCCATTGCTGATAACTTTTTTCCATCGCAGGCTTAATGCTTTGCGCTTGTTTTTGTGTGATCACTTTTTGCGACAAAGAATAATGACAAACATCTTCCAATAAAAGCGCCAACACCTTAGCCGCAGCAGTTTGTTGCTGTAATCGTCTATAACGCAAGTCAGCAACTAGTTGTTTTAAACTGCCAGCCCATTTTTTATTGAGCACTATAAAGGTTTCTAGCAGAGCAATTTGTTTTTCAAAATCTGCCGTCATGGGATTAAAAGTGGTTACGGTTTTAAAAAATTGTTTTAATGCATTTTCCCATTGCACTACATGTCGCTCGCTTTCTATTGGGTTAATTAAAGCCATGCTAGGTTGACCTGTCCAGCGTAGTATTTCCATTTCGGCTTCATATTCCACACCAAATGGTCGGGAGCCATCTACTACATATAAAATTGCTGCGCCTTTGGTTATCGGTGTTAATAATGCCACTTCATCTGGAAATTGTTTTTGGCAAAAAGGATCATTACAAAAATCGTTAACAGCACTTGCTCTTTGAGAAGCATTGTCTGCTCGCGACTGCAACCACTTTAAAGCTTTTCTAGGGCGCTGAAATCCAGGTGTGTCTATTAGCTCATACCCTGCGTTAGGCAACTCAATACGATAGCTTTGTGATTCAACCGTTGTTCCACTTTGCTGAGAAATTAAAATTGAATTATTTTGGCTTAAAGTAGAAACAATTGATGACTTTCCTTTATTTGGATGTCCTACTACGGCAAAACAAGCACGATTAATCATCATCACTAATCGCTCTCTTCTTTTGAGTTAAGTGTTTGAGGCATTAAATGTTGAGGCAGGTAAATTTTCCAATGGGAAAACTGAGCGCAAAACCTAAGCCACTCATCAAGATGATGTTTCATCACAGGATTTAATTGTTCACCTTCCCAATCAAGAGGAAAAATAACACCGCGAGTACCTTCTAAATAATCGGCAAGCTCTCTTAGTGGAGGTTCCCAAGACTTTACCAATAACACCTGATTACCTTGCCATCTATCCGCCAGCTTTTGCTCGGTATCGGATGCCAAAGGGCCAACATTCATGCGGTTATTTGTATCTGCGTGCAATACTTTTATCGACTTAATAACATTTAAAGGCACACCTGCCCAGTTTGCAATGGTAAAAGGTGAAGGTAATTCATCGGCTATTTGGGTTTGCCTAACATCATTTTTTGGCGCTTTATTTTGATTATTTAACTCAGCCTGATTATTTAGCTCAGTTTGATTATTTAACTGAGCTTGCTCTAGTTTAACCAACTTATAAGCAACAATTCTTCTGCTCACTAGCCAACACACAAGCCTAGGCAAGAAACTATAAAAAAGTTGTACCGCAAAAATAAATTGCCACCACCTAGCATAACTATCGGTAGAAGAGTGTGAACTAACTAATCTGGAATCTTGCGTTGCTTGTAACAATTCAACGGTTGGCTGAGCACTAGCCCAAAAACTCCATGGCGCACTAAATGCAGACAAAACATTGATTAAATCATCAGCAGATAACAAAGTGCTTCGCCAAATAAAGTTAACATCACTGCCGAGTAAAACAATAAAAAAGATCAATACACTTGCCACGGCATAACTCAAACCAGCAAGTTGGCTTTGCATAAAAAGCCAAATTTTATCAACTTGAGCCTGACGCAGTTTTCGATATAACGCTTTCTGTTGATTTAGACTAGCGGGTGCTAACTGCCACATTCTGGCAAGATTAAGCCCTTTTCCATTAAATAATGAAAATAAACTAATGATTAGGCTTGCAAGAGGAATAAAGCAAAACACAAACAGCAAATATAAAATATTAACTCTTCCCTGCTCATCGCCAGAAAAAGCGGCATAACTTAAAATTAACCCAATAAAGCCACCAATAAACATGAGTGGCCATTGAGTTTTTAGTAAAGGCATATTTTTGAGTGCTTGAGAAGTAATTTTAGCTGAGTTATGCGGCACTCTGAGCAGCCATAATCATTAATTCAAGTTGATCTAAATCGGGTATATTGGCTTTAATGTCATCAACAGTAACGCGAACTTTTTCACTTTCGGGTAAATCAACCTCGTCAACAAGTTTAATGTTATTTTGGGTAACATGGGATAGTCTTGGGATGCCTTGTACAACAATGGCAATATAAGGAAGAGTTTTATTAGAGTTTAATGTATGGGCAATAGCAACACGAGATCGCTTATTAGCTTGCGCATCGTCAGCTCCGCTCATTAGATCAACAGATATTAGCGGAATATCACGACCACGCCAAAGTAAGTTACCTAAAAACCAGTTGGGCTTATCATCTTCATCTTGGAAAAGATTAACATTACTAAATGGGACAATTTCTGCAACACTTGAGTTAGGCAACAATATGTTTCCTAAAACCGTTGGAATCATCAAGCTATATACTTCTTCAGGTTGGGTTGCCATTGTAAAATCCTCTATTCAATACTCTTATCTTAATTAGCTTTATTGTTGGTTACAAACTTCCACTAACTTTTCTGCCAGTGCTTTAGGAGTACCAATAAAATCTGCTTCATTATTATTAATAATTGACTCTGGCATAGAAGCATTAGCACAAGTATCAATACTTTGTGCCCAAACTTGCCCACCAGTCTCTCTTAGCTTTTTAGCGCCATTTAGCCCGTCTTCTCCCATACCACTAAAAATAATTGCTCCAGCAATTTCACCATAGACTTGGGCAACCGACTCAATAACATCATTGATGCATGGTAAATAGGGAGGGCTCCATTTTTGAGCTCGGTCAACCAACATTGAGCCATCTTGTAAAAATACTGTTTTACCATCTAGCGGAGCAAGCAAAACTTTACCCGCTGTCATTTCATTGCTTCCTGTGGCAATGCTAACATCGAAATGACTTGAGCTAGTGAGTATTTCAGCTAAAACGGGTAAAAAGCTTTCATCAATATGCTGGGCAATAATAATACTGGCATTAATATCTGCGGGAAGATGTTTAAAAAAGTTCTTTAAAGCAGCAGGGCCACCCAAGGATGCTCCTAATACCCAACAAGGTTTTTTAGTTGGTGTTGTTATTTCACTTTTTGCGGTAACCGATTCAAACTCTACGTCAGATGCCGTTTCATCAAGCATTGGAATTTCAACTGAAATCGCTTCATCTAACGCTAGTTCAGCTGCTGGTTCTGGTTTAATTTCTGGCTCTAGTTCAGTTTCTGATTCTGATTCAATTTCAGGTTCCAGTTCAGTTTCTGGTTCTGGTTCAATTTCTGGTTCTAGCTCAGCTTCTGGTTCTGGTTCAATTTCAGGTTCTAGTTCAGTTTCTGGTTCTGATTCAATTTCTAGTTCCAGTTCAGCTTCTGGCTCTGACTCAATTTCAGGTTCTAATTCAGTTTCTGGTTCAATTTCAGGCTCTAGCTCCGATTCAGCTTTTAATTCGTTCAGCTCAGAAAAATCGGTAACTTGTTCTTTTTCGTCTACAAACAGTTCATCATCAGTTGATATTGCATCAACGTTATTACTTACTGCCTGTTGGGCAAGTTCCATAATTTTATCGGGTGCAAGTTCAGTATTATTATCTACGTCTGAAAGATCAAGCTCTTCTAATACATCAATTGAAGAAGCACTATCTATTGCTTCACTAGCTTCCAATTCTGATTCTGGCTCTGGTTCTGACTCCTCAGTGCTTACCTCTTCAGTTTCATTAAATTCACTTGCATCAAAACTAGGCTCTTCAAGAGTAAGAGATAACTCACTAGCATCATTTGACTCTTCTATGGGCTCTTGAATGCCATCTAATTGCGGAGCTTCATGGTTATTTGAGCTTGGCTCTACACTTTGCTCTGCCGGTAAATCATCTTCAAAAAAGCTATCATCCAAAAAGTTGGCTTTACCCGTAATTGGCCCTTCACCTTCAATGGGCTCTAAAGATAGAGAAAACTCATTTTCTTCACTTGCATCATTTTCTTCTTGCTCTTTTTCTTCATTATTTGCAAGTTCGTCATCTTCTGTAATAAAAACTGCTTTTCCTGTAATAACTTCGGTTTCATTTTCTTCTAAAAGTTCCAATGACAACTCGGGTATTTGCTCATTTTCTTGGAAATCTAAACCAGCTTCACCTTGCTGAAACGTCGTTTCTATTGCTTGTGCACTATCGTTTGCTTCAACATCTAAAGTTTGTTTATTTTCATCAATATCATGCTCAAAATCTAAAGGCGAAATGTTGAACTCATGCTCGCCTTCTATTGTTGACTCAAAGTTAATTTCTTCTTGCGAGTTATCTTCACTGAAATCAACATTAGCCTCTAAACCATCAATGTTAGGCTGATCATCTGGTAATAGCTCTATTCCAATGTCTGAAGAAATGTTGTCTTCATCTGATGATTCTATTTCAAGCGATACTTCTGTTTCCGATGAAATTTCTGTTTCCGATGATACTTCTATTTCTTCCGGTACTGCGTCTGATTCAGGTGCTATATCTGACTTTAGTACTCCGTCTGATTCTAGTGCTACGTCTGATTCAGGTGATTCCTCTGTTTCTGGTGATCCCTCTATTAATGTAGGCTCCTCGATTGCTTCATCATCAAGATCAATACCCATATCAGTAGAAAAATCGAGAGTATCTAATTCTATGCTTGATCCAGCTTCAGTTGATTCAATCTCGTTCAATTCAATCTCTGCTAATTCAATTGCATTTAATATTGATGGCTCTACCTCATTAGGCGTGCTGATGTCTGGGGTATTAGTTTCTGGATCACTGGCTTCTGGGATATTGGGTTCTGGAATATTGGTTTCTGGAATACCGGTTTCCGGGGTATCGGCTTCTGAAATACTGGTTTCTGAAATATTAGTTTCTAACACATTGACTTCTGTAGTCTCTGCATCAAAGTGTTGTGTTTCGGGCTGGCTTACATCGGGTACTTCATCTAGTACAGGAGAGAGATCTTCAAGCTCAGAAACAAGCTCGGCGGCAATATCACTTGGCAAATCAACGCTTGATATGGCAAGTTCATCAATAGATTTTTCAAGCGGATCTGAAACCGTTTCTTCAGTTTCTTGTGGTTCAACTTCTGTTACTGCGGTGGTTGTTTCTGTTGTAGTTGTTACTGCGTTGGTTGTCTCTACTGTAGATGTCTCTACACGGGCTGATTCTTCTTGATCTAATTGGTTAACTGGCTCAACTTCATTAACTTCATTTTCGCTAACACTTGATTGCGCTTCACTATTAAGGCCTGTGATTTCAAACAAACGCTCTATTAATTTGCGACACCAATATTCAGGGTGACTTTGTTTTTCCAAAGTGCCGGGTTCACTAAAAAACACTGGCACTTCTGATTCATCAAGTAAATCATCAACCGCATCATGCCAAGAATCATCATCAACTTTTAACAGCCAAACATGAATATCGGTTGATGCTATGTGTAACTCAGTAATAGCCGAAGGCGGAATATTATAGGTCACTTCCGCCTGTTCGTTTTCTAATAAAGATACTAGTAGTGACGTTTCATCATTATCAGACGCTACCAATCCAATTTTTAAGCCGCTCACTGTAATCCTCAAGAATTTTTCGATAATAAAGTGTCAATCGTATCGATTAATCCTACTTCATTATATGGCTTACCCAAGTATCGATTCACCCCAATTTGCTCAGCTCTTTCTCTATGTTTTTCACCAGTTCGAGAAGTGATCATAACAATTGGTAGATCTTTTAGATTTTCATCGTGTCGGATAATCGTTGCTAGCTCAAAACCATCCATTCTTGGCATTTCAATATCAAGCAACATAACATCGGGCTTTTGTTCGCCTAAAACAGTAAGTGCATCAACACCATCTTTGGCTGTAATTACCTCAAAGTTATGGCGCTCTAACAAGCGAGTTGTTACTTTTCTTACCGTAATTGAGTCATCAACAACCATAACTACAGGAATTCGCTCTTCAACATCTTGTAATGCAATATCTTCTTCAATTTCTTGCTTAGCATCAATTCGTCTAATGAGTGCAGGCATATCTAAAATCATTACAACCCGGCCATCACCAAGAATAGTTGCTCCAGATAAACCACTAATTGTACTTAACTGACTACCAATTGATTTTACAACAATTTCACGACTACCTATCAGTTCATCAACTTGTAATGCTGTTGGGTGATCGGCACCATGTAACAATAAAACAGGTAACTGTTGTGTTACCCCTTTAAGGTTAGCACTCTTATTGCGGTCGAGTATTTGCCCTAGATAATTCATTGAATAATTAATGCCCGCATATTCATACTCAGCATCTTCATTATCATAATATTCTTCTAGCTCAAATGGACTTACTCGAACAATACCCTCAATGTTAGACAGTGGGATCGCAAAGATATCGTCACCAACCTTAACCATTAATGCATGGTTAACCGAAACAGTAAATGGTAGTTTAACGGTAAATGTTGTGCCCGCCCCTTCAACCGAGTCAATTTCAACAACACCGCCCATTTGTTTAATTTCACTACTCACCACATCCATGCCAACACCACGACCAGAAATTTGAGTAACTTGCTCTGCGGTACTAAAACCAGCCTCTAAAATAAGCTGCTGTAACTCATGATCAGTAAGCTCCGACTGCTCGGTAATTAATCCTTTTTCTATTGCTTTTTTCTTAATAGCCGCTAAATTTAAGCCGCGTCCATCATCTTGAATTTTAATAAATACTTCACCGCCTTCGCGGAAAAGCGATATTTTCACGCTACCAGATTCAGGCTTGCCCTTTTTACGTCGCTCTTCTGGAGATTCAATACCGTGATCCATTGCGTTTCTTAGCATATGCTCAATGGGTGCAACAATACGCTCTAATACCGTTCTATCCATTTCGCCTTCGGCACTAATTTTTAACTCAGTAGCCTTGCCTAGCTCATTACTGATTTGACGAACCATTCGGCGTAATCTAGGAACTAAGCTTTCAAAAGGTGTCATGCGTGTTCGCATTAGGCTTTCTTGCATTTCGGTATTAACTCGACCTTGCTGTAATAATAAGGTTTCAGAGTCTGAAGTTAGTGCATCGAGTGATTCTTTTAAGCTCACCAAATCCACCGCACTTTCACCAAGACCGCGAGTTAGCTCTTGTTGGCGGGTATATCTATCCATTTCTAGCGGATCAAAATCGTCATACTCAACACCGCCAGAAATTTCTCGGCGGTAAAGAATTTGTGCTTCAGTTTCAATATCTAAGTTTCTTAGCTGATCTTTTAGTCGCTCAATCGTTGAGCTCATTTCTTCAAGGTTGTACTTAAGTACCGACATTTGCTGCTCAAGACGAGAGCGGAAAATAGAGGTTTCACCCGCTAAGTTAACTAGTGATTCTAATTGCTCAGATGGTAAACGGACAACCTCAGAGGTTTGCAATGGCCTAACTTTAGATTCTTGCTCTTGTTTTTTCTGTTCAAAAGAAACAATCTCGGCAATATCTTTGCCTTGCTCTGCGGTTGTATCATCTTCAGCAACAATACTGAGTTCAGGTTCGCTAGACTCAGTTTTAACTGAGTCTTCATCATCACTGATAGGCTCACCTAAAATCAACTTTTCAAGCTTCTGCATGTAAAGCTCTGGATAAGTCATTTGTCTTGAGCTAGCAACCTCATCAACTAAGTTAGCTATAACATCGTAACCTTGCAACATAAAATCAACCGCTTGACTATTCGGTTGTAGCTCACCTCGATTTACCTTTTCAAAATAGGTTTCCATTTCATGAGTTAAATCACCTAATACCACTAAATCAGATAAACGTGCACCGCCTTTAAAGGTGTGCAATGTTCTTTGCAACAGATCAATTGTGCCTTTGTCATTTAATGATTCCGACCATTGATTTAGTGATTCATCAAGCGCCACCAATAGCTCATCGGCTTCTTCAAGGTATATTTCTAAAACTTCTTCACCATCTTCATCGAGCTCTACTTTTTGAACATTGCCAGATACAACAACTGGAGCCGATGGAGTAATGGAGTCTTCCACTAGCGTTAGTTCAGAAACAGGCGCTTCTATAACTTCAAGCTCGGGTTCAACGGTTTCTGCTACTTCTTCATGCTCAGCTAAGGCTTGTGAATCGTCAATTTGATCATCTTCTTGCTCTTCACCGATTTGAGCTTCCGTTATTTGCTCTTCTTGTGCCTGCTCATCTTCAATCTGCTCATCTTGTACTTGAGCCTCTTCGATCTGTTCGTCTTCATCTTGTATTTGAACTTCTTCTGTCTGCTCGCTTTCAATTTCAGACAGTTCGTCTTCAAGTAGTTCGGCTTCAAGTAGTTCAGCATCGGGCAGTTGGGCTTCAATAATTTCAGGCTCTTCTTCAGCCTCACTCTCACTCTCACTAATATCTTCAACAACATCAGCAGGTTCAAATGTTATTTCTTGCTCTTCTAAGAGTTCTACATCTTGATCAAAAGTTTCTTCCAAGCTTGGAATTTGGTCTTCATCAACTTCATCAACTTCATCAACTTCATCAACTTCATCAACTTCATCAACTTCATCAACTTCATCAACAGTCAGTTTTTCAGGCTCTTGATCAGCCGCAAGCTCAATTTCTTCAATTTTTTCTATGTCGCTTTCTTCTACATCGCTTTCTTCTGCATCACTTTCTGGTAGTTCCAATTCAACCATTGCTGATTCGGTATTATCCGTTTCAACAACGTCAAGATTTTCAGCAACTTCAGCAGTCTCAGAAACCTCAACAGTCTCTACAACTTTTTCAGTTTGAGTATCAACGGTTTCATCTTCTTCAACCTCAATACTTTCTGGTGCTTCTCCACTTAAGTGCTGACGGATTATTTTAATTTCTTGCTCTGCCTCAGCAGGCCATTTAAGCCTTTTTAGCTCGGCAATCATCAGCTCTAATTTATCGGTTGTTGCTGAAATAATGGTGTGATCTTTTAACGATAATTCTCTGCCTAGCTCGATAACAGTGTTAAACATATCTTCTGCAGCAAAACCTAAATCGCCAATTGACATGGCTCCAGCCATTCTAGAGCTGCCTTTAATCGTGTGGAAAATTCTTCTTAATTCCCCATTAAGCTCTTTGCTATGAAGGTTTTCTTGCCAGCGCTCAATTAATGAACGGGCAGTTTCTATCAGCTCTTCACCCTCTTCAACAAATAACTCAACTAGCTCAACATCCATATCATCAGGTGGCGACTCATCATTTTCACCTTGGATCCAAGCCTCAACCAGTTCTATCGTTGCACTAGCATCAGAGATATCTTCCTCAGAAGCAATACGATTAAGCATATCGGTTAAAACATCGAGGCATTGATTTAAAGTTTCGATAAAACTTTCATTTAAATCACTTCGAGTAGCTGCCGCCTTTACTAATGAGTCAGTCGCATTGGCTAATTGCCCTAAACTTTCAATCGAAAGCATTTCTGCACCTAAGCAGAAAGCGTGCATTTCATCACTCATTGAACTAACAAGTTGATTATCGGTTAAATGATTAGCAAGCTTTTTATTATGCTCTGCAACTTCTTGTAAAATATCAAGACCTTCGGTTAAGAAAATAGAAACCATTTGTTGATCGCGATGCTTGGTATCATTTTCATCAGTAATATTTGAGGCCATTTCAAGCGAGTTAATTTCGCTAATTAGCGCGCTAATTGATTGATTTTCAATTGGCTGATTCGCTTTAAGCTGCTCTAAGGTTTGTGCTAATAGTTTTTCAGATTGAGCAATTAAAGTAATGTTGTCTTGATTAAACCTTTGATTGCCCCCTTTAATAAGGCGAGAGAATTTTTCTAGCGGCCCGGCAACCGACGCTATAATTTCAACCCCAGCCATTTTAGCACTGCCTTTTAGCGTATGAAGCGCTCTAATTAAGTCATCAGTAACCGCAACGCTACCTTCTGCTGGTGCTTTTTCTATAAACGCGTTAATTGCTTGTAAATGAGTGTCTGCTTCGGCAGAAAATATTTCTAATAAAACAGGATCAACGGGCTCAATAACAATCACATCATCATTGCTTGCTTCAACAGGCTCACTAGATTTTTCTTGATAGTTAAACTCGCTTAAAGGCTTACCTGTGGCAATATGCTCAGCCTTCGCAATTAATTGCTGATAATCTGCTGAAATTGGCTTTTGCTCTGAAAAATTGCTCACCAATTGAGGCATTAAAGTAATGGCTTCTGTTAAGGTGCTAGTAACAGGGCTTTCTGCTGGCACTGACTCTTCAATTACTTTGTTGAGCATATTCTCTATAGCCCAACTGACTTCACCAATAGTTTTTGCGCCAACTAATCGTCCACTACCTTTTAAGGTATGGAATGACCGTCGAATAGTTGTTAACGCCTCTTCATCAGCAATATTATTGATCCAGCGAGGCAGCATTTCTTGAACTGTTGCCAATTCTTCATCGGCTTCTTCTAAGAAAATTTCAAGCACTTCTTCGTCAATAAGTGACTCATCAACTTCTTTTTCGGATGAGGAAATAGCTGGCTCAAACTGAGTGCTGGTTTGTGCTTTATCTTCAAGCTTATCAACTTGAGGCACATCAACCACTGGAGTATCAATGGTTTGCTCTGATTGTTCTATCTCAGCTTCAGTATCAGCTTTAGTTTCAGCTGGTGCTTTTGCAACGGGTTTGTCACTCTCTGCAACTTCGTTTAAGTTTTGCTCAGCAGGTTCAACAACTGGTTCAGAATGGGCAATTTCATTTAATGTTTCAACAGGTTGAACTTTTACTTGTTGAGCATTTTCTATGGCATTCTCAAGGCGTTTTACACTTGGCTCAGCACCAATTAAAATAGATTCAGCCCCTTTTCTTTTCCCTTCTTCGCAAGCTTCTAAGAAATACTCAACACTGGTGATAACATCGGCTAATGAATCTAAATATTCTTCGCTTGATTGGTCACCAGAAAGCGCAATTTTTGACTCAACAAATGCCTTAGCAACAGATAGTGCATTAGCCGCTTCATCAAAATTGACAATTTTTACCGCCCCTAAAACTTCTTGTAATAATTCAGGTACATCAGAAAGAGATTCGGCCACAAAACCCGAAGCAATGTAGTTAATCATTCTATCTTTAGAAGCCTGCATACTTTTACGAGCAATTTTAATTAAGGCTTGAGTTGCATCTTCAACAATTGAGGCTTTAGCATGTTGCTCGCTTTGCGACTTAGAATCTAATTCACTTTGTTCTTCTTTTTGAGCTTCTAACCTAACATCTTTAAGGTTTGCTTCAACAAATAATAACGCACCTGCAACGTCCATAATAATGGAATCATCAGGCAGCTTTTTTTGATTTAGTAACTTTTGAACTGATTTGATCTGCTGCTTTATAACATCTCTTGGGATCGCAAGTTCTAATAGAGTTAAAGTGTCTGCAATTTTAGTGAGCGACTGCAATAAATTCTCTAAATCAGCGGGGCTTTTTTTGCTTCCACGCACAAATAAATCTAACTGATCCTTAATTTGAGCAAGCTCTTCATTAATAGCGCCAACAACATTAGTTACTGCACTAGAATCAGGACGAGATAACTTTTCTCGCTGTTTCTTAATTTGTTCGCTATCGGGTAAATAGCTTTCTAAATTAAACTCTTCTTTAAGCTTTAATACGCGTGCATTTTTAGATTTTGAACGAGCGACAAAATATAATAGCTGGGTTAAAAACTTTTCAGGAATAACATCATCAACAGCACTAATACCAATATCTGACAAGCGCTTAATCTGCTTATCTACCGAAGAAAGCAATTGATGGACTTCTTTTCTTTTATATAAACCGCCCTCAGAAATTGCAAACAAAAAGCCATCAGCAACCCACCAAAGTCTTGATACAGAATGCCCTTCGGTTAATGCTTCTAAACGCAGTAATACTTTGTGGATCCTTGCTAAACCCTCTTTAACTTTTTCACCACGAATAACACTGGTAAGCCCTTTTTGATAATGTGCACGTAGCCGCTTAGTGTTTTCTTGAAAAGCAGAGGTTTTATCCGACTCACTAACAGACTCAACGGCTTTGGGAGGCTTAACATGATTAATTTCTGCACTAAATAGCTCACGCTCTGGCAATGGCGGGGTGTTACTTACGGCTCTAATTTCATTAATGAGTGGCAGTAAAATAACCGGTATGTCTTTTTGACCTTCTTCTACGCTTTCTAAATATCCTGGTATTTGCAATAAAGCTCGCATTAAAACTTCAAACGACTGTTCAACAGCCAGCGCAGGTGTTTTTGAAATTTTATCGGCAAGTGATTCAGATTCGGCCACTAATTGTGCCGCACCGGTAAAATCTAACATTTGCAAAGTACCTTGTACTTGGTGCAAACAGTTAATACAAAACTGAATTTGGGTAATATCTTGCGTATTTTCAGCAAAATTTTCTAACCCTTGTCTCGCTTGATCCAAGGTGTTATTAATTTCTTTTCTAACCCAGCTCAGTGCCAGTTGGTCGTAGTTGTCAGTCATGACCACTCCGTCGTTTATTAAATCTATTGATGCTCAGCATTTTTAACAAATGCCAAACAATTTTTATTTGTCACACGAGTTAATTCAGGTAAATCGTCGTGTATAATTTCACCATGCCCCAAAACAAGCATTCCGCCCGGTTTAAGTTTGTCGATAAGCTGATTAACAACCCTTAACTTGGTTTTTTTTCTAAAATAAATCAGCACATTTTGACAATATATAACATCAAACTCTTGATGCTTTTTTTTATCTAGCTCTAAAACGTTACCTTGTATGAAGCAGGTTTTTTGTCGTACATTTGGCCTAACTCTATAGTAGTCATCGGCCAATCGCTCAAAATATAAGTTTTTTGAAGTTTCAGGCACTAAATCTAATAAGCGCTCAGCATAAATACCTTCTCTTGCTACTGCCAATGATGGATAACTGATATCCATTGCCGTAACACCAAAGTAAACTTGCTTTTGAAATGATTCATTGAGTCCTATATTTAATTTTTCTAATTCTATGCTAAGCGAATAAGCTTCTTCGCCAGTTGAGCAACCTACACTCCAAACTTGTATGTGCATTGGTTTACTTGGTTCATTACTAAAATGCTTATTGGCTAACTCTCGACAATACTGCGAAACTAACTTAAGCGAATCTACATCGCGGTAATAACAGGTTTCGTGTACTGTTAAAGAGTCAACTAAGGTTGCCCAGTCTAATAATGACAAAGCATCTTCATTGAGCTTGCTATATATTTCAGCAAAATTTTGAAATCCTTTTTCTTTTAAATAACGAGTTAATGCCGTAATTAAAAAAGCCTTGCGACTCTCAGGAAGCCAAAGCCCTGTTCTTTTTTCTAAAAGAGTTTGCCAAAGAGCAAACTCTTTAGGATCCATATCAAGAACCTGATAATTCGCCATCTATAGTAAACTTAAGCCTAAACTATGCTTCTTCT
Organism: Aliikangiella sp.; assembly: GCA_965214955.1. Classification (GTDB taxonomy): domain Bacteria; phylum Pseudomonadota; class Gammaproteobacteria; order Enterobacterales; family Kangiellaceae; genus Aliikangiella. The sequence continues at coordinate 119,963 of CBDCCU010000001.1, read as the reverse complement.
GGAAGCTTAAAGCCAGCAATTGAGTTGTTCAATTCATCTGCTAGTTCTGCTAGTTTACCGATAGAGCGTGCGGTATTTTGTGTACCTTCGGATGTTTGGTTAGTAATTTCTTGGATTACATTCATCGTGTTAGATACATGACCCGCCGAAGCTGCTTGTTGTCTTGCGGCGTTCGAAATGTTTTGGATTAAGTCGGCCAAACTTTTCGATACTCGCTCAATTTCTTCCAGTGCAACACCCGCATCTTGTGCCAGCCTTGCTCCATGTACCACCTCAGAGGTTGACGCTTCCATCGAAATAACCGCTTCGTTAGTATCGGTTTGGATGGTTTTTACCAGTGCTTCAATCTGCTTGGTTGCATTACCAGAACGTTCCGCTAGTCGTTGTACCTCATCGGCAACTACCGCAAAACCACGACCCGACTCACCCGCCATCGAGGCTTGGATTGCCGCGTTAAGTGCCAGAATATTTGTTTGGTCAGAAATGTCGTTAATCAAAGATACGATATCACCGATTTCTTGAGATGATTCACCCAGTCGCTTAATACGCTTTGATGTTTCTTGAATTTGCTCACGAATTGTATCCATACCCGTAATTGTATTTCGTACAACCTCACCACCTTTTTTCGCAATTTCAACCGACTTTTCCGCAACCGAAGATGATTCGGCGGCGTTTGCAGATACCTGCTCGATAGACACCGCCATTTCGTTGATTGCCGCAGAAGCCCCTGTAATTTCTTGTGCTTGGTTGCGCGATGCTTGGGCAAGTTCCATCGAGATATTCTGCGTAGCGTCGGTTGCATTGGCTAGTTTAGAAACCGAGTCTTTAATCGTAGATACTAAGCTTCTTAATTGGTCAATGGTAAAGTTCATCGCATCGGCAATTGCCCCTGTGAAATCCTCGGTTACCGTTGCATTTGTGGTTAAGTCACCATCAGCAAGACCTTCCATTTCATCCAGTAGTCGAATGATTGCTTGTTGGTTTCTTTCATTTTGAAGTTTTTCATTATCTGCGGTTAAACGCGCTTTTTCTGTGCGGCTTCTATCGTCTTTACGTTGACGACCATATAAAAGAATAAGGAAAATAACGATAAATCCGCCTGATAAGCCAGACCAAATAGGGTGACCAAAGGTTAAGTAGTCATCGCCATAGTTATCATAAGCGGTTTGTAGTAGCTCAGTAAGCTCTAGCATGTCGCTTGCTTGGGTGAAAATTTCATCCGATGCTTCATGCACTTTAAATAGCTCATCGGTAGAGCGAATTACATAATCAACGTTTTCTTTTACTGATGAATAAAGTACCGAAATTTGATCAAGTTGCTCGCGGGCTTCCGCATTTCTAACTCGATCAATCTCCAGCATGGTATCACCTTCGAGCATACCAGTAATAACTTCACCAAATACATCCACGTCGTGACCAAAGTTTTCAGCCGACATGCTCGCATCTTCACCACCGGCTAATACTTTTTGGAATGAACGTAAAATTCTTTCTGCATAAAGCGCTTGACGTGTTGCATACATTACTTGCTCTGGCGCAGCTTGAGAGTCGAGTAAAATATCCTGTACGTTTTGCGACAAAAATTGCATTTGCGGGATCGCCGCAGAAAGCTCTTCACTAATTTGATATAAACCAACAACAGTGTCTTGGCCTTTAGCCACAATATCAGCGTTGGCATTTAGGTCATTCCATTTATCACCAACATTTTTTACTTGGTTATTTTTAATCTGCGTAGGAGAAGCAGGTAACCCTTGCGAGTCATCACCACGATCCAAGTGATTAAACTTAGCTTCAAACTCTTTGGTCGATGCGGTTAACTGCTGAAAGGCCTCTTCTGTACCTTGAGATGCCTCAGATGCGTTTTTCGCAATCTGCTGAGAAAGTACCCTCAGATCACCAGCCTTAGTTAGTCGAGACTGATTATTAGCAGCTTGCTGTAAACCCCACCATAAGTTGACACCACCAAGAAGGATAAAGAAGAATAGAAGCCAGATAAATGCACCTGTATTAGTGCCTGTATCGACCCGCTTTTTATTATCTTTTGCTACGCTCATATTTAGATTCCTGAATGCGAATGAACCAAGAGTTTCGTTAAATTAATTATATTAAGGCAACTTGGCGGAATGACGGTGATTCTGCCAAGGTATGAAGGCTAAAAACAGTCCACTGTTTCTCCCCAGAATAAAAGCCCCCATTAAGATAAGACATCATTGCCTCATCTGCGACTGGAACATCCTTAACCCAGTCATTATGCTCAAAGTGATTTAAGCCTAATACTTCATCAACAATCACACCACATTGAATACCTTCGTGGTTGACCACCAATAATCGTTGACGACGAAGCGCTTGCGGCGCTTTGCGGCCTAAATACCCGTGCAAGTCCATTATTGGCATAAGAGTACCGCGAATATTTGCTAATCCCTTAACCCAGCTTTTTGCACCAGGCACCTTTGTATATCTTGGTATTGAGATTATTTCAGCAACTTCACTCAGGCGAACCACATAGTCATTACCAGCTACCCGAAAGCCAACCCCAGTCCAGTAGCGACTTAAATCTTCTTCTCGACTAGTTACTTCGGCACTTTCAAAGCTTCGCTTTTCAATTTGCTGAAGTATTTCAAATGCTTGTAAGTGATTAGTTTCGCTCATAAAAACAACTATCGCCCCAAAATGGCTTGAATTGTATTGAGTAAATTACCTTCTTCAACCGGTTTAGTGAGGTAGTCTTTTGCGCCTTGACGCATTCCCCAAATTTTGTCGGTTTCTTGGTTTTTTGTCGTCACAATAACAACTGGAATATGAGAAGTAGCAGGATCTTTCTTAAGCTGTCTAGTTGCCTGAAACCCATTTAAACCGGGCATAACAACATCCATTAATACTAAATCGGGCAGTTCAACTTTTGCAACTGAAACACCAGACTCCCCACTTTCGGCTGTCACTACTTGATAACCGTTTGACTCCAATATTGTCGATAACACATGAATTTCTGTTGGTGAATCATCGACGATTAAAATCTTTGACATTTATTTTCCCCCGCGAGACTAAAAAACACTGCTCGCTTTTAAACTTTATAACTCACTATTAAGCATGACTCACATGATCAGTGATAGCACTTAATAACTCATCTCGACTAAATGGCTTGGTTAGGTATTGATCGGAACCAACAATTCGCCCTTTGGCGCGGTCAAATAATCCATCTTTACTCGACAACATGATTACCGGAGTGTCCTGAAAGTCTTTATTATTTTTTATCAGAGCACAAGTTTGATAACCATCTAGGCGAGGCATCATGATATCAACAAAAATGATATCAGGCTTGTTGTCAGCAATTTTGGCAAGTGCATCGAAACCGTCTATCGCAGTTACGACTTCACAGCCTACTTTTTTAAGTAAAGTTTCGGCAGTCCGACGAATGGTTTTACTATCGTCAATAACCATCGCCTTAAGACCTTGAAAACTATTTTCCATCGACTATTACCTCATCAAGCGAAAAATGTTCACTTGTTATTAATGTTGATTTGCTAAAAAGTTAAGTTTTCTAATAATTTTTATTGCTCTATGAGAATAGTTAACTCTATAGACTTCTAAATAACACGCACTGCTAACTTTTAACACAAATGCAACTGCTATTCTATATAACTATTCACAAATCCCTTGAATAATATAGCTAATTTGGAATGCTAGCTTAAAAAAGAATACTATAAGAATCAAGCTTTTAAAGCTGAAGACAATAACTTAACTTTAAGAAGTCTTTATAACCTATTGAAAAATAAAGATTTAACCATAGCAAACAATTACCTATTTGCATTATTTCTTAGTCATAGTAATCTTCCCACTTAGTTTAGTACAGTTAGGATTTTACATGCCACTTAAAATTGCCATATTGATGGATCCTATTGAGAACATCAATATCAAAAAAGATAGTAGTTTTGCGATGCTGCTCGAAGCTCAAAAACGCGGGCACCAGCTTTATTACTTACAACAAAAAGACTTGTTTTTGCTTGATAACCAAGTTCAAGCACACACACAATCATTAAAAGTAAAAGATGATCCAAACGCTTGGTTCGAACTTTCAAACCCTCAAACGCTTTTATGCAGTGATTTCTGATGCTTTTGTTAATGCGTAAAGATCCTCCGTTTGATATGGAATTTGTCTATTCAACCTATTTACTGCAACTAGCACAAGAACAAGGCTGTTTAGTGGTTAATAATCCACAAAGTATTCGCGATGCCAATGAAAAGCTGTTTACTGCTTGGTTTCCTCAGTGTTGCCCCGAAACTTTAGTCAGCCGCAACGAAAAAGACTTTCGTGCTTTTTTAGATAAGCATCAAGATATAATAGTTAAACCACTTGATGGCATGGGTGGTAGCTCTATATTTAGAGTAAAACAAGGCGATCCGAATGTTGGCGTAATTATAGAAACCCTCACAGAATTAGAAACCATTACAGCCATGGCACAAAAGTTTATTCCAGAAATTAAATCGGGAGACAAACGCATATTAATGGTTGATGGAGAGCCCATTCCCTATTGTTTAGCCAGAATTCCCGCCACAGGCGAAACCCGAGGCAACTTAGCTGCTGGCGGTCGTGGAGAAGCAAGACCTTTAAGTGAGTCTGATTATAAAATAGCCAAACAAGTAGGGCCTACTTTAAAAGCCAAAGGGCTTATTTTTGTTGGATTGGATGTCATTGGTGATAAACTCACCGAAATAAATGTGACCAGCCCAACATGTATCAAAGAAATTGACGCAGCATTTAGCACAAATATTGCCTCAACCTTATTTGATGCCATAGAATTAAGAATTGCCAATAAAAATGCATAAGCAATAGGAAATTTAGTGCAAAATAATCAAGGGACCATTGATTCAGAAAATACCGTAAAAGTAAGTCAACTCGACAAGCTACTCTTTTGCGGTTTTTTAGCTATAGCATTTCACGCTATGGTACTTTTTGGCATTGGTTTTACAACACCTAAACTTACAATCCCACCACAACAAAAAACTTTTGATGTGGTGTTAGCACAATTTGAAACTGAAAAACCCGAAAAAGCAGACTTTAAAGGTCAGGCAAATCAAGAAGGCGGCGGGCGATAGTGAGCAGTTACTAGCGCCAAGTGCAAAAGAATTTGCACAATTTGACGATCCTAATAAAAAAGCTAGTGAGTTTCAGCCTGCGGCAGGTTCTCCTCAAGATTCAAAACAATCACCCGAGCTATTAACCGCTCAAGGCATACAGCCCTCATTTTCAAAACCTCAAGAAACTAAACCAACCGATAATGCATTACCCGATGCAGCCGAGTTAATTAACCGCAGTTATGAACTATCAGGGTTAATTGCTAGTTTAGACGATAAACACAATAACCAAGCTCGTAAAGCCCGCAAAAGAGCAGTATCGGCATCTATTCACCGCGCAAGTGACGCGCTCTATTTAGACACTTGGCGAAGAAAAATAGAACAAATTGGCAATTTAAACTATCCCGAAAAAGCCAAACAACAAGAAATTTTTGGCAATTTAACCTTAAAGGTCGCACTTAATAAAGACGGCACTATTAACCAGCTTGCGGTGATAGAAAGCTCGGGTAAAAAAATTTTAGATGATGCCGCCATTAGAATTGTACGACTTTCTGCCCCCTTTTCACCACTAACCCAAGAAATGAGCAAAGACACTGATATTCTAGAAATTATCCGCGTTTGGGCGATTTCAGCCCAATCACCGCTTAAAAACGAATTGATTGTCTAATTTATTCATTAATAAGCTTGTTTTTAACCTAATTTAGACCAACAATAGAGTTATGAGCGATTTTGTTAGTTTAAAAAACCATCTACTCATTGCGATGCCATCATTGCAAGATCATAACTTTGCTAAAAGTGTCACGCTTGTGTGCGAGCATAATCCCGATGGCGCAATGGGAATAGTAATTAATCACCCGCTCGATTTTTCTACCAAAGAACTTCTTTCTCACATGGAAATTCCAACCTCGGATGATCAATCTCAAAATATAAATCCGGTTTTTGCTGGTGGTCCAGTTCAAACAGATCGCGGCTTTGTTGTGCATAGAGCAGAACAATTATGGAAATCGAGCATTCAACTAGAAGATCAAATATCCATTACCACATCATCCGATATTCTTCATGCTATCGCCCGCCACGAAGTTAGCAACGAAGCCTTTGTTGCCTTAGGTTATGCCGGCTGGGAAGCAGGACAATTAGAGCAAGAATTATTAGAAAACTCTTGGCTTACTGTACCTGTAGATGCCGACATACTATTTAATACCGACATTGAAAAACGCTGGGAGTCAGCCGCTAAATTACTCGGTATAGATATTAATAACATTAGCGCTTCAAGCGGGCACGCCTAAACTTTTTTATTCATCGGAAACATTCATGAGCCAAATTATTGCTTTCGACTTTGGTCTTGCCAGAATTGGTGTAGCGGTTGGTCAATCAATCACTCAAACCGCCAATCCGTTAGACACGCTTAAAGCCAAAGATGGAAAGCCTGATTGGGTGCTTGTAGAAAAGTTATTTAACCAGTGGCAACCAGCAAAAGTTGTTGTTGGAGAGCCACTAAATATGGACGGAACCGATCAAGACATCACCTTACGCGCAAGAAAGTTTGCTAATCAAATTCATGGACGCTTTGGATTGCAGGTAGAACTAATAGACGAAAGATTAACCAGCGCCTCAGCGCGAGAAGAACTATTTGAATTTGGCGGTTATCAAAAGCTAAAAAAATCTCAAATTGATAGTATTGCCGCCGCGCTTATTTTGGAGTCGTGGTTTAGTGTAAGTAATTAGATTTACAAAAACTACCCCATAACCAGCCCCCTATCTTTTGCAAAGAGAGGGCTAGGGAGAGTTAGAGGGTTATTTGGCTGGTATTAAGTCTAAACATCTCACATAACTAAGCCCACCCTTCGACAAGCTCAGGGGGAATGGTGTTTTGGTTTGCTGGTTTTAGCTTTGGTATGCATTCCCACGCGGGAGCGTGGGAACGAGAGAAGTCGAAGACACAAGCTAAAAACCACTCCATAACCAGTCCCCTCTCTTTTGCAAAGAGAGGGCTAGGGAGAGTTAGAGGGTTATTTGGCTGGTATGCAGGTCTAAACATTCCCCCTCTCCCCAACCCTCTCCCACAGGGAGAGGGAGTGAACTAACAACCCCCCTAAAACTAAGCCCCTCCCCTTCGCAAGGGGAGGCTGGGAGGGGTTGGCAGTGTTTAACGTAAGTTATTAGCTTTGGTATCCAACACTTCAAACAACTTAAGCTGACCCTTCGACAAGCTCAGGGCAAACGGTGTTTTGGTTTGGTTTACTGGTTTTAGCTTTTATGCATTCCCACGCAGGAGCGTGGGAACGAGGAAATTTTAATTAACCTCAACAACCTCAACCCTAATCAGCATATAATTCTCAACAGGAACATCCTGCCAGCCTAGTTTTTCATGGTAGTGTGTTTTAGCCCGCCCAATGGTATCAATTACAGCTTCACCTTCCATTACCACTCCAAACACGGTGTAACCCCATGTGCTTCCAGGATCTAAATTGTCATTATCATTAATATTAAAATAGAACTGGTTAGTGGCAGAATGCGGATCATCTTGCCTTGCCATTGCAATGGTGTACATTTCATTTTTTAGCCCATTGCCCGATTCGTTAAATATTGGAGCAAATTGATCTTTTGGCTGAAAGCTCTTATCGTAACCACCACCTTGCACAACAAAATTTTCAACCACTCGGTGAAATACCGTTTGATTATAAGCGCCCGCAACCACATAAGATAAAAAGTTATTCACGGTGATTGGCGCCTTATGGCGATCAAGCTCTACAACAATATCTCCAACATTAGTCACCAGTTTTACCGTGGGAAAAAGATTGTCTTTTTGTACTTGTGCCCCCATTTTAGGGTTAGCTGTAGCTAAAGAAATATAAGCACATAATGCAATAATACCCAAAAAACGTAATCGCACTTTTTAATCCTCAATTTGTTTTTTAGTAGTTTAACACTTTTATTTACATAAGATTGTTTTTGCCCACTTATCAATCATGCTACTCTGCGCGAGTTTTAAGAATGTGATCTAATAATCAGGATTTATAATGCAGATAAAAGTCGATAACATCGTTAAGCAATATGCAACGGTTACCGCAGTTAATAACGCTTCATTTACGGTAAACACTGGCGAAATAGTGGCTCTTTTGGGGCCTAACGGTGCGGGCAAGTCTTCTATTGTAAGAATGCTCGTTGGGTTTACTTTCCCTGATTCTGGCACCATTGAAATTAGCGATAATCAAAACGCGGCAAGCCAGATAGAAAAAACCGATTTGGGTTATTTACCCGAAGATCGCGGACTATTTTTAGATCGTACTCTTTTCGATAATTTGCTTTATATGGCAAAACTTCGCGGTTTATCTAAACAGGTTGCCACAGATAAAATTAATTACTGGCTTAAACGCTTTGAGTTAACCGATAGAGCAAAGGAGGACTTAAAATCTTTATCAAAAGGTAACCAGCAAAAAATTCAACTGATATCTGCGGTTTTACACGAACCTAAAGTGGCTATTTTAGACGAGCCATTTTCGGGGCTTGATCCTATCAACCAAGAATTTGTGGTTAGCATTATTAAAGAGTTGCGCGATAAAGGGATGACTATTTTATTAAGTGCTCACCAAATGAATTTAGTGGAACGCTTAGCCGATAGAGTCATTTTAATGAACTTAGGCCAAGTTGTTGCACAAGGCACTTTAACTAATATTCGCAAGCAACTAACTTACGGCAAAAAATTAATTGTACGTTTTAGTAGCGAACCTAACCACACTAATTTAAGTGAATTAAACGGTATTTTAGATTTTGAACAATCACCCAACCATGAGTTTTATTTAAGTATTGCTAAAGATATTTCTCTTACTCAAATCATTGATGAACTTAAACCTTTAGGTGAACTCGTTGATATTCGTAGCGAACAATTAAGCCTACACGATTTATATCTTGAAGCCATAAAACAAGCTAACAAAGCTAATACCGAAGATAGTGAGCAAGCAGCATGAGTAAAACAGCAATGACTAATTCTAAAAGCAACTATTGGCATCAAGTAAGTACCGTTACCGTATGGGAGTTCAAACGCTTTTTTAAATGGAAGCAAGAGATTATGTCTTATGGCGTTATGTTGCTTATCATTTTCGGCATTGGTGTTTGGCAAAACCATATTGCCGATAATGATAACTCTATTCAGCTGGCAGTTAGCGAAGAAATAAAGCTTCCTGCGCATGAACGATTTAAAGTAACTTATTTTAATCCAAAGCAATTAGACACTATTAAGCAAAGCGTTGGCGAAGATAACAAAGCCATTGTCTATTTAGAAAATGAAAAACTGGTTATATTTGTTGCCGAAAAAGATAAATGGATAGAAAGTTTTAAACGCTGGATTTCCGCCAGCGCTCAATCACAGCGTTTAGATCAAGCAGGTATAACTGGTGAGCAGCTGCAAAAAATTATTACCCCTTATGAGTTTAATTTAAAAGTTAAAGGGCAAGCGGGTAAAAAAGATGATAAAAGCAGTGCCGCGTTATTAACCATGGTGCTATTAATGGTTGGTGTATTTACCGCTTTTGCCTATGCTTTTGCCTCAATTACTACGGAGAAAACTCAACGAGTTACCGAGCAACTTTTATCGAGCATTGATGCGCAAACGTGGATGGACGGAAAAATATTTGGGATCACTTTATTGTGTTTAAAATCACTGTTAACCACATCGCTTAGTATCTTTATTTTCACCCAAATCATGGCAATTATTAATGGCCAGTCTGGCAGTAGTTTAAATATAGAAATGTCTCATATTTTAATTTTAGCGCTATTTGTTGTTTTAGGATTACTCATGTGGAACAGCTTACTTGCAGGTTTTGCCGCCACCATTGACGATCCTAACCACTCATCACGAACCATGCTAATGATGTTGCCGGCGGTTCCCATATTTTTAGCTTATTCACTCGCCGATGCGCCGCAAAGTATTACCATGCAGGTATTAAGCTATATTCCCTTTACCTCATTTGCCGCTATTCCCATTCGGTTAGCCGAAAGCACGGTAGCACCTTGGGAGTTAATGCTTTCAATTGGTATTTTAATTTTTTCAATTTACCTCTTTAGAAAAGGCGCTGCGCGTTTATTTAATATGGGAGTTATGATGTATGGCAAAGAGCCAAACATGGGCGAAATGATAAAGGCTGTTTTAGGTAGGTAAACAACGACTTATACAAAGCCATACTTTTGGTATGCATTCCCACGCAGGAGCGTGGGAACAAGGAAATAACCAGTCCCCTCTCTTTTGCAAAGAGAGGGCTAGGGAGAGTTAGAGGGTTATTTGGCTGGTATGTAAGTCTAAACATTCCCCCTCTCCCCAACCCTCTCCCACAGGGAGAAGGAGCGAACTAACAACCACCCTAAAACTAAGCCCCTCCCCTTCGCAAGGGGAGGCTGGGTGGGGTTGGCAGTGTTTAGCGTAAGTTATTAGCTTTGGTATGCGTTCCCACGCAGGAGCGTGGGAACGAGAAAATAAAAATAGCCGTTGTGACAAATCAAAGTAATTAATAAGGCTCAACATGAATTGAAATATCACTTATAGCATAGTGTTTTTCAATTTCTTGCTCAAGCTCATCACAAATTTTATGCGCTTGCTGGGTTGTTAAATCTGCGGATACTTTAATGATCATATCTAAAGTTGCGGTATTACCCACCCAGCGCGACCTTACTCTTGTTACTTCTTTAATATCATCTTGAGACTTGGCAAGCTTGGCAATTTTTTCTGGCGCCACAGCATACTCATCAACCAACACAGGCAAGGCTTTTTTTATCAGCCCAAATGCCATCATTACAATAACAACCGCCACACCAATGGCGCATAATTTATCGAGTATAGGATAGCCCATTACAGATAATTGCCAGCCTGCAATCACCACAATAGTGGTTAATACATCGGCAAAAGTATGACTAGCGTCGGCTTTTAAAATATCAGACTTTAATTTTTTAGCCCAAAAGTTCTGCCATGTAGCTAAACTAACATTAATTAATAAAACCCCACTCATAACCGCTAACTCAAGCGTTGAAGATTCAGGAACTTGTGATGAAGGTTTTAACGCATTTATCACTAGTTCTAAAGCCAGCACCAATAACAATACCGCCAAGCCTAAAACTGCTAAGGTTTCAAACTTATGGTGACCATAAGGGTGCTCTCTATCGGCTGGCTTTTGCGCGTGTTTTACAATAGCCCAAGCAACAAAATTATTCGCCACATCGGTTAATGAATGTAATGCATCACTAATAATTGCCACCGAGCCAGTTGTTGCTCCAACAATAGCTTTAGTGATCAGGATAATTAGATTTACTAACCCTTCAATTAAAATAACTTTTGAAACTGTCATCACATTTTATCGCTTATAATCTGCCTATTGGTTTTATTTTAAATGTTCAAAACTTAAGCAAACTTTGACCTCGCTTAACTCAAGCGCAAAAATAGGTATCGTCTGTTAAATATGCTAAAATTGCTCACAATAATTTCAACCCATTAATATTCAATCTTTAAGTATTTTCATTAACTGAGGAAACTTTACAATGAAACAACCTGTTCGCGTTGCAGTGACCGGCGCTGCTGGTCAAATTGGCTATGCTTTATTATTCCGTATTGCTTCTGGTGCAATGTTAGGAAACGATCAACCTGTTATTCTTCAATTGCTTGATATTACTCCAGCAATGAACGCATTAGAAGGCGTTAAAATGGAATTAGACGATTGCGCTTTTCCATTATTACAAGATGTTATTTGTACCGATGATCCTAACGTTGGTTTTAAAGATGCTGATTATGCGTTATTAGTTGGTGCACGTCCTCGTGGACCAGGTATGGAACGTAAAGATTTATTAGAAGCTAACGCGGCGATTTTCTCGGTTCAAGGCAAAGCCATGAACGAACACGCTAGCCGTGATATTAAAGTATTAGTTGTCGGTAACCCTGCTAATACTAACGCTTTAATTGCCCAGCGTAATGCGCCCGATCTTAACCCTCACAACTTCACAGCAATGACTCGCCTTGATCAAAACCGCGCCATGACTCAAATTGCCCAAAAAACAGGCAAAACAGTGAACGATGTAACCAACATGATTATTTGGGGTAACCATAGTTCAACCCAGTTCCCAGACTTATATCATGCAAATGTTGGTACTAACCTAGCAACTGATTTGGTTGAGCAAGACTGGTACGAAAACGACTTTATTCCAACGGTTCAGCAACGCGGTGCGGCCATTATTAAAGCGCGCGGTGCTTCTTCTGCGGCATCGGCGGCTAATGCGGCGATTGATCATATGAGAGATTGGGCTTTAGGCACAAATGATGGCGATTCAGTTAGCATGGCGGTTTATTCTGATGGCTCTTACGGCATACAAGAAGGGTTAATTTTCTCTTTCCCATGTGTTTGTAAAGATGGTGATTGGTCAATTATTCAAGGCCAAGACATTAACGAGTTTAGCCAAGCTAAGTTAAAAGCCACCGAGCAAGAACTGGCAGAAGAGCGTGATGCGGTAAGTCATTTATTGCCATAAAGCTTACTTGCTAATTCAAATAAAAAACGCCAGCTAATGTTGGCGTTTTTTATTGTTTTTTGGTTATAGGTAAACGCATCACAAACCAAAATGGAAAAACCATTAGCACATAAATTAAAATAATTAACCACTGGGTTTGGATCACAAAGCCAGAATATATCGCCGCCACAATCATACTTGATAGCGCGAAAATTTTAGCTCTTTTAGAAATGCTTCGGCTTTCTTGCCAGTCGGTAATAATCGATCCAAACCAAGGATGCTCTAGTAACCATTGATGCAATTTGGGAGAAGATTTTGCGAAACAAGCGGCGGCGGCAATAAAAAATATGGTTGTTGGAAGACCTGGCACAATAATACCAATAATGCCAATAGCCACCAAAATAAGCCCCACTAAAATCAGTGAGTACCTTACCGCCACTTTTGTCGGCTTACTTTTAATTACCATTGCAATATTGGCGAAAATCTCAAAATGGAGATTATCTAATTCAACTTTTCACTAAAGAAGCCGTTGATTATATCAAAATAAGCAGACAAGTTGAGAGTATTAATTTTAACTAAATTACTCGACTGAACTTGAAGTTTTCTTTGTAAGAGCTTATTAGCATCGCTATCAATAAATTTGTGCAACGATAAAGCATCAAAATAATCGCGTATGCCTTTGCAAACTTCTGCGGTTACTTTTAGTTCTAGCCCTTTTTGCATTTTCATCAATGACATTCTTGATAATGTTGACTCATGCAATAAATCAATTATGGGGTTTGAGCGAAGTGATGAATTTTCATCATTGATAGTATTTTCAATAATTAGCTGGCTATTAACATGATAATAGCGATCAGCAAACTGTTTAAGAAAAATAATGATATTAGGCACTGTTTGAAAAAAAGCGGCTTCATCAAATTCCTCTCCTTTTGTGATAAGTGCTTCGAGATTAATAATAGCAACTAACACCACTTGATGTGTCATATCAACCTTTATGTTCTGTTTAGTATAATTACTGTTCCGCCCAATTACATTCATATCTACACCCATTTACGTAGTTAGTGTTGATTCATAAAGCCCTGTTATTGTGTGCATATCCTTTAAAAAGCCTTCGGTGATCACTCTTATCACCCTTGGAATATAGCTTTGCTCGCCTAAGTTTTTAAATTTAACCTGATAAAACTCCCAATGCTCAGCAACATTGGCAAGTGATTGATTGATTTCGTTTGTATTCACCGAAGCTTTTTTTTAGTGTTTCTAAACCCGCTTCAAACTCTTGAACCGCTTGATAAAATTTATTATGTACATCATCGTTTCGCATACCAATAAAACTTGCCGTGTAATAAAGTGCAATACGCTGTGAAAGCATTCTTTGTCTACCCGATATATTAATTAGCTGCGCACTTTCTTTTGTTGACGCTTTTTCTAACGCAAGCACAAGCTGGTGTGCATTTTTAAGTAGTTCGTCACTGATCACTAAAACTTGATTAGCATTCTCTTGATCTTGGCTGCCTAGTACAAACTGTCTAAAACTCATCCACTTTTTCTGTAAAAGCGCCAATTGAGACTTTGCTTCTGATGACATTTTGGTATCACGTAGATCCATTAAATTTGCTTCAAACTTAGCAATACTTTGATCCATCTCTTTTGCCGCATCTCTGGCGTTAATTCGATGACTAACCAGTAAATAGTTTTTGGCAATTCGCTGCGAAAGCATTCTTTGTTGCCCTGCTTGATTAATTGACTCGGCAAGCGATAGCTCTTTAGCAAAACTTGATTGATTAAACATTGTATTTAGCACCAGTAAAAAAATGAATAAACCTTTGTTTGTTGTCATAAAACTTAACCATTATCATTAATTTTAAGTGACACAGTATAAAAAACAGTCACAATAGGGTTGTGATCTAACTCAATCACTATAAAAACCAACAAAACTTTATTGGCTTTTATTGAGTTAAATCAAAATTATTGGTATTGGAGATAGAGTTTAGAAAGGCAAAACACCCAAAAGGCAGGTGTTTTTTTAATTAGTTGTTTTTGAAACTAGTTTTTGAAAGTTAGGTACTTTCTTTACCGCTAGCGCTTTTTTAAGCGTTGAAATTGAAAATTATTAGGATCTGTATCTTTAGTGAGGATGTTTTGAAAGATCAACAGATCCTAGCAAACTAAATGTATTTAACTTCAACAATTTCATACTCAACGTCGCCACCAGGGGTTTTTACCACGGCTACATCGCCTTCTTCTTTGCCAATAAGTGCTCTGGCGATTGGAGAGTTAACTGAAATTTTGTTAATTTTTAAATCGGCTTCATCATCACCCACAATTTTATAAGTCACTTCATCATCGGTATCTAAATTAACCAAATCTAAAGTTGAGCCAAAAATCACCTTACCCTGATTAGTAATGGTAGTTACATCAATAATTTGTGCGCTACCCAATTTTGACTCAATTTCTTGAATACGACCTTCAATAAACCCTTGTTGTTCTCTAGCAGCATGATATTCAGCATTTTCTTTTAAATCACCATGCTCTCTGGCTTCGGCAATATCGGCAACCACCCGTGGTCTTTGCACTTGTTTAAGATCGGTTAGCTCTTCTTTTAGAGCCTCGGCTCCCTGCTTGGTCATTGGTGTTGTATTCATTAATTTATATCTCTATTTCTTATCGCTTAAAACAAGTTATTTAATTCTTTGATGAAGCTCTTGCACCGAAACCACTTTTTGACGTGTTTGATGCGTAATTGCCGTAGCCGTAGCTAAACCGCCAGCCAAGGTTGTAGTATAAGCCACTTTATATTGCAATGCCGAGCGACGGATCATAAATGAGTCGGCTATCGCTTGCTTGCCTTTCGGTGGTATTAACAATATAGTCAATTTCATCATTTTTGATCATATCCACCAAATGCGGACGACCCTCAAACATTTTATTAACTCGCTGACAGAAAACACCTTCTTTAATTAAAGTAGAAGCGGTTCCCCCTGTGGCCAGTATCTCAAAACCACATTCAGCCAGTGCTTTTGCGGTTTCAGAAACTTTTGCCTTGTCACCATCTTTAACACTTAATATGGCTTTACCACCACGCGGAGCCGAAGAGCTACCACCCAATTGCGCCTTATAATAAGCTTCGCCAAATGAATCACCAACTCCCATGGCTTCACCGGTAGATTTCATTTCTGGACCAAGAATTGGATCAGAGCCGGGGAATTTATTAAATGGGAATACAGGCTCTTTAACGGTGAAAAAATCACCCGAAACAGGCTGTGTATAACCTTGTTCAATTAATGATTTACCCGCCATAACACTGGCGGCTATTTTAGCCAATGGTCTACCTGTTGCTTTAGAAACAAACGGCACAGTTCGAGAGGCTCTAGGGTTTACTTCGAGTACATAAATGGTATCGCCTTGAATAGCAAACTGGGTATTCATTAACCCTCTAACACCAAGCTCTTTGGCTAAGTCTTTCATTTGCTCGGCTAAACGCGCTTGCATTTCGTCACTTAGGGTATGTGGCGGAATACAGCAGGCAGAGTCACCCGAGTGAACTCCAGCTTGCTCAATATGTTCCATTATGCCGCCCATTAAAATGGTTTCGCCATCGTAAATAGCGTCAACATCAACCTCGATTGCATCATCTAAGAAACGGTCTAGTAAAACAGGGGATTCGTTAGACACTAGCACTGCTTCGCTCATATAGCGGCGCAATTCGTCTTCGTTAAATACAATTTCCATTGCCCGACCACCTAACACATAAGATGGACGAACCACTAAAGGATAACCAATTTCATCGGCAAGCCTTACCCCATCTTCGGCATTTTTTGCGGTTCGATTTGGCGGCTGTTTTTAAACCTAAGCGTTCAATCGCTTTTTGGAAACGCTCTCTATCTTCTGAGCGATCAATGGCATCGGGTGATGTACCAATAATTGGCACACCTTCGGCTTCTAATGCACGAGCCAATTTAAGCGGTGTTTGTCCACCATATTGAACAATCACACCTTTGGGTTTTTCTTTTGCGACAATTTCGAGCACATCTTCTAGGGTAACGGGCTCAAAATATAAACGGTCAGAAGTATCGTAATCGGTAGAAACGGTTTCTGGATTACAGTTCACCATAATGGTTTCATAGCCATCATCACGCATGGCAAAAGCGGCATGAACACAGCAATAGTCAAACTCAATACCTTGACCAATTCGATTAGGCCCGCCACCTAAAATCATAATTTTATCGCGGTCGCTAGGTTCAGCTTCACATTCTTCTTCGTAAGTTGAGTACATATAAGCGGTATCAGTGGCAAACTCAGCGGCGCAAGTATCCACTCGCTTATAAACAGGGTGCATGTTAAAGCTATGACGAGTACGACGCATTTCTTTTTCAGACACATCGAGCAATGCCGCAAGCCGGCGATCAGAGAAGCCTTTGCGTTTCATGTGACGCAAAATATCTGCATCAACTTTACCCAACCCCAATTCGGTAAACTGATTTTCAAGCTTAACAATTTCTTCTATTTGTACTAAAAACCAAGGGTCGATGTTAGTGACATTAAACACTTCTTCAACGCTGTAGTTTTGTCTAAAGGCATCGGCAACATAATATAAAACGCTCGGCACCTGGTACTTGTAAGTTATGGCGCAACTGCTCTTTCCAGTCTTCGCGTTCAACATCTAATATTGGATCAAATCCATCTGCGCCAGTTTCCAAACCGCGTAAGGCTTTTTGTACCGACTCTTGGAAAGTGCGGCCAATTGCCATAACTTCGCCCACAGACTTCATTTGCGTCGTTAATGTAGCATCTGAATTAGGGAATTTTTCAAAGTTAAAACGTGGAATTTTTGTTACCACATAATCTATGGTTGGCTCAAACGATGCTGGTGTGCGACCACCAGTAATATCGTTTTGCAGTTCGTCTAAGGTATAACCAACGGCTAACTTAGCGGCAATTTTGGCAATGGGGAAACCTGTGGCTTTTGAAGCAAGTGCTGATGAACGAGACACACGCGGGTTCATTTCGATAACGATCATGCGTCCATCTTTTGGATTTACCGAAAACTGAACATTCGAGCCGCCAGTTTCTACACCAATTTCGCGCAATACTGCCAATGATGCATTACGCATAATTTGATATTCTTTATCGGTTAAGGTTTGCGCGGGCGCAACGGTAATAGAATCACCTGTGTGAACCCCCATAGGGTCGAGATTTTCTATGGCACAAACAATAATACAGTTATCATTTTTATCACGCACCACTTCCATTTCATATTCTTTCCAACCAATTAGTGACTCGTCGATTAATAGCTCGGTGGTTGGAGAAAGATCGAGCCCGCGAGTACAAATTTCTTCAAACTCTTCACGGTTATAAGCAATACCGCCACCCGTTCCGCCCATGGTAAATGACGGGCGAATAATACAAGGAAAACCCACTTCGTTTAGCACTTTATGGGCATCTTCTAATGAGTGAGCAATACCTGCGCGCGGCATATCTAAACCAATTTTACGCATTGCATCGGCAAATTGTTCGCGATCTTCGGCTTTATCAATCGCTTCACGCTTTGCACCAATCATTTCAACATTATGAATTTCTAACACCCCGCGTGAGGCTAAATCGAGCGCACAATTAAGTGCTGTTTGCCCGCCCATAGTGGGTAAAATCGCATCAGGCTTTTCTTTTTCGATAATTTTTGCCACTACTTCCCAGTGCAATGGCTCGATATAAGTAGCATCGGCCATTTCGGGATCGGTCATAATGGTGGCTGGGTTAGAATTAACCAGAATAACTCGATAACCTTCTTCTCGAAGTGCTTTACAAGCTTGCGCGCCCGAATAGTCAAATTCACAAGCTTGACCAATAATAATAGGGCCTGCGCCAAGAATTAAGATACTTTGAATGTCGTTACGTTTTGGCATACTTGGTTACCGTTTTAATTGATTCGTTTGACAAAAATTCATTAAATAAACTGTCTATTCACTAAACTAGTTGGCTTTATTAAATTAGTTCGCTTCGCGCTTGTTCATTAAGTCGATAAACTTTTCAAAAAGTGGCGCTACATCGTGTGGGCCAGGGCTTGCTTCTGGGTGCCCCTGAAAACTAAATGCGGGTTTATCGGTTAAAGCAATACCTTGTAAGCTACCATCAAAAAGCGATTTATGGGTTACTTCAATATTGCTTGGCAAGCTCGCTTCATCTACCGCAAAACCATGATTTTGACTAGTGATCATCACGGTTTTATCGCTTAAATTTTCAACCGGGTGATTAGCGCCATGATGACCAAATTTCATTTTTAAGGTATTGGCGCCACTAGCCAGTGCTAATAATTGATGTCCTAAGCAAATACCAAAAATGGGTATATCGGTGTTTAAAAATGACTTAATGGCATTAATTGCATAATCGCATGGCTCAGGATCACCAGGCCCATTAGATAAGAAAATACCGTCAGGATCTAAAGCTAAAACTTCTTCGGCAGGGGTTTGTGCAGGAACAACCGTTAGCTTACAACCTCTGTCGGCTAACATTCTTAAAATATTTTTCTTCACCCCAAAATCATAAGCAACCACATGAAACTTTTGTTTATCATCACTCAAAGCTTGATGACCTTCACCCAATGACCAAGTGCTTTCAAACCATGTGTATTTATCTTTTGTTGTGACTTCTTTGGCTAAATCCATGCCTTTTAAACCCGCAAAGCCTTTGGCTTTTTCTAGCGCTTGTTCTTCACTAATTGAGTCACCTGCCATTAAGCAGCCATTTAAAGAGCCTTTATCTCTAAGAATACGAGTTAAGCGTCTGGTATCTATATCGGCAATGCCAACAATGCCTTTGTCTTTTAGGTAAGTATCGAGAGTTTTTTCGCTACGAAAATTACTATCAATTAAAGGTAGGTCGCGGATGATTAAACCGGTTGCCCAAATATTGTCGGATTCTTGATCTTCGCTATTAACACCTGTATTACCAATATGAGGATAAGTTAAGGTGACCATTTGGCGAGCATAAGAAGGATCGGTAAGAATTTCTTGGTAGCCCGTCATAGAAGTATTAAAAACGACTTCACCAACTGATTCGCCATTTGCGCCAATTGACTTGCCACGAAAGACGCTACCGTCTTCAAGAACCAAAATTGCAGGTTTAGACTGTGATAGATTTTGCAAGATATTCTCCGACTCAAACAGATACTAAAAAGCGGAAATCACTATAAAGTCTTTCCGCTTTTGATAAGAATTTTGCAATTTGTCCGCAGCTGCGGCAAATTCGCGGTATTTTACGCGATTATCGGGTGGGTTGTCTATTGAGTGTTGATGAAATTTTGATAAATATCCCTTCTTAAGATCTCAATGTTATTTTAAATGTTGGTTGAGTTAAAATAACCATTAAGCTCATAATTTTTATAACTCAGTAAACTTAATCCAAGCTAAACGCCACAAATCGGGCTTTTCTCGATTAACCGTTACTTGCAAATCGTAGCTGCCTGCTTCAAGAAACACCTTATGACGTTTTGATGTTGTATCGTCGATATCTTTATCAAAAGCGATTTGACCAACACGTTGGTTTCCACGCCAGAGGTTAAAAAAGATCTTTTTATTCAGATCTGTTCTGCCGTAGTAGTTAAGCTGATACCACCCCGATTTTTCAACATTAACACCAATATCAAACTTTGAAGTCGTTTGTTCATCACTGGTATAGCGAATTAAATAGTAAAGCTCGGCTCTATCGTCTTTGGCGACTCTATGGCGTAAGTTAACCTCTCTAAGGTTTTTAGCTTGGCTCATACTAATTTGCGCAGGCAATCGCTGAACTTCGTTTCGCTCAAACACAATGGGACGACTTGGCAAACTTTCTGCGGTCTTGGTTTTGGCAACCACCCGATAACTGACACCCTTCTCTTTGCTACTAACCTTTACTACATTTTGTAACTTAGAAACAGACTCTACTAATTGATAATGCTCTTTATAAAACCCCGTTAGATTGTGAGCAAAAGGAACCTTAGATTGATAAATATCATAGCCGATAGCCGATTTATTTTCTGAGAGTTGCCAACTAATTTCCGCAAAATTTTCACCTTGCTTTTTCTGTTGTAGATCCCTTGGAATGGGTGGAATTTTTACACGCGTAGCAATTCTATGAGTTTGCGCTTGTTTAAGTTGCTGCTCAAAAGATTGAGTTGATTTTGCAACTTTATTACTATGACCATTTGAAGCCAACCTAAACCCTAAAATCGCATTTGGCGTATTCGCTTTAGGATAACCACCTCTGGCAGTATGTAGCTCAGGCAAAAAATGCCAAATAGTGCCCCTAAATGCAACTCTTTCGCAGGTTTCATCAAACATTTCTTGCTGAGAGTACACTTTATTACTCTGGTAAAAACAATTTCCCATAAACTGCTTTACATTACCGACCATATCAAACAAACCCCAAGGGTTTGGGCGATATAAGCCAACAATGGAATTATAAGGCTCATAATCATTACAATTGACATGACCAATAAACCCAACATAGCTTGCGCCATATTCTTTAGAAGCGATATATTCACTGGTTTGGTCGCCTAAATTGGCATACTCGCAAGATTCATCAAAAGCTAAATCATCGCCCCAAAAAAATCGGCTGGTTGTATTGGCTCTAGTGGCGTATTCCCATTCTTGCTCTGTTGGCAAACGAAACTCTTTGCCTGTTTTATCGCTGATCCACTTGGCATAAGCATTAGCATCATGCCAAGAAACACAAACCACTGGTTGATAGTCACTATGCTGATAACGATTATTCTGCCAATTGGCATTACCATCCCCACTACTCAGCCAAGTTTTGCTCAGTTTGTCGTTGCACTTATTGGTGGTTTGATGCCCTGTTGCATTCACAAACTGACGAAACTCTGCAACCGTGATCGGATACTTCCCCATTTGAAATTTATCCAATGTGACTTGATGACGCGGTTTAGCGCTTTCTTTATGCAAATCGCTTCCCATCATAAAAGTGCCTGACGGAATATTTACCATGGCTGGTGCGGTAAATTCATTGGTTGCCAAAACGCTAGTTGATAATACCCCTAAAACTGCTGAACAATTAAGCAAGGTTGATTTAATTCGATTCAATTTGATTTCCTCATTAATAAAGTGAATTAACAAGGTATGGCAGAAGTGTTTAAGCGTCTTAAAAATGCTTTATTATTTATCTAAAATCTTTTTAACTAATAAAATCAAGCAATTAGAAAAAACCAATCTCTAATCAATAATTTTTAATCGTTTTAATATGGCTTGATTGTCTCTTAGCCAACGGTGATTCGCATTTTGATGAATATAATCAATATAGTGTTGAGGGTTATCTAAAGCACTTTTATTCTCGTTATATTGAAGGAGCAATAATGCCGCATCGAGCGCATCAACTAACTGATAATCGAGTTGCGCTTGTCTAAACGCTAATACTGCTTTTTGAGTGGCTAATTCAGTTTGGTTTTGCGCAGAAGCTATATAAGACTGTAAAAGCAAAGCGTATGAGCCTCTAATCCACGAAGGAATATTTAATAACGCTCGCTCGAACTGACTTACACTAACAAAATACTCAACCACTCGCTTTGTCGCATAATAAAACCGCTCTTGATATAAAGGGGAATAATCGGTGCTTAATACCTTCATATAATGTTGGTGCTTTTCGTCTAGAAGCTCAGTTAAAGCCGCTTGTAAAAAATACATTGGCAGTCGATGTTCCTCAGCTAAACTTTGCAACTGAAAAATTTGCTCTGCCGCCTCAAGCTCATGTTGCATTAACAAGGTTTCACCGTGTTTACCCGCCAGCGATGATTGGGTGATATGCGCTTGATACTCTAATAACGGCTCATTAGCAGTACGCGCATTAGTAATTGCCAAGGCAAGATTTTTTCTGACTCTAGAATACTTTTCTGCATGTAACTCAAACCAAGCTAATTGAATGTGTGCTTTTGCCAGTAACTCTTTTGCCGATAGTTCTTCAAAGATCTGAATTGCTTTTATCAAATGTGATTCTGCATCTTGCCACTGAGTATTTCGCATTTTCACCATGCCTTTTCTCATTTGCAAAATTCCTTGAGTAATTTGAGCAGGCTCTGCTTCTAATAAAGTATCAATTTGTGCTATCGCTCTATCTTGATAACCCAGCTGATAATTCATTTCTATCTGTTGCATCATTAATAAAGTATTATTATTCAACGGCTCAGACAGCGTATTTAAAATGGTGAGTGCCGTATGATCCGATGGAACAGTAAAAAAATTTCGTTTCGCTAATAAAGCAATTAAATTCGATAATTGTTCGTTTCTTTGTTCCTCATTAGAGCCAACAATATAGCCTTGCCAACTGCGGTATTTGCCTTGAAGAATAAAGCGCAACGTTTGATTGTTTTGGTAAGGATAAAACTTATGAGCAAGTACCAACTCACGCTCAGAGCGACTAACTGCTTGCCATGTAGAAAAAGGCGAATCAAATAGCCTTTGCGAAGCTAAGTTTAATGGCTCGGTTGAGTTTAAAGCGGAATACTCTATCAAATCACCGCTTTTATCTAAGGTGACTGCAACCAACCCTGAGCTTTGAGATAGTGATAACTCGCCTTCCACTAAAGATTTATTCTTACTTTGCCATATAAAAGTCACAGCGATAACCAATAGAACAGTCAATACCGCGATAGCTTTTCGTTTAATCGGTTTAATTGATTTTGATTGATTATTTTCAATAAACTCTTCAGTTAACGGTAGCTGCCACTGATAACCTTTTTTCACAAAAGTTTTAATCGAGTCTGCGCCGAATAAAGACCGCAAGTAACTAATATTTTGAAAAACCACCTGCTCCGAAATTGCACGTTCCTTCCACACCTGATCTAAAAGCTGCTCTTTATTAAAAATAATATTCGGGTTTTCGACCAACAATGCTAATAACTGCGCTGGCTTTTCACTTAACGAAATAACCCGATCCTGCTTTTCTAAAAGCAATTGCTCTGTATCGAATTTAAACTCGTTAAAACAAAGGATCATGTAACTTATTGATTAAGATTATTAGTTGAATTGAAGCCTACGCGAGAAGGTTTGCTAAGTAAACTTTTTGCGAAGTGCTGATAACAAAAAAGGCTCAACAGATAAACTATTGAGCCTTAAATAACAATTAAATTAAACTTGGTGCGGAAGGCGGGACTTGAACCCGCACGAGCTATGCTCACCACCCCCTCAAGATGGCGTGTCTACCAATTCCACCACTTCCGCAAGGATTAGATTTTTAGCTAAATGCTTTGCTTAAAGCCGTTAGCTTAACAAACTGAGGCTATTGCTCGCCTTCTTTTTTCTCTTCTTCTTTGTCTTCAGCTACTTTTTCTTTGGCTGCTTCTACTTTTATTTCTCGGTGTTATCTTTCGCATCGGTTGCCGCTTTTTGCGCTGGTGCAACTTCTGATTCTACACCTTTAGTCGCAACAGGTAATTCAGCATCTAACGATTTGCTATCTTGTAGTTTAGGGGTTGCTTGATCAGCAGGAACAACATCAATAATGCTATCAGTTTCAACTACTTCGGCTGAATTTATGTAGCTAATAGCAATCGCCGTAGCAAAAAATAAAATGGCTAAAATGGTTGTAGTTTTGGTGAGCACATTGCCTGAGCCCGACGCACCAAATACCGTATTAGCACCACCAGCACCAAAAGATGCGCCCATTTCGGCACCTTTACCTTGCTGTAATAAAATAATTCCAATCAAAGCGATTGAAACAACTAAGTAAACAATTAATATAATTTCCATGGTTTATCCTGCAAAAGAATAAATCTTTAAAAAATCCGCCGCCTTTAACGAGGCGCCACCAATCAATCCGCCATCTATATCTGGCTGAGAGAGTAACTCATTTGCGTTAGTAGCATTCATACTACCACCGTACAAAATTTGTATTTTTTCAGCAATTTCAGCGCTAAAGCTCGCTAACCACTCTCGTAGTTGTTGATGCACCTGTTGTGCTTGCTCTGGTGTTGCTGTTTTACCTGTGCCAATAGCCCAAATAGGCTCGTAGGCAATTTTAGCGTTTGAAAAAGCGTTGATACCGACTAAATCAATCACTGCGCTTACTTGCGCTTTTAAAACATCGAGCGTAATACCTTGCTCTCTTTGTTCAAGCGATTCACCAATACATAATATGGGTTCAATGCCTGCTTTTAAAGCCGCCGCAAATTTTTTTGCGACCATTTCATTCGATTCACCGAAAATATCGCGTCTTTCTGAATGACCAATTAATAAATAGTCAACAGCATAATCTTTTAGCATTTCTACGCTAATTTCACCCGTATATGCGCCCTTTTGCTCCCAATGAGCATTTTGTGCACCTAATTTAACCGCGCTATCAAAGGTTAACTCTGAAATATCTGCTAAATGAATAGAAGGAACACAAATGATCATTTCGGCAGATTGTTCAGCCGATGAAGATTGAATAATTTCGTTGCCCAACTGAACAGCTTGCTCACGAGAGCAGTTCATTTTCCAGTTACCCGCAATGACTTTATTTCTAACTTCGCTCATTAGCTCTCTTTATTCAGTGTGAAGCGATAAAAAGGGCGCAAATGTTACCTGACTAAACTGCTATATACAAGATTTAGGCGACTAAATATTGAGTTATTTAGCGCTATTTTTCTTTCTAATTGGCTTCAACTGATAATTTGCGATTATTTTCGCTATTTTAGGACATTTTCTCAATATGAACTGATGGCTTTTTTATAAACTCAACGAAAGCATTAAATTCAAGTGGCTTAGAAAAATAGTATCCTTGAATTTCATCACAGCCATTTTCCATTAAAAAATTGAGCTGCTCTTGAGTTTCGACCCCTTCAGCGATCACCTCTAAACGCAAACTCTTTGCCATGGAGATAATTGCCATGGTAATGGCGGTATCATCTTGGTCAACTACTAGTTCATCAATAAATGAGCGATCAACTTTTAAGGCGTCTAATGGAAAGCGTCTTAAATAGGCTAACGATGAATAGCCAGTGCCAAAGTCATCAATCGCAATACGAATTTGCATATCTTTAAGATGTTCTAATATGTCAATAGCCTGAGTCACATCGCGCATTAACATACTTTCGGTAATTTCTACTTCAAGCAATCTAGGCGGAATACGATATTTTTGTAATTTACCCGCAATAATTTCAGGTAAATCAATTTGCCTAAACTGTGCGGCAGAAAGATTAATCGCAAGCCTTATTTCAACACCCGCTTTAATACAGCCAGCAATACTTCGACAAGCATTTTCTAAAACCCAATTACCAATTTCACGAATTAGCCCAGTGCTTTCTGCAATAGGAACAAATTCAGCGGGTGAAATGCTACCTAAAATAGGATGATGCCATCTTAAAAGAACCTCGGCTCCCATCACTTTATTTTTCTTTACATCAAGTTGTGGCTGATAAACTAACCTAAACTCTTCATTTTTAATGGCTTGTCGCAATTCATTGGCTAGCTGGTGCCTTCTGGTTGCCATTTTATTTAAGCTCGCTTCATAAAACTCATAAGTGTTTCTGCCAACTTCTTTTGCTTTATACATTGCTGCATCGGCGGCTTTCATTAATGAATCTACATTGGTTCCATCTTGTGGAAAAGAGCAAACACCAATGCTCACCGTGGTGTTTACTTCATAACTTGAAAGCTGAAATGGTGTTTCAAACCCTTGAACAATTTTTTCAACAATACTAATAATATCTTCAAGGTTGTTTATGTCGTTGAGTAAAATGATAAACTCATCGCCGCCTAGTCTTGCTAAAGTATCTTCTCTTCTTATTTTTTCGAGCAATCTTTGACTGGTTGCTTTTAATAGCTGATCACCTACCGCATGACCTAATGAATCATTAACGTCTTTAAAGTGATCAAGATCTAAAAATAAAATAGCAACCATTGTATTGGTTCTTACTGCTCTTTTTAATGAATATTTAATCCGATCCATGCATAAGGCGCGATTAGGCAATTGAGTGAGTGAGTCGTAATTTGCCAAGTATTGAAGATCTTTTACTGCTCGCTCTAAGCGCTTTTTATTGAGTTTAAGTGCTTCACTAGCATTATCTCTTTCTTTTTGCTTACGCTCTATGGTCTCTAACATTTGATTAAAAGAGCGCGCTAAAGAGCCTATTTCGTTTTCTTCAAATGACGAAACCCTTAGTTTATAGTTGCCGCTTTTACTGACTTTTCGGCTAAAATTATCTAGCTCGACAATGGGTTCAGAAATTGATTTTTGCAATCGTGTAGATACCAGAAAAACAAAGAACATGAGTACAAGTGCAATCAATATACTCATTACTGTGAAGTCTCTTATTTGTTGGTAAAAATCCTTAGTCGATACCTTTAAATAGAGCACTCCCGACATTTCGCCGTCAGGCTGTTCAATAGGCAGCCAAATAAATAGCTTATCATCAGCCCATATCGTTTTTTTATCAGATTCAAACTCAGACTTACTAATATAAAAATCATCAGTGCTAATTTTACTGGCTAAAATAGTATGAGTATTATCAAAAATAGCTATCCCATATTCGGCATTAAAAGTTGCTGTTTGTAGCAACTGATTAAGCAGTTGTTTGTCTGCAAAGCTAATCGGTACTGCGGCATTAGTTGCTATTAATGCCGCCTTACTTTCTGCATCAGACACTAAGTGTTCTTGAGTTAAATTATAAAAATTAACGCTAATCGCCAACAAACCAACACAAAAGGCGGTGGCCGATGTGGTTAAAATAATCGCAATAATCTTTGTGCGAATAGAGCGACCAATTCCAAACATTACTTTTCACCCCTTAGTTGAAATCTAGGGTTAGCAGGTATGTTTGCCACAAAGCCTAACTTTTTTAAACTTTCTTTATTTTCTTTTATTTCAATTTTATTTGGCATTATTTTTATAAAATAATGGCTTAGTTGCTGTTTGTCTTTTCCGCTTTCAGAAATAAGTAGTGCTTGATTAGACTTTTGTATACGGGCAATTGTTTTCCATTCTTGTTGAGTTGCGTTTAATACCAATATTGCGGCACATTTTACTTCAGCGCTGTTGGATTTAATTAATTTAATACTGGGGATAACCTTGGTAATGTCAGGATAAAAATAATTAAACGCATTGAAGTTATTTTCACTTGCCCAAATACACAAAGATAAATCATCACTAAGTTTAAGCTTATCTTTTTGCGGCCATTGAGTAGCACTTAATATTTGTGTGACTTTTTCAGAAAGTGCAGCAAAATCAAGCTTAACCACTAATGCAGAATTAACTAATTGAAAATGCGGTTTAAATCCAGAAAGGTGCAACGCAATTAAGTTAAGCTCAAATTTATACTTAATCTCATTCTTAGGCAAAGCAAGATTATAATGAACACCTTTGTTGCCTAGCCCAAAATCGTTACCTATGAGTAATGCTTTTGAGTTTGCCCTTTCAAAGATAAGTTTTTTAGTTAATGCTGACTTTTCATTATCAACCAATATAACATGACAATTTTCAGTTGAACTGTCATTATCTATTTGCTGAAACCGTGACAACCGCATTTTTATCGGTTTTTGTTTTAATCGATACGCTGCATAAGTGCTAAAAATTGACTCGCTTTCCCCACAAATAACAAACTCTGAACTAATCGCTTGCTCGGGCCATTCGGTATAACTAATTAAACTACGCATAACATTAACTTTGCTTGCTATAGGGCTTGAAACCACTTTGCCAAGTGCAAACAACTGCAAATTAGGTGTGTGTCGTGTTTTATAGAAAGCGTCGAGATTAATATCAAATTCAAAAAAACCATCATCCCCAACATAAACACCTATATGAAACCCCGCAGGAGCGGCGTTTTTACCGTCACCAATAAGTAATACTGGCTTGTCTTGAATGGCATTTATAATCTGTAGACTATCGCTAACATCTGCTTCGCGAATAAACATAGCGTGGCAGTTGACTATATCTTTTATATGAGCAAGCAGCTTTACTTCAACTTTTCGCGTTTGAATAGAAAGAGCATTTAAGTGTTTTGCAAAACTACGATAGGTGGGGCGGTGCTTGTAAATACAAAGATTAAAGTTTTTTCCACTAACAAGCTTAAGCTTTTCTGGTAACCAGTTGACTTGTTTAACAAGGCTGCTCACCAAGGCAGGTCTCATTATTTCTTCTTCGGCTTTATCGGCTGCATGGCTTAATTTAAGCCATACCAGCGAAAAACAGAGTAGCGCGAGCCAAAACTTCTTTAACACGAGCCCCCCTCTAGCCAATAAAAAGCGATGCCTTCAGCCCAAATAGCCACTTTATACAATGAAACTTATTGAAAAATATATATTTTTTCCAGTATAGAGTAAATTGCTGGTAAATGTGTGAATATAAAATAATTATTATGAATATTTTAGCTTTTTTTATGTTTTCGCTGGTCATTTATCAGGCGATTCTCGTATAATACGCGCGCCAAAAATCTGGGCTTAATATTTTAAGTCTCAATAAAAGCTAATTTTTGGTGTAAATTTGGCTGAGCGCGTCCTATTAGATCCGTTACTTTTACAACGGAACTCCCTGTTAATTTTAAGCAGATTTAGCAGATCTAAACTATAGTTGACGTTTGACTTTCAACTTTTTTACTAATGAAATTTATATGATAAAAATACGCAAAGGTCTGGAACTTCCTATAAATGGAAGCCCCAAACAAGAAATTCTTGATGGGCCAGCAGTATCAGAAGTGGCTATTCTTGGTGAAGACTACCTAGGAATGAAGCCTTCAATGAAAGTTCGTATTGGCGATAAGGTCAAATGTGGTGATGAGCTTTTTATTGATAAAAAAACTGCTGGCGTTATTTACACGGCTCCTGCAAGCGGTACAGTTAGCGCAATTAATCGTGGCGCCAAACGTAAACTGCTATCGGTGGTAATAGAAGTGGAAGGCGATGAGCACAAAATTTTTGAGCAATTCGATGCCGCCGCTTTACCACAAATTAGCCGCGAAAAAGTAGTCGAAAACCTAGTTAACTCAGGGCTTTGGACAAGCTTTAGAACTCGTCCCATGAGCAAAGTGCCTGAAATTGACTCAACCCCTGCGGCAATATTTGTTTCATTATTTGATACTAACCCGCTAGCAGCCGATCCAATGGTTGTAGTTGGTCCTCAAATCGAATCATTTAATCAGGGTTTAACGGTTATTAAACACCTTACCGATGGCGAGTTGTTTGTAGCTTACAACGGCGAACAAAATCCTGACTTAGCCAAAAATCCAATGGCAACCTACGAGGCTTTCACCGGTATTCACCCTGCTGGCAATGTTGGAACACATATCCACTTTTAAAACCCGTTAATGATAAACGCACGGTTTGGCACTTGGGTTATCAAGATGTTATTGCTATTGGTAAACTTTTTACTACCGGTAAATTATCTTGTGATCGCGTCATTTCATTAGGCGGTCCATTGGTAAACGAGCCACGTTTAATTAAAACGCGTATTGGTGCTAACACCGATCAATTGGTAGCTGGCAATATCAATGCCGATGATGAACGTATAATCTCTGGCAGCGTTTTTAATGGTCATATTGCGGTTCATCACCGTAGTTATCTTGGCCGTTACCATACTCAGCTTTCGGTGCTAAAAGAAGGTCGTGAAAAAGAGTTTTTTGGTTGGATCCACCTAGGCTCAGACAAGTTCTCGGTAACTAACGCCTTTATTTCTCATTTAAGCAATAAAAAACTCAATTTCACCACTACAACTGGCGGCAGCGAAAGAGCCATTATGCCAATTGGTGTTTACGAGCAAGTAATGCCTTGGGATATTTTACCCACACAACTGCTAAGAGCACTGGCTTCTGGTGATACCGATACCGCACAACAACTGGGCTGTTTAGAGTTTGACGAAGAAGATATGGCTCTTTGCACATTTGTGTGCCCGGGTAAATATGAATATGGTCCACTCTTGCGTGATGCATTAACCACAATCGAGAAGGAAGGCTAATGAAAGGTTTAAGAGAATATATTGACCACTTAGAGCCTCATTTTGAGAAAGGTGGTAAATACGAAAAGTGGTATGCTTTATACGAAGCCGTAACCACTATTTTTTATACGCCAGGTCATGTCACTAAAAATGCTTCGCACGTTCGTGACAACATCGACCTTAAGCGTATTATGATTTTTGTTTGGTTTTGTACTTTTCCTGCGATGTTTTGGGGAATGTATAATGTTGGCATTCAAACCGTTGAAGCTATGAATGCAACAGGAACAGCAGAACTTGCTGGCTGGCGAGGCTGGATGATAGGACTGTTTGGTGCGGAATACTCAACCAACATATTAAGTTCACTATTTATTGGTGCACTCTACTTCTTACCCATTTATGCTACGGTATTTATTGTGGGTGGTTTTTGGGAAGTATTGTTTGCGTCAGTTCGTGGACACGAAGTAAACGAAGGTTTTTTTGTTACTTCAATTTTATTTGCCCTTATTCTTCCGCCCGATGTTCCGCTTTGGCAAGCAGCGTTAGGCATTAGCTTTGGTGTAGTGATTGCCAAAGAAGTTTTTGGCGGTACAGGTAAAAATTTCCTTAACCCTGCACTAGCGGGTCGTGCATTCTTATTCTTTGCTTATCCTGGCGATATGTCTGGTGATGTTTGGACGGTTGTAGATGGTTTCTCTGGTGCAACACCACTAGCCGTTGGCGCAACTGGCGCACTCAATGAAGCGTTTGGCTTATCATTTTTTGATGCTATTCAAAGCCAAGCTTGGCAAGATGCTTTTTTTGGATTTTTACCAGGCTCCATTGGTGAAGTTTCTACCTTAGCCATTTTTATCGGCGGCATTGCCTTAATGTACTTTAAAATTGCTTCTTGGAGAATTGTCGCGGGTGTTATGGGGGGCATGGTTGTTACTGCACTTTTATTTAATGCCATTGGTAGCGAAACCAATCATATGTTTAATATGCCTTGGCATTGGCACTTGGTCACAGGCGGCTTTGCATTTGGCATGATGTTTATGGCGACTGATCCAGTATCAGCCTCATTAACTAACAAAGGTAAGTTCTTCTTTGGTGCATTGGTTGGTCTAATGTGCGTACTTATTCGTGTCGCTAATCCTGCTTACCCAGAAGGCATGATGCTTGCGATTTTATTTGCTAACTTGTTTGCTCCACTAATTGATCACTTTGTTGTTCAAGCAAACATTAAGCGGAGGGCAAAACGCTATGTCAGCTAATAACGATTCATTTATTAAAACCATTATAGTTGCGGTTGCACTTTGTTTGGTTTGCTCCATTTTGGTTTCATCGACTGCGGTTTCTTTAAAAGATAAGCAAAAAGCTAATGCCGCATTAGATAAAAAGAAAAACATTTTGGTAGCGGCCAACAAATTAAAGGCCGACACTAATATTAGTGACGCTTTTGCCAACTTTGAAAGAAAGTTTGTTGATTTATCTACTGGTCAGTTTGTGGAAGTAGACTCACCAGAAACTTTTGATCAACGTCAAATGGCTAAAGATCCTGCTAGTAGCATTGCGGTTGAAAACGATATTGCCAAAATTAACCGTCGCTCCAAAATTGCCTCAATTTATTTAGTTAAAAATGGCGGTAAAGTTGAAACCATTATTCTGCCTATTCATGGTAGCGGTTTATTTTCAACTTTATATGGTTTTGTTGCCTTAGAAGCCGACAAGCAAACGGTTGTTGGACTTAAATATTACGAGCATGGTGAAACCCCAGGCTTAGGCGGTGAAGTTGATAATGTTAAATGGCTAGCAAGCTGGCCAGGTAAACAGTTGCTCGATAGTAATGGCAAGTTATCGCTTTCTTTAGTAAAAGGTGGTGCTAGCAAAAAAACTGAAGTTGATGCACTTTCGGGCGCAACAATGACCACTAACGGCATAAACAATATGCTGACTTACTGGTTGGGTGAAGATGGTTTTGGTCCATTTTTATCTCGCTTAGATGTTAATAAGGGAGAAGCATAATGACCGCATCTACTCTTGATATGAAAGAAATTAAAAACGTAATCACTAAACCGATTGCCGATAACAACCCAATTGCACTGCAAATTCTTGGGGTTTGCTCGGCATTAGCGGTAACCGGTAAAGTTGAAACGGCTTTGGTAATGAGTGTTGCACTAACCGTTGTTTGTGCGTTCTCTAACCTACTGATTAGTATTATTCGCTCTCAAATTCCATCGAGCATTCGTATTATTGTGCAAATGACCATTATTGCCTCGCTGGTTATTATGGTGGATCAAATTTTAAAAGCTTTTGTTTATGAAACGGCTAAGCAAATGGCGGTTTATGTTGGGCTTATTATTACCAACTGTATCGTTATGGGGCGCGCTGAAGCCTATGCGATGAAAAATGGTCCAGTGATGAGCTTTTTTGATGGTATTGGTAATGGTCTTGGTTATTCTGCCATTTTAATTGCCGTTGCTGTTGTGCGCGAGCTATTTGGTTCGGGTAGCATTTTAGGCTTTACTATTTTGTCACCCATTAACGATGGCGGTTGGTATCCAACCAATGGTTTATTGCTATTACCACCCAGTGCATTTTTTATTATTGGCTTAATTATCTGGGCGCTTCGTACCTGGAAGCCAGAACAAGTAGAGGAAACTAACTAATGGAAGAATTAATTAGTTTATTTGTACGTGCCGTATTTGTTGAAAATATTGCACTCTCTGCCTTTCTGGGTATGTGTACCTTTTTGGCAGTATCAAAAAAGATCCAAACGGCTATTGGTTTGGGTATTGCCGTAGTTGTTGTTCAAACCATTACGGTTCCTGTTAATAACTTGCTTTATACCTATCTATTAAAAGAAGGCGCGTTAACTTGGGCAGGTATGTCAGAAACGGATTTAACCTTTTTGGGTTTAATTGTTTACATTGGTGTTATTGCAGCCATTG
Source organism: Aliikangiella sp. (assembly GCA_965214955.1). Taxonomy (GTDB): domain Bacteria; phylum Pseudomonadota; class Gammaproteobacteria; order Enterobacterales; family Kangiellaceae; genus Aliikangiella. Next base: position 86,595 of record CBDCCU010000001.1, on the reverse strand, counting down.
TACAAATTTTGGAAATGTTCTTAGATAAATTTGTACCTGCTTTGTACCAGGCGTTAGGGATCTTCTTACCCCTTATTACCGTAAACTGTGCCATTTTGGGTGGTAGCTTGTTTATGATCCAACGTGAATACGATTTTGGTGAATCGGTTGTTTATGGCTTAGGAAGCGGATTTGGCTGGGCGTTAGCTATTGTTGCGCTTGCTGGTATTCGTGAAAAAATGAAATACAGTGACGTTCCACATGGCTTACGCGGTTTAGGTATTACCTTTATCACTGTAGGCTTAATGGCCTTGGCATTTATGTCTTTTTCTGGTGTCCAACTTTAATCAAAGGAAATTAAAACTATGCAAGAAATAATTGTTGGCGTTTCCATGTTTACCCTAGTGATTTTAGCACTAGTGTTAATCATTTTGGCTGCCAAAAAGAGCCTCGTTAGTAGTGGTGATGTAAAAATTAGCATTAATGGCGACGAAGATAAATCAATGGTTACTAGCGCTGGTGGCAAGCTTTTAGGCGCACTGGCCGATAAAGGAATTTTTGTTCCTTCGGCTTGCGGCGGCGGCGGTACTTGTGGTCAATGTTTGTGTAAAGTGAGCTCTGGCGGCGGTTCTTTATTACCAACCGAAGAAAGCCATATTAACAAACGTGAAGCCCGCGAAGGTTATCGTTTATCGTGTCAGGTTAATGTTAAACAAGACATGGAAATCGAGTTGCCCGAAGAAGTTTTTGGGGTGCAAAAATGGGAATGTGAAGTTATCTCTAACGATAACAAAGCCACTTTCATTAAAGAGCTTAAATTAAAGCTTCCCGAAGGCGAAAGCGTTCCTTTCCGTGCGGGTGGATACATTCAAATTGAATGCCCTCCTTACAAGTTAAGCTACAAAGAGTTTGATATTGATAAAGAGTATCACCCAGACTGGGATCACTTTAAAATTTGGGACGTTGTTTCAGAAGTTAAAGAACCAGTTACTCGTGCCTACTCAATGGCTAACTACCCAGAAGAGAAAGGCATTATTATGCTAAATGTGCGAATTGCTTCGCCGCCACCGCGTGATATGAGCTTACCAGCGGGTAAAATGTCATCATACATATTTAACCTTAAACCAGGCGATAAAGTCACTATTTCGGGGCCTTACGGTGAGTTTTTTGCTAAAGAAACCAAAAACGAAATGGTATTTGTTGGTGGTGGTGCAGGTATGGCGCCAATGCGTTCACATATTTTCGACCAATTCAGACGTTTAAATACCGACCGCAAAGTATCATTCTGGTATGGCGCACGTAGTAAGCGCGAAATGTTCTATGTAGAAGATTTCGACAGCATTGCCGCTGAAAACGAAAACTTTGAATGGCATGTTGCTTTATCCGATCCACAACCCGAAGACAACTGGGATGGTTTAACAGGCTTTATTCACAATGTGCTATTTGAAGAATACCTTAAAAATCATGAAGCACCCGAAGACTGTGAATACTATATGTGTGGACCACCCATGATGAACTCAGCCGTGATTAAAATGTTAGAAGATCTTGGTGTAGAAAGAGACAATATCTTCCTTGATGATTTTGGTGGCTAGTAGACCAAACCATTAAGTAAGATAAAAAAGAAAGCCAAAATCGAGTAATTGATTTTGGCTTTTTTGATCGCTTAATTTAAAGCGTATTGGCTTCTTCGATAATATCAATATCTTTTTTTAATAAACGGTTAATTAAGGTGCTAAGCTCAATATTTTTATCTTGTGCTTTTTGAGAAAAATAGCGATGCACTTCAGAATCTAAATAAACGGGAATATTTTTACTCGCATAAGTATTAAAAAATTTACCTCGCTCACCTTTTGAAAAGTCATATTCTTTTTTCATGTTCGCCACCTTCATACTGTTTAGTTTCATACTTAGTTGCCTTTCTGGCTGAAATAACTCGAATATTAATGACGTTATTTGTCACTTCATGAAAAGTATGAACTACAACTAAAGTTTTTAACTTTTTACATTTTCCCAGTGTTATCCAGCGATCTTCATCATTGGAATTTTCATGATCAAAAATGGTTAAAGCAGCAGGATCATCAAAAACATTACATGCTTCTTCAAAAGTCACTCCATGTTTTCGCTTATTACTTAGTGCTTTATTAGGATCCCATTCAAAGTTATATAGCATTTCTCAGACACAAAACTCTCCAACTAATAATAAAGATAGCAGAAAAGTAATTAGTGCTCTATATGAAAAACCCATAGGTTTAAATTTATGCACTGTTTAATCCTCAATTTAAAACAATTGATACCTTAAGGTAACATTACCTTGACATAATGATACCCTGAGGTATCATTTGAAACCTAAAGGTTACACTTAAGTAAAGGTATAAAGTTGAAGTTATCTAATGCCGAAGCGCAATCAAGGTTTATGGTTGTCCAATCAAGATTTACACTAACAATAGCAACCATCTCCATTCTCAATATTTTTCTTTCAAAAGTTGAATTTCAATTATTTGGCTTTAGTTTTGAAAGAGCATGGGATTATTTTTACATGATTTGCCTATTTGCTTTACTGTTTATTTTCTTTAAAAAAGGCAATAAACACTCTCAGGTATCTGGCTATACTGATGAATATTTAATGAGTATTGATCGCCAATCAAAAGCATGGGCATTCTTAGCATTAATTTTTGTATTAGTTACTCAAATAATTATTACACCATTTATATTTTTTGAAATTCCCCAAAAAGATTTATTGTTTTTTAATCTTTGGGTTTGTTTATTGCTTTATGCAGCAAGAATAACTTGGCTACTCTATAAAGATAATCAAGAAGAACAATATGAATAGTGAGGTTTTAAATACCATTGCTCAATTTAGGGCAGCACGAAAGATTTCTCAACAAGAGCTTGCAGATGCTATCAGTGTTTCGCGAAAAACCATTAGCACCGTAGAAACCTGCCGTTTTACCCCGTCAATTACTATCGCTTTAAAGCTAGCAAAGTATTTTGATACATCGGTAGAAAACTTGTTTATTTTAGTTGAGCCTATTCAAGTTGATTGAACTAAATCGTTGCTAACTAATTAATGCAAGTACTAGTAATGTAACCCAGGTAATAGATAATAATGCCGAAACTAATACTGATAAATTAAATTTGGACTTATCAAGAAAACTCAAAACAAGCTCATAAATACTTAACAGTGCAATCACTGGAAAAGTAATTATGGTTAATAACAATCTTGGCTGAGTGTCAGAAAAATAAAGTTGCCAAAAAAGTGAATTGCTTTCTGATTTTTGCGAAGAGTAAAAAATGTAAGCAGGTAAACTAAATATCGCAACTGTTAATCCTATAACAAATAATAGACTGTCCATTATAATTTTCTCTAGTATAAATAATGTTTATTTCAACAAAATTATCTAGTTGATACAAGCAATTAAAGCTTATAAGAAAGGTGCAACTAGGCTAAAATTTGTTTCAATTTATTTAAATGCTCAAGAACCTCATTACCTAAACCAATATTGGTAGCCGAGCCTTTAATCGCTTTGCGAGTATCTTCTGCTAGTTCATCAACGTGGTTAGCTAGCTCATTAAGACGTTTATTTTCGCTATTTAAGCTTTGATTAACTTGCTGCAAACTCTCTTTAACTTCGGACATTGACTGGCGGGTTTCTAATGTGGAGTTTTTCATCGAACTTTCGCCACTGTTGGTTGCAGTTTGAGTTTTTTGCATTGAGCTATTAAGTGACTTTAATGCCGTGTCTAAGCTTTGCTGGTGTTTTTTTAATGCCTGTAAATGTATGTTAATTTGGCTGGCATTATCTTTAGTTTGGGTAGCTAAGTTTTTAACTTCATCGGCAACAACGGCAAAGCCTCTACCCGAGTCTCCAGCGCGAGCTGCCTCAACGGCTGCGTTTAAGGCTAGTAAATTAGTTTGCTCCGAGATAGATGTAATTACTGTGGCTAACGCTGCGATGCTTTCAAACTCAGAAAGAAACTGGCTGATCTCTCCACTTAGCTCATTAGAGGCTTCAGCAGCACTGTTTACCTCATTGCCGAGATCAGTAATATGCAAGCAAACTTGGTTAAATGCATTTTCTACTTTCTCTAAAGCCAAATGGCTTTTTGATGTTTCAGCAACCAATTGCTCACTGGTTGATTCTGCGTGTCTTGCTGTTTCGGCAACTTGCTCTACAAAACTGATCCTTTGAGAAGATGCTTGATTAACATTTTTGGCGTTTTGGGTAATATTTTCAGTTAAGGCGGTTAGCGTTATTAAGCACTCACTAACAAGCTGCTGCTGGTTTTGCTGAGCTTTTAATTCTTGCTCGCAATCTTCTACCTCTATAGAGGCGTGTAATGTTGAAAGAGTTCCCGCAAAAGTAGATACGCAAAAAGGAACTAGGTAAGTCAGTATCACTTGCAACCAAACAATTGTTCCTTCACCTAAAATTGCTTCGTTTTGATTAATCAAATTTAATAAGGTGCCAACAATAACCGATGTGCTTAATGAGCGCTTTAGCATAGGAGAGCTTAATGCAATGCTTAACCATGATTGTTTATGAGCCTTTGGGTTAAGTGGCATATTCTGACTCCTATAATATTTTATTCGCTATTGACTATTCCTGCATTGTTGCCTTCTAAAGCTCGCTCGGCACGATAACTTGAACGAACAAATGGACCAGAAACAACTTCTTTGAATCCTAATTCTAGCCCCCATTGTCGATATTGCTCAAATTCTTTAGGCGAAACGAAGCGCTCAACAGGTAAGTGATTAGGGGTAGGACGCAGATATTGTCCAAAAGTTACAATGTCTAAATTAATTGCTCTTAGATCTTGCATGGTTTGCATAATTTCTTCGTCGGTTTCACCAAGCCCTAGCATTAAGCTGGTTTTAGTGAGTATGTCTGGACGGTATTTTTTAGAATACTCTAGCAGCATCATTGTGGTTTCGTAGCTGGCTCTTGGATCGCGCACAGGGTGGGTTAACCTTTTTACCGTTTCTAAATTTTGCGCAAAAACTTTAATGCCCGAATCTAAAACTTTTTCTAAATCTTTTACATTACCCTTAAAATCAGGGGTTAGGGTTTCAACATTAATACTTGGCGAAGCTTTAATAATGGCTTTAACGCAATCGGCATAATGCTGCGCGCCGCCATCTTCTAAATCATCTCTATCAACCGAAGTTAATACAATATATTTTAAGCCCGCAGCGGTTACCGATTCTGCCGCATTTTGTGGTTCGTTTTTATCGAGCCAACCATTGGGGTTTCCCGTATCTACCGCGCAAAACTTGCAAGCTCTGGTACAAACCGAGCCCATTAACATAATGGTTGCGGTTCCTGCACTCCAGCATTCACCAATATTAGGGCACATTGATTCTTCACAAACCGTTGCTAGTTTATTGCCACGAACATTGTCTTTCATGGTTTGATATTTACCGCCCGTTGGCAATTGAACCTTTAGCCAACTTGGCTTTTTACCTAACGGGTGGTGAGAATTTTTGCCTTGTTTAACACCATTTTTGATCGCATTAAAACCTTGCTTGGTTTCAAACTTAGTACCCGATTTAACCACAATCGGAATTCTTTGATTTTTGTCCACAGTATTTCTCTACTTACAACATTTGTTGTGAGATTTAAGTTAACTTACAGCGAGATTTGGTAAGTTTTCACACCATTCTACGCTTTGATAATTTAGTTGGTTTTTTATCGACTCAACTAATTTTTCGGTGATTTCATTTAAACTAACTGTTGGCTTATAGTCTTTTATTTGAGTCACTTGCATTCCCGCATAACCGCAAGGATTTATGCGTGAAAAAGGCTGTAAATCCATAGCAACATTAAGCGCTAACCCATGAAAAGAACTGCCTCGCCTAATTCTTAAGCCAAGTGAGCAGATTTTTTTATCTCCCACATAAACACCCGGCGCATCAGCTCTTGGCGCACTTTGAATATCGTATTCTTGTAAAAATTTAACCACCGCATTTTCAATCGCGCTGACCAATTGGCGCACACCCATTTTTTTACGGCGTAAATCTATTAAAAAATAAACCACTTGTTGACCAGGGCCGTGGTAGGTTACTTGTCCGCCGCGATCAACTTGCACAACGGGAATATCTCCTGCCATTAAAATATGCTCGGCTTTGCCTGCTTGTCCTTGGGTAAAAACCGCATCATGCTCTACTAGCCAAATTTCATCTTGAGTATTTTCGTTTCGCTGATCAGTAAAGTTTTGCATGGCATGCCATACAGGCACATAGCTTTGCCGACCAAGTTGCTTTACTAATAACTGGCTTGTTAATGGGTTAGCGATATTTTGTTTTTCGGGCTGACTCATTACAAACAAAACTTCACTTCTTCGATTTTATTAACGGCTAAATACACTTGATCGAGTTGCTCTTTTGATTGCGCAGTAAAAGTGACGCTCACCGCAACATAAGTACCTTTTTTACTTGGGCTAACTTTAGGAATATAGTCACCCGGAATAAGCTGCTGAATAGCGGCTACAATTTTATCTTCAACACCTTCTTTGGCAACAGCCATGGCTTTAAATAAAAACTGACAAGGAAACTTCCAAAGATCGGGATTGTGCTGATCAAGATTTTTTTGCATGTCTTGTTCTTGCGCTTTTTTATCTTGTTCGCTCATTACTCTCTCCAAATATTTTCGCTTTAATGGTTATTCAAATAATGAATCAAACCAACGAGAAACTGAATCGGCAGTTCTGCCAAAAAAACCAGCCTCTGGAATCGTTTCTAACGCCACAAGAGGAAACTCAGCCACAGTGTCTTTACCAATAGTAAAAAACACTTTTCCTGCTTCTTGTTTTTCAGTAATAGGCGCGCTGAGATCTTTTTTAACCACAAAGTGGGCTTTTAATGATTTGGCTTTACCGCGCGGAATAGTAACAAAGATATCATCAGCGATACCCAGTTCAATTTCATCTTTTTCGCCCATCCAAATTCTTGGCTTATGTAATACTTTGCCTGCTTGTAATGGGTTTACCGTTTCATAAAAGCGAAAGCCATGAGCCAATAATTTTTTACTTTCGGCTTTTCGAGACTGTTTGCTATTTGAGCCCATAACAACCGACACTAAACGCATATCACCCTTAAGTGCCGACGAAACTAAACAGTAACCCGCTTCTTCAGTATGTCCCGTTTTAATTCCATCAACTAACATGGTGGGATCAGTTAATAACGGGTGACGATTATAAGTTTCGATATTGTTATATTTATAAGAGCGTTGTTTGTATAGCTTGTACTCTTCAGGAAAATCTTTAATTAACGCCATACCTAGCTTTGCCATATCGCGGGCGGTGGTTTTATGCTCGGATGCTGACAAGCCATGAGAGTTTTCAAAATAAGTATTGGTTAGACCTAATTTTGCCGCATGATGATTCATTAGCTCGGTAAAGCCACTTTCACTACCCGCCACATGCTCGGCAAGTGCAACCGCAGCATCGTTTCCTGATGACACTATTAAACCTTTAATTAACTCACTCACTTTAACCTGCTTGCCAACCTCTAACCACATTAATGAGCTGCCTTTAAATACAGGGTTTTGGGCGTAAGCATTATTGGAAATAGTGACGATATCGTCGGCTGAAATATTACCTGCCTCTAGCTCATGAGAAACCACATAGCCTGTCATCATTTTAGTTAAGCTAGCTGGCGCAACCAACATATCAGGATTATTTTCGGCAATCACTTTACCGCTTTTATAATCAATTAATATATAAGATTTAGCCGCTAAAGAAGGCGCTTTAGGAACAATGGCATTTACCGCAGAAACACTAACTAAAGAAGCCAACACAATAGCTGACTTAACGAGAGTGAAAAACTTTCTCAACATTATCTATCCAAAAAATTTGTGGTTTTGTACTAAAGCTGGCGATTATACCACCAGCAAGAAAGGACTGTAAGCTTACAGACTATTCATAGACTATTTTTGGCTTACCAAGTTCATCAATATCTAAGGTTTTTACAAGCTCTCTGGCAACATTAATGTCTGGTACCGGACCAATTCTTACTCGGTATAAGGTTTTTCCTTTACGCTTAATATGGGTAATTTTAACGGGTAATTTCACTTCTCTATCCAGCACTTTAGCCAGTTTTTGTGCGGTTTTATGGTTAGAGTAAGCCCCTACTTGAACAAAGCGTTTTTTATTTTTAGGCTCACCAATCGCGTTACTGCTTGTATTGACTACTCGTTGCTGACTAGAAAAGTTAATCGCTTCAACTTCAACATTAGCCGTGCCTTGCTGAGCCATACCCAGCTTATGAGCGGCCGCATAAGATAAATCAATAATGCGCCCTTTAGCAAAAGGCCCTCTGTCGTTTACCTTAACAATAATTTGCTTACCGTTATTAAGATTTGTGACCTTTACATAAGTGGGTAGCGGCAGAGTTTTATGCGCAGCGGTCATTTTAAACATATCATAAGGTTCTCCGCTCGATGTGCGGCGACCATGAAACTTAGTGCCATACCAGCTAGCTACACCTTTTTGTTTGTAGCCTTTGGCCGAGGCAAGCACATAATAAGTTTGCCCACTTTGCTCGTAAGATGCAGGGTTTCCATAGCGGCTTTTAGGCTCAGGTTTAGGAGTAACAGGTTTTACTTTTGCCCAATTAAAGCCGCCAATTGGTGCAGAATCTTGCTCTTCAGAAATAATACTTGCACAAGCCGACAACAATAAAATCAACCCACTACAAAGTAAGTTTCGCATAACTAAAAATTGATTTTGCTGGTTGTTATGTTTATTCAAAATAATCCTTGTTTGGCACTAAAGTTTAAGCTATTTATACCCGTTCTCCTTCAAGATGCTTGTTACAGTGTTCAGCCAAAAAGTTTGAACAAGGCGCAGCTTGCAGGAAATGGCAAACCCTTTTCAAAAGCTGCAACGTAGTGCAAGCTTTTTGGCTGAGCACCCGAAGGGCAAGGCAGTAAGCCAACCTCTTCTTCGTTATCAATGCTTGAATTAGAGTGACTAATCCTGTGCATTAATGCCTCAAATAGGATGGCTTACTGACTTGCTGAATCATGCATCTTGAAGGAGAACGGGTATATTAATTGAGTTTACTTTACGTTCAGCAATCATTTGACTCAGTTGGTAAACCGCTAACGCATAAAGCGGACTACGATTATATCGAGTGATACTATAAAAGTTATCGCCTGCTACCCAATAAGCTTTATCATTTTCATTTTGTTCAAAAGCAAACACACCATACTTCGATGAGTCTTTTGCTTTTTTGCTAATTGTTGCACCCGCTTGCTGAATATCCGCTAAACGCTTGGTTAATTTTAGCTTGGTTTGCACCATTTTTTTTATCTCAATAGTCGGTACAACTTGTTCAATTACATATTCACCTTTTTTCCAGTGATGCTTTTTAAAATAATTGGCAACGCTACCAATCATATCGACAGGATCATTAAATAAATTCACTTTACCATCTTGGTTAAAATCGTAACCATAGTGACGATAACTACTAGAAATAAATTGCCCCATTCCCATTGCACCAGCATAAGATCCTTTAATGTCATTTAGCTTCCAATTTTGCGCCTTGGCTAACTGGTAATAGTGCTCAAGCTCAGAGCGGAAAAACTTGGAGCGCTTAGGGTAATAAAAGCCTAATGTATGCAAAGCTTCTATTACTGGATAGTCACCTTGAATTCGTCCATAGAAAGTTTCAACCCCTATAATTGCTACGATAATTGAAGCATCAACACCAAAAGTTTGTTCAGCTTTTTTTAGGGTTTGCTCATGGGTATTCCAAAACTCAACACCATCATTAATGCGTTTGTCTTTAAGGAAAATTTTTTGATAACGATGCCAAGGTAGAGATTCGGCAGGTTTTGAAATTTTGGCAATAATATCTTGTCTTGGCTTTAAACCATTAAGCTGTTTTTCTATCGCCGTGCCATCGAAACCTTTACTTGTCATTTTGGCGGCAAAAGCTTTGATCTCTTTTGCTACTTGTGCTTCTGAAACCAACAGTTCACTGGCAAAAACACTGCTCACATTTATTGTTAACCCAACAAGCGCGCAAGATAATAGTTGTTTAAAGCTCATAAAAATCCTCTATCCGGGTAATAATTTTTTATGGGTTTGAATACCCATTAATATGCCAAATGATGCCATTAAAGTAACCATTGATGTTCCGCCATAACTCACCAAAGGTAACGGCAACCCTACTACAGGTAGTATGCCTGTAACCATACCAATGTTGACAAATACATAAACAAAAAAAGTTAAGGTAATAGCGCCAGCTAATAATCGAGTAAAAGTATCTTGCGCTTTCACCGCAATAAAAAAGCCGCGTCCTATGATCCATAAATAAATCGACAGCAGCACTAATATGCCATAGAAGCCAAATTCTTCTCCCAGCACGGCAAAAATAAAGTCGGTATTACGCTCGGGTAAAAATTCTAATTGTGATTGCGTGCCTTCGAGCCAGCCTTTGCCTTTTATTCCGCCCGAGCCAATGGCTATTTGTGACTGAATAATATGGTAACCACTACCCAGTGGATCTTTGTCGGGCTCTAAAAAGGTTAATACCCGTTGCTTCTGATAGGCTTGCATAACAAAAAACCAATGAATTGGCGCATAAATTACACCCAAAACCATTAAGCTAATAATAATTCGCCACTGAATTCCCGCCAAAAAAATCACAAATACGCCAGAGCTGGCAATTAAAATTGAAGTCCCTAAGTCGGGTTGGATCATGATCAAATAGGTTGGTAAACCAATAATAGCGGCGGCAATAAAAAGCTCATCCCACTTAGGCGGCAATGAGCGCTCAGAAAAGAACCAAGCCAACATCATTGGTACAGCAAGCTTCATAATTTCTGATGGCTGAAACCGAAAACCACCAAGCTCTAACCAGCGCTGTGCACCTTTACCTTTATCACCCACAAAAATCACCGCAATTAACAAACAAATGCCAATTGCAAAAATAAAAGGGGTCCACTTTTGGTAAATTCTTGGAGGCACCCAAGACAAAACAAACATAACCGTAAAAGCAATACCAAGGCGAATAAACTGGCGAGTCATGTCGTCTTGGCTTCCACCTGTAGCGCTATATAAAATTACTAGTCCAAAGCCAACCAGTAAAATTAAACCAGCCAATAAAGGCAGATCTAAATGCAGTTGCTGGGCTAAACTTTTACCACGTCGATCCGAGTGATCATGACCTAAAAGCGCCATTAGTGATTTACTCCTAATTGAGCAACATTAGGCTTTTTAGATTTTTGTTGTTTATTTTTAAAATAGGCATCAAAAACTTCTCTGGCAATAGGCGCTGCTTTACTTGAGCCGCCGCCTTTTACATTTTCAACAACAATAGCCAATGCAATTTCTGGCGTATTATAAGGTGCATATCCCACATAAACTGCGTTATCTCTAAAACGTCTTTCAACTTTTTCGGCATCATAATCTTCATCTTGTGAGGTTAATTGAACCGTGCCCGTTTTACCCGCCGAAGTATATTCAGCAAACTGAAATGCTTGAAATGCCGAGCCACCATAACGGTTCACTTTATACATCGCCTCTTGAATGGTTTTTAAATTATCTTTATTTACAAAATCAATTTGTTGCTCTGCCATTCTTACAGGCATATTTTGCCATTCACCGTCAATCTCAATGGCTTTCATCATGCGTAATTGATAACGTTTTTCGGTTGCTAGTTGAGCAATTGAATTTACTAGTTGTAGTGGTGTTGCTTGCCAAAACCCTTGACCAATACCAATATTAACGGTGTCTCCTGGAAACCAGGGCAAACGACGCTCTCTTTTTTTCCATGCGCGAGAAGGCATATTACCCACCAACTCTTCGCCCATATCTATGCCTGTTGTTGAACCAAAACCAAATTTTTCCATGGTGGGTGATATTTTGTCGATCCCCATTCGGTAAGCTAATTCATAAAAATAAGGATCACAAGATTGGGCAATAGCCAAACTTAAATTCACTTTATTGCCATGCCCGCCTTTTTTCCAATCTCTTATCACTCTTTGCTCTTCGGTAGGAAGGATCCAAAAGCCAGGATCTGAAATGGTAAACTGCGGAGTAATTGTTTTGGTTTCTAAACCAATCCAACCTAAATGCGGTTTAATGGTTGAGCCAGGTGAATAAAGTCCGCGCAAGGCTCGGTTAAATAACGGCCTTTCTTGCGAACTAATTAACGCAGAATATTTTGCCGTGGAAATTCCTGTTACAAAATCATTAGGCTCATATCCAGGTTTACTCACCAAAGCTAAAACATCGCCATTGTTAGGATCAATCACCACAATTGAACCTCGTTGCTCTGCCATGGCTTTACTGGCAGCTTGTTGCAATGCTATATCAAGAGAAAGACGAATATTATTGCCGGGAATAGGTGGTTGCTCAAATAAGGGTTTACCAATTATTCGCCCTTGCACATCGGTTTCTACTTGACGAATGCCAATGGTGCCATGAAGCTCATCTTCGTAATATTTTTCGAGCCCTACTTTACCAATGTGACGTGTGGCTTTATAGTTTGCTGTATCAATTCTTGCCAGCTCGCGATCATTAATGCGTCCCACATATCCCAATGCATGAACTAGATCTTCGCCAAAGGGGTAATATCTTACTAGCCTAGCTTCAATACTTACTCCAGGATATTGATGCCTATCAACCGAAAATTTAGCCACATCAAGTTCGGTTAAGCGGGTTTTTAAAATAATTTTTTTAAAGCGCCGCTGACCTTTAAGCGCCCCAAGAAATTTTTGTTTATGCTTTTCTTCAATCAAATTATTACTGATCAGACGATTAAGCGTGTCATCAATACTATTAACTTTTTCGGGGATAACTTCTAAAGAATAAACCGCACGATTTTCGGCAAGCAACACACCATTGCGATCAAATAACAAGCCTCGCTTTGGTGCAATGGGCTGAATACTAATACGGTTATCGTTTGAACGTGTTTGAAAGTCTTGATGTTTAACTACTTGCAAATACCAGGCTCTAGCAACCAAGGCAATCATTAAAGCAGAAACAAAGATAAAGGCAACAATGCTGCGCTGAACTAGTAGTTGGCGCTCAAGATAATGATCTTTAAAAGATCGTTTGTTGTTTTTACCAAATGAGCCCGACTTCAACATAGTTAAATAAAATGTTCCTCGACTTTACTCTCGATGATAAGGGTGATTAACCGTAACCGACCAAGCTCGATAAAGGGTTTCGGCTAAAATCACTCGCACTAAAGGATGTGGTAATGTGAGTGCCGATAACGACCATTTTGCATTGGCTCTTGCCAAACAACTATTTGATAATCCATCGGGACCACCAACCAATAAAGCCACATTACTGCCTAAATGCTGCCAATCTTTAAGTTGGTTGGCTAAATCTTGAGTGCTCCAGTTTTTGCCTTTCACATCTAAGGCAACAACCCAATCGGAAGGTTCAATCGCTTTTAAAATCAGCTCGCCTTCTTTGTCTTTCCATTGAGTAGCCAGTTGATTTTTGGAGCGTTTTGCTGCGGCAATTTCAATCAACTCTACCTGACAATCGCGAGGCATACGTTGAAAATAAGTTGAAGCGCCTTTTTCTACCCAGCTAGGCATTTTTTGTCCTACGGCGATCAACTTAATTTTCATTGATTATCACTTTAAAAGATTATTATTTGAACTTAACCCGTTGATTAAACTTCAGACCAAAGCTTTTCGAGCTGATAATAATCTCTCGACTGAGGTAGCATAATGTGGGCAATGACATCACCGCAATCTACTAGCACCCATTCAGAGGCATCTTCACCTTCAACTCCTAATGGTGGCTGCTGGCGATCTTTTAGTTCTTTAACTAACAATGTAGCAATTGATTTAACATGACGGCTCGATGTACCACTGCAAATGACCATATAGTCGGCAATGGTCGATTTTTCTGCAATCGCAATCACTTCAATTTCTTTGGCTTTGATTTCTTCTAATTGTTCAACAATAAAGTCTTTTAATTGGGTACCTTGCATTAACTCTCTTCACTTTGATATAACAAATTTCTCATTGCGTATTCTATAACACTCTGCGGTAGCATTAAATCGAGGGAGCGCTTTTGTTGGAAATTATTCCTAATTTCTGTGGAAGATTGGTCTTTTTGGGGCATTGTGTGATAAAAAATCAGGCCTGAATGGGCATTTTGTAGATCTGCATAGCTTTTAGCTAATTGAAAACCACTTTGGGCAACGCTCTCTTTAATCAAGCTTTCATTAAAGTTAGGACGATTAATCACCAATAAATGACAATATTTTGCAAGCTCTTGCCATCGGTGCCAACGCTGAAAATCTACTAAATTATCAGCCCCAATTACAAAAATTAAATGCTTATTCGGTTGAGCCTGTTTAAGCGCTTGCAATGTGTCGAAAGTGTACGAAGCGCCGCTTCGCTTTTGCTCTCGTTGATCAATAATCAAATGAGAAAAATGAGCTAAACCTAATTCAAGCATTTTACAGCGCTGACTAAAACTTGCACCAGGGCTTTGCTTTAACGCTGGTGTTGCACAAGGGATCACTCTAATTGTTGATAACTTATCGAGCTTTCTAAGCTGCTCAATAATAGCGATATGCCCATAATGAATAGGATCAAAAGTGCCGCCAAACACTAATTCAAATTCTCTTATTTGAGTTTGCTGTCGATGAGAGTGTATTTTGGACATTATGATGAAAGGCTAGGATGATTTGTTTTGGCTAAATTCCAAATTGAACGACCACTTAACAGCCACAAACAAGACTCAAGCTCTTGCCAAATATCACCTTTTTCTTGCCCTTTAATTAAGCGATCTAAAAAGGCCAGCCTTGCTAATAAACGCTGCCACATAGCAAAAGGTAGGCGCTGCGATGCCGAGGTGATCAGTTTTTTCTTGCTATCCCACATAAAGGTTTTTGCTAACACGCTAGCCGCACTTTGCCCTTGCACAACACCTTGACTAACTTGATGACAAAGATTTACTTCACGAATTAAGTTAGCCAATATTGTAATTGGCGGCACACCTTCCGATTTAAATTTCGCTAGCATTTTAACCGCTCTTTGACCTTTGCCCGCAAGCGCATCATCTAAACATAGAAAAATTGAGTATTTAGCATTATCAGAAATAAGCGCTGATAAATGTTGCTCTTCAATAGTTTGTTCGTCATACAATAGTTGCAACTTTTGCAACATTTGATTGGCGGCTAACAGATTACCTTCGGTTTGATCGGCTAGAATTTGTATGGCTGGTTGGCTCAAGTTTAACGAGTATTGACTTGCTCTTTGTTTCAGCCAATTAAGATATTCATAAGGCTTTGGTGGCCACAAAGTTTGCACCTTGGCATTTTGAGAAATAGCCTTAAACCACTTGGTGGACTTTTGTCTTTTGTCGAGTTTAGGCAAGCGAATTAAAATAAAATCTTCACTACTCATGCCTTCAACCAGCTCAACCAAAGCGTTTTGCGCTTCTTTGTTGGGGGTTTTAGCAAAACGAATATCGGTGAGTTTTAACTCGGCAAAAAGACTCATACTATTGCTTTCGGCCAATACATCAGTCCACTTAAATCGGTCAATCACCTCAACAATATTGCGCTCTGAAACACCGGTTTGTTTAGCCTCGGCAAATATTTGATCGCAAGCCTCTTGTGCCAATAAAGGATCTTCACTAATAACAATATTAACGGCCGAAAGACTCACAACTGACTCTTTCGCTCAATATAATGTACTACCTGCTCACTAACTTGTTGATAAAGCCAGAGTTTGGTTTCACGTTGCTGATTCTTACGCGCCACCGGATCGCGATAGTCAAAAACATAAGGTGCGCTTTGGGCAATGGTTAAAATAGCTGGCTCTAAAGATTGCTCTTGCTGACTAACTGCCGGTTTTAAATTTATCCAGCGGAATTTAACTTCAACGGTTAAAATGGCTTCGTTAGCTCGGCCTGTTGCATCTCGGCTAACCCCTTGTTCACTATCATTAATTTCAAGCACTTCTAATTGGTAATCGGCTTGTTCACCGGCGACCACATTGGCTTGCTGCGCTTTTAAACGCCTGAGCAGTTGTTTCTCAAAAGTGCCATAAATATTATTGCTTTGTAGCGCAACAGCAACACTATTAAGGCTAGACTGCCCCGTACCTTTTAACTGATAACCACAAGCAGAAAGCAGAAAGCTTGTGGTTAAAATTAAGAGACATTTAATCAATTTAGTTTGCAACGATATTCACCAATCTACCAGGCACTACAATCACTTTACGCACCGTATTACCTTCAATAAATTTCTTTACGTTTTCATTTTCAAGTGCCATAGCTTCAATAGCCTCTTTACTTGCATCGGCAGCAATATTCACTTTTCCGCGCATTTTGCCATTAACCTGCAAAATCATTAATACTTCATCTTTAACCAATGCAGCCTCATCAACCTGTGGCCATTTTTCATCAATAATCATACAAGGCTTATTAGCCGCTTGCCATAATGCTTGCGCCATATGCGGTGTTACAGGGCTTAATAATATTACTGCATGATCAAGTGCGTGCTTAATAACCGCTTTATCGTCATTATTGTTTACTTCAAATTTAGCAATTGCATTGGTTAATTCCATAATGGCGGCAATTGCGGTGTTAAAAGCATGACGCCTGTGATAATCATCGCTTACTTTAGCAATGGTTTCATGGGTTTTACCATACAGGGCTTTTTGCTCGGCTGATAATTTGGCTAAATCAATCTCGCCAACTTCTTGCAGCGCATTTTCCATGTATAGTTTCCATAAGCGCTTGATAAATTTATGCGCACCATGCACCCCATCTTCTCGCCATTCTAGTGATTGCTCGGGTGGCGCGGCAAACATCGTGTACATTCTGGCAGTATCGGCACCGTATTGATCAATTAAGGCTTGCGGATCAACCCCATTATTTTTTGACTTAGACATTTTTTCCATGCCTGCCAGAGTTACCGCTTCACCCGTTGATTTTAATTTGCCACTAATCACTTTACCTTTGCTGTCTTTTTCTAACTCAATTTCTTCGGCGCTATGGTAATTTTTAGTGCCCTTTTCATCTCGGGTTAAAAAGGTATCAGATAACACCATGCCTTGAGTTAATAATTTTTCTGCTGGCTCGTCAGAATTAACCAAACCTTGATCGCGCATTAGCTTATGGAAAAACCTAAAGTACAGCAAATGCATGGTGGCATGTTCAATTCCGCCAATATATTGATCAACCGGTAGCCAATAGTTAGCCTCATCACTATCAAGCATGGCATCATGACTATTGGGGCAAGTATAGCGAGCGTAATACCAGCTAGATTCCATAAAGGTGTCAAAGGTATCGGTTTCGCGTTTGCCTTTTATGCCATCAACAACCACATCTTGGAAATCTGGGTTATTCACTAGCGGCGAGTTTGCCCCTTCGAGTTTTAAATGGGTTGGCAGTTCAATTGGAAAATCTTGCGCAGGCACCATTTCACCTGTGTCTAATTTAATCATTGGAATGGGCGCGCCCCAAAAGCGCTGACGCGAAACGCCCCAGTCGCGCATTCGGTAGTTAACCCGCTTTTCGCCAAGATTATTTGCCACCAACCAGTCAGCAATTTTTTCAATCGCTTGGGTTGAGGTTAAATCGTTAAATTCACCCGAATTAACCAATACGCCTTTTTCTACAAAAGCGGCTTTTGCTAAGTCGCATTCGGTGTCATCACCTTCGGCAGGTTTAATGACTTGCTTAATTTCAATGCCATATTTATGCGCAAATTCCCAGTCACGTTGATCGTGCCCAGGAACCGCCATAACTGCGCCAGAGCCATAATCCATTAAGACAAAGTTAGCTACCCAAACATCAACTTCTTCACCCGTTACTGGATGAAGCGCCTTTAGTCCGGTAGACATACCTTTCTTTTCCATAGTGGCAATATCGGCCTCGGCAGTGGTTGAGCGATTACACTCAGCAATAAACTCAGCCAGCTGGGCATTATTTTGAGCCGCTTGCTCAGCAATAGGATGCTTTGCTGCTACAGCAACATAGGTAACCCCCATTAGAGTGTCGGGGCGAGTGGTGTAAATAGAAACCGACTTATCACCCTCGGCTAACTTAAATATCATTTCAACACCTTGCGAGCGACCAATCCAATTACGCTGCTGAGTTTTAACGCTATCAGGCCAGCCATCTAAATCATCAATAGCATTTAATAGTTCTTCGGCATATTCGGTAATCCGTAAAAACCATTGGTCAATTTCTTTTTTCTCAACCGGTGTATCACAGCGCCAACAGCAGCCATCGTGTACTTGCTCGTTGGCTAATACGGTTTCATCATTTGGGCACCAGTTAACCGCCGAGGTTTTCTTATAGGCTAAATCTTTTTTAATCAGTTCGGCAAAAAACCATTGTTCCCACTTATAATAGTCGGGCTTACAAGTGGTCACTTCGCGCTCCCAATCGTAAGCAAAGCCTAAACTCTTCAATTGCTTTTTCATGTAGGCAATGTTTTCTTCGGTCCATGCGCTAGGCTGAGCTTTGTTTTTAATGGCCGCGTTTTCAGCAGGTAAACCAAAAGCATCCCAACCCATAGGTTGTAATACATTTTTGCCCTGCATTCTTTGATAACGAGAAATCACATCGCCAATGGTGTAGTTGCGAACATGCCCCATATGTAATCGACCACTTGGGTAAGGCAGCATTGATAAGCAGTAATATTTTTCTTTGCTTGTGTCTTTAATGGCTTTAAAGACTTTATTTTCATCCCAAAGGGTTTGCACCGAAGTTTCTATTTCGGCTGGATTATATTCTTGTTGCATGGACATTAATTTCTCAGATCGTTTTTGGCAACTTAGCACAATTAACTGTTAATTAAATTGTCTTTGACCAAATTTAAGGTTGTTGCAATTTTAACGGCTTTCACTAGTGATTTAAAAGAAAAAACGCTAGCCCTGATTAAGTTTATACCCACTTTCCTTCAAGATGCATGTTTCAGCAAGTCAGTAAGCCATCCTATTTGAGGCATTAATGCGCAGGATTAGTCATTCTAATTCAAGCATTGATAACGAAGAAGAGGTTGGCTTACTGCCTTGCCCTTCGGGTGCTCAGCCAAAAAGCTTGCACTGCGTTGCAGCTTTTGAAAAGGGATTACCATTTCCTGCAAGTTGCGCCTTGTTCAAGCTTTTTGGTTGAACACTGTAACATGCATCTTGAAGGAGAGTGGGTATATAAGATTAGCTTGAATATTTATTGATTTTCATTGAACTCAATGCGTAGCTTTACCGCTTTATGATAGGAATAGAGGCGAGCAAAAAACTAACAAGGATCTAGCATTGCAGGATAAACCTTTAAATATTGTTATTTTAGGCGGCGGTACAGCGGGATGGATGGCAGCCAATTATATGATCCATCAATGGGCAGATAAAAATATCAACATAACGCTGGTTGAATCACCTGACATAGGGATTGTAGGTGTGGGCGAAGGCTCAACACCTTCGTTAAAAAACTTTTTTGACGATGTTGGAATAACAGAAAGTGAATGGATGCCCCAATGTAATGCCACTTACAAAGTAGGTATTCGATTTGATGGTTGGTCAAGCGTGAAAGGTTTTGAAAGCTATAACCATCCTTTTCCTAATGAATTAGACAGAATTTATAGCGCTCAGTTTGCACAAAATTGTAAAGCTCGTCGCCTAGATTATGATGTAGAAGTTCATCCCGATCAGTTCTTTTTGCAATCATTGTTAGGCAGTCAGCAAAAATCCCCTGTTAGTACAAGCAACTTTCCATTTGATACCGCCTATGGCTACCATTTTGATTCGGGGCTTTTAGGGCAGTTTTTAGCTAAAATAGCAAAACAGCGTGGTGTTAACCATGTTCAAGCCAGAATGCTCAACACCAATTTGCACGAAAATGGCAATATTGGGTCGCTTACATTAGATAATAACCCAAATAATAATCAAACTTTAAAAGCTGACTTTTTCATTGATTGCTCTGGTTTTCGCAGCGTTTTATTGCAACAAGCACTTGGGGTAAAGTTTGAGTCTTTTGCAAAAAACTTATTTAATGACGCTGCGGTTGTGATGCCAACACCAGCAGGAAAAACCTTAAATTCAATTACCATAAGTACAGCCATGACAAATGGTTGGGCTTGGGATATTCCACTCACTAACCGCACTGGTAATGGTTATGTTTATAGCAGTCAATACTCTAGTGCCGACGATGCCGAAACAGAACTAAGAGCCAAGCTTAACTTACTCGACTCTCCCATAGAAGCAAGGCATTTAAAAATGAAAGTAGGCCGTGTTGCTAAACACTGGCATAAAAATGTACTTGGAATCGGCTTGTCACAAGGCTTTATTGAGCCGCTTGAAGCTACCGCGCTGCATATAGTGCAAGTGAGTATTTTGGAGTTTATGCTTAACTTTGAGGCAGGTAATTTCACTCATCAGTTTCAAGATAAATATAATGATATTATTAACCGACGGTTTGAAAGTGTGCGCGATTATATTGTGGCACATTACCGCTTAAATAGCCGAGCAAATAACCCGCAAACCGACAGTCAATATTGGCGCGATAATAGCCAAAATCAAAACTTATCTAACTCGTTAATTCATATACTTAATAGCTGGACTGGTGGTTTAAAGCACGACATAGATATTGAGATTAATCGGCAAAATATTGGGCAATATTTCCCCGTTGATTCATGGCGCATTTTACTTGCTGGCTATGGTTTTTTCCCTTCAGATCAGGCAACTAAGTCAGGGACAGAAATTCCGCATAATGTTGATGTTAAGAAAATTCAACATAAGTTATTCACTTGCACTCAACAGTTTTTATCTCAGCAAGATGCACTTAAAAAATTAGCCAAAACAACAAAAGAGCCAAAGATTTATAGCAGATAAGAAAGAGCTAGTTAGGCTGCGCTTTAACAATCTAGATGAAAATGGCTTAATTGACTTAAGTAAGTTATAAACTAAGACGTTAACCAAAAAGTCACTGGCCCATCATTAAGTAAGCTTACTTTCATGTCGGCACCAAACTCGCCAGTTTCAACTATTGGATAGTGTTGTTTGGCATAATCGGTAAAAAACTCAAACAGCTGTTTGCCTTCACTAGGCGGCGCAGCTTCAGAAAAACTAGGGCGCATTCCTGAATTTGTATTTGCGGCTAAGGTAAATTGAGGCACTAATAATAAACCGCCACCAACCGCTTTGACATTGAGGTTCATTTTGTCCTTTTCGTCAGTAAAAATACGATAACCTGCAACTCGCTCAAATAACCGCTTGGCATTGGCTTGGGTATCATTTTTTTCAACCCCAATTAGGGCTAATATGCCTTGGTCTATTTTGCCAATGACTTTATCATCAACAACTACTTGGGCATTAGTTACCCGCTGAATCAGTGCAATCATGAGTTATCACTTGGTGCATTTCTTTGGTGGCTTTAACCAACGCGTCAATAATACCTGGCTCGCTAGTCGAGTGACCTGCATCTCGAACAATGTGCAATTCACTACTTTTCCAGTGATTTTGTAATGTCCAAGCATTTTCTAAGGGGCAAATCATATCGTAACGACCATGCACAATAATACTGGGAATTTCTTGGATTTTATCCATATTATCAAGTATTTGATTTTCGGCTAAAAAGCAGTGGTTTAAAAAATAGTGCGCGCTTATTCTTGCCATACTCAAAGCAGTATGCGGCGATGATAATAGCTCAACCACATCAGGGTTTGGCTCTAAAGTGCCTACTTTCCCCTCCCAAACAGCCCAAGCTTTAGCAGATGCCATTCTTGCTAGCTCATCACTGCCGGTTAACCTATTGTGATAAGCTTTAATTAGATCATCTTGTTCAGCTAGTGGAATTGCTCCTTGAAAGTCTTTCCAATAATCAGGAAAAACTCGGCTAGTTCCATTGTGATATAGCCACTCAATATCTTGCTTGCGCCCTAAAAACACACCGCGCAAAATAATGCCTAAAACATTTTGAGGGTAAGCTTGTGAATAAGCTAATGCTAATGTTGCCCCCCAACTGCCACCCATAACCACCCATTTTTCAACATTAAGGTGTTTACGAATAACCTCTAAGTCGTTAATTAAGTGCTCGGTAGTATTTGCATCTAAACTCGCATGAGGCTTAGAACGCCCTGCGCCACGTTGATCGCATAATATAATGCGGTATTTTTCGGGATCAAATAGTCGGCGTGCGCTTTTATGATTGCCAGCACCCGGCCCACCATGCAAATAAACTACAGGAATGCCACTTGGTGTACCGCTTTCTTCTACATAAAGGGTATGCCCTGAATCAACATTAATGTCGTAGCGTTGATTAGGTTTAATATCAGGATATAGTTTTTGCATAGAGGCTCTTTTTTAGGCGCTTTAAAAATTGGAAACTTGATTATTACAATTTTAATTATTGCGCCTTAAGCCTAGCATATATTGATTAAAATCACTTTGAAGTTAATTGGCAAAAAATTAAGAACGCTTGTTGCTACTTTTCTTCTTGCTCTTTTTCTTTTCTTTCTTCTTCTGCTTGTTGGCGTTTCTCTTCTTCGGTTAAAAAGTGCCCGCCATGACCTTCTAAAATAATCACCACGCCTTTAGGCACTTTTCTTGGCTCTAACCCTTTCACCGTGCGCACCACATCATAAGCTGCTTGGGCACAATTTGGCTCGCTGCCAATTTTAACGCAACGCTCATATTCTAATTTGAGTTCTTCACCAATTGATGTTTCTTCTGGCGGCGGTATATAGCCTAATAAAGCGCGAGTAATATCAAGTGCACTTTGACCAGAACAAGCATTAAGCAATCCAACAGTCAGAGAAATAAGGGTTATTTTTTTCAACGATTTTCTCATCATTGTCCTTATTATTAATAATGAAGCACTAGCTTGGAATAGAGATAACCTTAAAGGTTCAATTTATCCTAAAAAAAAAGCCAATTGAAGATCAATTGGCTTTAAAAAATTAGAACGAGTTATCTGTTACTCTTTAGGCGCTCTTGAAGCACGCTTTCTTTCGCTTTCGGTTAAATATTTTTTACGAATACGAATATGATTAGGCGTTACTTCAACAAGCTCATCATCATCAATAAATTCTAAGCTTTGCTCTAACGTCATAATAATAGGTGGTGACAATTGAATATTTTCGTCAGTACCCGATGCACGAACATTGGTTAACTGCTTACCTTTAAGCGGGTTAACGGTTAAGTCGTTATCGCGTGAATGAATACCAATAACCATGCCTTCATAAACTTCTACACCGTGCCCAATAAATAGGCGCCCGCGATCTTGAAAGTTAAATAAAGCATAACCTAATGCTTTGCCAGTACCATTTGAAATAAGCACCCCGTTATGACGCTGAGCTAATGCGCCAGTATGGGCAGGTCCATAAGCATCAAAGGTATGATAAATTAAGCCAGTTCCCGATGTAGCGGTCATAAATTCGGTTTGAAAACCAATTAACCCGCGAGATGGAATATAAAAGTCAATTCTTACTCGGCCATTGCCATCTAGCTGCATATCGCGCATTTCAGCTTTACGATTACCAAGGCGCTCCATAATAGTGCCCTGATGTTCTTCTTCGATATCAACGGTAACATTCTCGTAAGGTTCCATCATTACGCCGTCAACTTCTTTCATGATCACTTCGGGGCGCGATACTGCAAGCTCAAAACCTTCGCGGCGCATGGTTTCAATTAATACCGATAAATGTAGCTCTCCACGACCAGATACTTTAAATTTATCGGCATCATCTAGCTGCTCAACTCTTAAGGCAACATTATGAATAAGCTCTTTTTCTAGGCGCTCTAAAATTTGGCGCGAGGTTAAAAATTTACCATCTTTACCCGCAAAAGGAGAGCTATTAACTTGAAAAGTCATATTAACCGTTGGCTCATCTACCGTTAGCGCTGGCAGAGCTTCAACCACATCAGGATCGCATAATGTATCTGAAATTTGCGGCTCGCCAATGCCCGTGATTGCAATAATGTCGCCAGCGTTAGCTTCTTCAACTTCGCTACGTTCAAGCCCCATATAACCTAATACTTGACCCACTTTAATTTTGCGGGTTTTACCTTCGGCATCAATGCTAACTAGCTGCTGGTTTTTACGAATTTTTCCGCGAGTAACACGTCCAACACCAATTGCGCCAACATAGCTTGAATAATCGAGCGAGGTAATTTGCATTTGAGTGGCACCATCAACTTCAACCTGAGGATGGCTAACATGCTCAACAATGGCTTCAAATAATGGAGTCATATCACCATCGCGAACACTGTCATCAATAGATGCGTAACCATTAAGTGCCGAGGCGTAAATAATAGGGAAGTCTAGTTGCTCATCGGTTGCGCCAAGTTGATCGAATAAATCGAATACTTGATCAATAACCCAGTCTGGTCTGGCACCAGGACGGTCAATTTTATTCACCACAACCACAGGCTTTAAACCTTGCGCAAAAGCTTTTTGAGTAACAAAGCGAGTTTGCGGCATAGGACCATCTACTGCATCAACCAATAGTAGAACCGAATCTACCATCGACATAATACGTTCAACCTCACCACCAAAGTCAGCATGTCCGGGAGTGTCTACAATGTTAATGCGATAGTCATTCCAACGGATCGCGGTATTTTTAGACAAAATGGTAATTCCACGCTCTTTTTCAAGATCGTTAGAATCCATAACACGCTCAGTTGGCTCTGCACGTTGGTCGAGGGTTCCCGACTGCTGTAAAAGCTTATCAACCAGGGTAGTCTTACCGTGGTCAACGTGAGCGATAATCGCAATATTTCTTAAATTCTCAATCACTGTAAACAATGCCTCTTGTGACACTTAATGTAGAGAAATCGCGTATTTGCCCACTTCTCTGAAAAAATAGGCGCGTATTCTACGCTGAATTAATCCCATTAGCACCAATTATCTAGTTTTTGCACAAAAAATCATCAAACTATTGGTTTTTTGAACAATACCTCAACCATGCTCTTAGAAAGAAATATACCCTTTACTCTTCAATATGCCTCAAATAGCCTGGTTTACTGACTTGTTAAATCATGCATCTTGAAGAAAAACGGGTATATCAGTTAAGCTTTCAGTACCAATAACAAATTAACATTTAGTTTGGGCAAAACCATGAAACTATCTCAGATCACCTACTATCCGATTAAATCTATTGCAGGTATTCATGTTGAACAAACAGAAGTTGAACAAATTGGGCTTAAGAATGACAGACAAATGATGCTGGTTGATAGCGATGGTAACTTTATAACCCAGCGAAAATATCCACAATTAGCACTAATTGGCATTCAAGTTTATGAGCAAGGCTATAAACTCACCAAACCAAATAGTCCGTCTTTAACACTTTCAAGCAATAGCTTTACTCCTCAACAAATGCAAGTAACCGTTTGGGGTGATAAATGCCAAGCTTATATTGCAGAGCCTAATGTTAATGATTGGTTTAGTGAGTTTTTAGGCTTTGAGGTAAAGTTAGCCAAATATAATTTTCAACAACCACGCCCAACCGATCAAGCTTATTCAAACCCGAATGATATTGTTAGTTTTGCCGACGGCTTTCCTTTACTGGTTATTTCACAAGAATCTTTAAACGACTTAAATCAAAGACTAGAATTACCCGTAAGCATGACTCACTTTAGACCAAACCTAGTAATAGAAGGTGTTAATGCTTATGCCGAAGATAACTGGAAACAAATAACAATTGGCAACGTCACTTTTGATGCAGTAAAACCTTGTAGTCGCTGCGTGTTAACCACAGTTGATCCACAAACTGGAAAAAAAGATCCAAACAGTCAGCCGTTAAAAACATTAAGCCAGTATCGAAAAACCAAAGACGGGGTAATTTTTGGTATGAACTTAATTCCAAGAAGTTTAGGAACGCTATCGGTAAATGATAGGGTGATTGTTGAATAATAATGGTTATTATGCACCGCAAGTTTAGCGGCGCATAACCACTAAACTTATAATAAAGCCCTAATTCGCTTTAAACTGTATTCCAAGCTT
This sequence comes from Aliikangiella sp., assembly GCA_965214955.1. Lineage (GTDB taxonomy): Bacteria > Pseudomonadota > Gammaproteobacteria > Enterobacterales > Kangiellaceae > Aliikangiella. Next base: position 60,678 of record CBDCCU010000001.1, on the reverse strand, counting down.
TCTTCTGCATCCACCATAATATCAGGTGTAATACCAATAGCCTCCCACCCCAGCTCACTCACAGGATGATAAGTTCTACCCGATGGAACAAAAACGGAAAAGCCATCGTCAAACTTAACCACATCACCCCAATGACCATAACCACCAGTGGTTTCACCCACTAAAATAGCTCGCCCTGTAGACTTCATCGACATAGCAAAGTGCTCAGCGGCCGAGCCACTTCTTTTACTGGTTAAAACATAAGCGGGTTTTCCCTTATAACTTGCGGCAAACTCATTCGGTTCACTCATATGTGGCGAGGGCTTTCCATCATTAACATGAGGCGAACGGGTGGTTACCATATGCGTTGGTTGTTGAAATAAAAAGTTAGAGATTTCAGTTATATTACGCGGACTACCACCACGATGACGACGAATATCAAAAATTATTGCATCTGTATCTTTTAACTTTTGCATGGCTTCGTTGGTTGCAGCAACAGACTCTGCTGTGCCGGGGAATAAATCAATTTTTAAATAGCCTATGTTATCTTCTAAAATTTTAACCTCGGCAATTCCTGTGTTATCCGCATGTTTACCATCCACACCTTTTTTCTTCATCATTCTGCGCTTGCGCATTTTTTCTCGATGCCCAGGAGGGAAAACATTCAAATGTTTATCGTGATGAACCGCCAAAAGCATTTCGGTTAATTGTTTAGCAACTTCTTTATCGTCTTTAGCGTTAGCTAAACAATCATTTTTTAAACATTCATTTAGCCTTGCCGCATATTTAGGCGCAACTTCTGGAAATACAAATCTATCGAGTAACACTTCATTAATTGAAGAAATTAATGTGCCATATTTTTGTTGGGTTTCATTTTCGCTATAGGCAAGTGCATTAAAAGAAAGAATTAAGCCGCTGCCTAAGCCTAAACAAAGTTGCAGTATTTGTTTTTTCATATTGGGGTACTCTTTGGTTAGTTAATTTCAAACACTTTGAGTAGAGCAACAAACGTGCCTATTATAAAAAATAGCCAAATTTCAGGAATCAATTAAAAATAGATAAAAATAAAATACTCAAATGAGAAATCTTGTACTCATTTAAAGACTCTGACGTTGTCTAACAAACAAATACCCATTCGGTTTAAAAAGCGCATAATAAAACACATGAAAAAACCAGCGGAAACCTTTTAAAGAGCTCCCACACTCAAAAACAAGTGTTTCATCATTTTTAATATCAAAAGAAATTTCATTACTACCGCACCAATCAATTTTAAGTTTTAGCTGGTGAGTACCTTGTTCAACCTCAACCACTAATTCACTACCATTGGCAATTTGAGCCACTTCTTTGCCATCAATCATCACTAAGTAATCTCTTAGTACATCATTAGTCCAGTCTTTTTCTCTCAACAACTTTAGTGTCGGCAAAATTTATCCTTTTTCGGTTAGTATTTTAAATGGCTGCCATTCAAACAGCTTTGTAATTTCTGGCGAGGCTATCATTGGCACATCAATACTCGACTCCATAATTTCTGTTTGTACACCTGTTGCTAGTAATGTTTCTGATACTTGCTCTGCCATTTTTTTATCAATGCCTGCCATAATGATAAATGAGCCCTTTCGGTTAAAAATCAAGTAAATGCTTTCACACTTTTTTAAGGAAAGTTTTCCAAACGTTCTTAGCTGCTTGATAAATTGCTCTTTTGAACTTGGCTTTCCAGAAACCTTTATTTGATATTTTTCCATTAACTTTTCCCTTCAATCTAAAGTTGTTGTTTAAGTTGCTGTTATTTGAATTATTATTGTTTCAGTTACTATAGCTTTATTATTCAATCAACTCTATACCCACTAGCACATACCGAATTTATCATGATAAATATCAAAACAAGCCTAATTTGTTATGCTAAAATTCGCGTGCTTTATTACAAACGACTAAAAATTGTGAATAATCAAGAAATTATCGATCATAACCCACCAAACAACCTAATTACACGCTCTGGAAGAATACCTGGTAACGGCGCAATTTGGGCGGGAATATTATCTGAGCTTACTGAGTTTGCTATATTTTTTGTGGCTTATTTTATTGCCAAAATCCACTACCCCGAAACTTTTGCCACAGGAACCACTCAGTTAAATACCACCATTGGTATTGCCAATACCTTAATATTACTGACTAGTAGTTATTTTATGGCAAAAGCGATTTTTGCCATTAGAAAAAACCAGCAAAAAAAATGTGAAAACTGGTTATGGGCAACCCTTGCTATGGCGGTGTGTTATTTAATATTAAAAGCCTATGAGTTTCACTGGAACGATGTTAATAATATTCATACTGATACTAGCCAGTTTTTTACTGTTTATTATTTTATGACGTTTAATCACTTTCTACATGTCGGCTGGGCAGGTTGTGCCATTTTATTTATGGCAATACGCACACGTTCAGGTGCTTATAACGCTAAAAATTATAGTGGACTAGAAGCCATGGCAATTTACTGGCACATGGTTGATCTCATGTGGATCTTAATTTTTCCGCTACTTTATGTACTTAGGTAATCATTATGAAATATAAACTCGAAAAATTATGGTTTGCCTTAATGTTCATTACTATATTTAATGTTGCAATTGCCGAAGGTATTCCTCCAACATTGTGGGTAAGCTTAGTTATCGCTTGCACCACCTGCTTTAAAGGATTAATCGTAATTGATCACTTTATGGAGCTAAAAGAAGCCAATCGTTACTTAAGAGGTATGATGCGAACTTATTTTATTATTTTTCCATCATTAATTGTTATTGTTTACTTGTTTCCAGAACAGCTAGCTTCATTAACAAGCCTTAGCTAGCTAAGCTTAGAAATAAACTATACAAACATTAAGCCCACACCTAACGTAGCAATAATACTCCCCCAATAGGCGGTTTTAGCTATTTTTTGACCTTGGAATTTAGCAATAAGCAAAGAGAAAATAATACAACTAGCAAACAAGCTTTGAACCACTCCCGCTGGCGCATGCGCAAATGAAAACATTTGCAAAATCATGGCTAAAAAAGTGCCTATAAAAGTTGCTATCAATAAAATTTTCCAAGTTTTGGTTTGCTCACTTTTTAATTTAACTTGCGGCATTAATTTTGTGGCAGAAAAAGCGATTATTGGAATAATAAAAGCTAAACCACCAATCAGCCTTACTAAGCTCGCCATAACTGAATCAATATGAGAACTCAACAAAATATCGCGCCCAATAACTGCGCCAGCGGCCTGACAAAAAGCCGCTAACGCAGCAAAACTAAATCCTGAAAAGGTAAAATGAATATTTTTTTGGCGGCCTTTTTTTACTCTAACAACAATATCCACACCAATTAAAATGACACCAATAGCAATCCACTGTGTTACAGAAAGCCATTCACTAATCCAAACTATTGCTAATAGTGCAGTAAAAATTGGCGCTAAGGTTTCAGCCAGCAATAAAGTGCCTCTTTCGCCCATTCGATTAAGCGCGGCAAAAAAAGCAGTATCACCAACCCCAATTCCAATCACGCCACTAATGAGCAACCATAAAGTATGATTTAAGTTAGGAAGTTGATTTCCCATAAAAAACACCACAACAATTAAGCCAACAATTGAAATAATTCCTTTCCAAAAATTTAAGCTCAATGGCGAGAATGCGTGTCCTAGCTGGCGAAAAAATACAACTGATAGCGCCCACAAAAAAGCAGTAACAATGGCAGCAATTTCCCCAATAAATGGCATAATTTATTCACAGTAGATAACAAAGAGGCAAAATATAATTTGCTTTTTAGGTAAACACAATAGAGTTCATTGATCTTTCAAACATCCTAGTCAAAATGGTAATAATTGCCTTGTTATTGGTTTATTCTTCGGTAGGATATAAAAATTAGTCACTTACAAACCTCTCATAAAAAATGAAAACAATATTTGCAATCAGTCTTATATTCTACACAATATTTATTTCATTACCTGTTTATTCAAACAGCTATTCTCATGCTGCAAATATTTATCAACTCGACTTTTCAGATCCTGCGCTTGCTAGAAAAGTTGCCATTTCATTTCATCATGCTGTTCTTGAAACAAATTATAAAGAAGGCTATATGATCTTAGATTTGTCAGACTCTGATGTTAAGAAACTTGCGGAGTTTAACCTAAAACCTAAAAAATCGGCTAAATGGCAACAAAAATTCGACACTCAAATGAGCAACCTAAAACAGCAGTTAACTAAATCAAAAAATTCAACGGGTATTCCGGGGTATGAGTGTTATGCCACCGTTGAAGAAACCTTGTCAGATGGCGAACAACTTTCAATAGACTACCCCAATTTGGTTGAATGGATTGATATAGGTGATTCGTGGAATAAAGTGAATGCCAGTAATGGTTATGACTTAATGGTTTTAAAAATAACTAATCAAAACATTGTGCAAGATAAACCCAAGTTATTTATTCACAGCGCCATGCACGCCCGCGAACTAACCACCGCCGCACTCACACTCGATTTTGCCAAATTACTTTTAAATAACTATACAACCAATGCCGATTATCAATGGGTTATTGATTATCACGAAGTTCATATTCTATTTCATATGAACCCCGATGGCAGAAAAATTGCCGAAACAGGCGCTTTGCATCGAAAAAACACCAATCAAAACCACTGCCCAGGGGATGATGTAGGTGTCGATTTAAATCGCAACTTTGCTTATTTTTGGAATACCACCACTAATGGCTCTAGCAGCAATGAATGTGATGCTGATTTTCGCGGAGCAAGTGCCGAATCAGAGCCAGAAACCCAAGCGGTTTCAAACTATATAAGAAGCCTTTTTCCTGATTCGCGTGGCGATAACGAAAACGATGCCGCACCTTTAGATACCCAAGGTATTCACTTAGATATTCATAGTTTTAGCGAATTAGTTTTATGGCCTTATGGGCACACCGATGAGCCTTCTCCTAATGATGATGGATTTGTGGCATTAGGTAATAAGTTAGCTTACTTTAATGATTACACACCACAACAAAGTGTTGGGCTTTACCCAACCGATGGCACCAGCGATGATGTTAGCTATGGCGAACTAGGGATAGCCGCTTTTACTTTTGAACTAGGCACTTCATTTTTTCAAGCCTGCTCAGTGTATGAAAACGCAGTAAAGCCCGATAACTTACCCGCGCTCTTTTATTCTGCCAAAGCCGCTGCCGCACCTTATCTTTTAGCACATGGTCCCGAAATTACTCAAATGCAACTTAATCAGTCGCAAGGGGAAGTTAGCGTTGAAACAGGTAGCGAAGTAAACCTATCAATCACTGCCGACACATCATTAACCCAACAAACAACTAATGGTCGTGTTAACCGCATTGAATACACCATTGATCAGCCTATTTGGGAAGACAGCGCAACACCCATTGCATTAACAAGTGCCGATGGCAGTATCGACTCAGCGCAAGAAACCTTTAACGGCACTTTAGAGACAAGCGAATTAACAATTGGACAGCATATTTTATATTTTCGTGCTTATAATCAAGATAACCAAGTAGGTGTACCTAGTGCTGTATTTTTAAATATAACCGAAGCTGGCGCACCAGTTGCAGTATTTGATGTTAATTGCGATCAATTAGTTTGTAATTTTGACGCCAGCGCAAGCCAAGATTCAGATGGTAGTATCACCGATTATTCATGGGATTTAGGTAATGGTGTTTCATTAAGTGGTGAAACGGTTTCATACACTTATAATTCGCCGGGTGATAAACAAATATTATTAACCATTACTGATAACGACAATAATCAATCAACCACTAGCCAAATAGTTACGCTAACAGCTAACCAAGCACCGTTAGCAGAATTTTTTGTTAACTGCCAAGCGCTCACTTGTCAATTTAACGCCTCTTCTAGCCAAGATCCTGATGGCAGTATTAATCAATACGAATGGCGTTTTGGCGACAATAGCAACGCTCAAAGTGTTACTTCTAGTTCAACCAGTTATACCTATAATTCAGCAGGCAGTTATCAAGTAACACTAACCATTACCGACAACCAAGACGCAACCGATTCATTAACTAAAACAGCAACGGCTACTTCACCAGAAGATTCTTCTAGCTCATCAGGTGGTGGAACGATAGGATATTGGGTGTTAATTTATTTAGCACTAATTCGTATTGGTACTAAAAACAGAGTTAAGCCATTGGCTTAGCTCAATTTTTATAGGTATTTTTGGCTGGATAAGAAGCAGTATACTTACCCAAATTAATCACCTGCTGTACACGTTTAGAACTATCAAAATTTAACTTTGTAGTCACTTTTGTTAAATTATTATTCCTTCTTATCTTACTCACACCACATTCTGGCTTACAGCTCCAGCTTTCACCTTCTGGGGCATCTAGCTCAAAATAAACAAAAGGAACACTTAATAAATTTACCATACTATTTTTAAAACTTGGATTACCATGATAGTTTCCAACCAGCATAACTACCAATGAGTGAGGATTAGCCGAGTAGATTGCTTTGGCTTTATTAGCGTAAGCTTGTTCAACATTAGTTTTTTCATTAATTGACGAGTAGTCCGCAAATGTCTCTACTACTAACCTACCTGTTTGTTTTTTATAAATACTTAAATCATATAACATTTCTAGCATGGCTAAGCTTGTTCTACCGTCTTGAAAGCTATTCTGCCAAACCTTAGTATTCACCAGTTTTTGTTTATCTTTAATTGTTCCTTTTGAATTAATAAATGTTTTAATGTCTGAGTTAATACTAACTGGGTATTCCAGCAAAAGAACAACTTCTTTTTTTGTTGCTAGCGCATTACAAACAAGCGTACTCATAAACTCTGGGATCTCTTTGGTGCCGTGAATTTCACCAAAAATAAGCAAGTGATTTGTATCAAGCACTTCGCTTACATCAAACGAAGCACCACATAGTTTGTTAGGATTAGCCGCAACGCTGTTAGAGCTTATAGCTAAAAGAGCTAGCGCAAATAGGTTAGCCAAGATACAAATTATCTGTTTTTTCATACTATTCCCTAACTTTATTTTTATAAAAAATTATTATGTAACAACAGTCTTAGAATAATATTTATGCTTTTTAATATCTAATTATTATCTGCAACTTCTTTAAGTCTGTCACACTTTAATACTAGGGCCTGTTTATTTCATTGACTCTTTAAGTGCTTTCACCTTTTGATAACAATACTCGGCTGTTACATCTTTAGGCTCAATCGCTTTACCAGCTGCCAAATGAATTTTTGCCATAAATTTCTTTGGCATTCCTGTCATTGCCTTACCATTTTTACGGCTAAACCAAGACCCCCAAAGCCCTTTAAGTGCTAATGGATAAACTGTAACTGGTGTGCGTTTAATAATTGCTTCAATGCCTTTTTTAAATTTACCGATTTCACCATTGGGTGTGAGTTTTCCTTCGGGGAAAATACATACCATTTTTCCATCATTAAGTGAGTTTTCAATTTTATCAAAAGCCGCTTCCATTAAATTTTTATCTTCATGTGCAGGCGCAATAGGAATAGCCCCCGACACTTTAAAAAACCAACCAATAACGGGCGCTTTAAAAATTTTATGGTACATCACAAAATGAATATTGCGTTTGCAGTATCCCGCAATAATTAACGCATCAATAAAGCTCACATGATTACACACTAAAACACCTGCGCCATTTTTAGGGATATTATTGAGGTTAACTTTTTTAATTCGGTAAATGGTATTCACCAGTAGCCAAGTAATTAAACGAAAAATATATTCTGGTGCTTGAATAAATATATAAATTGAAACAATGGCATTAATTATGGCGGTTATTAAAAATAGCTCTGGAATGGTGAAATCTAAACTCAAAATTAAAATGGCAAAACCGCCCGATAAAACCATAAAAAAGGCGTTCATAATATTAAGCCCTGCAATCAGTCGCGAGATATGCTTTTTATCGCCAATTTTTTGCACTAATGCATATAAAGGTACGGTAAATAATCCGCCAAATGCACCAATACAAGCGGCATCAATTAATACTCGCCACGCATTATCTTGAGCTAAAAAAGCTTGCCAGTTATATATTGGCTCTAGCCCTGATGCACCATTGGCAACAAACAAATCATAACCAAAAAAACTTAGACCAAATGCGCCAATAGGCACTAAACCAACTTCAACTCTACCCGCAGATAATTTTTCACACAACATCGATCCTATACCTATGCCAATGGTAAAAGCGGTTAAAAATAGCGTGGCTACCGACTCATCACCCGCCAAAGTTGTTTTTGTATAATTTGGAATTTGCGCCAAGTAAACCGCACCATAAAACCAAAACCAAGAGATCCCTAATATGGCTAAAAACACACCGCGATCTTTACTCATAAATTTAAAGTTGCGAGAGACTTCGGTAATGACATTCCAGTTTATTTTTAGCTCTGGCGCAACTGCTGGGGTGATAGGGATTTTTAAGCTGGCTAAATAACCCAAAACCGCTAGCGCTAAAAGAGAAACAGATAATAACAAAGGCCAATTGGCATCAAATGTCATAATAGCGCCGCCAATAATTGTGCCGAGTAAAATTGCGACAAAGGTTCCTGCTTCTACTAGCGCATTGCCGCCTACCAGTTCTTCGGTATCTAAATGTTGAGGCAATAGCCCATATTTTAATGGTCCAAAAATAGCCGATTGAAATCCCATTAAAAAAAGCACACCTAACAAGGCATAAACATTGGCAGAATAAACCCCAATAACCGCCAAAGACATAATCACAATTTCAGCCAATTTTACTTTTTTTATTGACGCAGACTTTTCAAATTTTTCAGCCAATTGCCCAGCAATTGCAGAAAAAATAAAGAAGGGTAATATAAATAAAATAGCCGCTAAATTAACCGCAATATCCACACTAAAGGGCAGTTGCTGTGCAATTTTAAATGACATTAAAATGATCAACGCATTTTTAAACACATTATCATTTAAAGCGCCTAATGCTTGAGTGATAAAAAAAGGTAAAAATCGACGTTGTTTTAATAACGAAAACTGCGAATCAGACATTATGGTTGCTCGGCTTCACTTGAGTCATCTTCATTTTTTGACATCAATGTAAAACCATCTTGTCCACCAAATTTATCAAGCTTATCTTCAAGGGCTAAATAATCGACATGGCGATCATAAAAAACATGCAGTTGCGGCTTTTGCAGTATATCGGCTTGAGTAGATTCACGAGTGATATGCACTTCATCTTTCCATTTTTCGCCAATAAAAAATAAAGGTGTTCCGCAATTGATACAATGACCTCTTTTTGCTTCTTTAGAAGAGTCAAACCAAATAATATCGTTTTCGCCTTTAAGATACTGAAACTGGTGATTTACCACGCCAAACCAAGTGACCAAAGGGGCTGCATGAGTATGTCGGCATTGGGTGCAATGACAATGTGCACACCACTTTACTGGTAGCTGAACTTGGTATTTAACCATGCCACAATAACAGCCGCCCTCGATATACTTTGATTCAATTGCCTCGTGTTCCATAACTTGCCTCAATAAAAACTTAATTGATAATTAAACTATAGTGCAATTTAACTGAGGAACAAGACTCTATAAGCAAGTTCCCCATATTAAGACCTAAAGTATTACTTATTACTGCTTATCTTTCTCGCAACTAAACAGAACTATATCGAAAAAAATTGGCAGCTATTATTATAAGTAAATGCTGAAATCTGCTGAATCGTTTGCCCTCTAGCTTTTGCCACCATTTTCGCAATATGGGGTAAATACATCGGCTCGTTACGTCCATCTTTTGGCTTTTTAGGTAAATCTCTTGGGGTTAAATAAGGGCCATCAGTTTCAATCATTAGCTTTGAATTAGGTATATGCTTTACAATATCAAACAAAGGTTTACCGCGCCTTTCATCGCAGATCCAGCCAGTAATACCAACACTTAGCCCTAAGCTTAAATATTGCTCAAGCGCATTTAAACTGCCCGTAAAACAATGGATCACAGCACCTTTTAAATGAGGAAAATAATCTTTTAATATTTCAAACTGCGTATCAAAAGCATCTCTTTCATGTAAAAACACGGGCTTTTGCACCTTAACCGCAAGTTCAAGCTGAGCCTTAAAAGCTTTAATCTGTTGCTCTGGCGTAGAAAAATTACGATTAAAGTCTAATCCGCATTCTCCAAGCGCAACCACATTAGAGTGCTTAACTAGCTCACCAAAGGTTGCTAACTGATCATTATCAAATGATTTAGCATCATGGGGGTGACAGCCCGCAGTAGCATATAAATTATTGCCATTCTTTTTTGCAATATCACTTTCGCTAAGCACTATAGCCGACTGGCTTTCTTGCAAACTTGTCCCTGTGATCACTAATTTTTTAACTCCAGCATCACTGGCTCTAGCAACAACATCAGCGCAGTCTTTATGAAAACGCTTATTGGTTAAATTGATCCCAATATCAACCCATTTAAGTGACTTTTCCACGCAATTCAATGTTTATCTCCTGCAAGTTGCGGAATATTTAAGGATTTCATTCGATGTTAGTGAATATCTCGGTATAATATCAAGCTAATTAAAAACACCGATTAAAAATTGAGCTAAACACTCTCGGTAATAAGTTTACTCGGTAACAGGTTTAACAATAATGAATGAAACATCCTTTTTGGGCGAACTATTAAAACGCAGAGTACCGCAAATTGTGGGGTTATATATAGCCGCAACATGGATGATGATTGAAATTGGCGACTGGACCATAGAGCGTTTTAGCTTATCCCCACATATTACTTCATACATTTTCGTTGGTATGCTGGTTTTTCTACCTTCCATTTTATTTTTATCTTACCAGTATGGTCGCCCAGGCTATGACAAATGGCGAAAATCAACCTTTGTTGTTGTTCCATTCAATCTTATGCTTTCAATTGGCGCAATGTTCTATTTTATTTCACCGGTAGATGCTACTGAAACTCGAATTATTATGGACGAACAAGGTCAAGCCAAAGTTTTTGAAGTACCCAAAAAAGAGTTTCATAAAAACTTACTTAACTTTTTTTGGCGTAACGAAACAGGCAATGCCGATTTAGACTGGCTGCAATATGGCATGCCGTGGTTATTAAACCAAGATTTAGACAGAAGTTTATTTATATCCAGTGGCACACCAATAACCTCTGCGCCAATGATAAAAACAATACGCGATGCAGGATTTAAAAATGCGGTTAAAGTCCCTCGTTCGTTAAAACAGCAAATCGCTAAAACACGTTTTTACCAATACACTACCAGTGGCAAGTTTGAAATGATTAACGATGAATATAAAGTTTCAGTTTCGCTGCATGATGTTATTGAAAACAATATTGTTGCTCAATTTGAATTTCAGGGTAAAGATTATTTTAACTTACTCGATGAGCTATCTAACGCAATTAAAAAAGAGCTAAAAATACCAAACACCTTAGATGAGCAAAATAACAATCTTCCAATTGCCGAGCATGTTAGTGAGTCTAAGCAAGCCGTTAAACTTTTAATTTTAGCGCTAGAAAAAATACGTTTTGAAAGAAAGTATACAGAAGCTCAAGCATTGCTTGAGCAAGCTGTTACCGAAGACTTTAGTTTCGCAACTGCTTATGGTTTTTTAGCTGAATTACAAAGAGCAAATGGGCATACCCAAAGTGCTTATAATTCTTTAGAACAAGCGCTAAAGCATGAATATAAATTAACCATTCAAGAGAAGTTTAGATACAAAGCATCTACCTATGCGGTTAATGGTAATTTTCAAAAGCAACTTAAAATTCTTGATATGTGGGTTGAGCTTTATCCTGAAGATATTGACGCTCACAAAAGTTTAGCTCAAATGCTAACCATAACTGGCCTCAACTACCAAAAAGCACTTAATAGCATTAAAAAAATTCGCGAACTAGACCCTTTTGATGATTCAATTTTAAGAACGCTTTCACAGCTTCATATTCTTAATAACCAAACAGAAAAAGCCGCGCAAAGCCTAGAATCATTTATTAACGCTAACCCTCAAAATACCGATGTGTTAATTCAGCTTGCTAATATTTATGAGCGTATTGGTCATTTTGATAAAGCCTCTGAATCGCTAGAAAAAGTATTGTTATTAAACAACAATAATCTTGATGCCATCATTACATTACAAAAAGTAAGAACAAAACAAGGTAAGTTTGAGCTGGTAGAAAATACTTTTACCCAACTTATTCAGCAAACCCAAGACTCTGAAAAACTATTACCTATTTTGATCGCACTTTCTGATTATCAAATTGCTCGTGGAGAAATAAAAAAATCTATCGAAACTACCGATGCAATGAAAAAACATTCCGCACATTTGCCATTAATTAATATAGTGTTTCAAGTAAACTTTCAAAAAGCAATTCAGCTAAGCTTTATAGGGCAATTTGAACAAACAGAACAAATAATGGAAGCTCAAAGAGAGCTCTTACAACCACCACTCAATGATGTACTTGATATTGGTTTATTAAACAGCGCCATTTTAGCGAAAAACCACTTAGAAGCAGAATTTTTGATCGAAAAAATTCATAGCTATTTTATGAGCTACCCTAACCCAATTTTTGAATCTTCATTCAATAATTTAAAAGCACAACTTTTATACGCTCAAGAAAAATATTTAGAATCTTTAGTGCTCTTTAAAAAAGCCATAAAAGCAATGTCTTCTTCAATTGTTAATACTCAAAGCGCCGATGAAATTTTACAAGTTGAAGTATTGTACGCTAGGGCTCTTTATAAAAACGGTGATACTAACCAAGCGATTGAAAAGTTAAAGGATATTATTACAAAGTTTCCTACTTTAGCCGTAGCACATAGCGCATTAGCTGAAATATATATTGAAATTGAGGAACTGGATAACGCAGAACAAGCCCTAGAAAAAGCCAGTGAAATTTGGCTAAATGCCGATCAAGAATATTATGAAATTATCAGGCTTAATCAAACTAAACAAAAATATCAGCAAGTAATAAAGTAATAAAGTAATAGGATAATCATTTGGCTTTTGATCAACAAAAAGCAGAAAAAATATGGAACACCGTTAATAAAGTACCAAAAGGCAAGGTTGCTAGCTATGGGCAAGTGGCCGATTTGGCTGGTCTTCCTGGTAGAGCTCGCTTAGTTGGTAAAGTGTTAGGTTATGCACCCAAGTCACTTAACTTACCTTGGTATCGAATTGTTCGCAGTAGTGGACAACTAGCCTTTGAAGCAGGCTCGCAAAATGCCGAGCGACAAAAATCATTACTACAAGACGAAGGTGTCGTGGTTTTAAAAAATAGAATTAATCTAAAAAACTTTGCATGGCAGCCAAACTTAGGCGAATTGTTAGCTTTAGACTACTAAACGCTTTAAGTTAGTCAAAATAGCGATTAATTGGTCGATTAAATTGACTCAAACGAAATAATATTACCTGTAGACCGTATTCTTTCATATTAAGCCTTTGGTATGTTTGTTGCATTTCATCTATAGAGCGACAGTGTGCTAAGTTGAACCATTATGGAGTATTAGAATTGACACCACCAGGATTATCCCAACCTTCGATTAAGCTAAGTGATCAAAACAACAAAGATCACTTAGCCAACAATGAAAACTTATTGATTGATCCTAACTGCTACCAACAAGCAGAAGTTCTCGCCTTAGATTATTTTAAAACCCTATCAAATATAGCCAGCCAACCAAACTATTTAACTCAACTAACAAAAGATTTTAGTTATTGGTCTAACAATAGCGAAAACACAAAAACGATTTCGACTTTAGAGCAACAGTTACAGCAACAACTACAACAAAGCTCAAATGGTAGCACCATAAACAGTTTGTCTTTTTTACAAAAACTTTCTATTGATAATCAACTCAAAGACTATTTAACCAAATCAATCACCTACCTTTTTATGCGCGACCTCGGTAAGTCTACCAATGAGTCAAACACAAAGAAGCAAATTAAAAGCATTGTCAGCAAAATTCAAACCTGGGTTCGTAAACAACCTATCACACCCCAAAAGCCTCTGGTTGAACAAAACTTTATTGAGCAAAAGGCTAAAGAATATGAAATAGAAGACACACTTATTTGGCTGAAAACAAAGTTAGCACTGCTACAAGCTAATATGCCTGATGAGCTAGATAAAACTAATGGACTCAGAAAACTGGTTAAAATTATCGCTGGTGTAGTGCTACATCAGCTTATTGACTTACCCAAAGACAGCAATAGCAAAACGATTACCCAACATTTAAAACAATCAATAAAGCAAGGTTATTATTACGGCATTACTTACCCGTTTATTGATGATTTGCAAGATTCGTCAACAGCTTTAAACCGTAAAGATAAAACCTTATTTAACCAAGCGATAAGACAAAGTTTATTACAAGGTAAGGTAACAGATTTTCCTGAATTTTCAGCCCAAAATAATCAAAAGATGCAGTTTGTTTACAAAGAGCTAAAAACCGCTTTTGACGCGATTAAAAGTGCGCAGTCAACTCAAGCAGCTAATCACTTTTTTCAGCAAGCCTTTATTTTTTTTGAAGCACAAGATATTGACAGGCAGCGGCGCTTAAATAATCAAACTTATAGTGATCAATCTATTTATATTCCTTTAATATTAAAATCAGCGGGTTGTCGGTTAATTGCTAAAGAAATTATCGATTCAAATAAAAATAATTTGTTCGACTTTAGAACACTTTGCTTTGGCATTTATAATCAATTTAATGATGATATTAAAGATATTTTTGATGATCTAAAAGAAGGTAATGTTACTCCTTACAGTTACTATCTAACTCATAAAAATACTGATCATATTTTAGAAAACCAAAACCCTTACCGAATTTATTGGTCAGTTGTTTTTTATTTAATTCATCATGTTTATCAGAACGAAGGTTATGCAAAAAAACTACTACTAGAGCGCTCTATCAATGCCCATAAAAGTTTATTAAATGTGGTTGGTGAAAAAGAATATCAAAAACTAGAATCACAGCTTTTAACAACTGGTGATAAATCATTTGATAATTTAATTGCCGCTCTAGTTAGAAAGCCTAATAGTGTTGCATGGTTTGATAAATTAATCAGCCGAGAAGTATCAAATTTTTTCAGTCAACAAGAAGTTAAAACCCAACAATTTAAAGACGAATATTATTCAGCACAGCAATTTATAGACAACATTTTACCATTAGCGAATCATCGTAGAATTGGCAAAACGCAACTAGTTGAAGCCAGTAATTATTCTTTAAATGCTGGCGGTAAAAGAATGCGCTCGGTATTAGCTTTTAAAACTTTAACCCAGCGTTATAATTTTGCACAAGAACACACTAAGCCCATATTACAACTGCTAGAATATATGCACACCGCATCACTTATTTTTGACGACAAACCCAGCCAAGATAACGCTAACTTACGCAGAGGAAAACCTTCTCTGCATGAGCATTGTAATAGTGAAGCAAAAGCAGAATTAGCCGGTGTTTATTTAATGATGAAAGCGGTAGAAGTTCAAACCACTATTCAAAATGTTGCCGCAGAAAATGTGCTTGCTTCACTGCAATATGCCGCCAATACCACCCAAGCTATTTGTGAAGGTCAGCTACTTGACTTACAATCAAATAACAAACGCACAGATCTTAGCTCACTAAAAAAGATCAGCTTTTTAAAAACAGGACTAGCGATAGAAGCAGCAATATTAATTCCTGCCATTTTAGCCGGTGAAAATGATATTGAAAAAGAGCACTTAAAAAAGTTTGCTTATTATCTTGGTTTAGTTTTTCAGATTAAAGATGATTTACTGGATTTAGAAAGTAGCGAATTAGTGCTTGGCAAACCCACAAACCAAGACTCAAACCTAAATAAAGCCTCTTTTGTGACATTACTTGGTGAAGAAAAAGCCCAGCTTGAACTACAAAGCTATTACCAAAAAGCTAAAATTGCATTACAAAAACTCAATAACCCTAGCCCCTTTTATCAACAGCTACTCGACCTTGTTATCTATAGGCATCACTAATGAATAGAAATTTAGTTTTATTATTGATTTTTAGTTTACTGGTAGGCTGCTCAACTAAAGGGCATTTAAGTTATGTCACTCAAAGTGGCGAACTAAAAACAGCTTGCGAAACTGAATATTTTGGCGCTCCAGCAGTTGATCAATATGCGGTGGAATATATATTAAGTTATTGCGCTAAAAAAGCGAGCAAGCAAGGGTATGATGTTGTTGATAAAAATTTATTAAGTTTGGATCTAAGTATTCCCAAGCCGCCAAACAATAAAGTTTGGACTTTTCAGTTAGCAACTCAATTACATAATAAAAATCAGCTCACCGATAAAGAATATGGATATATAATTGCTTATATCGATTTAAACTTAAAAAAGTAAATGGTTTAAATTTTTTCTAGCTGCTTAATTTTTTCAACCATCAATTGATTGTATTTATAATCAACTCCTAGTTCTTTAGCCGCTTTTATCACCGCGCCATTTAAAAAGTCAATTTCAGTTGGCTTGCCATTTTTTATATCCCACCACATAGATAATCTTGCTTTAGGATCAATGGCTAGCATTTTATTAGCTACTAATTTAAACAACCATGTTGGTAATCTTAAAACTCTAGGAATTAAACTTGCTGGCACCGCTGTAAGCTTTGGTAATGTTAAGTTTTTTTTCTTAACAACGGCTAAAAGTTCATCCATTAAATTAGCAATTTGCAAACGATAGCACTTTTGTAACAGCATTGTTTTAACCGGCATATCAGCAATAGCGTTTACACCATTGCTTAAATTAAGTTGCAGCTTAGCCCACATAACAGCATCCATATTGTCATTAACTAAAACGGGAAGCATAGGATGGCTTAGCATACTTTGTAACTTTTGAGCTTTACCATTTTGATCTTTCTCTATCACCAATTGTCCTTGAGTAGCTTTATGTAAATGTCCTTTAGCAACTTCAACAACATTAAATGGCACCATTACTCTCAGCACAAGATTATTAGGAAATGCTTGCTTTATGATCTTTTCGCTTCCAATACCATTTTGGCAACAAAGAATAATGCTAGAGCTTGTACTCACTAATTTAATTTGAGCAATACTAGATTTAACATCACAGCATTTAACGGTTAACCAAATAACATCAAACTTTGAATTATTATTGATAGCATCAACATAATTAAGCTGATCAATATTTGTTACACCACCGTCATAATCGGTGAGTTGAACATTGCTATTATAGTGTGGTACTTTATTTGTGCGTCCTAGCAAGGTGACACGCAATTTATTCAACGGTGATTGATTAAGTTGCAATATTGCGCCAAGATAAGTTCCAATTAATCCTGCACCAAATACAATATGTTGATTCATCATCTCATTCTTATTTTGTTACTAAAGGATTAACCAAAACATCAAAAAATTATAACCTGATAATTGATAATTTATTGAATTTGGTCAATATTCTACAAGTGTCTCTGTGCAATTCTATTAAAGTTAAAGGCTATTAGAATTAACCGCTAGGATTTGTTGATTTTTTCTTTATAGCAAATTATTAATCCACTAAAGACTAAATCAACACATCCTAGTATGAAACTAAGTGACGCAAAATGTAATAAAAAAGTAGTAAAATTTAAGGAAAATTATGACAAATAATAATCAAAGTGAATCAAAAAAAAGACCAACCATTAATGTATCAGTAACGCCAAAAGGCAGTTTAGAAATATTATCTCAGAACGAAGTAGAAAAACTAAAAACCGCAGGCGAAGAAGGCCTTTATTCATTATTTAGACAATGCACATTAGCCATACTTAACACTGGCTCAGATAGCGATAACGCTAAAACGATTATGGAAGCTTACCCCGATTTTGAAATTGAAATTGTTCAACAAGATCGCGGTATTCAACTTAACTTACTCAATGCCCCACAAAATGCGTTTGTAGACGGCAAAATGATTGCCTCATGTAGAGAAATGCTATTTAGCGCCATGCGCGACATTGTTTATTCAGAAACCGAACGTCAGCGCATACGCAACAAACTAAAAAATGGCGAAGACATCACCAACTATGTATTTCATATGTTAAGAAATGCCAATGTATTTAGAAGTGGCGAACACCCTAATATGATCGTCTGCTGGGGTGGTCATTCTATTGCCAGTGAAGAATACAAATACACTAAAGATGTTGGTCACTCACTAGGACTGCGCGGTCTTGATATATGCACAGGCTGTGGGCCTGGCGCAATGAAGGGGCCAATGAAAGGCGCAACCATTTCTCACGCCAAACAAAAAGTTGAAACCTCGCGCTTTTTAGGACTAACTGAGCCTGGCATTATTGCCGCCGAAGCACCAAATCCAATTGTTAATGAGCTAGTGATAATGCCCGATATTGAAAAACGTCTCGAAGCATTTGTTCGCACAGGTCATGGTATTATCATTTTCCCAGGTGGTGCAGGAACCGCAGAAGAGCTGCTTTATTTATTAGGCATTTTGCTCGACCCTGCAAATAAAGATATACCATTTCCATTAGTATTAACTGGTCCACAATCGGCAGCCCCTTATTTTGAACAATTACACCAGTTTATTAGTGAAACCTTAGGATTTGAAGCGCAACAAAAATATCGAATTATTATTGACGATCCCGAAGAAGTTGCAAGAACAATGGCCAATGGCACCAAAGAAATTTTAGATTTTAGAACGAAAATGAATGATGCCTTTTACTTTAATTGGAATCTTAAAATTAAAGAAGATTTCCAAATGCCATTTGAACCAACTCACAAAAATATGGCGCAACTAAAACTGAGTAAAGATTTGCCCACCCATGAGCTGGCCGCCAACTTAAGGCGTATATTCTCTGGCATTGTGGCAGGTAACGTAAAAGAAAGTGGTATTCGTGCTATAGAAAAATTTGGTCCTTACCAAATTAAAGGTGAAAAATCGATTATGGAACCACTAGATAATTTACTTAAGTCTTTTGTGACTCAGCATCGCATGAAATTACCCGGCACAAAGTATGAGCCTTGCTATCAGCTAGTGAAGTAGAAAGGGTATATATCCTCTTCATAAAAAAAACGCAGCATAAATGCTGCGTTTTTATTAAGCCAAAATAGATTTAAAAACTATTCTTCAGCAGAATTACCATCGGCTTCTGGCTGGGCTTCTTCTTTTTCTTCAACAGGTGCTGGTGGATCTAAAAGCACTTTACGACTTAAACGAATTCGACCTTGACGATCAACTTCTAAAACCTTCACTTCCATTTCTTGACCCACTTCTAAGTAATCAGAAACTTTGTTCACACGCTCATGAGCAATTTGCGAAATATGAACTAAGCCTGTTTTGTTACCCATAAAGTCAACAAATGCACCAAAGTCAGCAATTTTAGCCACTTTACCCATGTAAACCTTACCTTCTTCTACATCTTCGGTAAGCTCTTTTACACGTTGAACAGCTAAGTCAGAAGCTGTTTTTTCAACCGCGGCAATTTTAACCGTTCCGTCTTCTTCAATTTCAATGGTTGCGCCAGTTTCTTCGGTTAATGCACGGATAGTTGCACCACCTTTACCAATGACATCACCAATTTTTTGTGGGTCAATTTTAATTGAGGTAATGCGCGGTGCAAATGGAGAGATGTCTTCTTTAGCACTGCCAATTGCTTCGTTCATAACTTTAAGAATATGTAAGCGACCGCCTTTAGCTTGATGTAGGGCTTTTTCCATGATCTCTTGGTTAATACCTTCGATCTTAATGTCCATTTGTAGTGCGGTAATTCCTTTTTCAGATCCTGCTACTTTAAAGTCCATATCACCTAGGTGATCTTCGTCACCTAAAATGTCAGATAAAACCACGTAGTTTTCATCTTCTTTCACTAAGCCCATGGCAATACCGGCAACTGGCGCTTTAACTGGCACACCCGCATCCATTAATGCCAAGCTCGTACCACAAACCGAAGCCATAGAGCTTGAGCCGTTTGATTCAGTAATTTCTGAAACCACACGAATGGTATAAGGAAATTCTGCCTGCGATGGAATAACCGCTTTTGTGCCGCGCTTAGCCAACATGCCGTGACCAATTTCACGACGCTTTGGCGCCCCCATAAAACCGGCTTCACCCACACAATAAGGAGGGAAGTTGTAATGCAGCATAAAGCTTTCTTTTGATTCACCTAAAATGCCATCTTGAATTTGCGCATCTCTTTCGGTACCTAAAGTGGCAACCACTAAAGCTTGAGTTTCACCGCGAGTAAATAATGCAGAGCCATGAGTTCTTGGTAGAACACCTGTTCTTACATACAATGCGCGAACCATGTCATGCTCGCGGCCATCAATTCTTGGCTCACCAGCAATAACACGAGTTCTTACCACTGATTTTTCCGTTTTAGAAAATGCCGCGCTAACATCACCAGCACTTGGTGCATTTTCATCATCAGTGCAAACTTCTTCAATTAATGCATCTTTAACCGCACCAAGCTTAGCTTGACGCTCCATTTTATCGGCAATTGAGTAAGCTTCGGTGATCGCCGCTTTGGCTTTTGATTCAACTAACTCTAACACTTCTGTGTTTTCTTCTGGTGCAGCCCAATCCCATTTTTCAGTGCCAACTTCATCAGCAAATTCTTGAATAGCTTTAATCGCCACTTGCATTTGCGCATGACCAAACATAACCGCGCCAAGCATAATTGACTCAGATAACTCTTTCGCTTCTGATTCAACCATTAATACGGCTTTTTCAGTACCCGCAACCGTAAGATCCAGTTCTGAGTCTGCCATGGTTGGAATTGAACCATTAAGAATGTATTCGCCATTTTTATATCCAACACGTGCTGCACCAACAGGTCCATTAAATGGTAAGCCTGATACTGCTAGTGATGCCGAGGCACCCAGTAGTGCCACAAGTTGTGGATCAACTTCTGGGTTAATTGAAATAACCGTACAAATCACTTGTACTTCGTTTTTAAAGCCCTTTGGAAATAAAGGGCGTAATGGACGGTCGATTAAACGAGCGGTTAAGGTTTCTGCATCGGATGGACGGTTTTCGCGCTTGATAAATCCGCCAGGAATTTTACCTGCTGCATAACGTTTTTCTTGGTAGTTTACCGTTAATGGGAAAAAGTCTTGCCCTTCTTTAACGTCTTTTTTACCAACGGTTGATACCAATACGGTTGTACCTTCAACGTCAATAATAACGCAACCCGAAGCTTGTCTAGCGATTTCACCAGTTTCTAAAGTGACGGTTCTGTCACCAAATTGAAATGATTTTTTAATTGGATTCACAATGTTTCCTTAAATGAAAAATATGACTATTGAATTAACAAGTTTAAAATGATTAATTGCTTCTTAATCAATGTCGGTTACTTTGTGCCTAGACTATTCAATTAAGGCCTTAAAATAAGGAAAGCACTTATTTGAATAACCTAGGCGGTATTTTGTAGCCTAAGCCTATAGCTATAACCATAAATATAACCATAAGAGATTAGGCAAATTTTTAATAAAACAAAAGCACTTAACAGGTGTTGTCATTTAACTTTTATATTTTAGTTATTTTAATAATAACTAATGAGTAAAACACAATCCTTGAAAAGACAAAAAGGGGCTATAAAAGCCCCTTTTTTAAAAGATTCATCGCTTATCGACGTAATCCTAATTGACCAATTAAGGTAGTGTAACGACTTGCGTCTTTACCTTTTAAGTAATCAAGAAGTTTACGACGTTGGCTAACCATTCTTAACAATCCACGACGTGAATGATGATCGTGAATGTGCTTTTTAAAGTGGCTTTGCAAGTGATTAATTTGATGGCTTAACAATGCAACCTGAACTTCAGGAGAACCTGTATCGCCTTCACCACGTGCATATTCTGCAACAATCTTAGCTTTTGCTTCAGCAGTTAGTGACATAATATTTACTCCAAATATGTAGCGATAATTGCTACAAATTAAACAACAATACAGCCGATCACTAATTCAGCCATATCAAGACGGGCGAATTGTACAGCAGGTGCGGGGTTCAAGCAAGGTTTAGTGCTTTTGTTTTAGAGAAAATTGTCAATGGTTTTTGCAATTAAAAATAAGTCTCTATTTGCAAGTAAGTTTCTCTACCAACTGCCGAGTAATAACCACCACCATTAATAAACCAAGGCCATGTAACTT
The DNA here is from genome assembly GCA_965214955.1 of Aliikangiella sp. Classification (GTDB taxonomy): domain Bacteria; phylum Pseudomonadota; class Gammaproteobacteria; order Enterobacterales; family Kangiellaceae; genus Aliikangiella. Next base: position 38,647 of record CBDCCU010000001.1, on the reverse strand, counting down.
GGGTGGGATCTTGCGGTGGCGCTTCGTTAGTTAGGTTATTAATGCCAAACCTTATTTTGGTAAAGTCTGTTATATCATAACGACCATTTAATGAGTAAGTCGTCCAAGAGTCGATATAATCATCGGCTTCACAAACGGCACAAAATAAGCCTGCCACTTCATCAATATAGTTAACTCTTAAAGTTGCACCCCAGCGATCATTTCTCCAATCTAAATTTAAATTGGTTCTAAATTCGGGCAAATCACCAAAATTAACCCCGTTTCTTTCAGCAGAGTTTGGCGTTAAACGCGTTTTAAAACTGCTCACCCAAGTGGTTGATAAGGTAGACGACCAATTTCCCCAACTGTTTTGCCAGTCATAATTGATTGTCATATCTATGCCATCAGTATCTTGCTCTGCAAAGTTTAGCGCAAAGGTTACAACATAAGAGTCGCCGCCATTTAACAGCCCTTGATCATTGCGCTCAATTAAATCGCATAAAACATCAAACTCTGAGCAAACATCAACAATCCATTGGGCAGATGGTGCAGTAACAACATCTTCAAGTTCAACTTTAAAGTAATCTAAACTGATAGAAAAATCGTTATTTGGCTCCCAAATAACACCCAAGTTTAAGTTATTGCCTTTTTCTTCTTTAAGATCAATATTTGATAGGGTAAAAACTCTTACCGACTGAGCCAGAGCGGCTCTACAGCTAGGATCATCATCAATACTAGAACAGCGATTACCACTAGCATCAAGTAGGATTTCAGGATCAGTTAAATCAACAAAACCTTCCGTAGGTCCACCAAATAAGCGTTGCATATCAGGCGCACGAAAGCTTTTTCCCCAAGAAAAACGGGTTAGCCAGTTTTTAAAAGGACGATAGCCCAAGGCAACTCTTGGGCTAAAAGCATTACCCACCGATGAGTCATCATTATAGTCATCCCATCGTAGCGCAATGTCGAGCTCAAAGTTGTCACTAAAAGGAAAGCTGAGTTCGCCACCAATACCAAAATGGTCTCTTTTTCCGCCACCAGAACTTGAGCCGCCAAAAGCGTCTCCTTGCTCAAGCCTAGGATCGGGTGTATCGGTGTATTTTTCGGTAACGTTTTCTGCGGCAAGGGCAAATTTTACCGGACCTGCATCAAAGCCGAAGCCTAAATCGCCAGTAATTAAAAAGTCTACAACTTGATTGCTCGACTCGGCTTGTTGAATGGCATTAAAAGAAAGCGCATTAACAACTGCGTTAGGTATTGGTTCAAATAGATCAAGGCCTAAGTCAACTGACTGATTTAATGCACTTAACAAAACATTGTTGCTTGTTATAGTTAAATCAGTTTTGTTATAGGATATACCAAACTCCCAATCAAACTGCCCGCCTCCAAGCGTTCCTTCTAAGCCTGCTAAAAAATTATAAGAGTTATTATCAATACTTGAGCGGCGTGGCCCAAACTCTAATAAACGACGAATAAATACACCTTCTTCTTCAAAGCTAGTACCTGTTGTAGGATTATTAACCGCACCAGCGGGCAGTATTCCACCATTATTTTCAACCGCTGTACCAAAACCGTCAAAAATTGAGCCTCCATAAAAATTAGGCTCTGATTGAATATCTGTATCTGTATTTGAGATCCCTACTCTGCCAAAAAACAAAAGATCAGAGTTAATTTCATAAGCCAAACGACTCATAACAGAACCTCTACGTTGAGGTGCTATTAACTGTCGATAAGGTGTTCTATCAAATCCACACCAAGACTCTCCCGCATTAAACAAAAATCCGCTAGAGTCAGGAATGCCTAACCCGCCTAAAGGATCGTCTGAGGTGCCGCAATTTGGATGTTGATAAACCGTTTGCGACTCTAAACCGTAAAAACTAGCACCACCAGCACTATATTGCCCTAACGGATTCGCTATATCACTGTTGGCATAGTCTCTTTCTTGCGCCCAAAGTGCGCCTTGTTCCCAAAAATCAATGATCAAATCAACCTGGGTATCACCACTGCGCGCGCCTGTTAACAGGTTAAGCCTTTTAGTTTTATAGCCGCCATCGGTACTTTCACCAATACGATAATTTAACGCAATACCTTCAATTTCTTTGCGGGTGATAATATTAATAACCCCTGATACGGCATCTGATCCATAAACAGCAGAAGCGCCATCAGTTAACACATCAATACGCTCTACAAAGGCAACAGGAATAGATGATAAGTCAACAAAATTTTGCGTGCCGCCTATTCCAATAGGGTAAATAGGTAATCTTCTACCATCAATTAACACCAGTGTGTGACCAAAGCCAATACCGCGCAAATTCACCGCAGAAGCGCCTGGTGTAAACCCTGTAGTAAAACTATTATCAATGGTGCCACCAGTATTTTGTGATAAACCATCAATAACATCTTTAACCGAGGCATGACCTTGATCGTCCATGTCTTCGCGGCTTATAGAAAGAATAGGCGCAAGGTTGCTAATATCAATTTTCTTGATGCGAGTGCCAATAACGGTGACTTTATTGTCTTCTTTTGCGGTATTGTTATTGTTTTCTTCAGCAGAAATACTTAAATTAAAAAAAGCAGAATAGCTAACCGCAATGGTGGAAAGTATCGTACGAGATAAAAACTTGAATGAGTTTTGTTTTAAAAATTGATTTGAGCAAGCCGTTTTTTCAGTTATACGCATTTTTTTAATAAGCTATTGTTCCCCTGATTTATACCATACCAAAATTTCAATAATTTTGCAGAGTTTGTTTTACAAAAAAAGAATAATCTCCGCTCTTCTAAATTTATACAAAAAAGGCTCCACAGAGTGGAGCCTTTGATTTTTTAACGAGAAATCCCTAAAACAGCTAGAACTTGTATCTCAAGTTAAGAAATAAAGAACGACCAACTTGATCATAACCAGTTGCTACCATTCTTCCACCACGATCATTACCTAAACCCGATGATACTTGCGCAGGATCTTCATCAGCAACATTTCTGATACCAAAGGTCGTGCTAAAGTCATTATCAGGTGTCCAAGTTAAAGAAATATCGGTATAAAACTTAGACTCTGCAACACAATCTCGATAAACATTAGGCGCCCCAATGATTCTGGTCGAATCATATGAGTTGCTTAATAAACAAGTAGAGCCTGAGTTATCTGGGTCACGAATAAAGATTTCAGTTTCATCAATATATCGACCAGACAGCACTAAAGTAAAATCTCCTTGTTCAAATGCTAAGGTGCTTACAATACGATTTTCTGGGTTACCAAATGTACCAAGATAATCATCAGTACCATTATTTGGAAGATTATCACTTTCTACAATCGTCGTTGTTAGCTCATCTTGAATAGTCCACTGAGTTGACCAAACCATCTTAAGCGGCTTGCCAAACACATCGTCAAAGTTAACGCCAAAACGCGTATTGATATCCCAGCCTATAGAAGTTTGCTCACCAATGTTCAAAAATGATGAATCAACAAAGCTTGGGAAACGCGCGTTAACTGGTCTATTAGGATCTCTTGGGCCAACTCTTGCACAAAATGGATTGGACAAGTTAGGAGAAATATTAAAACATTGATCTAAAATAAAATCTGCCCCAGGAGCCAGTATTGTATCTTCGATTAGAATATCAAAGTAGGTAATCGCAAAATCAAACTCATAATCGGCACTTTTTACAGGAGCCGCCTTTAAAGTCATTGTAAATTGCTCTGCTGTTTCAGGTTTTATATTGTCAACACTTCCTCCTGTAGGATTAGGAATAGTTGTTGTTCCTAATGAACCAAGAAGGGTTGGATCAACACCCGATTGAACACAGTTGTCTAATGTCATTTGAGTACGAGTGTCTTGATCTGGCTGATACACACCTTCATCATAAAATGGCGCAGCATTACAAGGATCGCTACCACCACCTTCACCACCAATTTGATTACCTAAAAACTGCTCTCTTAAATTAGGTGCTCTAAACGATGTACCATAGGCAGTGCTTATGCTCATCCAATCATTTGGTGCGTATAATAATCTAACTCTCTCTGTGCTTTCTGAGCCAAAATTAGACTCATCGGTTGAACGAAATGCTAAGTCTAAAGTGAGCTCTTCGGCTAAATCATGTCCATATAAAAAAGGTAAACTAATTTCACCAAAAAACTCTTCTACGCTTCGGCTACCACGAGTAAACCCTTCGGTTGCAGGATTTTCTCCCACAATCAAGCCATTTTGTCCTAAGAAATCTACTTGAGAATCAATAGTGTCATTTCTACGTTCAAAACCTAAAACTAATGTAGAAGTACCTCCAGCATCAAATGAAAACAAATCACCCGTTATAAAGCCCGAAAACAGCACTTGTTCGGTAACCGTTCTATTAACTCGTTCACCTAATAAAAAGTCTCTTTCAGCTTGAGTGGCAAATTCACCTGCCCCCGAACCATTAACTGGGAATAATGAAGGCGAAAAGAAGTTGACAGGAACACAATCTGGCTCAGATAAAATATCGCCAATGGTATCTGGATTAACCAAGTGCGGAATACCACACACTAAATTACCATCGCTATCGTAACGCAGTGTATTCAGCACCATAGATAAATGATTTTCATTCATTAACGGCTGACTAGCAACACCATCACCTCTATCGTAAGAGGCGCCTAATTCAAATGTCCAACCATTTTCTTTTGCCCACGCAAAAGGTAAATCACCAGTAATATTAGTACCAAACCTAAAGTGATCTAATTCAACTTCCCTATCTTGGCTTAGATCATCCAAGGTAATTACAGGCAATGCATTAGCACCAAATGGGTTTAATGGATTTTCAAACATTTGCAATGAACCATCTGCATTTTGCAAAAATCCACCTTCACCATTTTCCATTGGAATGAATCCCGATACTTCTGGATAAATTTGCTCAATTGCCGCTTGATTTCTTAAATGCCTATGAAAATATGAAGAGTCATAATTTATTTCAATATGATTCTCTTCACCCCACTCGGGTCGGTATTGCCCATTTACCATCAAAGAAAAACGTTTAACGGGTTGAACTAAGTCTGAACGTAAGCGATCATTATTATCGTTATAGGCAGGGTTTAATCTAAAACGATCATTACCAGTAATGTCGTTTCTTAAAAACGAAGGATAGTTGGCTGGTGTTGGAATATTTGCCGAACCACTCCAATTGGGCACTGGTTCTCCCGTAATGTCATGCAATACATTTGAAACTCCTGGTGTATAGAAATTCCAAACAGAGCCATGTTGACCAGAGTCTGTATCGGCCGTAGAAAGAATAATTGCTGTATTATCAGGAAAAGCATTATAACAATAATCATAAAGCTCTCCAGAAGAGGTATTAATTTCTCTTCTTCTAACACAATCTATTCTGTCACCCAAAGAAACTCTATCTCTTTCATAAACTTCACCACCAAAAACAAAGCTCGATCTTTCGCCTTCACCGCCAGTAACAAAAGAAAACTTCTTGGTATCACCACCATCATCCGAAGGATTTGAAAAATCAGCAGCAAATTGAACACCTTCTACACTTTCTTTTAATATCACATTGATTACACCAGCAACAGCATCGGCACCATAAACGGCTGAAGCAGAGTCAGATAAAATCTCTACCCTATCAACCATATCAAACGGTATTAAGCTTAAATCGGGTTGAGATGGTGCACCACGAACCCCCGAAGCGCCGAGCCTTCTACCATTAATTAATATTAAGGTTCGTTCAGCACCTAATCCTCTTAGCCCAACATTTTGAGAACCCACACCGCCAGCAGGAGGAGCTTCGGTTGCGTTTGAGTTACCAGAATTGGTATTTATGGTTTCATCTATTTGAGCGCCATTGACAAGGGTTGATCGCTGTAGCATTTCAGCAATAGTAGAAATCCCTTGCTTTTTAGCATCGTCAGTTGAAAGAATTTGAATTGGCGAAGCACTCGCAAATTCATCTCTACGAATACGAGAGCCTGTAACCAAAATTTTCTCTTCGGTTGCCTCAGCCTCATCTTCTGCAAATGCTAATACACTACTAGAATAGCTTGTAGAGCTTAAAGCTCCGCAAACTAAAGCTAAATTAATCGCTTTCACTAGTTTGTTTTTTCTTGTTTCTATTTTCATAGTTCACTCCCATCGAGTATTATTTAATTATTTTTTATAACCTCCCAAGAACTACAAAAATGTACATAACCACAAAGTTAAGACTTCACATTTTTATCTTAATTTGGTCTGCAAATTAATGCGCCATCCATAAAACTCGATTCACCAAAACTAAACAAGATGATAAAACTTGAAAATAAATTGAATTAAAATTGCATAATCATCAACTTTTTAACTCACTCATCATTTCATCACTAAATAATCACCAACAAATCCCTAAATTCAACAAAAAAGACGATATTATTGCCAAATAAAAGCTTTTAGAAATATTTATTTACAACTATTTTTGCAAACTTTTTTAGCGCTTTTTTCGTCAAAGAGTAGAGAAAACCACCAAATATACGAATTTAATCGTACATTAAATTCAATTTAACGCTAACTTTAATATTTTGATACATTCAACAACACTTATTAAAAATAATGTTAGCTAAAATAGACTTGAAATTTATGGTTAAGCAATGTTTAATACGAAAACATTCGTAATTAAAAGCAAAAGCTTTAATTAATAGGACTAGAAATTATGAATTCAATAAAAATAAATCAGCACAGAGACAGTATCTTTTTTTGTGATTGCATTCTTGATTCCGAAACTCAAACATTGCAAACCCCCAAAGGAGTGCTTAGGCTAAGGAGCAAGCTTTGGTATGTGTTAAAAGAGTTGGTTGAAAATTCTAATCGACTAGTTTTAAGAGAGGCTCTGGTTAAAGATATTTGGCGAGGCAATAACTATACTGGCGAACAAGGTTTTAACTCATGCCATATGCCATTTAAGAAGAATTTTAAAAACTCATCAAATAGATGCGCGAATTATTACCCTACCTAAAAAAGGTTATATTCTACAAAGAGAAGTTGAAGAAAAAGCTCACGATACATTAATTAAAGCTTCCACAAGTTTCTCTCCATTTCCGCAAAATACTGGTCATGTATCTACTATGGATTTTAATATCAACTATACATTTAACTAATTTTTTTATTTTTGTACTCAAATTTTAAGAGCGATTTATTCGCTCTTTTTTTTGCTTAAAAAAAAGCAAAAAAAACCCTCGGGATCGGCAGATCATAGAGGGTTACAACCAGGGATGTAACTTCATTAAGCTACACCCTTATAAGACTATTTTTTAAAGCCTTTAGCAATCATTGATGCGTTGAATATTTGTTGAAATTACATTGAGCTTAAATTCAATATATTTACTCACAATTTTAATTAACAAAAAAGTAAATATTTACATCTTTTGCAACAAAATATCACCTTTTAATACATCAAATTTAAGAAGTTCCGCAAGAGAAAATAATTCAATAGTAATTCAATATTTCTTCAAGAAAGTTTGATTGTTTAACTTATTTATTTTTGTTTTTATAGCATTAAGAGTTTTTAGTAATTAAAACTAATTTGATTACCCATTCAACAATTGAGTGAATACAAAACTCTTTATTAATTACAACTCTAACAATACAGGGTATAACAATGAAACGAAGTATTTTTAACTTAAAACCAGTTTCTGTGGCGATGAAAACAGCATTGTTTTCAGCTGCTGGATTATTGGCTTTTAATACAAGCTCTGCTCTTGCAGCAGAAGAAGATGAAGCCGATGACGAGGGTGAAAAAATCGTTATTACGGGTTCTCGAATTAAAAGAACTGATACTGAAGGTCCTGCACCAGTAACCGTAATTACTGCCGAAGACATCAAAAAACAAGGGCATGAAACAATTTTTGATGCGCTAAACAATTTAGCTTGGAATACAGGGCAAATCCAAGGTGAGCAAGATGCCAACTCTTTTACACCTAATGCTCAAGCAATCAACTTACGAGGATTTGGTCAAGGGCGCTCACTAACTTTAGTTAATGGTCGCCGTTTAGCCGATTATCCAATTCCATTAAATGGTCAAAGCAATTTTGTTAACATTGCAACTATTCCTGTTGCCGCAGTTGATAGAATTGAGATATTAAGTAGTGGTGCTTCTGCCATTTATGGCTCAGATGCTGTTGCAGGTGTTGTAAATATAATCTTAAAAGATGATTTAGATTATACTGAAATTTCTTACACCCGAGGTCAAACAAAAGAAGGCTTAGGTGACTCTGGTGACTCTGATTTATTTACAGTAGCAACAGGCTGGTATAACGATAAATTCTCAATTACAGCGGGCTTAGAAATTAGAAATACTAACCCAATAAATGGCTTTGATAGAGACTATTTAGACTCAAATGATGATGCTCCAGATGTAGATCCTGGTACTCGACTAGGTTTTGGTACCATAAACTTTGATTTTTCTCAGGGCTTAATCCTTCCTTCATTTGGCTGTGATGAAATCAGCTGGCAAATTGAACAGGAGCATAGACTTGGACCCTATTGTGGATATAACGATGTAGGCGAAAATACTATTCGTAACCAAAGAGATAAAACCAGCTTATTTACTTCTATGACCTATGAGTTAGAAGGCGGCGATGAAGTATTTGCAGATGTTATTGTTTTTGACCAAACTGCTGAAAGCAATATATTTAATATGTTTTATCAACCTAACTATGAGGGTAATATTAGTTTCCGAGTATTTAACTCTGATGAAACTGGCAATCAAAGCTCTCGATATGATGAAGATGCATTTACTGTTTCCATTGGTTTACGCGGTACTATATTTAATGAACATGATTATGAAGTAAGCTTATCAACTAACCAGTATGACTTTGAAAGTCGTAGCATTGGCTTTTTAACAACTCAAATCGCCCAGTTAATTCCAACGAATGAAGATCTATTTAGAGCTTATCAACCTTCAGATTTTGAAGGAGTAATTGCGGATAGAGTGAGAGGTGGTGAAAGTTCAATTGAGACACTTAATTTTACTCTAACTGGAGATATAGCTGAACTTGATGCTGGACCTTTAGCCTATGCAGCTGTATTTGAATATGCGAGCCAAGATTATTTATTATCAGCAAATCAAGATGTGATAGAAGGAAACTTCACTAATGGCTCAAACCTTGTTGGCGGTGGAGATCGTGATAGAAGCTCCGTTGGTGTGGAGTTCTCAATTCCTTTATATGATGGAAGTGCTGGCTTGTTAGAAACACAATTAGCAACCCGTTATGATAGCTATCAAGATGACTCTGCAACAGATGATGCTGTTACCTATACAGCCTCATTAACATGGCGCCCCACTGATTCATTATTGATAAGAGCAGGTCAAGCTACAAGTTTCAGAGCACCAGATATGCACTATCTATTTGCAGGAGACTCAACCTTCTTCCTAAACAATAATATCGACATTTATCAATGTCGCACTGAAGACGGTGGTGTTGATTACCCAGATAACTGTATAGCCCATACTCAAAATGTTTCAGGTACTCGCGGGGGTAACTTAAACTTAGAAGAAGAAGAAGGTGTAACAAACAATATTGGCATTGTATATGAACCAATTGAAAACCTTTCATTCTCTTTAGACATTTATGAGATAGAGCTAGAAAATATCGTACAAGATATTTCTGTTACAAGGCTATTAAATGATGAGGCTAACTGCTTAATAGGTACTAACCCTTCTGGCTCAATTGATTTCGACATTAACTCTGCATTTTGTCAGGGAGTCACTGAGCGCGTAGTTAGGTTCCCAGATGATGATCCAACTTTCCCTGGGGAAATTGATGTTATTAACGTTTCTCCTGAAAACAGAGCATTAAGATATCAACGTGGTGCAGACTTCACAGCACAATACAGCTGGGATACTGAAAGCGCAGGACAATTTAGAGTTCAACTTTCTCACACCTATATTGACTCACTAAGACAACAACAGTTTAGTGACGAAGATCCACTTGAAATCAGAGATATAGTTGACTTAGACGGTGGTGTAAACCTAAAGAGTCGAACTAATGTCACCGTATCTTGGAGACTAGATGACTTCAGTGCGTCAGTATTTTGGAATAGAGTTGGTAGCTTACCCATTCAAGGAGCAGAGTGTTTCGAAGACTCAGATGACCCATTCTATAATACATTCTGCGATAACAATAGCCGTTTAGACGCTTGGAAAGTGACTAATTTGGTACTTGGTTATCAAGCAACCGACAACTTATCGTTCCGCTTAAATGTTAATAATGTATTTAATGAAGAACCAATCCATGATCCTACTTTAGGTGGCTGGCCTTGGTATCAAACTTCTCACCATAATCCAATTGGTCAAGAAGTCTTCTTAAATGCTACTTATCGTTTTGATTAAAAAATAGCTAAAAGCGCCATTAGATACTCTCTTAATGGCGCTTTTTTATAATGCCCTCTTTTTAAATTAATTCCCTGTAAACAAAACAACTTAATATTGCATCAAAAACTATTAAATGAACTCCTCTTTTCCATTTGATTTTTCTAAAAAATTAAGTTATTTCAACAGCTTTTGACACTTCAGTTTTAACTCTCCTGTAAATAGCAGAACATTCGATAAAGCGGACTAGAATTAGTAAGCTTTCTCCATTGTTTCAGCTTTTTACAAATACCAAAGAATTACCTTGAAATATTATTGAATTATCCTTTATTTGACCTGCTTAATGTGATAAAAACTACAACTGAGCGACGATGTCGCCGTTCTAATAAATATATAACTAACATTTCCAAACAGGGTTAACTTATGAAAACAAATAAATTTAAGTTTAAGCCTCTCTCTACAGCCTTAAAATCTGTTCTATTTACAGCAACAGGTTTATTAGCCTTAAACACAGGTGCAATACAGGCGGCAGAAGAAGAGGAAGAAGCTAAAGATGACAACAAGATTGTTGTTACGGGTTCACGTATTAAACGTAACCAAGCTGAAGGTGCAAAACCAATCACCATCATTACTGCCGACGATATTGTAAATCGTGGCTATGTAACTGTTTCTGAAGTTCTAAATGACTTATCAAAAAATACTGGTATTCAAATTGAAGGACCTGAATTTTCTGGTGGATTTACACCTGCGGTAGAAACCGTTAACTTTAATGGTGCTGGTGTTGGCTCAACAGTTACATTAATTAATGGTCGCCGTGTTGCAGATTATCCTGCCGCATATCAGTCAACTAGTTCAGTATTTGACTTTGGTGGAATTCCAGCCATTGCCGTTTCTCGTATCGAAGTACTTTCTACTGGTGGCTCAGCGGTTTACGGTGCTGACGCAGTAGCTGGTGTAATCAATATTATCTTAAAAGAAGATATTGATGACAATGCAGTTACTCTTCTTTATGGTGAGCAAGGTGCAGGTAAAGGTACAACTCGCTTCCAATACTTAGGTGGCAACACTTGGGACAGCGGAAATATTACATTCGGTTATGAATATCAAGACAGAGAAGGTGTTTTTGGTACCGATTATAACCAATTTGATTCTGAATTAGACTTCCCATACGAAGAAGCAACTGGTTCACCAGGTATTTTAAGCCGAGGTATGTTTAACATAAACCGTTATTTTCAGTTCGGTGATACTTCACTTGGTAACGACAATTACATTGAGCCACCAGCTGGGGCTTGCGAAGCATTAAACAACTCAATGGTTACAACCTCTAGACCTGCAACAGGTGGCTCTTTAGACGGTGAAGATCGTATTTATTGTGGTTATGACGCAGCTCGTGATGTTTCATTCCGAAACCCTTCTACTCGCCATTCAATATTTTTAGACACTAAGATAGAAATGGGTGGTGATCTAGAGTTTTTTGGTACATTGCTTTATAACACTTCTGAAATAGAAAGTGTTGATAATGCAATAACTCTTTCAGTTACATTTGTTGACCCAAATAATTTCAATGCTGACTTTGGCTTACCCCAGTGGTCTGATGTTTTAAGACGAATTACTTCAGAAGAACTTGGAAGACCTCTAGATCGAAGCTTTGAAAGTGATGCACTAAGCTTTTCAACAGGTTTTACAGGTGTTTGGGGTGAACAAGACTGGGAAGTAAGCTTAACTCACAGTAGAAGTAATCTTGACTCATCTCGTCCATGGTTTAAGGCTGAAGAAGTTATTGATATCTTTTTAGGCTCATACACTAATGTTGATGAAATATTTGGCTTCGAAACTGGCTTAGGCTTTATCGAAGGCTGGGACAATAATGGTGAGTGGAGCTTAATTGATAACCTTTGGAGCCCAATCCCTCAAGAATATCTTGACCGCTTAATCGGCGATCAAATTTCTGAAAACGAAACCCAATCTACTCTAGTACAGTTTGTAATGAATGGAGATCTCGACTGGGAGCTAGGTGGTGGAACTGTAGGCTATGCTCTTGTTGCTGAACTTGAAGACGAAAAAATTGAAATCATTCCTGATGCAAGAATTCAACAAGACTCTCCAGATCCAAACGTAAATGGTTCTGGCTGGTGGGGGCTTACAGGCTCCTATGGAGAAGGTGATCGTCAACGTGCGGCTGTTGGTGGAGAAATGATTCTTCCTCTATCTGATACATTCAGCTTAAATGTTGCAGGGAGATTCGATAGTTACGATAGCACCTCTTCATCTATTGGTACACGATTTACTCCAGGTGTTGATTTTGAATGGAGACCAACAGACTCTCTATTAGTTCGAGGTGGCTATTCTGGTGCATTTATTACTCCTGATATTGCTTTAGTACATATCGACTCAGGATTCTTTACTACTGCAACAGATTTGGTAGGTTGTATTCAACAGGTTGCAGCCGAGTTAGCTGAAGATAACCCGGATTTCGATATCAACAACTTAAGTGATGCTGAACGAGACACTCTAAATGCTTTCCAAGGAGAATGTGACGGTCAGTCTGTATTTGCTCAACGTGTTGGCTCTCAAAAGCTAGGCGAAGATGCACTTAAAGATGAAACGGGGACTAGTTCACATATTGGTATTGTTTACGATTTCAATGATGATAACTCAATAGAAATGACATTCAGTCAACAATTCTTAGAAGATAGAGCGACAATAGAAAGCGTTCAAGGGTTGTTAAATGATGAATACTTGTGCTCTGTTTGGAATACTATTGTTGAATTAGACGATACTCCAAGTGCTAGTGACTGTTCAAGAGCCTCTAATCGTATTGGACGCTTGGATGGAACTTTAAACGGACAACCTATTTCACGTTTAGACGACTTCAATGTTACACCAGTTAACCAAGCTGAACAGCGTATCACTTCTTTTGATTTGCAATTTAGAAATCGATTTGAAACAGAAATTGGTAGCTTCAACACTTATGTTGAATACACTAATATCATCGACTCTGAATCTAAATCATCTGCTGAAGATGATTGGTTTAATCGACGCTCTTCACTAGGTTTTGCTGGATATAACTTCCGTTCACGTTTAAATGTTTCTTTTGGCTACCAAGTTGATGATTTCCGCACTACACTGACTGCAGTTTATGTTGGTTCATCACCAAAGTGGAATCAGTTTAATGTTGAAAGAGATGATGATGGAAACTTCTTAGAAGATCCACGAATCGATCCATTTACAACTTTTAACTACTCTGCAATCTACGACTTTGCACCAAACTTTAGTGTTGCACTTCGTGTAACTAACTTGTTTGATAAGGAAGCTCCAAGAGATGATACTTTTGAGTTCTACGAGTATCCTTGGTACAACAACTTCCAGTATGGTGGAGCTGGTTTAGGACGTGACTGGTCGTTAGAAGCATCTTATGTTTTTGATTAATAGTTAGTTCCTTCTTAAAAAGCCGCCTTTGGCGGCTTTTTTGTGTCTTATTTACTATTAAAAAGATACAGTTCTATTAAAATATTTCTAAATTTCACAAATAGAGAAAGCTTATGAGATACCTCATTATTTTTATACTTTTGTTTCAAGTTAAACTTGCAGCAGAAGAACAAAAAGTACCAGTAGAAACATTTTTTAAAAATCCAGATATTGAATCGCTTAGAATCTCTCCCGATGGCAAACATTTTGCCGCAACTATAAAAATAAAAGGTGATAGAAAACTCGCAATACTCGATTCTAAAACCAAAAAAGTTAAATATATTTACAGTTTTTCGCAAGGGCACAGAGAAATTGGAACATTTGGCTGGTTTACAAATAACCGAGTTTACGCCGAAATGATTCAAAAAGTTGGGCCGTTAGCTCAAGGAGCAAGAACCGGTTATATGTTTGCCGGCAATATCGATGGTACACAAAAAGTACAGCTACTTCCAAAGCGCAGAAGTTCAGAGCCACCAAGAGGCTATAGTATAGTCAATTTGCTTCCTGAAGAACCTAAGCATATTCTGATTTCCATGTTTGATGGTAATTATCATAAAACCCATAAACTTAATATCTTTACTGGTGCAAGAACTACCTATGAAAAATCACCTATTAGATACGGCTCAATGACATTTGATCATAATGGTGATGCAAGGGTAATTACACAAAACCATCTTGAAGATAAGAAGTTTCGAATATATTTACAAAACTCTAGCAATAAAGAGTGGGAACTCTTTAAAGAGTTCGATACTAAAAAAGTTGGAATGAGAGTTGTCGATATTTCCTATGATCTAAAAAACCTTACAATCAATATAAGAGAGAAAGGTAAAAAAAGAGGGCTTTACAATTTAAACCTTTCTACAAAAGAGTTATCTCTAATAAAAGAAATTCCTGGAGATTCCGATATAGAAGGCTACATTACTGACTATGACCCAAAAACTAAGTATCGTGAAGTCATTGGTTTTAGGCAAATGCCCGGATATATTAAAGATACCTATTTAGATGATACCCACCCTAGCGTGATATTTAAAAAATCACTGGATGCGGCTTTCTCGGGTCAAATTGTTGATTTATTAAACCAAACTGATGACGGGAAGAAAATGTTAGTCAGGACATGGAGTGATACCAATCCAGGTACTTTTTACTTATTTAATTCTGATACTAACGAAGTAGAGTTTTTATTTAATGAATATCCATGGATTGATCGTAAATTGCTTTCTCCGATGGAACCTATCAAATTTACTGCTAGAGATGGTTTAGAAATTAGAGGTTATTTAACTAGGCCATTAGGTAAAAAGAAAAACCTTCCACTGATTGTTTATGTACATGGCGGACCATATGGCCCTAAGGATGAATGGGGTTATAACTTTTCAAACAGAGACACTCAATTCTTAGCAAATAGAGGGTATGCCGTCTTACAGGTTAATTTTAGAGGCTCTGGTGGACGAGGCTCTGATTTTCAATTTAACGCCTACCTTCAAATGGGTGCTGAAATGCAAGATGATTTAACTGATGGTACTTTATGGGCTATCAAAGAAGGTATTGCAGACAAAGATCGCATTTGCATATACGGAGCAAGTTATGGTGGTTACGCTTCAATGATGGGAATTATTCGTGAGCCAGATCTTTATAAATGCTCAATTCCTTATGTTGGTGTCTATGATATTAAAGAATGGAATGAAGCTGATACTTGGGGAAGTGAGTTTGGTAGAGAGTTTGTTCGTGAAGCTTGGGGTTATGATGATGAAGCTTTTGTAAAAGAGCGCTCTCCATCTCATAATGTCGATAAAATAAAAGCCGCTATCTTTTTGGTTCACGGTAAAAAGGATCCTCGTGTTCCTATCTCACATTACGAAAGTTTAACTGATGCACTCGATAAAATTGATTATCCTTATGAATCACTAGTTAAACCATTTGAAGGGCACGGCTTTAGGGACGAAGAAAACAACTACGAGCTTTATACAAAAATAGAAGCTTTTCTCAAAAAACATATTGGTGATTAATCGCCGCTATGTAATAAACAAAAGCCGCTTTGAGAAATCACTGCGGCTTTTGTTTTATCTGTAACAGTAACTTGCCTCGCTTTTCATATAGCTTGATTTCATCCTTTTATAGAAATAAAATATAAAAACAACTCTTCAAAAGACAATACCTATGACTCTCAACGAATTAAAGTACGTAGTTGCCGTGGCTCGCACTCAGCATTTCAGCAAAGCGGCTGAAATTTGTCATGTTAGTCAACCTAGCTTAAGCATTGCTATTCGTAAATTAGAAGAAGAGCTTGGTATAACTATTTTTCAGCGAGGTAAAAGGCAAGTTGAGGTTACCCCTGAAGGAGAGGTTGTTGTTCAGCAAGCACAAAAAGTCATTGAAGAGGCTGATAAACTTAATTACTTAAAAAACCTGCAAAAAAATCCGCTTCAAGGTGTATTAAAAATTGGTGCTATTTTTACTATTGGCCCTTATTTATTTCCTTCTTTAGTGCCTTTTATGCGTAAAGAATTCCCCGATATGCCCATGCATATTGATGAAGATTACACCGAGAATCTTAGAAAAAAGCTATTAAAAGCCGAAATTGATATTGCGGTTCTTGCATTGCCTTTTAATGATCCTGCGATTGAAAAATTAGAAATCTACGATGAAGACTTTATGCCTTTATTTTATGACTCTCACCCCTTTTCTAACAAATCAGAAATTAACGTTGATGATGTACCTAACAAAGACTTACTAATGCTAGGTGAAGGTAACTGCTTTCGTGATCAGGTTGTTGCGGCTTGCCCTCAATGCCAATCGCCATCGGCAAGTGAAGACAATTGGGTTGTTGGTAGCTCTTTAGAAACCATAAGGCATATGGTTGCTATGAACTTAGGAATAACGGTTATGCCTGTAACTGCACTGGCTAAACAGATGGACTATCCAGGGCTCGACACTCGTCCTTTTGCAGAGCCTGCTCCTAAGCGCCGAATTATTTTAGCTTGGCGATCTAGCTTTCCTCGTAAAGAAGCCGTTGAGGTGGTTGCTCAATCTATTCAACAAGTTTTAGCTGGGCAAGTTGATCTGCTAGCCACTCACTAATTAATAATTAGAAGCGCTTTTGCAAACAAAACTTTCTACAATACCGGTTACTCAACTTAAAGGGGTTGGTAATAAAGTTGCTGAAAAACTAGCTGAAATATCAATCAACAATATTGAAGATCTTCTTTTTCACTTACCTTCTAAATATCAGGATCGCAGTAGAGTTCACCCTATCGGCAGTTTAAGGCAAGGCGAATCGGCACTGGTTTGTGGGCAAATAGAAGCTGCCTCAATCATATTTGGAAAACGTCGCTCATTAGTATGCAAAATTTCTGATGGAACTGGCATATTGGACATACGCCTATTCTATTTTTCAATGGCACAAAAAAAGCAATTTATCCGTGGCGAAACCATACAGTGTTATGGGCAAGCAACCTTAGTTGGACGTAACTTTTCGATGATCCACCCTGAAATAACTTACCTAAAAGGGAGATCTGAGCCTAAATTGGAACAAGGTCTAAAAGCTATTTATCCTACAACAAAAGGCTTGCAGCAAAAAACGCTCTCTTCTTTAGTTTCACAATCGCTAAAACTTCTTAGGCAAGCCAAAATTAATGAATTGCTTCCTGAAAAGTGGTTACAAAAGCTAGGTTTTGAGTCTTTATCAAGCGCCCTACAATTGCTTCACCAACCGCCTCTCGATTTATCATTAGAGTCGCTACAGCAAGGGAATCATCCGTTAATCAAGCGTCTAGCTTTTGAAGAGCTTGTGGCACAAAATATTTTATTGCAGAAAAATAAATATCAAATAAGGCAACTTAACTCTGTGCCCATCCCATCTAAAAGCAGAGAGCAAGCCAAACTATTAAAATCGCTTCCATTTAACTTAACTAACGCACAATGTAGAGTTATTGATGAAATCGAAAAAGATATGCAACAAACTCATCCTATGATGCGATTGGTACAAGGTGATGTTGGCTCAGGTAAAACTTTAGTTGCCGCTAATGTGATATTTAATTGTGCTCAAGTTAATCAACAAAGCGCACTGATGGCACCAACTGAAATATTAGCAGAACAACACTTTAAATCTTTTAGTCTTTGGACTAAAAACACAAAACTACACACTATTCTTCTAACAAGTAAAATGCCAGCAGCCGAGAAAAAAGCAGCATTAGCCCAAATAGAAGATGGCAGTGCACAAATCATTATTGGTACTCACGCTTTATTTCAAGAAAGCGTGAGTTTTGCCTCTCTTTCATTGGTTGTTATTGATGAGCAACATCGCTTTGGCGTTGAGCAAAGAAAAAGCCTTTTACAAAAAGGACTCGAATCAAATTTACAATCTAATCATCCTCATCAATTAGTAATGACAGCAACCCCCATTCCCAGAACACTTGCTCAAACAGCCTATGCCGACTTAGATCTGTCCGTTATAGATGAACTTCCCCCAGGAAGACAACCGATTCAAACCATTGTAATGAACGACTCGAAAAGGCTAGAGATTATTAAACGAGTAAAAAATGCCTGCCTGCAAGATAAAAGGCAAATTTATTGGGTTTGCACGTTAATTGAAGAATCAGAAGATCTCCAATGCCAAGCCGCCGAAGCAACTTATGAGCAGCTCTGTGAGTTACTGCCCGAGCTCAATATTGCGCTAATTCATGGGCGTATGAAGCCAACAGAAAAGCAGTCAATTATGAACAACTTTAAGCAAGCCGAGGTCGATCTGTTAATTGCCACAACCGTTATTGAAGTTGGTGTTGATGTTCCCAACGCAAGTTTAATGATTATCGAAAACCCCGAAAGGCTAGGATTATCACAGCTTCACCAATTGCGAGGTCGTGTAGGAAGAGGAAGCCAAGCTAGCCATTGTGTTCTGCTTTATAGCGCACCATTATCCAAAAATGCCACCAAGCGCTTGAATACCATGCGCGAAACTAATGATGGTTTTGTGATTGCCGAAAAAGATTTAGAGCTTAGAGGCCCAGGTGAAGTGCTTGGTGTACGCCAAGCAGGTGTTCTAGAGTATCGTTTTGCTGATATTATTAGAGATAGCGAGTTATTACCCGATGTTTATATCTGCGCTCAAGATATGTTAGCAAGTCACCCTAAATACGCAAAAGCACTAACCCAAAGATGGATAAAGGACGGGCTTAACTTGGCTCGGGTTTAACCTAAAAAAGAGCTAATTAACCTCTCCTATTTTAAATTTAATCAATTCATTTATTAATTATTGAATAAACCTTGATTTACTCTTCTATAGTAATAGAATGCTCCAGCGATTCTGACATATCAACAATTGAGATATATCATCTCACCAAACTAAACAATTACATTTATTTAGTACATCATAACCAGGGGATAACTAGTGAAAAAAACACTGTTTAAATTTAACCTACTAAATCGTGCTGTAAAAACAGCTCTCATAACATCTATCGGTGTTTCCAGTTTTGGATTTACAAATGCTTTTGCTGCTGAAGAAGCTCCAGAAGACGTTAAAGAAGAAAAACTAATTATTACTGGCTCTCGAATATATGCACCAGAGGCTTCTGCAACAGTGCCTGTGGTTGTTTTTGACGCAGAACAATTAGAAAGAACTGGGGCAGTACGCTTAGCTGATGCTCTTTATGAGTTACCCCAAATTGGATTAACTTCATTTAAAAGCACTGACTCGGGCTCAGATGGAGCAACCAACCCAGATTTAAGAGATCTAGGTGCAGATAGAACTTTGGTATTAGTCAATGGAAGACGTCATGTCGGCTCATTTGAAGGAAGTTCGCTGGTTGACATAGATACCATTCCTACAGATATGGTAGAGCGTGTCGAAATATTGACCGGTGGCGCCTCTTCAATCTATGGTTCAGACGCTGTAGCAGGTGTAATCAATATTATTTTGAAAACCGACTTTGATGGGCTTACTCTACACGCAAATGGCGGTTACTTTACAGAAAATGATGAAGCAGACAAATCTTTCAGCATAACTTGGGGAACTGATCTAAACCAAGGCGAAGGAAATATCATGGTCAACTTAAGTTGGAATGATTTTGACCCAGTATTTGCAACTGACAGACCATATCCTAATGCATCCTATGGTCGTAATCCTGACAGCACAGGCCCCGAAGATGGCATTCCAGACTTTATTCCTTATTTTGATAGAGCTTGGGCTTTTTCTACCCCTCTAGGTGTTGTATATGGGGTAGATGGTCAGTTATTTGGTAGTGAGGAATCAAATAATCCATTTGATATTGGTTGGAATGTATACACAGATGGCACAATTAGCATGTTTGATGCTGGAACTCCAATCCCAGGTAGCTTTAACTGGCAAGGTGGGGACGGAACTCGTTTAGGCAACTTTAATTACTTAAGAAACCAAGGCGAAAGAATGATATTAAGTGCTAGCGGCCATCATGAAATTGGTGACTCAACTCGCTTTTTCGCTGAAGCTAAAATCGTAGACTCAGAAACATTAGATCCATTTACACCTCACTTTATTGACTTTAGTAACTTCTCTGCTTTTGGAGGTAATACGCAAATACTTAGAGATAACCCCTTTATTTCTTCTGAGCTTGGCGCGCTAATGGATGAAAATGGTGTTACTTCACTTTATGTTGAAAGAGATAATGTTGATATTGGTGCTCGTGCAACCTTTGCAGATCGAAAAACAACAAGGTTAGTTGCTGGTTTTGACGGTAGCTTCTGGGACGATAGAATCCTCTATGATGTTTCTGTAAACTATGGTAAAACTACAGCAAAGCTTTTCAACCGTGGCGATGTATTAGTTAATAACTTAGCCGCTGCCATTGATGCAACGACAGATTCAAATGGTAACCCTATTTGTAGAGATCCAGACTCTGTTGGTGCAGCAGCGGGCTGTGTTCCAATCAACTTATTTGGCTTAAACGTATCCCCTGAAGCTTTGGCTTATGTTTCAACCACCACATTAGAGCAACACAATCTCACACAAGAAGTTTTTGCCTTTAATGGTTCAACAAACACTAGTGACTTCGGTTTTGAATTGCCTGCTGGAGGAATTGGACTCGCCTTTGGCTTTGAGTACAGAAAAGAAGAAACATCTGCCGATGTTGATCAGCGTATCAATGATGGCTTAACTTTTTCTAATACTATTCAAGATCAACAAGGTGAATATGATGTTAGTGAGCTTTACTTAGAAAGTTCATTCCCAATTCTTGCTGATTTACCTGGGGTAAAATTACTCCAGCTGGACGCATCGTATCGCTATGCAGATTACAGCACCGTTGGTGGTGATGATTCTTGGAAAGTTGGCTTAAACTATCAACCAATTGATGGTTTATCTATTAGAGCGACTAAATCAAAAGCATTAAGGGCGCCTAATATTGGCGAGTTATTTGCTGCACCAAGTCAAACATTTTTATTCTTTAATGATCCATGTAGCACTGATGTACAAGCTGATATAACAGATCCTTCAATCCTAGCCCAAATTCAATCTAATTGTGCTGCTGAAGGAATTCCGTCAGACTTTTTATACGTCGCATCTTCTAACACACCAGGATTACAGGGCGGAAACCCTAACCTTGGTGCAGAACAAACTGATAGCTTGGTATATGGTATATTGTGGACTCCAACTAGCGACTTTAGAATTTCAGCTGACTATGTTCAAATAGACATTGAAGAGGCAATTAGAAGTACCAGTTTACAGTTTATATTAGACAGCTGTTACCAATCAGCAAGCTTAGATAATCAGTTCTGTGAGCTATTTAGTCGTGACACATCAGACCCAAGTGATCCTTTCATAGACAGCTTCTTATTAACCCAAGTTAATGTGTCTGAATTTCAATATGAAGCAATTGACTTTAATGCTAAATATCATTTAGAAATGGGAGAGTTTGGAAACTTAGACTTTGGACTAGTTTCAACAAAAGTAATTCGTAATGCTACACAACCTGATGAAGGCAGCTTAGAGTTTGACGATGCCGTTGGTGAAGCTAACGTTCCTGAGTGGCGCCATAATATTAGTGTCAATTATGGTATTAACAACTGGAATATCTTCTTAAATTCACACTATACAGGTAGTCAAAAACTTTATAATTCATTTAGAGGTCATACAGCTGAGCGCTTTAGTATACCTGTAACTAATAGTCACTTTGTTCATGACCTTAATGTAAGC
This sequence comes from Aliikangiella sp., assembly GCA_965214955.1. Lineage (GTDB taxonomy): Bacteria > Pseudomonadota > Gammaproteobacteria > Enterobacterales > Kangiellaceae > Aliikangiella. Next base: position 16,737 of record CBDCCU010000001.1, on the reverse strand, counting down.
TATACATTTGAAGATGATATGAAGTTGTCTGTTGGTGTAAATGACCTACTAGGAGATGAAATTCCTTTAGCCGCACAAGTTGGTGCTAGTGGAGGATATGATTTTGCAGGGCAGTATGTGTATTTTGATTTAATTAAAACTTTTAATTAATTCTCATTGCTATAAAAGGCCCGCTATGCGGGCTTTTTTAATTGGCTTTATAGTTCCTCAATCAAAAACCCTCGATACTTATTATTAGTCATTAATCTTGCCTGAGTACCTTTAAGTGAAAACTCATAGCCGCATAACTTAAAGTTACTTCGTTTGGCAATTGATTCAACAAGTGCTTTAGTGTCTACGGGGGAAAAGTCGGCATAGTAATCACCATTATTTTTTACCTCAACTTGCATGGCTCTAAACTTAAGTTGACGGTTAAATGAAACATCAACGCAGGTATTATCACCAAGTCCCGTAAGTGCCGACCAAACTTCTCCATCTTGTTTAACATCACCTTGCCAAGCAATGGTTAGGGCATTATTTTGATCGAGCATTACCCAAAAATTATCGGGCATTGATATTTTTGCAATTCGCTCTTTAATAAAAATTTCTGGCTTATTATTTGTTTCCTCAGTGGTTTGCTCTGGCTCGCTCATGGTTAGTAGTAAACCCACAAAAACAATACTAATAACTATTGTTATTCCCGCGCCAATTAATGCTTTTGGGTTTTGTGAAATCCAATTTGACAAGTGTGAAGCTTCAATATTTTGGTTACTTTGCGGCTGATGAACAGACGCTTGCTGCCATAGTGGTTGATTAAAAAACAGATCATCACCATGAGTTTGCTTCTCGTTTTGTTGCGCCGCTAAAGTAGGCTCAATTCGTTGAAAATCTTTAAACGATTGACTTTTATTGCCTGCAAAATCAATTGGTCCAAAATATCCAAAAGTATACTGAAAATTACGCTTTATACCTGGCTGTGAAAATAAGCCAAATCCCGCAGTGACAAAAATAGCTAAAATAAGCAATCCCCATGCTGCAATATGCTCAATATAAGTTATTCCAAATAAATTGAGTAAAAACACCATAATCGGCAATATCGACAGCCATTGTCCAAAATTAGCATCGTGTGCGCGTCTAATGGCACTAGTAAGAAGAATGGGAGTGCAAATTAAAACTAATAAAGCCAATAACACTGGCGCTTTTGCCAGCGCGCTGCTGAGTAAAATAAATAATAGATAACAGGCAATATTAATGATTAAAAAGCGACGGCCATTATCATATCCTTTGAAGCAAAATAAAGACTGTAATAAAGGCAACAGAGTGCTCCTTGTTTTAAATGATTTACAGATTAAATAGTTTGCTTTATGTTAGCAGAAACTCAGCTAAACTTTTAACTGAGAATTAACATTTTGTGCCATGAGGATCATATGAGCCGAAAGTCAATATTAATCCAAATTCATAAAGATTTGGTGGCAGGTAACCTTAAGCTTCCTACTTTGCCAGAAATTGGGCTAAAAATTAAAGATGAAGCCAAAAAGCCCGATACCGATATTCATAAGCTCACCAAAATTGCAGAATCTGATCCTGCATTTTGCGGCTATATTCTACAAATTTCCAACTCTCCGATTTATCGTGGCAATACAAGTGTTCAAAAAGTGAACTTAGCCATTGGGCGCTTGGGTTTAGAAAATACGCGAAATATCGCCATGACATTTGCAGTTAGAGCGTTATACCGAAATACCAATAAACAAGCCGTTAATTGGCTTAAAAACACTTGGAAAGACAGTACCTACACCGCAGCTGTATCGAGTGTTATAGCCGAACACGTTGAACAAAATTTTGATCCCGACGAAGCCATTTTAGCAGGGCTACTACAAGATATTGGTTGTTTACCGTTAATAGAAAAAGCTAGCACTTACCCTGAGCTTATTGAAGAGCCTCAAGCAATGCAGTGGTTATTTGATCGATATGCTGCCACTTTAGGTAGCACAATTCTTAGTCGCTGGGGCTTAGAATCCAAATTTGTTTCTGTGGCTAAAAATAGAAATAACTGGAAATATAATGACGAACTCGAAGTGAACCTCACTGACATAGTTTTAATGGCAAAACTACACACTTACTTAGGCAGAAAAACTCGCGAGCCTATGCCCAGAATTAATCAAACACCGTCATTTATTAAGTTAAGCTTCGATAATGAATTATCACCTGAAAAAAGCATCAAGTTTATTGCCGATGCAAAAATAAAAATACTAGAAACTCAGCGGGCACTTTCGGGTTAGGCTTTGTTAAGTTGTTGCTTGTATGGATTAGCTGGCGCGCTAAAAGCAAAATACAACAGCAATATTCCTGACAAGCAAACAATGAGTTTTAGCAATGCGGCAAAAATAACTAAGCCATTATTAAAGTTTTCTCTTTCAGTATAATCCATAATATGTAGCATCCAGAAAAAATCAAACCAACGCCAGCGATCAGTTTTAACACCTAAAAGTTCACCTTGTTGATTAAAATAAATGCTTTCATTATTATCACTGGCAAAATTTGCTCGCCAAACGGGTAGCTTATATTTTCGGTTTTCGGTAGTTCGACTTTTTTCTAGCTCAATCGATTGAAGTTTACCTTCACCCAAATAAATATCCTTCACCATTTTTGTTATTATCTTTTTATTGGCTATCTCGGCTAAATGGAATTGATTATCTAATATTGTTTGTTTACTGGTATCGGTAATAAAATAAAACAGATTTTGATTAAAAACTTTAGCTTCAACTTTATTTGCCTTTGAGTATTTATTTGAAAGCAGCATTAATTTTTGTAGCACATTATGTATTTGAGCTTTATTAAAATATTTAACCTCAGCACTTTTAACTAAATGCTTTCCATTTAAACCTTGCTGCGAAATTAAGTTAAAAGCTAATCCACTAACGATCCAAATTAACACTTGAAGGCTCACAACAATTAATACAACTTTATGCAACCATTGCAGTTTTGCTCTAAAGCTATTACCTCGTTTAAGCCCTGATTTTAATCGCAGAATCAATAATGAAAAACCTGCAATCACCAACAAAACACTTAAGGTTATCGCAATAGTTAATAAATTATTATTAACATTTTCGCGCGTATCAAAATCAAGAATATGTAGCATCCAAAAGAAATCAAATAGTCGCCATAAGTCAGTTCGTTTTCGCTTAAGCTCACCAGTTTCTGGCACAAAATATAATCGAGAAACTAGCCAATCGTCATATTCTACTTGCCAAATAGAGCGATTTGCTCCGCCAAGTTCAGCAGGATATTTTTCGAGTAGTTGTACCGACTTTATATTGGCATCACCCGCATAATAAAAGTTAGCTAATTCAATAATTTGGCTTTTACTATAGTGCTTTTTTTGTTTTGCTGTAGCAGGATTAACTCTAACAAGAGAAGATTTTGTTTTTATTTGTATTTCTGGCGCTAATGGTGTTTGCACTATCGAAACCGAAACAACTTTTTTATTGTTATCTAATAGCGCGTTTAATTTTTGACTAGCAAAATTGCTTAATGGTTCTTGCTGAATAGCCGTCGTTACGTTTTCTTTAACTAAATGATCGCCATGAATAATCTCAATATTCACCGCAGTCATATAAAGCCCGCTAAATGACCAAATCAGTAATTGCAAACCAACAATTAATGCTAACCATTTGTGAGCAGTTCTAAAAAATACGCTAGCCTTCAAGAGCTTTCCCTAACAATTAATGTAGTTAAATATCACCAAATGCTTTTTTTATTTGTAACAAGGCTTGTTTAATTAGTTTTTGTGAACAAGCCAGATTTAGCCGAAAAAAACCATCGCATTGCGAGCCAAAATTTTTGCCATCATAAAGCACCACTTGCGCTTTTTCTATGAGTATTTTATTAATTGCTTGATGTGATAAATTCAGCCCGCTAAAATCTAGCCAAGCCAAATAGGTTGCATGAGCAGAAACAAGCTTTATTTGTGGTATTTCTTTTTTAAGAAAATTGGCCAAAAAATTACGATTATCTAACACATATTCCATTAATAAATTTCGCCACTGCAATCCATTGTTATATGCTGCTTCTGTTGCTACCGCAGAAAATAATCCATCCAAATTAATTTGTGCATCATCAATATTCTTTTGAATAATCACCTGAATATTTTTATCATCACTAATTAAAGTCGATTGCGGAAATCCTGCCAAATTGAATGATTTACAGCTTGATATAATCGTAACTGACTTCGGTTTTACTTCATTGGGCAACGCATTAAAATGCGTATGGGTTACACCATTAAATAATAAGTCGGCATGCACTTCATCACTAACCACTAAAATATTATGCTGTTTGCATATTTGTGCTAGCTCAGTTAGCTCTTTAATTGTCCACACTCTGCCACTTGGATTATGAGGACTACATAGCAGCAGCATTTTAGTTTTTGACGTAATTTGAGCACGCAAATCATCAAAATCAATAAAATAATTATTACCTTTTAAGATCAGTTTATTATTAATTAATTTTCTACCATTAGTAACAACTGCATCAATAAGGCGAGGATAGTTAGGGGTTTGTACAATAATTTCATCACTTTCTTTAGTAAAGGCTTTAACCAACATATTAATGGCCGCCACCGTGCCACTAGGATAAAACTGTAGTTGCTCTTTAGATACTTTCCAATCATGAACACTAGCTAACCAGTTGATGATTGATTCAATATAGCTTTGAGTGCGAAAACTATAACCATAAATGCCGTGTTCTGCCCTTTTTAAAATGGCATCGGTAACCGCTTTAGGCGCAGGAAAATCCATATCGGCAATAGACAGTGGAATAAGGTTTTTATTGTCTTTGAGCGTTCTATCCCACTTAATGGAATTTGATCCCATACGACTTGGCGGCAAATCAAATAATGCTTTTGCTTGTTTTAATTGTTCTAATGATTGAGCTGGCATAATTTAAAACCTATTGATCTGACCAAACCGCAAATTCATTGTTGTTTAAATCAAGAAAATGAAAACGTCTTCCGCCAGGAAAATCAAATATTGGCTTGCAGATTTTACCACCTGCGCTAATAACTAATTGCTGTGTTGTTTCTAAACTGTCGCTAAAAAGCACAATTAAAGCGCTGCCATTATCGCTCGACATAGTGTTTTCACTTAAATAAAAACCCGCATCAATGCCTGCATTATTAATGGCGCAATATTCTTCACCATAATCGGTAAATGTCCAGCCAAAAACTTGGCTAAAAAACTGTTTGGTCTTTTCAATATCTTGTGCTGGAAACTCAATATAATTAATTTTATGATGCTTAGACATTGTTGCGTCCTTTTTCACTTGTATAATTAAACAAAGCCTATGACTTTTAATATTAACCCAATTGGGATCATTAGTAGCCCTTTTAAACAAAAATTTGCTATTCCCCGCCAACCCGGTTTAGCACCTCATGCAAAGGGTCAAATACTGATTAATAAGCCTTATGATCAAATTGAGGCATTTAATGGCATTGAACAATTCAGTCACCTATGGCTAAGTTTTATTTTTCACCAAACTTACAATAAACCTTGGAAGCCACAAGTAAAACCGCCAAGGCTAGGTGGTAATAAAAAACTTGGTGTATTTGCCACACGAAGCAATTTTAGACCAAACTCAATAGGTCTTTCGGTGGTTTCTTTTTTAGGGTTAAAGCAAAGTAACAACCAAATAATCATTCATGTAGGCGGGATCGATCTGCTCGATCAAACACCCATAGTCGATATAAAACCCTATATTCCTTATTCAGACTCAATCGAAAAAGCAAACGCGGGTTTTGCTTCAACCAAACCAGAGTCAAGTTTAAACGTTGTTTTCTCCAGTAAAGCGCAAGCGCAATTTGCTCAGTTAGAAACTCAATATCCTGATCTTTACCACTTAACCGTTGAAGTGCTAAGCCAAGATCCAAGACCTGCTTATAAAAAGCAAACACAAGATCCTAAAATTTACACTATTGCACTTTATGATTTTGATATTCAGTGGCAAGTCACTGATGATTTAGTAACCGTAATTAATGTAAAAAGCATTTAAAATCTGTTGACCTTTCAAACCCTAGCCTTCTTGTTTTAAAAACTCGGCAAAAATTTCAATTTTAACCTTATCACCGACAAGTGGAACATAGCTATCGATCCCAAAGTCAGTACGGCTAATTTCACCCGTTGCAGAAAAACCCAAAGTATAAAATCCCGATAGCCAATTATCTGCACCACCGTGAAATATTGCTTTTAACTTAATGGGTAATGATTTTTCTTTTAAAGTTAACAACGCATTAAAAATAAAAATATTGTCGGTTAAAGGCTCAACAGAAATCGTTGTTAATAAGGCTTGCGGAAAGGCACTAACATTAAACCAGTCATCACTTAGCAACGTTTCTTTCAACTGTTTGTCGTTTACATCTAAACTGGCAATTTCAACCGTTGCTTCAAGTCGTGTTTTATCCATTTGTAATGGGTTAAAATTTAAACTGGCGTCCATTTGATTAAATCGCCCAACATAAGTAGAAAGGTTCAAATGCCCTATTTTAAATAACACGCTGGTATGCTTGGGATCTAACCGATACTGCCCCGCTTTAAGCTTAAGCCTTTGGGGTTCAACACTTGGTGCGAATAAACTTAAACAACCAGATAGCAATAAAGCAATTAAGCTTAAAAAAACTAGTTTAATCGCTTTATTGCTCATCACTAATAGATCGTCTTTTTCAGATACTCGGCATAATTGACATCATAAGCTTTGCCGTCAAACTCAACATTTTTTAGGGCTGAAAAATATTGCGCCATATCACCAGAGCTAGGCAATGAAGCTCTATCAACCTTGCTACACTCATCCCATAGTTTTGAACGAGCAATGGCTTTTTGACACTGAAAATAAATTTTATCAACTTCTATCGACAACACACTGCTTGCAGGCTTATTTTGAATGGTAAAAGACTCACACAGATCTTTATCTACTAAAATACTGGCTCTGCCACTAATTCGCAGCGTTTCGCCAACCCCGGGAATTAAAAAAATTAAACCAACCTGCGGGTTATTAACAATATTTCTCAAGCTATCGAGCCGATTATTACCTCGGCGATCAGGCAACATAATTTGCTTTTTATTAACCACTTTAACAAAACCAGCAGGGTCGCCGCGCGGGGAACAATCTAAACCATTTTCTCCGTAGGTTGCTAAAACCAAAAAAGGCGATGCCTCAATCAGTTTTTGGTAATGCTCACAAATAAAATCAATTTCTTTCCAAAGCGCACGCTCAACGGGCGCACCATAGAGTGATTCTAGCTCTTCAATTGAGGTTATTTGTTCCATATTATTCAACTCCCCCAATGCAAACATACTTGGTCTCTAAATACTCTTCAATGCCCCAGCGACCACCTTCACGACCCATACCCGACTCTTTAACTCCACCAAATGGCGCAGCAGGATTCGATAATACGCCTTCGTTAATTCCTACCATACCAAAATCAAGCGATTCACTCAGCCTAAATACTCGATTCATATTTTGAGTATAAACATATGAACACAGCCCATATTCAGTTTGATTGGCTAAACTAATTGCTTCTTCTTCAGTTTCAAAGGGAATTATGGTAGCTACTGGAGCGAAAATTTCAGTATTAAATATGTCCATATTAGCTGAAATACCCGTAAGAATAGTTGGAGGATAAAATTGCGAATTGGGTTCAACTTGCTTGCCACCTAACACGGCATTAGCACCTTTGGATAAAGCATCATTAACCAAGGTTACCACTTTTTCTACCGCTTTATTTTCAATTAATGGACCAACATTAACTTCAGCTTGATTTCCTTCACCCATTTTTAGTTTGGCAACCTTATCTTTAAGCTTGTTAACAAAAGCATCGTAAATGCCCTTTTGTACTAAAAAGCGATTTGCGCAAACACAAGTTTGCCCTGAATTTCGATATTTACTACCCATTGCCCCTTTAACCGCTTGGTTTAAATCAGCATCATCAAACACAATAAAAGGCGCATTACCACCAAGCTCCATTGAGGTTTTTTTAACCGTTGAAGCACATTGCGCTAAAAGTTTTTTACCAACATTGGTAGAGCCAGTAAAACTAAATTTACTCACTTTAGGATGAGTGGTTAAAAACTCACCAATAGGTTGTGCCGAGCTGCCAACCACCACATTAAATACTCCAGCAGGAATACCTGCTTGATGCGCAAGCTCAGCCAGTGCTAGTGCCGATAATGGTGTTAACTCAGAAGGTTTAACAATAAATGAGCAACCCGCCGCCAAAGCTGGCGCGGCTTTTCTTAAAATCATAGCGCTAGGAAAATTCCACGGTGTAATCGCCGAAACCACTCCTACGGGTCTTCGTAAAACCATTGCTCGACGACCTTGTTGATTAACAGGCAATACCTCACCATTAATTCGTTTGGCTTCTTCGCTATACCACTGGATATATTTTGCGCCATAAGCAATTTCGCCCATAGCTTCACTTCTTGGTTTACCTTGCTCGGCAGTAATTATTGACGCCAAATCAGCCTGATTTTGCATAATTAAGTCGAACCATTTTTTAAGCAAAGAAGAACGCTCATCAACCGTTGTTTTTTGCCAATCTTTTAAGCTTAAATGCGCCGCAGTAATTGTCATTTCTAGTTGACTAACAGTTACCTCTGCCACCTGAGCCACTTCGGTTTGATTAGCGGGGTTAGTCACCGCAAAAGACTGTTCGCTCGATAGCCATTGCCCATTAATAAAAGAACTTGTTTTTAATAGTGATGGTTGCTGTAATTTCATGGAATTCACTTTTATTGCCGAATATTTTATTTAGCTTTGAAAATTTATTATGTGATAGAAGTTAGGGCTTTATGATACCTGAGAATTTAATAAGGTAAATTAATGTTATTAAATAATTTGCTATTACTTAATACTGTAAAGATATATACGCGTTCTACATCAATATTCTTGAAAATCGGTATCAATTGCTTTGTTTGTCTTAGTTGAGCAAAATAGTAAATTGATAGATGCATAGAGTTAATAAATCAAAGTATTTGCATTAACTCACCCCCAATGAATAACCCCAATCCAACTCATCGCGGCAATAATAATCGTTGCACTTCCAGTAATAACTCTTAAATAATGCACAAAATGGGTACCCGGATAAATCACACTAATTGATGGATCTTCTGGTTTGTAATGCACTAATAGTGGCGACATGGCTTTTATTTTTTCATTTTTTTCTTGGGCTTTTTCTTTGCTGGTGTAGCTGGCGCTAAAGTCGTATTCGGTGCCGTTATATTCTTTTCCTTTTACTTTAAAAGTGCAATTAATTTTGGGTGAGTATTTAATTGAACCGTTTGATGAATGCATATTGAATGAAGCGTTTTTTAATTTGGCTTCTACTCGCGGCCAGCGAAAGCTCTTTGCGGCATCACTACGGGTAACAAAGCCTGTAATTAAAACAAAAAAGCCAATAATAACTAACATCAACCAAGCGAGGTTATCTAACCAAATATAATCGGTAAAAAAAGCAGCAGGAGCCACTATCATTAATACAACTAAAAAATAGGTTGAATAAATACTGCGACCTGTAGCTATTCGTAAAAAGGCATCTAAGAAACTTGAGTTCGACATCAATTTTAATGGGTATTTATTAATTGTTAAAATAGTAGATTAAGTAAATCATTCATTAGACGATAAGGCTATTTTTTAAAGTATAAAAACTATTGAATTTCCACTCGTTTGACTCAAATAACCCTTGGTGCTACTGTCTTTGCCAATAATGCTAACAACAAAGGTGAATCATGGGCTCTCTTCTTCGCTTTAGCAAGCGTTTATCGCTTGTTTTCTCTGCATCGCTTCTCATACTTTCAGGCTCGGCTTTTGCCGGTATAAAAATGAAGCCAACTAATTTAACGGGCTTAAAATATCAAGGAAAATTGCTTAACGGCAAATATGATGAATCCATAGCAACACCTAACTCTATTTTAGGTTTTCCTGTGGGTGAGAAAACCGCAACACCTGCACAAATTACTCAATCGGTTAATCTTTGGGCAGGGCAAAGCAATAAAATTAAGTTGATTGAATATGCCCGCTCACATGAAGATAGACCGCTTTATTATGCGATTATTTCAACACCCGAAAATTTAGCCAAAGTGGACGAAATAAAAGCTGGGATCAATAAGCTGGCTAACCCTGTTGACTTATCAAGTGCTGATGAAAAGAAAATTATTGATAGCTTGCCGGCCATTTCTTGGATGGCATATTCCATTCATGGCAATGAGTCTTCAGGAGCCGATGCTTCATTAGCAGCTATTTACCATTTAATTGCCTCGCAAGAAGATGACATTAAAACATTGCTAGAACAAAGCATAATTATTATCGATCCATTAATGAACCCTGATGGTCGTGCGCGCTTTACCAAGGTTTTGCAACAAAGCCGTGGTGTTGCACCTAGTGTTGATGATCAATCCCTTTTGCATACAGGTGTTTGGCCTTATGGTAGAACTAATCATTATTTGTTTGATTTAAACCGTGACTTTATTTTGGGGGTTCACCCTGAAACAATTGGTCGTGTAAAAGCAATTAATGAATGGCATCCGCAATTAATGATTGATGGACACGAAATGGGCGCACAGTCTTCTTATCTTTTTGCGCCTGCACGCGAGCCAATTAATAAAAATTTAGCCGAGCATACTAAAAAATGGGGCAATGTATTTGCCAATGATCAAGCCCGTGCTTTTGATCAAAAAAGCTGGCCTTATTTTACCGGTGAATGGTTCGAAAATTTATATCCCGGTTATTCAAGCTATGCCGAGTTTAGAGGCAGTGTTCATATTCTTTATGAACAAGCCAGAATCGCTGAAGACGGAGTAATGCAACGTAATGGCAGAATAGTAACTTACCGCGAATCGGTTGACCATCAATTAGTGAGCACCATGGCAAACTTAAAAACCTTGGCTAAACATTCTAAAAAAATGTACCAAGATTTTGTTGCAGATAAGCGTAAGATGATTTCTGCTAATAGCCCTTATGCTAACCAAACATTTGCGATTGTGGTCAATGAAAATAAAAAACGAATTGCGGGATTTGTAAATTTAATGGAGCTTCAAGGTTTTGAAGTGCATCAAACCACTAAAGCCATGAGCTTTTCTAATGCGGTTAATCAGCTTGGCGACACAGTAAAAGCCGAGCTAGCTAAAGGCACAATTATTATTCGTAATCGCCAATCTCAAGCACGATTAATTTCAGCCATTTTAGAGTTTGATGCGAAAATTTTAGATGAAGTTTTAATCGAAGAAAGACAAAAAGTTTTGCGCGATGGCTCTAGCTTAATGTACGACACCACAGCATGGAATTTAACCATGATGCATGGCGTTGAAGCTTATACCATTCCTAGCTTTATCAACTCAAATATCGAACCTTATAAAGCGCCAAAAACGCAAGAGCCTATCGTTAAAAAAGCCAACAGCATTGCTTATACGGTTAACGGTGAAGATGATTCCTCAGTTGGCTTTGCCGCAAGACTTATGGAGCGCGGTGTTACGCTTCGCATAATCGACAAGGAAACCGAGTTAGATGGCACCAAAATGCCCAGAGGCTCAGTGGTTGTGCATAAGTACGATAATGAATTTTTTAATGGCAATTTAGACGAGCTAATTGAAACAACTGCCAAAGAAATGAATGTAACGGCAAAAGCCATTGGTGAAGGTTTAGGTGAAGGTGATTTGCCCGATATTGGTGGCTCGCATTTTAGACTACTTAAACAGCCCAAAGTCGCCATTATTACCGGTAGCGGTATTAACTTTTATGACTATGGTGCTATTTGGCACAGCATAGACTCTAACTTAGGTATTCGTCACTCGCATATTGATGTCACTAACCTAAATTTTACCGACTTAAGACGTTATAACACAGTAATTCTTCCTGATCGATTTTATGGTCAGTTAGGCAGCCGCGCTATTTCAATGCTTAATACTTGGGTAGAAGGCGGTGGTAGTTTAATAGTTGTCGATGGATCAATCGGTTCATTTACCGATCCTAAAGCCAAGTTTAGCCGAGTAAGGCAGTTATCTGATTCATTCGACAATATTGAAAACTACGACTTAGCATTACAGCGAGAATGGTTATCGATGCAAAAAGAATATCCGCAAGTCGAAAAAGCTTGGGAACATAATGCGTTTGAAGAAATTGAATACCCTTGGAGTAATAATGCCAAGCCAATGAGCGCTAAAAAACTTAAAAAGCAAAATCAGTGGTTAGCAAGGTTCTCTCCGTCGGGCGCAATGGTTGCAGCAAGAACCGATCAACAGCATTGGCTAACTTTTGGCACGCCAGAAGTGATCCCAGTGCTAGTTTCATCAAACCCAGTACTTATGGCAGCCGATGGAGTACAGTCGGCAGTGCGCTTAGGGCATTATCAAAAAATGGATAAAAGCGTATGGGATAAACTGGTTGCCTCTTTTAAAGATAAAGATGTTCAAAGAAGAGTCGGCTGGTCAACATTGCCCGATGAATATGAACTAAAGCTAAGAATGAGCGGCTTATTATGGCCAGAGGCTAGCCAAAGAATTGCCAACTCTGCCTTTTTAACCCGAGAACGAAAAGGACGCGGACAGGTGATTTTATTTGCAGGTCAGCCAGTATTCCGTGGTTCAACTTTGGCGACAAATCGACTATTACTAAATGCAATTGTTTATGGTGTGGGTTTAGGCACTAGCCAGCCAATTGATAAATTTTAGCGGGTGATTCAAACAAAAAATACCCCAAAGGTTTTTGCCAATGGGGTATTTTTTTAAGCTTTTAAAATTCCGAACTATTATCTTGTTAGACATTATTCTGATTGAGTCAGAACAACTACTTTCTGTCCTGTTTCTTTATCCACAACCAAAAGTTCTTTTAACTCCCATTGCTCAGCCAAGTTAGTGGCATAAACATAGACTTCTGCTTCAGATTTAGAACCTTCAATTGAGTAGTTTAAGTTTGCCATACCACCTGATCCAGAATATGAAATCTCTCCTAATACAAAATGACCAGGCTCTAGATTTTCACCCACTAAAGATATTACCTCTGGAGAAGTTCTAACTGCGTCTAATGACAATTGATAAGCTTCACCTTTCATCATGCTCATCACCGAAATTACTATGATAGGTAAGACAATGAATATGAAAATTAAACCTGCGTTCCGCCATTTCTTTTGTGTAGATTTAAAGTGCTCCACATCACGCCAAGTTCGATTTTTCCACGCCCATTCATTTCCTTTAGCTCCCAAAACGAAGATCATTACAAAATTCACAAACGGCACAAACATAAGAAGAGCTATAAATGTGCTATTGCCAATACCCCATATCCAATTGAGTAAAAAGGCTCCCCAGTTCCAGCCTTTAATTTCATCAGGTACAACTGATTCTTTACCCATTCCTGAAATATATTCTTGTTCCATAAAATTATTCGTACTCTCTATATTAGCCTAACGTTTAACTAACTAGCAAAATACCAGCTGCCGATAATTTTGATCCAAAATTAGTGACGATCAATATTGTCTTGTTCAGCGCTTAGTTATATTTAATTAACCTTATAAGTTGTCGAGCAACCTTTTTCTTTATGTAAACTTGCTCTAAAAATGTATCTTTTACCTGCAACTACTCTAAGGTTATGAATCTCCTTGGAATCTACATTTATAGCTCCATGCAAAATATGACAACTAATTTCTACAGATACATCTCCAGGATCAACCTCAATAACGTCTGTATCATTAAAGAAATTACTAACGGATTTACCGTTAACTTTTTCAATTCTTGTTTTATTTGTAGTGGATAATGGCATTAGTATATTTGCTGATGAATCACTGTATGCAACAATTGTTGCTTTATCTGGGTTTACAGCAATTTTAGATAAATTTGTTGCACAACCTGAAATTACGAATAAACCTAATATCAGTAACATTCGCATTGAAAATCTCCCTTAAATATCACAAATTTCCAAGCATTCACTATACCCACAATCACCCACACCAACAATAACTAATCTCTCACAACAATTGCTGATTATGCTGATTGTGTTTACTTGCCTGTTCTAGCATGATTAATTCCTCTATCACTCGAAGGACAAACCATGGCAATTAGACGTTCTGAATTAGTTGATAACGAAACCCCAGGCTTTTATCATTTATCTTCTCATTGTTTTAGGCGAACTTTTTGTGTGGAGTCGATGAAGAAACAGGTATTTACTAGCAATAGCTTACCCTTCGACAAGCTCAGGGAGAACGGGATGGAGGTTAATTTGCTTTTGGGTTTAACACTTCAAGGTAAGTTGAATTTAGTTTTTTACCGCTTTATTAATCAATAATACCACTAACTCACCACTCAATCTGAACCTGTTGAAAAATATTTTAACTCCCGTTCACCCTGAGCCTGTCGAAAGGTATTTTAACTCCCCCGCTCACCCTGAGCTTGTCGAAGGGCACTTTAACTCCCCCGCTCACCCTGAGCTTGTCGAAGGGCACTTTAACTCCCCCGCTCACCCTGAGCTTGTCGAAGGGCACTTTAACTCCCCCGTTCATCCTGAGCTTATCGAAGGATATTTTAACTCCCTCGCTCGCCCTGAGCTTGTCGAAGGGTTTACGCTAAATTCTCCTACACAATTTCTATTTATCAATTAATAAGCCAACTTAAAAAACTATAGCCGATAGAGTTTATTTTTTAGATTACCATGACTGCCTTTGAATTTGTTTCACTTAATACACTTAAAGTCTAATATCAACAAAATGGCGTAGTATTAATAATATAGAGATTTAATAAGAAAAGCTCATTTGTACGTCTATTAGCCGTATGATATATTTGTTGTTAACTATTGATAATTAGAGTTCAAAGTTATGTTGAGAAAAAAGGAAAGGGTTGAGGCTAGGTTTATGCCTGAAATCAAACAGTTAGCAGAACGTGCAGCAATGGCAAGCGGTGTTACCCTCACTGAATATTTAGTTCGTTTAGTTCAAGAAGATGCACCTAAAACACTAAAATCATATTCTGAAATTCAACTGACCAATCAGCAGTTTGATAACTTCATTGCGATCTGTGATAGAGAGCATGAGCCAAGTAAAGCAATAATAGATGCTGCTAATCGACTCGACAAAGAGGGTTTTTAATTGGAGTTATGTCAGTCATTTGTTGCAATAGACAAAACTGAACATTTAATAAATATCTTTGACTGTGGCAAACCAAAGATGAATTTGTTTTTATCTCGATTTGCCGTAAAACACGGCAAACAAGGCTTAAGTAGAACGTTTGTGTTGCCTGAGCGCTCAACTTCAAAAGGAAAGATTCCTATCGCTGCTTATTATACTTTAGCGGCATCAACGATTTATAGAGCGGAGATCCCAGCCAAGGAAAGTTTACCAAGATATCCTTTGCCAATGGTACTTTTAGCGCGACTAGCTGTAGATTTAAAGCATCAAGGTAAAGGGTTAGGTGAAAAATCATTGATTTACGCTCTAAGACACGCTGTTCGGTTATGTGATAAAGGTTTGTCAGCTCATGGTTTAATTCTTGATGTTTTAGATGAGGAAGCTTTGAGGTTTTATCAACGTTTCAATTTCTTTCATTCTCTCAGCAATGATCCAATGAAGCTTTTTGTTCAGATGAATGCATTGAGAAAAATATAAATTAATATATACCCGTTCTCCTTCAACTAGCTTATTGTGTTGAATGATCTGTTTTAGCATTACTTTAAATAATATAGCAAAAAAATACCCCGATAGTTTTCACTAGCGGGGTATTTGAAAAGCTTTAATTAAAACTTAATTATTTCTTTTCGTTACGTTCTTTAACTTCTGCAATAACAGTTTCTGCAACACTGTTAGGGCAAGGTAGGTAGTGAGAGAATTCCATAGAGAATTGACCACGACCCGAAGTCATTGTACGTAAGTGACCGATGTAGCCGAACATTTCTGATAGTGGAACATCAGCTTTAATACGAACACCGGTTACGCCAGCTTCTTGAGATTTAATCATGCCGCGACGACGGTTTAAGTCACCAATAACATCACCAACGTGATCTTCTGGAGTGAAAACGTCAACCTTCATAATTGGCTCAATTAATTGTGGTGAAGCTTTTGGAATTGATTGACGGAAAGCGCCTTTTGCCGCAATTTCAAATGCTACTGCTGATGAGTCAACTGCGTGGAATCCACCGTCGAATAATTCAATTTCAACATCTTGTACTGGGAAACCTGCTAAAACACCTTCGTCCATCATGCTCTTAAAGCCTTTTTCAACCGCAGGCCAGAATTCACGAGGAACGTTACCACCAACAACGGTTGAGCTAAATTCAAAACCAGTGCCTGGCTCGCCTGGCTTAATGCGGTAATCAATTTTACCGAACTGACCAGAACCACCTGATTGTTTCTTATGGGTGTAGCTGTCTTCAATAGCTTGAGTAATGGTTTCACGGTAAGCAACTTGTGGTTTACCTACTTCTAACTCAACACCGTAAGTCCGTTTTAAGATATCAACTTTAATATCTAAGTGAAGCTCACCCATACCTTTAAGAATGGTTTCACCAGTTTCTTCATCTGACTCAACAACAAATGATGGATCTTCTGCAACCATTTTACCGATAGCAATACCCATTTTTTCTGATCCACCTTTATCTTTAGGCTTAACAGCAATAGAGATTACTGGCTCTGGGAATACCATAGGCTCAAGTACATGGGTTGTATCACATAAAGTGTGACCAGTTTGTACGTTTTTCATACCAACAACCGCAATAATGTCACCCGCTTGCGCTTTGTCT